>DASXVP010000024.1:0-921574 GCA_036504135.1 Paludibaculum sp.
TGGGTGGGTACATCCTTGCGGTTGGTTTTGGTTTGCACCTCCAACTCTACAAGGGCTGCCCGCCCATGCTCATCCGATCCTCATCTGCCCGGCCTGTACACCTCGCATTGGTGCTCTCAAATCGTCTTGGACAGCAGTGGCTTTACCTTGGCTGGGACACCTGATAAACCCGCCGATTTCGTGAATGTCGGGTGACCGCCGGTGGGCAACCGGCGATAAATGGTCACGGCAAGAACCGGCCCCACTTCGAACTACCGAGTATAGATTCGCGAGTTTATCGCCAGGCGGGGCCACCTAGCTCTGGTCGGGTAGCGGCTTTCATGAGACGCCAAATGCCCGCGACAGACCTTCTGGCCTGCCGCGGGCACCGATGCGACCTCGATGTGGTTCTTCAGTTACATGGCTACCGTAATCGCCAGTCTGACTCCTGGATGCCGGCGGTTGTGAAGGTAGTAGCCGTCTTCGTAGTCGATGTAGACGTCATCGTTCTCGTACCAGTTCTGTTGCCAGTACTCCGGCCAGGGGTCTACAAGCAGGAATGAAAAGCCCCGGTAGTTGAAGCGCGGATAGCCCATATACATCGTGGGGCGGCCCTGCATCCGAAACCCGTTTTGGCTGCCGAAATTGAGTGTGAAGCTGGATTGGGGAATGTAGTAGCCGCCATACCCTCCACGTTGCGCCCAACTGCGATGCTCGCTTTCCCAACGTCGAGCCTGGCCCTGCTCCCAGGTGCTATGCGCCTGCCAGGCGCCACCCTGTTGTGCCCATCCGCGCCTCTCTTGCCATGCCATTGCCTGCTGCCGCTGTTGCAGCGGTCTGACGTCTTGCCTGTATTGTTGTTGCTGCTGCTGTTGCTGGGGCCTGACGTCTTGCCGGTATTGATGCTGCTGCTGTTGCTGAGGCCGGACGTCCTGCCTGGACTGTTGCTGCTGCTGCTGAGGCCGGACGTCCTGCCTGGGTTGTTGCTGTTGCTGCGGCCGGACATCCTGCCTGGGCTGCTGCTGTTGCTGCGGCCGGGCATCCTGCCTGGATTGCTGCGGCCGCTGTTGCTGCTGCTGCTCCCCGCGCTCCTGACGCCTGTCCTGCTTATCCCTTTTTTCATCCTGCTTGTCCTGCTGCGCGTACGCAGGGACTACCGTGCCGAAGAGCAGTAACACGGCTGTGCTGCCAACACCTCGCATGAATCGCATGGTCATGACCTCCGTTCGTTTCAACATCGGTTACGCTTTTCGGCAACCGTCCGTCATGGCGGCTTGTGAGCGCCTGTTTCCGTCGCGCCGCCGACGGGTTTAAGCTACGCCCCGGCGTCCGCTGACCAGGTTGATGACAAAAACCACCAACGCCAAAACCAGAAGCACGTGGATCAAGCTTCCGCCAATGCTGAAGCTAAACCCGAGGAGCCACAAAATCAGAAAAACAGCAACCAGTGTCCAAAGCATGAAACTCTCCTTTGCCCGATGGTGGGCACTCACTATTCGAAAACCCACCGCCCACTTGCGCGTCAGGCGGTCATTAGGAACGACGTGTCGATTTCGTCCCCTTGTGCGTTCTCCCCGCGCTCTGCCGCGTCCTGGCAGGCGATGCAGTATGAGGCCCATGGGAGGGCCGCCAGGCGCTTGGGAGTGATTTCCTCATCGCAGCCCAGACAGAGCCCAAACGTCCCAGTGTCCATGCGGTGAAGAGCCCGCCGGATCTCCCCCAGGCGGTTGGAGTTCCTCTCAAGACTGCTGATGGCGTAGTCGCGATCGCTGACATGCTGAACTCGATCCATCTCATCGGGAGTCGGCTCAATCGCTATCACCTCGCGGTTCCTGTTTCCGTTTCCAAGTTCAGCCAGCCCGGTCTCCAAGGCTCGCCGGAATGAGTTCAACTTGCTCTTTGTCATGGCTCTTCACCTTCTAGGCCAGCGCCTCGTCTCTTCTACTTGGAGGAGGTGGCCTTCTGACCCTTCACCTGCAACTCGTTCACTACTTGCTGGACATTCAGTACCGCCGCCGCAACCGCTTCGGCCCGTGCCCGCAGCGCTTGAGAGGCGACTTCGCCGCTCAGGGTGACCACGTGATTCTTTACTGCGTATTTGACACTGTCGTGGAGTTTCTCCTGCACCAGAGCCGCGTTCAGGTTGTTCTCGATGCCCTTATCCAGGTCCGAGTTCACCGTCTTAGCGTCACTCTCCGCGCCGGGCGGGACTACTGCAATCTGGTTCGACACAACCTGAGGTCCGGCGATGGCCCGTGCAAGGGATTCCGCGTTTGCCTTGTCACTATCGGTGGGCACATGCCCGCTGAGTGTAACGACGCCTTTGATACGATCCTGACTCGAAGAGACGTCTTTGTAGCCGGCGTTATCCAGCGATTTGCGGACACTGTCAGCGACGTCAGGTGACTTCGTAGCCGTTGCTGAGCAGCCTGCCAGACTCCCGGCGACCACTGCCGCCAGCACCAGTAAACACGATTTGAGAGTTGTCATATTCATCCTTTGATTCGATACCGGTCAGGCTCCCTAGTTGCATGGGGAGGGCCAAACGCCAATAAACCTGGAATCTGTGCAAGGTACTCAGGCAATCACCCAAATGGAGGGGGGCGCGCTGCTGGCGCCGGCGCCGCTGGTTAACGCTATGTGGTCAGGTGACCGAATATGGTCACGGTGAGATCGCTCCAGCGATGCAGGCAAAACCGTGCCTGTCACGTTCCCAGGCAATTCGCCCAATATTCCCAATGAATCGCGCGTGAAATGCTACGCGCGACCCTCGCCTCTGAAATTGGGCCTCGAAATGCTGAGTCGGTTGTATGGCACGCTTCCAGATCATAAGAGCCAGCACACTGACGCTCACTCTGGTATCCGTGGCCTCCTTCCGTGTAGGCTCCATCACCCCGCACCTCACAGAAAGCGCCGCGATCCAAGACGGGGGCCTGCAGAGATCGGCAGTTCATGGGAGCGTTCGATTATGTCCGCAGCAGCAGTATTTGGCATCTACCACAGCAAGCATCACGCTGAACTCAGTGTCGCCGGTCTCCTGGCCGCTGGCTTCAGCAACGCTGACATCTCCGTGCTTGTTCCCTTCCGTCACAACCTTCAGGGCGCTTCCGACGAGGAGCACCTCAAAGCGGCAGACAATAGTGCGGCCGCATTTGCGGCGCGCGGCACGATTAGCGGTGCGCTGGGATTACTGGCCCGGATCAGAGTTATTGCCGTACCAGGAGTCGGTCCTCTGGTTGCAGCCGGCCCGATCGTGGCGGCGCTTGCCGATGTCGGAGTCGGCGGCCCAACCGGTGGGATTCCTGGTGCGCTTGCCGGGATGGGCATCGCCAGGCACCGCGCGAAACGTTATGAAGGACGCATCAAAGAAGGCGGGGTTCTGATGTTCGTTTGCTGCGATACGTCCAATGAATTCAACCGTGCCATGGATCTGATGAACCAGACCGGCGCGCAGGATCTTACGATCTCTGGCTAGGCCAGTGCGGGCTACCCAGCGACCGCAAGGTTGCATCATTCGGGTAGCCATGTGTTGGGGTGGGGAGTGGAGGAGCTCCCTGCCCCGCATCGAGGGTTGACCGGCGAGCCATCGGCTGGCCGGTGTGGCAAGGAACAACAAAGGAGAAACCAGATGAAACAGAGTACGACCGATCAGATCAAAGGCAAACTTCATGAGGTCAAAGGTGAAGTGAAAGAGAAAGTGGGCCACGCCACGAAGAACCCCAACCTGGAGGCGGAAGGCCGGGAAGAGAAGCTCGCTGGCAAGATTCTGAAGAAGGTTGGCGAGATTGAAAAGGTCGTTGGGGAATAGGCGGGCGGGTCTCCGCTCGCGTGTCTTTCGCACGCTGGGCCGGAACCGCATCGTAGGAGGCTGATGTGAACAAGACTCTTGGAGTGGTTTTGATTGTGATTGGCTTGGTTGGCCTTGCGTGGGGTGGGTTTACCTATACGACCTCGGAAAAGGTCGTGGACATTGGGCCGATTCACGCCACCCGCGAAGTGGCACACAACGTCCCGCTGACTCCCATCGCGGGCGCGGTGGCGCTCATTGGCGGCGTCGTACTCCTCGCTACGGGCAAGAAGGCATAGCTTCCCAGCCGGCCGCGAGCAATTGTTCAAAGAAAAGGACGAGTCAAAATGTTGATACTACTGATCATTCTGTTGCTCGTTTTGGGCGGCGGCGGCGGATACTACGGCCACAGCCGGTGGGGCTATGGCGGGGGTGCGGGCATTGGGCTCGGCACTATTCTGCTGGTCCTCCTCCTTGCCTACATGGTTGGCGTCATCCACTAGGCGACAACCTCCGCGCAGGGCAAATGAGTAGCGTGGCTGGAAACCGGGGTTTGGGCCGTCCCCAAACGTAACATCGGAAACAACTGACAGGAGAAACTACATGAACAACGATATTCTCGCGGGAAACTGGAACCAGTTTAAGGGCAACATGCTCGAGCAGTGGGGCAAGCTGACGGACGACGACCTCGATGTGGCCGCGGGCCGCAGGGACCAGATCGTGGGCAAGCTGCAGCAGCGCTACGGACTGGCCAAGGACGAGGCCGAGCGTCAGATCAAGGAATTCGAGGATCGCTACAAGGCAGCCACGCGTTAGGCCATTCGCGATACCGCAGCGGCCGCCCTCGCGATGATCAACACCATCGCGAGGGCGGCCGCTGCTGTGTGAGGTCCCTGCCCGGCCGCTGACAGATGTCGCCGTCAGACGTCTTTGCGGGAGATGCCGAGTTTGCGCATCATGGCGTTCAGGGTGGTGCGGTGCAGTCCGAGACGCGTGGCGGCGGTGGTGACCACCCCTCCGCACTCCCGGAGCACACGGATGATATGATCCCGCTCCACCTGCTCCAGCGTGGCGCTAGCGGCGGCCTCAGGGGCATCCTGCCGGATCTCCGCCAAGGGAGCGCGAAGGCTGGAGCCGCTGGTGAGGATGACAGACCGTTCAATGAAGTTTTCGAGTTCCCTCACGTTGCCCGGCCAAGTCCAACTGGCTAGGGCGCGCATTGTTTCTGTCGGAATCTTGTCAATCTGCCGGCCCATCTTCTGGGCGTACTTCTTGGTGAAATGCCGGGCGAGAGTCGGTATATCCTCGGGGTGCTCCCGCAGCGGAGCCGTCGTGATGGGGAAGACCTTCAGCCGGTAATAGAGATCGCTTCGGAAGAGTTTGTCCCCCATCATCTGGGCCAGGTTCCGGTTGGTTGCCGCCACCAGCCGCACGTCAATCGGGATGGTCTTGGTGCCGCCCAACCGTTCGAACGCCTTGTCCTGCAATGCCCTCAGCAACTTGGGTTGCAGCTCCAACGGGATATCGCCGACCTCATCGAGAAACAAGGTTCCCCGGTGCGCCATTTCAAAACGCCCGATCTTCTGCGACAAGGCGCCCGTGAAAGCCCCTCGCTCGTAACCGAAGAGTTCACTTTCGAGCAGCCCTGTTGGAATTGCCGCACAATTCAGCGTGATGAAAGGTAAATTTTTCCGAGGACTCAACCGGTGCACGGCCCGCGCCACCAATTCCTTCCCGGTGCCGGTCTCGCCCAGGATCAACACATTCGCGTCGGTGGGAGCAACCAGCTCAACCTGCCTTTGAATGCGGCGCAAAGCCGTACTGCTGCCCACAATCTCTCCGAAGTCCTGTCCGGGTTCGACTGCTTCCTCTTCCACGCTCTCCACACGGTCTCGCTCCCGCAGATCCTGCACCAGCGTGATCCATTTGAACGGGGACAACTTCAGGACCGCAGTGGCAACCAGGACCGGGATCCGGGTCCCATCCTTCCGGATCAGCTCCTTTTCGAAAGGCGTGCAGGCTCCACATCTCAGCCCTTCTTCATGCGCCAACTCATCGAGCGTGGTGTATTCCGGCGGAGTGAGCTCCGGCCAGTTCAGCCGGCCGGTTGCCAGGTCTTCGCGAGTGTATCCGACCAGTTGCAGAAACGCGTCGTTGACCTCCGGCACACGGTCATATTCGCCGGAAACCACGCCCGCAATAGTAGACTGCAGAGGAATTGGCCGGACGAGCGCCCGGCTGCGCCGCAGCTTTTCATCACGCTCGTGACGATCGCTGAAATCGCGCACAACTCTCGCGAAGCCCTGCAACTCGCCGTTCTCGTTTCTGAGCGCCATGGTGATGGCGTTGGCCCAGAATCGAGAGCCGTCTTTCCTGGCTTGCCAGCCTTCGGTTCCCGTATGGCCTTCCGACGCGGCCCGCCGGAACTCGTCCTTGAGCTTGGTCGCCAGAGCATCGTCTCCGGGATAGAGTAGCGAAACGTGCTGGTCTATCGCCTCGTCAGCCTGATAGCTGTAGATACGTGCCGCACCTGAATACCACGCGGCAATGCAGCCCTCCACGTCCAGCAGGTAGAGCGCATAGTCCTGCACCCAGGACGGAATCGGATCGGCATCCGCTTCGGCCGTGGCGTGAGGTTCGGCCCTGTCGTGCAGGACCAGGACGTGCCGCACCGGCAACACGTTCCCCTTGGCGACGTATGCAACGTCTCGATGAATACCGTCCGGGCCCATCAGGCGGAGGGTACCTTCCAATTGTTCCCGCTCCTGCAACTCGGTCAGCAACTGCGCCACCTGCGGCTCTACTTCTGGCGGTACAAACTCGCCCACCCGGCGGCCGATGACGTTCTCCCGCGATACCCCTAGGAGCTTACCCACACCAACGCTGGCATCCCTGGAGTTGCCGTTGTCGTCGGTGATGAGGATCGGTGCGGAAGGATGAAAGACGATCGCACGGAATAGCAGCTCAAGCTCTCTTGGGCCGTTTTCCACAAGCCAGTGGTTTGCAGACGACTCCGAGGCAGCAGCGCACATCGAGCATCAACCTTTCCCGCCGTCGGACCAGGCGATCTGAAACCGACCAGAAGACAGAATCGCAACTCGCCGATGGAATCTCGCGGGCGGCTGAACGTCGGGGCCGGCAGCGGCCTTAATACTAGCACCGTTGGGCGACGAATCATAGGAGTACTGACCAAATGCGGTCATGCAACGCTGCAACGGTTTCATTTTCGTGGGTGGAGATCCTATGCTGTCTGCTTCCGCAACTTCCGGCAAAGTCCAATCATCCCGAGCAGTCCCACGCCAAACAGCGCGGCAGTCTGCGGCTCGGGCACAGCGCTGCCACCGCCATCACCACCAGTGCCGCCTCCGCCACCGGTCGTTGTTCCACATCCCAACGTGTCGATGGTATTGGTGTCCAGCGTCACCGCTCCGTTACGAGCCAGGGCGCTTCCGCACGTGATGCTCGCACCGGTATTGAGGGTGATGCTGGTGAGCGCGAGGATGTTGCCCGCGAACGCCGTGGAGGTGCCAAGAGTGGCGGAACTGCCAACCTGCCAATAGAGGCCATCGACCGGTCCGCCATTGGCAAACACAACCGAGGAGTTACTGGCGGTAGTCAAGGCGCTCCCCATCTGGAAGACATAAACTGCATTCGGGTCGCCCAAGGCATTGAGTGTTAGGACTCCGGTCAGTTGCGCCGACGAATCAAAGTGGTAGACGCCCGGTGTGAGTGTGAGGCCGCCCAGATCCTGGCCCGTCAGATTGACTCCGCCCAACTGGCCGGCGGCGGCGATGTATGCCAGGGTCAGATCGCTCTGCGCCTGCAAGGCGACGGCATCCGAGGCATGGGTGGTTCCGCCACTGACAAGCCCCGGAGGGAATCCCGTAATTGCGGTTCCGGGCCACAGCCCCAAGTCTCCGTGGATCGTGGTTGGTCCGGTATTGGTGACTGTGGATCCCGCGAGGACCGCGAAAGAGCCTGCCGTTCCCAGGTTCACATTGATCGCGCTGCCGTAGGCTGTCACAGCCCAAAACGACAATGCCACCAGCCAACTTCTATTCACTCTCAAGTTGCTCTCCTCACTTCATGGCCGGAATACGCTCACGCTCGACGGTTCGGTTCGTGATTTGCCGGCACGGAGGAGATCTAGATCACGCCACGGGCCAAACCGACGGTTGAGGTGCTCGCCGCGCCACGGGCGTCGATTCACAGGGAATTGCCGCTAGGGGGTCAATAGCTGCATACAGCCCGGCACGGTCCGGCGGCATCTCCAAACCGCCCACATGCGGTCATATGACCATCGGCCGTCGGACGCCGCGCCCTGGAGAGCGATGAACCATGCATGGTTGCCTGCAAACCGGGAATTGGTCGTCGGATTGCTCTAGATCTGCATGAAGGAGCAACAAATGCCTCTGCTAAATGTTGTTGTCTTTTTGATCGTCGTCGGGGTCGGGCTGTTCCTGATCAACAGGTTCATACCCATGGCCTCCAGCATCAAAACGATTTTGAACGTCGTCGTAGTTGTCGTGGTCTGCGTATGGCTGTTGCAGGCTGTCGGCCTCTGGAGCAATGTAAGCAGCTTTCGCCTGACACGATGACCGCGTTTGGTCGTCCAATCTCGGGCGATCGGGTTCACACCAAACCGAAACGAGCAGCGGACCAGAAGGTCCCGGACCAAAAGAAGGAAAAGAAGAAATGAAGACCTTGAATGTAGTTACAACGGTGTGTTGCGTGGCGCTCATGGGCGTCGCACTCGCACCGAGCGCAAAGGCCGACGAGTGGAACAAGAAGACGGTGATCACCTTCAGTGCCCCGGTGGAGATCCCGGGGGTCCACCTCACGGGGTGGGGTGTGCTGCCCGCCGGCACATATGTGTTCAAGATCCTGGATTCACAGTCAGACCGCCACATCGTTCAGATTTTCAACAAGGACGAAACTGCCATCTACGCCACGGTTCTGGCAATCCCGAACTATCGCCTCAAGGCCACCAACAAGACCGTGATCACATTCACCGAGCGGCCGGCTGGCGAGCCCGAAGCACTGCGCGCATGGTTCTACCCCGGCAGGAATTGGGGCGAGGAGTTCGTCTATCCCAAGGCGAGAGCCATCGAATTGGCCAAGACCACCAACACGCCCGTCCTCTTCACAACAGCCGAACTGCCAGTGGAAGTCGCCGAACCCATCAAGTCCGCCGACGCCCCGGTTGTGGTGGAACTGAAGCGGGCGCCAATCATGGCGTATAAGCCGTCCGGTGAGGAAGTGCAACTCGCCGAGGTGGTTACCCCTCCGCCGGCCGAAACGTTGGTAGCGACGGCGCCAGCGGAGCCGGCCGTACGGATGGCGCCGCCTGTGGAGCCGGTCCAGGAGAAGAAACTCCCTGAGACGGCCAGTACGCTGCCCCTGATCGCCCTGTTGGGCCTGATGTCCCTGGGTGCGGCCTTCGCGGTCCGTGCCATTCAGCTTCGCGTTCAGTAGCAGCTTTGGAAGTCCTCGCACCGCGCGCCACCCGCAGCGCGCGGTGCGAGGGCTGCGGAGCAAATAGAGGAGTTATCAGCATGAGACCAAGAGTGATTCCCCTGCTTGCCACGGCGCTAAAGCACCGGAGGAACGGCGACGGACACTACGAAACCAAGTCCCGCGGGCTGGCCGTGCTTAACACTCCGATGTTGAACAAGGGTATGGCATTCACGGCGGTGGAGAGAGAGAGTCTGGGCCTGACGGGCCTGCTCCCCCCGGACATCAGCACGTTGGAGATTCAGGTCCAGCGCGCCTACATCCAGTACACCCGGTTGCCGGATGCAATCAGCAAGAACATCTACCTCACCGCGTTGCACGATCGCAACGAAGTGCTTTTCTACCGGCTGTTTTCAGAGCACTTGCGGGAAATGATCCCCATCGTCAACGATCTCACCGTCGGCATGGCGATGGAGCAGTATCATCACGAGTGCCGCCGCCCGCGCGGAGTCTATCTCTCCATCGACAGCCCGGAATCCATCGAGGAAGCGTTCGGCAACCTCGACGTCAGCTCCGACGAGATCGACCTGATCATCGCAACCGATGCCGAGCAGATTATGGGAATCGGCGATTGGGGTGTGGGCGGCATCGAAGTGTCAATCGGCAAGCTGGCGATCTACACGGCCGCAGGTGGGATTGACCCGACGCGAGTGATCCCGGTGATGATCGACGTCGGGACCAATCGCGAGAGCCTGCTCAACGACCCTGCCTACATTGGGAATCGGCATACCCGGGTGCGCGGGAAGCAGTACGATGCATTCATCGCGGCCTATGTTGAGACCGTGACGGCGTTGTTTCCCAATGCCTTACTGCAATGGGAGGACTTCGCGCCCAGCAACGGGAGGCGAATCCTCGGGGCGTATAGGAACCGCATCTGCACCTTCAATGACGACATGCAGGGAACCGGCGCCATCACTTTGGCGGCTGCCATATCCGCGGTCCGCGTCTGCGGTATACCGCTGCGCAATCACCGCGTGGTCATCTTCGGCGCAGGTACGGCAGGCATTGGCGTCGCCGATCAGCTTCGCGACGCCATGATGCGGGATGGGCTATCCAAGAAGGACGCAACCAGGCGCTTTTGGTGCGTAGACCGCCGCGGATTGCTCACAAACGGCATGGTCGGGGAACTCCGTGACTACCAGGCCAGCTACGCCCGGCCAGCGGCCGAAAGCAAAGGCTGGAATCGCGATGCGGACGGTAACGGGTTTAGCTTGGCTGAGGTGGTACACCGGGTGAAGCCGACAATGTTGATCGGCGCCTCCACCGTAGCAGGCGCTTTCACCGAAAACATCGTCAAGGAGATGGCGGCGCATACCGCACGGCCTATCATCTTCGCGCTGTCCAACCCGCCGGTGCGGGCCGAGGCCAACCCGGCCGACCTGATTGCCTGGACCGAGGGGCGAGCGCTGGTGGCCACCGGCAGTCCGTTCGCTCCAGTTACATACAAGGGGACCACCTACGTCGTAGCGCAGGTCAACAACGCCCTGCTCTATCCCGGACTCGGCCTCGGCACGATCGTTTCGCAAGCCAGCCGGATCAGCGATGGAATGTTCGCTGCGGCTGCGAGCGCCGTTTCCAGCATGGTGACTGTCTTCCAACCCGGAGCGTCGCTGCTGCCACAGATTGACGACTTGCGTACCGTGTCGGTCACGGTGGCGGCGGCTGTCGCCGAGGCGGCGGATGCTGAAGGCTTGGCCCGGGCGCCGTTGAGCGACGTCATCCAGCAGGTCCAGGACGCCATGTGGCAGCCTGAGTATCGGCGAATTCTGGCATCGTGAAAGGGGCGGGAATGGATCACTCTCCAGGCGTGTATCGTGCGTGGGCGATTCTTGCGCTTTTCCCCCTTGGCATGGCGCGTTCCACCGGACAACAGGTGCCGCCTGTCGACCCGCAGGAGCCTGATACCTATCGGATCTCAGTGAACGTAGATCTCGTCGTACTCCACGCCACCGTCCGTGACGGCAAGGGCCGGTTCGCTTCCAATTTGCGGGCACAGGATTTCAAGGTCTACGAGGAGGGCGTCCGGCAAACCATCCGCCTGTTCCGGCATGAGGACACTCCGGTGACCGTGGGACTGGTTGTCGATCACAGCGGGAGCATGAAGCGAAAACTCGCCGATGTGATCACGGCGGCCCGGACCTTCGTACGTGCCAGCAACCCGGAGGATGAGATGTTCGTTGTGAACTTCAACGAACACGTGAGCCTGGGCCTGCCGGAATCCACCCGCTTCACCAATCGCCCGGACGAACTCGAGAATGCGATTTTGAAGACGCCCGCTGACGGCATGACCGCGCTCTACGACGCGGTCAGTGTGGCTCTGGGACGGCTCCAGACCGGCGGACGCGAGAAAAAGGTGCTCATCGTCATCAGCGACGGCGGCGACAACGCCAGCAAACGCAAGTTGGCAGAGGCCCTGACGATGGCCGCGAAGTCCAGCGCGCTTGTTTACACCGTTGGGATCTTCGACGAGGATGACCCGGACCGGAATCCGGGCGTGCTCAACCGCCTGGCCCGGGCGACGGGCGGTGAAGCCTACATGCCTGACAACTTTTCCGCGTTGCCAGCCGTTTGCGAGCGCATCGCCAGGGACATTCGCCATCAATACACCATCGGCTATGTACCGGCCAATCCAGCACAGCGTGGCGCGTACCGGGCCATTCGCGTAGTGGCGGCGGCGGCAGGCGCGGGGAAGCTCTCCGTGCGCGCCCGCGACGGTTATGTTGCGGGTGGGGAATCGCCACCGTTCAAAGACGGAGCAGACAGATGAGACTCGTGTTGCCCCAGCGGGCCATGGCGCGGCTCTTACTCTGGACCGGACGGGTTCTGTTCGCCGCTGCCGTCTCACTGCTGGGCTACTGCGGGTTTGTCCTGATGGACACCTGGGTCTTTCAAGCAGAGGAGCGCCGCCAGCTTGGACAACTGCTGACCCTCCCCGCCTCCGCCCGTGCGTCGCTGCCTGCCGTGTCGGGCGGCTTGATCGGACATATCGAAATTCCTCGCTTGGGCCTTTCCGCGATCATCATGGAGGGTACGAGCTCAAAAACCCTTCGGCGCGCGGTCGGTCATATTGCTGGTACCGCACTCCCCGGCCAGCCGGGCAACGTGGGCCTCTCCGGGCATCGCGACACCTTCTTCCGGCCGTTGCGGAACATCCAGCAAAATGACCTCATCACCCTCCGGACCTTGGCCGGCGACTACCGGTATCGAGTCCTGTCTACCAGGATCGTGGCGCCCGTCGAAATAGCGGTGTTGGAGCCCGGCGGGGGTGAGATCCTCACCCTCGTCACCTGCTATCCCTTCTACTTCGTTGGTTCCGCACCCGACCGGTTCGTCGTTCGGGCTGAACGGGTCAGAGATGTGTCATAACCAAGCGACCGCCGCCTTTCAATCTGATCGAGAACCCGTTCCGGACGCAGACTGTTGCTACGTGCGGCCTGGAAAGATGTTAGGTGGTGGTCTTTGGCGAAACCGTGGCCTCTTCGAGCGTCCGCATAGCCGACACGCCGGCGAAGAGGTGAATCGGATGGACCTTGCCGTCGTCCACCAATTGGATCTCCTGTTCAGACCGCTCGCCGCCGTTTTCCACCTCGATCCGGGATTTCACAATAAGATGGAGACAATCAGCAGGCAGGCTTACGGGTTCCGCAACTTCGAAAACTACCGGCAACGTGTGCAGGTGCTATGTTCTTAGGAAGGTCTGGAATTGGGGTCTGCCCCCGTTGTTGGCGTAGAGCCAGAAAACTATAAAAGCCGCAGTATCATCCAGATACAGCGGCTTTTGAAATGGTGCGGTCGAGAGGACTTGAACCTCCACGAGATTGCTCCCGCTAGCACCTCAAGCTAGTGCGTCTGCCAATTCCGCCACGACCGCATTGCCGGATCCGGATTGCGCCGGACCCGCTTGGCAAATTCAATTATACGACAAACTTGCCCGCTACTTCATGGGCGCGGCTGGAGCCTTCTTCGGATCGGTGGGCACCGGAATTTCCTTGGTCGCAACGGTCTTGCCGGATTCGTCCTGAAGCTCCATCTTGATGGGGCCAGCGGGCTGAGCGGGGGCCGGCGTAGCCGCCTTGGGCGTGACGGGCTGGGTGGCGGCAGGCGCCTTATCCAGAACCGACGGACCGGCGGTACCGCCGCCCAGACGGGTGTGGAGAATCGAGAGAGAGAGCGAAGTGATCATGAAGAGCACGGCGGCAATGGTGGTCGCCTGGGAGAGCACGGTAGCGGCGCCGCGCGGGCCAAAGGCCGTCTGCGAGCCCATGCCGCCGAACGCACCGGCGAGGTCAGCTGCTTTGCCGCTCTGGAGCAGCACAACAATCACGAGAAACAGGCACACGATGACGTGCAGTGTGGTGAACAGGATAATCATTCTGGTTTCCTAAACGGTGAACCCGCGCCCGGAGAAGGACGCGGGTTCGCCAACACATTAGTATAGCGCGTCCTGGTTCCTTAGAAGATGAACCGGAGCGCAACCTGGGCCCGCCGGGCGTTGGTCCCGTCTGGGAAGCCCTGCGAAGAGGTGCCGTTGCCAACGTTGGCAATGGGCGTCAGTGAGCCGCCGGCAGCCGTGTACATGCTGGAGTTGGCGCCGGTGTTGTACTGCGTGTTGAAGGCGTTGAAGGCCTCAAACATCAGATTCGCCTTGACGCGCTCGGTGAAGGGCAGCGAGCGGACGATGCGGGCATCAACGCGGAAGACGCGGTCGATGTCGATGTTGCCGGTGCGCAGGAAGGGCACGCGGTTCCAGCCACCGGCGCCGTTGAGCGTCGTGTAGGCGAGGTTGACGCCAGGGAACTGGCTGCTCGTGTTGCCGCTGAAGGTCACCGTGCTGGTGGTGGGGTGGGAAGACGCCATCGTGGTGATGGAGGAGAGTTCCCAGCCGTTGACCAGGAAGCGCGAAAACGCCGAGGTGCTGGAGGTGAACTTGGGCGCCCACAACCAGTTGATGGAAGCGCGGTGGCGCTGATCCAGCGAGGACGTACCCTTATCGAAAGAGTAGTCGCCGTTGTAGGTGGCGTTGTTAAACGTGGAGGAAATGTTATTGCTGGCGCCGCCCTGGTTGGAGGTGTCAATGGCGTGCGACCACGTGTAGGAGACCTGGGCCTGCAGGCCGTGCGCCATGCGCTTCTGGACCTGGATCGCCAGGCCGTTGTACCAGGACTGGCCGCCATTCTCCACCTGGAGGATCCTGCCGTAGCGGGTGTCCACGCGGTTGGCGAATAGATACGTGGGCGTGGTGAACGAGCCTACCTGAGTCTTGCTGGCATCCAGAATCTTGTAGGTGACGGCGGGACCCTGCGGGCCGAGGTTCATGTCGCGCTGGGTGAACATGGCGATGCCGCGGCTCCAGATGTAGCTGACGGTGAGGCCGATGTCGCGGCTCAACTGCCGTTCCACGCTCAGGTTGCCCTGTTGCGAATAGGGGCTGCGGAAGCCTTCAGCGGCATAGGTGAGGGCGATGGTGCCGCCCGGCAGCCCGGTGGCGCTGGGGAGCACGTTCGGGAAGAGGGGCGAGCCGGCCTGGGTGTTGTTGATGGAGATGGCGGTCTGATATAGACCGTTACCCAGGAAGAGCGAATCCAGCATGTTGCCGTGCATACGGGCATAGAAGATGCCGTAGCCGACGCGGAGGACCGTCTTCTCGTTCATCGCATAGGCCAGGCTAGCGCGAGGGGCGAAGTTCTTGCTCTGGCCGGGAACACGGCCGGTCAGCGCCAGGTTGGGGTTCGTCATGGTCGGCTGGGGCAGGAAGGACTTCTCGTAACGCACGCCGTAGTTGAAGGTCACCTTCTTGCTCAGCTTCCAGACATCCTGGGCATACAGGTTGATGTCGGAGGTGCGGAGGCTGTGGATGGGGTTGCCAAAGGCCTGGGAGAAGGTCTGATAGTTCTTGGCGCCCGTGGTGTTCCCGGTGAAATCCTTGGCGAAAGCCGTGATGTTGGCGTAGCTGTAGGCGCCGGCGCCGTTGTACAACTGGTTCATCCAGTCCTGCGTGGACTGGAAGTCCACGCCAAACTTGGCGGAGTGGCTCCCACGAATCCAGCTGAGGTTGTCGACGAACTGATGGCGCTGCTCGCTCGGATAGGTGCGGGGATAAGCCTGGGCGGCGCCGACGGTGGTGCCGGCAATGGTGAGATAGAGCGAGCCTGTCGAGGGCCAGAGGTCCGAGGCGCCCGGATCGGAGAGGCGATCCTTAAACCATCCGTAGCGGACCTCATTGACCAGGTTCGGCGTGACGATGGACGTCCAGGAGACTTTGCCATATCGGGTCTCAACCGTGGAGTTGCCGTTGTTGGCCAGCGCGTTGCCGTTGGTGAGCACAGCCTGGGTCTGGATGCCGTGCGGCGACTTCCAGTGCATGGCATTGAAGCTCAAGCTGAAGGAGTTGCGATCGGACGGGCGCCAATCGAGCTTGGCGAATCCCATGTAAGACTCGACTGTACGAGGAACGAGCACGTTCATCTGCTTCTGCACGAAGTCGATGGCGGCCGTGCACTGGGCGGCGGTGGCGGTGCAGTTGGCGGCGGGGATGAAGTTGCCGGTGGGATCGGTCAGGTTGTTATTGATGATGCGGTTGATGGCGGGGAAGTTGCGCTTCACGATCTCACCATTGCCGAAGTAGAAGAGCTTGTCCTTCTTAATAGTGCCGCCCAGGCTGCCGCCGGCCTGATGCCGCCACTCCGGCGCGTTGATGCCGGCTGCATAGCGATCGGTCGCGTTCAGGGTGCGGTTGCGGAAAAACCAGTAGGCCGTGCCGTGCACGTCGTTGGTGCCACTGCGCGTAACCGTGTTGATGACGCCGCCCATGGCGCGTCCGAATTCAGCGGAGAAGCCGTTGGAGAGCACCTGGAACTCCTGGACCGCGTCCTGGGAGATCTGGGTGGAGATGCGCGTGCGTCCGGCATTCTCGTTGTAGAAACTGTTGGTGGTGTCGTTGCCGTCCGTCAGGAAGGCGTTGCCGGCGGCGATGCCGCGGAAGCTGACCAGGCCGAATGTGCCGTCATCGGTTACGGCCGGCGTCAGCAGTACGAAGGAGTCCACCCGGCGGCCGTTGATCGGCAGATTGTCGATCTGCGCCTGGCCGACGACCTGCGAAACACCAACATTGGTGTCGGAAACCAGCGGCGCAACCGCCGAGATTTCCACGGTTGTGCTGGAGGAGGCGACGGTCAGGGTGACCGAGAAGCTCTGAGTCTGGCCAACCTGCAACTCGAAGCCCTTCACTTCCCACGTGGAGAAACCTTTGCCATTGACCGTCAAGGAATAGCCGGATGAAGGAGGCAGCGAAGGAGCATTGAAGGCGCCGGAGTTGTTGCTTTCCATCGCGCGCCGGATACCCTTGGCTTCATTGGTTAAAACGACCGTCGCGCCCGGAACCACGGCACCGGAGGCGTCGCGAACCGTGCCCGATACACCCGCCAGGCCAGCAACCGCCTGCGCCCAAACGGACGAAGCGGCCACGATGAGGATGAGCAGACTACTCAATATTCTTATTTTCATATCGCATTCTCCCAATTGTAATAACTCGCTTCCGGCGTCTGGAGGCAACGACCCTTGCTGCCATCCAACCGCCTGACCCCGGGTTGCGCAACGGGATGCGTCTCCGCGAAGCGAACCTGGCAGTAACGACTGTAGTAACCCGCGGCGGCGAAGCACACTACTCGCTCAGCATCACGCAGATCAATATTTCAGACCCTGAAGACTCAACATCTATTAGGATATCAGACGCTGGCAGGGAGATTGAAGGGAACAAATGGGGATGTTGGTGTCTACTAATACCATGACCCGCCGTGAACTCCTCCCTGCCTTGACGGCCGCGCCGGCATTTGTCCGCACGCTGAGCGGCACCGCCAATGACCGCCCCAACGTGCTGTGGATTCTGGCCGAGGATCTCGGCCCGCAGTTGGGCTGCTATGGATTCCCGCTGGTGCGGACGCCAAATCTGGACCGGCTGGCGGAGGAGGGCGTGCGCTTCACCCGTTGCCACACCACCGCGCCGGTCTGCTCGGCCAGCCGCTCAGCCCTGAATGTCGGCCTGTACCAAACGACGACGGGCACCCAGCATCATCGCAGCCATCGCAAGGACGGCTACCGGCTGCCGGACGGAGCGCGGCTGCTGAGCCATCGGATGCGCGACGCCGGCTACTTCACGGCCAACGTCCTGCAGTTTGCGCCCGGCGCGCGCGGCGAGGGCAAGACGGATTTCAACTTCGCCGTGGATGGGCCGCCCTTTGAGGGCACCCACTGGAACCAGCGCGCCAAGGGACAGCCCTTCTACGCGCAGGTGAATTTCGCGCCAACGCACAAGGGCCCGGCGTTTGTCGAGGCGCGGCAACAGAAGCGGCTGATCGATCCGGCTTCAGTGGAGCTGCCGCCTTACTGGCCGGATCATCCCGTGGTGCGCGATGAGTATGCGAACTACATGGATTGCGTCAACCTGCTCGACGACAAAGTGGGCCTATTGCTCGACACACTGAAGAAGGACGGCGCGCTGGACAACACGGCCATCTTCTTCATGGGCGACAACGGCCGCTGCCTGATCCGGGGCAAGCAGTGGTGCTACGACGCGGGCACGCACGTGCCGCTGATGGCGAAGATCCCCGGTGTGACCAAGGCCGGCGCGGTACGCGAGGATCCTGTGCTGTCGCTGGACATGACGGCCTCCGCGCTATTGCTGGCAGGCTTGGCGCTGCCGGGTCACTTTCACGGGCAGGCACTGTTCGATAGCGGGGTGAAGCCGCGGGAGCATGTGGTGACCGCGCGGGACCGCTGCGACATGACCGTGGATCGCATCCGCGCGGTGCGGGACCGGCGCTACGCCTACATCCGCAACTTTATGCCGGAGCGTCCCTACACTCAGTTCAACGAGTACATCGAGCAGCAGTACCCGACGCTGGCGGCGATGAAGGAGTTGCATACGCAGGGCAGGCTGAACGCGGTGCAGTCTCTGTTCATGGCGGCCCGTAAGCCGGAGGTAGAGTTCTACGACCTGCAAACCGATCCGCACGAGGTGCGCAATCTGGCGGCGGATCCGCGCCAGCGGCAGCGGGTGGCTGGGTATGCGGCGCGCCTGGACCTGTGGATGAAGGAAACAGGGGACCGCGGCGGCGAGCCGGAACCGGCGGCGGCCAGTGTGATTTGATGTCTGCATGAGACTAGCGGGACAGGCGGCGATCATCACCGGCTCGACGAGAGGTATTGGACGCGAGATTGCGGTGCGTTTCGCGCACGAAGGCTGCCGCGTTGTGATCCACGGCATGGACGCCGCGCGGGCCGAGGAGGCCCGGGCGGAGTGCGGCGAGGGCGCCGAGATTTTCCTGGGCGACATTGCCCGCGAGGACGTGGCGGCATCGCTCACCGCCTTCGCGATGGAGAAGTTCGGCCGGCTCGACATCCTGATCAATAGCGCGGGCGTGGTGAAGATGGAGCCGTTTCTCGAATTCAAAGGCGAGACTTGGCGTCAATTGGTGGACGTCCACTTAAGCGGCGCGTTCTATTGCAGCCAGGCGGCGGCGTGCGTGATGGCGGCCGGCGCGGGCGGGCGGATCGTTCAGATTTCGACGATCGCCGCCGGCTTCGGGCAGTTCGGCTTTGCGGCGTATGCCCCCGTGAAGGCCGGCGTGGAAGCTCTGACGCGCGTCATGGCTGTGGAGTTGGCCTCGCACAAGATTTCGGTGAACTGCATCGCGCCGGGTCCGGTGTGGAATGACATGATGGAACATCTATACGGCGTGGAGCGGCTGAAGGAGCGCTGCAAGACGATTCCGATGCAGCGCATGGGGCTGGCGTCCGAGGTAGCGGAACTGGCGCTGTATCTGGTCTCGCCGGCGGCAGAGTATATGACGGGGCAGGTGCTGCATCTCGACGGCGGCGCCTCGGCGGCCGGGCCGTTCACGATGGAGGTCTACAAGCGGGCTACTTCCTGAGGCGCGCCGCCGCGCTGTCGCGGTTCGTCTTCGCGTTCTCGTAGTTGGGGTCGATCTTGAGCGCCTGGTCAAAATCAGCGACGGCCTTCGCCCACTGGCCGAGGCGCATATACGCGTAGCCGCGGGCGTTCCAGGCGAGGCTCAGGTTAGGCTTGAGCTCCACTGCCCGCGTGAGCGCTTCAATCGCCTCCGGAAATTTGTTTTGCTGCAACAGGGCGCGCCCGGTGTTGTGGAGGCTGCCGGCGTCTGCCGCGGCGTTGTTGGGCGATTCCACTTTGAGCACGATGGCAGAGCGCGCGGGCGCCGCCGGGCGGACGGCAACGGCCTTGGCCGAGGGAACGGCCGGGGGCGACGGCGGCGGGACGTCCACCGGCTTCGACGCCACGGCCACCTCTTGGGGCGTCACCTGGCCGACGGCGACGGCCTTGGCCGAGGGAACGGCCGGGGGCGACGGCGGCGGGACGTCCACCGGCTTCAACGCCACGGCCACCTCTTGGGGCGCCGCCGGGCGGACGGCGACGGCCTTGGCCGCGGGAACGACCGGGGGCGACGGCGGCGGGACATCCACCGGCTTCGACGCCACGGCCACCTCTTGGGGCGCCGCCGGGCGGACGGCAACGGCCTTGGCCGAGGGAACGGCCGGGGGCGACGGCGGGACGTCCACCGGCGCTGGCGCGGCCGCAGACCGCACTGGTTCCTGCTTCGCTTCCACCGGCCTGACGGCTCTATTGTCGCGGGCGCGAGATAGAACCTCACGAATCTCCGCATTGAGCGGGTCCAACCGCTGCGCCTGTTCGAGATCCACTATCGCTTTTTCATTCTGGTGCAGCAGATAATAGGCGCTGCCCCGGGCCAGCCAGCTTTGCGCATTGCGCGGATTCAGCTCGATGGAGCGGGTACGATCGGCCAAGCCCTTCTCGTGCTCGCCGAGCATGTGGTAACTGCCGCCACGAACAAGATAGGCATTCGCATTGTTGGGCTCCAGTTGCACGGCCCGGTTGCGATCCGCCAGTGCCGCGGCGTGATTCCCCAGACGGGCATACAAATCCGAGCGCGCCATCAGAACCCGCACATTATCTGGTCTGAGAGTGAACGACTCGGTGTAGTCGCTCATGGCGATTTCGTTTTGGCCCAGCGTGTCATAGGCCGCGCCACGATAGGCGAGAGTCTCGGCCCGCAGAGGCCATGCCGGGTCGGGCTGGATCTTTAGAGCGAGATTGAAATCGGCCACTGCCTTGTCGAAATTCCCCAACTGCCCCTGAGCGTGGCCGCGAGCGAAATAGGCATCGGGGTATTCGGGTTGCAGGGCCAGCGCCCGATCGAAGTCCTCGATGGCGTCGTGGTATTTTTCGAGACCGGCATAGATCCGCCCCCGGGCGAGATAGGGCTCTGGGTTGTCGAGGCGCAGGCGGACGCACTGATTGAGAGACTCGATTGCATTCTGTTTTTGACCCGCGCTGGTCTGTGCCAGGGCCAGATTCCGGTAGAGTGCGGCAGTGGCGGGACCAATCTGAATAGCCCGCTGGTAAGCGGCGGTGGCGGCGCTAAATTCCAGCACACCGATCTTGGCGTCGCCCAACAGCTTCCAGGATTCGCCATCGGCCGGCGCCAGCGCTACGGCGGCCGTGAAATCCTGCGCCGCCGCTGCCTGTTGTCCTTTCTGCTGGAGGATGCGGCCGCGCCGTTTGAGTGCCGCGGCGATCTGGGGCTGCGCGCTAAGGGCCTCGGTATAGAGACTGACGGCTTCGTCGAGCCGGCCGGCCGATTCGGCCTGCACGCCACGCGCATAAACCTGACCGGCCTTCTTGGCGTCATCGGCGGCGAGGCAGACAACCGGCACAACCAGAATTGACAGCGCCGCGAGCAGCTTCAGCGCCGCGAGCTTTTTCATGGTTGCCCGCATCTTACATCCCCCTGACACGATCTTCAAGCTGGCGAGCCAGCGCCTGATAGTCTTCTCCCTCCAATCGGAGGGGCGCGCCGATGCGGACACCCACGATCCCGGGCCGGGGAAACAGCCAGCCGGGACGCAGGACACGGTTGGACCCGCGGATGCGAATCGGCACCACCGGCACCTTGAGGCGTGATGCCATCATGACGGCGCCCGCCTGAAAATGCCCGATGGTTTCGTCCAGGCTGTGCTTGCCCTCGGGGAAGATCAGCGGGCACCAACCCTCTTCCACCAGCTCCCCGATGTAGCGCAACGATTGCCGCGTACCCGCCTCCCGCTGCGGAATCGGCACGGCGTTGAACATCAGGCACGAGAGCCAGTAGTTCAGGCTGCTGGTGAACCACGAAAACAGGCCGTACTTGCGCCAATCGAAATGCGCGGCGAAAAACTCTTTGCGCATGGTGGGCGCCAACTTGTGCCGCCACTTCCAGGGCATGGCGATGAAGAGAACCGGTCCGTCGAAGTAGCCCTGATGATTGGCGGCGAAGATGACCGGCCCATCGATGCCGGCCAGGTTCTCGCGGCCCTCCACCTTCACCCAGGCGAAGATCCGCACCAGGTTCAGCACCCAGAGATTGAGGTGGAAGATGCGGTGCCAGAGCGCCCACCGGCTGCGATTCCACCGCGGAAATTCGAACGTCTCGGCGTGCGTGGTGGTGGCGGCCGGATTGCGGCGCAGCGCGTCGAGATCGGCAACCGTGCGGGCGCCGGCGAAGATGTTTTCGTCGACGGGCGCGCCCAGTTGCTGCTCCAGAGCCACCATCAACTCCACCCGGTCCAGCGAAGAGAGGCCCAGATCGTCGAGCGACGTGCCGGCATCCAATGTTCGGCCCGATGTCCATTTGGCCAACAGCGATTCGACTCCATCGGGACTCGCCGTGGGCGCGGCGGCCGGCAGGTCGCCCATGATCTGAGCGCGAATCGCGCGGCGCTTGAGCTTGCGCGTGCCCTCCGTGCGCGGCAGTTCCGGCGCGCTCCAGATCGTGTAACCGCGCACCTTCTGGTGATCCTCGAGCGCGGCATTGGCCTGCCGGACCACGTCCTCGCCGGTGATGCCCGCCATCAGGATCAGCACCGCGTGGATTCGTTCGCCACCATTCATCTTCAGGCCGATCGCGGCGCAATCCTGCACGCCCGCCACCGTGTGGAGCACCCGCTCGACATCTTCCGGAAAGACGTTGCGGCCGTCGGGCAGGATGATCATTTCCTTCTTGCGGCCCTTGATCATCAGCCGCCCGGATTCATCCAGTTCGCCGATGTCGCCGGTGTGGAACCAGCCGTCCTCAAATGCCTCCGCCGTCGCCTCTGGATTGTTGTAGTACCCGGCCGTGACGTTGCCGCCGCGCACCAGCACCTCACCATCCGGCGCAATCCGCAGTTGCACACCGGCGATCGGCTTGCCCACGGTGCCGCGTTTGGAGTGGAACGGATGGTTCAGGGTGACGATGGGCGCGGCTTCGGTGAGGCCATAGCCTTGAATGACAGCCCAGCCCAGGTTGCCCCAATACTCTTCGAGCTGGGGATCCAGCGCGGCCCCGCCGACGATGAAGCTCCAGAACTTCATGCCAAAGAGGTTGTGGGCCCGGCGGTAGCGCCACCAGCGCTTCCAGAACTTCTCACCGGCCGGCGCCGCCTGGGCGGTTTCCGGTGCAACACCGCTGAGATACTCTTTCAGCACGTCGAGAATCTTGGGCACGCACACCAGCACGGAGATGCGGCGCGACTTGATCTGCCGCATGATCTCCTGCGGATTCTGGCTGCGCTGAAACACAACCGTACCCTGGATCATCGGCGGAATGAAGATCGCCATCGCCTGGCCGAACATGTGGCTGAGCGGCAATAGATTGAGAAAGCGGATCGGCGAAAAGGGCCGCGCGTACTTGCGGTATTTGAGGACCTCGCGTTCCACCGGGACGATGTTGGCTAGGATGTTCTGATGCGTGATCACCACGCCCTTGGGCTCGGCCGTTGCGCCAGAGGTGAAGAGAATCTCGGCCGTGTCGCCGGCCGCGGCGGGCGTCTCTTCCACCTCGGCGTCGCCGGTCTTCCAATCCAGCTCAGAGAGCAGCCACACCGGCGTGCCGGAGGCGCGGGGTCCGCACTTCATCTCGTCGCCAACAACAATCGCCTTCGGTTGCAGGATCTTCTCGACGCGATCGAGAAACTCCAGCGAGTGTTTCTCGTCGATGGGCGCAACCGCGACTCCTCGCAACACACAACCCCAGAAGGCGGCCACCCACGCGGGCCGGTTTTCGCTCCATAGAATGATGCGATCGCCGCGCCCCACGCCGTGCGCCTGCAATAGCGCGGCAAAGTTGCGGGCCGCACGCGCCAGGTCGGCATAGCTGTAGGAACGCGGCCGGAAGCCATCGTCGTAGACGAGGTACTCGCCCTCCTGGCTGGTCACACTGTGGAAGTAGTCGAGAAGTGTCTCGCGGACCATACCGGCTCCGGGCGCTACTGAATGGTGCTGGATCCCTCGGTGCCCATATCCTCAGGCAGCACGTTGCGGTTGATGTGATTGTCCAAATTGATGACGTAGGTTTCCGGCGCGTCGATCAGCACCGGCGAGTGCGTCGCGCAGATGATGCGCATCTTCCGCTGATCCACCAGTTCCATCATCATTTTCACGATACGCTGCTGGTTGGAAACCGAGAGAGCCATTTCGGGTTCGTCGAGCAGCAGGGTGGTGCCCTCGGGCAGTGATGGGAAGGTCTCGCGGAACATGGAGAGCATCACCTGGCCGTGGCTGGCCATCTGGACGAACTCTTTCATCCGCGGATTGTTCTCGAAAAGCTCCAGGTGCATCCGAGGGTTGTGTTGCTCTGCGTCAAAGAGAAAAACCTGGGGCGGATCTAGCTTCTGTTCCCACCGGTAAGCGAAGCCTTCCACCTCTTTACCTTGGAGCGCGTAAGAGATGGAGTGGAGCAACGTGGACTTGCCGCTGCCGTTCTCGCCAGTGAGTAGGATCAAAGGGTGGGTCAGGTCCACAATCATCGGCATGTGGAAGTTCAAGTTGACGAAAATAGGGTGCGACAGAATTTTGAGGAACATGCAGGGAGAAGAATTCCAGGATAGCAGTCTGGCCGCCAAGCCCACGGTCGCGGTGCTGGTTTGTCTGTTGCTTCTGGGCGCATGCGCGGCACATCGAAAGGCGGGAGTGAGTTGGACAGTGACGTCGGCGCCGCGAGGTCATGTGCTGGCTCCGCCCGGAGCCGATCCGCGGAAAGACGTGTTCGTGATGAAAGCCGCGCGCAGCGCGCGAAATTTTTTGGGCACTACCTGCACGCTGGAAACGAGTGAAGTATCGCTGCAATGGCGCGGCCGGGACGCCAAGGTCCGCGCAAACGTGGCGGCGCTCGCTCCACTGCCCGGCTCGCTCGCCACAGCCACGCGGCCCGATGGCAGCGCGGCGCCGCTCGGAGGCCAAACTGTCATCACCAGCAATTGGTTTGAAGAGATCCTGCGGCCCGCCCTGCAAAAGCAGGTGACGGCCGGTTGCCTGACCGCCGCCGAGCTCGCAGCCCTGGACCGCCGTTTGATCGACCGCCTCGCGCTGCCGTCGGGCGCCCTGTACCGCTTGCGCTTTGGCGAATTCACATTGAACGGCTATGTGGACGTGACGGACGAATTCCGGTTGCGCGCCGTGGAGCCGGTGCGCGAGCGCGGCGTCGTAACCGGCTATCTCACGTCCTTCTATCTGTTGAGTAGAGCGCCGGACGGCGGCGTGCTGGTGAGTGCCGGAGACTCGGAGACCAACATCCAGGCCAAGCTCACCGCCGGCAAAGCGCCGGATTCGGAACTATTGCATCTGCCGGCCGGCGCCACCTGGCTGCGGCTGTTCTTCCGGACGTGGAGCAGCACGCAAGACCGGCGCATCGCGCTGCTCGCCGCGCCGAGTGCGGCGGAACGGGAACGCGCATCCAAGGAGTTCGAAGCCGATCCGGAGAGCTACTGCGCGGGTGCGGCGAAGACGCGCGGCGTAGCGTGCGTTTCGGTGCCAAAAGAGATGGTTTTGGGGCCGGAATTGCGCGTTTTTGCACGCGGAAGCGACGCTTTTGCGCCCGTTGGTGGCACTTTGAACGACGTCCTGCGTAGCGCCGGCCTGCGCGACCCGAAGACCGCTCTGGCGACGTTGCAGGTGCGGCGTCCCTACGAGGGCAAACTTCTTCCCATCAGCTTCGACAGAACGAGGCCGGAGATCCTGGGCCTGGTGTTGATCGGCGGCGAACAGATCACGTGGTGAGTTTGAAGTTGCGAAAGCTGGCTGTATTGAAGAAGCTGCCCAGCCCGATGCGGCCCGCCCCGAGGCTAAGATCAATGCCTTTCAGTGACGCGCTGGTCTGGCCGTTCACCCAGCATTCCACCATGCCCTTGCCCGCGTCGTAGCGCACCTTCACCGTTTGCCAGTCCTCTCCGACGAGCGTGCCGGGACCATCCTTCGGGCTGATGCGGACCCTGTCGCCTCCATAGCAATGGAAGATGCCGTTGTGGACTTCCACCTTGGAGGCGGCATCGTCGGAAAGATGCACGTAGTTGAAGTAGCCGTCCTGCTGCCAGGCGTAGACGAGGATGAGGGAGCCTTTGGGGGTCTGGCGCTGGACCTCTACGTCGAGCGTGAACTTGCCGATGGGCTCCGTTTCAGCCAGGGCGAACTGGATGGGCCGGCGTGGGTCGGCCTGCTGCGGACGGGCGGTCTTCAGGTGCAGGGTCTGGCCGTCCACCACCCAGTCGACTGCATGGATCACTGCCCACGGGTGTCCGAAGACGTTGATCTTCTCGGCCAGTGGCGGCGTCTTTGGCGGGGCGGCGAAAGCGGCGGGCAGTGCTAAGGGGAGGGCGAGGAGGCTGCGGCGTTGCATGCGTTCATCATAAAGCTTCGCAACCTTTCCCGATATGCGCTGCCAGCGGTGGCGGCGATGTCGTTGTGATGAGCGCCGGCCACGGCCCAAAACTGCTTCGGAGATGGTGCGGCGGCAAAGACCTCCTGTCCCAGAGCAAAGTCTATGATTTCGTCAGAGGCGCCATGGATGATGAGGAGAGGCGCGCGCAGCGCGCGGATTTTTTTCCGAGTATCGAAACCCCAGACGAGGATGGGTCCAACGACGGGTAAGACGTGGGCGGCCACGGCCCGGGCCGAAGGGAATGGCGCCTCCAGGATGAGACCTGCGCAGCGCCGGCGGGCGGCGAGATCCGTTGCCACCGACGTGCCGAGCGATTCGCCGTGCAGGATGATTTGCCCGGCGGCCCAACCCCGCGCGAGGAGCCAATCATAGGCCGCATCGGCGTCCCGATAGAGCCCTTGTTCCGTGGGCCGGCCGCCACTCCGGCCGTAGCCGCGATAGTCGGGAACCAGCACGGCGTTGCCGGCAGAGGCGATTTCGACCATGGCGGCGGCGCGATGGGTGACGTTGCCGGCGTTGCCGTGGAGGAAGAGGGTGACTGCCTTGGCTCCGGCTAGGGGCTTCCACCAGGCGTGAATCTTCAATCCATCCGAAGTGGTGAGCCAGACATCCTGGGCGCCCAAGGCGGTTTGCCCGGTCCAGTCTCCCGCGGGGTACTGCATCGGGAAGAAGGCGCTACGATTGGCGAGCCAGGCCAAGGCAGCAACTGCGGCGAAGAGCGCGAGAATGAAACCGGTTTTGTTCATCTCACATCCAACCGCGCAGAGGTGGAACAACTCCATGTCTGCCAAGATTGCATTGCTTTGGGAAACTCTGGGCCGCTTGTGGTGCCATCGGTTCCATTCTGCGCCAATGTGGCCTATCCAGGGGTTCTATCGCTGCCCCGACTGCCTTAGAACTTTCCCTGTGGCATGGGCGAACAACGCGGTGGCGCCTGTGTTGGTGATGCCTGCGGCGAACAGGCCGGTGAGAGCGAAGATCAGGCGGGCGGCTTAGGTTTGAGCCTGGCGTGCGCGAACCGCCCGATGGCGCCCGTGGTGATGATGCCTGCAGCGAGCAGGTTGGTGAGCGTGAGCGAGGTTTCGCCGGGTGGCTTAGGAGACCTGGGATTTCGGGGGAGAATGGAGCGGGAGACCGGATTCGAACCGGCGACATCGACCTTGGCAAGGTCGCACTCTACCAGCTGAGTTACTCCCGCTCGTGGGGACATTCCTATTCTTGCTCTCGATAGGGCTTTCTGTCAAATCGCGCAGCCGGAGAACCCATCGTGGCGAGGGGCCGGAGAGCAGCGGAACTTGACGGAGCCGTAGACATTGGGGACCTTTGGCTTCGTTACTTTAATGATTCCAGGGAGCGGTGACAGGCCCCAAAACCGCTCTGCCATGTGCTGTGTGCGGCGTTTGAGGGGTGGGCCGATTGGGCGTGTGGAGTCAGTGTGTTGCGGGAAACTGCGAACAAAAAACTGTGGAAATGGCAGTGTTTTCCACAGCCGCGTAAGCGACTCAAGATACTTGTTTTCAGCTAGTTACAAATATGTGACGAACGTCGATTGACTGCCAGTGAATTGTGTTATTCTGATGTTCGCTTGTGCGGTTGCGTAGCGCGGTCGGGATGGCCTGGACCGGTTGAGGAGCTCGATGATGCGCACCGCCTTGGCGCTTCCTTCTTTTTAGAGGTCTTTTTCCACAGTGTGCAAAACCTGTGGAAATCTATCGGGAGTGTTGTGAGCGGATGTCGGATAAGAACACATGGGAATCAATCAAAGAAGAATTGCATCAGGGGTTGACTTCGGAGGCGTTTCATAACTGGGTAGAGCGCACGGAGTATCTGGGGCAGGACGGGGCGAAGCTGAGGGTGGCGGTACCGGATGAGGTGACAAAGAGCTGGTTGGAGAGCGAATACGCTCCCAGGGTGCTCACTGCCATTCGCGATCTGCACCTCCCGGTGGGGGAGATTCACTACGAGTTGATCCCGTCTTCGGCATACCGGACGAAGCCGCCAATGTTGGTGCAAAACGGTAACAATGGAACACAGGGGCCTGAGTTCCCCGCGGCGGCCAGCCAGTTGAACCCGCGATTGACGTTTGGAGCGTTTGTTGTCGGTTCGTGTAATCAGTTTGCTCATGCGGCGTCGCTGGCCGTGGCTTCGTCGCCATCCCGGAGCTACAATCCGTTGTTCATCTATGGCGGCAGCGGAATGGGTAAGACCCACCTGATGCACGCGGTAGGCTGCGAGCTGATGGAGCGATTTCCCGGCATGCGGGTGGTTTACACCAGCGGTGAGCGTTTCATGAACGAGATGATCCACTGCATCCGGACGGACCGGATGCCTGCTTTCCACCAACACTACCGGACAGCCGATGCGCTGCTCATTGACGACGTGCAGATTGTGGCCGGCAAGGAACGGACCCAGGAAGAGTTTTTCCACACCTTCAACGATCTCTACGATCACCAGAAACAGATCGTGCTCTCCAGCGACCGGATGCCGAAGGACACCACCGGGTTGGTGGATCGTTTGAGGTCGCGCTTTGAATGGGGCCTGATGGTGGATGTGCAGCCGCCGGACCTGGAAACGAAGATGGCGATCCTGGACAAGAAGGCGGAGGAAGAAGGCATCCGTCTGCCGGAGGATGTGCGCATCTTCATCGCCACCAAGACGAAATCCAGTGTCCGCGAACTGGAAGGCGCCTGGACGAAGCTGGTGGCCTACTCTTCGGTGACGAAGATGCCCATCAATCTGCCGATGGCGCAGCAGGCGCTGAAGCAGTTGCTGCCGTCGCAGGACAAAAGGGTGACCATCGACGCAGTGATCCGCGCTGTGGCGGAGCGTTACGGCCTGCAGCCCTCGCAGCTGAAGCAGAAGACCAACGTGCACGAGATCTCGCGTCCGCGCCAGGTGGCGATGTACCTGTGCAAGGAGCTGACGCAGGCGTCGCTGCCTGAGATCGGCCGTCATTTTGGCGGCAAGCATCACACGACGGTGATCCACTCCATCCGCAAGGTGGAGGAGCTGCGCAACGCGGACCCCGATTTGAACAGATTGATTCACAGCGTACTGGACTCATTCAATTGAGCTTATTGAGTTTTCCACAGACAGCCCAACGGAAAAACCCTGGACGGCTGTGTGGAAAACCGGCCCAACCGGGAGGGCCACGGTTTACAGCGGGGCTTTGCACACTCTCGTAACCGTCAAGGCTCAGAGTTTTGTATAATTTAGAGAGAAATCTACATTTCCACAGGACCTACTAATCTGAGAAGAGAAGGACCTGAAGTACTTTACAGAAGACGGTAGCAGCATAAGGGAGCGGTTCCATGGAGTTCACGGTCAGCAAGTCAGATCTGGTTCGCGAGCTGAACCTCTCGCAGGGTGTGGTGGAGCGTAAGACGACCATTCCGATCCTGTCGAACGTATTGCTGGAGGCCTCGGGCGAGCGCCTGACGCTGACAGCCACCGATCTGGAGCTCGGCATACGTTGCAGTGCGCCGGCCCGCGTGAAGACCGCAGGCGCCGGGACCATCCCTGTAAAGCGGCTGCTGGACTACGTGCGGTTGCTGCCCGAGACCGACGTCACGGTGAAGTTCAGTGACAACAACTGGGCGACCATCACCTACGGACGTTCCAAGACCCGCATGGCGGGCATGTCGCGCGAGAGCTATCCGGAGCTGCCGCAGATGCCGGAGACGCTGGCGCAGTTGCCCATTGGCACCCTGGCCAGCCTGATCTCAAAGACGATCTTTGCCATCTCGGCGGAAGAGTCGCGTTTCACGCTCAACGGCGCCTTGCTGCAACTGAAGGGCCGCAAGATCACCATGGTGGCCACTGACGGCCACAGATTGGCCATGGTGGAGTTGGAGAATCCGCTGGAGGTGGAGGCCAACTACAAGGCATTGCTGCCCAGGAAGGCCATGGGAGAGCTGCTAAAGCTGGCTGCTGACAGCGAGGACAAGAACACCCCGGTGTCATTCTCCGGCGACGACAATCACCTTTTCTTCCAGATCGGCCAGCGGCTGATGATCAGCCGCAAGCTGACGGGCAACTTCCCCGATTTTGAGCGGGTGCTGCCGAAGTCTCATGCGCACAAGGTGGAGTTGGATCGCGACGAGTTCCGCGCCTCCATCGACCGTGTTTCTCAATTTGCAGACGAGCGCTCCCGCGCCATCAAGCTTCGCTTCGCTGACAACGAAGCGGTGGTCCATTCCTCGCTGTCGGAGAGCGGCGAGTCGGAAGAGAGTCTTGGAGTGGAATACGGCGGTCCGACTGTGGAGATCGGCTTCAACGCACAGTATATGGCCGAGTTCCTGCGCGCCGTTCCCGAAACCAAAGTGCTCTTCCATTTCAAAGACGCGCAGAGCGCCGGTGAGATGACTCCCGGTGGCGAAGGCGTCAATTACGAGTACCGTTATGTCGTGATGCCGATGCGCATCTGAAGGACGAAACCAATTTGAGCAACCCTGGCGCTTACGATTCCTCGAGTATCAAGATTCTCGAAGGCCTGGAGGCGGTGCGCCTCCGGCCGGCCATGTATATCGGTTCCACTACCGAAGGCGGCCTGCATCACCTGGTGTATGAGGTGGTGGACAATTCGGTGGACGAGGCGATGGCCGGCCACTGCGATGAAATCAAGGTGACCATCCATATCGACGACTCCATCACAGTGGTCGATAATGGGCGCGGCATCCCTGTGGACATGCACGAATCCGGCGTGTCGGCAGCACAAGTGGTGTTGACAAAGCTCCATGCCGGCGGCAAGTTCGACTCCAATACGTACAAGGTGTCTGGCGGGCTGCACGGCGTCGGCGTGAGCTGCGTGAACGCGCTGGCCGAGACGCTCCATGTGGAGATATGGAAGGACAGATCCACCTGGGAACAGGACTACGAGCGTGGCATCCCGAAAGGGCCGCTGACCCGTACTGGCAAGGCCTCGCGCAAGGGTACCAAGATCACGTTCAAGGCCGATGGCACCATCTTTGAGACGACGAAGTTCAACTTCGACACGCTGGCCACCCGGCTGCGCGAAGTGGCGTTTCTGAACAAAGGCTTGAAGATCAGCCTGACGGATGAGCGCGTGGAGCCGGTAAAGGAGCACGAGTTCCTGTATCAGGGCGGCATCAGCGAGTTCATCAAGCATCTCAACCGTGGCAAGAGCGTCCTGCACGAGAAGCCGATTGCGATCGAGGGCGAGCGCGAATTGCCGGCTGGCGGCTTACTCACGATGGAGATCGCGATGCAGTGGAACGATTCGTATTCGGATCAGATCTTCAGCTTCGCCAACAACATCAACACACGCGACGGCGGCACCCACCTGACTGGATTCCGCACTTCGCTGACCCGCACGCTGAACGCCTCGGCGCGGGCGGCCGGCCTGTTCAAAGACGTCAAAGACGCCAACCTCTCCGGCGACGACGTGCTGGAAGGGCTCACCGCCGTGGTGAGCGTGAAGCTGCCGCAGCCGCAGTTTGAAGGCCAGACCAAGGGCAAGCTCAACTCCGACATCGGCGGGTTTGTCACGCAGATCACCAACGAGAAGCTGACCGAGTTTTTCGACAAGAACCCTTCGGTGATGAAGAAGATCATCGGGAAGGCTCTGGACGCGGCTCGGGCGCGGGAGGCGGCGCGCAAGGCGCGTGAGCTGACACGCCGCAAAGGCGCACTGGATTCCGGCGGTCTGCCAGGCAAGCTGGCGGACTGCCAGGAGAAAGACCCCACCCGTTGCGAACTGTTCCTGGTGGAGGGCGAATCGGCCGGCGGTACGGCGAAGTCCGGCCGCGACCGGCGCTACCAGGCGATCCTCCCGCTGAAGGGCAAGATCCTCAATGTGGAGAAGGCCCGCTACGACAAGATGCTGGGCCACGAAGAGATCCGGGCGATGATCACGGCCATTGGCACGGGCATCGGCAAAGAGGATTTCGACGCCGGCAAGCTGCGTTATCACAAGATCATTTTGATGACGGACGCCGATGTCGACGGCAGCCATATTCGCACGCTGCTGCTTACGTTCTTCTTCCGACACATGCAGGAGTTGATCACGCGCGGCCACGTCTACGTGGCGCAGCCGCCGCTGTACCGCATCAAGAAGGGCAAGAGCGAGAAGTACATCAAGAACGATGAGGAGTATGTCCGCGAAGTACTGCGGCGCGCTACCGACAACGTCTACGTGCAGGCCGGCGCCGAGGAAGACGGCTTGCGGCTGGAGGGCGCGGAGCTGCGCAGCTTCCTGATGTCGTTGAATGAATTCCAGGAGATCTTCACACGCCTGGAACGGCGGCTGCGGGAGACGGGCGTGGTAGAGGTGTTGGCTGATCCTACCTTTGCCCTCGATGGCAAGGCTGACTTCGCCAACAAGGCGGAGATCGAGCGCGCGGCCGCGGCAATGGCGACCCACAAGCTGCGGGTTCGCCTGGAGCCCGACGAAGAGCACTCCACCTGGAATATCGTTTATCACGACGATTCCCATGGCGATCGTGTTATTGGCGCGGATCTGATCTCGATGCCGGAGTACAAGCGGTTGCGCTACCTGGCCAAGCTGACGGAGAAGTTCAACAAGGCTCCGTTTGTTGTGGTGAAGGAAGCCCGGCGCGAGATCATCGCCACCTGGCGCGACCTGATTGTGTACCTGAAGAATGAAGGTACGCGCGACTGCTCCGTGCAGCGCTACAAGGGGCTCGGCGAGATGAACCCGGATCAGCTCTGGGAGACGACCATGAACGCCGAGAAGCGGACGCTGCTGGAAGTGAAACTTGAGGACGCCGTGGAGTGCGAAGAGATCTTCACTACTCTGATGGGAGAAAACGTGGAAGCGCGCCGCAAGTTCATCGAGGATAACGCACTGGACGTGCGGAACCTGGACGTCTAATCGACGTACACACGAGCGATGCGGTTGCCCAGGCCGCAGAGTACGGCATACGAGATGATGCCGGCCTCTGCGGCCATTTCATTGGCATCGTAGCTGGCCTCGCCGTCGCGGCCGAGTAGCGTGACGGCATCCCCGATGTGGAGTTGGGGCGCATCGGTGACGTCTATTGTGACGAGATCCATGGAGACGGCGCCGAGCATGGGGAGAAGCTTGCCGGCCGCGGCTACGTGACCCCGGTTGGAAAGCTGATAGGGAATGCCATCGGCATAGCCGGCCGCAACGACCGCCATGCGCGTGGGGCGCGTGGCGCGCCATTGCGCACCGTAGCCGACGGTAGCGCCCGTGGGGATATCCTTGACGTGGACAATGCGGGCTTTCCAGGTGAGCGCGGGTTGAAGCTCCAACTTGACCGGTGGGGCCGCGCCGCGCGCCGGGCCGACATACCCATAGAGCGCGAGGCCTGGCCGCACCAGGGTCCCATAGGCGCGGCGGATCTGGAAGGCCACGGGCCCGCTGCTGGAAAGATGAAGCAGCGGCGGGGCCAGCCCGCTCTGCGTGAATTTCTCCACGGCAGCCTCGAAGGCTGTGATCTGATCGGTGGTTTGCGGACTCACAAAATCGTTGGCGGAGGCAAAGTGGGTCATCAGCCCGGTTAGGCGGAGGTGCGCCGCGTCGCGGACAGCTTGGAGGAGTTGGTCGAGTTCGGCTGGCGCGCCCAGGCGTCCCATGCCGGTATCGATCTTGAGGTGGTAGGCGATGGTGAGGCCGGCGGCGCCCGCATAGGAGTTGAGTTCGCGGAGACGCGCCACGGAGTGGATCACCGGCGTGAGATGCGCGGACGCCAGGGCTTCGCGCTCAAAATCGAGGAAGTCTCCCATCACGAGAATGCTCGCCGTGACGCCGGACTCTCGTAGCGCCGCGCCCTCATCGGTGTTGCTGACGGCGAACCAGCGCGCGCCCTCCGTTTGGAGACGAAGAGAGACTGCGGCTGCGCCGTGCCGGTAGGCGTCTGCCTTGACTACCGGTGCCAGTTGGCAATCCGGGCCGGCCGCGGTGCGAAGAGCGTGATAGTTGGCGGCGATTCGCGGGAGCGAGATCTCCGCCCAGGTGCGGTGGTTGGGGAGTGTCATGCCGGATTCCGGAGGAGTCTTCGAAACAGCTGTTCGTATCTGTCCGTGACCGATTCCCAACTGTATCTCTCATTGACCCGCGCGACAGCGGCGTCGCGGTAAAGCTGGCGCTCCGCGAACGGCATGGCAAGCACCTCGCGCAAACGCAGCACCAGCTCGGCCTCGTCGTGGAACGGGATGCCCGCACCGCCGGCCACCTCGTGGTTCTCCGGCGTCATCAGGTACAACACAATGGCGCCCCGGCCCATGGCCTCGATCAGCGCCGGGTGCGTTCCGCCGACTTCGGTGGCGTGAACGTAGGCGAAGCTGTGCGATTGCAGCTCATGGTAACCCTCGCCGTAGATGCCGCCCGGTATCACCACGCGCGGATCGGCCGTGGCGCGAACTTCGCTAATGTAGTCGGCGGCGTAGGGTGCGTCGCCGATCAGGGCCAGCTTGAGGTCCGTATCGACCTGCTCAAATGCGCGCCGTACCAGGAGAGGATTGTTCTCCGGCTCGAAGCGGGTGACGTAGAGGATGTATCGCTCCGGCTCAAGCCCGAGCCGGGCGAGGGCGGCCGTGGTCGCCAGCTTGCCGGTGGGCGCGCCGTAGGAGATGAAAGTGGAGTCCGCGTCATAGGTTTCGCGGTAGTATTGCTGGATCTCGGCCGCGTCGGTGACGAGCTCGGTTGGGCAAAACGTTGACAGAATCTCGGAGAAGCGATACCATGCGCGGGCGAGCGAATTCCACTTCTTACGCTTCCGCTCCAGCCCATCCACGTTCAGCGCCACGGGCATGCCGGCTGCGCGCGCCAGGGGTGTAAAGATGGCGTTGGCGCCATTGCAGTACAGCACCGCGTCATGCCGGTGGTGGAGCAGATGGAGTGTGGAGGTGAAGGTGTGGGCCAGCGTCTCGGCGTACTTATGGCGGAGGGTTGGCAGGTATTGCAGGTGCACGCCACGATACTGGGGCCGGGTGTGGGGCTCGCGGCAGTAGACGGTGACCTGGTGGCCGCGAGCGACCAGACGGGTGGAGAGCTCTTCTGCAAAGGTTTCGAAACCGCCATATCTGGCTGGAATGCCGCGGGTGCCTAGGAGGGCGATGCGCATCAGCGGCATTCCCTGCATGGGGCGCAGAAGCGTTCATTGAGCCGCAGCAGCATTTACTTCGCTGTCGAGCCTCAGGATTCGGCGATCTGCGTGCGGGTGCGGGCGGCGATGACGTTCGCTGCCTTCTTTGGACCGGGCCGGCTGACGGGCTCGTAGTGGAACCAGCCCGCAATGTATTCGTCGGTGACCCGTTTGCGCGCCATGATGTCGGCGCGTTTCTTCCAGACGGAGCTCCAACTACGAATCACTTTCCAGAAGGCTCGCAGCGAGTAGAACTCGTACATGAGACAGCAGGAGAGCACGACAACATCACGAGCCGTGATGGAGAACCAGTGGCGCTGGTAGAGATCCCCGGTCATGTTCTTGATCCGCATGAGAAAGCGGTTTTTGACCGAGTGCATATTGATCTGCTTTGGAAGAGCGCGGCGGTTGCCTGGCAGGACGGCGCGGACGTGGTAGCCACGGGCGTAGGGTGTGTAGAGGCAGCGCCAGCCGAGAAGTTGTGCGCGCCAGGCCACGTCCGCATCCTCGCGGTACACGAAGAAATCTGTGTCGAAGAACTCGCCGTTCACCGCGATGTCTTCGATCATTGTGCGGCGGTAGAGTGCGGCGGCGGCTGTCGCTCCAAAGACGTATTCGCGCTTGAGGTAGTGGCCGTTGTCGATCTCGCGGCTGCCTCGATCCAGATGGCGCAGATTGGGCGTGAAGTAGATGCCCGTGGAATCTACCCGCGGCTTGGCGTCGATGTCGAAATCCGGGCTCATCGCCAGCAGCTTGCCACAGACGGCGCCGATCCTGTTATCCAGGCGGCCGGCTTCCAGCAGCGCCTGAATGAAGTACGGCATCAGCAGAACGTCGGGGTTGAGCGTGAGAACCCAGTTGCCGGTGGAGAGACCGATAGCCTGATTCTGCGCGGCTGCAAATCCGCTGTTCCGGGAATTGTAGGTGATGCTGCAACGGTCTTCGTATCGCTCAAGGATGTCGCGGGTGCCGTCAGTGGAGTTGTTGTCCACCACGATGATCTCGACCTGCGGGCCCTTCTGCGCAAGCACGGATTCGAGGCAGCGCTTGATGTAGCGTCCGCTGTTGTAGGTCACGATCGTGACCGATACTATGTCGCTAGATGCCATGCATGAACTGGCAAGCTGATCCGCGTTCGCATTACGAACCGGAACGCCCACTCTCCTCAATTACCGGCGGCGGTACCAACGGGTTGGAATGCGCTTGTGCGCGTCCTCTCCAAAGATAGGTAAACACGAGCCGAACCACTTTAACATATATTGCAAGTGGCCGGCCGGTCCGCTGCAGGAACATCCCCGTTACTGTTCGCGGAACTAATCCCAACACAATGGATCCGCCAATCGCGACACAACTGAGCTTGCGAAAATGGCGAACCGCGTATCTCAGCAGACTACCATACCAGTATAACTGGCGCGCCCCCCATTCGACTCCGGCGAAGGAGTGACCGCCCGCGTGCTGAGCGCGGAAAAGTGGTGTGAAGCGCGCGTGCCAGTCGAGCCCGGCCAGCCGCTTCAGGAAGTCGACATCCTCGAACCAGACCGGATAGAACCCTTCATCCAACCCGCCGGCTGCTTGCCAGGCCTGGCGGCGGATCAGCAGGCAGGCGCCCGGCGGCTGATCGACGTCGATGGAATGCGATAGATCGAGATCCAGGCAGCGGTAATGGCTGTTCACCGGGTTACCGGGCCAAATTCGATTGAGGCCGAGCGCCTCGAAAATGAGGGCGGCCGGAGTGGGGAAGCGGCGGACCAGGAAACCGGTCTGCGGTTTGCCGAGAGGGTCGACAAGCACGCCGGCGGCGGCCGCGACACGCCGCTTGGCTAATTCGTCTTCGAGAGCCGTTGGGGCTTGCAGGAGAACGACGTCGGGGTTGAGCACCAGCACGGCTTCGGCGTCGCAGGCGTGGGCGAATCCCTGATTCACCGCTGCCGCAAATCCAAGATTGGCCGCGTTGGCAATCAGGGTGACGTTCGCGCGCTGGCGGACCAGATCACGCGTACCGTCCGTGGAGGCGTTGTCGATGACGGTGATGCCGCACGGCAAGGCGGCTTGGAAGTTGAGGCAGGAGTCCACACACGCGCCGATGTGCTCAGCGGAGTTGTAGGAGACGATCACCGCCGCCACTCTCATGGCCGCCCCTCCGGGACACAGAGGAAGTAGGCGGACCAGAAGCGCTCCGGGCCAAACGCTTTCTGCAACTGGCGCAAGCGGGACTCGCTGGCCGTGAGGATTCGTTCAAATGCGATGGGGTCCGCGGGCGTGTGGCCGGATCGAAATTCGGAGAACATCCGCAGGCCGGCCCATTTGCCTTTTAGCCAGGCGCCGCCGGCGCCGCGCTGGCAGGCCAGCAGGCCCCACAGGAGCTGGCCGGCGACGACGGGCCAGCCGTAGCGCACAAACCAGTTTCGTGGCCAGTGGCGCGCGACGAGCAGCAGTTGATTGCGCGCGATGAGCTGCACCATGCGAGGGCTCCAGGCGCCATGCGTGGCGCTGCCCTCGTGCCAGGCGAGCGCGTCCTGGACGTAGAGACCGGAATGGCCGAGGAGCGCATAACGCAGGAAGAGCTCCACGTCTTCCAGATACGTCTCGAAGCGCTCCTCCAGGCAGCCTGTTTCGAGGAACACCTGGCGGTCAATGAGTGCGGCCGTCAAAGGCACAAACTGCACTGGCGCGGAGGTGAAGAATTCGCCTGATTCCGGTTGGCCGTGGCCGGCGCGCCACGCGCAGCCGGAGCGGGCGAGCAGGTCGAATGAGCCGTCCAGGTGGCCCGGCTCGCGGAGGCTTCGGAGCTTTGGCGCGGCGAACGTAACGGCTGCGCTCTGCGCGGCGCCGAGCAGCACGTTCAGGCAGTCGTCGTCGAGGATGACGTCGTTGTTGAGGATGAAGACCCAGCTTGTGGCGGCGGCGCGGACGCCCGTATTGACGGCGTGGCTGAATCCGGAGTTCCTGGCGAGACGGATAACCTCTGCCCCCGCGCGTTCGGCGGCGAGGGGAGAGTCATCGGTCGAGGCATCGTCGATCACGATGACGGAGCGTGGGGCCAGGCTCTGGCTCGCCACTGATTGCAGTGTGCGTTCCAGGCGGCTGCCGCCGTTCCAGTTCGGGATGATGACTGTGATATCTCCGGTCATGACTCACGACAAAACGCGGCAGGGGTGGAGGAGAGGGGAACACCAGACCAGGAACGGTCCGGGGGGCACAGGCGGTAATTGCAGCGTATCACTATCCGGCGCGCCGTGCAAAGCGTTTTTTGAGAAGGAAGAACAGGTTCTGGAAACCGTCCCGCCAGGGATTGAGTTTAATCTCTCCCAGCCGGGAGGAGTACATGATGGAGATCTCTTCAAAGCGGGCCGTCGGGTGGAGCAGAGCCTCGATCTTGATCTCCTCCGAGAACGCCATACTGTCGGATTCGAGCACCATCTTCTCGAGAATGGACCGGCGGAACACCCACATGCCGCTCTGCGAATCGCGGATCCAGCGGAAGAAGAGCAGAGACATGGCAAAGGAGAGCACGAAGTTGCCGAACTTGTGCTTGAAACTCATAGCGTGCGAATCGCGCACCGGGAAGCGGGATGCATTGAGGAAATCAGCTTCCAGGTGGAGGAATGCCTCGAGCAGATAGCTGATGGCATCGGGCGGGTAGCTGTGATCGCCATCCAGGGTGACTATGACGTCGCTGGTGGCCATGGAGAAGCCCTTCTTGTAGCTGCGGCCGTAACCGCGAACTCCTTCGCGAATCACGGTGGCGCCGTAGCTGGCGGCGACTTCTGCGGTGCGGTCCGTGGAGGCGTTATCGACGACGATGACTTCATCGACGAAGGCCGGCATGCGGCTGAGGACACGTTCAATGCCCTGCTCTTCGTTCAGGCAGGGGATGACGACGGTGATGGTTAAATCTTTATACACGCTGGCGTTCGACTTTTCCTGGAGGCAAAACGTCTATTGTACGGGTGGCGGGATATGATGAGGTGTCGTGATGCTCCACTTAGCTTTAGTTTTGATGTTACAGCAGGCTGCCGCGCCTGTTCCGCCGGTGACGGCCCAACCGGCGCCCGCGCCTCCTGCCGCGGTACAGGCTGTTGCTCCCGTTGTCGCGGCGGCGCCCGCGCCCGCTTCCGGCAACGAGCTATTGCAGGTGAAGAACGTCTACATCCTTCCCATGGGTTCTTCCTTTGATCAGTTCCTGGCCAACCGCCTGACTCGCGGTGGTGTCCTGCAAGTCGTGACTGATGCTGCCAAAGCGGATGCCATCCTGACGGACCGCATTGGCAAGGGTTTGGAAGCGAAGCTCGAGGAGCTGTATCCGGACCCCGCGAAAAAGGCGGCCGCTGAGGCATTGGCGGCGAAAGAGAAGGACAAGGAAGATGACCGGGAATCGGACCGGCCCATGCAGATCCACTCAAATCCTGTGGAGCGCAGCAGCTCCGGCGGGCGTGCCAAAGGTACGTTGTTTCTTGTGCATCGCGGTTCAAGGAACGTGATCTGGTCTGTCTATGAAGCGCCGAAATCAACTCGTCCCAACGACCTGGACGATGCCGCAGCGGCCGTCGTGAACAATCTGGCTTCGGCCATTGGCAAAGAGGCCAAGGCTGCTGGCGCTACTACTGGGGCGAAGAAGAGCGGCTGGAAGCCCTGGTAAGTTTGTCCGATAGCGTGCGGCGGTAGACGCGCTCCAGTTCCCGAGTCATCACGACCATGTCCCGTTGTTTGGTGACGAAATCGCGCGCCCGGCGTGCCATTTCCTCCGCGCGGTCGGGGTCATGGAATAGCTCAACGATTTTGGCGGCGAACTCTTCGGGATGGTCTGCCAGGCCGCAGTATTGCCCATCCTGTTCGCCGAATCCCTCCGCGCCGATCCGAGTCGACACAGTGGGGATGCCTGCGGCAAAGGCCTCCAGCAGTTTCACCCTCATTCCGGACCCACTCAGAATCGGGCAGACGAAGACGGCGTAGTCGAGCAACGGCTGCTTGATGTCTTCCACGAAGCCGCGCAGCTCCACGGCGCCGTTGAATGCGGGGATGGTGTGCGCGGGCGGTGGATCGGAGCCGATGACAATCAGTTTGGCGGCTGGTTCGTCCCGCAGCACCAGGGGCATCACTTCCCTGAGAAACCAGCTCAACGCCGCATGGTTCGGCAGGTGCCGGAAGCTGCCAAGGAAGAGCATGGTTTTTGATATGCGGCCGCTTGGACGGAAGTTGTAGTCAGCGGTATGAATGCCGGCGCGCAGATGGTGGTGCATGCGGTCCCGCAGGGCGGGCAGGAAGGAGAGGAGCTCCCGGCTGTTCTCGGCGGTGCATGTCTGTATCTCGTCAAAGGCCGGCAGCAGGTTGATCTCGTAGCGCAGCGCCCGGAGGTATTCCATGGATGCTTTGATACGGCGGATGGGCTTCATGCCGGAGAGGCCGCGGGCGATGGATTGAAAATAGATGTCGTGCTCGAAGAGGGTCCACGCGATCTGGTGATACGGTCCGACATACTGCCCCATGTTGGTGTACTCGATCTGTACGACGTCAATGCCCTTGTTGTAAATCTGGCGGTGGATGAGCCACTCGAGTTCCTGGCTGTGGAACTCTCGAACCGCGAACGGCGTGATGGCGCCGATACCCTTGGGCTGGCCCTCCATGCGCACGATGAACTCGAGCGATTTCGTGCAATCGAGCAATACGCTGTGCGCCTGCATCTCCTTGGGATCATCGATGAGAGCGATCACGTGGAGATTGGTGAGGCGGCCCAACTGCTGAACGGACTGATACATGAAGACGCCGCCGCCGTGAATGGGCGGGCAGATGGGGTACGGCGAAAGGAACAGAACGTTGAGGCGCTCCGAATCGGTTTGGAGCGTTTGAAAGCGATCACGAAAGTAGCCGGCCATGGGGCGGCGGAAGGCTTCCGCATCGTCAATGACGGCGAGGGATCTGGCACGCCACCTCGCGTGCAGTATCTCGGGCAGTTGCATGGCGGCGCGGGCGAGAGCTGGGAGGCTGGCCCGCTCCGGCGAGTGACCAGCGAGGTAGCTGAGGATGGCGCCGGCCCATGTGTAAAACAGATGCCCGGCGAGGCGCGTTGGTTCGTGGATGTTCTTCCAGTTGAAAAGCAGAAAGTTCTTTCCGATGATGCCGTCGATGTAGCTCCGGGAGAACTTCTTCCCGATGGTCCCGCGATGTTCGTGCCAGACTTTGCTGGCTGGTTGGTACAGAACCTTCCAACCGCGCTTCCACGCGAGGTAGCCGAGATCCGTGTCCTCCAGATAGAAGGGACGGAGGACGTGATCGAAACCACCGAGCTCGAGAAATTTGCGGCGGTCAAATGCCGAGGAGCCTCCGCCCGGATAGAAGCACGGAAAGATCTGGTCCACCTGGCCGTCATCATAGTGGCGGACTCGCAGCGCGCCTTGCGACCACCATCCCTGCGTCAGCCCCGTTTCTTCACGGGTCTTGGCCGGATCAGTGAAGAAGATCTGGCAAGCCACCGCGAATACTTTGCCATCCGCGAAGCCGTCCAGCAGCGGTTGCAGGAGGTCCGGCTCCACCCTCATATCGCTGTTGAGCAGAATGACGATGTCGTTCTTCGCTTGTTGAAAGCCGCGGTTGGATCCCCCGCCAAATCCGAGGTTCTTGGGCAGGGCGATCACGCGGACGGTGGGAAATGTGTTTGCGAGGTAGTCGGCGCTGCCGTCGGTGGATCCATTGTCCACGACGATGACCTCGTTGCGGGCGTTGCCGGACATCGCGGCGATGACGCTGGGCAGATACTTTTCCAGCAGGTCGCGGCCGTTCCAATTGGGGATCACGACCGAGGCGGCGGTGTTGTCCGGACGGGAGTCTGCCGGGGCGCGGCGGCGGCCGAAGAGTTTCCACAACAGATCAGTGACGGCAAGAGATAGGGACGCAATCAGGATGAGAAGCGGAGAGAGAACGGCCAGCGGAAAAAGGCGAATCAGGCGAAGGAGAATCGGGGGCATTTAGCGGTTCTGGAAGTCCGGTCCAATTCCGAATGTTCGTCCGAGGCGAAGCCAGCGCGAGCCCTGCGCGGCGGTGAGCGTGTCTTGGAGATGTTGGATTGTTTCCTGGAGTTGTTGCGCCCAGACGGTGCGCTCTTCCACCGTGGCCTCCGCTTTGTGCAGGAGGTCCACACACTCGCCGAGTTCTTCCACCTTGGCAGCCAGTTCGGATTCCAGTTTGCGCTGCAGGAGGAGAGCCTTCTCCGTGCGGTCCGCCAGTTCTGCTTCCAGCGCGCCGATCTTTCCTTCATAGCCGGCGACGGTGACTAACGCGGCATCCTGTTGTTGCTGCAATTCGACCTGTAGTTCAGAATTGCGCTGGTGGGTGCTTTTTAGGTCGGCCTCCAGGCTGAGCGCCCACTCGGTGGTTTTGAGTAGTTCGGCGCCCTGCTCCTGATGGAGGCTGTTCAGTTGTGTATGTTTCTGCTTGAGCTCGTTGAGCCAGGTGTCTTTCTGCGCGAGTTCGGCTTCCAGCTTGGCAATATGTTGTTCGCGTTCCCTGAGAACATTGGTGGCGCTGGGAAGATAGAGATACTGCGGTGCGCCGGTCTGGTGGGTGAGTGCGCAGACGGCGACGAAAAAGTGACTGGCACTGGGCTCGGCTGTGCTGCGGTCAGTTGCACTTTCCGCGGCCAGGATGTTGGATCCCGCAACAGGTTGGAAGGAGATGGCGCCGACGTGATTCTGCAGGAAGAGCGTTACAGACGGAAAGACAGTGGTGAGCTCCGTCCGGAATTCCTCGAATTCAAATTCGTGCGCGTGGTAGGGGTTCGGTCCGGCGGCCTTGCGCGTCTCCGCGTAGTAGTTGATATTCGGCGTGGAGACGATGAACTGCCCGCCAGGCGACAGGAGACGCCGGGCTTCCTGGAGCAGCGCGGACCAATCGGTCAGATGTTCGATCACCTCAAACGCGACGATGAGATCGAACGTGTGATCCGCAAACGGGATCTGCTGCGCCGGTGCGGCCAGGAACTGGAGATTGGACTCCCGATAGCTTTCGCGCGCGGCCGCGACGGCCTCATATGAGAGGTCCAACCCGATGACCGAGGCCGATACCTTGGCCAGCGCGGCAGAACCGTATCCCATCCCGCAGGCAATATCGAGCACCCGTTTGTTGCGCGCCAGACGTGACGCAAAAGCGTACCGGGAGATGTGTTCGTTGTAAAGGTCCTGGTCCACTTGGCCCGGTACAAGTCGCTCGCCGGTGAATTCAACCAAGCTTTGCCTCCCCCACCGGCCGGTGGTCTTCCAGGCAGGCATTCAGCTCGACCTTGCAGGGCAGGTGAATGTAGCCGTAAACTTGGCCGCCCGTATGACTCATTTGCAGCGTAATGGCGTTGTCTATCCAGTCACACATGCGATACGTCATGATCGTGCCGTCAGCGATCGCGGGAGAGAAGGAGAAGGCGGCGGGGTAGAGATCCGGAATCTGCAGGTGGAAGTCTACCGTGAAAACATCGCCCACTTCCATTACCGGCAGGTCGAAGCCCTCGCGGGTTGTGTTAGTGCCCGCGAAATCCACGCCGAGATGATTGCGGAGCATGAATCCAACGTTCGGGCGGTCAATACGTTCATTGGCGCGCACACTGATCCGCACCACTGCTGGCGCAGATGGCTGGAGGAGCGGGAGCTTTCTGCCGAAGGGATCCAGCACGGCGATGCCGAGCACCTCGGCGCGCTTGTCGCCATAGCGGTGGTCGATATTCGGTATTTCGGTGACCACCTCGGGTGCCCGTCCCGGCGCAATCTGTTCCTGGGGCAGGCGTTGCTTGAGATCGAGATAGGCCGAGTCCTTCTCCACCATCGCGGCCAGGTACTTAGCGACTACTCGATCGGTGTCCCCAATTTCGCGGATGCGCCCGTGATCCAGCCACATCGTCTGGTCGCCGATTGCCTTCACATCGCCAGTGGCGTGGGAGACAAAAAGGATGGTGATGCCGCGAGCGCGGAGTTCATGGACCTTACGAAGGCAGCGCTGCCGGAAGTAGATGTCCCCTACGGCGAGTGCTTCGTCCACGATGAGAATTTCCGGGTCAACATGGATCGCGACAGAGAAGGCGAGCCTCACCACCATACCGCTGGAGTACGTTTTGACGGGATGGTTGATGAATTCGCCGATCTCCGCGAACTCCTCGATCTTGCGATAGACCTTGTCGATCTGTGCGGCGTTGAATCCAAGAATGGCCGCGTTGAGATAGACGTTGTCTCGCCCCGTAAATTCCGGATTGAAGCCGGAGCCGAGTTCAAGCAGCGCGGAGACACGCCCTCGGACGTTCACCGACCCGCTGGATGGAGCCAGAATTCCGGCGACGATTTGGAGGAGGGTACTCTTGCCTGAGCCGTTCTCGCCAACGATACAGAAGGTCTGCCCGGACGGGACCTCAAAGCTGACATCACGAAGCGCCCAGAAGTCTTCGTGGAACTTCCGGCTGTTGAACGTCAGCAATTCTCTCAGTCGGTCGCTCGGAGAGTGATAGATCGGATAACTCTTGGAGACGGCCTGGAATTCGATCAGGCTCACGGTGGTGATTGGCCGCAACCGGATCTCCGGATGCAGGGTCCTATCTCGACTCTACTGGACCGCGAAAGTATCTGTCAAATCAGAGGGATAAGAGAAAACAGGGCGACCGCCAACTCCCTCACTGCGCTTCCGCCCATCTTAGGCGGAACTTTGCATCTGTGGCGCGTTGAACCTCTTTTGAGCGGTGCAATGATCCGCGCGTCTGGGCTTCATACTTTAGCCGGATGGACGCAGGAGGCGCACGCACAGGCAGATCAGGCAACTGGTAGCCGCCCCGTCAGGTGGTCTATATCGATGGATCAGCCTCCTGGTTTGGCCTGGCTGCTGACGCCAGGGAGATGCCACCACCACCAGCCGTTGCCGGTTGTTGAGTGGCGGAAACCGGTATCCTATCCCGATCTCTGGCTACAATATGGACCCGCTTTGAGGGGCTGTCAAGCGATTTTTTGGTCTTCAGATAAAAGGATCTGAAAATATGAAATTGACAGCCGGGCACGGCGGCACATAATCTAAATAAGGCACTGCCGGTGTAGCTCAGGGGTTAGAGCGACGGTCTCATAATCCGTAGGTCGGAGGTTCAAATCCTCCCGCCGGCACCATCTCCCTCTTACTCCCCCACAATCGTTTCGTAGATCCGCGTGAGATCGTCCATCGAGTAGTATTCGATCTCGATTCGCCCGCGGTTCTCGGATTTCTCGGTGATGCGCACCCTTGTGCCCAACACTCGCTCCAGTTCCAGAATGGCTGCTTTGACGTTGGGATCGGCGGCGGCCTCGGTGGCCGACTTCGGCTCTCGCGGCTCGCTCATCCGCTGCACCAGGCGCTCCACCTGCCGGACAGATAGTCCCTCCGCAGTCGTTCTATCGGCGACCTCGATCTGGAGTTCCGGTGTCGGCAGCCCAAGGATAGCGCGCGCGTGCCCCATCGAAAGTCGGTGCTCCGCCAGCAGAAGCTGAATGTCCTGAGGCAGCCGCAGCAGCCGCAGCATATTCGTGATGGTCGTTCGGTCCTTGCCGGTGCGCTTCGCGATCTGCTCGTGCGAGAGCTCGAACTCCTTGGCTAGCCGGTCAAAGGCATGGGCCACCTCAATCGGGTTCAGGTCCTCCCGCTGGATGTTCTCGATGAGGGTGATCTCCATCAGACGGTCGTCCGCAAAGTCCTGGACCACCACCGGGACCTTCTCGAGATTCGCCATCCGCGCCGCGCGCCAGCGCCGTTCGCCGGCGATTAGTTGATACCCGACTGCTGCCTTCCGAACAACCAGCGGTTGAATGATCCCATTCTCGCGGATGGACTGGGCGAGCTCCGCCAGTCGTTCTGCCTGGAAGATCGTGCGTGGCTGCAGCGGGTTCGGCTGTATGTCGCCGATGGGGACAAATAGAGGTCCCGGACCGCTGACCGCTACCGGCTCCGTACTCACCGTGGAGGGCGCGGTGCGGTTGGAGCGGAGGAGGGAATCCAGGCCCTTGCCGAGAGCCTTACGCGGCTGATCCGTGGCGCTGCTCATTAGCGAGGATCTCCTTTGCGAGTTTGATATAGCTCTCGGCGCCGCGCGAGCGAACATCGTAGCTGAGGATGGGCTTTCCGAAACTGGGCGCCTCGGCCAGCCGAATGCTTCGTGGGATCACAGTCTCAAAGATCTCTTCCTGAAAGAAGCTCCTGAGATCCGTGGCCACCTGCCGCGCCAGGTTGGTACGGTCATCGAACATCGTCAGCAGTACGCCCTCCAGCCGCAGGTTGGGCTGCAACGATGCCTTCATGCGGTCTATGGTGTCCAACAACTGCGATATGCCCTCCAGTGCGAAAAACTCGCACTGAATGGGCACGAGCACCGAGTCCGACGCCACCATCGCGTTCACCGTGAGAAGGTCGAGCGCCGGGGGGCAATCGACAATGATGTAGTGGAAGTCAGCGCGGAGAGTATCGAGAGCCTCACGGAGCCTGAATTCGCGGTGCTCCATGTCTACGAGATCCAGGTTCCCGGCCACTAGGTTCTTGTCAGCCGGTACTATCTGCAGGCCCTCAAACTCCGTGGTCTGGATCATCTCGCGGATATCGGCGCTGCCCATCAGGGCATCGTAGATCGTAGACATGCCCGGGGTTTTGGCAATGCCGACCCCGGTTGTGCAGTTCCCTTGCGGGTCCATGTCAACGAGTAAGACCTTCAAATCGTTAGCAGCGAGACTGGCTGCTAGATTGATGGCGGTCGTGGTTTTGCCAACGCCGCCTTTCTGGTTTGCGATAGCTATGACGCGGCCCATGGTGGAAACGACTATGCTACCAGAAGTTTCACGTGGAATAGCCGAACGCGGCCCACAACGGTGATGTTTCACGTGGAACAGTTGAACGGGTTCTCAATGAGAGTGTTCCACGTGGAACGTGGGTCGCCTACCGTCGGCTCAGGTTCAGATAAACGTCCAGCACGGCCACAGCCGACGGCGTGACGCCAGGAATCCTCGCCGCTTGACCCAGCGTCTCCGGCCGCACCCTCTCCAACTTGTCGCAGATCTCCCGGCTCAATCCAGGTATCCCCACAAACCGCAGGTCACTCGGAATCCGCCGGCCCTCCGACTCCTTCAGTCGCTCAATCTGCCGGCCCTGCTGCAGAATGTAGCCCGCGTACTTCACCTCGGTCTCCACCGTACCCATCACGCCACGCGAGAACCGCTGCCCATGCCGCCTCTCCAACCAGGCTTGTACCTGCGCCAGCCGAGCCTCCGGTCGCCGAAGCCAAACCCCGAGCGAAGGCCGATCATCCCGGCTCAGTCCCAATTCCCCGAATTCCTCAGGATTCACCCGCTCCGCCGCCAAACTCCCCAGTAATAGCTCCTTCTGCACCAACTTACTCTCCAGCAACGCCCAACGCTCATCAGAAACCAGCCCTACCCGCCGCCCCTCCGGCGTCAGCCGCTCGTCCGCGTTATCAATCCTCAGATGCAGACGGAACTCGGCCCGCGAAGTGAACATCCGGTACGGCTCATCCGCTCCTTTGGTCACCAGATCGTCGATCAGAATCCCACAATACCCATCGCTCCGCCCCAAGACCACGGGATCCATATCGCGAATCCGGCAGGCTGCATTGATGCCCGCCAGCAAACCCTGGCAGGCCGCCTCCTCGTATCCGGAGGTGCCGTTGATCTGCCCCGCCAGGAAAAGCCCGTCAATCCGCTTCACTTCCAATGAGTGGGTCAGTTCCCGAGGATCGATGGCGTCGTATTCAATCGCATACCCCGGACGCATCATCTCGGCCTGCTCCAACCCGGGGATAGAGGCAACGACAGCCTCCTGCACGTCTACCGGCATGCTTGTAGACATGCCATTCAGGTAGACCTCGTAGGTATCCAGCCCCTCCGGCTCCAGGAATATCTGGTGGCGCGCCTTGTCCGGGAATTTCACCACCTTGTCCTCGATGGAAGGACAGTACCTTGGCCCGACCCCTTCAATCTGCCCGCTGTAGAGCGGAGACCGTGGCACAGCCTCCCGCAGGATCCGGTGCGTCTCCTCCGTCGTGTACCCGATATGGCATTTGATCTGCGCCCGCTCAATCCGCTCCGTCAGGAACGAGAACGACACCGGATCCACATCTCCAGCCTGCGCCTCAAACCGGTCCCACTGAATCGTCCGCCCGTCCAGGCGCGGCGGCGTACCCGTCTTCAGACGCGTCCACTGCAATCCCAAGCCCCGCAGATGATGCCCCAGCAGATTCGAAGGAGCTTCCCCGCTCCGGCCGCACTCTCGTTGATTCTCCCCCACGTGCGACATCCCGTTCAGAAAGGTGCCGGTCGTCACAACCACGCACTCCACATCGAATCGCCGGCCATCCCCAAGAACCACCGACCTCACCCGCCGCCGCCCCTCGCCAAGCTGGTCGTACTCCAGTCCAGCCACCTCGGCCTGCACGATCCGCAGATTCGCTTCCCTCTCCAACACACTCCGCATATGAAGCCTGTACTGCTTCTTGTCCATCTGCGCCCGCGGACTCCAGACCGCCGGGCCTCTGCTCGTATTCAGCAGCCGGAACTGGATCCCCACCGCATCCGCCACCTCGCCCATCACCCCGCCCAGCGCGTCCACCTCGCGCACCAGATGCCCCTTCGCAATTCCGCCAATCGCCGGATTGCAGGACATCTGCGCGATCAGGTCGATATTCATAGTGACGAGCGCCGTCTGCAACCCCATCCGAGCGCACGCCCGCGCCGCCTCGCACCCCGCGTGGCCAGCTCCGATGACAACTACGTCATACTTCGCCCGTCTCATTGGCAGTGGCATGCTATCCCAGATATCCTAGTTGATTGTAGCGAGAGGAGTACCACCGTGAAAGTTCTCGTCCTCGGCAGTGGCGGCCGTGAGCACGCCATTGCCTGGAAATTGTCAACAAGTCCTTTTGTATCAACAGTATACAGCGCACCAGGCAACCCCGGGTGCCCCTCCGTGGCCACCTGTCTCCCTGTCACTTCCACTACACCTGAAGCTTACCTGGCCATCGCCCGGCAAATCGGCGCAGATCTCACAGTAGTCGGCCCCGAGGCCCCTCTCGTCGACGGCGTGGTCGATCTCTTCCAGCAAAACGGCCTCCTCGTATTCGGACCCACCCAGGCCGCCGCCCGACTCGAGGGTAGTAAGAGCTTCTCCAAGCACTTCATGCAGCGCGCCGGCATCCCCACTGCCCGCTTCCTGGATGCAACCACCCCCGAACAGGCCGCCGCTGCCCTGGAGCAGTTCACCTACCCCCTCGTCATCAAGGCCGATGGCCTCGCCGCCGGCAAGGGCGTAGTCATCTGCCCTGACAAGTCCGCCGCTCAATCCACCCTGGAGGGCATGTTCAGTGGCGCCCTTGTCGGCGCCGCCGGCTCCAAAGTCCTCATTGAGGAGTTCCTCACCGGCGAGGAGGTGAGCTTCATCGGCCTCAGCGACGGTGAACGAGTCCTGCCGCTCGAACCCTCCCAGGACCACAAGACCATCTTCGACGGCGACCGGGGCCCCAACACGGGCGGCATGGGAGCCTACTCCGATAGCCGCATTCTCACCCCAGATCAACGCGACTTCGCCATGCGCGCAGTGATGGATCGCACCGTCCAGCAAATGAGGGCCGATGGCACGCCCTTCCAGGGCTTCCTCTACGCCGGCCTGATGATGACCGAGCGCGGTCCCATGGTGCTCGAGTTCAACGTCCGCTTGGGCGACCCCGAGACCCAGGCTCTCCTCCACCGCATGGATTGCGACTTCGGAGCCCTCCTCTTCGAGGCCGCCAAGGGCCGCGTCCAGCCGTCGCTTCTCAACTTCAAGCCGGATCCCTCGATCTGCGTCGTCCTCGCCGCCCACGGCTACCCCGGCACGGTCCGCAAAGGCGATGTCATCACCGGCATCGACGCCGCTGAATCCACCGGAGCCAGCGTCTTCCACGCCGGCACGGCCATGCACAACAACCAGTTGGTCACCAATGGCGGCCGCGTCCTGGGCGTCACCCACTCCGGTTCCACTTTGCAGGCCGCCATTGATAACGCCTACGCCGCCTGCGCCCATATCCACTTCGACGGAATGCAGATCCGCCACGACATCGGAGCGAAAGGCTTGAAGCGTTGGTAGCATAGTAAAGTCAGCGAGATTGGGGACGTAGCTCAGCTGGATAGAGCGTCCGCCTCCTAAGCGGAAGGTCGGCAGTTCGAATCTGCCCGTCCCTACCAGTCATCCAACCCAGCCGATGTCCGACACTCCATTCGTTCACCTTCACTGTCACACCGACTATTCGCTGCTCGACGGCGCTTGCGAAATCGGCAAGCTGATGAAGCTCGTCAAGAAGCAGAACATGCCGGCCGTTGCCATCACGGACCACGGCAATCTCTTCGGCGCGGCTGAGTTCTATTTCAAGGCCGTCGAAACCGGTGTCCAGCCTATCATCGGCTGTGAAGTCTACGTCACGGCCCAGTCCCGCCACCTTAAGGACGAATCCAACCGGCGCTACAACCACCTGGTGCTGCTCTGCGAAACCCAGGAAGGCTATCGCAACCTCATCAAGCTTGTCTCCACCGCCTACCTCGACGGCTTCTACTACAAGCCCCGCATCGATAAGGATCTTCTCGCCCAGCACAGCAAGGGTCTCATCGCCCTCTCCGCCTGTCTCAAGGGCGACATCAACGAGACCATCCTCAACGACAAATACGACGAGGCCCGCAAGCTCGCCTACGAGTATCAGGACCTCTTCGGCCGCGGCAACTTCTTCCTCGAAATTCAGCACCACGGCCTGGAGCAGGACGCCGTCGTCATGCCGCAGGTCTACCGCCTCTCCGCCGAAACAGGCATCCCGCTCGTTGCCTCCAACGACGCCCACTATCTCGAACACTCAGACCATCGCGCCCAGGACATCCTCACCTGCATCCAGTCCGGCAAGATGGTCAACGATGAGAAGCGCCTGAAGTTCTCCACCGAGCAGTTCTTCCTCAAAACCCGCGAGGAAATGCTCGCCATCTTCCGCGAGGTGGAACACGCCCTCGATCGCACCTGGGATATCGCACAGCGCTGCCAGGTCAAGCTCGAGAAGATCAAGGACCCCTTCCCAAAGTTCGACGTTCCGCCCGAACACTCCATCGACACCTACTTCGAATACGTCGCCCGCCAGGGCTTCGAGAAACGGCGCGGCCCCTTGGAGCGCCTCGCCGCCAAGGGCCATCTCCGCCACCACATGGCCGAATACGTGGAACGGTTGGACCGAGAGATCAAGCTCATCCAGCAGATGAAGTTCTCCGGCTACTTCCTCATCGTTTGGGACTTCATCCGCCACGCCAAGGCCAAGGGCATCCCTGTCGGTCCCGGCCGCGGTTCCGCCGCCGGATCTCTCGTCAGCTACTGCATGGGCATTACCGATGTCGATCCGCTCCACTATGGCTTGCTGTTCGAGCGTTTCCTCAATCCGGAACGCATCAGCATGCCCGATATCGACGTCGACTTCTGCACCAATCGCCGCGGCGAGGTCATCCAGTACGTCACCGAAAAATACGGCCGCGAGCAGGTCGCGCAGATCATCACCTTCGGCACCCTCGGCGCCAAGGCCGCGCTGAAAGACGTGGGCCGCGCCCTCGATATGGCCTTCGGCGACGTTGAGAAACTCACCAAGCTCGTCCCCGCCGAGCTCAACATCAAGCTCGCTGACGCCCTGCAAAAGGAACCCCTCCTCAACGAGGCCGCCGCCAAAGACACACGCATCCGCGAAGTCATCGACGTCGCCCTGCGACTCGAAGGAATGGCCCGCAACGCGAGCGTCCACGCCGCCGGTGTCGTCATCTCGCCCGTCCCGCTCGCTAACCTTCTCCCGCTCTACAAGACGAACAAAGACGAAATTGTGACTCAGTTCGACATGTCCATTCTGGAGAAACTCAACCTTCTCAAGATGGACTTCCTGGGACTCACCACGCTCACCATCATGCATGAGGCGCTCAGCCTCATCAAGAAAACCCGTGGCGAGGATATCTGTGTCGAGGATCTTCCTCTCGACGATAAAGAGACCTACGAACGCATCTTCGCCCAGGGCCTCACCGACGGCGTTTTCCAGTTTGAATCCTCCGGCATGAAGGACGTCCTCCGCCGCTCCCACCCCGAGCGCATCGAGGACCTCATAGCCCTCAACGCCCTCTACCGTCCCGGCCCAATTCAGAACGGCTTCGTCGATGATTATGTCGATCGCAAGCTCGGCCGCAAACCCGTCACCTACGACCTCCCCGAACTCAAGACCATCCTCGAGGAGACCTACGGCCTCGTCATCTACCAGGAACAGGTCATGCAGGTCGCCCAGATGATCGCCGGCTACTCTCTCGGCGAGGCCGATCTTCTTCGCCGTGCCATGGGCAAGAAGAAGATGGAGGAGATGGATAAGCAGCGCGCCCGCTTTCTCCAGGGCGCCCGCGACAACGGCCACAATCCCAAAAAAGCCGAAGCCCTCTTCGACCTCCTCGCCAAATTCGCCGAATACGGTTTCAATAAGTCCCACTCCGCCGCCTACGGCTACCTCGCCTACCTCACCGGCTACCTCAAGACCCACTACGCCGTCGAGTTCCTGGCCGCCCTGCTCACCTCCGAAACCGGCAACACCGATAAGGTCGTCCGCTACATCACAGAGTGTCGCGCGCTCGGCATCGAGGTCCTCCCGCCGGATTTCAACCAGTCCGATCTCAACTTCACGCCCGTCGGCATCGACAAGATCCGCTTCGGCATGGGCGCCGTCAAGAACGTGGGCGCCGGCGCAGTCGAAGCCATTGTCCGTGCCCGCACCGAGGGTGGCCCCTTCAAGACGCTCGACGACTTCTGCGAACGCGTGGACCCCACCGCCGTCAACAAGCGCGTCATCGAGAGCCTCATCAAGGCCGGCGCGCTCGATTCCATCCCCGGCAATCGCGCCCAACTCACCGCCATCATCGAAGACTGCATGGAGTCTGGACAGCGCGCCCAAAAAGACAAGCTCAGCGGCCAGGGCGGCCTCTTCGGCGACCTCATGACGGCCGGCGCCACCACGGATCGCGTCCTTCCCAAGGTGAACGATTGGACCCAGACGGAGAAACTCCGCGGCGAAAAGGAGACCATCGGCTTCTACATCTCCGGCCACCCCCTCGACGCACACCGCTGGAAAGTCAGCGAGATCGCCTCTCACACCAGCGACACCCTCTTCAATTCCGGCATCGAGAAGGGCCACGAAGTGGCGATGTGCGGCATCCTCACCGGAATCCAGAAGCGCCGCAACAAGGAACAGAAGCCCTGGTCCTTCATGCAGCTCGAAGATTGGAATGGAGCCACCGAGGTCCTCTGCTTCGCCACCAAATATGAATTCCTTCAAAAGGAAATCGAGGAGGACAAAGCTGTCCTCATCCGCGGCAAAGCCATGCCCGAAGAGGACGGAACCGTAAAGGTGAACATCCAGGAGATCATCCCCCTCGATCTCGTCCGCATCAACCTGCCCTCCGTCGTCACCATCCGCATCCGCCTCACCGCCAACACTGCCGACAAGCTGGGCGCCCTCCAGTCCCTCTTTGCCGCCAAGCCCGGCGACACCGCCGTTCGCTTTAAAATCGAGAAACAGAGGGACTTCTCCCTCCTCCTTGACGTGAAATCCAAAATCCGGCCCGACAAGGAGTTCAAAGCCGAACTTGAACGCATCTGCGGTCCGGACTCCCTTGAAGTGCTAGCCTCATAATTGGAAGTGACCATGAGTGAACCCTCGCAGAGCCCAAGAATCGCCGACCTGGAACGGGAAATGTCCCAGCTCCAGATGACCTCCACAGGCGCCCAGGCTCGACTCTCCGAGATTCAGGCGGAGATCCTCCAACTCCGCGGCATGCCCGCCATCAGCCCCGCCTGGCAGCGCGTCCAGCTCGCCCGCCATCCCAAGCGCCCTCACACCGTCGATTACCTCCAACGCCTCCTCCCGGACTTCACCGAAATTCACGGCGATCGCGCCTACGGCGAAGATCCCGCCATCATCACCGGCTTCGGCACCCTCGCCGGAGAGAAGGTCATGATCATCGGCCAGGAGAAGGGCCGCGACACCAAACAGAAACTCATCCGGAACTTCGGCATGCCCAAGCCCGAGGGCTACCGCAAAGCCATGCGCGTTATGGAAATGGCCTCCAAGTTCGGCCGCCCCATCATCACCCTCCTCGATACGCCCGGCGCCTACCCCGGCATCGACGCCGAAGAGCGCGGCCAGGCTGAAGCCATCGCCTACAACCTCCGCGAAATGTCCCGCCTCGAAGTGCCCGTCATCGTCGTCATCATCGGCGAGGGCGGCAGCGGCGGCGCACTCGCCCTTGGCATCGGCAACCGCGTCTACATCCTCGAAAACGCAGTCTACAGCGTCATCTCGCCCGAGTCCTGCGCCGCCATCATCTACCGCGATTCCAGCAAAGGCGAACTCGCCGCCACCGCTCTCAAAATCACCGCCCCAGACCTCATGCGCCTCGGCCTCGTCGACGGCATCATCCCCGAACCCCCAGGCGGCGCGCAAGACGATCACGATCGTGCCGCCGAGCTCCTCCAGCTCACGCTCCTCTCCGCCATCGACGAACTCAAACGTCTCTCGCCGGAGCAACTCATCAATCAACGTTGCGACAAGTTCCGCCAGATGGGCAACTTCTTCACGGAGTAATCACAGTTTGAAAAAATCTACTCTCGTCCTCCTCGGAGTCGCGGGCTTCGCGATATTCCTGGGTGTCATGACCTATTCCATGATGGGCAACCGGAAAGTCCGCGTCGAAGTCTGCGTCTCCTTCAATGGCCGCGAATCCTGCCGCGTTGCCTCCGGCCCCAGCAAGGACGAAGCGGTCAAAACTGCCACCGATAACGCCTGCGCCCTTGTCGCCTCGGGCATGACCGAGACAATGACTTGTGGCCATCAGCCGCCCGCCAGCATCAAAGTTCTGGACTAACGTTCACGGACACTTAGGCAGAGGAGAATCAAGCGATGGGAATGTTGGAGGATCTTGCCGGCAATCTGCTCGGCGGCGGCAATCAGGGCGGCGGGAACTCAATGGTCTCGTCCATCCTCGAACTCGTTAATAATCAACCCGGCGGCATCGCCGGCCTACTCGAAAAATTTCAGCAGGGCGGCCTCGGCGACGTCGCCTCTTCCTGGATCGGCACCGGCCAGAACCTGCCCATCTCCGCAGATCAGCTCCAGGGCGTCCTCGGCGGCGATATGCTCCGCCAGCTCGCCGGCAAGCTCGGCATCGCGCCCGAGACGGCCTCTTCGCAGCTCGCCGATGTCCTCCCAGGCCTCTTCGACAAACTCACCCCCAACGGAGTACTGCCCCAGGGCGATCTCATGTCCCAAGGCATGAACCTCTTCCAGGGTTTCCTCAACAAGTAAACCCAGCCCGTACCGGGGAGTTTGATACCATGCGCGGGAGACCCCCGGTGCACTACAAACTACCGCTCTTCCTTCTTTCCATCGCCCCCCTCCTGGCCGCCGATCCAGATTATCTCTGGTACACCAAACCTGCCACGAAATGGACGGAAGCCCTGCCCGTTGGTAACGGCCGCCTCGGCGCCATGATATTCGGCGGCGTCGCCAAGGAGCGCATCCAGTTCAACGAGAGCTCCATCTGGACCGGCGAGCCTCACGAATACCAGCACCCCGGCGCCGCCACCCACCTCGCCGAAATCCGCAACCTCCTCAATCAGGGCAAACAGGCCGAGGCCGAACAACTCGCCACCCGCGAGTTCATGAGCAAGCCTGTCACCCAGAAGGAGTACCAGGCTTTCGGCGATCTCCTACTGGAATTCCCAGGCATCCGCGAAAACGAAATCACAGGCTACGAACGTCGACTCGATCTGGAACAAGGTCTCTCCGTTGTCGAGTTCATGCACCTGGGCGTCCACTACCAACGCATGGTCTTCGCCAGCTATCCTGCCCAGGTCATCGTCGTCCAGCTCAGTGCCGATAAACCTGGACGCCTCGAATTCACTGCCGCACTCCGCAGCGCCCACGACGCCAGCATCATCCGTCCAACTGCCAGCGGCGACATCTCCATGACCGGCCAGCCCGCCGATTCCGCCATCCGCTTCGAGGCCCGCCTCCACGCCGTTACCTCGGACGGCCAGAAGCAGATTCAAGACAACCGAATCTCCATCACCGGCGCTCAAACCGCGACGCTCATCCTCTCCGGCGCCACCAACTTCGTCAACTACCGCGACCTCACCGCCGACCCCCTCGCCCGCAACACCGCCGTCCTCGCCAATGCCGCAGCCAAGTCCCCCAACCAACTGCTGACAGAACACGGCGAGGATCACAACCGCCTCTTCCACCGTGTCTCCCTCAATCTCGGCACATCACCCGCCGCCGATCTCCCCACCAACGAACGCATCGCCGCTTTCGCAGCCGGCAAAGACCCCCGCCTCGTTGCCCTCCTCTTCCAATACGGCCGCTACCTCCTCATCGCCTCCAGCCGCCCCGGCGGCCAACCCGCCAACCTTCAGGGCCTCTGGAACGATTCCAACCGTCCCCCGTGGGGCAGCAAGTACACCTCTAACATCAACGTCCAGATGAACTATTGGCCCTCCGAGGTCGCCAACCTCTCCGAGTGCCACCTGCCCCTCTTCGCCGCCATGCGCGAGCTCGCCGAGTCCGGCGCCAAAACCGCCCGCGCCCAGTACAACGCCAACGGCTGGGTCCTCCACCACAACTTCGATCTCTGGCGCGGCACCGCCCCCATCAACGCTGCCAACCACGGCATCTGGCCCGCAGGCAGCGCCTGGCTCGCCCACCACGCCTGGGAGCACTACCAGTTCACTGGCGACAAGTCGTTCCTCCGCGCCACCGCCTGGCCGCTCCTCCGGGGCGCATCGCTCTTTTACCTCGACTACTTAACCAAACACCCCACTAAAGACTGGCTCATCTCCGGCCCCAGCAACTCGCCCGAACAGGGCGGCCTCGTCATGGGCCCAGCCATGGATCACCAGCTCATCCGCAGCCTCTTCGGCATCACCGCCGCCGCCAGCCAGATCCTCAACGTGGACCCCGATCTCCGGCAGCGCCTCACAGCCACACGCTCTCGCATCGCCCCCAACCTCATCGGCCGCCACGGTCAGCTCCAGGAGTGGCTCGAAGACGTAGACGATCCCAACAACAAGCACCGCCACGTCTCCCACCTCTGGGCCGTCTTTCCCGGCTCGGACATCACCGCCTTCGGCACACCCGATCAATTCCAGGCCGCCCGCAAGTCCCTCGAATTCCGCGGCGACGCCGCCACCGGCTGGTCCATGGGCTGGAAGGTGAACCTCTGGGCGCGCTTTCTCGATGGCGCCCACGCCTACACCATCCTCCAGAACCTCATCAAGCCCGCCGGCGCCGCCAACCAGCAGGGCGGCCTCTACCCCAACCTCTTCGACGCACACCCACCCTTCCAGATCGACGGCAACTTCGGAGCCACCTCCGGCATCGCCGAGATGCTCCTGCAAAGTCACGATCCCCACGCCAAGCCGCTCGATCCACCCAGCGCCATCCCCTTCCTCCACCTGCTCCCCGCGCTCCCGCCGGCCTTCCCCAGTGGCTCCGTCACCGGCCTCCAAGCCCGCGGAGGCTTCACGGTCGATCTCGATTGGAGAGCCGGCAAGCTCATCGAGGCCACCATCCGCGCCACCCAGACCGGCCCCGTCCGAGTCCGCCTCAACGGCGAGGAGAAAACTCTTAACGCCGTCGCCGGCCAAGCCCTCCAGTTGCCATAAACGCCACCTCTAACGACAGGCGCGATGCCCTCACCGGAGCGCTGATGTCAGGGCCGTAACCGGCACGCTCCGTGCCCTCAACGTGTATTCTCCGTAGTCAATCTCCAAAGTAGACGTGCCAACTATCTTCAGTTCCGCCCTGCTGCGATGGCTCACCGGCAACCAGAAGCCGCCAATCTCCCGGTACTCGTGCGTGAACTCAGTGCGCTTCACCCAGATCGAGGGCCGGCTGGCTGGGCTACCCAATACTCGCCGTACGCCAAACGTCCCGGCGTCCACCCAGATCCTGCCGCGGAACAGAAACTTCTTCGGAGCTCGCGGCAATGCCTCGAAGACATACGCATTCTCGCCATCCTCGAATTCGAGCAAGCGAAACTCATAGTTCGTACGGTTGATGTCCGATTGCGCGCGATCGGCGGCGCTCTCGCACTCTGCGTCCAGGATTGGGCGAATCACATGATCCACGATGAAGCCCATCCCCTGCCGCTCCACAACAGCGTACGACTTCCTCGCCGGCGAGGCGAAATCAACCTGGGCCTTCACTGTCGCTGACTTGCGCAGTCCCGTATTGGCAGCCGTGTACACCCGCGTACTCGACCAACTCTCCAGCGTCGCCTGCTGCCGCCGGCCCGCCTCCTCCATGCGATCCAGAACCGTCGCGGCGGGCAGTTGTGCCGGCCGCGTTTCCGAGCGAGCCACCCCGCCCAACCCCAGCGCCAGTGCCAGTGCCACCACTGGCAGAAACGACGCCGGCACACGCTGCGCGAGCCGCGGCATCAGGAACGAGCACAAGCCCGCCACCCAACCGAAGCGGTCGCCAATCCGGCGCTGCCGGCTGCCCGGCGCCGTCACCGATTGCCACCACAACAGCGCCACGTCCGGCCAGTTCACCGGACGAAAGCTCTGTTGCACCACGTAGTAGCACGAGTACACGCAGCCGGTGCAGTCGCGCCGCACACCCTTGTCCAGCCGCTTTCTCTCCCCCGCAAAACCAGGTTGAAGCACGTTCAACGGCGCAGGGCTCGGCTGATCCTGGCACAGCCAGAAGTCGCCGTTCGGCTTCACGTCGAAGAACTGCTCGCCAGCCAGGCAGCCCCAGTCAAACTTCGCCGCTCCGTATTGCTCCTCGGCGCCGGCAGTGTAGAATCCAGCCGATAGCCGCGTCCCGCCATTGCAGCGGCGCAGATAGTCCGGCTCCGTGCGAATGGGCGCCGAAGTCCGCAGCGCGCCCTCGCCCACTGCCACCGGGTTCAACCATACGCGCGCCTGTGGATACCGCTCCGCGCAATAGTCGAGAATGCCTTGCACCTGATCCCGGTTCGCCTGTGAGACGGTCACGTTGATTGTCAGTTTCTTGCCCGCGGGCAGATTGTCGTTCAGATACCGCAGCGTGGAGAGGATCGGCGACCCGACATGGCTAAATGGCAAATCGTGCCCCATCACGCCATCCAATGAAATGCCGATCTCATCAATTCGGCTCCGCAGCAGGCGCTCGTACTTCGCGCGTGGCATCGTGCCGTTGGATGTCAGCTTTACGTAGAGCCCTCGCTCCGCCGCATGGTTGATGATCTCGTCAAAGTCGTCCCGCAGCAGCGGCTCGCCTCCGCCGCTGATGCTCAGCACGGCCACCCCCATCTTGTCGAGCACATCGATTGCCTTGCACATCGACTCCGTGTTGAGTTCAGCAAAACTGGTTTCCGTCACGTGGCAGAAGCGGCACTTCAGATTGCAGCGGTGCGTGAGCGCCAGATGAGCGAAGTACGGCCTCTTAGGGAGAATCACGTTCCTTAGAGTGCGTTGGATGAATTTGCCGGTCATTTCTAATCACCTCGCTCCCCGGATGTGCAGGATTGGGGCCAGACCGGACTACGTCCCTAAGTGGCTCAACAGAAAAGGGATTTGCGGCTGATGTTCATTGCGCGGCCGCTCCGCGATGCCAGCGAAAACTGACAGGTGCCAGGAATTCCCGCCAGAGCTCAGCGCACAAACTGGAACGGACGGGACATCAGGGACTGCGCTTCCCGCCGCGACCCTAGAAAGTCCTCGGCCTCGGCCACCACACGGTACTGTTCCATCGCCAGCTTCCGTTCGCCGCGCAGGTCGCGTGTCTTGCCTAGCTCCAGACGGGCCGCCACCTGAACCTTGAGATTCCCGCCAGTGCCGTTCAACGCCTGGACCAGCCACTCGACGGAAGCTTGCAGGTCTCCGCCTGCACGTGCCGCCACACCCAGGCGGAGATAGACGTGCGAGCTGTGAAGCGCGGCGTACCCATTGACCTTGCCCTGTACTTTGGCCAGGACAGACTTGTAGATGGCTATCGCCTTCTGCGATTGATTTTGCCGCAACGCCACCGCGGCCAGTTCCAGCGGTATCAGGTAGTTGCGCGGGTGCTTTCGGCCGAGTTCCTCCAGCTCGTGTGCGGCGTGGTCGTATTCCAGGTCCTGACAATTCAACAGCACCAGTATCGAGCGGGCGTCGTCCGCCAGAATCACGCCCCGGCTCGCCACCAAATCCAATTCGCGCTTCCCGCTCTCCTTGCTACCCCGGTAGCCCAACACAAAAGGAAGCCAGCGGATCGTCCACGGGACAGAGGCGACAGCATAGTAGCTGGCCCCCTGCGCCAGCCGCGCATCCACGAAGTCCGGCGCCGCCAGCGAGACGCTGCGATGCAGCTTCAGTGCGCTTTCGCCATCGCGAAACGCCGGCCACCAGCTTGCCTTCATCGTGAACTCGTAGCTGGCCCGCGTCTGCAATGCAAGGCCGAGCGAGAACATGGCGCCCAGATCCCCGGGGTTCCGGTTCAATCGCGCGCGGGCGAACGTAACCGCGCTCTGCGCAGTATCTCGAAATCGCTGCTCGGCCTCCGCGCTCACCATGATCGTCTGCTCCTGTCCACCCGTGTAGAATGCCGAGCCGGAAAACCTGTCAATCGTCAGCCCCTGTCCCGCGTCCAACTGCATCGCCCACATGTTTCGCGCCAGCAGCGCATAGCCCAACGGATCTCCGCGATCCGTTTGGATCAGGCGCTGGCAGATTCGTTCCGCGCCCGCGTAGTCCAGATCGTAGATGCTGTTCATCGCCTGCCGGCCGAGCTCCAGGCGTGCCGGCGGCAACACCTGCGCGGGCGCGGAAGTGACGTAAGCCGCCGCCAGCAGAAGTGCTGCCAACAGTCCTCTCATGTAGCCAACTCCGGGCGATCCTCCGGCAGCGTCACCGTAAACCGGGTGCCCCGCCCCAACGCCACCGGGCTCTCCACCGCCACGGCGCCCCGCAGCGACATGACATTCTTCTCGACAATGGAGAGTCCCAGTCCTGACCCCTTCTGCCGCGTCGTGAAATACGGCTCAAAGATCCGACTGCGGATCTCGGGCGGTATGCCAGGACCGTCGTCACACACGGAAAGACGGATTTCGCTATATCCGGCGGGTTCGGCCACCACTTCCACGCTGCCCTGGTTGTCAGCCGCCTGGAGTGCGTTTAGCAGCAGGTTCCACACAATCTGCTCCACAGTCTGGCCCCCGGCATGGTGCAAAATCAGGCCTGGCGCAATCCTCTCTCGGACCTCCACCGGGACACCGGCTTTTTCCTTTCGAACGTTGCCGACGATGCCGGAAACTAGCGCCGATACATCCACGTCGCCGGACGATTCCGAGGGTGGCCGCGCGAACGTGAGCAACTGTCGCATGGACGCGTTCAGGCGGTCGATCTCCGAGATGATGTAAGCAAGGTCGTTTCCGTAAACGGCTCGAAACGCCAGGTCCTCGCCCATGAATTGGGTGAGCGCGCGAATGGAACTCAACGGATTCTTCACTTCATGGGCGATGGTGGCGGCGACATTGCCCAGCGCCGCCAGTTGCCGCTGCGCCATCAGCGAACGCTCCAGATGGATCTTCCCCTCCAACAGCCGGCATGCTTCCAGGGAATGGCTGGTCTGGCGGGCAATGTCCAGGAGCACGGGCTCGAAGTCGTCCAGATATTCCCGTGGCCTGGAATCCACCCAGAGGATGCCGGCAAGCCGGTTCTCGTACCGGAGCGGGACGATGTAGTTGTACGGAATCTCGGAGAAAAGGGCAGTCCAGGCCGGATCCCGCACTTGGAGTCTGTGCACGATTCTCTCCGATCCCGCCTCCAGCAGCTCGCCGGCCACCCGCAGTTGCCCGTCCATCGGAGGGTTCGCTCTTCCCGACGATCGGCCCAGTGGCTGCTCGCCCAGCGTGCTCAGGTGGACGGATTCCACGTGCAGCAACCGCCGGATTCCGTTCGCCAGGAACTCGGCTCGGTCCCCCACCGCCAGAATCGAAACGGCCCCGTCAATCACGCGTTTGCCGAACTCCGTGTAGAGCGCTGTGCGCCGCCCCAGCGCACGATTCATCCACGAAAGAAGCGGCATCCACAGTACCACCGCCGCTAGGATCAACGAAATCTGAATTACGGAACCGAACATCCCGTACATATCCGACAGGGTGTCGGCCAGAACCTTGATCACCCCCAGGTACGCAGCCGTCACCGCTCCCAGCGCCACCGCCAGCATCGCGCGCCGTCCGATCAGCAGGCCAAACACATTCTGCCGGAGTGTTCCAACGAAGAACACGGCCACGGTACAGAAATAGGTCAGCGCCGCGGTTCCGGATCCATGGGGCAGTGCAAACGAAAATGCCGGGACAACGAGGCTTGCACTCAGGAGCCCCCAAAATCGCCTGTCAGCCTCAGATTGCCTGACAATGGCGGCGCGGGCGCAGGCGGCCGCCGATAGCCCGCCGCAGGCTGCAAACACAAGCCACGGCTGCCATCCCGCGCCGACCGCCGCGGCAAGAGCGGCCCCGGCGGCAACGCCACGGCCGGCGCCGCCCCAGATCAGGGTCGAATACAACACCGCAATCCCAGCCCACAATGCCGCCAACTCGCCGGACCTCGAAAGCACAGGCTGTGGATTCTCCGGCAGCACGATGCGCAGATAGTGCTCGCTGCCGCCCAGGAGATACAGAATCGCCAGCGAGAGGAGCATCATGCCCAGCATCCACTGGCGCCGCCGGATTGATGCAGCCAGTAGCAGCACCAGCGCCAAAGCTCCGGTGGCGTAGAGCAGGACTGCCGCCGCGTACAGGATCACCGGCATTGTGTTCTCGGATCGAGCCTAAGTATACATCCGATTTTCAGTGCTGTTAATCCGCAAACTGGAGTAACATGACCCTCAGAATGGCACGAACGCTGCTCGTGGTCGACGACGAAGAAGCCGCACGCTACGCGCTCCGGCGGATATTCTCCGATCAATACAACGTCTTGGAGGCCGACTCCGTACGCCAGGCTCGGCTCAGCCTCGAACGCGGACAACCCGACGTGATCCTTCTCGACTACGGCCTGCCCGGCGAGGACGGCATGACTTTGCTCCAGGAAACCGTCGCCCGTCCCTCCCCTCCAGCCGTCATCATGATCACCGCCCACGGCAGTGAGCGCCTGGCCGTGGAAGCCATGAAGACTGGCGCCTTTGACTATCTGGTGAAGCCCTACGACATCGACGAGCTCCGCTTGGCGGTGGAGCACGCTCTCGAATGGCTGGACCTCAAAGCCGAGGTCACCGGGTTGCGCGACAGGCTAGCAGGCGAGGGCGACTTCGGCTGTATGTACGGAGTGTCGCGCCCCATGCGGGAACTCTTTCAGACCGCGCAGAGAGTCGCCGCCTCTGATCTCCCCGTTCTCATCCTCGGCGAAAGCGGGACGGGCAAGGATCTGCTGGCCCACGAACTCCACGTCAGAAGCGCGCGCGGACGCCAGCGCTTCGTAGCTCTCAACTGCGCTGCCCTCCCCGAGGCCCTGGTAGAAAGCGAACTCTTCGGCCACGAGAAAGGCGCCTTCACCCAGGCCCTCGCCACCCATCCCGGCAAGTTCGAGCAGGCTGGCCGTGGCACGCTCTTTCTCGACGAAATCGGCGATATGGACCTGGGCACCCAAGCCAAGATCCTGCGCGCCGTGGAATCGGGCGCCATAGAGCGCGTGGGCGGAACTCAATCCATCCCCGTGGATGTCCGCCTCATCAGCGCCACGAACAAGTCGCCGGAGACCGCCATTCGGGACGGCCGCTTTCGCCAGGATTTGTACTTCCGTCTGGCAGCCGTCACGTTGTTCATTCCACCGCTGCGGGATCGTCGCGAGGACATCCCCTCACTGGTGACGCGCTTCTGGCAGGACGTCCAAAGGAAATACGGCCGGCCCGGCCCCGCGCTGGAAGCCGGCGCGATCCTCCGCTTGCAGGAAGCCTCCTGGCCCGGCAACGTCCGCCAACTCCGCAGCACCGTGGAGCGCCTGTTCGTTCTCGCCCCCAGTGAGCGGGCTGACGCCGATTCCGTCGGCGCCGTCCTGGAGCCCATCACTCCCGTTCAGTCTTCCCCCTCGGATGCCATCTTCGCCGATCCAGACTTCCGCAACGCCCGCCGCCACTTCGAGGCAGAATACCTCGCCCGCAAACTTCGTGAGAACGCGGGCAACATCTCACGCACTGCGGAGGCCGTAGGCTTGGCCCGACAGCACCTGCAGGAGAAGGTGAAGGAACTCGGAATCGTCGCCGCTCCCGACAACGGGCGCAACGCGTCACACCAATAGCCCGCCCCTCACCGCCCCCGCGGCGCCATCAACCACGGCCCATACACCTTCGTGGCCGCCCACCCGCCCGGCCTCTCCACCGCCCCCACCACTGCCGCTGGATACACCGTGCGTAGCGCTTGCGGAGCCACCCGCGCCCCCGTCGCCGTCCGCGGATCGCCCAGCAAAAACGGCCTCGGCGCAATCAACGGCACCAAGTCCGGCAGATCAAAATCCTTCAACACACCAGGCACCACGATCTCCGCGATATCGTCGAACAGCCGCCCCTGCGTGATGGCAAACCAGCTCACCACGCTCCCCTCCGCCAGCACCTTTGCGATCTTCGGCTCCAGCGCCGCCGCCAGCATCGCCGCCACCCCGCCATGCCCTCTCCCCCACACCGTGATGTTCAGCGGATCCACCTCCGCATCCGCCGCCAGTTCGCGGAAGCCCGCCAGCATCGCCGCCACCCGCCACCCCAGCATCGTCCGCCCGTACAGCCACTCCTTCGCCGCATCCTGATACGTGCCCGCGTATCCGCTCTTTCCCGCCTCCCGCTTCGGCTCCCGCAGCTCCCGCACGACAAAACCCAACTTCCGCAGATCCGCCACATCCGCCGCCGGCAACCCCGCCGCCAGCACCGCCGGCTTGCCCACGTGCGGCTTGATTGCCGCGGGCTTCGTCTCGCCCAAGCCCAGCCGCTTGCGAATCAATGCCCGTAGCTCCTCCGGGTCCTTCATCGTCGCGGCCTTCCGGTTCGGATACACCTGCCGCGCCACGGCTGCGTTAATCGAAAACACCGTCTCCGTTCCGAATGAATTCGCCAGTTGCCCCGTCGGCGTCACCCACAACGCGCTCTCCGGCTCCGTATCCATCGGCTCCTCTTTGGCGTCGCCGTTCACGCCCTTCAGATGCCGGTCCAGGAACGCTTGCGCCGCCTCCCGCCGCGGCTGCGACCATCCATGCGTGTCGTCAAACTCAAAGAAACTCACGTTCGGCCCCGCCGTTGCCGCCGTCGCCCGAGCCCCCGCAATCGGAAAGAAATCCTGCGTCGCCGACGTGATTAGAAACGGCTTCGGCGCAAACGCCCGCGCGAAATCGGCAAAGTCGAAACCAGCCGCCAGAAACCCCGGAATGATCTGCTCCGCATCCTGCGGCCCCGGCCCCGCCAGCAATTCCTTCCACGTCGTCATGTAGCACGATGAAACCACCGCCGCCAGCCGCGGCTCAAACACTGCCAGATACGCCGCCTGGGTCCCGCCGCCGGAGTTCCCCGCCACCGCGATCTTCGCCGCGTCCACCTCCCGCCGCGTCAGCAGATAATCGAACGCCCGGATCCCGTCCCAGATGAAATACCGCGCAATCGGCGCCCCCGTCAGCAGAGCCTGCATGCCCGCCGCGTTGTGCTCCCTCGTCCCTGCCCCGATCCGCGATCGCCCCAGCTCCGGATCGAAATACTCCAGCCGCTCGCCCTGCCCCGGTGGATCGTACGCCAGCACCACGTACCCCCGCCGCACCAACGAGATCCACATCGCCTGATACACCTCGTGCGCCTTCCCGTTGTCGCTGTGCCCGGCCGTCCCCAAAACCGCCGGAAACGGCCCCTGCCCCGTCGTCGGCACATACAGATTCGCCGTCACCCGAAATCCCGGCAGCGATTCAAACACCACCTTCTCCACCCGGTAGCCCGGCCGCTCGAACGTCGAGATCGTCCGCTCGTTCAACGGAGTCTTCACCTCCGGCAACCCGCCAATCAACGCCGCCATCCGCTCGCGGATGCTCTCCGGCGAAACCTGCAACAGAGCCAGCAAAAGGAAGAAAGAGGTCACGGTGCACGGATTGTACCGCATTGATATGATTGGGGCCATGATAAGCAGTGGCTTGGCGCAAGGAATGGTCCGGCGCGATCTCATTCGCTCCGGCGCCGCCTGGACCGCCCTCTCCTACGGCCGCATCCTCGGCGCCAACGACAAGATCCAGCTCGGCCTCATCGGCGCAGGCGGACGTGGCCAGGGTGTCATGGGCACCTTCCAGAAAACCAATCAGATCGATGTCACCGCCGTTTGCGACGTCTTCGGCGATCGCCGCGATCAGGCCGCCACCAAGGCCCCCGACGCCAAGACCTTCGCCGATCACCGCAAGCTCCTCGAACACAAGGAGCTCGATGCCTGCCTCATCGCCACGCCCGATCACTGGCACTGCCTCGTCGCCATCGACGCCCTCAACGCCGGCAAAGATGTCTACGTCGAAAAGCCCCTCTCCCTCACCATCGAGGAGGGCCCACGTGTCGTCAAGGCCGCCCGCATCAACAACCGCATCTGCCAGGTCGGCATGCAGCAGCGCTCCGGCAAGATCTATCTCCAGGCCAAGGAAGAGTACTTCAAGACCAAAAAGCTCGGCAAGATCACCCTCGCCCGCACCTGGTGGCACGGCAACGGCGCCCACCTCATGAAGGCCCCGCCCAAGATGGCCACCCTGCCCTCCAACCTCGATTGGGCCCGCTACCTCGGCCCCGTCAAATGGCGCGATTACGACCCCCAGCAGTATTGGAACTTCCGCGCCTACCTCGATTTCGGCGGCGGTCAGGTCACCGACCTCTTCACCCACTGGATCGACGTCGTCCACATGTTCATGGACGAAGACTGCCCCATCAGCGCCTCCGCCGCCGGCGGAGTCTTCGCCTACAAGGACGGCCGCACCGCCCCCGACACCATCAACGTCCTCCTCGAATACCCCACCGGCTGGACCGCCACCTTCGAGGCCACCCTCGCCCCCGGCATCACCGGCGCCGCCGTCGAAATCTGCGGCACCGAAGGCAAGCTCTGGATCACCCGTAGCAAGTTCATCTTCCAAAGCGCCGAGCGCGGAGCCAAGCCCGTCGAGGTCCTCTCCACCCACGAGCAGACCATCGACCACGTCGAGAACTTCCTCGAATGCGTCCGCTCCCGCAAACTCCCCAACGGCGACGTCTACATCGGCCACCGCTCCGCCATGGCCTCCCACCTCGGCAACATCGCCTACGTCCAAAAGCGCCGCCTCAACTTCGACCCGCTCCGCGAGGAGATCCTCCCGCTCTAGGCAAGCAGGCCCGGCCTCCTGGCCCATCGGCGTTCAGACTGGGGCATTGCCAGAATTCCCTCGGCTGGATACGATCAGCCGGAAACCCGCGTTCTGTCGCCCCTTCCCGGAATGGGACTTCGGGATCGCATACCTCCGATAGATCCGCGGTTCGGGTGAGTTTCAGTGACCGCCGCTGTGGCTCGTCAGCAAGCGGAAAGTCCGGGCACAAACCGCCCGACAACGATAAAAAGAGGGCAAAAAGAGCCTTGACTCCTCAACAACGACGGCGTAGCATATCTTCCCGTGTGCCCCATTGATGTGACGCAGGCTGCGAATCATCCGCGGGAGAGCGCAGGCTTGGAGCCCAATCAGACCCGCCCCTTTCGCCACATGGCTCGCGGTAGCAAGAGTAGAACCTCGGCAGTTCGTAAACAGCCTTGGCGCCGGGCGCCTCTCTTCTGCAACTTGGCGGGGCCACGAACACGGGGGCAGCCGCCCCAAACCTAGTTCAAGGAGGTCCTCATCATGCAACGAAAAGCCGTCCTGACGGTTTTGTTTGTTTGCGCGGTCGCCGTGATGGCCATCTTCCTGCCCTTGCCGGGTCAGCAAGCGCAGGCGCAACAAAAATGCCCCAGCTTCCAGGCGCTCGCCCAGGAACAACTGTTGAACCCTGAACTACTCCTCCGGACTGAAGACATTTGGGGAGGACCCGTGCATGGCTACCTAGGTGATGAGCCCCTACACGGAAGGACATCAGGCAATGATGGAACGGTTACGTGGCACAAATGGGTGGGCATGGGAAAAGGCGGGACCCTGTACTTTGATTTCGGCATGGATAGCGCCGGTAATCACAATACTTTCACAACCGTGGCCACTCAGGGCACTTTCCCCAACCCTCCAGGCCAGTTTCCGGCTGGCGGTATGTACCAGGGCGCCCACAAGATCACGTCGGGAACCGGCCGGTTCCTCCACGCCACGGGAAATCTGTTCGTGAAAGGCCCCTACGTCGTTTGGGACCTCGATAAGGAACTCCCTCAGGGCCGCTTCAACGCCGAAGTAAGCGGCAACGTCTGCGGCGTACAGTAACCACAGAACGGGAAGGGCCGCCTCTGTTCCTTTCTCGAAGCGGCCCGGTTCCCCTGCGGCGAACCACGCGGAGCCAAGCCCGTCGAATTCCTCTCCACCCACGAGCAAACCATCGATCACGTCGAGAACTCCTTCGAATGGGTCCGCTCCCGCAAGCTCCCCAACGGCGACGTCTACATCGGCCACCGCTCCGCCATGGCCTTCCACCTAGGCAACATCGCCTACGTCCAAAAGCGCCGTCTCAACTTCGACCCGCTGCGCGAGGTGATCCTCCCGCTCTAAGCAAGCGGCTCGGCCTCCTGGCCATAAGCTTCACTGCCCGGAACGGAACTTTCTGACCAGAACCGTTTGTGCAGTTCTACACTGCGTGACCTTGCGAGAGGCAATGGCTGCCAGCCGCCAGCTCCTCGCGCGCTTCCGCGCACCGAATCGATCAGGAGTTTTCCATCTCTAGACAAATTGAGTCCCGTGCAACGTCCTATGCATGAAAGCATTGGGAACACCAACTCATAACCGCAGCACCCTGGAATCCTGGTATCTCCAATATGGAGCCGCCCTGCTTCTATTCGGAATCGCGCATACAGGTGATCGTGGCCGTGCCCAGGACGCAGTGCACCAGGTATTCCTGAGACTGTTGGAGTATTCGGACCTGAGCCAAATCACCACCGTCCGCACGTATCTTCTTGGCGCCTTGCGGAACACGCTATTGAGCGACGTTAGACGGCGGGCCCGCGACGTCGCGCTCGAACCGGATGACCCGTGGTTCCAGTCGCCCAATCGGGATTATGAGGAGGAGTTGAGTGTCAGAAGCGCTTTGTCCAGGCTTCCAGTGGACCAACGTGAGGTCACCGTACTGCACATTTGGGGGGGCCTTACGTTCGCCGAGTCCGCGGAGGTTCTCGGCATCAATGCTAATACGGCAGCGGCGCGCTATCGATACGCCCTGGCCAAACTACGAGACTCGCTATCGGCAAAGGCGGAGGAAATCGAGAGTGAAGAATCAGATGGATGAGAATCAGATCGAGGAGTACTTGAGGAGCTTTCGTCCTTTGAGTCCGGCGCCGTTTCCGCAGCGCCGAAGACAATGGAGTTTCATTGCCTTAGGCACGGCGGCGGCGCTGTTGATTGGTATCCTGTTGCGGCAGTCGCCCCCAGTACCAGCCGAGTTGTCTGAGCAGCAACCCATCACCATCGGCAGTGCCAATCAGCTTCTTGCCAGGTCATCGTCCTGGAAAGAGGTAATCGAAGATTCCGGTTTCGCTTTCCGCACGTTGCGAACCGGCGATGCTCCCCTTAGCGGGAGCGCCCTTGAACTTCTAAGTCAGCAGGAGCTCTCAAAATGATGTGCCACCAAAAAACAACAGCCATGTTGCTTTCTGCGGTTTTCACATGCGCTCTGGTCCTCGCGGCTCAACAATCCGCTGCAACGAGGCTTGGCGACAATGCCGCGCTGCGCTACTGGTCGGCCTTTGCCCAAATGCGAGACACCCCTGTGAGTGCGGACCTGGCCAAGGAACTGCAAGCGATCCTGGAAGGAAACGCGCCGTACGACAACTCAAAGCACCGCGACCTGGTGGAGCGCAATCGCCTCGCCGTCGAGACGCTGCGGCGCGGAACAGAACTCCAGAACTGCGATTGGGGCTTGGAGTATAATCTCGCCTCCGAAGCTCCCATCGAGCACGTCCGGAAGGCGTTGGCGTTGGGGCGGATCAACGTGCTTTACTCCATGTACCAACTCCAGCTTGGCGATCGGGCCGGAGGAATCCGAACGCTCTCGGCAGGAATCCGCTTCTCTCATGATGTGGCTACAGACGGGCCGCTCATCGCGGCTCTCGCGGGCAAAACACTGCTCGTCTCACATCTGCGATTGGTTTCCTCTGCTGAGAAGGGCAAGGCTCTGTCCCCGGCCGAAAAGGCGCTGATCTCCGCGGCGCTGGGCAGGGTTGGAGACGAAGGCATTGACTGGGATTCGGCGATTCGGCGGGAATTTGAGATTCTTGCGCGCACCGGATTCCCCGCGCCCCCTCTATTGGAGGAACACTATCGGCGAGCGCTGCAGGATGCGCGGCAGCTTCCGCAGCTACAGAAGGAGATTGCGAGCGCGCCGAAGTCAGCCGGCGACCGGATTCCAAATCCGCAGCGTTTTTTCGAACACAAGAGGGAGCTCCACGAATATCTGCAGGCGACCCGCCTCAGGCTTCGATAGCAGTCATCATGCTCCGCAGCTGACGGCAATGACGGGGATCCGGCGCCTTGACTCCATTGTTTGCAGGATTGGCATTCTCTGACCGCTTGGCTCAAGAACGTCCGCGAATGCGTGCGCTCACCAAACTCCGAAACCGCCAATTCAACTTCGAACCCTCCGCGAGGAAGATCCTCCCGCTGTAAGCCAGCGGCCCGGCATCCTGACCCTAGGCATAAAGACCGGGCCGCGACTATAATGTCCTCGCCTGCATTCGACGTGCCTCAAACCCGCGTCGTGTTGCCATTTCCAGGACCAGCACCGTAGACGTAACTCTACCGTGCGCTCGCCAGGACGGCATGGCAACGCTTCCCACGCCACGACGTACTCATCGCTTCTTTCCCCCGGCGAAGGGCATGGTGGCGGCCTGCTTCATCCACGCCGCCAACTGATGCTCGTCGAAATCATCAAGCGATGCTATCTCCACTCCGCGGGTGGATTTGCCCATCCCGATCGGCGTCACAGGCGGTTCTGGCTTGATCTCCGTGCCCCGGATGAACATCAGCTTCACATGGCCGACGAATGCGCCGGATGAGAAGCACCAGCCCCCGTCGACCCCGTAGTACGCCATGCCCCACTTCACCGCTCGCTGGATACCCGGCAAACTCTTGGCCGCCAGGGCATCGATGCGCTCGGCGATGCCGCGCTGCGGATGCGGCAAGCTCGCGATGTATGCGAACACGGGTTTGTCGCCTGTCGCGGTCTTCGCGGCGCTTGCCTTGCCAGTCATGGCGGCTAGCAGTTTCACCGGGGCCTCGCCTTGGGCACTGTTCTTACCCCCGGCGCCGGCCACGCGCTTCTTGGGTTGATGGATGGGCTGCGTCATTGTGTGTCCATGCTTGATCCCAGGCTGACGAGAAGTTCGTCGAGCTGGTCGAGCTGCTCGGGCATCCCGCCCGTCGATCCGGAGCCGATCGCGGAGTCAAGCGCTTCTTCCGAGGGATAGAGATCGTGCACGACCAACAACGTCTTGCCGGCGCTTTCTTCGAAGGTCACCGTGGTGACGGTCTCGCCGCCGTCCCCTTCCTCGTTGGTCCAAACGAGGCGCGAGTGCGGTGTCACTTCGAGGTACGTGCCGAAGAACTCCATCGTCGAATCTTCGTGGCGAAACGCCAAACGATACTGCCCTCCAACACGAACATCCATCTCGCAGGAAAGCAGGGTCAAACCACAAGACTTGGGTACCCACCATCTCCTGAATAGTTCTGCCTTGGTCCACGCCTCGAACACGAGGCGCGCAGGACCGTTGACGGTTCGTGTGACGACGAGTTCGCGCCCGGACTTCCGTTCCACCGCCGTGCGGTTCTCCGTCGGGATGGCCTCAATTTCACTTCTCTCGTCCATCGACTTTCTCCTTCCATTTCAATTCCTCGACAACGTCATCCAACTCGTCGAACCGCGCGCTCCAGAGCTGGCGGTATCTCTCGATCCATAACGCCTCTTCCTGCAATCCGCGGAGACCGAGCCTGCAGGTCCGCACGCGCCCGACCTTCTCCGTGGTGACGAGCCCCGCTTGCTCCAGGACGCCTACATGTTTCTTCATGCCCGTGAGGGTCATGTGGAACCGCTCCGCAAGCGTCGTGATCGAAGCGTCCGCCCGCCCGAGGTGCTCCAGAACGCCGCGTCGCGTGGCATCCGAGAGCGCGCCGAACGAGGCATCGAAGTGGGTCTGGCAATACTGAACCATGTAGTTCAGCATATGACATCGCGAGACAGCATGCAACGGCAGGCTCACCCCACCAACGCACCAATCTCCCGCCACAGCACCTCATCCCCCACAAACCCCAGCTTCTGCATTCGCCGCCGCCCCACCCGATCCACCAAAATCACCGACGGCGTTCCCTGCAACCCCAGCTTCTCCATCGTCCGCGGCGTCCACAGCAACCCCGGCGCATCCACCGCCACCGGAAACCCAAACCCCTTCTCCAACAGAAACTTCCGCAGCGCCTCATCCCCCATCCGGCCGTGCGATTCAAACACGCTATGCAACCCCAGCACCACCACATCGTCGCGGGAAAACGCCTCGTGCACCCGCTGCGCCTGCGGCAGCGCCTCCGTCACGCACCCCTCGCATAACATCTGAAACGCGTAAATCACCACCACCTTCCCCACCAGCCCCGCCATCGTCAGCGGCTCCTCCGTCGAACACCACGCCGATACTTCCAACTCGGGCATCTCCGTAGCTCGGTAGAATGACATCAATGAGACTCCACTCCATTCTTGCCATACTCGCGGCGCTGGGCACGCCCGCTATGGCCATCGCCGCCGATCCGCCCAAACTCCCTGCACCCTATCACACCCCCTCCGCCTCCAATGGGCCCAAAGTCATCCAGCGTCCCGACGGAGCCGCCCTCCGGGTTCCCGCCGGCTTCGATATCACCGAATACGCCACTGGCTTCGAGCGCCCCCGCTTCATGCTCTACGGCCCCTCCGGCGAGATCCTCCTCACCGATAGCATGAAGGGCGGCAGCGTCTACATCCTCGCCGACGCCAACAAAAACGGCAAAATTGAGGACTCCGAAAAGACCAAGCTCATCACCGGCCTCGATCGCCCCTATGGCCTAGCCATCTGGAAAGACTACCTCTACATCGCCGAAACTACTTCGGTGAAGCGCTACAAGTACGATTCCAAAGCGCGCAAACTCGGCCCCGGCGAAGAGATCGTCCCGCTCCACGAGGCCGCCAACGGCCACTGGACCCGCTCCATCCTCTTCGATGCCAAGGGCGAGAAGTTCTACCTCGGCGTCGGCTCCCAGTCCAATGTCTCCCCCGGCGAGCCCGAAATCCGCGCCACCATCTCCCGCTACAGCCCCGATGGCACCGGCCGCGAGATCATCGCTGCCGGCACCCGCAATCCCATCGGCCTCGCCCTCTATCCAGGCACCGATACCCTCTGGGCCGCTGTCCAGGAGCGCGACGGCCTCGGCGACGATCTCGTCCCCGATTACTTCACCACCATCCGCGCCGGCGGCTTCTACGGCTGGCCATACTCCTACATCGGCCCCAATGAAGACCCGCGCAACAAGGGCCTCAAGCCCGATCTCGTCGCCAAGACAATCCTGCCGGACGTCGTGCTGCCCGCCCATGTCGCGGTGCTCGACGCTCGCTTTTATACCGGCAAACAATTTCCGCAGAAATACCAGGGCGGCGCCTTTATCGCGTACCACGGCTCGTGGAATCGCGCCCAGCGCATCGGCTACTCGGTCGTCCACATCCCGTTCAAAAACGGTAAGCCCGTCGGGCCGCCTGAGGACTTCCTCACCGGCTTCATGACGGACCCCAACTCCAAAGAAGTCTGGGGCCGTCCCGTGGGCCTGTTGCAGATGACCGATGGCAGCCTCCTGGTGTCCGACGATGGAGGCAATAAGCTATGGCGCATCACCTACAAAAAGTAATTACCCTTTCCTTCGCTCTGGGCCTGGCTGTGGCATTCGCCGCGGCCGCGCCCAAGCGCCCCTTCTCCCACAAATACCACCTCACCCAGGTGCCGCAGTGTGAATCCTGCCACACCCTCGCCACCACCTCCACCACGGCGGAGGACTCGCTCATGCCCCACGAGAGCACGTGTGCCACCTGTCACGACGAGGTCCATATCTCTCCCGCCCGCGCCACCGGCGTCCAGAAATTCAACCACGCCAAACACGTCGCCATGGGCAGCGCCGCCCCCCTCATCGCCGCCGCCATCAAAAGCAAATCCTATCTCGGCGCCCGCCCCGCCTCCCCAGCCGAGCTAGCCGCCGCCAAGGACGCCTGCACCGGTTGCCACCACGGCATCGCCGAAAGCGAAAACGTCCCCGTCGAAAAGGCCACCAGGGCCCACTTCCCCGCCATGGCCGATTGCCTCATCTGCCACAACAAAATCAACCCGCCTGACTCCTGCGCCAAGTGCCACGTGGCCCCCAACTCCAATTTCAAGCCCACTTCGCACGACGCCGTGTTCAGCGACAATCACGCCACCAAAAACGTAGATAAAACGGAGTGTGCCACCTGCCACGGCCGCAAGTTCACCTGCAAGGGCTGCCACTAACGCTTCCGCGTCCGGCACGTATGCGTCTAACCCCTACGCGTCCCACCCGTCCGTTTCCGAGCCGCGACCGTAAGGGAGCGGTCGCCGTCTTCGCCTTCTTCCTCCTCCTCCCCCTCCACGCCGAAATTCGCGGCGCGGCCCTGCTCGCCCATCCGCAACCCGCCATCCTCACCTGGGGCGATCAACTCCAGTCCTGGCCGCTCACCGGAGCCGCGCCCACCACGCTCCTCGCCCACCGCGACTTCGGCCCCGGCGGCTGCATCGCCGATGTCAACTCCGACGGCCTCGACGATCTCCTCGTCCAGGAACACCCAGGCGCCAGTCGCTTCCTCTGGCTCCAAGCCCCGGATTGGTCCCCCCACGTCATAGAATCCGAAACCGATTTCACCAACTGCCTGCCCTTCACGCTTGCCGGCAAGCGCGGCGTCCTCATCACGCACCTCCACTCGCAGGTCCGCTTCTACCTCTTCCCCAACTTCGAATACAAAGAGCTCTACTCCATCTACACCGCCTCCCAGCAAGGCGGCTTGCTCCCCCACGATGTCGATGGCGACGGCCTCTCCGATCTCTTCGTCGGCAACTACTGGATGAAGAACCCCGGAAGCCCCGACGTCGCCTGGCGCATCTTCGCCATCAATCTCTTCCACGACACGCCCACCGCCGCCCGCGCCGCCCTCGCCCTGTGGAAAGATCGCAGCCTGGTATGGGCCGCCGGAGCAGACACCGCCGCCCGCATCGCTATCTTTGATCCGCCCCCCGATGTCAAACAGCTCTGGAACGAGCAGCGCCTCGCCCCGCTCGATCAGCCCCGCGCCATCCTCACGCACCAACAGGGCATCTTCATTGCCCACGCCGCCGGCGTCGCCCTCGAAAGCCCCGCTGCCGAGGGCACGTGGCGGCGCACCACCATCAGCCGCGTCCCCGGCGTCTTCCAGCTCATCAACTGGCGTGACAACGTGATCGCCGTCTCACCCGCCGGTCTCCACTGGATCTACCCTCTCAGGTAGGCGTCGTCCCCGCTGATCCAATCCTCGCGCCGCGGCGTAAACAGATCGATCACCACGCTGTCCTCCAGCACCTCCACCCCGTGGGGCACATGAGGCGGAATGTCCAGCACCTGCCCAGCCCTCACAATCTGCTCCCCGCCATCGGCCAGCAGGAACTTTAAGGCGCCCGTCTGCACCATCGTGAACTGCGCGTTGTGGTGCGAATGCGACGGCACCATCGCGCCGGCCTTCATCTCCAGCCGCGCAATCGTCATCTGCGCCGTATGAATCGCCTGCCGGATCAGTCTGGCATTCAGACTCTCCCGCGGCACATCCGTCCAATCCATGCAATTGACAGGGGTTAGGTTCATAGCAGGGGTAGTGTATCATGGGCTAACTGAGGCCATCGAGGCCCACATTAGGAGTAATTATGAAGGGCATCATACTGGCCGGCGGCAAGGGCAGCCGTCTCTTTCCGCTCACCAAAATCACCAACAAACACCTGCTGCCCATCTACGACCAGCCGATGATCTACTACCCCATCCAGGCTTTGGTCGAGTCCGGTGTGCGCGACATCCTCATCGTAACCGGCGGCAACTACGCCGGCGACTTTCTCCAACTCCTCGGCACCGGTCGCCAGCTCGGCATCGATAATCTCAGCTACACCTACCAGGAAGGCGAAGGCGGCATCGCCGACGCACTGCGCCTCGCCGAGCACTTCTCCGATGGCCAAAAAGTCTGCGTCATCCTAGGCGACAACATCATCGAGAGCACCATCAAGGACGCCGTCACCGACTTCGAAAAACAGCCCGCCGGCGCTAAGATCCTCCTCAAGGAGGTCCACGACCCCGAGCGCTTCGGTGTCGCCGAGATCCTCAACAACCACGTCGTCAACATCGTCGAAAAGCCCGCCGAGCCCAAGTCCAACTACGCCGTCACCGGCATCTACATGTACGACAACTCGGTCTTCGACAAGATCAAAACCCTCGAGCCCTCCTCCCGCGGTGAGCTCGAAATCACCGACGTCAACAACGCCTACATCCGCGAACGCAGCCTCAGCTACTCGTTCCTCGAGGGCTGGTGGACCGACGCCGGTACATTCGATTCCCTCCTCCGCGCCTCCACCCTCGTCGCCGACAGCAGAAAGAAACACGTATGATCGCGCCCCCCGAAATCCAGATCCCTGTCTGCACCCACGGCATCGGCCACGTCATCCTCTCGCCCGATTCCAAGAACCTCATCGAGGGTGTCAAAGTCCTGCCCTTCGCCATGTGGCCCGATGACCGCGGCTACTTCCTCGAGGTCGCTCGCCTCGGCCAGGGCCTCGTCAAAGATTACCCCTTCGAAACCACCCAGGTCTCCGCCGCCCTCACCTATCCAGGCGCCATCAAGGCCTTCCACCACCACAAGCACCAGACCGATGTCTGGGCCGTCGTCCAGGGCCTCTTCCAGGTCGCGCTCGTCGATCTGCGACCAGCCTCGCCCACCTTCGGCGTCAAAAACACCCTCTACGTCGGCCAGATGCGCCCCTGGCAGATCCTCATCCCGCCCGGCGTCGGCCACGGCTACAAGGTCATCGGCGTCACCCCCGCCATGCTCGTCTACCTCACCGATAAGCTCTACAACCCCGCCGACGAAGGGCGCATCGCCCACAATGAACCCGGCATCAACTACGACTGGGAATTGCAGCACAAGTGAGACTCCCCCAATGAGACTTCTAGTCACCGGCGGCGCCGGCTTCATCGGCTCCGCCTTCGTCCGCCTCGCCCTGCGGGAAAACTGGGCCTCCCGGCTGGTGAACCTCGATAAGCTCACCTACGCCGGCAATCTCGAAAACCTCACCACCATCGAAGCCGACCCGCGCTACCGCTTCGCCCAGGGCGACATCTGCGACACCAATCTCGCCGTCTCTCTTATCGAGGAAGAGAAGCCCGACGCCATCGTCCACTTCGCCGCCGAGTCCCACGTCGATCGCTCCATCCTCGGCCCCGCCGCGTTCGTCGAGACCAACATCCGCGGCACGTTCTCTCTCCTCGAGGCCGCCCGCGCCACCAAACTGCCCCGCTTCCTCCACGTCTCCACCGACGAAGTCTACGGCTCCATCGACGAGCCCCACGACGCCGACGAAGAGTACCCGCTCAAGACCGCCAGCCCCTACTCCGCCTCCAAGGCCGGCTCAGATCTCCTCGCGCTGTCTTACTTCACCACGTTCAAAATGGCCGTCACCGTCACCCGCGCCTCCAACAACTACGGCCCCTACCAGTTCCCCGAAAAGCTCATCCCCCTGATGATCTCCAACGCCCTGGAGGGCAGGCCGCTCCCCATCTACGGCGACGGCCTCCAGGTTCGCGACTGGCTCTTCGTGGACGATCACTGCCGCGCCATCTGGGCCGCCCTCACCAAAGGCGCCCCCGGCCAGATCTACAACGTCGGCGGCTCCCGCGCCCTCCCCAACCGCACCGTCGTCGAAAATATCCTCGACGCCGTCGGCCAACCCCACACCCTCATGACCACCGTCGCCGACCGCCCCGGTCACGATCGCCGCTACGCCATCACCACAGAAAAGCTCGAAAAGGCCACCGGCTGGCAAGCCCTCATGCCCTTCGAGCAAGGCCTCGCCCTGACAATCCAGTGGTACAAAGACAACGCCCCCTGGATCGCCCGCGTCCGCTCCGGCGAGTACCAGAACTACTACGACAAAAACTACCAGGGCCGCTGAGCCAAGCCCAGGCCACCGCTATGACGGAACAGAGCGGCCCGGTGCACAAGTTATATGGGTACGACGCCGGCGGCGGTAGGGTGCACCAGCGCCCGCGCGTGTTCGCCAGTGATGTGCCCGAAGAGAATCCGGATGCATTGGCGAAGTTGTTCACCGGCCAGGAACGGGACGCAGGCGAAGTTCTGGCTTACCCTGGAGCCAGGCACCCCATTCCACCCCCGAAACCAAAGACTTTATTCGCCCCGCCCCGCCGATGAAAACTTTATCATTCACACACCATTTTTCCCTGTTTTTCCAGTCACTTAGACCCGCCATCTATTGACACCCCATGCTAACGTGGTCTTGGGCTGACCCGCTGGCCAGCTTCGATCCCTTCGCCTTAGTAGAGCGGCAGCCCCATGGCGTGGGCTGTTTCCTATGCGGGCCGCCGTCATGGACGGCGCGTGCAAAACCGGTTTTTGACCCGATCAGCTCGAAAAATACGGGGCCTTCTATAGGCCCCGGGCGAATCAAGGAACTTATCGCCTCGCGAAAAAAAAAGACCCGGTCCGCTCCTCTCGGGAGCCAACCGGGCCTTTTCATACTGGCAGTAGTGCGTCTACACGATCTCCAGCCGCGCGCTCACCACGGGCTCGCCCAGATCGCGAGTCAGCTTGAACCCGGCCTTCTCCGACACTTTCTGCATCGCCGAGTTGTCCGCCAGAATGTCCGCCGTGATCACCTTCACGCCTTCCTTCCGGCCCACGTCGATCAACCGGTTCAGCAACTCCGTCCCCAAGCCCTGCTTCTGGAACTCGTCGCTCACCACGATCGAAAACTCGGCCTCCGCCGCGCGAATCCCTTGCAGCCGGCCCACGCCCACAATCTGGCGCTCGCCCGTCGCCGGGTTCGTCCGCTCCACCGCCAGCGCCATCTGCTCGGCATAGTCGATGAAGCAGATCCGCGTCAGCCGCTCATGCCCCGTGCGCTGGTTTACGTTCAGCAGTTGTAGATACCGCTGATATACCGTCCGCTCGGAAAGCGTCTCGTGGAACTTCACCATCATCGGCTCGTCCTCGGGACGGATCGGGCGGATCTCCACCGTCTCGCCGCCGCGCGTCGTGAACTCGCCCGCATATTGAATCGGATACCGCCGGATCGCCGGCCGCGGCAGATCGCTCTCCTTCGTGTCCGGATCGTGCAGCACCACGCGCGCATCCAACGCCACCAGCCGCTCCGGTGATGCCAGCAGAGGATTGATGTCGATCTCCTTGATCCACCTCTGCTCCACCACCAGCCGGCTGAAGCACACCAGCAACTGCTCCATGCCCGCCAGATCCACCGGCGCCCGGCCGCGCACACCCTTCAACGCCGTATAGATCTTCGTCTTCTCCATCATGCGCCGCGCCAGCGTGGAGTTCAGCGGGGGCAGCGCCAGCGCGCGGTCCTTGAACACTTCCACCAGCTGCCCGCCCATGCCGAAGAGCAGCACCGGCCCAAATTGCACGTCGATCGACGAGCCCAGGATCACTTCATACCCGTCCAGCTTGATGAACGGTTGAATGTTGACCCCGTTGAAATGCTCCAGCCCGGCCTTGGCCGTGCAACTGTCGCGGATTAGCCGGAACGCGTTGCGCACCGCGTCCTCGTCCTTCAGATTCAACTGCACGCCGCCTACGTCCGTCTTGTGCGTGATGGTCAGCGAGTGCAGCTTGAGCACCACCGGGTACCCAATCGAAATCGCCGCATCCACCGCCTGGTCCTCGGTCGAGGCAATCCGCGAGGGCAGCGTGGGAATCCCGTACGACGCCAGCACTTCCTTCGATTCGTACTCCGTCAGGATCGTGCGGCCCTCGGCCCTCACCTTTTCGATCAGCGCCTGCGCCCTCGGCGCGTCGATGTTGTCATCCGCCTTGCCGTAGCTCGGCGTCTCGTACAGCGACTTGAGGTTCGACGCATAGCTCCACATGTAGTTGAACATGCGCGCAGCCGTATCCGGATACGGGAACGTCGGGATGCCGCACTGATTCAGGATCTGCTCGCCCGCCGCCACGTCCACACCGCCCATCCAGCTCGCAATCACCGGCTTGTCGCCCAGCTTCGCGTAGGGCTTCAAAGCTTGCGCCGTCTGCGTCGCGTCGGTCATCGCCTGCGGAGTCAGGATCACCAGCAGCCCGTCGCTGTTCGGATCCTTGGCCGCAATCTCCAGCGTCTTCGCGTAGCGGTCCGCCTCGGCGTCGCCGAGCACGTCCACCGGATTGCCGTGGCTCCACGACGCCGGCAGGAACGTATTCAACTCCGCGATGGTCTCCTCGGAGATCTCCGCCAGCTCACCGCCGCCCAGCAGCAGCGAATCCGCCGCCAGCACGCCCGGGCCGCCGGCGTTCGTCAGGATCGTCAACCGCGGACCCTTCGGCCGCGGCTGCTTCGCCAACACTTCCGCCATGTAGAACAGGTCCGCGATGTTGGTCACACGCAGCACGCCGCTGCGCTGGAACGCCACGTCCAGCACGTCATCGCTGCCCGTCATCGAGCCCGTATGCGACGCCGCCGCCTTCGAGCCAGCCGCCGTCCGGCCCGCCTTGATGATGATGATCGGCTTCGTCAACGCCACTTCGCGCGCCGCCGAAAGGAAGCTCCGCGCATCGCCCACGCTCTCCATGTACACCAGGATCGAGCGCGTCTTCGGGTCGTTGCCCAGATAATTGATCAGGTCGCCCCAGCCCACATCGGACATCGAGCCCAACGACATGAACGCGCTGAAGCCCACATTCTCACGCAGAGACCAGTCCAGCACCGCCGTGCACAACGCACCGCTTTGGCTCAGGAATCCGACGTTGCCGGATCTCGCCATGCCCGCCGCGAAAGTCGCGTTCACGCCCGAAGGCGGAATCATCACACCCAGGCAGTTCGGCCCGATGATCCGGATGCCCCACTTGCGCGCGTTCTCCAGCAACTGCCGCTCCAGCTCCTTGCCCTCCGGACCGGCTTCCTTGAATCCGGCGGAGATCACCACGATGGACCGGATGCCCACCTCGCCGCACTCGTTCACCAGGTTGGGGATCAGCTTCGAAGGCGTGACGATCACCGCCAGGTCGACCTCGGCCGGAATCTCCTTCACCGTCTTGTACGCCTTGATGCCCAACACACTGTCGCGCTTGGGGTTAACCGGAAATACGGCGCCGCCGAACGGCGTGCTGATCAGGTTCCACAACGTCGTTCGCCCCACACTTCCGGGGTTCTCTGTCGCACCGATGACTGCGATGTTTTTAGGGGTGAAGAAAGGGTCGAGTGGATGGTCCACATGACCGAGGATGTCGTGCGTAGACTTGAGGGACTTCCCGGAGCCTGGTTTCATTTCAATTAATCCGATCCGAAACAGATTTTATAACGCCACCTCTTACATAATGAACCCATAAGCCGGACCGGGGCAAGATCGGGGGCCGTAGCCCCCGCCTTTCTCTACTGAAAACGCCCCTGCGTGTACGGAACTCCGGCCACATCCAACTGCTGCTCGAACTTCTTCAGGTCGTCCAACAGGCTCTTCAGCTTCGGCTGCTCGGCCGCGAACTCCTCGCTCGCAATCTGGTAGTTGAGCTGTTGCGTCCCCGTTGGAGCGCCCGTCATGTTGCGCGTGCCGAACGTCGCCGAGCCAATCCGCGATTGGATGCTCGATGGCGAACCGGACTCCAACCCGCGCAGCGTCTCATCGCCCCGCAACTTCCGCAGGATCGCCGTCAACCGCCGGTCCAGCGCCGAGGTCTCGTCCATCAGCTTCGCCTCCGCCGGCGAGTCCAGCAGCGCACGCTTCACCGCGCCCAGCTTCGTCTTAGCCGTATTCGCCGCTTCCAGGCTTCCCGTCACCTGCCGTTGCAGCCGGTAGACTTTCGTGACGAAATCGCTCAGAGCCTTGCGCTCCTCGGGCTTCACCTGCGCCGCGGCTTCCGGCTCCACCGTGAAGCTCTGCTCCGCGCCCAGCGCCGTCGTCACGCCGCCCACACGCTTCGCCAGCGAAACCTTGTACACGCCCGGCTGCACGAATCCGCCGCCGCCGCCGGCTGCCGCAGCCTCTTCTTCGTCCTCCTCCGCGGCCCGCCGGCCACCGCCGCCCGCGCTCGCCGCCGGTCCGCGCAGATTCCACGTCACCCGGTGGATCCCGCGCGCCGTCGGCCCGGTCAACCGCTTCACCACTTTGCCCGCCGCATCCGTCACCGTCAGCAGGACTTGCGGCGCCTCTTCGTCCGCCTCCGCAGTGAGCTGAGTCTGTGAGGGATACTCGGTGGCTTCCTTCTTCGCCGCCACCCGCTCCGCCTTCTTCGTCTTGAGCGCGTCCTTCAGCCAGAAGGTGAACGTCGCCCCCACCGGCGGGTTCTCGCTCATCCAAAGCTGCTCGCCCTGCGACCCGCGCGCCTTGCCGGAATCCTGCACAAACACCGCCGCCTTCTTCACCGGGAAGATCTCCGCCGCCTTCGCAAAAGTCTCGGCCTTCAATCCGCGCAGCGCCGAATAGTCGTCCAGCACATAGAACCCGCGCCCGAACGTCGCCAGCACGAGATCGTGCTCCCGCTCCTGGATCGCCAGATCCCGCACCGCGATCACCGGCAGATTGGTCTTCAGCCGGATCCACTTCTTCCCGCCATCCAGAGTGAAGTGCAGGCCAAACTCCGTGCCGCAGAACAGCAGCTCCGGGTTCACCGGATCCTCCGCCAGTGCCAGCGCCGGCCCGTTCGCCGGCAGGTCCCCGCTCACGGAACTCCAGGTCGCACCCTTGTCCGTGGACTTCAGCACATACGGCTTGTAGTCGGCGTTCTGGTGATTGTCGAAGAGCGCGTACACCGTGTTCACGTCGTGCCGCGATGCATGCACGCGCTGCACATACACCCCGGTCATGCCGCCCGCCACCTCCGGAATCCCAGCGAACTTCTCGATCTTCCGCCACGCCTTGCCGCCATCCTCGGTCACCTGGATCAGGCCGTCGTCGGTGCCCACATAGATCAGCCCTTCCTTCTTGCGCGATTCGCTCACGGCCGTGATGTTGCCGTACGTCGAGGTGGACGCATGCTTCAGCAAAGCCTCCGGTGGCCAGATCTTGCCCATCACCGGCAGTTTGTTGCGATCCACCTGCCGTGTCAGATCCGGCGAGATCGCTGTCCACGAACTGCCGCGGTCATCGGAGCGATGCAGCCGGCTGCTGCCCAGATAGAGCCGCGTGTGTGAGTGCGGGCTGATCAGAAACGGAGCCTCCCAGTTGAATCGCAACGCCGCTTCGCCCTTGCCCTCCACCGGCCGGATGCTCACGCGCTCGGCCGTCTTGCGGTTGAGCCGCACAATGCCACCATACTGCGATTCACCATACACGATGTCCGGATCGGTGGGATCGATCCGCGAAACAAAACCGTCGCCGCCCGTCACGATGATCCAGTCTGCGTTCGTCGCGCCCTGCGTGCCCCGCGTGCGCGAGGGCCCGCCCAGCGTGCTGTTGTCCTGCGTGCCGCCATACACGTTGTAGATCGGCGAGGCGTTGTCCACTTCCACGTTGTAGAACTGCGAGATGTTCAGGTTTGTCATGTGCCGCCACAGCCGGCCGCGGTCCCACGATTCGTACACGCCGCCATCGGAGCCGTTCAGAATGTGGTCCGAATCCGCCGGATCAATCCAGTAGCTGTGATTGTCCACGTGCTTCGATCGCTCGCCCACGTTGCGCCACGTGCGCCCGCCATCATCGGAGACGCGCACCATCACGTCCATCAGATACACGCGGTCCGCCACGTTGGGGTCCGGCACGATGTTCAGGTAGTACATCGGCAGCCCCGCATAGCTGTCGCGCTTCTCCCAGCTCTCGCCGGAATCGGTCGAACGGAATACGCCGCCGCCCTCCGCCGCCTCCACGCGCGCATACACCAGACCCTTCTTCGCCGGCGAGAACGCCAGCCCGATTCGGCCCAGCTCGCCGCCCGTAATGCGCACCTTCTTGAACGTCGCGCCCGCGTCGGTGGATTTGTACAGCGCCGATTCCGGCCCGCCGTGAATCAACGTCCATACGTGCCGCCGCCGCTGATGCGCGGAGGCCAGCACGACGTCCGGATTCGCCGGGTCCACGGCCACGTCGCCCACTCCGGTATGCTCGCTCACCTCCAGAACTTTCTTCCAGGTCTTGCCACCATCGACGGTTTTGTAGAGTCCGCGATCGCCGCCCGGACCCCACAGCGGACCATACGCCGCCACATACACAACATTGGAATCGCGCGGATCAATCACGATGCGCCCGATGTGCTCGCTGGCCTTCAGCCCCACATTGCGCCACGTCTTCCCGCCATCGTCCGAGCGGTACACACCATCGCCATAGCTCACCGAGCGTTGATTGTTCGATTCGCCGCTGCCCACCCAAACCGTGTTCGGGTTCTTCGGGTCCAGCGTGATCGCGCCCACCGAATACGAGCCCTCGTTCTGAAACACGGCCGTCCACGTGATGCCGGCATTGGTGGTCTTCCACACTCCGCCCGATGCCGCGGCGACATACCAGGTCGCCTTCTGCTCCGGATGCACCGCGATGGCGATGACACGCCCCGACATCAGCGCCGGCCCGATGGAGCGCAGGCGGAATCCACTGAATGTGGATGCCTGCCAGGGATCATCGGATTTTGCGGCCGCGGCGCCTGGGGGTTGCGCCGGTTGGGCAAAAAGTGAAAAGCTCAGGGCGAGAATAGGGAATAGGATGCGCATGGTGGTATCGCCGCCAGTGTATCGCAGCAGAATGATAAGGGGACCCCGAAGTTGCCATGAGCGAAATTCAATACCGTAGCCGCCGCGCCGTATCTCTGGAGAACGAACACCTCGAAATTATCGTCACCGTCGAGGGCGGCCACATCGCCGCCATCCGTGACAAGAAGTCCGGTGTCAATCCGCTCTGGTCGCCGCCCTGGGCCTCCATCGAGCCCTCTTCCTACGACCCCGCAAAACACCCCGAATATGGACTCAACTCGGAGAGCCGGTTGCTCTCCGGCATCCTCGGCCACAACCTCTGCCTCGATCTCTTCGGCGGCCCGTCCGATGCCGAAGCCGCCGCCGGCATGTCCGTCCACGGCGAGGCCTCGGTAGCGAAGTACGACATCTCCGTGGTGGGCGATACACTCACCCAGCGCTGCGTGCTCACCCACGCGCAACTCGGCTTTGAGCGCAAGATCCGTCTCGCCGCCGGCTCGCGCCGCGCCGAAATCACAGAGACGGTCGAGAACCTCGGCAGCTGGGATCGCGCCTCCGCCTGGACCCAGCACGTCACGCTCGGCCCGCCTTTTCTCGAACGCGGCAAGACTGCCTTCCGCGCCTCCGCCACCAAGTCGAAAACCATGGAGTCCGATTTCAGCGACGGCAAGGGCTACATGAAGATCAACACCGAATTCACCTGGCCCATGGTGCCCCGCGAAGACGGCTCCCAAGAAGACATGCAGCTTTTCACCAGCCGCGAAGTCTCCGGCGCCTTCTCCACCCACCTGATGGACCCGTCGCGCGAGATGGCATTCTTTACAGCCTGGAGCCCCGCCTCCAAGCTGGCGCTCACCTATGCGTGGAAACAGGCGGACTTCCCCTGGCTCGGCATCTGGGAGGAAAACCACGGGCGCATGACCCCCCCATGGCGCGGCCAGACTCTAACACGCGGTATGGAGTTTGGCGCGTCACCGTTCCCGGAGCCGCGCCGTAAGATGATCGATCGCGGCCACCTCTTCGGAGTCCCCGGCTACCGCTGGATTCCCGCCCGCGAGCGCGTCACCGTGCAGTATTGGGCCGCCCTGGAACCCGCCGAATCCATTGACCAGGTTGCCAGCGCCGGCCTATAGGGCATCGTCGGAAACATCGTCGCCCGTTTCCGAGCCGCGACCGTCAGGGAGCGGTGGCTGACAACAATTCTGCGCGCTCTAACCCTTCGACGAAGTGCGCGGCCCGGCCGATTTCGACGTCGTCGCGGCCGGTGCCGCCGGCGCTTCCATCGGCGCGCTCTTCACCAGGTTCAGCGCCTTGCGCACCTCGGTGTCCAGCTTGTCCAGCGTCTCCGGATGCTCGCGCAGGAACACCTTCACGTTTTCGCGGCCCTGCCCGATCCGCTCGCCGCCGTAGCTATACCAGGAGCCGCTCTTCTCCACCATGTTGTGCTCCACGCCCACGTCCAGCAGGTCGCCCACCAGGCTGACGCCCTCGCCGTACATGATGTCGAACTCGGCCTCGCGGAACGGCGGCGCCAGCTTGTTCTTCACCACCTTGACCTTCGTTCGGTTGCCCGTCACCGTCTCGCCGTCTTTGATCGCCGCAATGCGCCGGATGTCCAGCCTCATGCTGGAGTAAAACTTCAGCGCGCGCCCGCCCGTCGTCGTCTCCGGGTTGCCGAACATTACGCCGATCTTCTCGCGAATCTGGTTGATGAAGATCAGGCACGTATTCGATTTCGATACCGTGCCGGTGAGCTTGCGCATCGCCTGCGACATGAGCCGCGCATGGACGCCCACAAACGAATCGCCCATCTCGCCGTCCAATTCGGCCTTCGGCACCAGGGCCGCCACCGAGTCAACCACCACGATGTCGATCGCGTTGGAGCTGATCAGCGACGACGTGATCTCCAGCGCCTGCTCGGCATAGTCCGGCTGCGACACCAGCAGATTGTCCACGTCCACGCCCAACTTCCGCGCATAGGTCGGATCCAGCGCGTGCTCCACGTCAATGAAGGCGGCCATGCCGCCGGCCTTCTGCGCCTGGGCCAGCGCCTGCAAGGCGATGGTTGTCTTGCCTGACGACTCCGGCCCGAAAACCTCAATGATGCGCCCGCGCGGGAAGCCGCCTACGCCCATTGCATAATCCATCGAAACCGATCCGCTGGAGATCACGCTGACCGGCACTATCGCATCGTGCGAGCCGAGACGCTGGATCGTCCCCTTTCCAAACTGCTTCTCCAGGTTGCCGAGCGTCACGCTCAGAAGCCGCGCTTTTTCCTTATCGTCCAGGGCCATGGATGTACTCCTCGCGTCCGCGTAGTGAAAACCTTTACAGTATAGCAGCAGGTGTCAAGCACCATGCCCATTCAGTTTAGCTAGTGCGGCGGCGGACGCGGGAATCTCCGGTTTTTTCACTCGGACGTCGAAGGCGGGGCCGCCGCCGCTCCCGGCTTGCCAGGTCCCACGCCCATCATTGACGCCATGCCCATCATGCCGCCCAGGCCCATGGTCTCCACGGCAGAGGAGGGCACAATCACCATCGAGCCCTTCTCCTTGATCGCCTCATAGAGCATGTTCATGGCGCGCAGATGCAATGCCACCGGGTTGTCGCGGTACATCTCCGCGGCCTGCGCGAACTTCTCTGAGATCTCCGTCTCGGCCGTGCTGAGAATGATGCGCGCGTGCCGTTCCCGCTGCGCCTGCGCCTCGCGCGACATCGCGTCTTCCAGACCCTGCGGGATCTGCACGTCGCGGATCTCCACGCTCTGCACCGTCACGCCCCACGGGTTGGTCTTCTCGTCGAGGATCTTCTGCAACTCGTGCCCAAGCGATTCGCGGTCGGTGAGCATCTCCGTCAACAGGTGCCGCCCGATGGTCTCGCGCAGCGCCGTCTGTGCGCTCATGGAGATGGCCTCGGAGAAGTTCTGCACCTCCAGAATACTCTTCTCGGCGTTCCACACCACCCAGAAGACGATGGCGTCGACGAACACCGGCACCGCGTCGCGGGTCAGCGTGGACTCCGCCTTCACGTCCGTCACGCGGATGCGCTGATCCACAAAGTCGCTCACCGTGTCGATGATGGGCACAATCACGAAGACGCCCGGTCCCATCAGGCCGCGGTAGCGCCCCAGGCGCATCACCGCCGCCCGCTCCCACTGCTGCGCCACCTTGATGGCGAACAGAAAATAGATACCCGCCAACAGAAACACGATCACCGGCCACGGCCGCTCCAGCAGTGCCGACAATCCTGCCCCGGCCACCAGGCAAACGGCGAACACCGCGGCGCCGATGGCGCTCACGGCCTGCCCGCGGACCGCGGTAAAACCGCTAGTCGCTTGAGTCGTCAAACCCCTCGTAAACATAGCTTATTGCTCCTGAAAACCAGCTCACGGAAGTGTCTTCCACCATCGCCACGACAACGGCGCGCCGCTCCATCAGCTCCATCGCGCACACGCTGATCGCCATCCAAGCCAACACCACCAGTAACCCGCTCCGGATTGAGCCCGGCATCTTCTCTACCTCCGGCGGCCGTCGCCGGCCACCATCTCGCTCAAGCGGTCCGCCAGCTCGCGCACCGAGAATCCCTCGGCGCCGGCCTTCGCCGCGCAATCGGCAGCCAGCCGGCTGAGCCGCGCCTGCCTCTGCGCGTCATCTTCCTTCACGCCCTTCAACGTCACAAATGTGCCCAAGCCCTGTTGTGTGCTCAGCGTGCCCCGGATCTCCAACTCGCGGTAGGCGCGCATCACCGTGTTCGGATTGATGGCCAGATCCACAGCCACCTGCCGCACCGTCGGCAGTTGCCCGCCTCCTTGCAGCGTGCCCGCTGAAATCGCCAGCAGCACCTGATCGATGAGCTGCCGATAGACCGGGACGCCCGTGGAGTTGTCCAGCCGGAATCGAAATGGCTCCATCTTCGTCATCTACTTCACTAGTGTACTAGTGTTCTAATACAAGTCAAGAGAAATCTTCTGGCGTCATAATAGTGTTCTATGCCCGACGATCTCAGCTTCACCCCCCACGCCGTGCCGCGCGTGGAGACCGCCTACCGCCGCATCGTGACGCCGTTTCCCGTGCCGGAGTCTCTGCCCATTCTGGAGAAGCTCCATCGGTATGAGTTGCGCGCGATGGCTGGCCAGCCGCCGGTGGTGTGGGACCGGGCGGAGGGTTTCCAGGTGTGGGACGCGTGGGGCAACCAGTGGCTGGATTGGTCTTCCGGCGTGTTGATCACCAACGCGGGCCATGGCCGCCAGGAGATCGCCGACGCCATCACGGCGCAGGCGCAGAGCCATCTGCTGACCACCTACTGCTTCCCTTCCGCCATTCGCGCGGATTTGTGCGAGCGCCTGGTCTCGCTGATGCCGGAGCCGTTGAAAAAAATCTTCCTGCTGACCACCGGTTCGGAGACGGTGGAGTTTGCCGTGAAGGTGGCGCGCACGCACGGCTTGGCCGCGGGCGGGCGGCAGAAGAACGTGATCGTGTCGTTTGAGAAAGCGTTTCACGGTCGCACGCTCGGCTCGCAGCAGGCCGGCGGCATACCAGCGCTGAAGGAGTGGATCGGCCATCTCGATCCGGGCTTCATCCAGGTGCCGTTCCCGGATGGCTATTGGACGGAAGACACGAGTTTTGAGCTCTTCACCCGCACACTGGCGGAGCGCGGCGTGGCGCCGAGCCAGGTGTGCGGCGTAATCATGGAAACCTATCAGGGCGGCACGGCCGCCTTTGCGCCGCCGGAGTACATCAAGACATTGCGCAGTTGGTGCGATGGCCAGAAGGCGCTGCTGATCTTCGACGAGGTACAGGCCGGCTTTGGCCGCACGGGCACCATGTGGGGCTTCGAACACTACGACACGCTGCCGGATCTCACCACCTGGGGCAAGGGCATCTCCAGCTCGCTGCCCATCGCGGCCGTGGTGGGCCGGCCGGAGCTGATGGACTTGCATGCGCCCGGCAGCGCGTCCTCCACGCACACCGGCAATCCTGTGTGCTGCGCCGCCGCGCTGGCCAACGTGAACCTGATTGTGAACGAGGGGCTGGTGGAAAACTCCGCGCGTATGGGGCGCATCCTGATGACCGAGCTCCACGCGCTCAAGGCCCGTTTCCCGCAGATCGGCTTTGTCACCGGCAAGGGCCTGGTGGCCGGGGTGGCGTGCGTCCTGCCTGGCCACAAGCAACCCGACACGGAGCTGGCCAAGGCGGTGGTGACACGCTGCGTCGAAAAGGGGCTTCTCATGTTCAATCCAGTGGGACCCGCCGGATGCACGGTGAAGATCTGCCCGCCGCTGACGATCACGGAAGACGCACTGCGCGAAGGCTGCGCGGTGCTGGGCGAGGCATTCGCGGAAGTCACCGCGGGCAACTGAGGAAGATATCCGATGCAAGTTACACTCATCGGCGGCGGGATGATCGCGCACGATCAGATTCTGCCCACTCTCTTTCAAATGCAGCGCCTGGGCCGCATCGGCGGGATCCAGGTATGCGACCGCCGTCCGGAAAGTCTGGAGCGGCTGGCGGCGGCGCCGAATCTGGTGCGCGCCTTCCCGGGCCAGAGTTTCACCGCGCGGACGGAACCATTCGCCGAGGTCATCGCGGCGCTACCGGCGGAGCAACTGGTGGTGGTGGCGGTGCCGGATGCCGCGCACTACGACGTGGTGATGACCGCGCTGCGGCATCAACAGCACGTCCTCTGCGTGAAGCCTCTGGTGCTAACCGTGGCGCAATCCATCGACATTGAAAAGGAAGCCGGCGCCCGCGGCCTGATGGTGGGCATCGAGTATCACAAGCGCTTTGACGATCGCTCTCTGATGGCGCGCCGCCGCTATCAATCTGGCCTGTTTGGCGAGTTCAAGCTGGGCACTGCCTGCCTGCTGGAGAAGTGGTATTACCGCTACTCCAATTTCCAGAACTGGTTCACCTGCGATTCGTCCGACGCCTTCACGTACATCGGCTGCCACTACGTGGATCTGGTGGCCTTCATCACGGGCCTCACGCCGGCGGCCATCAGCGTGTACGGAATCAGGGACAAGTTCCCAAACGGCAACGAAGGCTGGCTGTGGACCGATGCCCGCGTGATCTGGAATAACGGCGCGTGCCTCAACGTGCAGAACGCGCTCGGCTTTCCCGACGCCGGTCCCGGCAGCAATACGCAGAGCCTCACCATGTACTGCTCCAACGGGCAGGTGGGCGCGTGGCTGAATCACTCCGATGATTACCGCGGGCTGCAATACTGCTACACGGAGAACCCCGGCGGCGATGGCGCCACCACGTACAGCGAACCCTCCCCCGACTATTTTCAATACCAGGATCTGGGCGGGCCGGGCCTGACGCCGGTGGGCTACGGCTACCGCTCGGTGGCCTACATTGCCGAGCGCGCGCTGGAGTTGCAGGGGCTTGCCAAGGACGCCCGTACCGCGCTTTTGAACCAGTGGGACGCCGCCGGCGTGATGGCCACGCCGGTGAACTCGCGCTACAACGAAGCCGTGGTGGAGGGCGCGCGCAAATCCATTGCGTCCAACGGGGCGCTGGTCAGCATCTAAACGGCCATGCGCCGCCTGCCCTCTGCATTCTTCCTGCTTGCAGCGTTGGGAACCGCTCTCGGCGCCGCCGCCGTTACCACAGTCCTATCCGTCGCCCGCGCCACTCTGTCTTCATCCCTCCCCTATCGGGACCCCGCATCGCTCGTAGTGGTCTGGGACCAACTCCTCAAACTCGACCTCCCCCGCTTCCCCCTCAGCACAGCCAACTATCTCGATTACCGCACCCGCACCGATATCTTCTCGGACCTTGCCGCCTTCCAACCCACCGCCTCCACCGTTCGCCTCGCCGACCGTTCCGAGCGAACCAACGCCATCCGCGCCACCCCCAACTTCCTGCCTCTTCTCGGCCTCCAACCGGCCACCGGGCGTTGGTTTCTCCCCGCCGAGCACAACGGTCAGGTAGTAATTCTCACCCATCAATTTTGGGAATCCCGGTTCGGCACCGATCCTCACATCCTGGGCAGAACCCTCGCGGTCGACGGCATCCCTCACCAGATCATCGGAGTCCTTCGCGCGGACTTCCACTTCCGCCTCACTGGTGAGGCACCCGATCTTTTCCTCCCCCTGTCGGTCACCGCGCCGGCCGACCGCCTCGCGGGAGCACTCCAAACCGTCGGTCGTCTTCGTCCGGGCCTCTCTCTCGCCGCCGCTCAATCCGCGCTCGACGCACTCTCATCCCAACTGAAGCTCCGTCATCGCACTGGCATGGGGCCGAACGGTGAAGACGGCGGCTACCGAATCTGGCTTACACCGCTCACCGGCGAGCTCTATGGCCCTCTGCGTCCCTCCCTGCGAACCCTTGCCGCCGCCGCCGTCCTTCTGCTCTTCCTCGGCCTCATCAACACTGCCCTCCTCTGGCTCGGCCGGGCGGCCCAGCGGCGCCGCGACGCATCCATCCGTCTAATGCTCGGCGCCTCCCCTGCCCGCGTGGCCGCCGACCTTGCTGTGGAGACCCTGGCGCCCACCACGCTCGGCGGTCTGCTCGCCCTCGGCGTCTCCGTCGCCGCCCTCAGCCTGCTCAACGCCGCTCAGCCCCCTGAGCTCGCCACTACGGGCACGGTCTCGCTCCACGTTGGAGTGCTTCTCTCGGTCCTTGCCCTCTCCGCCGTAGCGAATATGCTGTTCAGCCTTCTGCCGCTCCGCAGTCTCCTGCGCGCGCCCTCTCCCGCACGTCCCTCCGGCAGAACCTACGCCCTACTCATAGGCGCCCAGGCCGCCCTCGTGTGTGCACTCCTCGTCCCCTCGCTCCTCCTTGTTCGGAGCCTTGCGACGCTGCAGTCCGTGGACCCGGGCTTCGTCACTCACGGTCTCCTCACCGCGTCGGTCACCCTGCCCGAGAGCCGCTACCGTAGCCCTGAACAGCTCAGCCGCTTCTTCACGCTCCTGGAAGCCAGTCTGACCGAACGCTTTCCCGCACGGGCCGCCCTCCTCTCGCGCCTTCCCCTTGGCCTGCCTGAAGGCGGCGACCCATTCAGTATCGAAGGCCGTGCCTACAGCGTCTCCGGTACGATCCCCCAGATCGCACACCGGCTCCTGGCATCCCAACACACCCTCGACGTTTTCAACCTCCGTCTGCTGGAAGGCCGCGGCTTCGAGGGGCGCGACTTCGACGGTGACACACGCATAGTCCTCGTCAATGAGACCCTTGCCCGCGGCTTCTTTCCCGGCCAATCCCCGGTCGGCAGACGCATTGTCATGGGCGCCCCACGCCCCGGGGTCCCATGGCTCACGATTGCGGGCGTCGTCGCCGACCTCCATACCGCGCGGCTCGACCTCGCCCCCATCCCCCAAGTCTTCCAGCCCTTCTGGCAGGCGCCCACCCGAACCATGGCCGTCATCATTCGCGGCGCCACTCCAGCCGATCTCCGCCAAATCCTTGTCAAGCTCGATCCGGACGTCCCCGCGTACCGCCTCCAGCCAATCGAGCAGCACTTCGCTCGTGCGACGGCCGCGCCGCGGCTCCGCACGTCGATCTTTTCCACATACGCAGCCCTCGCGTTCCTTCTCGCTGCATTTGGCGTCTACAGCCTCACAACCTGGTCGGTCGCCCGGCAGCTCCGCGAGTTCGCCCTCCGCTCGGCACTTGGCGCCACACCAATGGGCCTCCTTCGGACGATACTCCTCCGAACCCTCCGCCCCGCCTCAATCGGCGTCATCACAGGACTCGCCGCCGCCTACACCCTGGCCCGCGCTCTCGCGGCACATCTCTATCAGGCCAGTCCAGATGATCCGGCACCTTACTTCGTTGCTGCCACTCTCGCACTGATTATGACCGCAGTCGCCACGCTCCCAGCCGCCCGCAGCGCTTTCGCTGCCAACCCGGCCCAGCTTCTCCGCTCCGAATAGAGCCGGGGCATCCGACAAGCCGGGGCAGCCGATATTGCTCCGCGCGGGCGATCGTGCTAATCTCGCGCCCATGACGTGCGATACCTTACTTGTTCGTGTAGTTACCATCGCAGCTCTGGCCGTGCCTCTGGCCCATGCGCAAAAGACCGAGTTTACGGCGGAAGTTGTAGGTGTGACGGAAGGCGACATCCTGCGGGTGAAACACAACGGCGCCGAGGAGAAGATCCGGTTGCAGGGGATCGATTGCCCGGAGATGAACCAGACATTTGGTCCGCAGGCGAAGAAGTTCACGCGGGACCTCGCCGTGGGCAAGTCCGTTACGGTAAAGGTATTTGAAGTGGACCGCTTTAAGCGGCAGGTGGCCGACATCATTCTGCCGGACGGGAAGAACCTGAACCAGGAGATCGTGAAAGCGGGCTATGCCTGGTGGTTCGTACGCTACGCGAAGAATGACAGAGTGCTGGAGAAGCTGGAAGCCGAGGCGAAACAGGCCAGGCGCGGGCTTTGGTCGCAGGAGTTGCCGACTCCGCCGTGGGAGCACAGGAAGCATGGCCGGGGGGCGCAATAAGCGAAGAAATTCGCGCCGTGCTATAACTATCCCCTATGAAACTCTTCCGTCTCGTCGCCCTTGCGGCACTCGCCCTGTCGCTGACCTTCGCGCAGACCACCAAGAAGACCGACGCCAAGGCCGCCGCCACGAAGGCGCCGGTTGCGGCCGCCAAAGCCGCTGACCTGCTCGACATCAACACGGCCTCTGTGGACGCCCTGAAGGCGCTGCCCGGAATCGGCGCCGCCTACTCGGAAAAGATCGTGAAGGGCCGCCCGTACAAGGCCAAGAACGAACTGGTGCAGAAGAACATCGTGCCCCAGGCCACCTACGACAAGATCAAGGACCTGATCATCGCGAAACAAAAGTAGGCTCGCCTGCTCCTTGTCCTCTATTCCTTGTCCCTGGCGATCGGCGCGTAGACTGCCTGCACGGCCCGGCGGTAATCCTCCGGGCTGAGCAGGATCTGTACGCCGCGCACGCCTGCTGAAATAGAAATCCGCTCGAAGAGCTGCGCAAACTCGTCGAGGAACACAGGATATTCGCGCTTGCACGCCAGCGCGGTGACGCCGCCGCGCACGTAGCCGGTAAGCGGCTGCACTTCCTTCAGCCGAACGGTGTCCACCTTCCGGTTCCCCGACACCTTCGCCAGCGCCTTTAAGTCCAGTGCCCCGTTACCGGGAATGACGGCGAGACAGACTCCGTTCTGATCCCCGCGGGCGACCAGTGTTTTGAACGTCTGCTCCAGGGGAAAGCCGATTTTGGCGGCCACGGTTTCGGCCGAGAGATCTTCCGGGTCCACCTCGTATTCCCGCAATTCAAACGGGATGCCGAGCGATTCCAGCAGGCGCACGGCATTTGTCTTCGACACAGCCATAAAAATGATGGTACACAGAGTAGAAGTTATGCGGATACGCAAGGCAGTCATCACCGCGGCGGCGCCGGCGCAACGCCGCTTGCCGTTGCAGAATCTGATCAACCGCGACGGGGTGGAGCGGAGTGTGATCGGCATCCTGATCGATGAGATTGTGCGGGCGCGGGTGGAGGAGATCTGCGTGGTCATCTGCCCTGGCGACGCGGCGCTTTACACCGCCGTACTCGGCGACCAGGCAGCGCGCGTGCATTTCGTGGAACAGCGGGAGCCGCGGGGCTACGGCCACGCCATCTACTGCGCCGAGCCATTCACCGCCGGCGAGCCGTTTCTCCATCTGGTGAGCGATCACCTTTATGTGGGCCCAGCCGCGGCCAGCTGCGCCACGCAATTGATTGAGGCGGCCGAGGCGGAAAACTGCTCCATCTCGGCGGTGCAGGCGACGCGGGAAGGGCAGCTCACCAGCTTTGGTGCGGTGGGCGGGCAGCGCCTCTATGCTGCAAGCTCGCTCTACAAGATCGACACGGTGCTGGAAAAGCCTACGCCCACGGAGGCAGAGCAGAGGATCATCGTGCCGGGCCTGCGCGCCGGCCACTATCTCTGCTTTTTCGGCATGCACGTGCTGACTCCGGGCTTGCAGGTGATCCTGGGCGAACTGCTGGCCGCTGACCCGAATGCGCGCGTGAATCTCTCCTCGGCTCTCTCTGAGCTGGCCAACCGGGAGCGCTATCTGGCGTTGCAGATGACGGACCGCCGGTATGATCTGGGCGCGCGCTACGGCCTGCTGAACGCGCAACTGGCCGTCGCTCTCAGCGGGAAGGACCGCGGAGAAATCCTATCCAACATCGTTGAATTGCTGGCCGTGCGGGAGCCGGCCGACGCCGGTCACGCGCAATGAGCAGGCTGCGCGAGATCATCACCTCGACCGGCGCTGAGCTCCGCAATCAGCCGCTGGAGCGCTTCTGCGCCACCGCCGCCGCACAGGACCTCCTTGCCGAATGCGAAGCCCTGGAGGGCCTGCGGAGGGCCAGCGGCAGCCTCTATGAGCGGGTCCGCGCCCTCCTCTTCCTCTCGGCGATTCATCGCTTTCATCTGCCCGGCAAGCCGGGCGTGGCGGCGGAGGGGCGGGTGCCATTCGCCGGCTACCAGCATCTGCTGCAACGGCGATTCGAAGAGGCGATCCGCTCATTCCTCCAGGCCCAGCAGAGCCAGGGGCCCAGCGACGCGGTCTCCAGCGCCCTGGCCGCGGCCTACAAGGGGCTGGCCTTTCAAACCCTGGCCGACCAGGTGCGCCGCAGTGTGCGCAACGTGCGCGGCAACCAGTGGATGTTCCGCACCGGGCACCCGGCCGACGATCCGCTGCGGCTGCGGCCGGAGCTGTTGAGGCGCGATCCCGAATCCGGCCTCTACCCGCTGCTCTCTGAAGCGACGCCGGTGCGGATGGATCTCTCGCACAGCGGGTGGAGCGACATCTTCTTCCTCGGGATGGACTATCCGGAGGGGGCGCGCGTATTGAACATCTCCATTGATCTGGCGGTGCGCGGGCTGGCGCGCAACGAGCCGCGGCCGCCAGTGGAGGCGTGCCTGCGCGTGATTGACGAACCGGTGCTGCGGCTGACTAGCGTGGATCTGGGCGCTACGGCGGACATCACCACGCTGGCCGAGGTGTTCGATTTCGCGCGGGATTACCTGGGCCTGTTGAAGGCGGCCATCATCGCCGCGGGCCTGGTGCCGGCGGGCATGGAGGGCTCCGGCCAATCGCTGGCGGAGCTGCTCCTGGTGATCACCGGGCTGCCGGGTCATGGGCTGGAGATAACCAGCAAGGTGAACGACATTCCGAAGGGCTCGCGGCTGGCCGTATCCACGAACCTGCTGGCGAGCCTGATCTCGGTGTGTATGCGGGCCACCGGTCAGATCCGCTCGCTCACCGGGGGGCTGGAGGAGAACGACCGGCGGCAGGTGGCGGCGCGGGCGATCCTCGGGGAGTGGCTGGGCGGTAGCGGCGGCGGCTGGCAGGATTCGGGTGGAGTGTGGCCGGGGATCAAGCTGATTGAGGGCGTGGCGGCGCGCGAGGGCGATGTGGAGCACGGCATCAGCCGGGGGTGTCTTCTGCCCCGGCACCGTGTATTCCCACTGGACGAGGTGACCGCGGAGACGCGCCGGAAGCTGCGGGAATCGCTCGTGCTGGTGCATGGCGGGATGGCGCAGGACGTTGGGCCGATCCTGGAGATGGTCACCGAGAAGTACCTGCTGCGCGGCGAGGCGGAGTGGCAGGGCCGGCAACAGGCCATCGCGCTGCTGGACGAGATCATCGCGTGCCTGCGGGCCGGCGACATCCGCGGCATTGGCGAACGGACGCAGCGCAACTTCGACGGGCCGATTCAGACCATCATTCCGTGGGCGGCCAACCACTACACGCGGCGGCTGATCGAGCGGGCGCGGGAAGAGTTTGGCGAGCAGTTCTGGGGATTCTGGATGCTGGGCGGCATGGCGGGCGGTGGCATGGGATTCCTGTTCGCTCCGGAGGTGAAGGGCGCCGCGCAGGAGCGTATGGCCGTCATCATGCGAGAAGTGAAGCGCGCGATGGATCGTGCCGTGCCATTTGCCATGGAGCCCGTGGTCTACGACTTCGAGATCAACGAACGCGGTACGTGGGCCACGCTGGCGACGGGCGCGGCGGCGCTGCTGCCCGCCAGCTACTATACGCTGCGCCTGCCGGAACTGCTGCGGCGCGATACGCGCACACTGACGCCGGCTCAGCGCGGTGAGCTGGAGACGTTCGGCGCGGCCAGCAGGCAGGACCCGGCGCTGGCCGGCATGGTCCAGACGGTCTTTGATCGCATGCTGCCAACCGACGAGGCCAAGGCAGGGGGCGGAGCGCGCAGCCTGGAGGCGCTGCTGCGCGAATTCGGATTTGACCGCGTGCAGCATGACAAGATCCGAGCCGATCTGCGCAGCGGACGCATTGGCCTGGCGCAGAACCGCCTGGCCGTCAGCAGCACCATCGAGGACGTGTCGCGGGAGGAAGTGACCGATACGCGCGGCGGGCTGGCGCCGCGTTTCCGGGCGCTGGGCGAGGACGCGTTGCGCGACGGGGCTGTGGCGGTGGTGTCGCTGGCGGGCGGGGTGGGCAGCCGCTGGACTCGCGGGGCGGGCGTTGTGAAGGCGCTCAATCCCTTCGCGCAATTCGGCGGCCGGCATCGCAACTTCGTCGAGGTTCATCTGGCGAAATCGCGGCGTAGTGCCAGACGAAGCGGGCGCGCCGTGCCCCATGTGCTGACGACGAGCTACATGACGAATACGCCGATGGTGGACTACCTCGCCGCCAGTGGAAACTATGGCTACCATGGGCCGCTGTACGTTTCGCCGGGCCGCATTGTGGGGCTGAGGCTGGTGCCCATGGCGCGCGATTTGCGCTTCGCGTGGGAAGAGATGCCGCAGCAGGTGCTGGACGTGCAAAGACAAAAGATGCGGGAGAGCCTGCACGCCGCGCTGATCCACTGGGCCCTCACCACGGGCGAGGGCGCCGACTATACGGACAATCTACCGGAGCAGTGTCTGCACCCGGTGGGGCACTGGTACGAGATCCCCAATTTGCTGCGCAACGGGACGCTGGCGCGGGTGCTGGACGAGAACCCGGGTGTGCGGCATCTGCTGCTGCACAACATCGATACGCTGGGCGCGTCGCTGGATCCGGAGCTGCTGGGGTTGCATATTGATTCCGGCGCGGCCATCACCACGGAAGTGATTGCGCGCGAGGTGGAAGATCGCGGCGGCGGGTTGGCGCGCATTGATGGCAACGTGCGGCTGATTGAGGGCATGGCGTTGCCGGACGAGCGGATTGAATTTGAGCTCTCCTACTACAACAGCAACACGATGTGGATCGACGTAGCGCGGATGCTGTCGGCCTTTGGTCTCACGCGCGAGGATCTGGGCGATGCGGAGAAGACTACGGCGGCGATCCGGCATATGGCCGCGCGGATGCCGGCGTACGTCACGCTCAAGGACGTGAAGAAGCGGTGGGGCAAGGGGCAGGAGGATATCTTCCCCGTGATGCAGTTCGAAAAGCTGTGGGGCGATATGACGGCGCTGCCGGATCTGGCGTGCGCGTATGCCGTTGTGCCGCGGATGCGCGGGCAGCAATTGAAGGACGTGGCGCAGCTCGATGGGTGGTTGCGGGACGGCTCGGCGGCTTACGTGGATGCTCTGTGTGAGTGGTAGCCGGGCTTGCGCAGCCACACGTAGCAATGATTGCCGAGGCGCGCACCGCGCTCCGTGTTGGTGAGCCAGGTATCGAGGTAGCGCAGCGGCCAGAGTAGCAGGCTCAGAGTGCCGTGAGCCACCACGCGCCACCAGCGCCAGGGCAGCAGCATCTTGGCGAACTCGATGGTGAAGAGAATCCAGGTGGCGGCCGGGCCAGTGCGCCAGCCCGATTTCACCACCGTCAATCCGCCGGCCATCACGCGCAGCCCGTCGGGCGTAAAGCGCCGGAAATCCTTGGGGTATTCGTGAAAGGGATGGCAGAAGGGCGTGACGATGTGGGCGAAGCCGCCGGGCGCGAGCACGCGCTCGATCTCGCGCATGACGCGCTCGGGGTGCTCGACGTGTTCCAGCACGGCATCGCATTCCACGCGTTGGAAGACGTCGTCGTCAAAAGGCAGCTCGTGGGCATCGGCCTGAATGTCCACGCCCGGCATGGCGAAGAGATCCAGGTTCACATAGCCGGGGACGTGCCGGCGCGCGCCGCCGATGTAGAGGTTCCAGCGCCCGAGGGGCGCATCGATGTTGAGTTCGTCAGGGTGATGAAGATAAAGTTCCGGCAGCCTCAACGAAGCTGCCCCGTGATCTCTTTGGCGCGCTCATACAGCATGCCAGTCTCACTGCCGCAGCCAACAAAGAGCATGCCCATTTCTTTCCAACGCTTGGCCAGCGGCACATTGCGGGCCTGCGCACCGGGCACCACGCCGTGGGCGAGGCAACTCTCGACGATCTTCTCGACGGTGGCCAGCATCTTCGGGTGTTCAAACTCGCCGGGCACACCGAGACTGATGGAGAGATCCACCGGCCCGATCATGACGGTGTCCACACCCGCGACGGAGAGCAGTTCCTCGCGGGCCTCGAAGGCCTTCACGGTTTCTATCTGAAGCACGACCATCGTCTCGCGGTTCATGTGCTCCATGATCTGCGCGATGCTGGCCGGCTCGAAATCGACATGCAGCGGAGTGAGGCCCATGCCGCGGATGCCTTCGGGCGGATATTTCGTCCAACTGACGGCCTTCTCCAGCAGGGCGGGGTCTTCCACGCGGGGGAAGATGACGCCCTCGGCGCCGCAATCGAGGGCGCGGGCGATGAGCGCGTATTGGAGGTCGGCCACGCGCACGATGGGGCTGAGCCCGACTCTGACGGCGATGCGGCAGAGATCCTGCAGCGTCTCCTGATCAAAGCCGCCGTGCTCGGTATCGAGAAACGCCCAATCGAATCCGGCCGAGGCGAGGATGCGAACGACGTCCTGCGAACGCAACTGCGCGAATCCCGTACCCAACTGCACGCGGCCCTCGCGCAGGGCCTTTTTCACTTGGTTGATTTTCATATCGTCATCAAGAGGTGGTCCGGACAACCACGCTGCACATTCTCGTACAGCGTATCAATGAGATCGAAGCCGTGCTTGGCGAGGAACGGGAGGATGGAGAAGAGCCGCTCCTGGAGGTGTCTCTCGGGAAACACCAGATTGGAGAGGTGGGCCGCGCCATCGTTCACGCGCGCATCGCGCCGCAGGGCTTCGCGCCCGGCTTTGCGGCGGTTCTTTTCGATCTGATAGAGGATCTTGGCGCGGCTCTTGTTGAGCGCCTCGCCGAGAGTGGGATCGAAATGGCGCAGCTCGCCCTGGAGGCGATCGAGCGAATTGCGGACCTCGCCGAGGACGTCCTGGAACGTGATCTCGAGCGAATCCGGGATCAGCCTGGCGGAGATGCGCTCGCGCAGCAACTGATCACCGTGGAAACAATCCGTCAGCGTTACGTTGTAGTGATCCATGAGCGAGTGGGCGCGCTCGTCGAGCAGGGTGAAGCCGCTGCGCGGCACGGCGACGGGCATGCGGCCAAGCAGGGCACGGTAGAGCACCTGGGATTGCGCGAGGTAGGCCAACTCGGCCGGTCCGCCGATGTAGGCGGCAGTGGGCAGGAGATAATCCTGCATCACGGGGCGCAGCAGCGCGTTTGGCGAGAGGTTGGCCGGATTGTCCGGACCGGGTTCATCGCGCGCGATGCGGGTACGCAGGCCGTTCTCGAGCTTAAAGAAGAGCGCGGCCTGTTCGTCCACCAGCACCTGCGCGTGATAGCCGGCTGATTCCAGTTCCTTGCCGCGCGCGCGGAGCTCGCCTGCCAGCTCCTCGCGCCGTTCAAAGGCGGCGTGCAGCATGGGTGCGGCCAGTTCGCGAATGGCGGGCTCGAGCGGATCGAAGAAGATCAGACCGTAGCCGGCCATCAGCCGCGAGAGCAGTGTCTGGAACGCCTGGCCGTAGGTGCGTCCGGGGCGGTAGCACTCTTCCACCAGTTCCATCACCTCGTCGGAGTAGAGGTGGCCCTGGAGACTGGCGCGCAAGGCATCGAGCGGCGATTCGACGATCTCGATGCTGCCCACCGGCTGGCCCGCGCGGCCTTTGGCCTGGCCGTTGAGGCGCATGGCGTGCTGGCCGGAGTTGAAGACCCAGGCGTGGTTGATCTCGTCGAAATCGTGATCTTCGGTGGCCAGCCAGAAGACGGGCACGGCGCGCACGCCACTCTCGGTCAACCGGCGGGCGAGCTTGGCGGCGGTGAGCGCCTTGTAGATGGTATAGGCCGGGCCGGAGAAGAGACCCACCTGCTGGCCGGTGACGATGGCCACGGTATCCGGCAGTTCCAGTTGCGCCAGCGCGGCCGTCTCGCCGTTGGTCTTGCGCAAGGCCGCCGCCAGGAGCTGGCGCCGCTCGTCGGGCAGATGACGGAGTGCCGCAAAGGCGGCCTGGCGCATGGATTCCGGGTCGTGCGGGTCGTGCTGGTAGAAGCGGGCGACGCGATCGAAGCGGTAGAGATAATCGGCGAAGAGCGCGCTCGTGCCGGGCAACTCAGTGTGTGGAATACAGATGCTTCTCATGCGGCTCTCTCATCAGGCTAACAGACCTCCCGGCCCCAGCGACCGTTACACTGTTAGATGATGCTCACCGACCAGGAATTCCAGCAAAGATCAGACGAATCGTTGGAAGCGCTCTATTCCAGGCTCGCCGATGCCAGCGAGGACTACGATTTCGACGTGGAGATGAATAACGGCGCGCTCACGGTGGAGTTTGAAGAGCCGCGGGAGCGTTTTGTGGTGAGCCCGAATTCGCCCGTGAAACAGATCTGGGTCTCGGCCCATGTGCAGAGCTTCAAGTTCGACTGGCAGCCGGAGGCGGGCGCGTTTGTGCTGGCGGATTCCGGCAAGACGCTGGAACAGCTGATGGTGGAGGCGATACAAAAACGTCTCCCGAACTTCGCATTATAGTGTCCGGAATCTACATTTCGTGGCCGTTTTGCGCGCAGAAATGCACCTACTGCAACTTCGCCTCCGGCGTGTTCCCACGCGAGCTGGAGCAGCGCTATCTGGAGCGGTTGCTGGCTGAGCTGCGCGGGACGGAGTGGCCGTGGACTCCAGAGACGGTTTATCTAGGCGGGGGCACGCCGGCGTCGATGGAGCCGGAGCAACTGGCGGCCGTGCTGGCGGAGATCCCCGGCCGTCCCTGGCGGGAGGCCACGCTGGAGGCGGCGCCAGGCGCCATCACGCGAGACCAGGTGCGGGCGTGGCGCGCGGCGGGGATCAACCGGGTGAGCCTGGGCGTGCAGTCTTTCGTGGACGCGGAATTGCGGCGGACGGGGCGGAAGCACAACGCCGCTGGAGTGGCCGCCGATGTGGAGTTGCTGCGCGGCGAGGGGATCACGGAGATCAACATCGATCTGATCGCGGGCCTGCCGACGCAAACGCGCGAAACCTGGAACGATTCCCTGCGCTGGATTGAGGAGCTGGCGCCGCCGCACGTGTCCGTGTACATGCTGGAGGTAGACGAGGATTCGCGGTTGGGTCAGGAATTGATGCGGGGCGGCCTGCGGTATGGGGCGATGGATGTGCCGGGCGAGGACCTGATTGCCGATTGCTACGAGCTGGCGGTGGAGCGTCTGGGGCGCGCGGGCCTGCGGCGCTATGAGATCTCGAACTTCGCCGTGGCGGGCAGCGAGTCTCTGCACAATCTGAAGTATTGGAAGCTGGAGCCGTATCTCGGATTTGGCGCCGACGCGCACTCGTTCGACGGACGGATGCGCTGGCAGAACGTGGAAACTCCGCAGGAATACTGCGAGGTGGGCGACGCGCGGGCGGAGTGTGTGGAGGCTAATCTTACCGAGGAGCGCTTCTTCGTCGGGCTGCGATTGTTGGATGGCATCCGGCCCACGGCCGAGGAGCGCGCGCCGCATGAGGCGGCCATCGCGGAGTTGATCGGCGGCGGGCTCTTGGAGGAGCGTGACGGGGCCCTGTGCCTGACGGCGCGCGGCGTGCTGATTTCCAATGAGGTGTTCGAACGGTTTCTGCTTTGAACTGTCATCGGCCTGAAACGGCTGGCGGGCTACGCTGCCAGTATGGGCAAAGGCTATTTGATCGACATGGACGGAGTCATCTATCGGGGCTCCGAGTCAATTCCCGGCGCTGCCGAGTTCATTGGCTGGCTGCAGTCCACGCGCGTTCCGTATCTGTTTCTGACGAACAACTCGTGCTACACCGCGCTGGATGTGGTGGTGAAGCTGCGCAAGTTCGACATTGAGACCACAACCGATCATGTGTACACCTCCGCGATGGCGACGGCGGAATTCGTGCACAAACAGAAGCCGGCCGCCACGGCGTTTGTCATCGGCGAAGGTGGTCTCCTGAAGGCTTTGAACGACGCCGGCATCGCCGTCTCGCGGGAACGCGCCGATTACGTCATCGTGGGCGAAGGCCGGGTGTTGAACTTCGAGCTCGTGGAGCAGGCCCACCGCCTGATCGCCTCCGGCTCGCGTCTGATCTCGACGAACGCTGATACGTGGTGCCCCACGGACAACGGGCCGCGGCCCGGCTGCGGCGCCATCGTGGCGCTGCTGGAATCTGCCACGGGCCGCACCGCGTATCACGTGGGCAAGCCCAACCCGTTCATGATGCGCGCCGCACGCAAGCGCATCGGGTTGGCTACCGACGAGGTGACGATGATCGGCGACACGATGGAGACCGACATCCGCGGCGCCACCGATCTGGGCTTTGAGAGCATCCTGGTTCTCACCGGCTCCAGCCAGCCGGAGACGCTGCGTCAGTTTCCATTCGCTCCCACGCGCGTGGTCACCTCCATCGCGGAGCTGGTGCCGGGCCGCCACCGCGTGGCGCGCATCAGCGAAATGCACTTTGGTTGATGCCCGCCGTCCTCGTGTTGTCCAATAGGAGCTTCAGAGGACCAAACCGTGCCGCCTATTGATCTCCGCTCCGATACCGTCACCCGCCCCACACCCGAGATGCGCCAAGCCATGTTTGAGGCGGAGGTGGGCGACGACGTATACCGCGAAGATCCCACCATCAACCGGTTGGAGCAGCGCGCCGCCGAGCTGGTAGGCAAGGAGGCCGGCCTCTTCGTGCCCACCGGCAGCATGGGCAACACCATCGCCATCAAGTGCCTGACGACGCACGGCCAGGAGGTGATCAGCGACGCGCGCGGCCACCTGCTGGATTACGAGCTGGCGATGACGGCGTGGTTTTCCGGCTGCCTGATCCGTGCCATTCCCACGGTGGACGGCATCCTCTCGTGGGAGATGATCGCAAAGCAGATTAGGCCTCTGGGGCCGAACGCGGCCGACACCGGCTGCATCGAGGTGGAGAACACGCACAACCTGGCGGGCGGCACGGTGTATCCGCAAGAGGTGCTGGACGAGATCTGCGACAAGGCGCACGAGCGCGGCATCGCGGTGCACATGGATGGCGCGCGCCTTTTCAACGCGGCCACCACGACGGGGCAGCCGGTACACGCCGCGGCCCGGCGGATCTGCGAGAAAGTGGACACGGTGATGTTCTGCCTCTCCAAGGGGCTGGGTGCGCCGGTGGGCTCGATGCTGGCCGGGCCGAAGGCGGTGATGGAGCGGGCGCGGCGGTATCGGAAACGCCTGGGCGGCGGAATGAGGCAGGCGGGGATCCTGGCGGCGGCGGGGCTCATCGCGCTGGAGAAGATGCCGCTGCGGTTGCACGAAGATCACGCCAATGCGCGCCTGTTTGCCGCGGGATTGATGCAGATTGCGGGCATCCGCGTGGAGCATCCGGAGCCGGCCACCAACATCGTCATATTCGATGTCGGCGACACGGGCAAGAGCAGCAAGGAGATCAGCGAAGCGTTGCAGGAGCGCGGCGTGCTGATCAATGGATTCAGCCCCACGGCGATGCGCGCGGTGACGCATTACGACGTCTCCAGTGACGATTGTAAACAGGCGCTGACCACGCTGGCGGCCGTCACCGGATGCTAGGATAAGAGTTCCCTTGTCAGGAGGAAATGAAGCCCTATGTCTGTCAAAATCGCAACCCGCGTTGTGAACGGTGTCACCCTGATGAGCTGCTCCGGCACGATCACGCTGGGTGAAAGCACCAGCCTCTTCCGGAATACCCTGCGCGAGCTCTTGCAGAGCGGCGCCCGCAAACTTCTGCTGGATCTGGAGCATGTGACCTACATTGATTCGTCGGGCATCGGCGAGCTGGTGGGCGCCTACACGTCCGCTGCCAACGTGAACGCCAAGATCAAGCTGGCCAAGCTGCCCGCCAAGATTTACGACCTGTTGCAGATCACCAAGCTCGTCACCGTCTTCGAGATTTTCGATGATGAAGCCGAGGCGATCCGCAGTTTCGAATAGGCGCCCGCATCCCGCCGGTGGCTTGGCCGCCAGTTTGCGAGTATGCCTATTGCTCGCGCCGTTTTGCTGTGTCCTGGCCGCTCCGCCGTGGCGCGGCATTGTGCGTGATGCGGCTGGGGGCGAACCGCTGGCGCAGGCGCGCGCGATACTGCGGTGTGGCGAAGCGGAATCCGAAGTACGAACGAATGCAGAGGGCCGGTTTGAGCTGGCCGGCGCCGCGCCCGGCTGCGCGCTGCGCGTCACGCTAGTCGGCTACAGGCCGCTGACGCTGGTGTTGACGGAGGCGCGGGAGCTGGAGCGGGTATTGACGCCGGACTCTCTGGCGAGACGCGATTCCATCGACGTGGCCGCCGGTCCGTTTGAGGTGACGCAGAGCGCCAGCGCTTCGGAGCGCACGCTGACGGGTGCGGAGTTGAAGAACCTGGCCGGCGTGCTGATGGACGATCCGTTGCGCGCGGTGCAGTCTCTGCCCGGCGTGGCGTCGTCGAACGACTATGTGGCGCAGTTTTCGGTGCGGGGCGCGCCTTTCGCCCGCATCGGCGTTTATCTGGATGGCGTGCTGCTCAACAGTCCGTTCCACACGGTGCAGGGCCAGGAAGATACGGGGTCTCTCTCGATCGTGAATGCGGATCTGATCGACGAACTTGCCTTGCACGCTGGCGCGCCGCCGGTGGCGTATCAGGATCGCTCGGCGGCGGCGCTGGATTTGCGGCTCAGGGAAGGCAGCCGCCAGGCGCCCTCGGTTCGCTTCAACGCCGGGGTGGCGAGTGCGAGCATTCTGGCGGAAGGACCGCTGACGCGCGCGCAGCGGGGCTCGTGGCTGGTGGCGGTGCGGCGCAGTTACCTGCAATACCTGCTGCGGCGCAGTAGCGCGGCGGATTCCATGGCATTTGGCTTCTTCGACGCGCAAGGCAAGCTGGCCTACGATCTTACGCGGCGGCACAACGTCTCGCTCAGCTTTTTCGACGGCAACTCGGATCTGGACCGCACGCCGGCGCAGAGCACGCTGGGGATCAATGCCATCATGACCGCCACTTATCACGTGAGCCTGGCGCAGGCGGCGTGGCGCTATGCGCCATCGTCGCGGCTGATGCTGACCAACCGCGCGGCGTACATGAGGGAGCGCGCCGATGCGGCCAATCCGCGCGAATTGCCGCTGGGCGGCAGCGCGCATCGCGAATGGATCTGGAATACGTCGCTCGTATGGAGTTGGCGCGCCAACGCGCCATTGCAGGCCGGGGGATCGTTCCGGCGCATTGGGGATGATGGCTTCTCGGCGCGCTACAACTTCAACCCGCTGGCCGTGCGGCGCCGGGATGGATGGAGCGGCACGGGCCTGCGCGGCGGCGGGTTTGTGGAGCAGGGCTGGATCCGCGGTCCGCTGACGCTCACCGCTGGCACGCGCTTCGACGGATTCACGCTGGCCGGGCCACCGGCGATCTCGCCGCACGCATCAGCCGTGCTGGGCGTGGCGCCGCGCACGCGGCTTCAACTGGCGTGGAGCCAGGCGGTGCAATACCCGGCGCTGATGCCGCTGTTGATTCAGAACATGGGCGATCCACGGCTGTTGCCCGAGCGCGCCAACCACACCATCGCGGCGCTGGAGCAGCAGTTGAATGATCGAACTCGGATTCGCGCCGAGATTTTCTACCGCGCCGATCGCGATCTGATCACGCAGCCGTTGCTGGAGCCGCGGATGCTGGCCAACGGGCAGATCTTCGCGCCGCCTCTGAATCCGCTTTACGGCAACTCCGTGCGCGGCGCGGCGCGCGGGGTGGAGGTGTTTTTGCAGCGCCGCACGGCCAACCGGCTGAGCGGTTGGGTGTCTTATGCCTATGCGCGGACCTGGCTGCGCGACGGGGTCACCGGCGCCGCCTATGCGGCCGATAGCGAGCAGCGGCACACAATGAACGCCTACGCCAGTTACCGTCTGCGGCCGAGCGTGAACTTGAGCGCCCGCTACACCTACGGCGCCAATTTCCCGATACCCGGCTTTTTGCGCGAGGGACCGAATGCCACGTACTTCCTGACGACGCAGCGGAATCAACTGCGGCTGCCGGCCTATCAGCGCGGGGACGTGCGGCTGAACAAATCCTTCCAATGGCAGCACTGGCGCGGCGTCCTGTTTGTGGAGCTGCTGAACTTCACCAACCACGCCAACCGCGCCTACGATTCGTTCAGCGGCTACAACGCGCGCACCGGGCAGGCATTTCCCAATTTCACGAAGCTGTTTCCGATTGTTCCGGCGGCGGGAGTGATGCTGGAATGGAACGGCCCGCCGGTGAGGGCGGGCCGTTAGCGGAGCGGGTTGTTGAGCGGGATTACAGAGCCAGGCTGACGGCGGCCATGATGAGCGAGGCCACGGGGAGCAGCAGCAGCGCTTTTTTCAGGCCCTTGGGATCGTCGCCGGCGATGCCGCCGATGATGGGCGAGCTGATCACCAGGCCGAACCAGCCGGCGGTGAGAGCGATGCCGGTGGCCGTGGCGGCCATGGCCGTAAAGCGCGCGCCGACAATGGCGAGCGTGGTGGGGAAGACCGGAGCCATCGCCAGGCCAGCCAGAAACACCAGGCCTTGCGCCATACCGGCGCTGGAGGTCTGGAGCATCGCATAGGTGGTAATGGCCATCAGGAGCGCGGAGCCGAGCAGGACGCGTTCCGGAGTGACGCTACTGAGAATGGGCGAGACGGCCACGCGGCCCACCAGCAGGCCGAGCGCGAAGCCCAACGAGAGGATGGTCAAGGCCTTATTTTCGGTGAGGCCCTGGGCGATGAGATGGCGCACCAGCCAGTTCCACACGCCCACCTCGCAGGCCACGTAGAGGAAGAGCGTGAGCGCGAGCAGGAGCAGCGCGGGCTGCGTGATGAGGTCGCCCACGGCCGAGCCCTGGAAGCTGACCGAGCCCTTGGGCGCCGGCATGGCGGTGATGGTGCTGAAGGCCAGCGTGGCGGCCGTGATGGTGGCGGCGAAGAGCAGCAGCTTGGAGGAGTTGTTCTGGAAGATGCGCGCGGCGACGAGAGGCGTCACCAGCCCGCCTAGACCGAAGAAGAGGTTGAGGATGTTGAAGACGCCGGCTGTGGAGATGGCGGCGATGGCGATGAACGGCGGCAGGCCGTTGGCGCCGTTGACGATGGCGCCGCCGCCGATGCCGAGCATCAGCATCAGTGCGGCGATCATGCCGTAGCCCTTGGCGGTCTTGAGGCCCAGCAGAGCCATGGCGACGAGCGCGAGGCCCAGCAGCAAGCCGGCCTTGACGCCTTGCACATCCATCAGGGGACCAGCAAAGAACGAGCCAATCATCAGGCCGATGGCCTGAGTCATGGCGATACTGCCGTTCTGTTTCGGGGAGAGAGAGAATTTCTTGGAGAGGTCGGGCAGGATGGTGCCCAACATGGCGGCGATCATTCCGTAGACGAAGATCGCGAGAATCGCGGCGACAATGAGCATAGCTTTAGAAGGCTATCAGATTGCGCCGCGATGCGGCTAGTCTGCTTCGCGCGGGCTACCCGGGGCCGGTTACTTTACGAGGGCTTCGCTCAACACGCGTCCGTTCGCGCCGCTGGGGACTTCGATCTCGAGCAACGTGGAGAGCGTGGGCGCGATGTCGTTGACGGCCGCGCGCTCGTTGTACTTGCCCGCCCTGAACCAGGGACCAAGGAAGATCACCGGCACGTGGGAATCGTAGTTCCAGGGCGTGCCGTGCGAGGTGCCCCTGGCTTCGAACAGCCAGTAGGGCTCCGGCACGATGAAGAGATCCGAGGCACGCTGATAGAAGAACCCGTTCTGGACCCGGCGGCCCACCATATCGTTCATGGCCTGACCGCGCCGCAGGTCTTCCCGCGTGAACACGCGGGCGATGTGCGGCAACTGGCGTACGGCCTGGGCTGCCAACTGCTGCACCTCGTCGAGCTCCAGCTTGCTGTCCAGGATCAGCTTGTGATTGAGATAGGGGCTGGGGCCGCTCTTGCCAAGAATCCATTCGGCTTCGCCGTACTTGTCGCTCAGGGCTTTCTGGATGGCCTCCAACACCACCTTCTCGGTCATGCGCCCGCCCGGCATGCGGCGCGCCTGCATGACCTCGGGCAGCGGCGCCACGCCGTGATCGGCCGTCATCACCACGAGGACATTCTGCATGCCTAGCCGTTTCTCGAGATAGTCAAAGAACTTCGCCAGCACCTTGTCGGTGCGGAGGGAGATCTCTTTGACCTCCGGCGAATCCGGGCCCTTGGCGTGGCCGATGGTGTCGTTGACGGAGAAGCTGACGGAGAGGAGATCGGTGCCGCCGTTGCGGCCGAGATTTTCGCCCTCGATGGCGGCCTCGGCGAAGAGTTCGACGATGTCGTTGCCGTACGCGGAATCGGAGAGCTTGCCGTAATCCATCGTGCCCTTCCACTGATCGATGGCCTTCTTCTCGTTGAAGGTTTTTGTCCACGCGGGCAGTTCGGGGAAGTAGAACGTGGAGCTGACGAAATTGCCGGAGTTTTTATCCAGCCAGTAGGCGCCATCGGCCATGCGGCCGGCGGGCAGGATGGCGCTGCGGTCCTTGATGGAGAGGCCCACCACCTTGGCGACGCCCTTGCCGCTCATCTTCAGCTCGTCGCCGACGGTGGAGACCAGCAGATTGCGCGGAGAGGCGCCCTGGCGGCCGGCGACGCCCAGCGTGGTAACGGTATCGTCGCTGACGCTGGTGATCTGCTTGCCTGTTTTGCGATCGTACCACTCATTGCCGACAATGCCGCTGGCGGCGGGCAGGGCGCCGCTCAGCACGGTGGAGTGGCCCACGGCGGTCACCGTGGGGAAGTGCTCGTAGTGGGCGTTGGTGAAGAAGGCGCCCTTTTCGGCGAGCCGTTTCAGGCCGCCGGTGTAATCGGCGCGAAAGCGCCACAGGTAATCCGCGCGGAACTGATCCACGACGATCATGACGACGAGTTTCGGCTTGGGCGCCGGCGCTGGCTTGTTCTGAGCCGCGCAAATGAAAGTGGCGGCGCCCATCGCCGCCAGGATCAGTTTGTTCATGGATACCTATTCGATGACCGCGCCGACGCCCTTGAGCTGGTAGGTGGTGACGGGGCCGGTGATGCTGGCCGGGTTGAACTTCTTCTTGTTCTCTTCCGCCTCATGCTTGGCCTGCTCGATGGCCTGTTCTTTCGTCATCTCGATCTTGGCGAGCGTGCCTTCCGCCGTGGCGATCTTGCCGACAGAGTCCTTCGGGAACACGATCTCGCCGTCCTTGACCTTGATCTTCAGGCTGGCCTTAGTAGCGGGGTCCACCAGCATCATCCAGCAGCCCATCGACTGGCAGACTTCGGTGACTTTGCCCTTTACCTGGAGGGTTTTGCCGACGTAATCGGCCGGCTTCGCGCTGATGTCGGCGATGGATGTCTGCGTCTTCAGCGTGAGCGGCTTACCAAGAGGATTGCCGGCCGCGAAACAAAGCGCGGTGGCCAGGAGGAGAGAAAGTACAAACTTCATGCCACCTATTGTCCCAATTCATGGCACAAATTACACGCCAGGCTCGCCTGGCGGTCCTGGTGGCATTCCAGGCAGGCCTGCATGGTGACATCAGGGCGCCGGACGGGCAGGTCCAGCTGGGCGGCAGCGCCGTGACATTCGGCGCAGGCGAGAGCGGCGCGGGCGTGGGCGGCGTGGCCGAAGATGACGAAGCTTTTCAGGCGGGGGAGCCGCTGGACGGGCGAGGGCGGCGCATGGCAGGGCTGGCACTGGGCAGAGTTGGGAAGTCCGGCACGGGCGCTCTTCAGCGCGCCGGCGTGACATTCCACGCACGGCCGCTTCAGCACGGCGTGGCGCTGATGACTAAAGGGAGCGGACGCCGCGGCCGAAACGAGGCCGGCCGCGGCCAGCAACAGACAAGCTGCCCGCTGCGCGGTCAGTTCTTTTTGCCGGCGCCGGTTTCCTTGGCTTGCCGGACCTTGGCGCTATCCAGTTTCTTCTGGATCTTGGCCATCTCGGTGGGATCCAGGTCGCTGGGGGCGCTGGCGTGCATTTCCTGCACGGCCCGTTCCCATTGGGCGATGGCTTCCTTGAGTTTGCTCTGGCTGTTGTAGACGTCGCCGAGATGATCATGCACGGTGGCATCGCGACCGCTGCGGGCGATGGATTGGCGGAGGTTCTCGGCGGCGTCATCCAGCCGGTTGAGCCGGAAATATACCCAGCCGAGGCTATCGAGGAAAGCGCCGTTGCCGGGCTCCATGGAGACCGCTTTCTGCACCATTTCCAACGCTTCCGGCAGGCGCACGTTGCGGTCCGCCAGCATATAGCCCAGATAGTTGAGGGCCGAGGCGCTCTGCGGATTCAGCTTGAGCGCCAGGCGGAACTGCTCTTCCGCCAGATCAAACTTCTTCATGCGCTCGTACATGGCGCCGCGCAGAAAGAAGATGTTCTCCTTCTCCTCATCGGTTTTGGAGAGCTTGTCGGCCTCGTCGATGGCCTTTGCCATTTCGGCGAAGGCCTTGGACTTCTCGTGGATCTGGGCGATGGAGATCCACGTTTCGCGGTCGCCCTTGCCGTCGAGCATGGATTTCAGGATCGATTCCGCCTCTTTGAAGTGGCTGAGGTCGGAGTGCACGTTGGCGACGACGGTCTTGACGATGCGATCGTTCGGATACTTGGCGAGGGCGGCCTTGGATTCCTTCTCCGCCGAGGCGTAGTCCTTGCCGGCGCGCAGGGCGTCGATGATCTGGGCATAGGCGCGTCCGCCGGCCTCGGGGTCGAGCTCCACGATCTCGCGGAAGGTGGCCACGGCGCTGGCGGTCTGGTCGGTGAGGCGGTAGAGAATGCCCAACCGTTCCAGAAGGATCATGCGGTTGCTCTTCTCGCTGATGCTAACCGGCTTCTTCGGCAGGGCGCCGAGGATCTCTTTCAGCCGCGCGATGGCGTCGCTGGTTTTGCCCTGGGCCTCCAGCAGGCTCACCTCGTTGTACTGGATCTCGAGGTTGTTGGGGTCGAGCTTGGTGGCGCGCCTGGCGAACTCGTCGGCCTTGGTGAAGTCGCGCTTCTGGCGGTAGATCTGCGAGAGGCGCAGGACGGCCAGCAGATCGTTGGAATCCTCGGTTGCCAGCTCCTGGAAGACGCTGGCGGCCTTGTCCAGGTCGTCACCGGCGAAGAGGGCCTGGGCGTAGGCGCGCTTGAGATCGGGGTCCTTGTTCAGTTCGAGCGCCCGGCTGTAGGTCTCGGCTGCGGCCTTGTAGTCCTTGAGTTGCTCGTAGGCGGCCGCCAACGCGGTGAGCGTGCGCAGGCTGGGATTCTTATCGGCCACGCGCTTCAGCACCTGGCTGGCGCTGGTGGTGTCGCCGAGATCGGAGTAGACCATGGCCAGACCGGTGAGGGCGTCCTCATTTTCCGGATCCATGGCGAGAGCCTTTTTGTATGCCTTTTCAGAGGCGTTGGAGTTCTGCGCCAGCTTCTGCAGGCGGCCGAGCATGAGCCAGTTTTCGAGATCGCGGGGGGCCATCTCGCCGACCTTCTCGTGCTGGGCGATGGCGAGCTTGAGTGCATCTTCATTGACGCGCGCCTGCTGGCCCTCGCCGCGGATGCGCGCCGTGTAGAGCCTGCCGAGAATGCGGTGGCCGTTGACGTCGTCCGGATTGCGCTTGACCACCTCTTCGAATTCGTTGACCGCGGAGCGGATCTGGCCGGATTGCAGGTAGAGCTCGGCCAGCTCCTGGGCGAGGCTGCCAGTCTCCGGGTCGTAGCGCATGGCGAGCTTGTAATTCTCGATGGCCTTGGTGACGTATTCGCCGCGTCCGCCGTACTGTGCCGCGAGCTCGGAATAGAGATGGCCCATCGCCGCGTGGTAGTACGCCGCCGATTTGCTTGGCTTGGGTTGAGGGGTGCCGGGGGTCTGCGCGAAGGCAGAGGCCGCCGCCGACGTCACCAGAAGGAACGCCCCGGTGAGCGGCAATAGACGTGAGTTCGAAATCATAAAGATACACCCCCCCGGGTTGTCGCCCAGGTACACTTCGAGCTGCGGACTCTTACGTTCTCAACTATATCTGATGTTACGACGCGCCTCCGGGGTGCGCGGCTACACTGGAAAATGTGCAATCTGGCGAAATCCATCTTCTGATAGCCATCGCCGGACCCACGGGAGCGGGCAAAAGCGACCTGGCGCTGGCGCTGGCGCGTCAGATTGGCGGCGAGATCGTCAACTGCGACTCCCTGCAGCTCTACCGCGGGATGGACATCGGCACGGCCAAGACGCCCGTGGCTGAGCGCGGCGGCATTCCGCACCACCTGATGGACCTGCTGGCACCGGACCAGGTGTTCAACGCGGGCGACTACGCGGCGCTGGCGCGCCCGCTGCTGCGCCAGATTGCGGAGCGGGGCGCCGTGCCGGTGGTGGTGGGGGGCACCGGATTCTACCTGCGGGCGCTGCTGGACGGCCTAGCCGAGGGACCCAAGCGGGACGATGCGCTGCGGCAGGACCTGGCGCGGCGGGAGCAGCGGCGTCCGGGCGCGCTTCACCGGATTCTAAAGCGTCTGGATGGCGCAGTGGCGGCTAGGATTCATGGCAATGACCATAACAAGCTGATCCGCGCCATCGAGATCTGCCTGCTGGCGCGCCGCCCCGCGAGCGAGGTCTTTGGGGAGGGCCGCGCGCCACTCGAGGGCTTTCACGCGCTGAAGATGGTGCTCAACCCTCCGCGCGCCGAGCTGCACGCCCGGATCGCCCGGCGGACTCGCGCGATGTTTAACGCGGGACTGGTGGAAGAGGTGCGGGGATTGCTGCGGGCCGGAATCCCGAAAGACGCAAAGGCATTTGAATCCATTGGGTACAAACAGGCGCTGGCTGAGTTGGAGGGGACGCTCACCAGAGAGCAGGCCATTGAGTTGACCACCATCGCGACCCGGCAATATGCCAAACGGCAGGTGACGTGGTTTCGCCAGGAGGCTAACATCCATTGGCTCAGTGGTTTTGGGGGAGATGCCGAGGTGTATGGGCGGGCTTGGGAGCTGGTTGGCAAGGCGCGGTAACTAGTATATTCATATTACACCACCTAAAAGTTGTAAATTCTTTCGCGGTGCCTTGCTATAAGCCAGCCAAATGGATTTATAATCGAAAGCAGGAGAGTCCACGATGACTAAAGCAATCAAGTTCTGCGTTTTGTTTCTTACGGCCGCCATGTTGTTTGCCAGCGCTGCATCATATTCCGTGACGTTGTTCCAGCCCTCGATGGTGTCGGGGACGGAGTTGAAGGCCGGCGAGTACAAGCTCACGATTGACGGCGACAAGGCCACAATCACGAAGGGCAAGGAAAAGGTCGAGGCTGTGGTGAAGATGGAGTCGACCGAGAACAAGTTTCCGTCCACGTCCGTCCGCTACTCGGATCAGGGTGGCAAGATGAAGATCCAGGAGATTCGCCTGGGTGGGACGACGACGAAGGTTGTTTTCAACTAAACGTCTGGAAACGAACCACTTAGCTCTGACAGTTCGAACGGCCGCCGGGCACTTCCGGCGGCCGTTTTCATTGAGGGGCGCTCTGGTATACTGGCCCACGTGTGGCGCCGCCTGATTCCCTTTCTCTGCCTGGCCGGGCTGGCAATGCCGCTTGCGGCCGAGACGGTGCTGGTAGTTCCATTCTTTAACGTCAGCACGGCGCGCAATCTGGATTGGATTGGGGACAGCCTCTCAGAGACGATCCTGGAGGCACTGGCGGCGGAAGGGGTTGGAGTGGTGCCGCCGGAGACCCGCGAAGAGATCCTGCGGCAGATGAGTGTGCGGCGGTATGCGGTGCTGACGCGGGCCAGCGTGATGGAGATCGCCGTGAACTGCGACGCGGGACTGGTGCTGTCGGGCGAGTTTGATTTTACGCCGACCGCGGCGGGCAGCGCGTCGAAGGGCGTATTGCGGGTAGCTCTGCGGATTCTCGACGTGCGGCGCATGAAGCGGGGGGCGGAGTTTAACGTGACGGGGCCTCTGGAGGAGCTCTCGACGCTGCAATCGCGGCTGGCGTGGCAATCGCTGCGGTCGCTTTCGCCGGACGTGAGCCACACCGAGGACGAGTTTCGCCGCAGCCATCCGCCTGTGCGGATTGACGCTCTGGAGAGCTACATCCGGGGCTTGCTGGCGACGCAGACGGATCTGAAATACAAGCTGTTCATCAACGCGGTACGGCTGGAGCCATCGTACTCGCAGCCCTGCTTCCATCTGGGCAAGCTCAACTATGCGGCGCGGACGTACAGGGGCGCGGCCGAGTGGCTGCAGAAGGTAAATCCGGCGGATCTGCACTACCGGGAAGCGCTGTTCTTTCTAGGGCTGAGCCGCTACCAGACGGGTGATTTCCGGGGCGCGGTGGAGGTGCTGCGCAAGCTGGCCGAGATCATTCCGCTGGCCGAGGTGTTGAACAATCTGGGGGCGGCGCAACTGAGGACGGGCGCGGCGGGCGCGGCCGAGTCGTTTTTGAAGGCAGTTGAGCTGGATCCGGCCGATCCGGTATACCACTACAACGCGGGCTATGCGCTGTGGCGGAAGGGGGACTACGACCAGGCGGCGGACAGTTTCCGCTCCGCGCTGCAGCGAAAGCCGGAGGACGATACGGCGACGCTGATGCTGGGCCGCTGCCTGAAGAAGCAGGGTCCGCGTCCTGGCGATCTGAAGACGGAAGCGCTGGAGCGGCTGAAGGTGGAGTATAACGAATCGGCGTGGCTGGCCTTGAAATCGATGCTGACGCCGAAGGTGAAGTAGGCTGATTTGCGTTAACTTCCGTTCACAGATAACGAACACAGCGCCGGGGTTACCTACAATTAAGAGAATGCAGTACCGCGTAGTAACTCTACTTGCCCTGAGTGTGTGCCTGGTTGCGGCAGACCGGCCGGCGCCCGCGCCCGCAGCGGCCAAGCCGGCCGCGAGCCAGACTAGGCTCGGCACGACGGGCCAGCGCAATGAGAACGTGGTGGTGTGGCTGATTGACACCAACGCGGTGAAGGAAGCCAACATCCGGGTGGGCACGACGCCGACGGCGGTGACCGAGGCCAATGTGGAGAGCCAGTATTTTGCCGCCGAGCATGGCCGGCCGCCCTCGGAGTTGCTGATGATGCGGCCAGCGGCCAGCAGCCCTTCCGACTGGCACGGCGACGCGTTCTGGTGGCATCAGAACAGCATTTTCAACGCCCGCACGTTCTTCCAAGTGGGCGGAGTGAAGCCCTCGCACCGCAACCACTACGGCGGGCGGGTGACGGGCGTTGTACCCAAGCTGGGCGCGCTGACGGGCACTTTTTCGCAGCGCCACATCCGGGGCATGGTTAACGGCAACGTACTGGTTCCGCTGGCCAACGAGCGTACACCTCTGGCGACGGACCCGGCCACCCGCGCCCTGGTGCAGCGGTTTCTCGCCGCCTACCCGAACGAGCTGCCGAACCGGCTGGATTACGATCAGCGGGCGCTGAACACCAACGCGCCGCAGCGGATCGACGACATCTCCGGCACGCTGCGGCTGGAGAACAAGACGGGCGCGAAGGGCAAGCTGATCCTTTATCAGAGCCTGGACCGGCAGCGCATTGACGCATTCCAACTGGTGGCCGGGCAGAATCCGGACACGAAGATTCACAACGCGCGTTCGCGGATTGTGTGGCAGTATGCGATGACGCCGGCGACGCAGGTGCAGCTGGGGGGATCGTATTCGCGCAATCGTTCGTCGCTGGCGTCGGAGCCGAACGCGGTGGGTCCGCGGCTGCGTTTCGGGTATCAGATTGAAGAGTTGGGGCCGGATTCGAGCTTTCCGATCAACCGCGCCACCAACACGTTCCGCTACGGAGCCGCGGTGCAGCATCAGGCCGCCGGCGGGCGCCATCAGATCACGGCGGGCGGGGACGTCATGCGGTTTCAGCTCAACGGGACGGAGAGCAACAACGCGCGCGGCCAGTTCCAGTTTGGCAACAACTTTGGACGGACGGCCATCGACAACCTGCGCTGGGGCACGCCCAACATGTACGAAGGATCCGTGGGCGACCTGAACCGCGGCTACCGCAACTGGATGATCAACGGGTATTTGGCTGACCGCTGGAAGGTGAACACGCGGCTGCAGATCACGCTGGGGCTGCGGTATATGCTGGACTCCCGGCCGAAGGAGATCCATGAGAAGGAGCAGTTGCCGTACAAAACGGATGGCAACAACTTCAGCCCGCGATTTGCCGTGGCGTGGCAGGCGGGCAAGGGCTGGGTGGCGCGCGCCATGTACACCACCACGTTCGGCCAGATCCTGCCGGTGACTTACCAGCAGATCCGCTACAATCCGCCGACGGTGTATTACCTGATGGTGCCTGATCCGAACATCGTCCACCCGCTGGGCGGGATGGTGATTGGCCCCAGCACGCGTTACTCGCCCACCCGGATTTCGCCGGCACTGACGACGCCTTACTCGCATCAATACAATGCCGGGCTGGAGCACAAGCTGGTGGCCGGCAGCGTCCTGAGGGTGAGCTACATCGGCAGCCGGAGTTTCAAGATCCTGAACATGTACAGCATGAACCGTGCCGTACCGGTTGCGGGCGTGCCGCTGACGACGGGCACGGTGGACCAGCGCCGCCCGGATGGCCGTTACTCTGACACCAAGACGGTGGTGAACGGCGGCATCGCTTACTACGACGCGGGTCAGGTGTTGTGGGACCTTCCCTTGCGCCGGGGGATGATGTTCTCGATGGGCTACACGTTTTCGAAGGCCATCGACGAGGGGGCGGATTTCACGGCGACGGCGGCGAACAAGGACATCTCAAATTTCCGCTCGCAGTCGCAGTACAACTCTCTGAAGGATCGCAAGGGCCTCTCGAACTTCGATTCGACGCACGCGCTGGCCTTCAACTACGTCTGGGATCTGCCCGCGCTGCGCCGCGGCGCCGGGTGGATCCGCTCGGCCGCAAGCCAGTGGCAGATCTCCGGGGCCAATATGTGGAAGAAAGGCACGCCGCTGACGCTCTTTGTCGGCAGCGACGCGCCGGGCTTCGGCAATGTGGATGGGGGTGGCGCAGACCGGCCGAATCTGGTGGACCCGTCCATTCTGGGCGCCACGGTGGGCCATCCGGACCAGTCGCTTTCCATTCTGCGGCGTGACCGTTTCGCCTTCATCACGCCGGGGCAGTCGTCCGGCAACCTGGGCCGGGGTACGTTCCGGAAGGCCTCCATCTGGAACTGGAACGCCGCTGTCACACGCCAGATCAGGCTGCCGAACGAGTGGAGCGTGCAGCTTCGGGCCGAAGCCTTCAATCTCTCCAATACGCCGCAATTTGACGAACCGCAGCGCAACCTGACGGCGCTGCCGTTCGGCAAGATCACCAACACGCTCAACGATGGGCGCATCATCCAAGTGGGGTTCCGCCTGATCCTGTAAGCAGGATGTAAGCGGCAGGTTACAATAGGAGCAGAAGCCCTCCTCATGCTGGCCACGAAAACCATCGTCGAAGAGATCCTGGAGCTGAAGCGCGAGAAGAACGCGATTTTGCTGGCGCACCACTACCAGGAAACCGAGATCCAGGAAATTGCTGATTCGATCGGCGACAGTCTGGAGTTGGCGCGCCGGGCGCAATCGTTCCAGGGGGACGTGATTGCCTTCTGCGGTGTCTGGTTCATGGCGGAGACGGCGAAGGTGCTGAATCCGGAGCGGATCGTAGTGGTGCCGGACAAGGATGCCGGGTGCAGCCTGGTGGACTCCTGCCGCGCCGATCAGGTGCGCGCCTGGAAGGCGAAGAACCCGGGCCACGCCATCGTCAGCTACATCAATACATCAGTGGAAGTGAAGGCCGAGAGCGACATTCTGTGCACGTCGCGCAACGCGGTGGATGTGGTGAACTCCATTCCGGCGGATCAGCCCATCCTCTTCCTGCCAGACATCAATCTGGGCAACTACGTAAAGGCGCAGACGGGGCGCGAGAACATGAAGATCTGGCCGGGGGCCTGCATCGTCCACGCGACGTTTCCGGCGCGGCGGCTGACGGCGGCGAAGCTGGAGTATCCGCAGGCGCTGGTGGCGGCCCATCCGGAGTGTCCCGCCGACGTGCTGAAGATGGCGGATTTCATCGGCTCGACATCCGCTTTGATCGACTGGTGCGTGAAACACCCCGCGAGCGAGTTCATCGTGATGACGGAAAGCGGCGTCTCCCATTCGCTCCACCGGCTGGCGCCGGGAAAGACATTTCACTTCGTGGCCAACGAGAACTGCAACTGCAGCGAGTGCCCATACATGAAAATGAACACGCTGGAGAAGCTGCGGGACGCATTGCTGACGCTGCAGCCACGCGTGGAGTTGCCGCGGAATCTGATGGAGCGAGCGCGCCTCCCGGTGGAGCGGATGCTCGCGATACGCTAGGTGGCCAGGAGCGTGCCTATCTTGCCGGAAGCCCCACTCATCGACACTTTCGGACGTCTGCACGACAATCTGCGGATTTCGGTGACGGACCGCTGCAACATCCGCTGTTTCTACTGCATGCCCGAAACCGGTGTCCAGTTCACGGACCGGCGCGAGATCCTGTCTTTCGAAGAGATCGAGCGATTTGCGCGCATCGCGGTATCGCTGGGTGTGAATAAGATTCGTGTGACCGGCGGGGAGCCGCTGGTGAGGAAGGATCTGGCGGTCTTGATCGCGAAGCTGGCGCGCATTGAGGGCGTCACCGACATTGCGCTGACCACCAACGGCGTGTTGCTCGAAGAACAGGCTCAGGATCTGTATGATGCCGGATTGCGGCGGCTGAACGTCCACCTGGATACGCTGGACGCGGCGCGCTTTCATCAGATCACGCGGCGGGACGAGCATCACCGGGTGATGGCCGGCATCGACAAGGCGTTGGAGCTCGGCTTTGGCCCCATCAAGATCAACGCGGTGGCGGTGAAGGATCTGGTGGAGCCTGACATTGTGCCGCTGGCGCGGTATGGGCGTGAGCGCGGTGTGGAGATCCGCTACATCGAGTTCATGCCGCTGGACGCGCAGGGCCTGTGGGACAAGGGCAAAGTGCTGCTGGCTGACGACATGCTCCAGATTCTGACATCGGAGATCGGGCCGCTGGAGGTCATTCCGGACCCCGACCCGCGGGCGCCGGCGCTGGAATACCGTTTTCTCGATGGTGTTGGCAAGATCGGTTTCATCGCCTCGGTGAGCCGGCCGTTCTGCCTGAACTGCAACCGCATCCGGTTGACCTCGGACGGCCAGCTTCGGTATTGCCTGTTTGCAGTGGAGGAGACGGATGTGAAGGGCCTGTTGCGCGGCGGCGCCGGGGACGATGAGATCCGCAAGACCATCCGCGCCACCATCCAGAAGAAGTGGCTTGGCCACGAAATCAACACCGCGCAGTTCGTCGCGCCACCGAGGCCGATGTACGCGATCGGCGGATAACCGATGTTGCGCCGTACCCTGCCTTACGCCGCCGGGCTGATCGTCTGCCTGCTGTTTGGCGCCCTGGGCCTGGCCCTGCTGAATTATCCTGGCGCGCAGTACGACGAGGTGCTTTTCGCTACTGCCATCTACACACCTGAATACATCGAGAGCACGGTGCAGTTCAGCTTTGGGCGGGTGCCCATCATGCTGATGACGTACATCGGCACGCTGAAGGCGGCGCTCTATCTGCCGCTGGTCCATTGGTTTGGCGGTACCAACGCCACGCTGCGCCTGCCGGTGCTGGCGCTGGGGATGGTGTCCATCTGGTTCTTCTATCTGGCCATGCGGCGGCTGGCCGGAACCAAAGCGGCGCTGCTGGCCGCGCTGCTGCTGGCCACTGATGTGATGTATCTGATCACTTGCGTATTCGATTGGGGCCCCGTAGCGATCCAGCACGCGCTCTTCACCGCGCTACTTTACGCGGGCGTCCGTTACGTGCAGGAGCAGCGCGGGCGGTGGCTCTTTGCGGCGACGCTGTGCGCGGGGCTGGCGTTGTGGGACAAGGCGCTGTTCATCTGGCTGCTGGCCGGATTTGGCGTGGCGCTAGTAGCGGTATTCCCGCGGGAGATGTGGCAAGTGGCCCGCAACCGGCGGCGGCTCAGCGTAGCGGTGCTGGGCTTTGTGCTAGGCGCGGCGCCGTTTCTTTACTACAACAAGATCAAGCCGCTGAATACGTTCAAGGCCAATGTGCAGGTGGACCAGCAGAGCGTGGCGTCCAAGTTCATCCAACTGGACCGCACCTTTGACGGCAGCGGGCTGATGGGTTATCTGGTGCGGGAAGATCCGGCGGGTCCTGTGCAGAACCTCAAGAGCTGGGAGAAGATCCCCTTGTTCCTGAACGGCCAGTTGGGCAATCCGCGCAACAGCCTGCAGCATCTGCTGCTGGTGGCGGCGCTGCTGCTGGCGCCCATTGTCTGCTGGTTTGGCCCGCACAGGCGGGCGGCGATCTTCTTTCTGCTGGGCGGCGGGCTGACCTACGTCCTGATGCTGCTGACCCGCAGCGCGGGCGGCTCCCTGCATCACACCATTCTGCTGTGGCCTGTGCCGCAGATCCTGCTGGCGTTGCTGCTGGCGCAGGTTGCGGCGCTCTGGCCGCGACGGGGTTGGCGAGTGGGCGCGGTGTTGGTCCTCGTGTGTACGGTCTCCAACTTGACCGTTTTCAACACGTACCTGGCGCACTTCATCGCCTGCGGCCCGGGTGAGTATTGGAACGACGCTGTCCGCCCGCTGGTGTACGAACTGGGGCGCAAGCCCGGCCGGATGATCTTCGCCGTCGACTGGGGCATCACGAACCAGATCGAGTGGTACGGCAACGGCCGCATTGGATTCCAGCGCGGCAGCGACGGGCTGGTGGTGGGATTGCCGGAGCCGATGAACGTGCCGCCCATCGAGCAAGCTCTGGCCAACCCCGGCACGGTTTTTGTGACGCATCCGGAAGGGCGCGAGGCGTTCGTTGGCGTGCGCCAGAAGATGATCGACTTCGCCAGGGAGCGAGGCTACCGGGACGAGGTGGTGCAGACGATTCAGGACCGGCACGGCGTTGCCATGTTCGAGCTCCATGAATTCCGAAAGTGAGCCCTTTGAGGTGCCGATCACGGATGTGTTTGACCTGCATCCGTTTGCGCCGCGCGACGTGAAGGCGGCTGTGGAGGCATATCTCGAAGAGGCCCGCGCAGCGGGGTTCCGCTATGTGCGCATCATCCATGGCCGGGGCATTGGCGTGCAGCGCGAGACGGTACGCAAGGTGCTGGCGCGCACCGAATTCGTGGCGGAGTTCCGGGACGCGCCGATGGAAGCCGGCGGTTGGGGCGCTACGATCGTAACCTTGCAATCGCCGACGTGATCAGCCACACACCACAGGCGGCGAGCAGCGGCGCGGAGAGCGTGCCGGGCAGCATGCGTTGCGTGTAGATCGATCCACCAATGTGGAGCAGGGCGTTGCCCGTCAGGAGCAGGCCGTAGGGGATGGCGGTCCAGGCCAGCCAGCGGCGGCCGGACCAGTGGGAGAGCGCGAACAGAACGAGGATCGCCACGATCAATCCGCCCAGCCACTCGCCAAACTCAAAGGTTGGCAGCCACTGCCATAGCAGCACGTCGCGCAGCATCATGATGAACGGATTGTAAAAGCCGAGGAAGTCATTCCAGGCTTCGTCGGCGACGTGCACGGCCAGAGCGAAGGTGAGGGCGAGCCAGGCGCGTCTCATCGGCCGAGGAACCTCCGCAGGAACTGGAGCGCGGCCGGGCCGTCGACGCGGTGGGGGCCGTTGAAGAACGCAATGGCAGTGCGATCGCCGATGCTGGCCTCGTCGTAGAAGCGGCGAACCTTGGCGTATTCGTAGGAGACCCACTCGTCCACGCCGACCCCATCGCGGTGGCCGCGCTCGACGAGGAACGGGCGTGGCGCGATGATCTGGGCGAGTTCGGCATGGCTCGCCACGGCCGCCATGTTCCACTCGAGAATCTCGTACTCCTTGGTGAACATGTAGCTATAGGATGCCTCGGGGCTGGTGAGCTTGCGGATCCACTCGTTGAAGTCGCCGCCGCAGACCACCACCTGGAAGCGCTGGTCGAAGGGCGGCACGCGCAGTGCGGTCTTGCCGCCGTAACTGAGGCCGTAGAAGCCGATGCGAGCGGGGTCCACCTGCGGGAGGGCGGAGAGCCAATCGAGCATGACGCGATACTGCTCGCGGATCAGCGAGTAGAGTGACAGGCCGAGCGGATTGGCGAGCCGCGCGAGGTGGCGGAACTCACCCACGTAGGGATTCTGGGGCGAATAGACGATGTAGCCGAGGTCCGCCAGTTGTGCGCCGAAATTGCGGTAAATGTCGCGATCGCGGTCGGTTTTTGCATCAAACAGCACGCCTGCGTGGCCGTTGAGGCCGTGCTGCACGACGACGAGCGGGCGCTTCTCGCCGGGCTTGAGATCCTTGGGCAGCAGCAGCATGCCGTGGCCGAAGACGCCGGGCCGGACGTCGAAGCGGACCTCCCAGGCCTGCCACTTCTCCGCATCTCGATAGAGGCGGCTGCGCAGGTTGAGCGGCGCCGCGTCACCGGGCAGAATCCCGATGACGTCTTCGACAAAGCGCTTGGCGACGCCGGACGGGCCCGCCTCTTTCCAGAGCTTGTCGCGCCACTGCTCGGAGTGCTCAATCAGGCGCTGGGTGTATTCCTGCATCTGGCGAACCGGGTATTCCGGATCGGGTGGGGCGACGGACTGGGTGAAGGCGGCGACGGGGATTTTCGCGGCGCGCCCGGTCAGCAACGAATCGTCGTAGTTTTTGAGCAGGCCGAAGACGTTGCGGTAGAGCGGCTGCCGCCACAGTTGCGGTGTCACTAGGGAGAAGCCCTCCGCGTCTATCTGCGCGATGCGCGGATCGAGTGCGGCGGCATAGGTGGCAACGTAGGCGCCCTCGCCGCGGCCGAAGATGGAAACGGCGCCGCGGCGGGCGAGCCAATCCACGGCGGCCAGCGCGGTCTGTATTTCGTAGCCGTAGACGTGGCGGCCCACGGGGAAGGCCATGCGGTAGATCCATTCGCGGCGCGCGGCCGGGACCAGCACGGGGGCGAGCACGTCGGCGCCGGCCGCGGCGAGGGATTCGGCGTCGCCGGGTTGATCGAGGAGCGCGACCACGCGGCGCGCGGCGGGCTGCTTCTGCTGGAAGTAGAGCCCCTCTGCGGTGAGGCCTGCCAGGACGGGCCAGCGCACGGAGTAGACGCGATAGGCGGGGGTCTCCTTTTGCAGCGCGGGGCGGTTGAGCGTGGCGGCGAGCTCCAGGTCGTCGAACGGCACCCGCGGATCCACGGCGCCGAGGAGGAAGCGCAGGCGCTCGACGGACGGGGTGCTGGGCGGGATGTTCTGTGCGGTGAGCTGCTCCAGATAGGCGGTCATGCCGGCAATCATCTCGACCACGGGATCGCCGGTGGTTTCGAGCGGCTTGGCGCCGGGCAATGTGCCGAGCAGAAGCAGAGCGAGGAGTGGTCCCATTTACTCTCCCTGATGAAAAATGCGAGCCAGCAGGCTCTCAACCGCGGGCATGCCGTGCAGAGGCAGGAACACCGGATCCGCGCGTACCAGCGGCGGTTCGACGGCGAAGCGGAGGAAGCGCCTCATGCGCAGCGCGAGAGCAAAAGGTCCCGCTTCTCCGATCCGGGCGAGCGCCGACTCCACGCTATCTCGTTGCATCGGCTCCAATTCTAACGCGCCGATCTCACCGTGAGATCACCCATCCTCACTGAAGTGGCAGGGGGCCGGCAAGGCATTCTGTACAATGGTGCGCACCGCCGTGCGCATGCTGCGCGATTTGGAAGATGCCGAGGATGCCACGCAGCAGGCCTTCACGGCCGCCTGGCAGAACCTGGACAAATTCCGGGGCGACGCCTCTTTCTCCACGTGGCTGACTCGCATCACCATGAACGAGGCGCTGAGCACGCTGCGCCGGCGCAAGCGGGCGGTTGTGGAGCTGGAAGAGAACGTGACGGAGAGCAATGAAGAGGCGCAGCCGGTGTTTGCCAGCAACGGCGGGAATCCGGAAGAGGTGCTGATCCGCAAAGAGATGAGCAACCTGCTGCGCATGAGCCTGGGCCAGGTGAAGCCCGTCTACCGTCAGGCGATGGAGCTCCGCCTGGTGAACGACATGAGCGTGGAAGAGATTGCCGGCCGCCTGCGGATGCCCCTCAATGCGGTGAAGGTGCACCTGTTCCGCGGCCGGCAATCGATGAGGACGTATCTGGAAGAGCGGATGCCGCTGCGGGCAGCCTAAACCGCCGCCTGCTTGCGCGGCCCGCCCGGATAGTTTTTGCCGTCTCCCTCATACCCCTTGCGCACATCGGCCTTCTTCGCCCGCTTCTTGGCAGCGGGATCGTAGAGCTTCATTTCGCCGGTGCGCCAGCTTTCGCAACCCATCATTACCGAGGTCATGATCTGGTGCGCCAGTTCCGGTCCCAGGTTCGGAGTCTTCCGCGTACGCATGCACGAGAAGAAGTTGTCTGAGTGCAGACGGCCCATGTTGCGGACGGCGTTCGGGAAATCGAACGAACGCGCCTCAATGGGCTTGTTCTGGGCGCGGGCGATCATCACCTCGGGGGTGACGGTCACCTTGTTGTTCTCCACGAGGATTGTGCCGTTGTGACCGTAGATGACCTCGGGCAGCAGGCGGTTGGGCGCGCCGTTGGCCATGGAGCCGGCGACGACGATCAGGAAGTTGGGGAACTCCACCAGCATGGCGAGCGTATCCGGCACGTCGCGGTCCTTTTGCACATAGATGCCGCCGGCGCCGGAGACGCGGGTGGGATACTGCGCGCCCATGGCGAAGAGCATCGGGCCGACGCGGTGGTAGTAGAGATCGGAGGCGATGCCGTTGGAGTACTCCCAGTATTTGCGCCAACGGAAGAAGCGCTCGGCGCTGAAGGGGCGCTTTTTCGCGCTGCCGAGCCACTTGGTCCAATCGATGGTCTCGGGCGTGGCCTCTTCGTCCACGTAGTAGTTCCACTCGCCGGCGGTGGAGTTGCGGCTATAGGTGGTCTGGCCCCACAGCACGTCGCCGATGGCGCCTTCGCCGATCAGTTCGCGCACCTTGTGCCAGCGCAGGTCCGAGAGAAACTGGCTGCCCACCTGGAGGACGCGATTGTATTTGGCGGCGGCGGCGATCACCTGGGCGGATTCGTCCACGGTGAGCGTGATGGGCTTCTGGAGATAAACGTCCTTGCCGGCGGCGAAGGCGTCGATGCCCATCTGCGCGTGCCAGTGATCCGGCGTGGCGATCAGAACGCAATCGACGTCGGTGCGCTGGAGCACTTCGCGGTAATCCACGACGACGTCCTTGGCGGAGAGCTTGGAGATGGCCATGGCGCGCTCGCGATGGCGCTTGTAGACGTCGGAGATGGCCACAACCTCGATATCTTTGTCGGCCTCCTGCTGTTTGGCGAAGTCGCGCAGATGGCCGGTGCCCATGATGCCGACACCGATCATGCCTACGCGAATGCGGTCATTGGCGCCCACGGTGCGGGCGGCACTCTTGGCGCTGATCCCGGGCTTGATCAGCTTCTCTTTCGCCGCTGCCGTCAGCGTGGATGCCCCCGCTGCCGCCGCGGCGAAGAACGCCCGGCGCGTGTCCAACTTATCGTTCATCATTGCTTGCTTATGAACTCCCTCTCTACGATTCTACGCGCCTCGCCTGGGCGTTCCAACGCAACCGCCGCCCGGACCGCAGCGAATCTAAAGTCATGCAAAGTACGATAGCCGTCGCCAGCCCGCCCTCCACCGGCGCGGTGGGTTCCTGCCGTGTCTTGACGCACTCCAGGAAGTTGCGGATGTGATCCCGCGTGGCCGGCACAAACGACCCGATTCGCATGTCCTCTTTTTCAGGCGTGAGCACGGCGGTGGAGGTTTCCGGGTAGATTCGATATCCCTCGCGGCCCATATCCATGCGCGCCTTGGAGCCGTGGAACTGCATGATCTGATCCTGTGAGGTGTGGTACTTCATGGCCTTGTAGCCCAGGGTGAAGGTGGCCATGTAGTTCTCCGGAAACTCCATGATGATCGAGGCGGTCTCCGGGACCTCGGCGCCCTTGAGGTTGGCGCGTCCGCCGGAGCAGGTTACCGCCAGCGGCTGTGTGGAGTTCATGAACCACTGGATAGCGTCGACGATGTGCGCGGCCTGGCCGATGAGGAGGCCGCCCGAATAGTCGTAGTAGTAATACCAGTTGAAGAAGCGCGTTGCGTCCATCTCGCGCTTGGGCGCCGGGCCGAGCCATGCGTTCCAATCGAGCGGGCCCTGGAGCGTGGCGGCGCTGAGCGAATCCTGGCGGTTGAGCCACTGCGAGGTGACGAGCCGGATGTCGCCCAGGCGGCCGGAGGTGGCGAGTTTCTGCGCCTGCTGGAAGAGCTCGGAGCTGCGGCGCTGGGTGCCGACCTGGACAATCTGTTTAGTGCGCCGCACTGCGGTGACGATGTCGAAGGCCTCTGGGATGGTGTGGGCCATGGGCTTTTCGATGTAGACGTCCTTGCCGGCCTGTACGGCGTCGATGGCCATGCGGGCGTGCCAGTGGTCGGGTGCAGAAACGATGACGGCGTCGAGCGTCTTGTCTTCGAGGAGGCGGCGGTAATCGGTGTAGCCGCGCGCGCCGGTGCTGGCCTTTTTGAGCCCGGCCTGGAGGTTGGGCTCGTAGACGTCACAGACGGCGGCCATCTCGGCGCCGATCTCTTTGAACTCGGAAGTGAGGAGTTGGCCGCGCCCGCCGCTGCCGATGACGCCGGTGCGGACTTTGTCACCGGCGGCGATGAGGGCGCCGCTGCTCATGAGGAAGGTTCTGCGGTGCATACTGAGGTCAGTGTATGGGAATCTGGTGCGGGCCGCATCACTGTGCCAGGCCATCCGTCGGATGACCTGAATCCAAACACGCTAAAGAGCTTCATGATTCAGGCAGGGCTGCAAGAGGAGAGAAAATCTTGAGATGTTACGCCGTCGTCATCGAGCAGGGGTCGAACAATCTCTCGGCTTTCGTTCCGGACTTGCCGGGTTGCGTCACCACTGGACAGACGGTTGAAGAGGTCGAAAGCAACATCCGGACGGCTATCGAGCTTCACCTGGAGGGGATGGCTGAGGACGGAGAGCCTATTCCCCAGCCGTCTACGCTGGCGCGCGAAATTGAGGTTGCCGCCTAGCCTCTGCGGCGCGGAGCTGTTGTCTGGCTTTCGTGCTAACGTCTGGTTGGCCGGTCCTACGTTCGCCCAGGCTCGTTTCTGTCGCACGACGTGAAGATCGCTTCGGCCAAACAGCGGGATAGGACGCGAGACGCATATAGGGCCGGAGTGACGATCACCCCGGCCCAATTCCTGCTCGACGCAGCCGACTAGCCCTAGCGCTGATTCTGCTTCAGAACCTTCTTGCGCAGGCGGATCGACTTGGGCGTCACTTCCACCCACTCGTCGTCGTTGATGAACTCGATGGCTTGTTCGAGGTTGAGCAGCCGCGGCGGCACCAGGCGGATGGCCTCGTCGGCGCTGGCGGCACGCATATTGGTGAGCTTCTTCTCCTTGACGATGTTCACGTTGAGGTCATCCCAGCGGGCGTTTTCGCCCACCAGCATGCCCTCGTAAACTTCGGTGCCTGGCTCGACGAACATCTCGCCGCGCTCCTGGAGATTGAAGATCGCGTAGCCCGTTGTCTTGCCGGCGCGATCGGAAATCAACGCTCCGGTGGTGCGCATCGGGATGTCGCCCTGCCATTCCACATAGCCCTGGAACAGCGAATTGAGGATGCCGGTACCGCGCGTATCGGTCATCATCTCGCCGCGCAGGCCGATGAGGCCGCGCGAGGGGATGAGGAATTCCAACCGTACGCGGCCGGAGCCGTGGTTGACCATTTTGGCCATCTTGCCCTTGCGCATGCCCATCTTCTCGATGACCACGCCCACGTAGGCTTCCGGCACGTCCACCAGCAGCAATTCCTGCGGCTCCATCACCTTGCCGTCGTCGGTGCGGGTGAGGATCTGCGGCTTGCCTACCATCAGCTCGAAGCCTTCGCGGCGCATCATCTCGATGAGGATGGCCAGTTGCAGCTCGCCACGGCCCATGACGAGGAACGCGTCCGGACCGCCGGCCTCTTCCACCTTCAGCGAGACATTGGTGAGCAGTTCTTTATCCAGCCGGTCGCGCAGGTTGCGCGAGGTCACCCACTGGCCTTCTCGGCCGGCGAAGGGGGAGGTGTTGATGGTGAAGACCATGCCGATGGTGGGCTCGTCGATCTGGATCTTCGGCATTGCCTTGGGCGTCAGCGGATTGCTCACCGTCTCGCCGATGGTGATGCCCTCCACGCCGGCGATGGCCAGAATATCGCCGGGGCCGGCGATGGTTTCGTCCACGCGCTTCAGGCCCTCGAACGTGTACATGCGCGTGATCTTGGTGAGGTGTACCTGGCCGTCCAGGCGGCAGACGCTGACCTCATCACCGAGCCGCAGCGTGCCGTTGAAAACGCGTCCAATGGCGATGCGGCCCAGGTAATCGGAGTAGTCCAGATTGCCCACCTGGAACTGGAGAATATCTTCCGGATCGCCCACGGGCGGGGGGATGTGCTTCACGATCGCCTCGAAGAGCGGCTCCAGCGTGGTGGAGGGGTCTTCCAGAGTGGCCTTGGCGATGCCGTCGCGGGCGATGGTGTAGATGATGGGGAAGTCGAGCTGATCTTCGGCGGCGTCAAGGTCGATGAAGAGGTCGAAGACCTCGTTCAGCACTTCCTGAATGCGCGAATCCGGACGATCGATCTTATTGATCACCACGATGGGCGTCAGGCCCAGTTCCAGGGCCTTGGAGAGGACGTAGCGGGTTTGGGGGAGCGGACCCTCACTGGCGTCCACTAAGAGCATGACGCCGTCCACCAGCTTCAAGGCGCGCTCCACCTCGCCGCCGAAGTCGGCGTGGCCCGGTGTATCGACGATGTTGATCTTGATGCCGTGGTAGCGGACGCCGGTTGTCTTGGCGAGGATGGTGATACCGCGCTCGCGCTCCAGGTCATTGGAGTCCATGACGCGGTCCTGTACTTGTTCGTTGGATCTGTAGATGCCGCTTTGCTTGAACATGGAGTCCACCAGCGTTGTCTTGCCGTGGTCCACGTGCGCAATAATCGCAATGTTGCGGAGGTTTTGGTTCGGAACTTTCATTTGGGAAACCGGATGGGGGAACTTCCATTGTCGCATGAGATAGACTGGAGGTACTCATGTCATCCTCCACAGGGTTCCCCACTGTCGTCATCGTGGGCCGGCCCAACGTGGGCAAGTCCACACTTTTCAACGCGATAATCGGCCAGCGCAAGTCCATCACGGGCGATGAGCCGGGGATCACGCGGGACCGCATCATCGGTCAGGCTGTCCACCGCAAGCGCCCGTTTACGCTCATCGACACGGGCGGCATCGTGCCGGAAGACCAGGCGCTAATCCCCGTTCAGATCCTCAAGCAGGCCCGGTTTGCCATCGATGAGGCCGAGCAGATCATCTTCCTGATCGACGGCCGCACGGAGATCACCTCGGCGGATCGCGACCTGGCGCAGTTGCTGCGGAAAACCGGAAAGCCCGTGATCCTGGCCGTGAACAAGATCGACGTGCCCAAGCGCGAATCGCTGACGCACGAGTTTTACGAGATGGGCTTCAAGATCATGTCCATCTCCGCCGAGCACCGCGTGGGCATTCATGAGCTGCTGGACGAGGTGACGGAGAAGTTCCCCGCCGCCGACGACCCAGAGGAACCGAAGGAAGGCGAACTGGAGGCCCAGAAGCCGATTCGCGTCGCCATCATCGGCCGGCCGAACGTGGGCAAGTCCACGCTACTGAACGCTCTAGTGGGTGGAGAACGCGCCATCGTTTCGCCTGTCGCCGGCACTACGCGCGATTCCGTCGATGAGCCGCTCACGGTGGATGGCCGCGATTTCGTCTTTGTCGACACGGCCGGCATCCGGCGCAAGGGCAAGACGCACGAGATGGCGGAGAAGCTCAGCGTCGTGATGGCCCGCAAGCACATTCGCATGGCGCACGTAGCGCTGCTGCTGGTGGACGCCACTGAGGGCGCGGTGGGCAGCGACGCCACCATCGCCGGCTATGCGCACGAAGAGGGCCGCGCGCTGGTGATCTGCGTCAACAAGTGGGATCTGATCGATGACAAGAAGCGCAAGGAATTCGAAGAGTCCATCCGCGACACCTTCAAGTTCCTGGATTACGCGCCCATCGTGTTCATGTCGGCCTTGGAGAAGAAGGGCATCCGGTCCGTGCTGAAGCACATCGCGCGGTGCTTTGAGGCCTTCAACAAGCGCATCACCACGGGGCAGCTCAACCGGTTTGTGGATGAGTTCAAGCTGGAGCGCGACAGCCGCATCTTCTTCATGACGCAGGCCTCCATCCGGCCGCCCACGTTTGTCATCTTCATGAACAAGGTGGAGAATCTGCATTTCTCCACGGAGCGTCAGATCGTCAACCGGATCCGCAAGAAGTTCGAGTTTGACGGCACGCCGATCATCCTCAAGGTGAAGGCGCACCACAAGAAGCGCGAAAAGGGCGGACGCTAACGGGCGACGATCAGGTCCAGGCGGTCAAACGATGTTCGTTGGATCTGTTTGGCGACGCCGTCGAACTTCAACAGAGCAGCTTCGGCCTGGAGCCTCTCGCGCTGCTGCGGTGTCAGATGGGCGCGGTAGTGGTCCGCGTGATCCTTGTAGAGGTAGGCGACGTACTGCGGCGCGACGGCCGCCTCCATCAGGCATTGCCAGTAGCTGCGCTGCTTGAAGAGCCGGCGCTGCTCCGCGGCTTCCCGGCCGAGTTCGATCCGAGTGGCGTGGGCAAGCAGCATGACGCGCTGGCAGCGCTCGGCGGCGAAGGGCCGGCTGGGATCCGGTTGCGGGAGAGCGGCGATGGCGACTTCGATCTCCGCGAGTTCGTGCTCCCAACCCTGCCAGCGGAAGCGTGTGGCGCCGCTGACGAGCGAGCCGCGCTTCAGGATGTCGCAAACGCGGGCGGCCTCGGGCCCAGTGGCGGAGACGACGTGCTCCAACAGCTCGACGAAGGGGAGCTCGCGAACCACGACGGAGGTGAGGGCGACGAATTCGGCGGCCTCACTGCTCAGCTTCACGCGGACGTTGTCTGGCACGGGCATGTCTCCAGTCTATTGCGCTTCGTACAATCTAAGGCAATGGAGAGAAGCTTGAGTACGAGTTCTGATCTGTCGCACCGTGTTGCGGAGCGCGGGCGATGACCCCTTGCGGCGAGATTCTGGCTGCTGAGATCCGCGAACACGGCTCCATTCCGTTTTCGCGCTTCATGGAAGTGGCGCTCTATCACCCGGTGTGCGGCTATTACGTTGCGCGGCGCGATCCCTTCGGTAAGGACGGCGACTTCTACACCGCCTCGCAGGTGCAACCGGTGTTTGGCCGGCTCGTCGCCTGCGCGTTGCGGCAGAGCCGTGAGGCGCTGGCGGGGTCCGATGGCTTCACTGTGGTGGAGTGGGGCGCGGGCCGCGGAGAGATGGCTGCGGGCCTCAGTGAGTTCACCTACTTTGGAGTCGACTTTGCACGAGGCGGTGCGCCACTACAATTTGAAGGCGTTGTGTTTTCGAACGAGCTTTTCGACGCACTGCCGGTGGATGTGGCCCGTATCCGGGATGGTGTGGCCCGCGGCATGTACGTCGCGCTGGAAGACGAACGCTTTGTGTGGCGTGAATCGGGTCCGCTGCCGCCTGAGTGGCGGGATTATGCGGCCTCGCTGCTGCCGCATTACCGGGATGAGACGGAGATCTGGCTGGAGCTGCCGGTGCGTCTGCGCCCAACGCTCTCCGCGATGTGCGCTCCGCTGGTTCGCGGATCTGTGATCGCCATTGACTATGGCTACACCGCGCGCGAGCTGGTCCGATTCCCGCGCGGGACGCTGATGAGCTACCGCCGCCATGCCGCCATCGAGGACGTGCTGCTGGATCCGGGTCTGCAGGACATCACGGCTCACGTTCCATTCACCTATCTGGAGGAAGCCGCGCGCGCCGAGGGCCTGCAAACAGGGCCTTTAGAGACGCTGGCGCAGTTTCTGCTGCGCGCCGGCGAGACGGATCAGTTTGCCTCGACGCTGCTGGCGGAGACCGAACCGGAGGCGCTTCGCCTGCGCCTGCAACTGAAGAGCCTGCTCTTTGGGATGGGCGAGACGTTCCGCGTCGTCACGCTCCGGAAGGAAGGGCTGCCCCTAAAAAGCTAACGGCCCCGGTTGCCCGGGGCCGTCCAGTGGATTCCTGTTTGCCGCGTTCGTTTGAACGCTTCGGACTACTTCTTCTTGGCTGCCTTTTTCGCTGCCTTCTTGGCTGCCTTCTTGGTTGCGTTCTTCATCGATCTGTTCTCCGTAACATCAGAATTTGCGATCACGCGTGATCGCATTGTGATCTCTTTATAAGCTTGGTCCTCTAATGAAGTCAAGGAAAAAAGTGAGCGAGGCTCATCTCTCTTGCATCGAGTGCGTTTCGACGTTCAACCTGAAACGAAGAGAGGCCGAAATGTTCCGGTTGAAAATCGATGGCGCAACGCTTCGGGAACCGCTAGCATCACAGTTGTAATGCCACGCCGCGCGGTGTTCGCCATCCTCTGTGCAGTGCTCGTGTGGAGCGGCTGCGGCCGCAAGAAGAGTGCCGCGCGCCCGCCCGCGGCGCCCGCTCCGGGCTGGAGTGAAGAGGGCATCGCGAGCTGGTACGGCGATCCCTATCATGGCCGGCAGGCCGCCAACGGCGAGATCTACGACATGGAGCAGATGACAGCCGCGCATCGCACGTTGCCGTTCGGTGCGATGGTGAAGGTGACGAACCATACGAACGGCAAGAAGGTGGAGGTGCGGATCACGGATCGCGGTCCCTTCATCGAGGGGCGCATCATTGATCTCTCCCGTGCCGCCGCGCGCGCCATTGATCTGATCCGCCCCGGCACGGCGCCGGTGCGGATTGAAGTGCGCTCCTACGCGCTCTCGCCGCGGCCGGGTGGTGCGTTCGCGGTGCAGGTGGGCGGGTATCTGGATCGTCGGCAGGCGGAACGCCTCTCGGCGCGCCTGCGCGCCCAGTATGCGCCGGTGGCGATGGCGGCACGCGCGGGCTCGCGCTCTCAGTGGAGGGTGGTGGTTGGTGATCGCATCACGGAGCGTGATGCGGCGGCGCTGGCCGAGATCCTGCACAGACAGGAGAAGCAGGTGTTTGTGGTGCGGTTGGACCCGTCGACTCCGGCTGTTCCCTGAGCGACAATCTTTTTAAGAGAAAGTTGCCGCCGGCGGCACTACATCTCCAGTGGTAACCTATGGCGCAGTGTATGGAGCAACAAGTGGCATACCCCGGTTGGCAGATCGCGACGCGCCATGAAAAGACCTACGAGCTCGTAGGCCAATCGGCGCGTCTCCGGCAGGTACTGCGCCTGGCGGCTAAGCTGGGCCGCGGCCATTGGCCGGTACTACTGCTTGGTGAGACCGGCACGGGCAAGGAGTTGGTGGCGCGCACGATCCATCGCGCCCAGCCGTCCGCTCCCTTCGTTGTGGTGGACTGCACCACGATGAGCGGCACTCTGATGGAGAGCGAGCTCTTTGGCCATGTGAAGGGTGCGTTCACCGGCGCGACGGCCAACAAGATCGGATTGATCGAAGAGGCGGATGGCGGCACCGCTTTCTTCGATGAGATCGGCGAGTTGCCGTTGGATCTGCAAGCCAAGCTGCTGCGGGTCTTGCAGGAGAAGGAGTTTCGTCCGGTGGGCGCCACCACGACCCGCAGATCCAGCTTTCGCGTGATCGCCGCCACCAACCGGGACCTGGCGAAGGAAGTGGAGAACGGACGATTCCGCCAGGATCTCTTTTACCGGCTCAACGTGGTTTCGCTGCGCCTGGCGCCGCTGCGGGAGCGCAAGGACGACCTGCCTTCGCTGATCTCCCACTTCCTGGGCATCTATGGCAACGGCCACACGCTGAGCGGCGAGCTGTTGGATATGTTGATCCGCTATGATTGGCCGGGCAACGTGCGCGAGTTGGAGAACAGCATCCAGCACATGGTTGCGGTCAATACCGGGCCGGTTCTGCACGCCGGGGACGTGCCATCCGCCATTCGGAACCACGCGACGGAGCGCGAGTCGGCTTCGGTCCCGTCGCCGGCCCTGGTGGAGGTACCCGGCGCGGCCGGATTCGTGATGCCCATACTACCGCTTGCCGAGATGGAAAAGCGTGCTATTGTTCAGGCGTTGCAGTACACGAAGGGGGATCGGGTGATGGCCGCGCATCTGTTGGGGATCGGCCGCACGACGCTCTACCGCAAGATAAAGGAATACGGAATTCAGACTTGACCTTCGCCCTAGACGCCACGCAGAGCACCGGACGCCACATCTCCGGGGTAGGCGTCTACTGCCGGGAGATTCTGCGGGGTCTGGCGGACGCGCACCCGGACGAGCGGTTCCTGTGGTGCGGCCGGCCCAATCGTTTGCGATCTCTGCTGGACGAACCCAGGCCGGCCAACTCTTCCGTGCGCCCGTTGCTGGAGAGCTTCCAGCTTTTCCGGTGTGATCTGTTCCACGGCTTGAATCAGCGTTTGCCCGCCTGGCGCTTCCGTCGCAGCGTCTGCACGTTTCACGATCTATTTGTGATGACGTCGGAGTATTCGACGCCCGAGTTTCGCGCCCGCTTCACGGAGCAGGCCAGGCAGGCCGCCGCGCGCGCCGAACTCATCATCTGCGTCTCCCAGTTCACGGCCAATCAAGTGGGGGAGCTGCTCGGCGTGGAATCCGGCCGTCTGCGTGTCATCCCGCACGGCACGCGATTTCCCGCCGTCACTGGCGAGAACTTGAGGGAGCCGCTGATTCTCCATACTGGCGCCATTCAGCATCGCAAGAATCTGTTGCGTCTTGTCGAGGCCTTCGAGCAGGCGGCGCCTCCGCCGTGGCGGCTGGTGTTGGCCGGCTCCGATGGCTTTGGCGCCGCCGAGATCCACGCGCGCATCGCCGCCAGCGTGGCGCGCGAACGGATCGAGACGCCCGGATATGTTTCGGATTCCGCGTTGGCCCGGCTCTACCGGCGTGTATCCCTCTTTGCGTTTCCCTCGCTGGATGAAGGCTTCGGCATTCCTGTGCTGGAGGCGATGGCGCAGGGCATCCCGGTGATCTCGTCGAACCGATCGGCGCTGCCAGAGGCTTGCGGAGAAGCGGCTTTGCTTGTGGATCCTCTGGATGGGGAGGCGCTGGCGCACGGTCTGCGCCGGCTGATCGAGAGCGCGGAGCTGAGGGAGAGTTTGGTGTTGGCAGGTATGAAGCGCGCCGCCGGGTTCACCTGGCAACGCGCAGTCAATAGTACGTGGGCCGTCTATGAGGAGCTGATGGGCCGGACGCTGCGCTAGCGGGCGTCCTCGTCAACCGCAATCTTCAACGCGCGGAGGAACTTCTGATCCTGCGTGGTCCACTTGAGCCGGGCCTTCGGTTCGTTGTGGCGGCCAGGGGTATAGTCCTCTTCGAAGTCCGTCTCCAACCGCGTCTCCAACACGGCGCCGTCATCGTCTTCGCCGTCGCCCACCTCGCGCTTATTGAATCCGATGGTGGCTTCCAGCACCAGGAAGACGTCATATCCCGCGCGCTTGATCTCGCCAATGGCCTCGGCGATGCGATCCGAGTCTGAGAGCGACTCGTTGATCGCGTTGCCGAGCTCCTGCATCAATTCTTTCAGTCGATCGTCCAAGCTAAGCCTCGTTCCCGGCCAACTCCAGAATACCATTCGGAGCATGAGCCGGTTCCTGTCCCGTGTCTACTCTCTGTATCGGCTACCCGGCCGGATGGCGTGAGTGATTCCGCTGTTACCATGGAGTGGTCCGCTGTAGCCTATGTCGTCCAAAGTTCAAAAGTTCCTGAAAACCGTTGTCCCGTCCGTGATCAAGCCGCTCCATTCCCTATGGAACGAGGTGATCGGCTTTCTGTTTCTGGCCTTCGCCGCCATCCTGCTGCGTCCCATCTGGCGCGGATATCACGAGTTGCAGAACGATCCGGCCTATCTCATTAAGTTCCTACTAACGGTCTTCTTCTTCCTGATCATGCTCGGCTTCGGTCTGCACGCATTCTGGAAAGCCAGGAAGATCTCGCGGTCGTGAAGGTCCTGGTAGCCGGCGCCACGGGCGCCGTTGGCCGCCATGCTGTCCAGCAGCTTCTGGCGGCCGGCCACTTCGTCCGGGCGCTATCCCGCCGGCCTGAAACACAGGCCGGGCCTGGATCGCGGGAATCACACGCAGCCGATCTCACCAAGCCTGCCACGCTCGCCGGGTCCTGTACCGGCATCGACGCCGTCATTGCCTGCGCCGGAGCGTCCCTGCACATTGGAGCATTCCGGCAGCGCGCGAGTTTCCACGACGTGGATCTCCAGGGAAACCTCCACCTGCTGGCCGAGGCGCGCCGTTGCCGTGTGGGGCGTTTCATTTTCGTCTCCTCGGCAGGCGCCAACGCGATGCTCCGCACCGAATACGCCCAAGCGCACGAGCGTTTTGGAGAGGAGCTTGCGGCTGCGGGCATCCCGTACACCATCGTCCGGCCCACTGGCTTCTTCTCCGCGTTTGCCGGCTGGCTGCCATGGGCCCGTGCTGGTTTTGTGCCTCTGGTGGGCTCCGGCGCGGCGCGCACGAATCCGATCCACGAAGCGGAGGTGGCGCAAACGTGCGTAGAGGCGCTCTTCGGTCGGCAGGAGTGCCACACCATCGGGGGGCCGGAGATCTTCACGCGCCAACGGCTCGCTGAGATGGCATTCGACGCCCTCGGCAAGCCGCCGCGCCTGGCGGTTGTGCCACCCGCACTACTTCGTGCGGCAGGCGTGTTGGGTAGGCCGTTCCACCCGCGCCTTGCGGCGCTGCTTGAGCTTGGCTCCAGCGTAGCTCAGACCGATGCCATCGCTCCGCCATATGGCATGCGACGCCTGGGCGACTACCTACGGGCGCTTACTGCTGTGGCGGGGTCTGCGCCGTCGTCTTCGCGCCAGTGACCCGCTCCAGCTCAGCAATCTGCTTGCGTACCACTTCGATATCCGGCGCGTCGGGCGCAAAGCTCAGGTAGCCCTGCATCTGCGTCAGCGCCCCGGGATAATCGCCCTTGTCGGCGAGGATGATGCCGAGCAGCCGGCTGATGCGCGGATTGCCGTGATTGACGTCCAGCTTGAGGGCCTCACGCGCGCTGCGCTCTGCCACGTCGAGCTTCTTCAGGTTGTAGTTGGCGGCGCCGTTCATGTACCAGATCTGCGGGTAGTTGAAGGGATTCAGCTTCAGCACGGTGTCGCTGCGCTCGGCAATCTGCTGCCAGTCCCGGGTGTTCACCGCGAGCTGCAGCAGTTGCAGATGAGGATTGACGAACTTGGCATCGCTGGCCACGGATTGCTCATAGGCCGTCTTGGCGTCGGCGGGCTTCTTCTGAGCCTCGTACGCGCGACCCAGTTCGAACCATGCCAACGCGTACTTCGGATAGCTGTCCACGGCCTTGCGCAGATGCACTTCGGCTTCCTCGTACTTCTTCTTCTTCATCAGGTCCGCGCCCTTTTCGTAAGACTTTCTGGAGTCTTTCGGCGCGTTAGCGCTGGTCATCGAGAAGGTGAAGCCCTCCACGTTGGACAAGCGGTGCAGGATCAAAGTGCCGAGCTCGGGATTGTCCATCAGCCGCCGGCCGCTCAACTGAACGATGTCGCTGCGAAAGCCAGGCAACTCGGCGCGGAATTCGCAGCCCATCAACTGGCGCTCGGACATGCCGCCGGTGGCCGGTCCAGTCTGAACACTCCGGGTGCTGTTGGAGCCGAACGAGTCGTTTGGTCCGCTGATGCTGGCGTCTGGCATTACGTTGTTGCTCTGCCCCAGCGTCACGCTGAACCGGCCCTTTGTGTCGGAATAGCCCTGCGGGCGCGGCTGGCCGTTGCACACCAGCATCATCACCACGGATTCCGGAGGCGGGTTGCCGTCATCCAACATGAGCCGCCCGGTGAGGTAGATCGGCCGCTGAATGTCCATAACCGTGGGCTGCCGGCCCGCGCCGGTCATTGACGGGTTGGTTGTTGGTTGTGTCGGCTGCCTCGGCGGGGTCGGAGTTGTGGCGCCCCCGCCCCCTGCGGTGGACCCGCCGCCTCCACCTGTTCCGCCACCAGCTGTTTGCGCAAACAGCGCCGTATCCGTGCAGACGCTCAGCGCCAAAGCCAATAGAGCCGTGCTCCAGAGTGTACGATTCATGGCTGCCCCTTCCAATCGGGTTAACGAGCTAGTGAGTGTAGTATACACCCGGTTTTCGCGCTTCAGCGCTCCAGGCGCCGATTCCACTATCATGTTGGAGGGAACCCAACCGCTTATGGAACGCAAATTATTAGCCGCAACCTCGCTTACTCTTCTCGCACTCATCACCACGGGCTGCTCCGACAGCCCCGCCCCGGTCAAAAAGGCCGAGGTGAAGAAACCGGTCGAGGCCCAGCCAATCTCGGGCCAGAGCGCCATTTTCCAGACCTTCCAGGTGGCCCGCACCTGGGCGCCTGACGCAATGTTGTTGAAACTGGAGAACGGAGACATCCCGGAAGCCAAGGCCCAACCTGGGAAATACGGACTCTGGCGGGCGACCTACGTCTCGCCGTCCAAGAACGTGAAGCGCGAATATACCTACGCGGCCGCCGATAGTGATGGCGGAGTCATCCAAGGCGCGCGCGCCGGCGCCGACTCCGGGTACACGCCGAACCCGCAGATTCATCCCTTCGCCGTTCAGGAAGTACGCATCGACACCGTCGCGGCCCACGAAACGGCGATGAAAGAGGTGGCCGGCGATGCGCTGATGCAGAAGGTGCTCGCCGAGAACAAGGACCTGCCCGTGCAATATCTACTGGAATGGACCGGCAGCACGCCAAAGCCGCAGTGGCGCGTCATCTTCGGCGTGACGGTTTCACAGAGCAAGTTCTCCATTCTGATCGACGCCAACAGCGGCAAGTTCGTCAAAAAACTGCACTAAGCGCGAGGCTTGCGCCTGGTCAGCGGGGCGGGCGGGAGTGGTTCAGCCCGCGCCACGCGCATCAGGGAGTTTCTGGATTCGGTATCGGCCGGATGCAGATTGCGTGAAAACTCCAGGTTCAGCGAGGCGACGAACTGCTCGATCTGCGCCTGCATGACGCTCATCTTTTCGCGCATGTTGAGGATGATCTCGACTCCGGCCAGATTCACGCCCAGTTCGCGCGTGAGCTCCAGTATCACTTCCAGCCGCCCCAGATCCTCATCCGTGTAGAGGCGCGTGTTGCCGTCGGAGCGTGACGGCTTCAACAAGCCTTCCCGCTCATACATGCGCAGCGTCTGGGGATGGAGCTGGTATTTTTCGGCGACTGCCGAGATCATGTAGGCGGCTTTGGCTCTCTGTTTGGACACGGCGGTTACACTTTCGGCCAGAGGTCGGCCCGCGGGTCGCGCGGATCCAGCTTGGCGAGTTCTCTCAACAGTTCGCGCGTCTTGTCGTCGCGGATGTCCGGCGCCTGAATGCTGATCTCCACAATCTGGTCGCCCCGCGTGTTCTTGCGCGTATTCAGGACACCCTTTTCCCGCAGCCGGAACTTCTGCCCGTTCTGGGTACCCTGCGGAATCTTAAGCAGAGCCCGCCCATCCACGGTGGGCACTTCGATCTTGGCGCCCAAGCCGGCTTCGGTGACCGATACCGGAATAGAGATGTGAACGTCGTCCCCTTCGCGGGTGAAGAGCGCGTGCGGCTCCACTCGGATGGTGATGTAGAGATCGCCGGCCGGCGCGCCCATCGAGCCGGCATTGCCCTTGCCCGCGAGCCGCAGCCGCGAACCCGTGGCGGCGCCCGCCGGAATGCGCACGTCCACCATCTCGTCGATTTGTGTGCGGCCCTCTCCGCGGCAAGTGGGACACGCGTTGCGCAGACGGCCTGTGCCGCCGCAGCGCGGGCAGGTGAGCGAGAACTTCATGGCGCCGGCCATCTGCTGCACATTTCCGCTGCCCTGGCACTGAGGACAGTTCGCATTGGAGCCGCCCGCATGGCCGGTGCCGTGGCAAACGGCGCAGGCGTCCAAACGGTGGATGCTCAGACGCACCTGCGTGCCGCGGATCGCCTGCCAGAAATCGATGCTGAGGGAGTACTCCAGGTCCGTGCCCTTTTCGGCCGCGGCCTGCTGGCTGGCGTGTTTCTGCTGCCCGAAGAACTGGCTGAACAGATCGCTGAAGCTGCCGCCGCCCGGGCCGCCCTGCGGACCGCCGGGCATCCCGCCCGGTCCCTCTGAAAAATCAAAACCGCCGAAGCCGAAGCCGGCGCCCGGCGGTGGTTGCTGGCCCCCTCCGGGGACGCCGCTTTCGGAATAGAAACCGAACTGATCGAACATCTTCCGCTTCTTGGCGTCGGAGAGAACGTCGTACGCCTCCTGCACCTGCTTGAAACGGTCCTCGGAGGTCTTGTCACCCGGATTGAGATCCGGATGGTGCTTGCGCGCCAGGCGGCGGTACGCCTTGCGGACTTCGTCCGCGGAGGCGTCCCGCTTTACCCCAAGGGTCTGATAGTAATCCTTGTTGGAATTCATGCCTGGCTCACGCTACAAACAAACAGCTTACTTCTTGTTTTCGTCGACGTCGACGAATTCAGCATCCACGACGTTGTCCTTTTTCGGTTCCGACTGCGCGCCCGGGTTGGCGCCGGGCTCGCCGGTGGGCGGAGCCTGCTGCGCGCCGGCGGCCTTGTACATGGCCTCGGCCAGCTTGTGGCTGCACGAGAGCAACTGCTCCTGCGCCGCCTTCATCTTGTCGGCGTCGCCGGCTTCCATGGCCTTCTTGGCGTTCGCCACGGCCTCTTCCACGGCCTTGGCGTCTTCCTCGGAGACCTTGTCGCGGTGCTCCTTGAGAGTCTTCTCGGCGCTATAGACCGCGTTATCCAGGTGGTTGCGCGCGTCAATCTCTTCCCGGCGCTTCTCGTCCTCGGCCTTGTGGGCGTCGGCGTCCTTGCCCATCTTGTCGATCTCTTCCTTGGACAACCCGGAAGACGAAGTGATGGTGATCTTCTGCTCGTTGTTGGTGGCGCGGTCCTTGGCCGTTACGTGCAGGATTCCGTTGGCGTCGATGTCAAACGTCACCTCGATCTGAGGCACGCCGCGCGGCGCCGGGGGCAGGCCCACCAGTTGGAAGACGCCCAGCATGCGGTTGTCCTTGGCGAGGGAACGCTCGCCCTGGAATACCTTGATCTCCACGCTGGTCTGGCTGTCGCTGGCCGTCGAGAAGACCTCGGATTTGCGGGTCGGGATCGTGGTGTTGCGCTCGATCAGCTTCGTGAACACGCCGCCCAACGTCTCGATGCCGAGCGAGAGGGGCGTCACGTCCAGCAGCAGCATGTCCTTCACTTCTTCGTTCAGGACGCCGCCCTGCACCGCCGCGCCGAGTGCGACCACTTCGTCGGGGTTGACGGTCTTGTTCGGCTCCTTGCCGAAGATCTCCTTCACCATCGCAGCCACACGCGGGATGCGCGTGGAGCCGCCCACCAGCACCACTTCGTCGATTTGCGCGGCGGAGAGGCCGGAATCGGCCAGCGCCTGCTTGCACGGACCTACCGAGCGCTGCAGGATATCTTCCACCATGGCCTCGAAACGGGCGCGAGTCAGGCTCTTCACCATGTGCTTCGGACCGGTCTGGGGGTCGCCGTAAATGAAGGGCAGGTTGATCTCAGTCTCCATCGCAGAGCTGAGCTCAATCTTGGCCTTTTCGGCCGATTCCTTGAGGCGCTGCAACGCCATCCGGTCGTGGGAGAGGTCTACGCCCTCTTCCTTCTTGAACTCCTCGATCAGCCAGTCCACCAGCTTCTGATCGATGTTGTCGCCGCCCAGGTGCGTGTCACCGTTGGTGGATTTCACCTCCACAACGCCATCGCCCACTTCCAGGATCGAGATATCGAACGTGCCGCCGCCAAAGTCATAGACGGCGATCTTCTCTTCCTTCTTCTTGTCCATGCCGTAGGCGAGCGCCGCCGCGGTAGGCTCGTTGATGATGCGCATCACTTCCAGGCCAGCCACCTGACCGGCGTCCTTGGTGGCCTGCCGCTGCGCGTCGTTGAAGTAGGCGGGCACCGTGATGACGGCCTTGGTGACGGGCTGGCCCAGATAGGACTCGGCCGCTTCCTTCAGCTTGGTCAGGATCATCGCCGCGATCTCCGGCGGGGCATACTTCTTGCCGCCAGTCTCCACACGGGCGTCGCCGCTGTCGCCACGGACCACATGGTAGGGCACCAGCTTCATCTCCTGCGAGACCTCGTCATGGCGGCGGCCCATGAACCGCTTGATGGAATAGATGGTGTTTTCGGGGTTTGTGACGGCCTGTCGCTTCGCCACCTGGCCAACCAGCCGGTCGCCCGATTTAGCAAAGCCCACCACGGACGGCGTCGTTCGGCCGCCCTCCTGATTCGGGATCACAACAGGTTGGCCGCCTTCCATTACCGCAACCACGGAATTGGTGGTGCCAAGATCGATGCCAATGATTTTGCTCATGTGTAAAGCGTCCTTCCCAGAGTCTTGAAGTTTTCGGTGCAGGGTGAAACCGATCACACCAGATGCGCCTATAGACAGTATCTAAGTTTAGTGTGCTATTGTCAACTCTATGGCCGCACGCCTACTACTCCTTCTCGCACTGCTCCCGCTGGTTTCCTTCTCTCAGGAATTGCTGGTGGCCGCTGCTTCGGACCTGACTCCGCTGGAAACGCCGCTCCACCAGAGCTTCGAGGCGGCTTCCAGCGTCAAGCTCCGCTTTACTTTCGGATCGAGTGGAATGCTGGCGCGGCAGATCCGCAGCGGGGCGCCTTTTGACGTCTATCTCTCGGCGAATGAGCAATTTGTGCGGGAACTGGCCAAGGAGGGCCTGTTGCTGCCAGGCTCGGTTCACGCCTATGCGACAGGCCGTGTAGGTCTGTGGTCGCAGTCTGGCCGGATCCGCTCTGTGAAAGACCTGGCAGGCGCCGGCGTTCGCCAAATCGCCATTCCCAATCCGCAGCATGCGCCGTACGGCGTGGCGGCCGAGCAGATCCTCCTCCAGGCGGGCGTCCTGGATCAGGTCCGCGGCAAGCTCGTTCTTGCGGAAAACGTGAGACAGGCGTTCGAATATGCCAGGACGGGCAATGCCGATGCGGTGCTCACATCCTGGACCCTGCTCTTTGACAAAGGCGGCATACTACTTCCAGATTCCGGGCATGCCTCCATCCGTCAGGCAGGCGGTGTGATCCAAGGGACAAAGAATGAGCAGGCGGGCCGTGCGTTCCTGGCGTTTCTTGCCGGGGCCGAGGGCCGCAAGCTGCTGGCCCGTTTTGGGCTATTCGCGCCCCAACCGTAATCGGTTTCGAAACGTCTCAAACAGAACACTTGGGAGGCTCCATGCGCAAACTGGCTCTGGCTGTTCTACTTGGGCTGCCACTGGTGGCCGCCGATCACCGGCAGGCCCTGTTCGATGCCGACAAGGCGTTTGACCAAGCTACCGCCGAGCGCGGTCTCGATGGTTGGATGAGTTTCTTTGCGGACGATGCGCGGATCAATGGGCGCGCCGGCGTACTGGAGGGGAAGGCGGCGCTCAGAAAGCACTACAGCGGCATGTTCGCGCAGAAGAACTTCTCCATCCGCTGGAAGCCCTTGTACGCCGAGGCCTCGCAGGATGGGACTCTGGGATACACGTTGGGCACGGCCGAAATCTCATCGGATGACGAGAGCGGCGGCAGGAAGAAGGGTACAGGCCGCTACCTGACGGTGTGGCGCAAAGAACCAGATGGAAGCTGGAAGGCCGTCACCGATCTTGGCAACTAGCCTTCCATTTCCCTAGTTCTGCGGCTTGGGCGGCTCAGTGGCCAGCACGGGCCGGGAAGCCAGCACGGGCCGGCTCTCCTTGGGCGCCTTGGCCGGACCCGTATCCTTTTTCAAAGGACTGATGATCACGTGCGCGTTGCGCCCTTCCAGCTTGGGCTGGCCCTCGACTGAGCCATGCGTGGCCAGATCCTGAGCAAAGCGCAGCAATAGCTTCTTGCCCAGATCCACGTGTGCAATTTCGCGTCCGCGGAACTGCACCACGGCCTTCACGCGGTTACCTTCAGCCAGGAATCGCACGGCGTGGTTCATTTTGAAGTCGTAGTCGTGATCGTCGGTGTTGGGCCGGAATTTCAGCTCCTTCACCTGGATGACGTGCTGCTTCTTCTTCGCCTCGTGCTGCTTCTTCTTCTGCTCATACTGCCACTGGCCGTAATCCATGGCTTTCGCCACGGGCGGCTCGGCAGTGGGCGCGATGAGGATCAGATCCAGCCCGAGTTCCTGGGCACGGCGGATGGCTGCCTGTGTGGGCATCACCTCCACGGCGCCGTCCGGGAATACCGCGCGCACCTCGCGCGCCCGGATGGCCTCATTGACGTTCTCTCTGATCTTGACGCGAGGACGGGGATACCTAGAAGGAAACATGCAGGTTCTTCTGGAAGGTCATGTGTTGAGTTTCGTTGCTCCTAAAACACAAAAAGAGGCGCCGGCCGGCGAGTCTCGCCACCGTGGCCCCATTCTGTTCTATAACAAAAGCGCAAGGACCGTTCAGTCTTTGCCCCCTTCGCACACTATACACCGAAAACCTTTCCGAATGTAAAGCTGCCAGTGCACCGGTGGCGCCCGATGGGCCGGCTATAACTCCAGCGCAGCGAAATACGCAAGCGATTCCGGGTTCGCCAGTGCATTGATGTTGCCCGCCGGGCGGCCATGGATCACCTCGCGCACCGCTGCCTCGCTCAGCTTGTTGCTGACCGTGCGCGGCAGGTCCGGCGCCGCGAAGATCCTCGCCGGAACGTGATGCGGGCTGGCGCCCGTGCGGATCTCGTGCCGTAGCCGCGCTTGCAGGTCGGCGCTCAACGCCACGCCATCGCGCAACCTGACGAAGAGGATCACCTCCACATCGCCACCGGTGTCGCGCGCCACAGCCAGCGCCTCCAACACCTCCGGCAGCCGCTCCACCTGCCGGTAGATCTCTGCCGTCCCGATCCGCACGCCGCCCGGGTTCAGTGTCGTATCGGACCGTCCCGAGATCACCATGCCGCCATGCGCCGTCAGCTCCGCCCAATCGCCATGCCGCCAGACGTCCGGCCAGGGTTCGAAATACGCCGTACGGTAGCGCACGTCGCCGGGGTCATTCCAAAACCGCAGCGGCATGGAGGGGAATGGCGGATGGCAGATCAGCTCTCCCGCGCGCACGTCCACATTCATGCCCAGTCCGCGGGTCTGCAACTCGCCGCGCCACACCGGCGCGGTGGGGTTGCCCAGTGCGAAACAGGAGACGATTTCCGTGCCGCCCGACATCGACACCAGGTGCACGTCCGGATGCACGGCGTCATAGACGTAATCGAAGCTCTCGGGCGCGAGGGGCGAGCCGGTGGAAAGCACGGTCCGCAGCGCCGCCAGATCGTGAGCGTCGCGCGGACGCACTCCCGCCTTGCGCATCAGACCGAGGTACTTCGCGCTGGCGCCGAGGATCGTCACGCGTTCGCGAGCCGCCATCGCCCACAGCGTATCCGCCGACGGATGCACCGGCGAGCCGTCGTAGAGAACGATGCACGCGCCTGTAGCCAGAGCGGAGACCAACCAGTTCCACATCATCCACCCGCAGGTTGTGTGATAGAAGACACGGTCGGCCGGCTGGATGTCGGTGTGGAGTACGTGCTCTTTCAAGTGCTGTAGCAGCGTGCCGCCCGCGCCGTGCACCATGCACTTGGGCGCGCCCGTCGTGCCCGACGAGTAGAGAATGTAGAGCGGATGCTCGAACGGCAACTGCTCGTACGCAATGGGCCCGGGCGGAAAGAAGGCGATCTCGTCCTGCCAGCGGAGCGCGTGCGGGATTCCGGTCAGGTCGGGATGCGGATCGTCCAGCGGCACGACAATCGTGAGCTTCACGCTCGGCAGCGCGCGCGCGATCTCGCCTAGCCGGGCGAGCGTATCCAGACGTTTGCCGCCGTAATGCACGCCATCGGCGCCGATCAGCACCTTGGGCTCGATCTGCCCGAAGCGATCCAGCACGCCGGCCACGCCGAAGTCCGGCGAGCAGGAGCTCCACACGGCGCCGATGCTCGCCGCGGCCAGCATCGCTATCACGGCCTCGGGAATGTTCGGCAGATAGCCCGCCACGCGATCGCCCACCGTTACGCCGGAGGCGCGCAGAGCCTTGGCCATCCGCGCCACTTCACCACGCAGTGCGCGGTGCGAGAGTTCGCGCCGCTGCCCGCTCTCGCTACAGGCGATGATCGCCGGCGAATCGTCCTGAAACCAGAGAAGATTTTCGGCGAAGTTGAGCCGGGCGTCCGGAAACCACCGTACACGCCTCAGCCCCTCGCACGGCACCATCACGGTGTCGCCGCGCCGTGAGGCCTTCACCCCGCAAAACCGCCAAACGGCCAACCAGAACTCTTCGGGCTGCTCCACGGACCAGCGCCACAGCGAATCGTAGTCCACATGGCCAGCCAGGAAGCGGCTCAGATTGCTCTGCGCCACGCGCCGTGCCGGCGGAGTCCAGATGGGGCCGCCGTCAGTTGCGGACATACGGGAGCAGTTCCTCGTACGTCATCCGGCCCGGATGGTAGAGTACCACCACACCCTGTTTATTGATCACCGCCAGCGTGGGCGTCGTGCTGACGCCCCACAGCTTCAGGTTCTCTTCGCTCACAGGCACGGTCATCCCGCGGATTGCGCCGTAGTACTTCTGCCGGATCTGCTCGATGTAGTTCAGCTCCTCGGGCCGCTTCACCTCAGCGCCCTCGGCCGCGTAGCCGTAGGTCTGAGTGGGCCCGATCACGGCCAGGCTCGGAACCTCCTTGGCCACCCGTGCCACGGCGTCCGCCGTCGCCTTGCAATCGCCACACCAGTGCGCCCAGAAGAAGAGGAGTACGGTGCGTCCCTTCAATGCCCCCAGCGTGGGCGGCTGCGCCCCGACAAACTCGGAGACACTGAGCACCGGCGCCCGCTTGCCCACCAGCGAGACAACGTAGATGTTCTTCTGGATCCGGGTGCGGATCGAAGTGTCCTTCCACTGGATCAATTCGCCTCGCAGAAAGGCCACGGCCTCAATCCGTTCCCCGCGCGCCTGGTGGATCATTGCCTGCACTTCGATGGACGCGCCCAGGGCTAGCGGCAGCCATTTGTCGTCGTCCAGCTTGCGCGTCTTCAGCATGGGCAGCACGAAGTTCCGCGTTTCGGCAGCGAAGCGCTCGGCGTCATCCCAGTGCTTGGCGGCGAGATGCCCGCGGCCCATCCAGCTATAGGCGAGCACCCAGGCCGGCGTCACGCCTGTCGCCTTCCTCGCGCGGTCCAGCGCCTGCTGGGCGGCCGGGAAGTTTTTGGCGTCGATGGCCGCGCGCACTTCCCTGACAATCGGCGGCGTCTGCGCGGCCGCCGCCATCAGAACAGACAAAGAGAGTACTGCAATTCGAAGCAACACAGGCATATGGATTCTATCGTCCCAACATCGGCTTCACTAAACCCTGCACCCCGTTCCAGGCGATCTGTACGCCGATGCAAAACAGGATGAAACTCGACAACCGCATCACCACGCTGGTTCCAGTTGGTCCCAGCGCCCGGCTCATGCGCTCCGCCGAGGCGTAGCAGAGCCAGATCAACGCGCAGATAATTATCGCCCCGCCCAGCGATGCCGCCAGCGCCTCCACCGAGAACATCGAGGCCGATTCCAACCGCTTGGGCAGGTTGGCGCCCAGTGTGATGGCCACCGAGATGGTACCCGGCCCCACGGTCAACGGCAGCGTGTAGGGATAGAACGCGTGGCTGAGGATGTCGCGGTCGCCTATCTGCTTGGCGTCCTGATCCCGGCGGTCCGGCTGGTTGAGCAGGGTCCAACCCGTGGCCGCCACAATCAATCCTCCGCCCAATTGCACCGCCGGCAGTGAAATCCCAAAGAACGCCAGCACATGAGCGCCGACGAAGAGAGAAGCCATCAGCAGCGCGAAGCTGTTGATGGCGATCTTGCGGGCCAGCAGCTTCTGCGTATCCGAGGAGTACTGGCCGGTGAGGCTCAGGAAGATCGGCGCCCCGCCCAGCGGATTCACAATCGGAAACAGGGTGGCGGCGATGAAGATCGTGGCCTTCACCACATCCGCTGCCGGAAACTCCATCACCTAGCCCTGTCCATAGGTCGCGCCCGGACCGTGCTTGCGCAGAAAATGCTCGTCCAGCAGCGCCTGCTCGATCCCTGTGGCCGCCGGGTTCAGCCCCACGGTGACAGACGCGATCTTGGCGATCTCCTCCAGCAGCACCGCGTTCATGGCCGCCTTGGCCGGCGAGGGCCCCCAGGCAAACGGCCCGTGGCTCGCCACTAGCACGCCCGGCAACCGCGACGGATCGATACCCGCAAACCGCCGCACAATCGCCTTGCCGGTGTTCAGCTCATACTGGCTTTCGATCTCTGCGTTGGCCAGCGGCGCCGTCACCGGAATGGAGCCGTACCAGTAATCGGCGTGCGTCGTGCCGAAGCACGGAATCTCCCGCCGCGCCTGCGCCCAGGCCACCGCGTAGCTGGAATGGGTATGCACCACGCCGCGCGCGCCGGCGAAATTGCGGTAGATCTCCAGGTGCGTATCCACGTCCGAGGAGGGCTTCAGCGACCCTTCCACGATCTTGCCGCTCAGATCCGTCACCACCATGTCTTCCGGACGGAGCTTTTCAAACGGCACGCCGCTCGGCTTGATGGCCATCAGACCTTCTTCCGGCGAGTAACCGCTGGCGTTACCGAAGGTGTACATCACCAGGCCCCGCCGCACGATCTCCAGATTCGCTTCCAGTACTTCCTTGCGCAACTGCTCAATTAGCATACTTTCAGCGTATGCGATTTACAGATCGGGCCGCGCGCCAGCGTCCTATTTCGATTCAATCCCGTGCGGCCGCGCGGGACCGGTCGGGAATGCCGTGTTGAAGTCCAGTTGGAACCGCGTATCCAGTTTCAGCCCGTTCTTGGAGACCTTCACCACGTGAACTTTGTGATCTCCTTCAAACTGGATCTTGCCGAAGTTGTCCTCGTTCAGGAAGTAGTCCGTGACAATCAGCCGCCTGTCGTCATCGGTCAACGCGATGTCGTGTGGCCCGGCGCCCACGCCCAGATTGACGATGCCCGATTGCACGGGATGCTCCCGGTCGGTGACGTCCAGCATGCCCACCTGTCCCGCCTGAAACGAGGAGAAGATCAGCCGGTCGCCGCTATTCGGCATGGCCAGGATCTGTATCATACCGCCTCGCACGGGGACTTCCACGTGAGGCACGATGGTCTCGCAATCGAATACAGTTGTCGCCGTGCCGGCCTGAGTGTCGATCAGATAGACGAAGCCGTCGAACATTCCCGCGGTGTAGGCCCGCCCCTGCGGATCGCCCGGAATTAGCGTCACATCCATCGTACCCACGGCTGTTGGTATGTTCACTGTCCGCAATATCGTGCGCTTCTGCAGATCCCAAACACGGATCGTGCCCCGCATTTCCAGCGGCCCGCTAAACACGTTCAGGGTGGTCACGGGCTTGATGAAGTCGCTTGTCAGGAGCAGGTTCATTTCAGGACGGGCGGCGATGCCGTGAGGATTGAATCCATCCGCCGGCGGCGCCTCCGGCCACTCCTTCACCAGCTTCAAATTCCTATCGAACTCCGCCACGCGGCCCGGCGCTCCACCACTGGCCGATCCCATCTGGGTCACGAGGAAGCCGCCGCCCGGTATGGGGTAGAAATCGTCCGTGATACTGGAGTTCGGCGCGCTGGCCGAGAACATGAATTTGGGATGGCGCGCGTTGGACGCGTCGAAGAAGAAGATGCCCTTTTGGCCCTTGAGCAAGCTCAGCAACCCGCCGCACGCCAGTACCTGGTGATCCGCCGAAAGGTGGCAGTGGTGCGGCTCGTTTCCGACATTGCCGGGCGGGGGAATCGGCACGGTTTGTAGTACCTTGCCGTAGTGTTCGGATTCCTCGTCAAAATCGATGATGGCCAGAAAGTCAGGCGCTTTCCGGGCCTGATCGCCCGCCCATACGTACAGCGTCTTCGCTGGCTCACTCTCGCGCCGACCTCCGTCATCTGCCGCGAGCAGCGCCGGGGCAATACCCAGGCATAGCAGTCCAATCATCGCGGAAACTCTCGCCACACCTCGACTCGTAACAAATCCGCAACAGTTGTTGCTCGAGTTCATCCCTGATCCTCCGGTAAGAATTGCTGGCGCCGGGCCACAGACACACGCCTTCCGTGCGGGCACATGTGCTCGGTTCCCAGTTGTTTGTCGTCACCCAAAGCCCAGACAGGCAACGACGATTAAAGGAGACTAGATTCCCAGATTGTTGAGGTCAATAGAAATCCGCTGAAGACCGCAGCCTGCGTCATCCCCCATTGGCAGGCTACTGACAACTCCCCCCTATGGCCTCAATAAGATCTTTGAATTAGCCCGCCCTCCACCCCTTTGCGACAATTGAAAGCCAGAGGGGAGGTCCGTCTTGCAGTTCGACTCCTATCAAACCGACGGCTTCTTTGACGAGATGTTCGACGCCGAGGGCCGCCCGCGCCCCGAAGCCAGGCTCCTGGTGGAGACCATCCAGTCTGCTCAAAGTGAACAACTTGCCCGCTGCCAGCACGCCACGGACCGCCTGCTGCTCCAGATGGGCATCACCTTCAACGTCTACGGCGACTCCGCCGGCACCGAGAAGATCTTCCCGTTCGACCTTGTACCGCGCATCGTCCCATCTCATGAGTGGGATTGGATTGAACGCGGCCTGCGCCAGCGCGTCCACGCCCTCAACCTCTTCCTGGACGACATCTACCACCGCCAGCAGATTCTCAAGGACAAGATCATTCCGGAGGAGGTCATCCTCTCCGCCGCCTCCTATCGCCCGCAGTGCCACGGCATCAATCCGCCGCGCAAGGTGTGGTGCCACATCACCGGCACCGATCTCGTCCGCGACCGCGACGGCCAGATCTATGTCCTGGAGGACAACCTCCGTGTTCCCTCCGGCGTCTCCTACGTACTGGAAAACCGCGACATCCTCAAGCGGACATTTCCCCAGGTCTTTGAGGGCCTGCACGTCCGCCCCGTGGAAGAGTACCCCAGCCGCCTGCTGGAAATGCTCCAGTCCATTGCGCCGGAGGGCGTTAACGGTACGCCCACCGTGGTGCTCCTCACGCCGGGCATGTACAACTCCGCCTATTTCGAGCACAGCTTCCTGGCCCAGCGCATGGGCATCCAGCTTGTGGAAGGCCGCGACGTCGAGGTGGACGACCGCGGCGTCTGGATGCGAACCACCAAGGGCCTGCGCCGCATCGACGTCATTTACCGCCGCATCGATGACGATTTCCTCGATCCCAAGGTCTTCCGCCCGGATTCGCTCCTCGGCGTACCCGGCCTCATGGATGCCTACCGCGCCGGCAAGGTGGCCCTCGCTAACGCGCCCGGCAACGGCGTGGCGGATGACAAAGTGGTTTACGCCTACGTGCCGGACATGATCCGCTACTACACCGGCGAAGATCCCATCCTGCCCAACGTGCCCACCTATCTGTGCTGGCGCGACAAGGACCGCGAGTACGTCCTGCAGAACCTGGACAAGCTGGTGGTCAAGGCTGCCAACGAGTCCGGCGGGTATGGCATGCTGGTGGGCCCGCACGCTTCCGCTGAGGAACGCGCGGAGTTCGCCATCCGCATCCAGGCCAACCCCCGCAACTACATCGCCCAGCCCACGCTCGGCCTCTCGCGCGTACCCACCCTGATCGACGGCGTCTTTGAAGGCCGTCACGTTGATCTACGGCCCTATGTCCTCAACGGCAAGGATATCTACGTCCTGCCCGGCGGCCTCACCCGCGTCGCGCTGCGCAAGGGCTCCCTGGTGGTCAACTCCTCGCAAGGCGGCGGCAGCAAGGATACCTGGGTGCTCGCTGCGCCTCGCGGTGGCGCGAATCTCCAGGGAGGCCGCCGATGACGGAAGAGCCCCGTCCCCTGCTGAGCCGCGTGGCCGAATCCGTTTACTGGATGGCCCGCTACATCGAGCGCGCTGAAAACGTCGCACGCTTCATCGGCGTCAATCTGCATCTCCAGCTCGACCTCGAGGGCGACGCTGTCAACCAGTGGGAGTCCCTCGTCGATACCAGCGGTGACGCCGCCGTCTTCAAAGAGCGCTACGGCGAGGCAAACCGGTCCAGTGTCCTCCAGTTCCTCGTCTTCGACCAGGAAAACCCCAACTCCATCTGCTCCTGCCTGCGAGCCGGGCGCGAAAACGCCCGCTCCGTTCGCGAGACCATCTCCTCGGAGATGTGGGAGCAGATCAACACCATGTACTTGCGGATGCAGGCGCAGAAGAGCGATCTCGATTTCGAGACTGTGCCCGAGTTTTTCCGCGATCTGCGCTTCTCCTGCCACCTCTTCCAGGGCATTACGGATACCACGATGACCCACAGCGAGGCCTGGCACTTCCTCCGCATGGGCCGCAAGCTGGAGCGCGCCGACAAGTCGTCCCGCATGCTCGACGTCAAGTACTTCATGCTGCTGCCCTCGCTCAGCGACGTCAACACGCCCATCGACGATATCCACTGGTCCGCCGTCCTGAAATCCGTCAGCGGCTTCGAGATGTACCGCAAGAAGTATGGCCGACTCATTCCGCGCGACATCGTCGCCTTCCTCGTCCTGGATAAGGAGTTCCCGCGCGCCATCCGCTACTGTGTCCACTCCGCCAATGAGTCGCTTCGCGCCATCACAGGCACCGCCGGAGGATCGTTCGCGTTCCGCTCCGAGCAACTCATGGGCCGTCTCCACGCCGATCTCGACTTCACCTCGGTGGATAGCGTGCTCCGCGATGGCCTCCACGAATTCCTGGACCGGCTACAGGCCAAACTCAACACTGTGGACGACCACATCCAAAGCGACTTCTTTGCCCGAGGCGTATAGTCAATTCACCCCATGGGAATCCGAGTCGCCCTCCACCATAAAACCGAGTACCTCTACGATCGCCTGGCGACTCTCTCGCCCCAAATCGTTCGCCTGCGCCCGGCGCCACACAGCCGTACTCCGATTCTGAGCTACTCCCTGCGCATCGAGCCCAAAGAGTACTTCATCAACTGGCAGCAGGACCCGCAGGGTAATTTCCTGGCGCGCCTCGTCTTCCCCAACCCCACGCGGCGCTTCTCCGTCGAGGTCGAGCTCGTGGCCGACATGACGGTCATCAACCCCTTCGACTTCTTCCTCGAGCCCCGCGCCGAGCAGTTCCCGTTTGAATACGAGGGCTGGCAGCAGCGCGAGCTTCGCCCCTTCCTGGAAACCGAGCCTGCCGGTCCTCAACTCCAGGCTTACCTGAAAGCCGTCGATCTCACGCCCCAGCGCACCATGGATTTCCTGGTCGCCCAGAACATGCGTCTCCAGAAGGACATCGCGTATCTGATCCGCATGGAGCCCGGTGTTCAAACACCGGAGGAAACGCTGACCAGCCGGAAGGGCTCGTGCCGCGACTCCGCCTGGCTGCTGGTCCAACTCCTTCGCCATCTCGGCCTCGCCACCCGTTTCGTCTCCGGCTACCTCATCCAGCTCAAACCCGACGTCAAGCCGCTGGAAGGCCCCGCCGGTCCGCCCGAGGACTTCACCGATCTCCACGCCTGGGCCGAAGTCTACCTCCCCGGCGCCGGCTGGGTGGGCCTCGATCCCACTTCCGGACTCCTCGCCGACGAGGGCCACATCCCCCTCGCCGCCACGCCCGAGCCCCTCTCCGCCGCGCCCGTCTCCGGCGGCGTCAGCCCCTGCGAGGTGGAGTTCGAACACACCATGAGCGTGATGCGCGTGCACGAAGACCCCCGCGTCACCAAGCCCTATACCGAGGAGCAGTGGGAGCGCATCTGCGCCCTCGGCGAGCGAGTCGACGAAGAGCTTATCGCCAGCGATGTCCGCCTCACCATGGGCGGCGAGCCCACCTTTGTCTCCATCGACGACATGGATGGCGAGGAGTGGAATACGGCCGCCGTCGGCCCCAATAAGCAGCGCCTGGCCGCTGATCTGGTCACCCGCCTGCGCGATCACTTCGCCCCCGGCGGCTTCCTGCATTTCGGCCAGGGCAAGTGGTATCCCGGCGAACCGCTCCCGCGCTGGGCCTTCACCTGTTTCTGGCGTACCGATGGCATCCCGCTCTGGCGTGACACGCAGTGGGTGGCCGATCCCGCCCGCGATTACGGCTACCAATGCGCCGATGCCCAGCTCTTTGCCGAGACCCTCGCTCGCCGTCTGGAAGTCTTACCCGACTACGTCCTCACGGCTTACGAGGACCCTTACGAATACCTCCACCGCGAACAGCTTCTGCCCCGCAATGTGGATCCCCAGGACAACAAGCTGGAATCTCCAGAAGACCGCGACCGCATGCGCCGCATATTTGAACGCGGCCTCGCCGCGCCCGCCGGATTCGTCCTACCGCTGCAGCGCGTCCCTGGCAAGAACGGCCCGGAATGGCAATCCGGATTGTGGATGCTGCGCGCCCGCCACCTCTACCTGATGCCCGGCGATTCGCCGATCGGCCTGCGCCTGCCGCTGCCCAGCCTGCTCTGGGAGCCGCCCTCGCAGGCGCAGCAGATCTGGGAAGTGGACCCCATGGCCCCGCGCGGCGCTCTGCCGGTGCCGCGCCGCATTCTCCCCACTACGCGCCCCAAGCCGCTGCCGCCGCGCCAGATCGTGCGCGAGCAGATCACGCCGCCGCCCACCGGCGCAACCGGCCCCGTGGTTCGCACCGCCCTTGCCGTGGAGGCCCGCAACGGCCGCGTTCACGTCTTCATGCCTCCCGTCGCCTCAGCCGACGATTACGTGGACATGCTCGCCGCCGTGGAAGACGCCGCTGCCTCGCTGGAAATGCCCATTCTCGTCGAGGGCTACACGCCGCCCTTCGATCCGCGCCTCCAGCAGATCAAGGTCACGCCCGATCCCGGTGTCATCGAGGTCAACGTCCATCCCGCCGCCTCCTGGAAAGAGCTCGTCCACACCACCACCACGCTCTACGAGGAAGCCCGCCAGTGCCGTCTGGGCACCGAGAAATTCATGCTCGATGGCCGCCATACCGGCACCGGCGGCGGCAATCACGTTGTGCTCGGCGCCGCCAACCCGGCCGATAGTCCCTTCCTCCGCCGGCCCGATCTGCTCAAGAGCCTCATCGGCTACTGGCTCAACCACCCGGCGCTCTCCTATCTCTTCTCCAGCGTATTCGTCGGCCCCACCAGCCAGGCGCCGCGCATTGACGAGACCCGCGCCGACGCCGTCTACGAGTTGGAGATCGCCATGAACCTCCTCCAGCCCGGCGCCGCCAATGCCACGCCGCCCTGGATTGTGGACCGCACATTCCGCAACCTGCTCGTCGACGTCACCGGCAACACCCACCGCGCCGAGTTTTGCATCGATAAGCTCTATTCGCCCGATTCCGCCACCGGGCGTCTCGGCCTGCTGGAGATGCGCGCCTTCGAGATGCCGCCCCACGCCCGCATGAGCCTCACCCAGCAGCTTCTGGTCCGCGCCCTCGTCGCCTGGTTCTGGCGCCAGCCCTTTGCCGAGAAGCCCATCCGCTGGGGCACCCGCCTGCACGATATGTTTCTGCTCCCGCACTTTGTGGAGCGGGATCTGGGCCGCGTTATCAGCGATCTCCAGAACGCCGGCTATGCCATGGAGTCCAACTGGTTCTCCACGCACATGGAGTTCCGCTTCCCGGTCTACGGCAGCGTCTGTTACGACGGTATGCAGATCGAGCTCCGCCAAGCCATCGAGCCATGGTACGTTCTCGGCGAGGAGCCCGGCGCCGGCGGCACCGCACGCTTCGTCGATTCCTCCGTGGAGCGCCTACAGGTGAAGGTCCAGGGCCTCATCGGCGAGCGCTACCAAGTGACATGCAACGGCCGCCGCCTGCCGCTGCTACCCACCGGCACCCAGGGCGAATTTGTCTGCGGAGTCCGCTACCGCGCATGGCAGCCGCCGCGCTGCCTGCATCCCACTATTCCGGTCCACCCGCCCCTTGTCTTCGATCTACTCGATGCCGCCGCCGGCCGCTCCATCGGCGGCTGCACCTATTTTGTCGCCCACCCGGGCGGCCGCAATTACGAGACTTTCCCGGTCAACGCCAATGAAGCCGAGTCGCGCCGCGTGGCGCGCTTCTACTCCTTCGGCCACACACCAGGTCCCATGAATACTCCTCCTCCCGAGGACAACCCCGAGTTCCCGACCACCCTGGATCTCCGTCGATGATTCTGTAATACAAAGAACATGATTCAATAGACGTAGTTTCCCCAAGGCAGTCCATTGACCGGCAAGCAGACCAAGACTCTGAAGAGAAGCGACGAAATCGGCTGGCGCTACACTCCAGTGGACGGCCACTGGGACGAAGCCATGCGTCCCACCGGATTCCCGCGCCGCCATTGGCGCCAGCTCTCCGTCGCTGTCGGCCGCATGGGCCCTCGCCAGTTAGCCCACCACTGGGAGACCGGCCAGCAGCTGATCCAGGCCAACGGCATCACCTACAACGTCTACGGGGATCCCCAGGGCAAAGAGCGCCCCTGGCCCATGGACCCCATTCCGCTGGTCATCGGCCGGGACGAATGGGCGATGCTGGAGCGCGCCATCGTCCAGCGCGCCACTCTGCTCAACACCGTACTGGCCGATCTCTACGGTCCGCGCCACCTGATTCACGACCGGCGCCTCCCCCCGGAGCTCCTCTACGCCAATCCCCACTTCCTGCGCCCCTGCACGGACATTGCGCCCCCCGGCGGAGTCCATCTCCACGCCTACGCCGCCGACATTGCCCGCTCGCCCGACGGCCAGTGGTGGGTGATCAACGATCGTACCCAGGCCCCCTCCGGCATGGGCTATGCTCTTGAAAACCGCCTGGTCAGCGCCCGCACCCTGCCAAACGTTTTCAGCCAGTGCCAGGTGCGCCAGCTCGCCCGCTTCTTCCAGGCCGGCCGCGACGCCCTGCTCGGCCTGGCCCCCAGCAGCCGCAGCACCCCCCGCGTGGTCCTCCTCACCCCTGGCCCTCACAACGAGACCTACTTCGAGCACTCCTTCCTGGCCCGCCACTACGGCTTCCCGCTGGTGGAAGGCGCCGATCTCACTGTCCGCGACAACCGCGTCTACCTGAAGACCCTCTCCGGCCTTGAACCCGTCGATCTCATTCTCCGCCGCCAGGATGACAGCTACTGCGACCCCCTGGAGCTCCGCGGCGATTCCGTCCTCGGCGTCCCCGGCCTCGTCCAGGCGGTCCGCAGCGGTACGGTCGCCATCGCCAACGCACTCGGCAGCGGGCTTCTGGAAACCCCTGCCCACCTCGCCTTCCTCCCCGGTCTCTGCCGCCACATGCTCGGCGAAGAGCTCCTTATGCCCTCTGTCGCCACGTGGTGGTGCGGCCACGCGGAGGCCCGGCAGTATGTGATCGAGCATCTCGATCAGGTTGTCGTCAAGCCCACCTTCCCCCGCTTCGGCCAGCATCCCGAGTTTGGCGCCACGCTCGATGCCACCGGCCGCGCCGATCTCATCCGCCGCATCCAGGCTCATCCCGATCAGTACCTGGCCCAGGAGCAGGTGGCTCTCTCCACCGCGCCCCACTGGACGGCGGACGGCCTCGCTCCGCGCCATATCGTGGTCCGCGTCTTCGCCGCCTGGGACGGCCAGTCCTATACCGCTCTGCCCGGCGGCCTCACCCGCGTATCCACTGCGCCCAGCTCGCTGGTCGTCTCCATGCAGATGGGCGGGGGCAGCAAAGATACATGGGTCCTCGGTACGCCCGAGGATTCCACCCCGGCTCCAACCCTCCGCCCGGCCCGCCTCCCCGCCGCCGCCAGCCGCACCATGAGCGACCTGCCCAGCCGCGTGGCCGACAATCTCTTCTGGATGGGCCGCTACGCCGAGCGCGTCGAATCCATCGCCCGCCTCGTCCGCGTCCTGCTGCCCGCCCTCTCCGGCGAAGCCGATTTCGGCCACGCCGCCTCGCTGGAAACCGCGGTCCATCTCATGATCCGCCTCCGTTATCTGCCGAAAGAGGTTCTGCGCAACTCCATCGCCGAACAGCGCCGCCAGATGGCCCGCCTCCTGCGGGAGCTCGCCTTCGATCAATCCCAAACCGCCGGCGCCGGCTGGAATCTGAAGCAGCTCCGCCGCGTCGCCTGGCAGATCAAGGAGAAGCTCTCCGCCGACACCTGGCGCGTCCTCCAGCAACTCGAAACCGGCTTCACCCGCACCGCCCCCGCCATTGCGGATCAGCGCTTTGTCGCCGAAATGCTGCTACTCGGTCAGGCCATCGTCACGCTCTCCGCCTTCTCCGGCCTGCTCATGGAGAACACTACGCGCGGCCACGGCTGGCGCTTCCTCGATATCGGCCGCCGCCTGGAACGCGGACTTCAATCCACTGAGCTGCTTCGCTGCGGCCTCGCCGCCGCGCCCGTCGAGGCCGAACCCTACCTGGAGATGCTGCTCCGCATCGCCGATAGCTCCATCACCTACCGCTCCCGCTATCTCACCACCCCGCGCGCCGATCTTACCCTCGATCTCCTCCTCGGCGACGAGGCCAATCCCCGCTCCGTCGGCTTCCAGGTGGCCACGCTCTGCGATCACATCGAGAAACTCCCCCAGCGCGATACCCAGGACCGCCATTCGCTGGAGCAGCGTCTCTCGCTCAAGCTCCTCTCCACCGTCCGCCTGGCCCGCATCGACACACTCGCCAACCCCGATGCCAAGGGCCGCCGCGATGAGTTGGACCGCCTGCTCAGCGGCATCAAGCTCGATTTCCGCGATCTCTCCGAGGCCCTCACAGCCCGTTACCTCAGCCACGTCACGCCCTCGCGCCTCATGGCGTCCACCTGATATGGTTTACACCGCCACCCACACTACGCGTTACGTCTATCAGCAGCCGGTCTCCCACTGCCTCAACGAAGCGCGCCTCACTCCCCGCCGCCTCCCCTGGCAGCAGGTTGCGCAGTGGCATCTCACCGTCGATCCCGAGCCCGGCGCCATCGCCACCCGCACCGATTATTTCGGAAATCAGGTCTCCAGCTTCTCCATCTTTGAGCCCCACGACCTGCTTACCGTCACCGCCACCAGCGTCGTTTCGGTCGAGCCTCTCCCCCCGCAGCCGGATCTCTCCCCCGCCTGGGAAGAGGTGCGCCGCCAACTCGCCACCCAGGAAACCTCTGATTGCCTGGAGGCTTTCGAATTTGTCTGCGATTCGCCCTTTGTCGCCACCGGCCCCGAGCTAGCAGCCTACGCCCGCCCCACTTTCCAGGCCGGCCGCCCCCTGCTCGATGCCACGCGCGAGCTGATGCGGCGAATTCACGCCGAGTTCAAATACGAGCCGAAATCCACCGTGATCGAGACGCCCATCGACGAGGTGCTCACCAAGCGCAAGGGCGTCTGCCAGGATTTCGCCCACGTCATGATCGGATCTCTCCGCTCGCTGGGCCTCGCGGCCCGTTACGTCAGCGGCTACCTCCGCAGCGGCGGCAAGTATCAGGGCGCGGAGGCCTCACACGCCTGGGTCGCCGTCTTCATCCCCGGCGCCGGCTGGCTGCACTTTGATCCCACCAATGATGTGACGCCCTCCGACGGCCACGTCACTCTCGCCTGGGGACGCGACTTCACCGACGTGACGCCGCTGAAGGGCATCACGCTAGGTGGCGGCGGCGAGACCATCGAGGTGGAAGTCCACGTCGTGCCGGCCGTTAAACCGTAACCCCACCGGCGTCCGGCTGCGTTCCAGAAGTGACCGCACTCAGTAGTTTCGCGTTCGTCTTGCTGGCCCAGCAGCCCCGCGTCAGACGATAGACTGGAAACAGGCAGCCAGGACTGCGAATCTGCCCAACACATGGACAAGACCATCCGCCGATACACCAGCTACAAGGAAATGAAGGCCGATGAGTATCGATATTGGCAAAGCCGCCCTGCCCACGAGCGAATGGATGCGGTCTCCCAGCTCACCACCGAGGCTTACTCGCTGAAAGGCACGGCACAGGATGTACCAAGACTTCAAGGACCTCTTGTCCGCCTTCCATGCCCAAAGCGTTAAGTACCTGATCGTCGGCGGGTACGCTGTCTCGCTGCACGGGCAACCGCGCGCCACCAAGGACATCGCCCTGTTCATCAAGGCCGATTCATCCAACGCCAGAGCGACCTACGCTGCCTTGTTGGCATTCGGCGCCCCGATGGAGGGTGTTGGCGCGGAGGATCTGGCCAGCCCAAGTCAATTCATTCGTTTTGGTCGCGAGCCCGTAGCCGTCGACATTCTTCCTGGCATTGACGGTGTTGAGTTTGACGCTGCCTCGGATCGGCGGGTCGAGACCGTAATCGACCACGTCACGGGCCTCAAGGCGTTCTTCATTTCCAGGGACGATCTTATTACGTCGAAGCTCGCGGCCGGACGAATGCGTGATCTCGCCGACGTCGAGGAGATCCGGGAAGCAATGGAGAGCGCCAAGGACAGCACAAGATATCCGCCAACGGAATCGACCGGCTCTCACCAGTAGTCTGACGCGTCCTAACTATCCGCGACCGCCGGATTGCCCGCGCGTCCGCAGGTAACAATTCGATCAAGGTTCAGTATCCACGAATGGTTGCGTCTGGCTCTTGGGATAGCTGCTCAGCTGTGCAGGAGCTCATCCGCCGCCCGTCTCCGAGCCGCGACAGTCAGCGGTCCGCCCCCCAACCCTCTAGCTCTTCGCGCTCCCCACTTTCGCCGCCGCAATTCTCGCCTGCGCCCGCTTCATCGCGTTCAGCGCCCGCGCCGTATCCAGATCCGCCGTCGGATGCAAAACTCGCTCCTCGGCCCGGTGCAGTGCGGATTCGGCTCGCTTCACGTCGATCTCGTCGGCAAACTCCGCCAACATGGCCAATACCCGCACGCGGTCCTGCAGCACTTCCACATACCCGCCGCAGATCGAGAGGCACTTCTTCTGCCCTGTCTCCAGCGTGAACGTCAATGGCCCGCACCCCAGCTCCGACAGCAGCGGCGCGTGCTCCGGCAGAATGCCCAGCTCGCCGCCAAGCCCCGGAATCGTCACCGCCAGCACCTGCTCCCTGATGAGCATGCGCTCCGGCGTCACCACTTCCAGACGTAGCGTCGCAGCCATCGCCTAACTCACCTTCTTGATCTGCTCGGCCCGCTCCAGCACTTCCTCGATCGTCCCCTGCATGTAGAACGCCTGCTCGGGGATGTCGTCGTACTTGCCCTCCACCAGTTCCCGGAAACCCTTGATGGTGTCTTCCAGCTTCACGTACTTGCCCTTGAAGCCGGTGAACTGCTCCGCCACGTGGAACGGCTGCGAGAAGAACCTCTGAATCTTGCGGGCGCGCGAGACCGAGAGCTTGTCCTCTTCCGACAACTCGTCCATGCCGAGAATCGCGATGATGTCCTGCAAGTCCTTGTAGCGCTGCAACACGCCCTTCACGCGCTGCGCCGTGTTGTAGTGGTCAGCCCCGACGACGAGCGGGTCGAGGATTCGCGATGTCGAAGTGAGAGGATCAACGGCCGGGTAAATGCCCAGCGCCGCGATATCGCGCGAAAGCTGCGTGGTGGCGTCCAGGTGGGCAAAGGTCGTCGCCGGCGCCGGATCGGTGTAGTCGTCGGCCGGCACGTAGATCGCCTGCACTGAAGTGATGGAGCCCTTCTTCGTCGAAGTGATCCGCTCCTGCAACTCGCCCATCTCCGTCGCCAGGTTCGGCTGGTAGCCCACGGCCGAAGGCATGCGGCCCAGCAGCGCCGACACCTCGGACCCCGCCTGCGTGAAGCGGAAAATGTTGTCGATGAAGAGCAGCACGTCCTGGCCCTCTTCGTCGCGGAAATACTCGGCCACCGTCAGACCGGTCAGGCCCACGCGCAGACGCGCTCCGGGCGGCTCGGTCATCTGGCCGTAAATTAGCGCCACCTTGGACTTTGTCCAGTCCGTCGGATCCAGCACGCCCGATTCCTGCATTTCCAGCCAAAGATCGTTGCCCTCGCGTGTGCGTTCGCCCACGCCGGCAAACACCGAAACGCCGCCGTGCTTCATGGCGATGTTGTTGATCAACTCCATGATCACAACCGTCTTGCCCACGCCCGCGCCGCCAAACAGGCCGATCTTGCCGCCGCGCAGATACGGCTCCAACAGGTCGATCACTTTGATGCCCGTCTCGAACATCTGCAGGCCGCTCGATTGCTCGTCAAAGCCCGGCGCCTCGCGGTGGATGGGGAACCGCTTCTCCGTGTTCACCGGACCCTGCTGATCCACCGGCTCGCCCAGCACGTTCAGGATGCGTCCCAACGTCTGCTTGCCCACCGGCACCGTGATCGGCGCGCCCGTCGAGATGCACTTCATCCCGCGCACCAAACCATCAGTCGGCTGGAGCGCAACGCAGCGCACCCGCCCTTCGCCGATGTGCTGCATCACTTCCACCATGATGTTGATCGGCTCCGGCCCTTCAAAGCCCTCGCTCACAATCCGCACCGCCGTGTAAATGACCGGAACCTGGCCGTCCGGGAACTGGATGTCTACGGCCGGGCCGGACACCTGAATCACTTTTCCGAGTACTTCCGTTTGCGCTGCAGTGGACATGATGAATTTCCTATTGAAGGGCGCTTGCGCCGCTGACAACTTCGATAATTTCCCGCGTAATGCTCGCCTGCCGCACACGGTTCATGTACAGAGTGAGCTTGTTGATCACTTCGTTGGCGTTCGTCGAGGCTGCGTCCATCGCTGTCATCCGCGCCGCGTGCTCCGCCGCCGCCGATTCCAGGAAAGACTCCAACAACTGCTGCAAAACATAGCTGGGCAGCATTCGCCCCAGCATCTCCGCCGCCGGCTGTTCAAAGATATAGTCCCGCGCCGGCGCGCCGTCCGCGGCCACCGCAATCGGCAGGATCTTCTTTACCGTCAGGTTCTGCGTCAGAACGCTCTTAAATTCGTTATAGATCAGGTAGACCGAGTCCACTTCGCCGTTGGTGAAGCGCTCGATCATCTTCTTCGCCAGCGGCTGCGCATGGACAAGGCCCGCATTTTGCGAGATCCCTGTCACCTCTCCGCTCGTCGCCACGTTGCGCCGCATGAAGAAATCCCGGCCCTTCCGGCCGTACAACTCGATCTCCACCTGCTGGCCTGCATGATCGATCAGAAACTGCTGCGCCGCCTTGATCAGGCTGGCGTTGAAAGCGCCCGCCAACCCGCGGTCCGAGGTCACCAGGATCAACTGGATCTTCTGCTCTGGCCGCTGAGCCAATAACGGATGCTCGCTCGCCCGCTCATCGTCCGCCGCCGCCGCTGCCACGTTCTGCAGCATCTCGGCCGCCATGCGCGAGTACGGACGCGAGTTGATCACCCGCTCCTGCGCACGCCGGAGTCTCGCCGTGGCCACCATCTTCATGGCCTTGGTGATCTGCTGCGTGTTCTTGACCGAGCGGATTCTCCGCCGGATATCAATCAAACTGGGCATGGAATTCCTCCCTCTGCCCTTACTTCGCGGCCTTCAGGGCCGCCACAAAGCGCTGCTTGCAGTCCTTCAACATCGCATCGATCTGTGCCTTGATGGCGTCGTCGAGCGCCGCCTTCTCACGGATCGTCGTCAATAGGTCCGCATGGCCATTCTCGGCAAATCGGTACAACTCGGCCTCAAACGGCAGGCATTGCTCTACCTCCAGATCGTCCAGCCAGCCGTTCGTGCCGGCGTAGATGATCAGGATCTGCTTCTCCACCGGCAGCGGCTGATACTGCCCCTGCTTGAGGATCTCCGTCAAACGCCGCCCGCGGCTCAACTGCGCCTGCGATGCCTTGTCCAGATCCGAACCAAACTGCGCAAACGCCGCCAGCGCCCGGTACTGCGCCAGATCCAGGCGCAACGAGCCGGCCACCTGCTTCATCGCCTTCGTCTGTGCGTTGCCGCCCACGCGGCTCACCGAGATACCCACGTCCACGGCCGGACGGAAGTTCGAGTTAAACATATCCGATTGCAGGAAGATCTGCCCGTCCGTGATCGAAATCACGTTCGTCGGAATGTAGGCCGATACGTCGCCCGCCTGCGTCTCGATAAACGGCAGCGCCGTCAGCGACCCGCCGCCCAGCTTCGCGCTCAGCTTCGCTGCGCGCTCCAGCAACCGCGAGTGCAGATAAAACACGTCGCCCGGAAACGCCTCGCGGCCCGGCGGACGCCGCAGCAGCAGCGAGATCTCGCGATACGCCGCCGCGTGCTTGGAAAGATCGTCGTACACCAGCAGCGCATGGCCCGCGTTGTCGCGGAAAAACTCGCCCATCGCGCAGCCGGAGTAGGGAGCAATGTATTGCAATGCCGCCGATTCCGACGCCGTCGCCGCCACGATGATCGTATAGTCCATCGCGCCGTATTCGGTCAGCGTCCGTACCACCTGCGCCACCGTCGAGCGCTTCTGCCCGATCGCGACATAAATGCAGGTGACGCCCTTGCCCTTTTGATTGATAATCGTGTCGATCGCGATGGCCGTCTTGCCCGTCTGGCGGTCGCCAATGATCAGCTCGCGCTGGCCGCGGCCAATCGGGATCATCGCGTCAATCGCCTTCAACCCCGTCTGCAATGGCTCTTTCACCGGGCTGCGGTCAATCACGCCCGGCGCAATCCGCTCAATCGGCAGAAACTCCGTCGTATCGATCGGGCCCTTGCCGTCGATCGGCTGGCCCAGCGCATTCACCACGCGTCCAATGAGAGCGTTGCCCACCGGCACCGACATGATGCGCCCAGTCCGGCGCACTTCGTCGCCTTCCTTGATCGCATACGCCTCGCCCAACAGCACGGCGCCCACTTCGTCTTCGTCCAGGTTCAGAGCAATGCCCGCCACGCCGTGCGGGAATTCGATCAGCTCGCCCGCCATCACACGGTCCAACCCGTGCACGCGCGCGATGCCGTCACCCACGGTCACCACATAGCCGGTCTCGGAGACCTGCACTGCCTTGTCAAAATTCTCGATCTCATCGCGCAGTACGCGAGCGATTTCATCGGCACGAATCTGAGCCATACGTTATTCCGATCCCTTACGAAAACCCTTACTCACCCGTCAGCCGGCGCCGCAGGCCTTCCAACTGGCCGCGCACCGAACCGTCATACATCGTCGAGCCCATCCGGACGGCCAACCCGCCCAGCAGTGCATCGTCCACATCGTAACCACAGCGAACCTGCTTGCCCGTGATGCGTGCCAGCGCTTCTTCCAGCGAGGCGCGCTGTGCGTCGGTCAACGGCTGCGCCGTCTCCACCCGCGCCCGCACAATGCCTACGCTCTCATCCAGCAGCGCCTGAAAGCGCTCCCGGATCTCCTTCATCAGATCCAGCCGCCGGTGCCGCGTCACTACGTACAGAAAATTCTTCAACTGCCGGTGCATCCCCAGCAGTTCGCCCAGCTTGGCCAGCACCTTCTGCTTGGCAACATGGGACACCGCCGGTGAAAGCAGCACCGTGTGCAACTCCGGCGAGCTGTGCATCATCGTCACAAACTGATCGAGTTGCGCCAGCGCCAGCTCGGCGGAAACTCCACCTTCCGGGCCGGCTCCTGGCTTGGAGATCGCTTCCAGCAGAGCTTTAGCGTATTGATTGGCGACAGCCAGATTAGACATCGCTTTCCTTTATCCCCGCGCCTCGGGCTGCGTATTCAGGTTCGCCACAAAGCGGTCCACCAGCGCGCTCTGCGTGCCGGCGGTCATCCGGGCCTGTACCTTCTGCCTGGCGAGTTCCAGCGCCAGCCGCGCCGCTTCAGCCTTCAGTTCAGCTCGCGCAAACTTCGCCGCCGAGGTGACTTCCTGTTCGGCCGCGTGCGCCACCCGCTGGATCGCCTGTGCCGTCTCCTGCTCCAGCCGCGCCGCCTCGGCCGCCAGCTCCACGTGCGCCTTCTCTTTCAGCACGGCTACTTCGCCGCCCAGGCCGGCGATCTTCTGCTCGATCACCTTTGCCTCGGCCGCCGCCGCTTCCGCACGCTTTGCCGCCGCATTCATGTCATCCAGAATCGCCTGCTGCTGGCCCCGCAGCGCCGGACCGCCAAACTTCACCGCGACAAATCCCAGCGCACCGGCCAGAATCGCGAAATTGACCCACTTGGCAGTCAGCAGCGGATCGCCGCCATGCGCGCCGCCGTGCGCGCCCGCTTCTGCTTCCGGATTCGCCCACAACGCGCAGGAGATAAATAGGAGGAACGCCAGTCTCTTCACTACTGCACCTTCCCCGCCAGCACCGCGCCCGCGATCTGTTCCGCCAGCCGGTCGGCTTCCGCCGCCAGCGTCGCCTTGGCCTGCTGCACTTCTTCCGCCAGCCCGCGCTTCACCACGGCGATCTTCTCCGCCTGCTCGGCCCGCGCCGCATCCACCAGCGCCGCCTGCTGCGCCGCCAGCTTCTTGCGCGCCTCTTCCTGCTCGCGGAAAATCTCTGCCCGCGCGCTGCCGAGGGCGGTTTCGTACTCCGCCATCTTCTCGTTCACGCGAGCCAATGTGGCCTCGCTGGCCTCCACCGCGCCCTGCGTCTTCTTCCGCCGTTCTTCCAGCACCCGCTCCATCGGCTGGAACAGGATCTTCTTCAAGAACCAATGCAGGCAGATGACTAGGAAAAACGTCGGCAGGGCTCGGACTATGATGCCCTTCAGGGCTTCGAAAATCTGTTCCATGCTATCTGGTGCCGTCCGGGTTTCTTGGGACATGGTTGTCCCAAACCCCAAAAGGAAAGGCTATCACAAGGAGGGCCTTCTGTTCATCATCCCAGCCATTTTTAGAGGGATACTCCCAAGAAAATGAAAGGCCGACTCAAGTCCCGCCCACGCTGGCCGATAAGCAAATGGGGATACTCGCACCATGAGTCTGACACCGCTCAGTTTCACCGGCATCAGCAAATTCTCGTCGGACTTCCAGTCCATCGTGAACCGTACCGTCGCCATCGCCTCACTACCCGTTCAGAACCTCCAAAACGACCAGACCAGTCTGGGTGAGAAGAAAACCGCCCTGACCAATCTCCGCGGCGCAGTCGGCGCTCTCGCCGCCAGCCTGGAGACGCTCGGCACCCTCGGCGGTGGCGGAGCCACCTCCGTGTCTTCTTCCAGTTCCAGCATCACGGCCTCGCTCGGCACGGGCGCTACCCCCGGCAACTACCAGATCACCGAGATTACCTCGCTGGCCGATACCGCCATCGCCACCAGCACTGGCGGCTGGGCTACGGCCAATGCCACCCAGGTCTCCACCGGCGCCGATCATAAGGTGGAGCTGCTCATCGGCGGCGTCTCCCACGAAATCACGCTTACCCCCGAAACTGACAACCTGAACGGCCTCCGCGAGGCCGTCAACAAACTCGGCGCCGGCGTCTCCGCCAGTCTCATCGATACCGGCGCCGCCGCCGGCGCCAGGCGCTTCTTTCTCGTCCTGTCCGCTCAGCAAGCCGGCCCGACAGCACTGGAACTCCGCACCGAGTCCGGCAACGCCGCCTCGGCCTCCATGGAGGTCACCAAACCCGGTTCCTCGGCCAGCTTCAAGGTCAACGGCCGCCTCGTCACCAGTAACGATAATTACGTCGCAGGCGTCGTCCCCGGCGTCAACCTGCGCCTCAACGCCACCTCTTCCAGCGGTCAGGTCGTCAACCTCATCGTTTCTGCCAACTCCGCACCGGTTGTCAACGCTCTCACCAGCTTCGTCAGTTCCTACAACGACTTAGCCTCCAGCCTGGATGCCCATATCGGGGAAACCGCCGGCGTGCTCAGCGGCGATTCCCTCATCTCCGGCCTCTACGCCAGCCTGCGCGAAGCCACCGGACTCCCCGGCGCCGGCAACATCAGGTCGCTCGCCGATCTCGGCATTTCTCTCGATTCAGCAGGCGTCATGTCGTTCGATTCCTCCGCCGTCAGTACCGCCGGACAGTCCCGCCTCAACGACATCTTCTCGTTCCTTGGCTCCCCCACCTCCGGCCTGGCCTCTCTAACCAGCCGCTTCACCGAAATCAGCGACCCCGCCACCGGCCTCATCCGCTCCCGCCTCACCAGCCTGGATCAGACCGATGCCCGCCTCACCGAGCAGATCAGCACCATGACCGAGCGCGTCTCCAATATGCAGACCACTCTCCTCGCCAAGCTCCAGGCCGCTGATGGTCTCCTCGCCCGCCTAGAAAATCAGAAAAGTATGCTCACTGCCTCCATTGACAGCCTCAATATGCTCACCAATGGAAAGAGCCAGGGATAGGCCAAAATGCCCAACAGCGATGCCATCATCCGCGAACTGCACGAGTCCAGCCTCGCACTCCTTACCGCCTTGCGCGAACGGAGCCCCCAGTTTCTCGAACACCTCGAACGCCGCGAAGACGCTCTGCGCGCCCTCAAGACAATTCCCGCGACCCTCCGCGATATGCCCCTGCTCCAAGCCGCAGTTGTCGCCGGAGAGGCTGCCGCCCTCGAGGCCAGCGTTATGCGTCAGGAATCTGTGAAAGCCCTCAACCGCCTTCACTCCCAGCGCCTATTTTCCCGCAGCCTCTCAGCCGCTGCGGATCAGCCGTGCGCCGCGCTTGACTTGAAGGCCTGACGCCGTAGCACCTGCGCCAGTTCCATTTGCAGCATCAACATCCCCAGGTTCGTTCGCGCCTCGATAAAGCCCGCCCTTACACCCAGCGCCCGCCTGTAACAGCGCACCGCCTCGTTCGTATTCCCCAGCGCTTCCATTACGACGCCCAGGTCGTTCCACGCCACCTCAAGCCCCGGGTCCAGTTCCACGGCCAATCGCAGCGCGCGCACTGCGTCCTCCGGCCGGTTCCGGCCCAGCGCGTCCACGCCGGCCCGGTGGTACTTCTTAGCCGTCCGCCCCATCGCCGCCCTCGTCTCTGGTGTGTTCATGGTGATTTACCTTAGGCCTCTATCGGCCGAAGACCTCACATACTACAGCCCCCCACCGAAGAATTCGATGGGGGGCTGAGGTGTGTTCACTCAATTTGACTAAGGTGGAGCCACGCCAGGGTTCTGGGGGACCGGCCCTCTAAACCATCCGGACGCCCTCGCCCGGGTGGTCAAAGTGCCGTTACTCCGCCGGTTCACCGCTCGTGGCCAGCCTGCTCATCGGCCAGCGCCGGCAAGCTAACCGCGGAGCAGAGAAAGCACAGCTTGCGGAGCCGAGTTCGCCTGCGCCAGGGCAGCAACGCCCGCCTGTTGCAGAATCTGCGCCCGCGAGAGGTTTGCCGCTTCCAGTGCCAGATCGGCGTCGCGGATGCGCGACTCCGAAGCGGCCAGGTTCGTCAACTGCGTCGAGGCTAGGCTCACCGCGTAGTTGAACGTGTTCTGACCCTTACCAACAACGGCCTGGGCTTGGCCCAGATTCTTCACCGCAATCGCCAGTTTGCTCACGGCGTCTTCGGCACCGGACTTGGTTCCGATTGCCACGCTACCGGTCGCGCCCGTCGATGTCGAAGTCGCCGTCGCACCCACTCCGCTCGTGATGCCTTCGGCCGCCGTCGCCGCCTGAACAGTGACATTGAAATCGTTCTTGCCAACGATGGTCAGCTTGTCTGGCGCGACCGCGACGCCTCCTTCTGCGGCGAACATCTTCTTCAGTTCCGAGAGCCCTGAACTCTGCAGCGCGGTGTTGATTGTCTGTGCGTTCACCTGCGCGCTACCGGCACCCAACGTAATGTCGATAGACTGCATCTGGCCCGCTTCATCGGTCGTGGAGATCGTGATCTTCTGCGTGTTCACACCCGTCAGCGTTGTGAATGCCACTTCCTGGGATTGCAGCCCGCCCGCTGCCTTCGTGGCCGCGGACAATGGGTTGGTCCCCAGAAAGCTGTCAATCGCCGCACTGGTCCCCGCTTCCACCGAAAACGCGCTGGTTGCCGAATTCAAGCTGAACGACTTGCCGTCAGAACTGATCGACGCCGAAATGTTCGCACCTTTGAACGCCGTCGCCGCTGCCGTTACGCCGGCCCCGGCCGTCGCAATGCCCTCGTTAATGGCAGTCACCAATCCCTTCAGATCGTTGACGCCAGTCAGATTCACCGTCACGCCTACGTCGTCAAAGCCGGCGCCCGAAATGGTAAAGGCCATCGACGTCTGTGAGTTCAGCGCAGTCGTGAACGTGCTCTGCACGTCCAGGTTCGTCACGCCCGTCACCGAGTAGCTGGAAAGACCCAGACTCTGCGAATCTACCGTCGAGTTGGTCAGATCCACCGTCGCCGTGCCGTTCGCAATCACCGCCGCACCGTTCGCACCGCGGCCGCCACCCACAAACACCGTCAGGCTCTTCGCAAAATCACCACCCAGATTCAGGCCGATCGCCTTCGCCTGCCGGTCCACTTCCGTCAACACACTGCCGAATTCCGATTGCAGCACGTTGCGGTCCCCGCTGAACGTGCCCGATGCCGACTGCGCAGCCAGCGTCCGGGCCCTGTCCAGCAGCTTTCCGATGTTGGAAATGCCGCTGTCGATCGTCTGCAACGTCGCCAAACCATCGTTGGCATTGCGAATGCCCTGGCTCAGAACGGCCTGGTCGCTGCGAAACGTGTTCGCAATCGCCAAACCCGCCGCGTCATCGCCCGAGTTGATGATCCGCAGACCCGAGGTCACGCGGTTGATCGTCTTGGCCTGGAAATCGCCGGTCGTGCGCAGATACTCCTGGGCCTGCATCGAAGTAATGTTGGTGTTAATCGTAAACGCCACGTCTTCTTCTCCTGTTGGGACGGCTTTACCCCGAAATCTTTCCGGGGCCGGCCGGTCCGGCCGCTTCACCGTCTCCATCCCCCTCATCGGTGCGCCACGCCCAACCTTTTGTCATTATTTATTCATGCCCCCCATTCGCGCCGCCGCCCTCCCCGATCTCCCCCCCGGCGCCATGCTTTCCGCCCTCCTCAACGGCCGCGAGATCGTCCTCTGCAACCACAACGGCACAATTCACGCCCTCGATGGACTTTGCCCGCACCGCAACGGCCCCCTCGCCCAGGGCAACTTTCTCGACGGACGCCTCATCTGCCCCTGGCACGCCTGGGAGTTCCACTGCGACTCCGGCTGCTACGACTACAACTCCGCCATCCAACTCCAGCGCTTTCCCGTCTCCATCCACGACGGCGACATCTACGTGGACATCGTGGACAGCGATGCCTGAGCTGCCCGAAGTAGAGACCGTCGTCCGCACCCTCGCCCCCTTCGTCGAGAGCCACACCATCCTCAACGCCCCACCGCACCTCCACCTCCAACACCGCCTTATCCTTTCTCTCACCCGCGCCGGCAAGTTCCTCCTCTTTACCCTCGATCACGGCTTCCTCGCCATCCACCTCCGCATGACCGGCAAGCTCCTCTGGAATACCCCCGCGGGTCCTTATACCCGCGCCACATTCACCCTCGACAACGGAACCCTCCATTTCGACGATGTCCGCCGCTTCGGCCGCATCACCTGCTCCCCCACGCTCCCCACCGACGTTGCCGCCCTGGCGCCCGATCCCTTCCAACTCACCCCCGCCGCCTTCGCCGCCATCCTCCGCCCCCGCCGCACCGCCCTCAAACCGCTCCTCCTCAATCAGCGCCTCCTCGCCGGCCTCGGCAACATCTATGTGGACGAGGCGCTCCACCGGGCTCGTCTCCATCCCATGACACCCGCCCACTCGCTCACCCCCGCCCGCGCCCGCCGCCTCCACGCCGCCATCCTCGAAACTCTCTCTGAAGCCATCGCCGCCGGCGGCTCCTCCATCTCCGATTACGTCGATGCCCAGGGCCGCGCCGGCACGTTCCAGCTCCTTCACCGCGTCTATGCCCGCGCCGGCCAGCCCTGCCCCGCCTGCGCCACATCCATCGTCCGCATCACCGTCGCTCAGCGCGGCACCCACCTCTGTCCCCGCTGCCAGCGCCTTCCCTCATCCTCCGGAGGTCAGCTCAGTACCATTGCGAAATAGTACGGAAATCGCCTTGACAGAAGCGTAGGGAATAGTCATACTCGACAAATCGTCCGCAAACTGTATTGGAGGAGCTACACAACATGAGAATGCTATCTACCCTGTCCATCCTGATTGTCGGTCTCGCGGCTGTCGCCGCCGCGGCCGTCGTCGCCGCGCCCGAGATCAACCCCGCATCCGGCGTCAATGCCATCGCTCTGCTCTCCGGCGCCCTGCTCGTCATCCGTAGCCGCCGCCGCTAGGCTTTCCCATTGGAGGACGTCCACGGTCCTATCCCTTGGACGTCCCCCTGAACCCGCTGTGCCTCTCCCCCCCCTCCCCGCCCGCCTCATTCTCCTCGCTATCATCCTCGCGTTTGAGATCGTCTCCTTCACCGTTTGCCTGGACTCCGCCACCCTGGACCAGACCAGCTACCTCATCCGCCTGCTCGCCTACTCAGGACCCTGGGCGGTCCGCTTCAGCATCGCCTTCCTGTGCTTCGCCGCCTGCTTTCTGCCGCCCCGTCTCGCCCCCCACCGCCACTCCCTGGAATCCTTCGCCCGCACACCCTTTCGTTGGCCTCTGTTCGGCCTCCACCTCTTCTGCCTCGCCATCCTGGCCCTCTTGTCACGGATCCTGTTTGCTCACCTCCTTCCTGCCTGGAATGGCGGCCTCCTCGTCCTGCTATGGACCACCGCCGGCTGCGCCTCCACCACCGTCCTCGCACTGGCTTTCCTGCCGCTCTCCGCCTGGCGGCAAATCTGCCGCGCCGGCGCTGGTGGCTGGTTCCATACGGCGCTCGCCGCCGCCACCGCTCTCCTGCTCTCCTTCGGCGCCACCCAGCTCTGGCGCCCCGCCGCCCGCCTCACTTTCCACCTCGTGGCCGCTCCGCTCCGCGCGATCGTTCCCGGATTTCGGGCCGATCCGGCCTCGCTCACTCTCCACGGTCCCACCTTCGACGTCTCCATCGCCGAGGCGTGTTCCGGCCTGGAAGGAATCGGGCTCATGCTCGTCTTCGGATCCGCCTGGCTGTTCGCCTTTCGGCGCGAATACCGCTTTCCCCACGCCCTAGCGCTTCTCCCCCTCGGAGTCGTGGTGATCTACGGCCTCAACGTCGTTCGCATCGCCCTGCTGTTTCTGATCGGACACTTCGGCGCGCCCGAAATCGCCGCCGGCGGCTTCCACTCCCAGGCCGGCTGGATCGCTTTCACCGTCGCCGCTCTCGCCTTCGCCCACCTCTCCCGCCGGATGCCGGCCTTTTCCTCTGCTCCAGTCCAGCGCACCGAGCCCGCCGGTCCGAACCCCGCCGCCCCCTACCTCATCCCTTTCCTCGCCATCCTCGCCGCCGCCCAGCTCTCCGTCACCTTCAGCTCCGGCTTCGAATACCTCTACCCGCTCCGCCTCATCGCCGCCGTCGCCGCCCTCTGGCACTTCCGACACCACTACCGCCACCTGCCCTGGCGCATCCACTGGCCCCTCGCCCTCGGCGCCGGAACTCTCGTCCTCGTTCTCTGGCTCGCCCTGGAGCGCCTCATCGCCGCCCCAGTCACCCAACCGGCGCCGCCCCCCCTCGCCTGGGCCATCCTCCGCATCCTCGGCGCCACCCTCACCGTCCCCATCGCCGAGGAACTCGCCTTCCGCGGCTTCCTCCTCCGCCGCCTGGCCTCCGCCGATTTTGAGTCCGTCAGCCTCCAGGCCTTCCACTGGTGGCCCTTCCTCCTCTCATCCGCCGCCTTCGGTCTCCTCCACGGCCCACGGGCCATCGCCGGCATCCTGGCCGGCATGATCTATGCCCTCGTCCTCCGCCGCCGCGGCAGCCTCGGTGACGCCGCCGCCGCGCATGGCATCACCAATGCCCTCCTCGCCGCCTGGGTCCTGGCCACCGGACAATACCAGCTCTGGTAACCCGCCTTTCGCAAGAACCGGATGGAATCCCACACCTTTTCTCGTCTACACTCGCCCTGTGACCGCTTCTCCCATCGAATCCACCGTCCGGCAGCTCTGCCAGTACATCCAGCAAAACTGCCAGTCCACCCTCTCCCTCGCCCAGCTCGCCCGCCACGCCGGCGTCAGCCCCTTCCACCTCCAGCGAAACTTCCAGAGCCTCATCGGCCTCAGCCCCCGCCAGTTCCAGCAGGCCTGCCGCCTCCAGCTCCTCAAGGCCAATCTCCGCCAAGGCGCCCCCGCCACCGATGCCATCTTCGACGCCGGCTTCGGCTCCCTCAGCCGCGTCTACGAAACCGCCGCCACCTGCCTCGGCATGACCCCCGCCGAATACCGCGCCGGCGGCCGCAGCCTCTCCATTACCTATGCGCCCTGGAACGGCCCCCTCGGCCTCATGCTCCTGGCCGCCACCGATCGCGGCCTCTGCTTCCTCCAGTTTGGAGATTCACCCGAAGCGCTCCTTGAACTCCTCCGCCGCGAGTTTCCCGCCGCCGACCTCCAGCCCATGCCTGACCCCCCGCCAACCCGCTTCACCGCCTGGATGGAGTCCCTCGCCGCCCACCTCGCCGGACGCCCCGCCCCGCTCGACCTCCCTCTCCACCTCCATGCCACAGCATTTCAAATGAGGGTCTGGCGCTACCTCCAAACCATCCCACGTGGCGAAACCCGCTCCTACAGCCAGGTGGCCGCCGCCATCGGCCAGCCCACCGCCGCCCGCGCCGTCGCCCGCGCCTGCGCCGCCAATACCATGGCCGTCGTCATCCCCTGCCACCGCGTCATCCGCGGCACCGGCCACCTAGGCGGCTACCGCTGGGGCCTGGAGCGCAAACATTCGCTTCTCCACGCTGAAAAGCCGGCTTAAAATAGGCCTCTATGATGCGCCTCCCCCTGCTGTCGTTCCTCGCCGCCGCCTCCCTTTCCGCCCAGGCCCCGGAACTCGGCCAGGGCTACCTCCCCGAGTTCAACCTCGCCGCCCGCCAAACCCTGCAACTTGCCGAAGCCATTCCTGCCGGCAAATACGGCTGGAGTCCGGCCCCAGGCGTTCGCACTGTCAGCGAAGTGCTCATGCACATCGCCCTCGGCAACTATTGGCTCCTCGCCCAAACCGGAGTTCCCCTGCCCGAGGGCGTACGCATGCCCGCTCCCGGCCTCGAAAAGAAGGTAACCGCCAAGGCCGAGGTCATCCAGTGGCTCAAGGACTCCCAGGAAGCCGTCCGCCGCGCCTACCCCCAGGCCGATCTCCGGAAGCCCATTCAGTTCTTCAAGAAAGACGCCACAGTCGATGGCGTCTTCCTCCGCATCCTGGTCCACAACCACGAACATATGGGCCAAATGATCGCCTATGCCCGCGCCATGGGCGTCACGCCGCCATGGTCCGAGTAGCGGCTGCGCTACTGTCCACCATAGCCATCAGCCGCGACACCAACTGCCGCATGGTCTGAGACTGCGCATTCAGCTCTTCCGCAGCCGACGCACTCTCCTCCGCCCCTGCCGCCGATGTCTGCGTCGCCTGCTGCATCTGCACTACGGCTTTCGAAATCTGAGCGATTCCCCGTGCCTGCTCCTGGCTTCCTAGGCTCACTTCATCCACCAACGTCTTTACTTCCGTCGTCTCCTCGCCGATCTTGCGGATCGCCACAGCCACCTCATCCACCTTCAACCTGCCCTCATTGGACTTCGCGATCGATTCCTCAATCAGCCCCGCCGTATCTTTCGCCGCCTGCGCCGATCGATGCGCCAGGTTGCGCACCTCCTCCGCCACCACTGCAAACCCCATCCCCGCCTCGCCGGCGCGCGCCGCCTCCACCGCCGCGTTCAACGCCAGAATGTTCGTCTGGAAGGCGATCTCATCGATCACACGGATGATCTTCGAGATCCGCCCGCTCTGCGCATTGATCTCCGTCATAGCGCCCACTGTCGCCTCCAGAATGCCGTTCGCTCCCCGGAAGCCCTCCTCCGAACGCGCCACCAGTTTCGCCGCCAGCCCGCAGTTCTCGCTGTTCCGCGAAGCCATCGAATTGATCTCCTCGCTCGACGCCGAAGTCTCCTCCAGCGATGCCGCCTGCTCGGACGCCCCTTGCGCCAGAGACTGGCTGGAACTCGACACCTGGTTCGATGCGCTCGATACCTGCTCCGCCGCCGCGCCCAACTCCCGCACCGTCTCCGTCAGCGCCCGGTTGATCCCCCGGATCGAGAGCCAGGAAACCACCGCCCCCGCCAACACGCTAAGCACCGCGATCCACCAGTTCCATAGCTTCGCCGTGGCCGCCGCCGTCGCCGCTTCGTCGGCGTTCTGAGTGCCCATCTTCTGGTTGTACTCAGCCACACGGTTAGCCGCTTCGCTCAATGCTTCAAATGCCTTCACCGTGTCAGTTCCGTAGTAGGCCAGCATCTCGTCGCTCTTGGCCGTCCGGCTCATCTGCCGGACGCGCTGGCAGGATTGGGAAACCCGCGTCAAGGCTCCGCCAAAAACGTCAAAAAGCATCCGGTCCTCGGGTTGCATGATCGACTTCTCGTAGGACTTCATCTCTGCCCGAAGCCGCGCCTCCACGGCGTCTACGGCCGCCCGCATCTCGGCCGCCTGCTTCCCGCCATTGCTAGTCAAATCCAGCACCTCCGCGGCCATGCTCGCTCGAATTTCTGTCGAGAAGGCGTCCAGTTGGCCGGAAGAATATAGCCCCGGGATAGAGTCCGTCTGCAACGCCTGAATCCTTGCGCTCAGGCTGCCAATGCTGATCAACGAGGCCGACGCCAGACCTACCGTCATCGCCACCAGCGCCGCGCTGATCCATCCGATCTTCTGCCCGATTGTCATAGCGCTCCCTTCATATATCCATGCAATCGGGACAGAGCCGTCCCGTTGCGCAGAATTTTGCCCGCTGGAGCCACTTGGCCATCCACTGATTCTCTGCGCAGGGCTTATCTCACGCCGTCCATATCGGTGGGATGAAGGGAAACGTGAGGGGAAACGAAGGGACCGGCCGGCCCCCGCTCAACAATTTCGCTCAAGGAGGCCGGTGACCCGGACGATAAGTACCTCGGTCCCTCCACAGATGGATATCAGCAACATCGCCCTCGGCGGCTATCACCAGGCCGAAAAACTCATGGAAACCGCCGCCGGCAAAATCGCCCGCCTCCCCCTCACCGCAACCACCCCGCCCGCCCAGTCCGACGACCTTCCCGCCGCTATGGTCGAACTGATTCAGGCCCAACGCTCCGCCGAAGCCAACCTCATCGTCCTCAAAACCGCCGACGAAGTCACCCGCCACACCCTCGACGTGTTCGGCTGATCCAGCGCCCTCCCCGGCCCGGTCTGTCGCCGTGCGCCGCTGCTGGATTGGTCGACTCCGCCTCCAAAGCCTGGTCGAACCGCCCGGCCTACCAGCCAGCCTCTTGCTTTTCCCGCTTGGCCAGTGTTTCGTGCAACAGCGACTTAATGTAGGTCTGGTAAGGCAGGCCCTTCTGTGCAGCTTGCTTTCTAGCCAAAGCCAGATCTGCTTCGGGAATCCATAGCGCCACCGTGGGCGCTGCGGTCTTCTTGGACGCAGCGATCCGCGCCAGCAACTTCTCCTTCGTCAACTCCTGAGCCTCGACGCACTTCACCGCGGCAACCAACTGTGTGCCATGGGTTTTGCGGTTCCTATGCCGCCACTCCGCCTATTCCGCCTCGGTGGCAGAGGCCGGTATGATGCGCTTGGGTTGCTCCTCCAACTGCTTTTTCATTCTGGTCTCAGAAAAGCGACTCTGCTCGAAACACCGGCCGGAAAGGCGGTGATCACTCGGATCTTGCCGTTGCGAATCGTCCACGATTCCCTCGGCCACCGCCCTTCATTGTCCTGCATCGTATGACGCTCAGGATCGGCTCCCGCCGGCGTCCCCCAGCACGAGGCGATGCGTCCGTCTCCGATGTCCCAGCCCTCAGCCCCAGCCCGCCCTGGACCCGCGCGCCCCTCTACCCCGCCACCCCATACCCCCCCGAAATATAGTTCGTCAAATGCGCGATCGTCTCCTCATGCAGCGAAATCGTCCACTTCACCAGATCCCCAATCGATAACACCCCCACCACGCGCTCCCCCTCCACTACCGGCAAATGCCGGATTCGCCGCTCCGTCATCAGACGCATCGCCCCTTCCACCGTCTCCTCCGCCGTCGCCGTCACCACATCGCTCGTCATGATCTCGTCCACCCGCGTGTCCTTCGACGAGTGCCCCTTCAAAATCACCTTCCGCGTGTAATCGCGCTCGCTGATGATCCCCAGCAGTTGCCCCTCGTTCATCACCAGCAGCGCCCCTACGCCCTTCTCGGCCATCTCCGCAATCGCGTCAAAGACCGACGCCGAAGGAGCCACGCTCCAAACCGAGCCGCCCTTTTCACCCAGCAACGATCCAATCTTGGCAGTCGCTTTCATGTCGTACTCCTTTTCTACCGGAACTCTTCCAAGATCTGCGCCAATACCTCGCGCGAAGGCCGCACCCGGCTTTCCGGCAGCGTCGCCAAAGGCGAATTCACAATCTCCAGTCCATCCATGAAATTCGGCCGCGCCGGGTCTACATACAGAATCCCCGTCACCACCTCCTGCCGCTCCGCCGCCTCGTGCAGCACGGTCACCGCCCTCATCCGGCTCGTCGGATCGTAGTCCGAGCCCAGCTTCCGCAACACCAGCGTCGATCCGTCGAACATCTCCACCGTCCGCGTCTCGCCCTCGGCGATCTCCACCTCAATGTCGGTGAACGCCGGCACGAAATCCAGCTCGTGCAGTGGCTCCTCGTGGTCTTTCATGTACGCATACGACTTTGTCGAGCCCACATGATCGTTGAACGTCACACACGGCGAAACCACGTCGATCACCGACAGCCCGTTGTGCGCAATCGCCGCCTTGAGGATCGCGCTCAGCTGCCGCTTATCCCCGCTGAACGAGCGCGCCACCAGCGTCGCCCCCAGCTCCACACCCATCAGGCAGCAGTCAATCGGCTGCAACTCGTTCACCGTCCCCGTCTTCAGCGTCGCGCCCACATCCGCAGTCGCCGAAAATTGCCCCTTCGTCAATCCATACACGCCGTTGTTCTCGATGATGTAGATCAGCGGCATATTCCGCCGCACCATGTGCAGGAACTGTCCGATCCCGATCGACGCCGTATCGCCGTCGCCGCTCACTACCACGCACTTCAGAGTGTGGTTCCCCAGCAGCGCCCCCGTTGCCACCGCTGGCGAGCGCCCATGCACCGCATTAAACCCGTGCGACTGGCTCAGGAAATACGCCGGAGTCTTCGACGAACATCCGATCCCCGAAAGCTTCGCCACCTGCGACGGCTCCACGCCCATCTCCCAGAACGCTTCAATCAAACGCTCCGTGATCGCGTTATGCCCGCACCCCGCGCACAGCGTCGTCTTCCCGCCGCGATAATTCAATACCTCCAACCCAACCCGATTCAGCTTCTTCGGTGCCGCTGGCGCGCTCATAGTCCCTCCTGCCGCACGATGTCGTCCGTCACGGTGCGCGCGTCCAGCGGCATCCCGCCGTAGTAGCGCACGCTGCGCAGCTTCGCCAGCCGCTCCACGCCCAGGTCCAGCTTCATCAGCCCCAGCAACTGCGCGTCCCGGTTCTGATCGATCACGTATACCCGCTCGTGCCGGTCGATAAACTCGCCCAGCCCGTCCGCAAAGGGATATGCCATCAACCGCAGCACACTCACCTTCGTCCCGTACTCCCTGCCCAGCTGATCCCGGCTCTCCTCCATCGCATACCTCGATGTCCCGCAGCTCACCACGCCAATCGACGCGCCCTCGCTCATCTGCACATCCGGCGCGGGCAGCGTCCGCCGCAGCGATTCGAACTTCCGCGTCAACCGGTCCAGGTTGTTCGCCCAGTCGTCCTCGCGCTCGCTATAGGCCGCCTTGTCGTTGTGCCCCGTCCCGCGCGTGAAATACGCCGCGGCTGCGTGCCGCGTGCCCGGCAACGTGCGGTACGGCACGCCGTCCCCGTCCACGTCCCTGTACCGCGCAAACCCGCCCAGCCGGTCCAAATCCTCGGCCGTCAACACCTTCCCGCGCGCAATCGGAGTGTCCGGATACGGAAACTCGTCCGCCATCCAGTTGTTCATCCCCAGGTCCAGATCCAGATTCACAAACACCGGTGTCTGGAACAGCTCGGTCGTATTAAACGCCGCCTGCGACATCGTGAAGCACTCCTCCGGCGAGGAAGGGAAATACACCGGATGCTTCGTGTCCCCGTGCGATAGCAGCGCATTGCTCATAATGTCGCCCTGCATCGTTCGCGTCGGCAGCCCCGTCGATGGCCCCACGCGTTGCACATCGATCACTACCACCGGGATCTCTGCAAAATACGCCAGCCCGATGAACTCGCTCATCAGCGAGACGCCCGGCCCCGACGTGCACGTCATTGAGCGCGCCCCCGCCCAGCCCGCGCCAATCGCCATTCCGATCGCCGCCAGTTCATCCTCCGCCTGCACCACCGCATACGTCCCCGCGCCCGTCTCCGCATCGCGCCGGAATCGGCCCAGATAGTGGATCAGCGCCTCCGCCAGCGACGACGATGGCGTAATCGGGTACCACGTCAACACCGTCACGCCCGCAAACAGGCACCCCAGCGCCGCCGCCGTGTTGCCCTCGATAATCATCTTGCCCGCCGTGCGGTCCATCGGCGCCACCCAGCAGGCGTCCGTCTTCGTCAGGTTCTCCTCGGCGTACTTCTTCCCCGCCAGCACCGCGCCCCAGTTCAGATCCGCGGCCTTCTTCTTCTTCGGTCCAAACTGCTTGTACAGCGCCTTCTGCATCTGCTCCAGGTCAATCCCCAGCAGATGCGCCGCCACTCCGTCGTACAGCATGTTCTTCACCAGCTTCCGGAGTTTCGCCTCCGGACACACCGGCCCCACAAGCTGGTCAAACGGTACCGGATAAAAATGCAGGTCGTCCCGCAGCTCGTTCAGCTTCAGCGGAGCGTCGTAGATCACCGCCGAGCCCGCCGCCAGCTTCAGCACATCTTCCTGTGCCGTCTCCGCGTTCATCGCGATGAAGAAGTCGATCTCCTTCTTCCGCCCGATGTACCCCTGATGGCTGGCGCGGATGGTAAACCATGTCGGCAACCCCGCGATGTTTGATGGAAACAGATTCTTGCCCGAGACGGGCACACCCATCTGAAAGATGGATCGCATCAGCACAGTGTTCGCCGTCTGGCTCCCAGAGCCGTTCACGGTGGCAACCTGAATGCTGAAATCGTTGACCTTCACCCCCACAGACATGGGTGGGGTGATTAGACTGGCTTGCATCCCTAGCCCGCCTCCTTACTTCGTGGGTTAATTATATGGCAGCCGCAGCCCAGCCGCCAGCAAAAATCACCTTCCTCGCCTTCTTCACTCCAGCACTCCCCGCCGCGCCCCTGACTCAAAAGTCATTCACAAGGGGCGAGAATATCGCTATCTCCTGCCCTTTCAACCACCTCCAGCCCGCCAACTCCCGCCGGATTTGGTCCGCGCTTCTATAATGGTCTCAGGAGTAAATCGCCGGCCGGCTTGAGACTCCCTTCGCCGATCAGTAGGGCGGCAGCCGCAAAGACGTGGCTGTTTCCAACGCGGGCCACCGTTCAGGACGGTGCGCGCAAAACCGGTTTTTGTCCCGATCAGCTCGAAAAATACGGGGCTCCGCGAGAGCCCCGGGCGAATCAACCTGCCCGTCGCCTCGAATACCGCAAAAGGCCCGGCTGCTCCCACCAAAGGAGCTGCCGGGTCTTTCTCCGAGGCCGTAGTGTGTCCGCTCCCGCCATCGAAAGCCCTCCCGCCACTTACCTCCATCGGGAAAAGCCATTCACACCAATTTTCAATTCTTTCTACCCGCCGCTATCTCTTTTCTTTCCAAATGCATCGACCCTCTCACCGCCCTGCCCCCACCCCGCCCCACCACCGGTTTCCTTGCACCCCTCAGCTACAATCGGCGCGGAGGTTGACACATACCGATGAGACCGACAATTATTCCAATCCGCACTTATGCCGCCGAGCCCAATCCGTGCCCGCCCGCCCCCGCCGGCGCCCTGCATCTCGCCGCCCAGATGCGCCGCCGCATCGTCGGCCAGTCCGACGCCATCGACGCCATCGTGCCCTACGTCGAGCTCTTCGAGGCCGGCCTCGCCCCCGAGGGCCGCCCTGTCGGCGTCTTCCTCCTGCTCGGCCCCAGCGGTACCGGCAAGACCCGCACCGTCGAGGCCCTCGCCGAAGCCATCCACGGCTCCGAACGCCATGTCGTCCGCATTGACTGTGGCGAGTTCCAGCTCGAACACGAAACCGCCAAGCTCATCGGCGCCCCTCCCGGCTATCTCGGCCACCGCGAAACTCAGCCCATGATCAGCCAGCAGAAACTCAACGCCGTCCAAAGCGATCGCTCCGGCCTCTCCATCGTCCTCTTCGACGAGGTGGAAAAGGCCGCTCCCTCGCTCGCACGCCTGCTGCTGGGCGTCCTCGACAAAGCCACCCTCAAGCTCGGAGACAACTCCACCGTCAACTTCGAACGCTCTCTTATCTTCCTCACCTCCAACCTAGGCGCCCGCGAGATGGCCCGCGAGCTCACGGATCGCGTCGGCTTCGCTGCCAATCTCGATTCGTTAGCCGATCCCGCCCGCCTCCACGCCATCAGCCTCAGCGCCGTCCGCCGCCGCTTCTCCCCCGAGTTCGTCAACCGCATCGATCGCGCCATCACCTACCACCCCCTCGATGCCGACGCCATCCAGGAGATCCTCCGCCTCCAGATCACCGCCCTCAATGCCATGCTGGAAGACCGCCTCGGCGGCGCCGCTTTCCAGCTCATCCTCAGCCCCGCCGCCAACCGCTTTCTCACCGAACGCGGCGTCAGCGCCCAATACGGAGCCCGCGAGCTCAAGCGCGTCATCCACCGCCACATCATCCAGCCCGTCGCCCAGCTCGTCCTCCGCCGCCTCACCGTCGGTGAGCGCCACATCCATGTCGATCACCAGCACGGCGGCGATACCCTCTCGTTCTACTCCACCGATAAGCTGCCCCTCGCCGCTTGAGGCCGGTTCACCCACAGCCACACCGCGAACCCCGCCAGCGGGATCACCGTCGCCGCTAGAAACGCACTATGCCACTCGCGCGCATCCATCATGCGTCCGAACACCGGCATCGAAAGCGCCACAAATGCCGACCACGATCCCGCACCCAACCCCGCAATCAACCCCGCGTTCGCCGGCGTGAACGCATAGGTTGCATAGCTGATGGACACAATCACGTTGCCGCCCGCCACGAACATCGCCCAAAACAGCAGAAACAACAGCGCCCCGAACGACTCCAAATGGCTCCCCATCGCCAAAGGCAGAGTCCCCACCACCGCCGCCAGCGTCATCCAGCGGTACACCGTCACCGGATCCCGCCCGCCCATCCGCAGCCGGTCCGTCATCCAGCCCCACAGGAAATACCCGCACTCCCAGCCCAGCGGCGGGATCCACAGCACCATCCCCAGCTCCACCTGTGTCTTGCCCAACGCCCGCGAGAAATACAGCGGCGCCTGATACATCACGAACGCCAGCGGCAGGCACCCCATCGCATAGGACGCCATGAAGCCCCAAAGCCGTGCGTCCCGCCAGTTGATCCGCCCAGCCTCCGACCGCTCCACCTCCGTCCGCACGCTCCGCAATTCCGGCCGCCGGCTGATCCGCCACCACGCCACCAGCCACAATGCCCCCACCAGACCCGTGAACAGAAACGCCGCCCGCCACCCGAATACCTGATACACCGGCGTGACAATCAGTGGCGTCAAAACCGCCCCCAGCGATCCGCCGCTATAGGCAATCGCCACCCCGCGCGATCGCAGCCTCGCCGGCAGCGTCTGCACCACCGTCCGCAACCCGCCGGGAAACGTCGCCCCCTCGCCAAACCCCAGCGCCGCCCGCGCCACCGCAAATCCGACAAACCCAGCCACCATCGCGTGCGATGCCGAGGCCACCGTCCAGAACGCCACAGCCAACAGCATGCCGTTCCGCACGCCCCACCGGTCCAACCACCGCCCCCACAGTGGATTGCCCGCCATGTACGCCAGCGAAAACGCGGAGATGATGAACCCGTACTGTTCCCCGCTCAACCCGCAATCGGCCAAGATCGTCGGCGCCAGCAACGCCAGCGTGTTGCGGTCGATATAGCTGATCAGCGAGACCAGCAACATCGATCCCGCGGGCGCCCACTGTCGCCAAGGCACATTCGGCATAGGTTGTAGTGTAGCGATTCGCGCGGTCCCGCCAATCCGCGCCACATTCGAGTCTAAAGAGTGGAAAGAGCGTCCGGGCCTGTGAGCAGCCCGCTCACCGTCGTGATCTCATAGCCTTCGCTCAGCCACTTCGGCAGCAGGATCTCCAGCGCGCCCAGCGTCGCCGATATGTCGGGATGATGCACCAGCTCCCGCCCGTCGTGGAAACAGAGAATCGATCCCGGCTGCACTCGCGGTCTCACGTAATCCGCAATGCCCTGCGCCGGAAGCTTCCAGTCCCGCGCGATCGTCGTCCACATCACGCCCGTCAGGTTAAGCCGCTGCTGCGCCGCCTCCAACCCAAACCACCGCACGCCGTAAGGCGCCCGGAACAGTGCCGGCGTCACGCCCGTCGCGTCCGCGATCAGAGTCTGCGCCCGCTCCAGTTGCTCGTAGATGAACTGCGGTGATCGAAACACAAACGAGGGGTGCGAATCGCTGTGATTGCCCACCTCGTGGCCCTCGGCCGTCACCCGTCCAGCCACTCGGGGCAGCCGCCGCACATGATGACCGCACTGGAAAAACGTCGCCCTCGCGCCAAAGCGTTCCAGCAACCGTAGTACGTCAATCGTCGATTCACTCGGGCCATCATCAAACGTCAGTGCAATCGCCTGCCGCGTCGATGGCCCCTTCCAGATCGAAGGCCCCAGCAGGGTAGACGACCGGCCCCGGACCCCGTATGCGAGGACTCCGGCGGCGGCGGCAACCGGGCATAGCACTTCGACCAGCATAGGGGGGAAGTCTATCAGATTGGGTGCATCTACGACACCCACGGAAACCGCTGAATCGCGTCCAAATTGATGTCAATCCCCAGGCCCGGCCGTGACGTATCCAGCTCCAGCACACCTTCGTGAACGGACAGATCCTCGGCCAGTATCCCCTCCGACAACGCCCCGCTCCGCGGCCCCTCCAGGTAAGGCACTACGTCTTCCGGCCAGCACACCGCCAGGTGCGCCGCCACCACAGCATCCAGCGCCGTCCCGCCGCTCACAAACGCAAACCGCAAACCCGAGCGCGCTACCGATGCCAGCAGCGGACGTCCCGTATGGAATCCTCCCTGCATCACCAGGTCGCACTGCAACACGTCCACGCACCGCCGCGCGATCAGGTCGTCCAGCCCCGTTCCCTCAGTCTCAAACCGTCCGCCCGCCAAAGGAACCTCGCCCAGCGCCTCCAGCCGGGACCATCCGTCATGGTCGCCCGGCGGGTACGGGTCCTGCACCCACGTCACTTGCGAGCTCTTCAAGGCGCGCGCTGCGCGGTGAATCGCATGCTCTGCCGCGCCCCACCATCCGGAGCCGTCCAGCATCACCGCCTCCTCACGCCCCTCCATCTCGCGCATGCGCCGCGCCGCCTCCACCGTCGCCTCCGGATCACCGCCCGGCGTCAGCGTATACAGGCTCACTTCATCCCGCACCGGCCCGCCCAACAGATCGCACAGCGCCACGCCATACGTCCGCGCCGTCAGATCATACAGCGCCATCTCCACGGCGTCATAAACCCGCGATACCTCGCGTGTAATGCCCGCCTGCTGGTGAAACAGAATCCGCAGCGCATCCGGATCGCGCAACGCACGCCCCTCCAGGAAGGGAGCGATCCACGTCTCCACCGCAGTCCGTGCCGCCTCCGTCGCCCGCCCCGGCGCGTAGCCGCACAGCCCGTCCTCGCCTTCCACCATGATCAACATGGCATCTAGCCCGGCGGCCGTGTCGGACATCAGGTATGCTCTCACGCCCCGGACCTTCATCATTTACGCCACAACTCCGGCAGCAGTTTCATGGCCAGCAAATGCCGCCACGTGCCCCAGTCGTGCGCGCCGCCGCCGCCCTCGTAGTAGACGTGCGCCACTTTGTGCTTTTCCAGCGCCGCCCGCAGCGCCGCCGTGCCCGCGCCCGTCGGTCCCTGCCCTTTCGGCTCCCACGTCCCCTGGCCCACCAGCAGGTAGTTCACCTTGTGGTTCACCTCCGGATCGCTCAGAAACACCGCGCTCTGCGTCTCCGTCTCCCGGCTGCCGGCGCTGAGCACGCCGAACGACGCAAAGATGTCCAGCGAGCGGAAGCCTACCGTTTGCGTGTGCCCACCGCCCATCGAAAGCCCGGCCAGCGCCCGTCCCGCGCGATCCGCCACCACGCTGTAAACACTCTCAATCAGCGGTATGATGTGCTGCCGCAGGTCCTTTTCCAGCAGATCCGGCCCCAGTTCGCGCCACTTCGGATCGCCGCGATGCACCATCTGGTTGTTTGGCATCACAATCAGCATCGGCTTAGCCTTGCCCTCGGCCAGCAGGTTGTCCAGGATAAAGTTCGCGCGTCCCTCCACGGCCCAGTTCCCAGCCAGTTCGCCGCTGCCGCCCAGCAGATACAGCACTGGATATTTCTGCTTCCCACTATAGCCCGGCGGAGCATAGACGAAGAGCTCCCGCTCGCCGTTCGTTACCGCGGAGTGATAGATGTGCCGCGTCACCGTCCCGTGCGGCACTGCCCGCGCGTCGTAGTAGGCCGGCCCGTCGCCCTGCACCACCAGCATGCTGTACGGCGGCTGGTCACCATGCCCTGCCACCGTGTTGTTCGGATCCGGCATCGTCGCACCGTCAATCGTCACCTTATATACGTAGATGTTCGGCGCCACCGGACCCACGGTCAATGTCCACACGCCGTCCTCGCCCTTCGCAAACGGGATCGGTTTCTCCCCAGCCGGCCCCAGTGCCAGCAGCAGCGGCCCCGCCGCCAGCAGAACCTCCTGCGCCTTCGGCGCCCTCACACGAAAAATCACGCGCTTGTCCGCCAGCACTTCCGGCGAGATCAGCGATGCGCCGAACGGCTTCAGGTTCTGTCGGTTAACGTGCGGGTCAAAATCCAGGTTCACGTGCGCCTGCTGCGCCGCTACTGCCGGTGCCAACAAAAGGAGCGTAAGGATAAATCGCATGGGTATTTCCTTCAACTGGGGTCCTGCCACCGCGCTCCGCGTCTCCAGCCCGCCAGCGCCTCAGTCCAGCGCCGCCAGCGCGTGCGCATCTGGCCGGCGCGCGCCTCATCGGCCCGCGCCATGTTGCTTGCCTCGTTCGGGTCCCTGGCCAGATGGTACAGCTCTTCGTACATCGGCTGGGCATCCAGATAGCGCGTGTACTTCCAATCCTCCGTCCGCACTCCTTCGCAGCGCGGGATCACCACGCCCTTGGTGAAGTGGTGCTCGTAGAAAAACTCGCGCCGCGGCCACCCGCCCGCGCTCCGCATCAGTGGCAGCAGGCTGCGCCCCTGCAGATGCGGCGGCGCCTCCACTCCGGCCAGCTCTAGCATCGTCGGCGCCAGGTCGATGTTCAATGTCACCTCGCGCCGCCGCGCGCCCTGCCTGCGCCGCGGATCGTGAATCACCAACGGAGTGCGGATGGAGGGTTCGTACATCATCCACTTGTCCGCCATCCCCCGCTCGCCCAGGAAAAATCCGTTGTCGGAGGTGTAGAGGATCACCGTGTTATCGGCCAGCCCGCGCTCTTCCAGCCGTCGCACCAGCCGCCCCGTCATGCGATCCAATCCGCTCACCAGCCGGTAATAATTCTTCACCATGCTCTGAAAGCGCTCTTCGGTATCGAAGCGCTTCATGAAACGCAGCCGCATCTCCGTATCGGCCGCCCGCAGAAACGGCGGAAGCGAACTGGCGGCGTCGATTCCGAAGCCCGCGGGATGCGGGATGCGCACGCTCTCATACAGCGCCATCAAATCCGGCTCCGGAATAAACTGCCGCGGCTCGGGATCGTCGGCGTGCGCCGCCTTCGGACTCAGCGAAAAGCAGAACGGCTGGTCCGACTTGTTGGTATCCAGAAACTCCAGCGTGTCCTCCGTGAGGATCTGCGTCATGTGAATCGGCTTGCCGTTGCGGACATTCTCGCTATTACCCTGGCCGGGGAAGCCTCGCCAGTAGTCGAAATCGCCGGCCGGCATCTCTGTGCCCACGCCAAACTTGCCGGCAAACCCCGTGCGGTAGCCGGCGCGGCGCAGCAGGTTGTAGTAAGTGTTGGGCCGGTCTGCTTCGTGAAAATGTGTGGTGAAATCGGCGATGCCGTTCGACCGCTCATGCAACCCGGTGAAGATGCTCGCTCTGCTGGAACAGCAGATTGCCGTGGTGACAAAGTTGTTGTCGAACACCACGCCGTCGCGCGCCAGCCTGTCGATATGCGGGGTCTGAATGATCGGGTTGCCCATGCAACCCAGAGTGTCCCAGCGCTGGTCGTCGGCCAGGATCAGAAGAATATTAGGGCGCTTCGGATCTGCGGCGCCACGCAAGATAGCGGGCGCCATGCCGGCCTTCAGCAGATCCCGTCTCCGCCAGCCGCCGGTCCCATTTCCAAGTGTTCGCATTTGCCAACATTGTATGGGAATCCTGGAAAGTAAAAGAGATTCCGCCGAGGGCGCTGGATCTCCATCGCGAACTCGTCCAACTCCACCACTTGCGCCTTTATCTCCACCCGACCGCCCCCCGGCCGCCGGGCAACTCTACCTGGGTGGACTCGGCCGAGTTTCCATGAGTGGGATTTCCCCGCCAAGTACTCGTTTTGTGCCCCATCTGCGCCGCAGCGTCCCAGCGTGGGGCAGGCTGCCGTGTACCATGATAGTATGCGTCTGGGAACGCTTGTGCTCACGCTGCTCCCCGTGTGCCTACTCGGCCAGGGGACCGCGACAATTTCCGGTATCGTCATCGATCCCGCCGGCGCCGCCGTTCCGGGGGCCGCCATATTGGTCGAAAATGCCGTCACCAAATACCGCGCCGGGACGGAGTCCGCGCCAGACGGCGCCTTCTCCGTGAAAAACATCCCCTTCCACACTTACGAGGTGACCGTCACGCGAGCCGGGTTCCAGCCCTTCCGGCAGACCGTCTCCGTGCGCAGCGTCGTGACGTTTCAGATGAAGATCCCCCTCACGCTGGCCGCCGCCGCCGATAGCGTCACCGTCACCGCGGACAAGGCCCTGCTGGTGGATCCCGAAGAGACCGGCACTCATGTGCAAATGAACCAGACCGAGATCGACAAGCTCACGCGCCAGGGCGGCAGCCGCGGGCTGGAATCGGTCATCGTCACCTTTCCCGGCTTCGCCCAGAATGCCAATGGCGCCATCCACCCGCGCGGGGCGCACAATCAGATGACCTACGTGGTGGACGGCATGCCTATCTCGGACCAGCTCACCGGTTCGTTTGGCAACACCCTGGATCCGAACATCGTCCAGACCGTCGAGCTGTTCACCGGCAATGTCCCGGCCGAATACGGAAACAAGGTCTCGGCCGTGGCCAACGTCACCACACGCTCCGGACTCGGCAGCGGCCGCCCGTTCGCGGGCAGCGTGGCAGTGAACGCCGCTCGTTTTGACCAGTATTCGCAGGTGACCCAGGTGGCCGGCGAGCGCGGCCGGTTTGGCTATACAGCCACGGCGAACACCATGAAGAGCAACCGCTTTCTCGACGCCGTGTCCCTGGACAATCTTCAGAACGGCGGCAACTCCGAGCGCGGCTTCTTCCGGCTGGACTACCAGGCCGGCCCTCGCGATATGCTGCGCCTCAACGGCATGGCCGGCCGCAGCTCGTTCCAGCTTGCCAACCTGCGCTCGCAGCATTCCGCTGGCATGGAGCAACGCCAGTTGCTCCAGGATGGCTCCCTTTCTTTCGCCTGGGTGCGGACCCTGGACGCGCGCACTACTTTCGAGACCACCACCAGCTACCGCACCACCGACGCCCGGCTCACGCCCAGCACGGGCGATACGCCCGTTACCGCGTCGCAATCCCGCCACCTCTCCACCTTCACCACCGGCGCGCGGCTCAATGCCATTCGCGGCGCGAACAACCTGCGCGCGGGCTTCGATATCCAGCGCTTTCCGGTGAGCGAGCAGTTCTCCTTTGGCATCACAGACCGGCGCTTCAACAATCCGCTGAGCCCGGACTACAATCCCAACCTGGCCCCGTATGACCTCACGCGACAGGGGCGGCTGTTCCAATTCACGGACAAGGCCACGGGCGGGCTGTATTCCGGCTTCCTCCAGGACTCCATCCGTTGGCGGCGCTGGCAGCTCTCCCTCGGCGTACGCTGGGACACCTACCGCTTCCTGGTCAGCGAGGGCCAGTGGCAGCCGCGCCTGGGCGTGTCCTTCCATGTGAAGGAGACCGGCACCGTTTTCCGCGCCTCGTACAGCCGCCTGTTCCAGACACCGCCCAATGAGAATCTGCTGCTCTCCAGCTCCCCTCTGGCGGCCTCGGTGGCGCCGCCCGCCGTCTCCGATATCCTGGGCTCAGCCGTGGTTCTCATCCGCCCCGAGCGGCAGGACTTCGTCGAGGCCGGCCTGCAGCAGGCCCTGGGGAGCCGCGCCAGCCTGAACGTCAGCTACTACCACAAGCAAGCCGTAGATCAACAGGACAACAACAACTTCCTGAACACGGGCGTCATCTTTCCCATCACGCTCGCCAAGATCCGCGTCAACGGCGTGGAGGGACGTCTCGTGCTGCCCACCGTCCGCGGCGTCTCCGCCTCCGTGAGCGTCACCCACTCGCGTGCCATCTCCACGCCGCCGTTCACCGGCGGGCTCTACATCGGCAATAGCGCCATCGACGCACTGTCCATGGGGCCGTTCGTCATCGATCACGATCAGCCGCTGGCTGTCCACGCCATCGCCACCTACACGGCCAAGAGTGGTTTCTATTCCACGTTCTCGGTCCGCTACGACTCCGGCCTGGTGGCCAATCCCTCTGACCCCGCGCAGGTGGCGCGCGATCCCGATTTCGCCGACCTCCTGCCAGGCGTCAATCTCACCGCGGCGACGCCGCGCGTGCGGCCGCGCACCATTCTGGATCTGTCGGCCGGCTACGAATTCAAGAAGGATGGCCGCAGGCGCTACGACGTCTCCGTCCAGGTTTCAAATCTGACCAACCGCACCGCGCTCTACAACTTCCAGTCCGCCTTTGTGGGCACTCGCGTGGTGGCGCCCATCACCGCGGGCCTCCGCTTCCGCCTCTACTTCTGAATACCGCGGCCTAGAACTTCAGGAACCACCGCTTGCGATACAGCGCGTACGCCACCAGAAACAGCACCGCTACGTTCATCAGCGCGTACAGCAGACTCGCGTTGACCGGCTCGGCCAACGCCAGGCACACATGACGGTAAAACCATCCATGCAGGGAAACCACCGTGTCGCCGTCGGTGATCTTCGTGCGGCTCATGAACTTGGCGAAGGTGCCGGAGAGCAGGAACATCAGTATCGCGTTGGTGCCGAAGATCTCAAACGGTTTGAACCAGCGCGCCAGGCCGCCCATGTCGGCCACCCGGTACCATACTGCAAACACCAGCGAAGCCAGCCCGGCCATCAGCAGCGCATAAGGTGGGGTCCAGAGGCCCTTGTTGAACGGCATCCAGATGGAGAGCACATACCCGCCGGCCACCAGCGCCGAACCCTGCACGGCCAGCCACTTCAGCCGGTCGGACGAGCTGGAAAAATGCCGCAGCAGATGGCCCGTGAGGATCCCGAACAGCACGCTGGAAATCGCCGGCAGCGTACTCACGATCCCTTCCGGATCCCACACCTTCGTGCCGGACCACATATGCCCCGGGATCACCAACCCGTCAATGTACCGCGCGAAATTGCAGTCTATCGTCAGCGAGCCCGCGCCGCACCCCGGTGTCGGGTAGAGCGTCATCAGGCACCAATACACGACGTTCAGCGCAACAATCGCGATGATTTGGCCGCGCACCTTGGTGAATAGAAAGATGACGCCGGCAATCAGGTAGCACACGGCAATACGTTGCAGCACGCCGGGAATCCGGATTGTGGCCCAGTTGATGTTCGGGAACGGGCCCAGCAAAAAGCCCAGCAGGAAGATGATGGCCGCGCGTTTGAACGTATGCAGCAGGAGCTGCCCGCGATCCTCGCCGCGCTCCACTCGCCGCGCGGTGGAAAGCGTCATGGCCACGCCCACAATCCAGAGAAAGAAGGGGAACACGGTGTCCGTGAAGGTCCAGCCGTGCCAAGCGGCGTGCTCCAGCGGCGCATAGGTAGTGATCGAGCCGGGGTTGTTCACCAGGATCATCGAGGCGATGGTGGCGCCCCGGAAGATGTCGAGCGAGCGCAGGCGCGGCGGCGTGTCGGTGGCCATACGGTGAGACGCTACCATATTTAGTGAAGGGGGTGGTCCGGAACCGATGCACGATATTCACTCATACGGGAATCCCGAAGTTTCGTGCGTGCGGCATGTGGAGCTCGATCTCGCCGTCTCCTTCAGCGAGAAGAAACTCCGCGGCGCGGCGACGCTCACGCTCGATCCCGCCGGTCGCCAGCTCATCCTCGATACGCGCGACCTCACCATCCTGCGCGTCAACGGCGCCGCCTCGGGCTTCACCGTGGGCCCGCGCGATCCGAATCTGGGCGCTCCGCTCACCATCGAGCTCGCCCCCGGCGCGCGCAGTGTCGTGGTGGAATACGAGACGTCCCCGCAGGCCTCCGGCCTCCAATGGCTGGAGCCTTCTCAAACAGCCGGCAAGCGCCACCCCTTCCTCTTCTCGCAGTCCCAGGCCATCCACGCGCGCAGTTGGATGCCCATCCAGGATTCGCCCGGCGTACGCGTCACCTACTCCGCCCGCATCCATGCGCCGCTGCCGCTCACACCCTTGATGTCGGCGCGCATCGTGCGGCCCGGCCACTTCCACCTGCCGCAGCCCATCCCGCCCTATCTCATCGCGCTGGCCGTCGGCGATCTCTCGTTCCAGGCCGTCAGCGCGCGCTGCGGCGTGTGGGCGGAGCCCTCCGTCCTGGCCAAAGCGGCGAAGGAATTTGAGGACCTGGAGAGGATGGTACAGACCGCCGAGGGCCTCTACGGCGTCTATCCGTGGGGCCGCTACGACCTGCTGGTGCTTCCGCCGTCGTTCCCCTTTGGGGGCATGGAGAATCCCTGCCTGACCTTCGCCACGCCTACCGTCATCGCCGGCGACAAGAGCCTGGTCTCTCTCGTTTCGCACGAACTGGCGCACTCGTGGTCGGGCAACCTGGTGACGAACTCCACCTGGCCCGATTTCTGGCTGAACGAGGGCTTCACCACATACTTCGAGCGGCGCATTCAGGAGGCGCTCTACGGCCGCCGCCGCAGCGAGATGGAGCTCGCCATCGAGATCGACGAACTGGGCAAGGAGATGAAGGACCTGCCGTCCGCCGATCAGAAGCTCGTGGTGGACCTCACGGGCCGAGACCCCGACGACGGCATGACGCAGGTGCCCTACGTGAAGGGCGCGCTGATGCTGCGCATGTTGGAGGAAAAGTACGGCCGCTCGCGCTTCGATACGTGGATGAAATCCTACTTCGCGAAGTTCGCGTTTCAATCCATCAGCAGCGAGCAGTTCCTCGCGTTCCTGCACGAGACGTTCCCCGGCGAGGATCTGAGCGCGTGGCTCCACCAGCCGGGCCTGCCGCCCACGGCGCCCAAAGTGGCGTACGACTTCGAGACCAAACCGCGCCGCGAGTGGGTGACGCAGGAGTGGCTTCATTGGCTGCGCGCCATGCCGGAGAGCATCACGGCCGCGGAGCTTTCGGCGCTGGATCAGCAGTGGGCGTTCACCGAAAACGGCAACAGCGAAATCGCGGCCCAATGGCTCGTCATGGCCATCCGAGCGGGCTATTCCCCAGCGTGGCCGCGGCTGGAAGAGTTCCTCATTGGCGTGGGCCGGCGGAAGTTCGTGAAGCCGCTCTTCGAGGCGCTGGTGAAGACGCCCGATGGCAGGGCGCGCGCCCGCGCCATCTACGCCAAGGCCCGGCCCGGCTATCACCCCATCACGCAATCCACTGTCGATACCATTCTCAAGTAAACGGAGCGAATATGCAGAATCTGAAGCTGACGATTGAAGGGATGCACTGCGGCGGCTGTGTGAACCGCGTGACGCTGGCGTTGAAGAAAGCGCCAGGCGTGGAGGTGCGCAGCGTGGAGGTGGGCTCGGCCGAAGTGAGTTTCGATGAGGCGCAGGTGCAGCCGCAAGCGATAGCGGAGGCGGTCAACAAGATCGGCTTCGCGGCCCGGATCGAGGCGTGAAACCGGACACCGCCAAGGTCACATTCGCCGTGCGCGGCATGACCTGCGCCGCCTGCCAGTCCTTTGTCCAGAAGACTCTTGAAGAGCAGCCGGGCGTGCGGCAGGCCGGCGTAAATCTCATGCTGCACAACGCCACGGTGTCGTTTGATCCGGCGCTGGTTTCGCCAGATGCGCTGGTGGCGGTAGTCAACGAGACCGGCTACGTTGCGGAGCTCTCGTCGCCGAGCGCCAGCATGACCGAAGAGCAGATGCAGCGCGAGCGGGAAGACGCGGCCGAATACCGCGGCCTGGTGCTGAAGGCCGGCGTGAGCCTGGCCGCGGGCATTGTGGCGATGGCCACCATGGGGTGGATGCACCAGGGCCCCTGGCGCTGGGCGCACGCCGCGCTGGCGTTGCTTGTGATGGTGTGGGCGGGCCGGCGTTTCTATGTGAAGGCGTTTTCGGCGGTGCGCCATGGCGCGGCCGATATGAATACGCTGATCGCGCTGGGCACCGGTGCGGCGTTCTTCTACTCCCTCTTCTCGCCGCACGATATCTACTACGAATCCGTGATCTTCATCATCGCGCTCGTGCTCACCGGCAACGCTCTGGAGGCGCGGGCCAAGCGCAAGACTTCGGCTGCCTTGCAGGCGCTGGCCCACTTGCAGCCGTCCACGGCGCGGGTGCTGCGCGACGGCGTGGAGCACGAGGCGCCGCTGGAGGCGATCGGCGTGGGCGATGTGCTGATCGCGCGCCCGGGTGAGCGCATCGCCGCCGATGGCGTGGTGGTGAGCGGCAGCAGCGCCGTGGATGAATCCATGCTCACCGGCGAGCCCATCCCGCTGGAGAAGGCGGCGGGCGATAGCGTCACCGGCGGGACCCTGAACCGCAATGGCGTGCTTCACTTCCGCGTCACCGCGCTGGGCGCGGAGAGCGTACTGGAGCAGGTGCTGAGGCTGCTGCGCGATGCGCAGGGCGAGAAGGCGCCGATGCAGCGCCTGGCGGATCGCGTGAGCGCCGTGTTCGTGCCGGTGGTGGTGGGCCTGGCTGTCTTGACGGCCATCGCGTTTGGATTCAGGCCGGCGGTGGCGGTGCTGGTGATCGCCTGCCCCTGCGCGATGGGCCTGGCGGTTCCGGCGGCCATCATGGTGGCCACCGGCAGGGCGGCGCGGATGGGCCTGCTCTTCCGCAACGGCGAGGCGATTGAGCGCCTGAGCCGCGTGGATACCGTGGTGTTCGATAAGACGGGCACGCTCACCGAAGGCCGTCCGGAAGTGATCGTTTTCGAGGCGGCGCCCGGGTTGGACGCCGCTGCCACTCTCGTCCTGGCGGCATCGGTGGAGCGTTGGAGCGAGCATCCGCTGGCCGAATCCGTGGTGCGCTACAACACCGCGCCGCTGCTACCCGCCGAGCGCTTTCAGGCGCTGCCGGGCTTGGGCGCGGAGGCGGAGATCAACGGCCGCCGCGTGGTCATCGGCAAGCGCGCGCTACTGGAAGAACGGGGCGTCGTCCTGCCTGTGGAGGACGCGCACGGCTCGCTGGGCCGGACCACCCTGTGGTTGGCCGTGGATGGAAACTACGCCGGCGGGTTCGCCGTGGCGGACCGCACGCGCGCCTCGGCGCCGGCGGCAGTGCGGCAGTTGCTGGACATGGGCCTACAGGTCTGGATGGTGACCGGCGATCAGGAATCCACGGCCCGCGCCGTGGCGGCCGAGGCGGGCATTGCGCAGATTGTGGCCGGGGTCCTGCCGGCCGGCAAGCTCGACGTCCTGCGCCGTTTGAAGCAAGAGGGCCGCGCGGTGGCGATGGTGGGCGACGGCATCAACGACGCTCCAGCACTGGCGGCGGCGGAAGTGGGCATCGCCATGGCGTCGGGCTCCGACGTGGCGATGGCGGCGGCGGATCTCACCGTGATGCGCGCGGATTTGGACGTGATCCGCCAGGCCCTTCAGCTATCGCGGGCGACCGTCTCCACCATGCGCGCCAATCTCTTCTGGGCGCTGGCCTACAACGTAATCGCCATTCCCGCCGCCGCGCTTGGCATGTTGAATCCGGTGCTGGCGGCCGCGGCCATGAGCCTCAGTTCCGTCAGCGTGCTGGCCAATAGCCTGCGCCTGGCGCGCCGCCGGATTGGTTGACATAGGCGTGAAAATAGAATGTGATAACGAAGTAACTCCACTTATTCCTAAATGAATCCTCTCGCCAGCAAATTGCTGCCTCTACTGGTCAGCCTGTCGCCGCTCGACTCGGAAGAGGAGATGCGGAGCGTGTTCCTGGACGGGGTGAACGGCGCCCTGGATGGAACCATACTCCGCTACGTGCCAGGCGGGCGGGGCCTGAGCCTCATTGTGGGCGGCGAGGCGCTGGGCGCGTTTGAAGTGGCCGGTCGCCCGCTGCCGGAAGAATCCGTGGAGCTCCTGCACGATGCCGTAAGGGCGCTGGGTCTTTTTATGGAGCGCCACCGGCAGGACCGCGAGCTCCGCGCAGTTCAGCGCCGGGCCGAGGTGAGGTGCCGGCTGCTGGCGGAGACCGCGCCGGTCGGCTTGGTGGAGACTGACTCCGCGGGTCAGTGTACCTACGTCAATCAGTATTGGTGCGGAATTAGCGGCTACCTGCCGGAACAGGCGCTGGGCAGCTCGTGGGTGCAAGCGGTGCATCCGGACGACCGCGCCTTTGTCGTGGACCGCTGGAAAAAATGTGTGGCTTTGGAGGCGGCAATTGACGAGCGCTTCCGGTTTCTCCGGCCCGATGGCGAGGTACGGCACGTCCGGGTGATTGTGAGGCCGGAGTACGCCGGGGACGGGACCGTCAGCGGGTACGCCTGCGCGGTGACGGACATCACGCCGTTGCGCCAGGCGGAAGGTGCGCTGGCACGGAATGAAGAGCGCTTGAGCGCGACTCTGAATGCGGTGGAAGAGGCGATCCTTGAGTACAACCGTGAAACCGCGGAGGCCTACTTCAGCCCGCGCTTTTACCGGTTGCTTGGTTATGAGCCCGGCGAGTTCCAGCCAACGAAGGAATCATTCTGGGGCATGGTGCATCCGGACGACCTGGAAAGCGGCCTGGCGGTTTTGCACAGGGGCTATCTGGCGGAGGCGCCCTTCTGCTTGGAATTCCGTATGCGCCACCGGACTGGTGCGTGGCGCTGGATGCGGTTTCGAGGCCGGGTCCTCGCCCGCGATGTGGCCGGTGAAGCGGCAAGGGTTCTGGCCACCGCGCTGGACGTCACCAGCCAGCGTGAAGCTGACGAGGAGCTTCGCCTCATCCTCCGCACCTGCTTTGACGGTTTCATCGCTGTGGGCCGGGACCTGCGGATTCTGGATGCGAACGAGGCGTTTTGCCGGTTGACCGGATACAGCCGGGACGAGTTGCTTCAGTTCCGTCTAGCGGATTTGCACGTACAGGAATCACCGCAGGCTCTGCGCTCCCGCGCAGCCGCGATTGAGAAGCTCGGCTGGCAGAGGTTTGAATCGGGCTGCCGCCACAAGAACGGCTCGCTGGTCGCGCTGGAGCTGAACTTCGCGTGGTCGCCGTCGGCCGGCGGCCGGTACATCGCATTCGTGCGAGATCTGACGGAGCGTAACCGGATCCTCCAACAATTGCGCACATCAGAAGCGCAGCATCGGACGCTGGTGGATAACCAGGCGGGCGTGGTCTTCACCGCCTCCGTGGACGGTACCGTGGCCTACGCCAGCCCGCAGACGGAGAGGTTGTTTGGCTGCGAGCCTTCCGCCTGGGTGGGCCGGCGATTCTTCGACATGGTGGAGGCGCCCTATCGGGACGAGCTTCTCAGGCACTGGAACCGTGTGCTGGCGGGCGAGGCGATGGAACCCGTGGAAGCGGAGTTCCGGTGCAGCGCCAGCTGCGAGCGGCGTTGGGTGGAGATCTCTCTGGCTCCCCAGCGCGGTGAGGGGGGTGCGGCCGTCGCCGTGCTGGGCACCATCTGGAACCTGACGGAGCGCAAAGCCGCGGAGGAGTTGCTGCAGCGATCCGAGGAGCAGTTCCGCTCCGTCTGGGAGAGTTCCGCCGATGGCATGAGGCTGACCGACGGCGCGGGGACAATCCTGCGTGTGAACGGGGCGTTCTGCCGGCTGTTCGGGCGGAATCGCGAGCAGACGGAGGGCATGCCTCTGAAGGATTGCTACAGCCTGTCCGAGGGCCAGCGCATCCAGGACACTTACGTCAGCAAGTATCCGAACCAAATAGAGCGCATGTTTGAGGCCAGCGTAGAGCTGAAGAATGGCGCGCAGGTGTGGCTGGAGGTCTCCAACTCGTTGATCCCCCGCCCTGGCGGCCCGGTGGTGCTCTCCATCTTCCGCGACATCACGGAGCGCAAGGCAACCGAGGAGCAGTTGAGCGTGCTGGTGCGCGCCATTGAACAAAGCCCGGCTTCCGTAGTGGTCACCGATACCCAGGGGCGCATCGAGTATGTGAACCCGAAGTTCACGGCGCTCACGGGCTACTCGGCCGAAGAAGCGTTCGGCCAGAATCCGCGGATTCTCAAGTCCGATTTGAATCAGGCCGAGGTTTACGCAGACTTGTGGCGGACCATTTCCCGGGGCGGCGAGTGGCAGGGCGAGTTGCTCAACCGCCGCCGCGACGGCTCGCTGTTCTGGGAGCAGGCCTCCATCTCCCCCGTGAAAAATCTGGGCGGCAAGGTGACCCACTATGTCGCCGTCAAGGAGGACATCACGGAGCGGAAGCGCGTGCGCGGGGAGCTGGAGGAGTCTGAACGGCGCTTCCGCGAGATGCTGGAGCACATGGCTTTGTTGGCGATTCTGCTCGATAGCGATGGCCGCGTTACGTTCTGTAACGACTACTTCTGCAGCATCACCGGCTGGACCCGTGAGCAGTTGATGGGCGCCGAATGTTTTGAGTTGCTGATCCCCGAAGACATCCGGCCGGCGCTGCGGAAAGGCTTCGCCCCTCATCAGGAGACTGAGATCCTCACCGCCGACGGACGCCGGCTGCTCATCGCCTGGGACAACACTCCGCTGAGGGGTCCTTCCGGCGAGCTCGCGGGTACGGCCAGCATCGGCCGCGATATCACCTCCCAACGCATCCTGGAAGAGCAGTACCGGCAGGCGCAGAAGCTGGAAAGCCTGGGCCGGCTGGCGGGCGGGGTGGCGCACGACTTCAACAATCTGCTCACAGTCATCAACGGCTACTCCGAGATGATGCTGGATCAGTTCCATCCGCTGGATCCCATGCACGTCAAGACCCGCGAGATCCTCCGGGCCGGCCTGCGCGCCGCCGAGCTCACCAGGCAACTGCTCGCCTTTAGTCGCAAGCGGGTGATCGAATGGAAGGTCGTTCAGTTGAACGATCTGCTGGCCGAGGTCAAACGCATGTTGCAGCGCCTCATCGGCGAGCACATCAGCCTGGAGTTGCATACGCACGCCGCGCTGGGTTGGGTGGAGGCCGATCCCGGCCAGCTCCACCAGGTGCTGATGAATCTGGTGGTGAATGCGCGCGATGCCATGCCGAAGGGCGGTGTGCTGCGGATCGAGACGGCGCCCCTGCGGGTACCGGAATCCGGCAGCACGGATTGGGATCTGCCGCCCGGCGCCTATGCTCAGCTCATTGTCAGCGATACCGGCACGGGCATGGATCCGGAGGCGCAGAAGCATGCTTTCGAGCCATTCTTCACCACCAAGGACGTGGATCAGGGCACAGGATTGGGTTTGGCGACGGTCTACGGCATCGTCAAACAGCACAGCGGCGGGATTCAGTTTGAGAGCCGGCCCGGCCAGGGCACCAGCTTCCGGATCGCTCTGCCCGTTTGCGCTGAAGGTTCGGCCGCGGCAGCCGGCGTGCCCAGCAGCCCGGAGCGAGGGACCGAATCGATCCTGCTTGTGGAAGATCAGGGGGAAGTCCGGCGGCTGGCTGCCACCATTCTGAGGATGTTCGGCTATGTCGTCCATGAAGCCACGGACGGCATCGAGGCTCTGAAGCTGGCGGAGAATCTTCAGTTTGACCTGCTGCTCTCGGACATGGTGATGCCGAACATGAGCGGCTACGACCTGGCCGAGCAGTTGCTACTCCGGCACCCGGGGCTGCGCGTGGTGTTCATGTCCGGCTACGCTGAGCAGGAGGATGATGAGTCTCCGGAGAGACTGGGCGCGAGCTTCATCTCCAAGCCTTTCTCCCCGGAGGCGCTGGCGGCGCGCATCCGGCAGGTGCTGGACGCCTGACAGCCGCCGCTCCCGCGCCAACCGCGGCCTCCAGGCGTGCCCGCGAAAATACTAGAATCGTATCCTACCGACATGCGCCATCTCCTGCTCACCCTCCTTGCCGCCTTTGCCCTCCAGGCGGAGGTCACCCGCGTCTACGTCACGGAGCGCTCCGACGTGCTCGGCGGGCGCGAGTTTGGCGCGGCCGGCGCCTATGAGCGGATCATCGGCAAGGCGCACTTCGCCATGGATGTGACCAAGCCGCAAAACCTCTCCATCAACGGACTGAACAAAGCGCCGGCGAATGCGCAGGGGCTGGTGGAGTTTACCGCCGATCTCTATGTCCTGAAGCCGCGCGACCCGGCGAAGGGCAATGGCACGCTGCTTTTCGAAGTGCCCAACCGCGGCGGCAAGGGTATGCTCTCGCGCTTCAACTACGCCAGGGGCTCGCTGGATCCGCGCACACCGGAAGAGTTTGGCGACATGATGCTGCTGGAGCAGGGCTTCACGCTGGTGTGGCTCGGGTGGCAGTGGGATGTCCCGCCGGCGGCGAAGCTTCTGGGCCTGGACGCGCCCATCCTCGACGGTGTCACCGGGCTGGTCCGCTCCGAGTTCATCCCCGATAAGCGCACCAACATCATGCCGCTCGGTGATCGCGGCCACACCGCCTACGCACCTCTGCCGGGCGACGTGAGGTTCACCGTGCGGGACACGGTTCTCGCCCGCCGTCGCACCATTCCGCAGTCGCAATGGAAATTCAATTCCAATCGCGGCGCCATCGAGATGGAGTCCGGCTTCGCCCCCGGCCTCATCTATGAGTTGGTCTACGCATCGCAGAATCCGCGCGTGGTGGGCGCGGGACTGGTGGCCGTGCGCGACATCGTCTCGTTCTTCAAGTACACAAAGAACGCGGTGTCCGTGCTGGGTGATCAGCCGCGCTTCATCAAGCGCGCACTCGGCTTCGGCATCTCGCAGAGCGGCCGCTTTCTGCGGACGTTCCTCTATTACGGCATGAACGAGGACGAGCAAAAGCGCAAGGTCTTCGACGGCATCTGGGCCGACGTCGGCGGCGCGGGCCGCGGCAGTTTCAACCACGCCTTCGCACAGGCCTCGCGCGATGGCTACGCCCACTTCAACACGCTCTACGCCACTGACATCTTCCCGTTCACGGACGTGCCGCAGGTTGATCCGGTCACGCACATTGACGACGGCCTGCTGAAGGCCAATCGCCCGGAGATGCTGCCGAAGATCTTCTACACGAACGGATCTTGGGAATATTGGAACCGCGTCGCGGCGCTGATCCATGTCAGCGTGGACGGCAAGCTGGACGCCCCGCTGGCGCCAGGCACACGGCTCTACGCGCTGGCCGGCTCGCAGCACGGTCCGGGCCAGTTGCCGCGCGCCGCGGAGAACGCCCAGTTTCCCACCAACCCCAACGAGACCCGCCCGCTGCAACGCGCGCTGCTGGTGGCGCTGCATGAGTGGGTGAAAGACGGCAAGGAGCCGCCCGCCTCACGTTACCCGATGATCGCCGAGGATCAGCTTGTGCCGCGCGAGAAGATCCAGTGGCCCAAAACGATGAAGGCCGCGCTGCCCGAGCATCCGAAGGCCGCCTACCGCATGGAGGGTGACCCCGAGGATCCCAAAGTGGGCAAGGCCTTCCCGGTGCTGCTGCCGCAAGTGGATGCCGATGGCATCGAACTGGGCGGCATCCGCATGCCCGTCGTGGCCGTTCCGCTGGGCGTCTTCACGGGTTGGAACTACCGCACGGCCGCCGCCGGCTCGCCCAAGGAAATGGCGCCGACGCTCGGTGCGTTCTTCGCGTTTTCGAAGGATCAGATCGCGGCGAAGTACGGGTCCAGGGACGCGTGGCTCAAGCGCATCGGCGACGAGACCGACAAGCTGGTGAAGCAACGGTTTCTGCTGGAGCGGGATCGTTCCAGGGTGCTGGACCATGCCACACAGCTCTGGGATTTTGCGGGAAAGTCAGGGCAGTAGGAGAGGAAGCCATGGAGGATCGCCCACGCCTGGATGAACTGGCACTCCGGCTCGAACCGTCAACCGCCTGGAAAGACAAGGTCCTGGCTAAGACTGAGCTCGACATCTTCAGTCAGATTGAAGCGTATGCCCGTAGGCCGGTTCCGGCTGGCGGCAGCATACTATTCCGCGGAGGCGGAGGGACCGGCAAGACCATGGCGGCCGGAATGCTCGCTCACCAGCTTCAGATGGATCTTTACCGCGTTGATCTCGGCCAGGTGGTCAGCAAGTATATCGGCGAGACCGAGAAGAACTTCGGGCGCCTTTTCGATGCCGCCGCGGATTCGGCCGCCATTCTGTTCTTCGATGAGGCCGACTCGCTTTTCGGCAAGCGGAGCGGCGTCAAGGACAGCCACGATCGCTATTTCAACGTGGAGATCAATTATCTGCTGCAACGCATGCAGGAGTACCGTGGGTTGACAATCCTGGCCACCAATGACCCCACAGTCCTGGATCCCTCGTTTCTGCGGCGCTTCCGGTTCGTCGTGGAGCTCTCGCCTGCTGCTGCCGAAAGTCCCGGCCACCCCCGCTGGTAGACTGGTAGCTTATGGGCGCACCTCCGCAAGCTGAACCTCCGAAGATGCCGATTGCCGGCGTCAAGAACATCATCACCGTTGGCTCCGGCAAAGGCGGCGTGGGTAAAACCACGGTTTCCGTCAATACCGCCATCGCACTAGCGCAGCTCGGTCACAAGGTGGGCCTGCTGGACGCCGATGTCTATGGGCCGAACGTCCCGCTAATGATGGGCATCTGCGATACGCCCTATGCGGTGGAAAACCGGATCCAGGCGCTGGAGGCGCACGGCGTCAAGCTGATGTCCATGGGCTTCCTGAATCCCGGCGACAAGCCCCTGATCTGGCGCGGCCCGATGCTCCACAGCGTCATGCAGCAGTTCATGCGGCAGGTGGATTGGGGCGAGCTGGATTACCTGCTGATTGACCTGCCCCCCGGCACCGGCGACGTGGCGCTCAGCATCATCCAGACCGTACCCATCACCGGCGCCATCATTGTCAGCACGCCCTCCGAGGTCGCGCTGGAAGATGGCCGCAAGGCCGTGCTGATGTTCCGCCAGGTGAAGGTGGAGCTGCTCGGGTTGGTGGAGAACATGAGCTACCTCATCGTCCCCGGCACGGGCCAGAAGATCGACATCTTCGGCGAAGGCGGCGGCAAGCGCACCGCCGAGGCGATGGACGTGCCGTTCCTGGGGCAACTGCCGCTGAATCCCAATGTCCGCGTTGGCGGCGATACGGGCCGGCCTATCGCGCTGCTGGGCGAAGACAACGCGGAGGCTGCCGGCTTCTACTCGATTGCGCGCCAGGTGGTGGATCGGTGCGCCGCCGGTCTGCGCAAAGCGCCTACCATGTCCGTAGAAGATTGATTGCTCCGAGGTGATCCGATGCGCGCCTTCCTGCTGCTGATGGTTTTGGCTGCGGCCGCGGGTGCGCAGTCGAGCCGCGAGATGAACGACTTGAACTGGATGGAGTTCAAAGAGCTCGTCCCAGGCAAGGTCCAGACGGTTCTGCTGCCCACGGGGACGGTGGAGGCTCACGGCGTCATCAACAACGGCGCCGATAACACCGCCCCCGTGGCTCTGGCGCGGGCCATGGCGCCGCAGCTCAACGCGTTGGTGGCGCCGCTGGTGGCCTATGGCGTCACAGGCAGCCTGGATGGCTACGCCGGCACGTTCCAGATCTCTGAGGCGGCCTACCGCGCGTTTCTCGCCGACGTCCTGGCGGGCCTCGCCCGCAATGGCTTCCGCAACATCATCGTGATCAACGGCCACGGCGGGCCCCAGACCGCCATTCTGAACGACTTGGCGGAGAAGATCGGCCGCGAGCATCGCGTGCGCATCATGGTCACCAACTGGTGGGCCATCTGCTCCGATGTCACGCTGAAGGTCTTCGGCGAGGACGGTGGCCACGCCGGCTGGAACGAGACGGCGTTCATCCAGGCGATTGATTCCAAGCTGGTCCACGCGGAACGCTACACAAAGGACCTGGAGACGCCGCGCCCGGCTGCAGGCACGTGGTACGCCTTTCCTTTCCCCACTCCGGTGATTCTCTATCAACCGGGGCAGGGTTCGGTACGCTTCGATCAGGCCAAGGCGGACGCCTACTTCGCCGCCGTCACGACACGCATGGTGGAGGTGGTCCGCTCCACCATTACCAAGTGGGACCGCGCCGGGCTGTTCCGTTAACTCAGATCACATCCTTTAAAAAAGACAATCCACTCCCGAACAATTTCTGGCGGGCGCCGTATTAGTGATTGAAGCCGGTCGCAAAGCAAGTCACAGGCGGCCGATTACACATCAATATTAATTCGGGAGAATAAGACCGTGAATAGCAAAAGCCTGTTGTGTGCCTGCGCGGCCGCGGCCGCGATGATGATCCCCGCGATGGCGAATAACACCACCATCACCAAGACCAATGTGCCCTTCGCCTTTGTCGCCAACGGCAAGGCGATGCCGGCCGGACAGTACGTTATCGGCAAGAACAGCGAGAACGTGATGAGCGTTCGCAATGAGAAGGGCGAGGCCTCTCTCACGCTGGTGACCAACCATGTCGGCCCCGTGGACGGCGCCGCAAAGCCCAAGCTCGTTTTCGTCAAGAAGAACGGCCAGTACCACCTCAGCGAGATCCACCTGAACGGCAAGGCTGGCGGCGAACAGATCCCCGTGAAATGACACGGATGTAAATTCGCAAGAATAGTGCGAACGAAAACGTCTCCCGTGCGTTTCTCATTGTGTAAGACGGGCCGCGAATCACAGCGGCCCGAAAAATTCTTGCTAAAGAGAACTGGGAGCCTTTCAAAATGATGACCACCAAATTCAATTCGATTTTTCGGGCCGCCGCCCTCACTGCCGCCCTTGCGTTGGCGATGCCGGTTTTCGGCCAGGCGACTCAGACCCGCGTGAACATTCCCCTCGCCTTTGAAATGGGCAAGGACTCGATGCCTGCGGGAGACTATGTCATCCAGGCCAATAGCGGCTCCTGGCAAATGCTCATCACGGATCCCACCGGCGCGCAGCGGGTTATCATGACGATTCCCGTGGGCAACCCCAAGACGCCGCTCGAGGGCAAGCTGGTGTTCCAGCGGCTGGGCTCCACGTACCGGCTGGCGGAGGTCTATCTGGCCGGCGCGCCCACCGGAGTGCAGATTCCCGCCACCAAGGCGCAGATTGAACTGGCGAAGCGGCAGAAGACGGAACGCTTCGAAGTGGCGATGATCCGCCGGTAGTTGGCGCTGCACAATCTAAAGGTTGCCGGGCCGCGGCCGCAAGGTCGCGGCCCGGTCCGTCTGTGCGGCTCGCAAAGTACCCATTACTCCGAAATATCGAATACAATGGTGTGTTCCAGGCATCCTTCAGACAGCAGTGTGAAGGGTGTCCAACCACACCCCTCTTCGATTTCACGGGGATAACGGAGTGCTTCGATGAGCTCAGTCGCCGTTCCAGGCGGTCTTCAAAGGCCAGCCACGTTCTACCAGTCCGTCGTTGGCAAGAAAGTCGTTATGGCCGCCACGGGCTTCGTGCTTTGCGGGTTCGTCATGGGTCACATGATCGGCAACCTGCAACTGTTCCAGGGCGCCGAGAAGCTCAACCACTACGCCGAGTTGCTGCAAGGCCTCGGCGGGGCGTTGTGGCTGATCCGCGGCGTGCTGCTGGGCTGCACCCTGCTCCACGTCTTCTCCGCCTATCAGCTCTGGCGCATCAAAGCGGAAGCCCGCCCGGAGGCCTATGTCCGCAAGGCCACCATCGCCACCAGCTACGCGGCCCGCACCATGATCTGGAGCGGCCCCATCGTCGGCGCATTCCTCATCTATCACATCCTTCACTTCACCACCGGACAGGCGCTTGGCAGCGCGTTCATCAAGGGCGACGTCTATCACAACGTCATCGCAGGCTTCAGCAATCCCGCCGTATCCTTCTTCTACATCGTGGCCAACGTACTGCTGGCGATGCACCTCTACCACGGGGTCTGGAGCATGTTCCAGAGCCTGGGGGTGAACCATCCCCGGTACACGCCGATCCTCAAGACGGTGGCGAAGATATACGGCTGGGCCATCGGCATCGGTAATGTTGCCATGCCGCTAGCGGTGCTGACACAGTTGGTGAAGTAAGGAGGGCATGAAAAATGGCACTGAATCTGGATTCGAAGATCCCCTCCGGCCCGATCGAGCAGAAGTGGGACAAAGCTAAGTTCGACATGAAGTTGGTGAACCCCTCCAACAAGCGCAAGTACAGCGTGATTGTGGTGGGGTCCGGGCTGGCCGGCGGCGCGGCGGCGGCCAGCATGGGCGAGCTGGGCTACAACGTGAAGTGCTTCTGCTTTCAGGATTCGCCCCGGCGCGCGCACTCCATCGCGGCGCAGGGCGGCATCAACGCCGCGAAGAACTATCAGAACGACGGCGATAGTGTTTACCGCCTGTTCTACGACACCATCAAGGGCGGCGACTTCCGCGCCCGCGAGGCCAATGTCTACCGCCTGGCGCAGGTGAGCGTCGACATTATCGACCAGTGCGTGGCGCAGGGCGTCCCGTTTGCTCGCGAGTACGGTGGCGTGCTGGCCAACCGCAGCTTCGGCGGCGCGCAGGTTTCCAGGACGTTCTACGCGCGGGGCCAGACGGGCCAGCAGCTCCTGCTGGGCGCGTATCAGGCGCTGGAGCGCCAGATCGACGCCGGCACGGTGAAGATGTTCTACCGCTCGGAGATGTTGGAGCTGATCGTCATCGAGGGCCGCGCGCGCGGCATCGTCACACGCGACCTGGCCACCGGCGCGGTGGATGTCCACGTGGCCGATGCGGTTGTGCTCGGCACGGGCGGCTACGGCAACGCCTTCTTCCTCTCCACCAACGCCAAGGGCTGCAATACGACGGCCATCTGGCGCGCCTACAAAAAGGGCGCGGGCTTCGGCAATCCCTGCTTCACGCAGATCCACCCCACCTGCATTCCGCAGAGTGGCGACTATCAATCCAAGCTCACGCTGATGAGCGAGTCGCTCCGCAACGACGGCCGCATCTGGGTGCCGAAAAAGAAGAACGACACGCGCCCCGCCAATACGATTCCGGAAGACGAGCGCGACTACTACCTGGAGCGCCGCTACCCGGCGTTTGGCAACCTGTGCCCGCGCGACATCGCTTCGCGCGCGGCCAAGGTGTGCTGCGACGAGGGCTACGGCGTGGGGCCGGGCGGCAAGGGCGTCTACCTCGACTTTGCCGAATCCATCGGCCGGCTGGGCCGCAAGACCATCGAGGAGCGCTACGGCAACCTCTTTGAGATTTACGAACGCATCACCGGCGACGATCCTTACGCCGAGCCGATGCGCATCTACCCCGCGGTCCATTACACGATGGGCGGCCTGTGGGTGGACTATAATCTGCAATCCACCATCCCCGGCCTGTTCGTGCTGGGCGAGGCCAATTTCTCCGATCACGGCGCCAACCGGCTGGGCGCCAGCGCGCTGATGCAGGGCCTGGCCGATGGCTACTTCGTGATCCCCTACACCATGGGCAACTATCTGGCCCAGGTGAAGCCCGGCGGAGTGGATGCCAACCATCCCGAGTGCCGCGCGGCCAAAGACGCGGTGGACGCCCGTACGAAGAAGTTCCTCTCGATCCAGGGCAAGAAGACGGTGGACGAGATCCATCGCGAGCTGGGCAAAGTGATGTGGGAAGACTGCGGCATGGCCCGCAATGCGGCCGGCCTGGACCGCGCCATCCAGCGCATCCCCGAGATTCGTGAGGAGTTCTGGAACAACGTCAAGATCCCCGGCAGCGGCGCCGAGCTCAACCAGAGCCTGGAGCGCGCGGGGCGCGTGGCGGACTTCCTGGAGCTGGGCGAGCTGATCTGCCGCGACGCCCGCACGCGCGAAGAGAGCTGCGGCGGCCACTTCCGCGAGGAGTACCAGACGCCGGAGGGCGAGGCGTTGCGCGACGACGAAAAGTTCTGCCACGCCGCGGTGTGGGAGTATCAGGGCGACAACAAGGAGCCGGCCCGGAACATCGAGCCGCTGGCTTTTGAGCACGTCCATCTCGCACAGCGGAACTACAAGTGAGAGGCATCCGACGATGAAGATCATCCTGAACATCTGGCGTCAAAAGAACGCCACCAGCGCGGGCAAGATGGTGCGGTATGAGATGCCCAATGTCAGCGAGCACATGTCGTTTCTCGAAATGATCGACGTGCTGAACGAGGAGCTCACGAAGAAGGGCGAGGATCCCGTCACGTTTGAGCACGACTGCCGCGAGGGCATCTGCGGCTGCTGCGGCTTCATGATCGACGGCATCCCGCACGGGCCGCAGCGCGGCACCACGGTGTGCCAGTTGCACATGCGCCACTATAAGGACGGCGACGAGGTGTGGCTGGAGCCGTTCCGGGCGAAGGCTTTCCCGGTGCTCAAGGACCTGATGGTGGACCGCAGCGCGTTTGACCGCATCATTGCGTCGGGCGGCTACATCTCCATCAACACGGGCTCGGCGCCGGACGGCAATAATCTGCCGGTCATCAAGAAGTGCTCCGATCAGGCGATGGATTCGGCCTCGTGCATCGGCTGCGGGGCGTGCGTGGCGTCGTGCCCGAACGCGTCGGCGTCGCTGTTTGTTTCCGCCAAGATCACACATTTAGGCCAGTTGCCGCAGGGCCAGGCCGAGCGTGACCGGCGCGCCATGCGCATGGTTCTCAAGATGACCGAGGAAGGCTTCGGCTACTGCACCAACACCGGCGAATGTGAGGCGATCTGTCCGAAGGGAATCAAGATCGAGAACATCGCCAGGATGCACCGTGACTACATCAAGGCGTCGGTGCTGTACCGCGAAGAGACCAAGGCGGGCGGCGCCGGTTAAGCGGGGCGGCTCCAAGGGGCTGTCACGGAATAGCGTTGCCAGCGGATCGGGACCGCTTGCTGACGCGCGCGGCGCAGCAACGGCTTCTGAGACCGTGAGGGAGCGGATGCCAAGGCGCTCAGGCCAGCGTGAGGTTGGCCTGAGCCTTTAAAGTCAGATCTGAAAACTCACCACGCTCCAGGCGCGGGAACGCGGCGGCGGCGATCATGGCGGCGTTGTCGGTGGAGAGCTGAGGAGTGGGGAAAAAGACCGGACAGGGGAGGCGGCCGGAGCGCGCCGATTTTCTGAGGCCGGCATTGCAGGCCACGCCACCAGAGATGATGATGGCGCGGGCGCCGGTCTGCTCCGCGGCGCTGGCGGCGCGGCGGAGGAGCTCCTCGACGACCACTTCCTGGAAGGCGGCGATGGCGTCGAGGGTCAACTGCGGCGTCACGGTGAGCCACTGCTCCACGGTTGGGTGGGGATGGAGTTTCAGCAGGGCGCGGCGGGCGATGAGCTCGCCTTCGAGGTCCTTCGACTGCGTCCAGCGGAGCATGGCGGTCTTCAGGCCGCTGAAGCTGAAATCGAGCGTGTTGCCCTTCATTTTGACCATCGGCATGTGGACGACGTCGGCGTCGCCGTGGAGCGCCAACTGATCCAGCACCGGACCGCCGGGGTAGCCGAAGCCGAGCAGTTTGGCCACTTTGTCGTAGGCCTCGCCGGCGGCATCGTCGCGTGTCTTACCCAGCAGGCGGTATGTCATCCGCGGGCTCACCTCGAAGAGATGGGTGTGGCCGCCGCTGGCCACCAGGGCGAGCGCAGGCAGCTCGATTTCCGCGCCAGCCAGACGCGCCTCCAGGAGTACGGCGTAGATATGCCCCTCAATGTGGTTGATGCCGATGAGGGGCAAACCGCGCACCAGGCACAGGGCCTTGGCGAAGGTAAGTCCCACCAGCAGCGAGCCCACCAGTCCGGGGCCGGAGGTGACGGCGATGGCGTCGAGATCACTCCAGGTGAGCCGGGCGTCCTCCATGGCGCCGCGCACGACGGGGGTGATGGAGCGCAGGTGTTCGCGCGAGGCGAGCTCCGGCACCACTCCTCCGTACTTGCCGTGCGTATCAATTTGAGACGCCACGACGCTGGACAGGACCTGTCCGGTTTCATCGACTATGGCTGCCGCCGTCTCGTCGCACGAACTCTCGATGCCGAGGACTCGCTTCATCACACCTCAGTGGAGTATCAAACTGGATATATTAGTCGCTGCGTAGCTTCGTAGGGAAGCGGCGCGATTCGAAACATGTTTCTGTCTGAATACGATTATCACCTGCCCGAGGAACTGATTGCGCAGGAGCCTTTGGCCGACCGCTCCTCGTCGCGGATGCTGGTTGTCAACCGGGCGGCTGGTAAGTGGGAGGATGGCCTCTTTCGTGATCTGCCCCAATATTTGAGACCGGGCGATTGCCTGGCGTTGAATGACACACGCGTCTTTCCCTCGCGGCTCTATGGAGTGAAGATCGGGCTGGAGCGGCAGATTGAGCTGTTCCTGTTGAAGCCGGAAACGGCAGACCGCAAGCGGTGGTCGGCGCTGGTGCGGCCGGGACGGCACGTCCACGTCGGTGCGCGAATCTACATCACGCCGCAGCTTTCGGCGGAGGTGCTGGAGGCACGGCATCGGGGTGAGCGGCTGCTTGAGCTGACGTGCTGCGGGAATCTGGACGATGAGCTGGATGCCTGCGGCCACATCCCTTTGCCGCCGTACATCCGTCGCAAGGACGGAGCGGCGGACCGCGAGAGGTACCAGACGGTGTACGCCAACCAGCGGGGCTCGGTGGCGGCGCCGACCGCTGGATTGCACTTCACGCCGGAGGTTCTGGCGTGTTGCGAGGCGGCGGGCGCGAGCGTGGCGCGGGTGACGCTGCATGTGGGGTTGGGGACATTCCAGCCGCTGCACGAGGACGCGGTGGAGGCGAACAAGCTGCACTCGGAGCGGTACGAGATCTCCGTGGAGGCGGCTGAGGCGCTGGCGCAGGCGGAGCGGCGCGTGGCGGTGGGGACGACGAGCGTGCGGACACTGGAGACGGCGGCGGCGCGTGGGGGCCTGACGGGGCAGTGCGGCGAGACGGACATCTTTATCTATCCGGGCTATGAGTTCCGCGCGGTGGGCGCGATGGTGACAAATTTCCATCTGCCAAAATCGAGCCTGATGCTGCTGGTGAGCGCGTTTGGCGGCAAGGAGCTGATAATGGGCGCATATCGTCATGCGGTGGAGCAGCGCTACCGGTTCTTCTCCTATGGTGATTGCATGCTGATACTCTAGATGGCCATGGTGGCTCTCTTGTTGTGTCTGTTGTGGGCGGCGCCCGAAGTGGACGTGCGCGCGGTGTTGGACCGGCAGTTATCGGCCTGGAATCAGGGCGACATCGAGACGTTCATGACGACGTACATCGATTCGCCGGAGCTGACCTTCGGCGGCAAGGAAGGCGTGACGCGCGGCTACCGGCCGGTGCTGGAACGCTACCGCAAGCGCTACGGCACGCGCGAGGCGATGGGCACGCTGAAGTTCACCGAGATTGAGGTGCGGATGCTGGGCGCGGAGGCGGCGCTGGTGCTGGGGCGCTTTGATCTGGCGCGGAGCGAGGCCGGCGGCGGTCCGGCTAGCGGACGGTTCACCCTGGTGCTGCGGAAGACGCCGCAGGGGTGGAAGATCATCCATGACCACACGAGCTGAGATCTCGCGGCGGGCGTTCGTGGCGGGGCTGGCGCCGGCGGTGCTGCGGGCCGCGCCGCGGCGGCCCAACGTAGTGTTCTTCATGACGGACGATCACGGGGCGTGGGCCAATGGCGCCTATGGCTGCGCGGACATGCGCACGCCGAACGTGGACCGGCTGGCGCGCGAGGGGATGAAGTTCACGCGCGCCTTTGCGGCCACGCCGGTGTGCTCGCCCAGCCGCATGACGTGGCTAACGGGGCAGTTGCCCTCGAACCACGGCGTGCAGGACTGGCTGTTGCCCAAGGACGCCTTTGGCCCGGAGAGCCGGCGATGGCTGGCGGGCAAGGCGGGCTGGTCTGACGTGCTGGCGGCGAACGGTTACACGCTGGGCATGACCGGCAAGTGGCATATGGGGCAGGACGAGCGCGCACAGAGCGGCTTCTCGTATTGGGCGACGGTGCCGGGCGGCAGCGGGCCGTACAAGGACGCGGAGTTTGTCGTCAACGGCGAGAAGCGGCGGATGGGCGGCTTCAAGGAAGATGCCATCGGCAGCTTCGCGCTGGACTTTATCGACCAAAACAAAAGCAAGCCATTTTGTTTGATGGTGCCGTTCTATGCGCCGCACACGCCGTACAATTTTCAGCCGGAGGCGGACCGGGCGCCGTATGAGAATGCGCGGTTTGAGTGCTTCCCGGAGGTGGGCGTGCATCCGGATCAAAACCGGGGGTTGCGGGAGCATCACGGCGCGCGGAGCAGCAAGCTGGCGTATTCGGCGCTGGTGACGGGGATGGACCGCAACATCGGGCGGGTGCTGGCGCGGCTGGAAGAGCTGCGCTTGCGCGAGGATACGGTGGTGATTTTCACGGCGGACCAGGGTTGGAACGCGGGGCACCATGGCGTGTGGGGCAAGGGCAACGGGACGGTGCCGTACAACATGTATGAGGAGTCTATCCGCGTGCCGCTGGTGTGGAGCCATGCGGGGCGGATACGCGCGGGGACGGTGGCGCGGGAGATGGTGTCGAGCTATGATTTCTTCCCGACGCTCGTGGAGTATCTGGGGTTGAGCGCCAAGCCGGATCCACGGCGGGTGGGGATGAGCTACAGGCCGAGCCTGGAGTTCAAACCACGGCCGCGGCGGGACGAACTGTATTTCGAATACGCATACATGCGGGCTGTGCGGGGGGAGCGGTACAAGTATGTGGAGCGGACGGCGCAGTATCCGTCTGAGCTCTACGATTTGCAGGACGATCCGAATGAGACGCGGAGCCTGGACGATCCGGCGCGGCGCGAGAAGATGGCCGGGCAACTGCGGGCGTTCTTCCAGCGGGCCGGAGCGCCGCCGCTGAGTGAGTGGCGCTCGACGACGGCGCAGACGCTGCCGGAGAATTAGGCGGCCAGACTGCGGGCCAGGATCTCGCTGACGGTCTGGGGGAGGATGTCGCCACGCTCGCCGAGCTTGGCCATGCCGCGGCTTTCCAGGCGGGCGGCGACCAGAGCGGGGGTGCCTGGGGCGACGTTGTCGTAGCGGGCCAAGCGGGTGGGCAGGCCCATGGCCTCGAAGAACGACTCCATTTTGGCGATGCCGGCCTCGATGCGCTCATCTTCCGAACCCTCCTGGATGCCCCAAACACGGCTGGCGAACTGGAGGAGCTTCTCGCGTTTCTGGGTGGCCTGGACGCGGAGCAGGTGGGGGAGGACGGTGGCGAGGGTGCGGGCGTGATCAATGTTGTAGAGAGCGGTTAGCTCGTGGCCGATCATGTGGGTGGCCCAGTCCTGGGGGACTCCGCAGCCGATGAGGCCGTTGAGAGCGAGGGTGGCCGACCAGATCATGGTGGCGCGGGCGTTGTAGTTGGTGGGCTCGGCCAGGGTGGTGGGGCCGACTTCGACGAGGGTTTGGAGGATGGATTCGGCGAAACGGTCGTTCAGTTCGGCCTGGGCCGGGAACGTCATGTACTGCTCCATAGTATGGACGAAGGCATCGACGACGCCGTTGGCCACCTGGCGCGGAGGCAGGGAGAAGGTGGTTTCGGGGTCGAGGACGGCGAATTTCGGATAGACGTGGGGGGAGGAGAAGGCGAGCTTGAGATCGAGCTCGCGGCGGCTGATGACGGCGAAGGAGTTGGATTCCGAACCGGTGGCGGCGAGGGTGAGGACCGAGGCCAGGGGGACGGCGGAGCGGACCTTGCCGCCCTTGGCGAGGATGTCCCAGGGGTCGCCGGCGAAGGGAACAGCGGCAGCGATGAACTTTGTGCCGTCGAGGACGGAACCGCCGCCGACGGCGAGGAGGAGATCGACCTTTTCGGCACGGGCGAGCTCAACGGCGCGCATGAGGGTGGCGTATTCGGGGTTGGGCTCGATGCCGCCGAACTCGATGACGGCGCAGGCGGAGAGGGCGGCCAGCACCTGGGCGTGGACGCCGTTGGCGCGGATGGAGCCGCCGCCGTAGGTCAACATGACCTTGGAGCCGGCTGGGATTTCCTTGGCGATGGACTGGATCTGGCCTTTGCCGAAGAGGATCTTGGTGGGGTTCTGGTATTCGAAGTTAAACATAGCGGGTATGCTTCCAATTTAATGGATGCGGGCCGCCTACTTCTTGGACCATGCGAACAGGAGAGCGCCAGCGGCGGCGGTGGTGATGAGGGCGAGGGCGATGAAGGCGGCAATGGCGGCGGGGGTGCCGTCCGTGCTGAGCCAGGCCATGGCGCCGATGGCGCCGAGCAGGGCCACGATGGCGGTGGCGCGCTCGGCGATGACGATTGGACGGGCGGCGGCGCGGGCGGACTCGCGGCGGGCGCGGAGCTGGGCTTTCCACCAGACGAGGCCGGCGGGTGGGACATGGGGATCGACGGTGGTGGCGGCCTGGTGGAGGAATTCGGCGGTGATGGCAGTATCGGCGCAGCTCTCGCAGATGGCGAAGTGGGCGCGCAGTTCGGGCGTCCAATTGCCGGACCGCAGTGCGTTGAGGAGCTCGTGTTCGCGATCGCAGATGGTCATGGCTGATTCTCCTTCCCAAATCCGCGCTCCCGCAGGAGAGCGGCCAGTTTTTGGCGGACGCGGAAAAGCAAGGGGCGGACGCTGGCCTCTTTGAGCCCGGTGACTGCAGCGATCTCGCGGTGGCTGGCGCCCTCGACATAGGCGAGCCACATCAGCTCGCGCTCGTTGGGCTTGATCTCGTTTAGGACGTTTTGAAAATCGGTGGAGAGGTGCGCGGCGCTGGTGGGATCCTCGCCGGCGTAGTGAGGGTGGTCCTCCAGCGGGGCGGGCTGGAACTTGGAGGCGCGGAAGTGATCACGGGCCAGGTTGGTGGCGATCCGGTAGAGGTAGCTCTTGCGGGCGGCGGATTCGAGCTCCGGCCGGTGGGCGCGAATCAGCCGGTAGTAGGCCTCCTGGAGGAGGTCTTCGGCTAGGGCGGGGTTGCCGGTCAGACGGGCGAGGTAAGACTTCAGCGGGCGCGCGGTGAGGGCGTAGAAATCGCGAAACTCCGCTTCGGTCATGGCAAGACCTTCGGACACACCCGCGCCGCCGGTGGCCGGAAGAGGGAGCGGGTGTGTCATGTCTGGTTCTACCACGTTGGGGTCCGGGATTACTCGATGGCAGGTCTGCCGTTGATGAGGCCGAATTTGCGGCAAAGGAGCCAACTGATACCACCGGAGAGCAGCAGGCCGAGGCCGAGGGCTGTAACGAGCATCCCGATGACCATGGCCGGCTCCTGGTCGTGGGCGGCGGTCAACTGGGCCTTGACGCCGAGCACGGCGAGCCCCACCACTGTTAACACGACACCAATCTGAATGGCGTTGAGAATGCGGGCGTAGGGGGCTGGCCGCTCGGGCGGCGGTACGGCGAAGAGATTCTGGCTGGTGTCGCTCTGCGCCCAAGTCAGGATGTCCTGGCTGGAGCCGAGTTTGTCGAGCATCTTGCTGTAGACCTCGGCCTGGAGCTTCTCGGACTTCGTTCGCCGGATATGCTCCAGGAGGAGACGGACGACCGTGATGACGCCATAGGCCAGGGTCATGACGACCACGGGGATTGCGATGAATTCACCGTTCATAGGGTTATAGACTCCTTATCCGGACTGCGGTCCGGGTGTTCATCTGGTTCAACGAACGAGGCTTGGAGGATGTTAACGGCATGTAAGGATTTGTTCAGCCGGGTTGCCTTCTGCCTTGAGTCCTGTTAATGTTTGCTCATACACGGGAGTTTCTTAATGAAACAATTAAACAAGGTTATGCTGGGGCTGGGGTGCCTGCTCGTGCTCGCCTCCACCCTGCCAGCACAAACGATTACTGGAACCATCACCGGCACGGTTACGGACACGACCGGGGCTGTAGTTCCAAAAGTTAAGGTCACGGCTACAAACACCGGTACCAACATCACCAACACAATCGAAACCAACGAGTCTGGCGTCTTCAGCATCCCCTTCCTCTCCGTCGGCGACTATTCGCTGACGGCGGAAGTCACCGGGTTCAAGAAGTCCGTAGTGGGGCCTTTCAAGCTGGAAGTCAACCAAGTGATTCGCGTTGATGTCGTTCTCCAGGTCGGCACGATCAGCGATTCAGTCGAAGTCAGCGACGTCGCCGCCGCCCTTCAGACCGAAACCACCCAGACCGGCGAGACCCTCAACAGCAAGCGGTTGGCGGACTTACCGCTCAACGGCCGCAATGTCGTCTCCGCGATGCTGCTGATCCCAGGTGCAGTGCAGACGAACCCGAGTTCCGTAAACACCGCCACGCGCTTCTCCGGGCGCGCCTTTGTGAACGGCAACCGTGAGCAGACGAACAACTTCCTGCTCGACGGCGTGGACGTCAACGACTCGATGGACAACCGTATCGGCTACACGCCCAGCGTCGATGCGCTCCAGGAAGTTCAAGTGATGACCGGCAATGGCTCATCGGAGTTCGGCAACTCCGCCGGCGCCGTGGTCAACATGACCCTGAAGAGCGGCGGCAACCAGACTCACGGATCGTTGTTTGAGTTTCTTCGCAACGACAATCTGGACGCCAACAGCTTCTTCGCTAACCAGAATACCGCCTTGTCCAAGGAGAAGCAGCGCCGGGCGCTCGCGCAGAATATGTTCGGCGGCACCCTCGGCGGGAGGATCAAGCAGGACAAACTGTTCTATTTCGTGAACTACGAAGGTACCCAGCGACGAGACAGCGGACCGTCCTTCGCCAGCGTCGCGCCGGCCGACTGGCGCGCCGGTAACCTTAGCCGCTTGCCGCAGACCATCAACGACCCGGCCACTTGCACGAGCGCCAGCGGCAGCCGCGTCTGCCAGCCGTTCGCGGGAAAGCAGATCCCGTTGTCCCGTATCATCGGCCCGGCCGGTGTCCTGTTTAAGGACAACGCTTTGTACCCGCTGCCCAATTCCACCGGCACGGGCGCGCTGGGTGTGGTGAACAACTACTCCGGCTCCGCCGCCAACTTCCTCAAGAACCACCAGGGTGACGCGAAGGTCGACTGGCGCGCGAGCGACAAGGACAATTTGATGTTCCGCTTCTCGCAGGGTTACTACACTGACGGCACGCTCCGGCCCGTTCTTCCCACCTCGGCTGCCGGCGTGAAGGAAGGCCCGACGGTAGGCGCGGTTGTGGCCTGGACCCGCACCATCACCCCCACCATCGTCAACGACTTCCGCTACGGCTTTACGCGTACGGTGATCATCGACACTTTCAGCGATCCCTTCGGCACGCAAGAAGGCGGCAATGCCAAGCTAGGCATCCCGGGTGGTCAGTTGGCGCCCGGCTTCAGCTCCATGGGCCCTGGTGAGGGACTCTCTACGATCGGCAATACCGGGATTCTCAGCGATGGCAAGGACAACAAGTACCACATTTCGGAAACGCTCACCATCTCCAAGAACCGCCACTTCCTGCGCTTCGGAGCCAATGGTGTCCGCTACCAGCAGAACCGCTTCTACTCCGGCAACAACGGCGCGCTCGGGAGCTTCGGCTACTCCGCCACCTACAGCGGCTCCTCCCTATCGGACTTCATGCTGGACCTGGTTACCACCAAGGGCCGAGGCCAGGGCGACGGCCGGCGATGGGGCCAGCGGCACTGGCGCTTTGGCACGTTCTTCCAGGACGACTACAAAGTCAGCAGCAGCCTCACTCTCAACCTCGGGCTGCGCTGGGAGTTCACAGAGCCTCTCTACGAAGTGAACGACCTTCAGGCCAACATTGACGTCACCAACGGCAAGTTGAATCTCGCCGGCAAGGGCGGAAACAGCCGGGCACTTTACAACTCCTACTACAAGCAGTTCATGCCCCGCATCGGCTTCGCCTGGACCCCGGGCATGCTGAACAAGAAACTCGTCCTCCGCGGCGCCTACGGCATCACCAGCTTCCTGGAAGGTACGGGCGTCAACTTGCGCCTGCCCCTGAACCCTCCCAACTTCTTCGAGTCGAACCAAAGCTACGATCTCACGACCGGAGCATCCTCAGCGCGAGTCGGCTTTAGCGACCTGCCCGGTTTCAGTGGGATCCTTGCCGGCAACATCCGTGTCTGGGACCCTGACCTGCGCCCGCAGTTCACCCAGCAGCGGAACCTCAGCGCCGAGTATCTGTTCACCAATAACCTGGTAGTCAGCGCCGGATACGTCAGCCAGCGCGCTACCCACACTATCGTCGCCCGGGACAGCAATCAGCCTCTCCCCGGTCCCGCTGGTGTAAGCCCCACTTCATGGGCCAGCGCACAGACCCGCCGGCCGCTCTACAGCGTCCTACCTCTGGTGACAACCACCGCCACCACTGAGTCCAGCGGCACAATGAACTACGACTCGTTGCAGCTCACGGCCCGAAAGCGTTACTCCTTCGGCGTGGACTTCAATATGTCCTACACCTATTCGAAGACCCTCAACGACGCGCTCGGCTTCTTCGGAGCCGGTGGCACAGCCGCTGAAGGCGCCTACTGGCAGAATGCCTACGACCGCCGGGGCAACTATGGCGTGGCTGCGTGGGACGCCCGCCACAACCTGACCTTCTCTTCCAACCTGGACATTCCGTTTGGCAAGGGCCGCAAGTTTGGCACCAGCGTCAATCGCGGCGTCGACCTTGCTCTGGGCGGCTGGAGCATCGGCTATGTCATGCAAATGCGTACCGGCTTCCCCATCACCATCTCCACGGTCGGCCAGAGCCAGCAGTCTCCGCGTGGCACGCAGAAGCCCAACCGGCTTCGGGAGAGCGTGGTTGGTGATCGCACCATTCAGAAGTGGTTCGGCACCGGCAACGTGTATGAGTGTGCGCAAGGCACCGATGACGGCAAGTGCGCCTACCAGCGCCCTGCCCTCGGTACCTTCGGCAACTCGGCAATCGGAACAGAACGTATGCCTGCCTTCTTCAATGTCGACGCTTCCATAAACAAGCGGTTCGCCATTACCGAGCGCCACAGCATAAACTTCCGTGCAGAGTTCTTCAACCTCCCGAATAACACGATGTTCGGCGCCCCGGCTCGCGGTGTCGACTCGCCCAGCACGTTTGGCCTGATCAGTTCTCAGTCCAATAACCCGCGCAACGTCCAGTTCGGATTGAAATACCTCTTCTAGACGGAACGGGTTCGGTTGTTTGCAGAGAGGGCGCATCCCGACGGATGCGCCCTCTCTGCGTCTATGGGAGGCGCTCAGGCCTTACCGGGATCGTGCGCTTGACCGAGTGAGGGGATCCGGGCGGAACAGGAGCCAAGCGATCGGTCCCCAAGGGAAGAAGAACAGGACGGCAAGAGTCACCGTGAGCGGTGACTTGCCTCGCTGCCTGGCGTCTTTCACGCAGGCTCTGATTGTCACGAGTAGAACAACCAGCAGGCAGAGACCGAAAACCACACCCAACAGCGCGCGAAAGAAGCTGTCCGTATGCGCTCCGAATTGAAGATATCGCAGGTACGCCGCGTTGGTCTACGCGAGGTTTTGGAACTCGGCTTCGTGGGCGGCGCAGATGACGGACCAATCGAATTCGCGAGCGGCGCGGTGGAGACCGGCGTTGGCGAGGCGGGCGGCCAGGTGGGGGTCGTTGCGGAGTTGGGTGATGCTGCGGATGAGCTGGGTGTGGTTGTCTTCGTCGAAGAGGAGGCCGTTGACGCCGTCTTCGATGATGCTGGGGATGCCGCCGGAACGGGCGGCGATGGCGGGGAGGGCGGCGGCGTTGGCCTCGCAGAGGACGCGGCCCATGGTTTCGACATCGCGGAGGCCGGTGCCGGGGTCGACGTGTTCGCGGCTGGCGAGGAGGAACTGATCGGCGGCCCAGTAGTATTCGTGGAGCGCATCGTGGGGGACGGCGCCGGTGAAGGTGACGGCAGGGGCGACACCGAGTTCGGCGGCCAGGCGTTGGGCGCGGGCGGATTCGCGGCCATCGCCGACGACGACGAGATGGGCGTCTGGCATTTTCGTCCGAAGCTCGGCGAGGGCACGAAACAGAAGTGCCAAGCCTTTTTTGGGAACCAGGCGGCAGGCTGTCATGAGGAGGAAGGCAGCGGGCGGGAGGGCGAGGCGGGCGCGGAGGGTGGCTTTGGATTCACCACGCGGGCGGAAGCGGGCGGAATCGACACCGCCGGCGAGGACGCGGACCTGGCTGGCGTGGAGGCCGATGCCATCGAGCAGGCCGGCGGTGTAGTGGCTGTTGGCGAGGATGCGGGTGTGCTGGCAGGCGGCCCGGATCATGGCCTGGCGGCGACGGTGGAGCATGAGGAGCTCCAGGCGCTCGGGCCAATCGAGCTTGCGGAAGCGGTCGTAAAGGCGGTCCTCGATGGCGGGGCGGCTGAGGGTGCGGCTGAGGGTCTGGTAGGGCCAGGCGATCCAGGGGCGGAGGACGTCGTTACCGGGGGAGCGGCAGACGACGGGGATACCGGTGAGTTTGCGTAGGGCGCCGTAAAAGACCGTGGAGGCGTAGATGAGCTGGGCCTGGAAGTCTCTGGCGAAGGCTGTGAGCAGGCGAAGGTTTTCGCAGTAGGAGACGCGGCTGAGGCAGCGGTGGACGGGGAATGGGAGAGCCGCATCATGGGCTGCGGCCGTGGGGGTGCGGTAGGTGACGGCAGTGATGGGATAGCCGTGTTCGACCAGGTGGCGGCAGAGATAGGCGGCGTGGGTCTGCATCCCGCCGAAGGAAGGTGGAAACTCGGTGAGGATCAACAGGATGCGCGGGAAGGCCAACCCGCTATTCTAGTGCTTATGGGCAGGGGCATTGGGACAGGGCCTTTCTGGTGGATCATCGCCGCGACGTTGACGGGTATGCTGGGCTTCGGCGCGGTGATCCCGGTGCTGCCTCCGTACCTGCACGACCAGCTCCACGCCTCCACGGTGACGACGGGATTTGTGGTGGGCGTCGCGTCGGCGTTTGCCTTGCTGGGGCGGCTGTTTGCCGGGCCGCTGGCCGACAGGCGCGGACGGCGGATCACGCTGATGCTGGGGCTGGCGCTGTGCGGGTTGTCGGGGTTGATGTACCAGCCAATGTTTGGCGTATGGAGCCTGACGGCGGCGCGCATCCTGCACGGCGCGGGGGAGGGATTCTTTCTGACGGCGGCCGTGGCGTGGGTGGTGGATCTGGCGGCGGCGCATCAGCGGGGGCAGGCGCTGGGGTTTCTGGCGTCGGGCGTTTGGGGCGGGCTCTCGCTGGGGCCGCTGGTGGGGCAGATGCTGGGCGGACTGCCGCAGGTGGCGTGGTTTGTGACGGTGGCCTCGTTTCTGGCGCTGGCGGCGGCGTGGCGGTATGCGCACGAGGAGCCACGGGTGCGTACTGGCGGAAAGACCTTGCTGTTTCCGCGGGCGGTGGCCGTGCCGGGCGTGGTGCTGGGGCTGGCGAACGTTCCCTACGCCACCATGGCCGGATTCCTGCCGCTGCTGCTGCGGGAGCGGGGCATGGTGGGCCTGCCGGCGTTTGCTGCGTTTGCGGGGTGCGTGCTGTGCACGAGGACGGCGTTTGGATCGTTGCCGGACCGGCTGGGGCCGAAGAGGACTTTGTTTGGCGGGATCGCGGTGCTGATTGTGGGAATGGCTTTGGTGGCGACGACGCACAACCGGGCGGTGATGTTGCTGGCCGCGGCGCTGGTGGGGATCGGGTACTCGTTCCCCTGGCCATCGCTGGCGGTGATTGTGGTGGAGAAGGTGAGCGAGGGGGAGCGGGCGTCGGCGCTGGGTGCGTTGACGGCTTGTTTCGATCTTTTTGTGGCGCTGGGGGCGGTGGCGGCGGGGCTGTTGGCAGGGTGGGCGGGCCTGACGGCGGTGTTCTGGATGGGGCTGTGTTCGGCGGCGCTGGCGGCGGTGGTGGCGCGGGTGGCGCGGGTTGAGTAGGGATTTCACGATTTGGCGTGGGATTTCGTATACTGGTAAGTGCTGCCATAGCGGCAGCGCGCCATCAGTGCGTTCGCACGGACATCGCGCGCCCTAATTTCGTCTGGAAGTGATTGATTAGAAAAGCCGTGGGGCAACTCGCGCGCCTGAGACTGCAATGTTCGATTCCTTAAGCGACAAGCTACAGCGCGTCTTCAAGAACCTTCGGGGTGAGGGCAAGCTGTCGGCTGAAAACATGGAAGCGGCCCTGAAGGAGATCCGTGTGGCTCTCCTGGAGGCGGACGTCCATTTCAAGGTCGTGAAGGCATTTATCGACGCGGTGAGGGTGAAGGCGCTGGGCGCCGAGGTGATGGATTCGTTCTCGCCGGCGCAGCAGGTGATCAAGATCGTCAAGGACGAACTGGTGGCTGTGCTGGGCACGCATGCGTCGCGCCTGCGGACGGCGAATCAGCCGCCCACGGTGGTGATGATTGTCGGGTTGCAGGGTTCGGGCAAGACCACTTCGACGGCGAAGCTGGCGAGGTATCTGTCCAAGAATGGGCATCGCCCGATGATGGTTTCGGTGGACGTGTACCGTCCGGCGGCGCGGCAGCAACTGGCCGTGCTGGCCAAGGATCTGAGCCTGCCGGTTTATGAAGGGCTGGCGGAAGAGACCAAGCCGCTGCAACTGGCGCGCTCGGCGCGGCGCGAGGCGGAAAACAACGGCCGCGACATCGTGCTGGTGGATACGGCCGGGCGTCTGCACATTGATGCGGACCTGATGTCGGAGCTGAGCGAGCTCAAAGAGAACCTGAACCCCACCGAAATCCTGTTTGTGGCCGACGCCATGACGGGCCAAGACGCTGTGAAGAGCGCGGACGAGTTCCACAAGCAGTTGGGGATCACGGGTGTGATTTTGACCAAGATGGACGGCGATGCGCGCGGCGGCGCGGCGCTTTCGATCCGCCACATCACCGGGCAGCCGCTGAAGTTTGTGGGTACGGGTGAGAAGAGCGACGCATTCGAGCCGTTCCATCCGGACCGCGCGGCGTCGCGGATTCTGGGCATGGGCGACGTGCTGAGCTTCATCGAGAAGGTGGAGCAGGCGGTTGACTCCAAGCAGGCCGAGACGATGCAGCGGAAGCTGCTGGAAGACGATTTTACGCTCGAGGATTTCAAGGAACAGCTCAAGCAGCTGCGCAAACTTGGTCCGCTGGAAGGTCTGCTGGGGATGATGCCGCAGATCGGTCCGATGAAGGGTTTGAAGGATATGAAGGTCGATGAAAAAGAGATCACCCGCGTGGTGGCGATCATCGACTCGATGACGTACAAGGAACGTGCGAACCATATGCTGATCAATGGCACGCGGCGGCGCCGCATTGCCAAAGGGAGCGGGACGAGCGTGAATGACGTCAACAATCTTTTAAAGCAATACGGTCAGGCCCGCAAGATGATGAAATCCATGTCTGGCGGCCTGCTCGGCAAGAAGATGGGCAAGTTTAAACTGCCGTTTGCGAACCCTTTCGGTTAGCAGCGGTGGAACCGCAGGGATCTGTTTAGGAGAGTAGAACGCAATGTTGATGATCCGTCTGGCGCGATTCGGCGCCAAAAAGAAGCCGACCTACCGTGTGGTAGTGATCGAAAAGGACCGCGCGCGCGATTCCAAGGCCGTGGAAGTGGTGGGGCATTACAACCCGGTGGCCGATCCGGCCGTGGTGGTACTCCAGCATGACCGCATTGAGCACTGGGTGAAGAGTGGCGCACAGCTTTCGGACACTGTCGCCCGTCTGGTGAAGGCGAATCCGGCTGTGGTTGAGCAGCCCGTCGCTTAGTGTCATTTTTTCCTTCGTGTTAGCATCGGAGACAGGACGGGAGGTCCTCGCAATGGCAGGTATTAAAGAGCTGGTTGAAGAAATTGCGAAGGCGCTTGTCGACACCCCGGCTGAAGTGCAGGTTCGTGAAGTGCAGGGCGAGCAGGCGACTGTTCTGGAACTGCGTGTTGCGGCCAGCGATCTCGGTAAGGTGATAGGCAAGCAGGGCCGCACGGCCCGCTCCATCCGCACCCTGTTGGGGGCGGCCGGAATGAAGTTAAACCGCCGCTTTTCGCTGGAAATCCTGGAGTAATGCCGGCGCCGGACCGTCTGCCGGGAGAGTGGGTAACCGTAGCGCGCTTGGGCCGCACCCGCGGCTTGAAGGGCGAGATATACGGGGACTCGGGTATCGAGGCGGAACGTTTGGGCCGGATGGAACAGGTTTGGCTCAGGTCGCCGGAAGGCGTCTGGATGCGGGACGGCGAACCGCTGGAGATTGGCAGGGTCCGGGCGTACAAGGACAGGCTGATCTTCCAGTTTGTTGGCGTGGACAGCATCGAGGCGGCCGAGGCTCTGGAGCGATGCGAGGTGCTGATTCCGAAAGCGGAGCGGCAGCCGCTGGATGCCGGCGAGTATTACTTTGCCGATCTGGTGGGGTGTGAGGTTTTTGACCGCGCGTCGGGCCGCAAGCTTGGCGTGGTGACCGGCTGGCAGCAGTATGGCGGGCCGGACGTATTGGAAGTGCAGGTTGAGGGAGCGCCGCCGGAGACGGTGGCGATGGTACCCTTCGCCCGGTCTATATGCGTGGAGATCGATCCCGCGGGCCGGCGCATTGTGGTGGACCCGCCCGAAGGCCTGTTGGAGTTGAACGGGTGATTTTTCACTTGCTCACTATCTTCCCGGAGTTTTTCCGGGGGCCGCTGGAGCATGGTGTGGTAGCCCGGGGCGTTAAGTCCGGTCTGGTGCAGATCAAGATACACAATCTGCGGGACTGGACCTATGACGTACACAAGACCGTGGACGACCGGCCGTTTGGCGGCGGCGAGGGGATGGTGCTGAAACCGCAGCCCATTTTCGAGGCTGTCGAGGCGATCTGGCCGGAGCGGGATCCGGCGAAGCAGCGAATTGCGCTGCTGTCGGCGCAAGGGCCTGTTTTCAATCAGGCGCGGGGCCGGCAGTTGGTTGAGTTTGAGGAGCTGATGCTGATCTGCGGGCGCTATGAAGGCGTCGACGAACGGGTCAGCCAGTTTCTGGCCGACGAGGAGATCTCGATCGGAGATTTTGTATTGAGCGGAGGCGAGCTGGCCGCCGCGGTAGTTGTGGATGCCGCCGCCCGGTTGATCCCGGGTGTGTTAGGCAACGAGGAGTCCTCGAAGCAGGAGTCGTTTTCTGCGTTGGGGGATGACTCCGGAGCGAGGGGTATCCTCGATTGTCCGCACTACACGAGGCCGGCGGTATTCCGCGGCTGGAGCGTCCCTGAGGTGCTTCTGGGCGGCAATCATGCTGCCATCCGGAAGTGGCGCGGTGAGGCGGCTTTAGAAAAGACAAATCGGCTCCGGCCGGATCTTCTGGATTCGGAACCGGGCAGAAGCCAACGAGAAAGGTGATAAGGAAGTAGACCCATGATCAACCCCTACCTGAGCAAAGTCCTGAACAAGAATAAGCGGACGGATCTGCCTGAGTTCCGCATCGGCGACACCATCAAAGTCCACGTGAAGATCAAAGAAGGCGAAAAAGAGCGTCTGCAGGTTTTTGAAGGCGTCGTCCTGGCGCGGAAGAACATCGGCATGGGCGAGAACATCACGGTCCGCAAGATGAGCTTCGGCATGGGCGTTGAGCGCATCTTCCCGCTACAGGCGCCGGTGATCGATCACATCGACGTCGTGCGCACTGGCAAAGTTCGCCGGAGCAAGCTGTACTATCTGCGGGCTCTGCGCGGCAAGGCTGCCCGGTTGAAAGAGCGCAGCTAGGGCGGTTGCGCGTGCCTGGGTGCATGGGATGGCGGCTACCGCTCCCTGACGGTCGCGGCTCGGAACGGAGCGGCGGCGGGCGGGGTGATGGATGTGGCGGCGGGCGGGGTGATGGCCGCGGGGCGTGGGCCGGATGTGGCGCGCCCGCCGGGCGTGACTGGCCGACGGAACGGATGATTGTATCCGCGCCGGGGCCGGCGCGGAGTAGCGGCACCCGCTAGCATGCCCTGCACCAGCCAATTCGAAGAAGAGGCGCGGCGATTGGGATTTTCGCGGATTGCCGGCGTGGACGAGGTGGGACGGGGCTGCCTGTTTGGCCCGGTCTACGCCGCCGCGGTGATCCTGGATCCGGGTCGCCCGATTCGGGGACTGGCCGATAGCAAGACGCTGGACGAGGAGCGCCGGGAAGAGCTGGCGCTGCAGATCCGAGCGTACGCCTTGGCCTTCGCCGTCGGATCCGCGACGGCGGATGAGATCGATCGGATCAATATTCGTCAAGCCTCCCGGCTGGCCATGCGGCGCGCCGTGGAAGCGATTCAGCCAGCCTGCGATTATCTTCTCGTGGACGCCCTCACCATCGATCTTCCGGTCCCGCAGCAGGCCCTCATCAAGGGCGATGCGAGGGTGCGCTCCATCGCCGCCGCCTCGATTCTGGCGAAAGTGGAACGCGATCATCTATTGACTGAGCTGGACGCCGCGTACCCTGGATATGGCATGGCCCGCCACAAAGGCTACCCCACGCCGGAACACAAAGAAGCGCTGGCGCGTCTAGGGGCTACGCCGTTGCACAGGCGGAGTTTCGCGCCGGTGCGCGAGGCGTTGCAAGGATCGTTATGACCCCGGACCAGCCCATCCCGCCGCCCAATCCTGCCGGGGAGCGCGAGCCCGCGACGTGGATGCGCAAGCTTTCGGCGATTCTCTTCTGCATCTTCTGCCTGGAGTTGGGGTTGTTTCTGCTGGTCTATCCGTGGCTCGGTAACCTTTGGAATCGCAACTGGCTTTTCAGCCTGCGGCCGGAGTGGCAGCGGTTTCTGCTTTCGGAGCAGTTTCGCGGGGCCGTGAGCGGGCTGGGGATCCTCAACATCTTCGTTGGGCTGCTGGAGATCACGCGGCTGCGGCGGTTTTCGCGCCGGTAGTTCTCCACGTTTCCTCTCTCCGGCGCGTCTCCTCTAGTGGATCAGTGTCTCTCCGATTCCTCTGTCTGTTGATCGTTTGCACCGCCCTCGCCGGAGCGGAGGATCGTGCTGCCACCCTCTACAAACGGGCGCGGCAGGCGCAGGAGAAGGGCGACTATACCAACGCCTACATCAATGCGAGCAAGGCCGTGGCCCTTGAGCCGGGCAACGATACGTACTGGGCCTATTCGCAAGCGGTGCGGACGCGCGGGTTGGCCGGGATGAAGATCGAAGGCAAGCCTGAGACCGCCGAGGAGAGTGTGGCTGCCCTGGACGACATCACGAAGGAAGACGAACGGGAGGTGCGCGAGGCGTTGCCTCCACCGATACTGCTGGGCGAGGCAGGGCCGAAATCGTTTAATCTGCGCGGAGAGGCCAAGCAGCTCTTTGAGCAGGTCTGCGGTGCGTATGGTCTGAAGGTGATCTTCGACGCGGACTACCAGGCAGGGGCGCCGCAGCTCTTCCGGATTGATAACGTTTCTTACCAGGTGGCGCTGCGGGCGCTGGAGAGCATGACCGGATCGTTTCTGGTGGCAGTGAACGAGAAGATCGCTATGGTGGCGAAGGACACGACGCAGAAGCGGGCGGAGCTGGAGCCGGTGATGTCCGTGATTGTGCCCTTCCCCGAGCCTCTGACGCCGCAAGAAGTGCAGGAGGCGGCACGGGCGGTGCAATCGACATTTGACATGACCAAGATGGCAATCGATAACGGGCGGCGGCAGGTATTATTCCGGGATCGCGTGTCGCGGCTGCGTCCGGCTATCGATCTGTTCCGGCAGTTGATGGTGCACCGGGCGCAGGTGGTTACGGAGGTGGAGTTGGTGGGAGTGAACCATTCCTCCAGTTCCAAGTATGGGGTGCAGTTTCAATCCAGCTTTCCGTTCACGTGGCTGGGCAACCCGACGCCGTTGACGGTGCCGGCAATCACTTCGACCAGTTCCATGGCGACGTTTGGCGGCGGATCGACACTATTCGGCGTGGCGCTCACCAGCACCGGTCTGTTTGCCAGCGCCTCGCGGGGGAACACGACGTCGCTGCTCCACGCGGAGTTGCGGGGCCTGGACGGGCAACCGGCGCAGATGCACATGGGCGACCGATATCCGATCATCACGGCCGGCTTCTACGGCAACACCTCCGGCGGCACGCCCTACAGGCCGCCGCCGACGGTCAATTTCGAGGAGTTGGGCATTGTGATGAAGATCACGCCGCACGTGCACGGAATGGACAGCGTGACGCTGGAGTTGGAAGCGGAGTTCAAGACGTTGACGGGCGAAGCGGAGAACGGTATCCCGGTGATCTCAAACCGGAAATTCTCGAGCAAGGTGCGGATGAAGTTCGAGGAGACAGCCGTGATGGCCGGCCTGGTGCGGGACACCCTCACGCAGAGCTGGAGCGGCATTCCACTGCTGGCCGCGATTCCAGCGCTGCGGGTGAATGACAAGGCGAAGGAATCGAACGAGCTGTTGCTGCTGATCAGGCCGCGGCTCGTGAATATGGCACCGTCGGAGTCCTTCACGTGGGCGGTGCGCAGCGGATCGGAGACGCGGCCGCTGACGCCGCTGGATTGACATTCAGACCGGAAAGCCGTATTCCAATAGGAGTGCGCTGGCTATCATGTCAGTATCCGAAGGAGTCCAGATGAGTGAAGTGACGCCGAAGACGCCGGGAGAATTGTTGGCGGAAAATGAAGCGTTGAAGAAAGCTCTACGGGCAACTATCAGCCTGAAAGTGAGCGAGAAGGGTGCATTGTCCGTTTACGGCCTGGGCCGTTTTCCGGTGACCCTGTACAAGGGACAATGGGAGCGGCTGCTTGCCACCGCCGACCAGATCCGCGCCTTTATCGAAGCGAATCAGGACAGACTCAAGACGAAGGAATAGGCACTCTACTACATGTCAAAAATGCTCGAGGAGATCCGCGAACAGCCGGTTGCGCTGGAGCGGACGCTGAAGGCCGAACTGCGCGGCATGGAGAAGCTCCGTGCGCGGTTCGAGAAGCAGAAGCCGCGATTTGTGGTGCTGGCGGCGCGCGGCACATCTGACAACGCGGCGCAGTTTGGACGGTATCTGATCGAAGTGGCCACCGGGATTCCCGTATCGCTGGCGGCGCCGTCGGTTTCCACGCTATACCGCGCGGAGCTGCGAATGGAAGGCGCGCTGGTGGTAGCGATCTCGCAATCGGGCGAATCCACCGACACCAACGTGGTGCTGGAAGAGGCGAAGAAGCAGGGCGCGTTCACGATCGGGATTACCAACGAAGCCGGCAGTACGCTGGCGAAGATCGCGGATTATGCCTTGCTGGTGCGCGCCGGGCGGGAGAAGAGCGTCGCCGCCACCAAGACGTACACGGGGCAGTTGCTCTCGTTTTACATGCTGGCCTGGGCGCTTGGCGCGGATCTGGATCTGGACGATTTGCGGCGCCTGCCGGAGTTGGCGGCCGACGCGCTGAAGCTGGAGAAAGAGATCACGGCCAGGGCGGATCGCTACCGCTTCATGAATCACGCGGTGGTAATCGGGCGCGGGCTGAACTACGCGAACGCGTTCGAGTGGGCGTTGAAGCTGATGGAGACCTCCTACATCGTGGCGGAGCGTTTCTCCCAGGCCGACATTCTGCACGGGCCAATCGCGATGGTGGATCAATCTTTCCCCGTGTTTCTGCTGGCGCCGCCCGGCCCGACGTGGCCGGTGATGAACGAGCTGATCACGAAGCTCGACGGCCTGCGGGCGGAGACGCTGGTGTTGACGGACCGCTCCGTACAGGGCGCGCCGAAGACAGCTATCCGCATTCCGTCGCGACTGGCGCACAAGCCGCGGAAGGGCCACGTCCAGTTGCCGGCGGACCTCTACACGCCCATTCCGTACATCATCCCCGCGCAGATGTTCGCCGCGACGCTGGCGGCGGTGAAGGGTTTGAATCCGGACCAGCCGCGCGGGTTGTCGAAGGTCACGCTGACGCTGTAAGAGGAAGGCGGAGATGTTGCAAACATTTCCGCCACCCGAGCGTATGAGTCATTGTGCGCTCTCCCATTAGTTGGCTCGATGTCCTTGGCAAGGATGTGCGATACGCCGCCCGGCAACTCCGGTTGAGTCCGGGCTTTGCGTTCGCGGCGATCCTCTCGCTCTCGCTGGGCATTGGTGCGAACACGGCAATCTTCACGCTGGTGGATCAGATCCTGCTGCGGCTGCTGCCGGTGCAGAATCCGCAGGAGCTGGTGCAGCTCAAGATGGAGGGCGGGCGGATCGGCTCGCAGAGCGGGGACGGGCTGCATACTTTCTCACATCCGCTGTATGTGGCGTTCCGGGACCGCAATACGGTCTTCACGGGGCTCACCGGGCAACGGGTGGAGCGGGCCAGCCTGATGGAAGGCGACCGCAGCGAGATGGTGCAGGTAGGGATGGTGGGCGGCAACTTCTTTCAGGTGCTGGGTGTGGGGCCGCACCAGGGCCGGCTGCTGACGTCCGATGACGACCGCAACCGCAACGGGCATCCGGTGGTGGTGCTTCAATACAATTTCTGGCAGAAGCGTTTCGCGGGGAATCCGGCAGTGGTGGGTTCGACGATTCGGATCAACGGCACGCCCTTCACGGTGACCGGCGTTGCGGCGCCGGATTTCGAAGGGACCGACGTGGGCCTGCCCACGCAGATGTGGGTGCCGGTGATGATGAAGCCCACTATCACACCGACCTGGGAGGCACTCACCGATGAGCGAGATGCGTGGTTCTATCTCTTCGGGCGGTTGAAACCGGGTGTCTCGCGGGAGAAGGCCGAGGCGGCGATGCAGGTGGTGTTTGACCAGAGGAAGCAGGAGGAGCTGCAGATGAGCTTCTTCCAGAAGTTTCCCGAGGAGAAGGACCGGCTGTTGCGCCAGAAGCTGACGCTGATCCCGGCCGAGCGTGGGCAGTCGAATCTGCGGGGTCGGTTTGAAAAGCCGCTGATCGTACTGCAGTGGCTTGTGAGCTTCGTCCTGCTGATTGCCTGCACCAATGTGGCAAATCTGCTTTTGGCGCGCGCCGCCGCGCGGCAGCGGGAGGTGGCCATCCGCAGCGCGCTGGGAGCGAGCCGCAGCCAGATCGTCCGGCAGTTCTTCGTTGAGAGCCTGCTGCTTGCGTTCACTGGTGGAGCGGCCGGATTGCTGCTCAGCGGCTGGATTGCGAAGGGGCTGGTACGGTTTCTGCCGTTTGATCCCGTGAATCTCTCGTTGGTCACAACACCGGATCTACGCGTGCTGCTTTTCACAATGGGCGTGACGTTGCTGACGGCTGTCGTATTCGGGCTGGCGCCGGCAATGCAGGGTTCGCGCGTCTCGCCGGGCACAACCTTGAAGGAAGAGGCAGGGGCGATAGCAGGCGGGCACGCGCACGTGCGGCTGCGGAAGCTGTTTGTGGGGTTGCAGGTGGGGCTATCGTGTCTATTGCTGATTGGCGCCGGCCTGTTCACGCGGACGCTGCGCAATCTGGAGAATGTAGAACTGGGCTTCCGTCCGGACAACGTGGCGATGTTCAATGTACGGCCGGCCACCGTGTATGAGCCGCCGCGAAAGCTGCGCGTATTCCGCGAGGTGGTGGAGAGCATGGCCACCGTGCCGGGCGTGGCAGCGGCCGGCGCCAATACCACCACGCTGCTGACCGGGGGCCGTTGGGACAGCGGCCTCAGCCTGCCCGGGGTGCAGGGGAAGGACGGGCGGCCACCGTGGAGCTTCTTCAACGCAATCACGCCGGGTTACTTCGCGACGCTGGGCATTCCGGTGAAGTCGGGGCGGGACCTGCGATGGAGCGATTGGGGCAGCGCGCATAAGGTTTGCCTGGTGAACGAGACGCTGGTAAAGGAGTATCTGGGCGAATCGAACGCGGTGGGCAGAATGATGGCGCAGGGCACGAAGAACACACCGGACATGGAGATCGTGGGGGTGTTTGGCGACGCCAAGTATCACGACGTTAGGGGCGAGATCCCGCGCCAGACCTTTGTGAACATGGATAGCCGGATGGAGCAAGTGGCCTCGATCACCGTGTATGCGCGGATGCATGGCGATCCACGGCAGATCCTGCCGATGCTGCGCGAGCAGGTACGGCGTGTGGATGCGAACCTGGTGGTGTCGGAGATGCGCACGTTGGATGAGCAGCTCAACCGGCGGCTGGCCAACGAGCGGCTGCTCTCGTTTCTGTCAACGGGCTTTGCGGTGCTGGCGAGCCTGCTGGCGTTAATTGGGCTGCATGGCGTGCTGGCGTTTGTGGTGGCGCGGCGCTCGCACGAGATTGGGATTCGCATGGCACTAGGGGCGGAGCAGGGCCGTGTGATCGGGTTGGTGATGCGGGAGATGCTGCTGGTTATTGTGTGCGGGATCGCGGCAGGGGTGGGGGTGGGCCTGGCCAGCGGGCGGTATGTGGAGGCGCAACTATTTGGGGTGAAGGGCGGCGACGCGCCGGTGTACGCGCTGAGCGCGGCGGTGTTGCTAACGGCGGCTCTGGGGGCGGCGTTTTTGCCGGCGTGGCGGGCGTCGCGGATTGATCCGATGCGGGCGCTGCGGCACGACTAGGGCGAGAAGGTCCCGATAATTCAGACTCAGATATCCGATTTCTTTCAATGCTCCGAGTGGCTGGACGATATGGACTCCGGGAGATGTCATGCACCCGAAGTCCTGGAGCCGGAGAGTGTTGGAGATCGTGGCGGCCTGTGGTTGCCTTTGCGGGCAGGCTGGCGTCGGCGAGCCAAAGCCTGGCGCAATCGTCCTCGGAGCAGGCGGCGTCCATCGAGGAGACTTCGTCGTCCAGCGAGGAAGTGCGGGCGATGGCGGATCAGAACGTCTCGCAGTTGCAGGAGTCGGCAGGCGAGATGGAGCGGGCGGCGCGTCTGGTGGGGCAGGCGGATGTTTCTCTGGAGCATCTGTCCGGGTGGATTGGAACGCTGACCGATTCCAGCCGCAACATATCGCGCATCATCCGGGTGATCGATGAAATCGCCTTCCAGACCAACATATTGGCGCTCAACGCGGCCGTGGAAGCGGCGCGGGCGGGCGAGGCCGGCATGGGCTTCGCGGTAGTGGCCGACGAGGTCCGCAACCTGGCTCAGCGCTGTGCGAAGGCGGCCAGCGAAACGTCCGGCCTGATTGAGGAGACAATCCGGCAATCGACCGCGGGCAAAGCTCGATTGGACGACATGAGCCATGTGATCCAGGAGTTGACGCCTGTTGCCACCTCCACCCGGAGCCGGCTGGAGCAGGTCCGTCTGGGGAGCCTGGAACAGACCAAAGGCATCAACCAGATCAACACCACTATGGGGCATCTGGGGCAGGCCACTCAGGCCGTAGCCGCCAGCGCGGAAGAGAGCGCCGCGGCCAGCGAGGAGATCTATGCGCAGGCCCACAGCCTGGGAGACGTGGCGAGCGCGCTGCAGGTCCTGGCTGGCTGAGACGTCTCGTGGGGCAGACCTGAACGGAAAACCCCTGTAACGGATGCACAAGCCGCGTCACAGTATTCTGACGCTTTCGTACGCTTTATAGCGGTAGCGTGAATCAGGAGGAGTGACACGGTGTTTAAAAGGCTGATCGCGATCAGTGTAGTGTATGCCACGGCTGCCCTCTGCGGAGAAGGCCAGGGCGAGAGCAATCATCAATTGGATGCCCGGCTGAGGCAAGCACTGGGGGCGGCGGGATTCACGGGGCGCGTGGAATCGACGCTGCCGGTGCGGCTGGGGCGGAATCTCGATCCACAGCTGGCGGACCTGGGGCGGTTGCTCCTTTTTTGACGTGCTGGGTGGCCTGCACGGCGATAACACTTGCGCGAGGTGCCATTCGCCGACGAACGGCATGGGCGACACGCAATCGATTGCCATTGGCGTGCAGAACAACCGGTTGGTAGGCGTGGCGCGCACCGGTCCGCGGAATCAGCGGCGGACGCCGACAGTGGTGAACACGGCATTCTTCCCGAAGCTGATGTGGAACGGACGCTTTTCGGCGCCGTCGGGCGACCCATTCAACAACTAGGCGGGATTCCTGTTTCCCATGCCGGAAGGGGCGACCCGGTTCCCGGCGGGCGATCCGCGGTTCCCACACCTGCTGGTTGCCCAGGCGCACATTCCGCCGACGGAGCTTGTGGAGGTGGCTGGCTTTACGGGGACTCGCGGCACTATTGGCCCGCGGTTCGATGCTTTTGACGACGGGCTGGGGACGGCTGTGCCTTCGCCGGACGCGTCAACTTTCCGGAACGATCCGATCCGCCAGGTGGTGTTGGATAAGCTGAACGGAACTCCGGGCTACAGGACGAAGTTCGGGCAGGTCTTCCCCTCGGTGGCCGGCGGCGGGCCGATCGACTTCGCCATGTTCGGACGCGCGATCGCGGAGTTTGAGTTCACGCTGGTGCAGGCCAACGCGCCGGTGGACCGCTTTGAGCGGGGCGAATCCAACGCGATGTTGAACAGCGAAAAGCGCGGCGCGCTGCTCTTCTTCGGCAAAGCGGAGTGTGTGTCGTGCCACAAGGTGGGAGGCCAGTCGAATGAGATGTTCAGCGACTTTGAGAACCATGTCGCCGGAGTGCCGCAGGTGGCGCCGCGATTTGGCGTGGGCAAGGGCAATGTGATCTTCGACGGCCCGGGGGAAGACGAGGACTTCGGTCTGGAGCAACTCACGGGTGATGCGGCGGACCGCTACAAATTCCGCACGGCGCCCTTGCGCAACGCGGCGGCCGCCCCGTCGTTCATCCACAACGGCGCATTTACCAGGTTGAAGGACGCGGTGCGGTTTCACGTGAACACTCTCGACGCGGCACGGCAATACAATCCGAACGCGGCGGGTCTGGATTCGGACCTGACACACCGGTTGGGGCCCATCGAGCCGGTGCTGGCGCGTCTGGATCCGCGGTTGGCCAACCCGCCGCAATTGAGTGAAGGCGAGATCGAAGACCTGGTGAAGTTCGTTGGCGACAGCCTGCTGGATCCAGGGGCCTCGAAGAAGAGCCTGTGTTCGCTGATTCCGGCGGCGGTACCCAGCGGAATTCCGGTGCTGCGGTTCCAGGGGTGTCCTGACAGGTAGGAGTGATAGGCGGAGGGCCGTGGTCCGGGTGCAAGGCAGACAGATACTTGCACCCGGTTTTCGCCAATACGATAAGATGACTTTTTGCCATGGCCCTCCATCTGATTGACTACGTCGTCCTCGCGCTCTATTTTGGCTTCGTGCTGGGAATCGGCTGGTTCCTCCGCAAGCAAGTCAAGTCGAGTGCCGATTTTCTGACCAGCGGGCACTCGCTGCCGCTCTGGATCACGTCACTAGCCTTCCTTGCGGCCAACATGGGCGCGCTGGAAATGATCGGCATGTGCGGCTCGGGCGCCAAGTATGGCATGATGACGTCCCACTTCTACTGGGTGGGTGCCATCCCCGCGATGCTGTTTGTCGGCGTGTTCATGATGCCGTTCTATTTCGGCAGCAAGGCACGCTCGGTGCCTGAATATCTGAAGCTCCGGTTCGATGAGAAGACGCGCGGGTTTAACGCGATCACCTTCGCCATCATGACCATCTTCAGCTCCGGCATTTCGATGTACGCGCTGGGCATCCTGTTGCAGGTAATCTTTGGCTGGAGCTTCACGTTCTCGGTGCTGGCGTCGGCGGGCATCGTACTGGCCTACACGTACCTGGGCGGGCTCTCGAGCGCGATCTACAACGAGGTTTTGCAGTTCTTCCTGATCGTGGTGGGCTTTGCTCCGCTGGCGATTCTCTCTGTGTACAAGGCCGGAGGTTGGGACGGCATCACGACGCGGCTGAGCCCCGTGATGACGCAATCGTGGCAGCACATGTCGAAGGCCAGCGACAACCCCATGGGCGTGGAGGCCTTCGGGTTGTTCATGGGCCTGGGCTTTGTACTGAGCTTTGGCTACTGGTGCACGAACTATCTGGTGGTACAGCGGGCGATGGCGGCGCGTGACATGACGGACGCGCGCAACACGCCGATCGTGGGCGCTTTCCCCAAGATGTTCGTGCCCTTCATCGTGATCGTCCCCGGTATCGCCGCCGCGGCGCTGGCCACGATGGGCACGGGCTACGCGATGCCGATGAAGGGCGGCTCGCCGGATTACGACAAAGTGCTGTTCTCGCTGATGGCGCAGTTTTATCCTTCGGGTATGTTGGGCGTGGGGCTGACGGCGCTGGTGGCGTCGTTCATGTCGGGCATGGCGGGCAACGTCACGGCATTCAACACGGTGTGGACTTACGACATCTACCAGGCTTACATCCGCAAGGACGCGCCGGATTCGCACTACCTGTGGATGGGCCGCATGGCGACGATTTTCGGCGTGGGGCTCTCGATCGGCGCGGCCTATCTGGCTCAGTCCTTCAACAACATGATGGACTTCCTCCAGCTGATTTTCGGGTTTGTGAACGCGCCCCTGTTCGCTACATTTCTGCTCGGCATGTTCTGGAAGCGCACTACGGCCAACGGCGCGTTCACCGGCCTGGTTAGCGGCACGGGCGCGGCTGCGCTCACCTACGGGTTGACGCTGGCGGAAGGCAAGGGCGGATTCCTCGGTGTGCAGCATACGTTCCCGTCGTCGATGGCGCAGAACTTCTGGGTGGCCATCATGGCCTGGTCCGTCTGCATGGCCGTCACGATTGCGGTGAGCATGATGGGCACGGCGCGTCCGGAATCCGAACTGGTGGGCCTGGTCTACGGCTGCACTCCGCATCAGACTGAAGAGGCACAATGGTATCGTAGGCCGGCGACGCTGGCCATCCTTGCCGGCGCAGTTTGTATCGCCCTGAATTTCGTCTTCTTTTAAGGAACACGCGCCATGCTCGATCTCAGAAAACCCGCGGGTTACTTCTTTGGACTGCTGGGCCTGCTGATTGCAGGCACCGGCCTTTTAGCCGATTTCAAGGCGCCTATGCTGGAAGGTAACCTGAACCTCTGCTTCGGCGTGTTTTCCATTGCATTTGGAGGCGTCTTCCTTTGGCTCTCGCGCCGCTCGTAAAGCACTACCACGCGCCCGGCCGCGTCAATCTCATCGGCGAACACACTGACTACAACGGCGGATTTGTCATGCCGATCGCGATTGCGATGGGCTGCGACGTGTACGCCACGCCCGGCGGCGAGCCGGAGTTGCGGCTGGAATCGAAACAGTTTGCCGGCGACCTTTCGTTCCCGCTTGCCAACATCGCGACGATGGAAAAGAGCGGGACGTGGGCGGACTATGTTCTGGGTGTGGCGCGCGAGATCCTGGCGCTGGGCCTGGAGCTGAAGCCGATGCATCTGAGCATCAATGCCACGGTGCCCACGGGCTCGGGGTTGAGCTCGTCGGCGGCGCTGGAGGTCTCGTCGGCTCTGGCGCTGCTGGATGGCCACGAGCTTTCGCCGCTGGATCTGGCGCGGCTGTGCCAGAGGGCGGAGCGGAATTTCGTCGGCATGCCGTGCGGCATCATGGACCAGTATGCGTCGGTGCACGGCAAGGCGCATCAGGCGATCATGCTGGATTGCCGCTCGATCACGCACCAGTATGTGCCGATCCCCGATGGGGCCGAGATCGTGGTGACCAACACGATGGTGAAACACGAGTTGGGCTCGTCGGCGTACCGGCAACGGGTGGCCGAATGCCACGAGGCGCTCTCGCATTTCCCCGGCAAGGCGGCTCTGCGCGATGTGACGTTCGCTGAGTTGGAACGAGCCGCTTCGCAGATTGCCGAGATCCCGCTGGCGCGGGCGCGGCACGTCATTTTGGAAGATCTGCGGGTGGAGCAGTTCTACGCCGCTGCGTTGCAAGGTGATCTCACGGCCATGGGCAAGCTGATGGTGGAATCGCACCGTTCGCTGCAGCACGACTATGAAGTGTCGTGCGAAGAGCTGGATTCGCTGGTGGATATCGCCCTGACGATGGATGGCGTGTATGGCTCGCGCATGACCGGCGGCGGCTTTGGCGGCTGCACGGTGTCTCTGGTGGCGCCGGGGGCGATTGCGCAGTTTGAGTCGCAGGTATCGGCGCAGTATCAGGCGAAGTGGAATCTGAAGCCGGTGATCTACCGCTGCACGCCCTCTGCCGGCGCGCATCGTGTTGCGTAGCTTTTCCGGATCCGTCCTCTCGGGCGGGCGGGCCTGGCTCGCCTGCGTACTGCTGCTTTGCTGTGTGCAGACGGCGCGGCAGATCTACACGGCCCGCACCGATGCCCAGACGTTTGACGAGGGGCTGCATCTGGCGGCCGGCTCCACCTTTCTGAAGACCGGCGAGTACCGCCTGGACCGCGAACATCCTCCACTGGCGCGAGTGCTCTACGCGCTGCCGTTGTTGTGGATGAACGCGGACCTGAAGCTGGAGACGCCGGAGGGCGCAATTGAGCGCGGCCGGGCGATCCTCTTCGGGCAACGAGCGTTGACACCCGGCGATGTGCTCTTCCCGGCCCGTTGCATCACTATCGGATTTACGCTCACTCTGGCGCTGGCCCTGGCGTTCTGGATGCGCGCGCGGTTTACGCCGGTTGCTGCTCTGATCGCCGTCTTCCTCTTTACGCTGGATCCCAACATTGCAGCGCTCGGCCACTACGTGGGCACCGACTTCGCGGCGGTGCTGGGCGCGTTTCTGGCCGTCATCGCGTTTGAGCGGCTGTGCCGGACAGGGGCATGGCTCGATGTGCTGTGGGCGGGACTGGCGCTGGGCTTTGCGCTCTCGGTGAAGTTCTCCACGCTCTTTCTGTTGCCTGTGCTGGCGCTGTTGTGGGTGCTGCGCGGACGGACTCCGCGGGCGTTCGCCATCCTGCCCATCGCCTGGCTGGTGGTCTATGCCTCCTATGGCGGCCACCTCCGCTACGGCGAGGACTTGCGCTTCCTGATGAGGCACATGGCGGGCGGGCATCCGTCGTATCTGCTGGGCATCATCCGGGAACGCGGCGTCTGGTATTACTTCCCCGTGGTCTTCGCGGTGAAGACCCCTTTGGCCGCGCTGCTCCTGCTGTTGTTCGTGCGGCGGCCGAGCAGGGATTGGCTGGTGCTGTTGATTCCCGTGTCGGTCTATTGGGCGATCTGCCTGAACAGCGGACTCAACATCGGGCTGCGGCATCTGCTGCCGGTGTATCCCTTCACCTATGCGCTGATTGGCGCAGGGGTGGCGCACTGGCGGCGGCCGTTGCTGGCGCTGGGCGCTCTGCTGGTGGTGGAATCGGCGTTGATCTTCCCCTACGACCTGTCTTTCTTCAACGTGGCGGCGGGCGGGGCGGCCCACGGCAGGGCACTACTGCTGGATTCCAATCTCGACTGGGGGCAGGACCTGATCCGCGCCAAGGAGTATTTCGGCGCGCGCAGCGGCAACGTTTGTCTCTGCTATTTCGGAACGGCCGATCAGACGTACTACGGATTCCCGACCAAGGTGACGCCGACAAATGAAATGCTGCGCGCCGGTGAGCGGGCGGAGTGCCGCTACGTGGCCATCAGCGTGACCCTGCTGGAGGGCGTCTACCAGCCGCGGGAGTGGTATGCGTGGCTGCGGGAGCGGACGCCGGTGGCGCGGATCGGGTATTCGATCCTGGTGTATGACGTGGGCGACGTGGCACAGCCCGCTAACGTTTTTTGAGGGTCTTTTCCATGTCTTTTAGCGCCTTTTCACGGTCGCCGGAGGCCCATAGGCTCTCCAGCGAGTCATCGGACCAGCCGGCGACGCGTCCGGCGAGCAGGTAGGCGGGCAGGGCGTGCGGCAAGTGCTGCCAGCGTGCCATCTCGAGGAGGGCGGGCATGGCGCGGTCGCGGATATTGCCGATGGCGTTGGCGTCGCGCTTCTCCGTAAACAGGAGTAGAACGCGGGAAGCCTCCAGACGGTCGCTGAGCTCAACGGAGTTGAGCATCTCGACAAACCAGGTGGGCTGGACGCGGAGATTCTCGGCCGGGTGGGCGATGGCGTAGACGGCGAGCGCTTTGGTGGCGCGGGTGGCGTTAGCGCGGACGGAGGCGTCGGGGTCCTGGAGCGCCAGGAGGAGCTCCTTGAGCACGGCCGCCTTATCTGGGCCATAGCCGAGGACGTAGGCGGCGATTGAGCGCTGCTCGGGTTCAAAGGCGTTGACGAGCACACTGGCGATGGTGTGGAAATGGAGCTCGGCCAGGCCGATGAGACGCTCCTGGGCGACGCGGCACGGCAGATTCTGCATTAGGGAGTGGCCGGCGGTGAGGTCCTCTTTGAGATCGCCCTCGGCGGAGGCACGGCTGAGGGCGGCGGAGAAATCGGCGTAGGCGGTGAGGATCTCCTTGGGCAGTTCCACCTCCTCCTGCGGATAGGGGCGGTAGGTGAAGGAGTTGGCGCCGCGTTCCAGGATGCCGACGTAGAGCACGGGTTTGCCCTGATCGCAGCAGAATGCCTCCAGGCGCGCCTGCACGACACCGTCGATGGCCTCCAGGGCCTCTTCCACATCGCCTTTGGATTTGGGCAGGGGATCGCCGGGCCGGGCGCCAATCGCCTTTTGAATCTTGTCGCGGGAGACCTTCCCGGCGCCGAAGATTTCGATGGCGCCGATCCTGGGCTGGGCCCCCAACGGCAGCGCGAGCAACGGCAGCACGAGCGCCAGCAGGCAAAATGTTTGCATTAGTTATTAGGATGGCGCAGGTGGGGATTTGGTTCCGAACGCTACAATAGTAGTGTGCCTCCTTGGATGCCTAAGTTCTTTCAGTGCCTGAAAGACTACAACCTCAAAACCTTCATTGCTGATCTGATTGCCGGGGTGACCGTCGGCCTGGTGGCCCTGCCGCTGGCCATGGCGTTCGCCATTTCGTCCGGCGTGCCGCCGCAAGCCGGCATCTACTGCGCGGTGGTGACGGGCTTTCTGATATCGTTCCTGGGCGGATCGACGACGCAGATCGGCGGCCCCACGGGCGCCTTTGTCGTGGTGGTGGCGGGCATCGTCACGAAGTACGGGATTCAGGGGCTGTTTCTGTGCACGATCATGGCCGGTCTCATCCTGATGGCTCTGGGCCTGACGGGCATGGGGACGGCGATCAAGTTCATTCCGCGCCCCATCGTCATCGGTTTTACGAACGGCATTGCGCTGCTGATTGCCAGCACGCAGATCAAGGATTTCTTCGGGCTGAAGATCGACAAGGTGCCTGGCGAGTTTACGGACCGCATGGAGGCGCTGTTTGAGGCTGCCGGCACGTTCTCCATGGAGGAGACGGCGGTAGGCGTGATATCGCTGCTGGTGATTCTGTTCTTCGTGCGGTTCGTGAAGAAGGTGCCGGGGACCATCGTCGCGCTGTTTGGCGCCACGCTGGCGGTGACTCTGCTGCAACTGGATGTGCAGACGATCGGCACGAAATTTGGCGGCATTCCGGCGGGTCTGCCCGCAATTCACATGGTGCAGTGGAAGTGGACGATGGTCCGCTCTTTGATCAGTCCGGCGATCACGGTAGCCATGCTGGGTGCGATTGAGAGCCTGCTGTCGGCCGTGGTAGCCGACCGCATGAGCGGCGACAAGCACAATCCGAACACGGAGCTATTTGCGCAAGGCGTGGCGAACGTACTGGCGCCTGTCTTCGGGGGATTGCCCGCCACTGGAGCGATCGCGCGCACGGCCACCAACATCCGCAGCGGAGCCAAGACGCCGGTGGCCGGCATGATTCACGCCCTGACGCTGCTGGTGGTTTTGCTGGTGGCGGCTCCGCTGGCGAAAAACATTCCCATGGCGGCGCTCTCGGCGATCCTGTTCATCGTGGCGTACAACATGGGCGAGTGGAGCGAAATTCCCGAGATTATCCGCCTGGGCAAGCGCGACGTCTCCGTGTGGGCGGCCACGTTCCTGCTGACGGTATTCGTCGATCTGACGGTGGCGGTAGAATTCGGCATGATCATCGCCGCGCTCATCTTTATTGGGCGCGTGGCTTTGACCACAACTGTGTCGGAGGTGACGGACGACTATTTAAAGAAGGGCTGGCAGCACATCCTGCAGGACAAGCAGATCCCGCCGTACGCGACGATTTTCCGCATCCATGGGCCGTTCCTGTTTGGATCCACCGACAAGCTGGAGGAGGTGGAGCACCGCATTCCGGAGCTGCCGCCGGTGGTGATTCTGCGACTGCGGAACATGACGGCCATTGATGCCACGGGCATCCACGCCCTGGGCGTGTTCGCGGACAAGCTGAAGGCGAGCGGGCGGGAGTTGCTGATCTGCGGCGCGCCGTGGCAGCCGCTGAGGATGATGAAGAAGGCCAAGTTTGAGCGCCACGTGGAGGCGGACAACATCTGCGACAACGTGGAGGAGGCTATCGAGCGGGCGGCGGTGGTGCATGCCCGGCTGACGGCGGCCTGATGGGAGCGGGGCAGCAATCCTGGCGGCAGGGATCGGCCTCGGGCGCGCCGGCGATGCGCTCTTCGATGAGCTCGCGGATCATGGCGATAAAGCGCGGGTGGGTGCCGGCGGTGGCGGCGCGGACGAAGCCGAGGCCCAGCGATTGGGCGCGCTCGGCCGCCTCGTAGTCGAGATCGTAGCGCACTTCCATGTGGTCTGAGATGAAGCCGATAGGGGCGACCACGACGCTGGGGGAGCCAGCCGCTTTGACCTCGTCGATGGCCTTGAGGATGTCAGGCTCCAGCCAGGGCTGCTGCGGAGGGCCGCTGCGGCTTTGGTAGACGAGGCGGTATTCGATGCCGCCGGCGCCCGCGGCAATCAGGCGGGCGGCGTTTTCCAACTGCTCTACGTATTTGGAGGTGCGCGCCATCTCGAGAGTAATGGAGTGGGCCGTGAAGAGAACGGCGGCGCCGGGCGCTTTGGCGAGTGCCGCCCGCAGGGCCTCGACGTTGGGCGTGATGAAGCCGGGATGGCTGTTGAAGTGGCGGAGCTTCTCGAAGACAGGGGCGCCGATGCCAATGGCCATGCGGGCGCGATCGAGGTCTTCCTGATACTGGCGGCAGGCGGAGTAGGAGCTGTAGGCGGAGGTGACGAAGACCAGCGCGCGCTGGATGCCATCCGATACCATTTGCCGCATGGTGTCGGCGAGCAGGGGGTGCCAGTTGCGGTTGCCCCAGTAGACGGGGAGGCTGATGCCGTGGGAGGCTAGCTCGGGCAGGAGGGCGGCGATGAGGGCGCGACACTGATCGTTGATGGGGCTCCTGCCGCCGAAGTGGTAGTAATGTTTTGCCACCTCCTCCATGCGCGCGCGGGGCACGTTGCGGCCGCGAAGGACGTTTTCGAGGAAGGGCATCACGTCGGCTGGCTGCTCGGGTCCGCCAAAGCTCAATACCAGCACTGCGTCGTATTTGGGCATGCTCTATCTAGGATGCTTCAGGAGGCGGGGTAGGCGCACTAGCATATGCGACAATGCGAGTTTCCCCATGAATCGCCGACACTTTCTCTCTCTGGCGCCCGCCGTGGCGTCGTTTGCCCAGACGCGCCCGTCGTTGACGGAGACCTATCGCGAGGCGGCGTCGCGGCTGATTGGCGCGGCGCTGACGGACGAGGGCGGCTGGACGAAGATGCAGTACCTGTGCGACCGCATCGGGCACCGGCTGGCCGGCTCGAAGGGGCTGGAGCGGGCCGTGGAGTGGTCCGCAGCGGAGATGAAGCGCGAGGGGCTGGCCAACGTGGTGACACCGCTGGTGAAGGTACCGCACTGGGTGCGCGGGGCCGAGAGCCTGATGATGATGGCGCCGCTGGAATCGCCGGTGGCGATGCTCGGCCTGGGCGGCAGCGTGGCTACGCCGGCGGAGGGAATCACGGCCGAAGTGGTGTGCGTATCGAGCTATGAGGAGTTGGAGGCGGCTGGCGAGGCGAAGGTGCGCGGACGAATTGTGCTCTACGACGTGCCGTGGCAGGGCTATGGACGGACAGTGGCGTACCGCAGCGCCGGCGCGGTGCGGGCGGCGAAGCTGGGCGCCGTGGCGGCACTGGTGCGCAGCGTCACTCCGGTGAGCCTGCGCTCGCCGCACACGGGCATGATGTCGTATGCCGAGGGCACGCCAAAGATCCCGGCGGCGGCGGTTTCAGTGGAGGATTCGCTGCGGATTCACCGGCTGATCGATAGCGGCGTGGCGGTGACGCTACGGCTGCGCATGGAGGCGAAGACGCTGCCGGATGCGGATTCGGCCAACGTGATCGGCGAAATTGTCGGGCGCGAGAGGCCGGAAGAGATTGTGGTGATGGGCGGCCACAGCGATTCGTGGGATGTGGGGCAGGGCGCGCAGGACGATGCGTCGGGCTGCGTGGCGGCGTGGCAGGGGATAATGCTGGCGAAGCAACTGGGGCTGCGGCCGCGGCGGACACTGCGGGCGTGCCTGTGGGTGAACGAGGAGAACGGCTTGCGGGGCGGGGCGGCGTACCGGGAGTGGGCGGGCGCGACGGTGAAGAATCACGTGGCGGCAGTGGAGATGGATGGCGGGGCGGAACGGCCGGCGGGCTTTGGGCTCTCGATTCAGGGCGCGCCGCTGGAGGTGATGGCGCGGGCGCTGGCGCGGATGAAAGAGATCGGAGTGTTGCTGCGTGGGATCGGGGCAGGTGAGATGACGTCCGGCGGGGGCGGCGCCGATATCGGGCCCATCATGCGGGACGGCGTGCCGGGCATCGGGCACCGCTCCGTGGGGCAGCGCTATTTTGAGTGGCATCACACCGATGCGGATACGCTGGACAAGATCGACAAGCAGGATTTCCGGCTGAACACAGCGGCGATGGCGGTGGTGGGGTTTGTGCTGGCGGACATGCCGGAACGGCTGGCGGATTAGCGATAAGATGGAGTCCCTATGATCAAACAGATTCTTGTCCTGAGTATGGCCCTGCTTGCCGCACCGCTGTTTGCTGCTGAAGATGCAGCCAAAGCGGTGGAAGCCGCTGAGCGCGGCTGGGCCGACGGCATCACCAAGAACGACTTCGCTCTGCTGGACAAAGTGCTGGCGAACGATCTGACTTATACGCACTCCAATCTGGCTGTTGATACGAAGGAAAGCTACATCGGCAAGCTGAAGGCCGGCACGTCCAAGTACACCAGCGTGGATTACAGCAAACTGACCGTGCAGGTGTTGTCGAAGGACACGGCGATCACGATCTGCCGTGCGAAGGTCACAACGGTTGCCAATGGCAAGCCGAACCCCATGGACATGTCATTGCTGCACGTGTTCAAGAAGAACGGCAAGCAGTGGCAGATGGTGGCGCACCAGTCGGCGCGATTGCCCTAACGGAACAGCAGCGCCTTGCGCGCTCCAAAATTCCAGAGAAACACGACGCCGGCGGTGATCACCTTCGACGCCATATAGTGCAGGTGCGCGCGCTCGGTGAGCAGCCAGAGACCTGCCTCATTGAGGCCGAGGCCGATGACGCCGATGGCGGTGAAGGCGGCGAACTCCAGGGACGTGCTCGAGAGCGTGCGGCGCTGAAAGACCCAGGCGCGGCTTAGCGCGTAGTTGGCGATGAGGCCCAGCACGAAGGCGATGGCGGCCGATGCCAGATAGTGCAGGCGGGCGGACTCGGTGAGGGCGTAGAGCGTGCCGAAGTCGATCGCGAAGGCCAGGCCGCCCACAACCAGATAGCGTGCGAACTGGCCGGTGGTGGAGGCGCGATCGAGCAGCGGCATGGCTACTCGTCCCGCAATACTTCCAGCGGGCGCTGCGAGAGGATGCGGATGGAGGCCAGCCAGCCTGCGGCCACGGCGAGCAGCGTGGTGAGGGCGATGGTGGTGAGGTTGGGGGCCCAGGCGAAGCTCCATTTGGCGTCGAGGAAGCGGATGAGCAGCAGGCGCGAGAAGGTGGTGGCGAGGCCCGCGCCCATGATGCCGGCGACCAGGCCGAGGATGGCGAATTCCACCGAGAAGATGGAGATCAGCAGGCGGCGGCGGGCGCCGAGCGTCTTGAGCACGGCCGATTCGCGGGTGCGCCGCAGGCGCGTGCCGGCGACGGTGGAGGCGAGGATGATGGCGCCGGCGAGGATGGCAAAGGCGGAGATGAAGCGGACCACGAGAGAGACCTGATCCACCACCTCCTGCACAATGTTGATGACTTCCGCGACATTGATGACGGTGACGGAGGGGAAGCGCTTGTAGGCCTCGCGCTGGAAGACGGCAATGCTGGCGGGCGGTAGGCGGACGGTGCCAAGCCACTGCGTAGGCAGCCCCTGGAGCGCGGCGCGATTGAACAGGAACTCGTCGTCGGAGCCGGGGCGGACGGATTCCACACGGTGGATGGCGGCGACTTTGACGTCGAAGCTCTTGCCTACCGATTCCCAGCGTAGCGTCATGCCGGGCTCGATCTTGAGCATCTCGGCGGAGTTCTCAGAGACCGACATGAGCTTGTCCTGATCGGCGGCGGTCCACCAGGCGCCCTTGCGGAGTTGCAGATCGTCGGGCTTGGCGTCCACCCAGGTGACCTGGCGAGTGAAGCGGGCGCGGCGGTTGAAGCCTTTGAGCACGAACTTCTCGACGGGCGTCCCGTTGACGAGAATGAGGCGCGCGGGGGAGAGCGAGGAGAGCCGCGGCCTGACGACGGCGTCCTTCTGCTCGGCTAGGAATGCGTTGACGGCGTCACGATCGCGATCCGTGACGTTGATCATGAACACGTTGGGGGCGCCCTTGGGGGCGGCGCCAGCGACCTCTTTCAACAGCGTGGTCTGCACCAGGTAGATGGTGAGTGTGAACATGACGCCGATGCCGAGCGCGACCAGGACGCTGGGGGCGTGGTTGCCGGGCCGGTAGATATTGGCCATGCCGTGGCGCAGGGCCATGGGAAGCCGCAGCGGCGACCAGCGGACGAAGAGCTTCAAACCGCGCAGCAACAGCCAGGCGATGGCGGCGAGAAGGAGCAGTGCCAGGGCGAGGCCGCCGATGAAATAGGCGCCCATCTGTGGCGATTCGGCCAGCCAGCCGGCGATGCCGCCCAGGCCGGTGAGGATCAGCGCCCCACTCAGGATGGAGGGCAACTGTTTCCGCAGGCGGATGGCCCACCTGGCGCGGACCTCCGGCATCTCGCGGCGGAAGATCATGGCCGGCTTCACATCGCGCACCGCCAGCAGCGGCGGGATGGTGAATAGCAGCGTGACCAGGATGCCCGCGGCGATGCCCTCCAGTGCGAACGAGGGGCTCCACGGGATGCTTTGAAACTGGAAGTAGCGGGCCAGCAGGATGGGGAACAGGGCCTGTACGCCTGCGCCGACGATGACGCCGGCCAGGCCGCCGGTGAGGCCCAGCAGCATGGTTTGCATCGTGTAGATACCCATGATCTGGGATGAGCGCGCGCCCAGGCATTTGAGGATCGCGATGGTATCCAGGCGCTGCTGGAGGTGTGCGTAGATGGCGGTGGCCACGCCGAGCGCGCCGACGATGAGGGCGATGAGGGAGACGAGGCTGAGGAAGGTGGTGGAGCGATCGAGGGCGCGCGTGATGGCGGGATTGGTCTCGCGGTAATCCACCACCTGCGCTTCGGGGAAGGCCCGCTTGAGGCCGTCGCGGATCTGCTGAACATCGATGGCCGGCGCAGCGGGGAGCTTGAAGAGGAATCGTTGGGAGGCGCGCGAACCGTAGATCATCAGGCCGCTGCGCTCCAGACCCTCGCGCGTGATCATGACGCGCGGACCGATGTTGAGCGAGCCGGTCATGCGGTCCGGCTCCATCTTCACCACGCCGCAGACGGTATAGGCAGCCGTGCCGAGCTTCACGCTGGAACCGACGCGCAGGTTCAGGCGGAGCGAGAGATCGTCGGAGATGGCGATGGTGTCTTTGTTGAGGACCTGGGCGAGCGGCGCTACGGGTTCGAGCTCCACCTTGCCGTACCACGGGTAGGTGTTCGGATCGAGCGCCTTGACGCTGACCAGCACGGGCGATTCGCCCTCGCGCGCCATCATGGAGACGGTCTCGGTGATATGGCTGAGGCGGGCGCCCCTGGCGATCCACTTGTCCATCTCCTGGGTCTGGGGCTTGGTGGCGTCGCCGAACTGGCGGACTGTGAGATCGGCGGCCATCAGGGTGCGGGCTTCGCGCTTGAGGGCCTCGAAGAATGCGGAAGAGAAGCCGCGCACGCCGGTGAGCGCGCCCACTCCGGCGGCCACTCCGAAGATGACGAAGATGAACTTGGGCGCGGAGGCGCGGGCCTCGCGCCACGCCATCTTCCAAGCCATCATTGGGCGGCCCGCTTCTCGTCGGAGACCACGATGCCGTCGCGCAGGGTGATGATGCGCGTGGCGCAATCGGCCAGCTCGCGATCGTGCGTAACCAGGACGAGCGTGGCGCCCTCCTGGCGGTTGAGGGAGAGGAGCAGATCGAGAATCTGGCGGCCGTTGGCGGAATCGAGATTGCCGGTGGGCTCGTCGGCGAGGAGCAGAGGGGGCTTGCGCATGAAGGCGCGGGCGAGGGCGACGCGTTGCTGCTCGCCGCCGGAGAGCTGGACGGGGTAGTGATCGTGGCGATCCTGGAGCCCGACAGTATCGAGCAGGGCCTTGGCGCGGGTGGTGAGTCCGGCGCCGGTCTCGCCGGCGAGCTCGGCGGGGAGGAGGACGTTCTCTTCGGCGGTGAGGGTGGGGATCAGTTGATAGCTCTGAAAAACGAAGCCGATCTTGCGCCCCCGGAGGCCCGCTAGCGCGTCCTCGCCGAGCCGGGATATCTCATCCCCATCGAGCTGGATCAGGCCCGTGGTGGGCGTGTCCAGGCCCGCCAGCAGGCCCAGCAGGGTGGATTTGCCGGAACCCGATGCGCCCATAATGGCGACGAATTCGCCGCGCTCGATGGTGAGATCGATCCCGCGCAGGATGTCGACGCGGTGGGTGCCGGTGTCGATGGATTTGGTGATGGCCTGCAAGGCCAGAATCGGCGTGTTCATTCAGTATGGCTCTGATCTTTATGATGGCAGCAGAAGGGGCGGGATACACTGAAGTGTGAAAATGGGCATCAGGCGACGGGGTTTCCTGCTAGGCGCGGCGGCGGGGCTGGTTGGGTGCGCGAAGGAAGAGAAGCGGGCGGAGCCGACGGCGGCATCCGCGCCCGCGCCGGTGGTTGCGCCTACGCCTGTGGCGGCCGATGACCGCCCGGCGATCGTGGCGTTTGGCGACAGCCTGACTGCCGGATTTGGGCTGGACCCGGGACAGAGCTACGCGGATTTTCTGCAGAAAGAGCTGGATCGCCGGGGCGTGCGGTTTCACGTTGTGAATCAGGGCATTAGCGGCGACACCACGGACGGTGGCGTTTCGCGGATCGAGGCCGCGGTGAGCCTGAAGCCTCGCGTGGTGATTCTGGAACTGGGCGCCAACGACGGGCTGCGCGGGCTGCCGCTGGAGGCGTCGCGGGCGAATCTGGCGGAGATGATCGGCGCATTTCAGAAGGCCGGGGCGAAGGTGCTGCTGTGCGGCATGACGCTGCCGCGCAACTATGGACCAGACTACATCCGTGGGTTTGAGCGGATCTTCAGCGAACTGGCGAGGGAGAAGAAGACGGCGCTGATGCCCTTTTTCCTGCAGGATGTGGCAACGAATCCGAAGCTGATGCAGCGTGACGCGATGCACCCGACGGCGGAGGGATGCCGCCGGGTGGCGGCGAATATGATGCCGCATCTCATGCCGCTGCTGAAGTAGAGGCTGCCCTGGGGGCAGCAGTCAATACGGCCACGCCGGCTTGCAGAACAACCCGCCGTCCACGTAGATCGTTTGCCCGGTGACAAAATCCGCCTTGGGCGAAGCCAGAAATGCCACCACGTTGCCGATGTCGGCGGGCACGCCAATACGGCCCAGCGGCGTTAGTTTGGACCACGTTGTGGCATAATCCACCCCTGATTCGGCCTTGGTCCGCTCCACCTCCACCGAGCCCGGCGCCACGCAGTTCACCCGGATCTGATAGGGTCCCAGTTCCACTGCGGCCACTTTCGTGAACTGCTCAATGCCGCCCTTGCTAGCGGTGTAGTCCACCAGATTTGGAAACGCCCACTTGTTGCACCCTGATCCGATGTTGATAATCGCGCCGCCGCCGGACGCTTTCATCGCGCGCGCCGCCAGTTGCGTGCAGAGAAACGCGCCTTTCAAGTTTGTATCGATGACTTTGTCCCACTCTGCCTCGGTGAGTTCCAACAGGGGTTTCCAGGTCTGCACACCCGCGTTGTTTACCATCACGTCCAGGCGGCCAAAGCGCTCCAGCACGGCGGCGAACATCGATTCCACATCGGCCCTCACGCCGACGTTGGCGCGGATGGCGAATCCGCCGGCGCCCAGGTTTGCCAGTTCGGCCACGGTGGCTTCGGCGCCGGCCAAATCACTGTTGTAGTTCACCGCCACCTGGCAGCCCTGCCGCCCCAGTTCCAGGGCAATACCCTTGCCCACACCCTTGCTTGCGCCGGTGACCAGCGCAAAACGTCCTGCCCGAGGTTGCCCATTTGCCATGTGATCCAGTTTACTTCCCTTCCTTCGACGCGGGCCCCTCCACGGCCAGGTACGGCGCGAAGCCGGGCGCGGTCGGGCCGTCGAACGCGGCGCCCTCCACCACCAGAGGACGGAGCGCTGTGCGCCCAGGCACCGCCACGCTAATCCAGCCTTGCTCCAGTATGGTGAACGGCGCCGCGCGTCCGTTCACTTTGACCCGCCTGGGTGTGGGAGCGGACTGCCTCAAATGGAGCAGCAGAGTCGCGCGGGCTACGTCCATCGCTGCCACGACACCGGTGCGAAATGTCAGCGTGGCGCGCCCACCTTGCCAGGATGAGTCCGCGCACAGCAGAACTGCGGTTTGGGCAGCCGCACAAGCGGCCAGCAAAGTCATGATTCCAATGCACCTGCGAACTGTAACTAAAATCAGGTTGCCCCCTCAGACATTTTTATTCACACTTGGAAGTTCGGGAGGCCGTCGAAACAACTTGAATCTGAAATTGCCTGAGCCGCTAGCCGTGCGCGAACCCTCCGACCGTTGGACGATTGCGAACGCCAAGGATCTGTACGATGTGGACCGTTGGGGCAAAGGCTACTTCTCCATTAGTGAAAAGGGGCACATCCTTGTGCACCCCACGGCCGACCCGGCGCGTTTCGTCGACATCAAAAAGCTGATTGACACTCTGGTGCTTCGGGGCATCGATCCGCCCATCCTCCTGCGCTTTCCGGAGATCCTCGGCCATCAGCTCGAAGAGCTGAAGGTCGTTTTCGCCAACGCCATATCTGAACACAACTACCAGGGAAGCTACCGCTGCGTCTACCCCATCAAGGTCAACCAGCAGCGCCAGGTGGTGGAGGAGATCTATCGCTACGGGCGCCAATACGGGTTTGGTCTGGAGGCGGGCTCCAAGCCCGAACTCCTGGCGGTGCTCGCCATCGCCGACAACGCCACGCCGATCGTCTGCAACGGATTCAAGGACGATGAGTACATCGAGATGTGCATGCTGGGCCGCAAGATTGGCCGCGACATCACGCCCATCGTGGAGAAGTTCACTGAGCTGGAGTTGATCCTGAGGCACTCTGCCGCCATTGGCGTGCGGCCGGCCATCGGCATCCGCGTCAAGCTCGCCAGCCGCGGCGCCGGCCGCTGGAAGAGCTCCGGCGGCTATCGTTCCAAGTTTGGTCTAACCGTTACCGAAGCGGTGCGCGCGCTGGAGATGCTGAAGGCCGCCGGCATGGAGGATTGCCTCAAGCTGCTGCATTTCCACCTGGGCAGCCAGATCACCAACATCCGCCACATCAAGGCCGCCGTCATTGAGGCCGCGCGCGTGTACGTGGATCTCAAGAAGCAGGGCGCGGGGCTGGAGTTGCTCGATGTCGGCGGCGGGCTGGGCATCGACTACGATGGCTCCCAGACCGATTTCGAATCCAGCGTCAACTACACTCTGCAGGAATATGCCAACGACGTCGTCTATCACGTGCAGAACGTCTGCGACGAGGCCGAGGTGCCGCACCCCACGATTCTGACGGAGAGCGGCCGAGCCATCGCCGCCTATCACAGCGTGCTGGTCTTCAACGTGCTGGGCGTCAGCGGATTTGGGGAAGAGGAAGTGCCCGTAGACCTGCCGGAGGATTGCGAGCAGCCGCTCATCGATCTGATGGAGACCTTCCGCACGCTCAGCGTCAAAAATATGCTGGAGGGCTTCCACGATGCGCAGCAAGCGCTCGATTCCGCCCTCAACCTCTTCAGCCTGGGCTACCTGCCGCTGAAGCAGCGCTGCCTGGCCGAGAATCTCTACTGGCTCACCTGCCGGCGCGTGCTTACCATGGCGAAGGGGATCGACGTCTTCCCCGAGGAGCTGGAAGGCCTGGAGAGCATGCTCTCCGATACCTACTTCTGCAACTTCTCGCTCTTTCAGAGCATGCCCGACAGCTGGGCAGTAAAGCAGTTGTTCCCCATCATGCCCATCCACCGCCTGGAGCAGCAGCCCACGCGCAACGCCGTGCTGGGCGACATTTCCTGCGACAGCGACGGCAAAGTGGATCAGTTCATCGATCGCCGTGACGTCAAGAAGACTCTTCCGCTGCATCCATTCAATGGCGAGGCTTACTACCTGGCGACGTTCCTGGTGGGCGCCTATCAGGAAATTTTGGGCGATCTGCACAATCTACTGGGCGACACCCACGCCGTGCATGTCCGTGTGAATGAACAGAACAAGGCGATCCTGGAGGCGGTGATCAAGGGCGACACCGTGAAGGAAGTGCTGGATTACGTCCAATTCAGCGCCGGGCATCTCCTGGAGCAGTTCCGTCTGGACGTCGAAGCCGCCGTGCTCGCAGGCAAGATCGGCTACGAGGAGTCAGGACGCCTGCTCAAGTTTTACGAGGAAGGCCTCTACGGCTACACCTACCTGGAAGAGGCGCACAAAGCATAAAAGGACGGACCTTTCGGCCCGTCCCTTTATCGATCCGTCTCTTCTTCGATCCGATCCGAGCCGGAGGACTACTCCTTCGCTTCTTTGATCTTCCTGTTGAAAATCACGTTGCCGGCGCCGCCCTCTTCCACCTTGTAGTCCGCCGGCACCTCAAACAGATTGCGCGGCTGATCTGCCTGGACGATCTTGGTCAGCCGGTAGTTGGTCTCTCCAAACCGCGGATCGGTGTGCTTCCGCAGCACGTCCAGACCCAATTTGGCCGATACCCAGCGCTCCGTTACGCTCACCAGCGGCCGCTCGTTGCCCATCGCGCCGGCGGGAATGGTTACTGTTTCCCGCGTGCCGTCGCACTCGACACCTTCGATGGTCTGCTTGCCGAGCAACTCCTTCTTCACGTCAGGGCGGGCGGCGCCGGCTTCCATGACGTTGAGATGGACGCCCTCTCTCATCACCGCTGGACCGGCGATCATCACATCGTGGTCCACCGTCGCGGTGGCCGTTGCGCTGGAACCAGCCGGCCCGGTGTGCCGCATCTCGACTCTCACTTCTCTCTGTTCGCCGGGCTTGCCGTCCAACGTGATCTTCGGCATCATCATCTTCGTAGCCGTTTTGCGGTTGTTGTCCAGCATGAAGTGCTCGCCACTCACCGGATCGTTGATCGAGGTAATGGAAGGCGCCTTGCCCTCGGGCACCAGCGGGCCTAGTGGGCCGAAGTTGTTCTCCATCCGTGTGCGGCCCTCGGCATCGCGGTACATCCGGCTGCTATGCTTTTCGACGATGCGATTGCCGTCCGACAGCGTCTGGATCGTCTCGTTCATCGCTTCAGCGGCATAGGGCGCTCCCTTCACCGGTCCCGCGTCGAATTGCATGAAGCGGATAGTCTGTCCTGCCCCCGCGGCTCCCCCGCCGACGCCGTCGAACACCGTGACGTGCTCTCGGACGATCTTCTTCTCCTGCGCCGTCGCGGCCAAGCCGAGAACGGCCAGCCCAATGACAATCGGTTTCAAGTTCATTGTGAATTACTCTCCTCTTACGATCTGTGTAGTACGAACCAGTCGGATGGCCCGCGCCAAGCCATCATCACCTAGATAGACCTCAGCCTTCATCGGTCCGGTGCCCGTCAAGCCAAATAGCCGGGCGGTTTCCGGACCGACATCCATATACACCATATGTCCCTGCCGAGCCTCTGGAATTCCGGGGTGAATGTACCACGGAGTCAATGGGCTCAATTGGTTAGCAGGCTGCGGAGCAGGGTAGTTGGCGGGCCGCGTGGTCCGCACCGGAACGGCTGCCGGCACCTGCGCCATCACGGGAGGCGCCTCGGCCGGCACTTCAACTACTTGCGTCGGAATATCAGTATTTGCAGGCGCCGCCGGTACGCCAAGCTTTGGCGCACCCAGCCAAACTCCCATCGCCAGGGCCGCCACTGCTGCGGCCGGCCACCATTTCAGAGTCAGCGTCTTTCGCTGCCGCCGGCGCATCTCGTTCAACAGATTGGACTTTACCCGCAGAGCGGCCTGCGCGGCACCCGTCTCCAGCGATAACGCGCGCAAAGCGTTCCGAAGATTCTCGTTTCCGTCGCTCATGCCCGGCACCTCTCTTCGCTCAGCTTTTCCACCAGAATGGCCCGGGCCCGATGCAGCCTGGAGCGCACCGTGCCCACAGCCACGCCCAACATTTCGGCGACCTCCGCGTAGCTCAACTCTTCCATCTCGCAGAGCACCACGGCCTCGCGGTAGTGTGCCGGAAGACTGGCCAGCGCCAGACGGACGCGCTCCACTTGCTCGGCCTGCTCCAAACCATCGAGCGGATTGGCGTCGGTCGCCGGAGCGTCGTCTTCCAACTCATCCAGCGCCGGCGAGCCAAGTTGCCGGAATAGAAGATGTCTCGCCATTCCATAGAGATAGCTCGATAGCGCGCCAGCCTGCGGATCGAAACCCCGCGCTCCGCGGATCACCGCCAGGAACACCTCCTGGACGATGTCGTCGGCGATCTCCGGCGACCCCGACATCCGTAGTGCATAGCGGTAGACCCGCGCCTGGTGCCGGTCGTACAGCAACTCAAACGCTGTTGCCTCGCCGGCCTGTACGCGGCGCAACAGAGCGTGTTCATTCAAGCTGGCGATAGTACCCTGCAACTCGTCTCCGATTGTAATTGACGCGCCACCCCGAAAAGGTTCCAAAATATTCGTATGGACAAATCGGCGCATCAAGCATGAACCTGGACCGCAACGCCCGCCTGAAGGTCGTCCTCATCGACACCCGCAATCCGCTGAACATCGGCGCCTCGGCCCGCGCCATGAGCAACTTCGGATTCTTCGATCTGCGACTGGTTCATCCCTATGATGTCGCCTTCCGCGAGGCCGTGAGCGCGGTGGGTGCCAGCGATCTTCTGCGCGACGCCCGGGTTTACCCCAGCGTGGCGGAGGCAGTGGCCGATTGCTCCCTCGTCGTGGGCGCCACGGGTCTGGGCCACCGCCAACTCCAGCACCCGCTCCATCGCCTGGAGAAGGCTGGCCGCCTCCTGCGCCGCCACATGGAATCGGCCAACGTGGCATTGCTGTTCGGCAGCGAGAAGTTCGGCCTGGCCAACAACGACGTCAGCCACTGCCACTGGCTGCTGCATATTCCCACGCGCCCGGCGCACGATTCCATGAATCTCGCCCAGGCGGTGGCCGTCTGCCTCTACGAGCTGATCCGGCAGCCCTCCACGGCGCGCCACTGGCCGGAGGCCTCCGAGCTTGCGCCGGGGGAAGAGGTGGAGCGGTTCACCGTCCTGCTGGAAGAGCTGCTCCAGCATTCCGGCTACACGGATTACGGCCAGGCGAAGAACGGCGAGGACAAAACGCACCGCCTGGTGCGCCGGCTCCACATGCGCTCGCGCGACGCTGCCGTGTGGACCGGCATGCTTCGCCAGATTCTATGGAAACTGAAGAATCCCTGATCCGGATGCTATCCTGGCAAGTGCAATGACCTTGGTGGAAGCACGTTACGAGTTCACCGCGCCCTTCTCCGACAGCTGGCTGGCAGCCGTTGAGGAGCTCCACGGCGTTTACGGGATGCAGGCAGTGAAATTGACCCCGAAGATGGACGGGTTGACCATCCTCTACGACGCCACTCGGCTCAAGTTGACAGACGTCGAGAACCGGTTGCAGCGCTGCGGCCTGCCTGTACGTTTCGTCGCGAACTGAGCCTCGCGCTCCCCGAATGAAAAACCCCGTGGGCGGCTACGGGGTCACTCGTAGTGGATTGCTACGCGGGTTGGCTCAGGGCGCGCGGCGCGTGCCGCCTGGCCCTATTTCTTGGCGCCCATTGCTTCACCGGCCTTCGTAAGTCCGGTGCCAATGCCCTTGCCTACCGCCTTGGTGCCCGACACGACGCCCTTGCCGGTGGCCTTAGCTGCATCGGTGGTTGCATCAGCGGTTTTGTTGTAAACCTTCTTGGTGCCGTCCGCCGTCGCCTTGGCGGCATCAGACGTCGCGTCGGCAGTTTTGTTGTACACCTTCTTAGTGCCGCCCGCGGTTGCCTTTGCGGCATCGGAGGTTGCATCAACGGTTTTGTGGTAAGCCTTCTTGGTACCGTCCGCAGTGGCTTTTGCGGCATCGGAGGTGGCGTCAGCAGTTTTGTTGTAGACCTTCTTGGTACCGTCCGCGGTGGCTTTTGCGGCATCGGAGGTGGCGTCAGCAGTTTTGTTGTAGACCTTCTTGGTGCCGTCCGCGGTGGCCTTTGCGGCATCTTTGGTGGCGTCCGCCGTAGCGCTGGCAACCTTCTTCGTTCCGTCCACGGTAGCCTTGCCGGCCTTCTCCGTCGCCTGCGCTCCTTTGACGAGAGGCCCACCCTCGCTCTTGCCCGTTTGCCCCAGTGCGGCCGGAGCCAGGAGGATCACGGCCGAAACAACAATACTGAGAAATGTCATGTCCTCATGATGTTAGAAACCGGCCAGGGATTCAAGCCGATCTTCCGCGCTTTGACGACACCCCCCTTCATGCGCTATCCTGAGCCTGTATAACTTTGGGCAAAGGTCTGTAAGAACACTCAATGGCGAATCATGTCACCTCACTGAAGCGTGTGCGCATCACCGAGCGCCGCACAACAGTCAATAGAATGCGGAAGAGCCGCTTGCGCCACGCGATCCGCGCCATGCGCCGCGCTGTCGAAAAGAAGGACGTCGCCGCTGCGACCGCTCTGCTCCCCTCCACGTTTTCTCTCATCGACCGGGCCGCCAAGTGGGGCATCATCAAGGACAACACAGCAGATCGCTACAAGTCCCGCCTCCACAAGCGCCTCAAGGCGATGTCAGCCGCTCCGGCAACAGTTTAACCGCAAGCACACTGAAAACTTAGGTTTTCACAGGCTGCCCACTCTGGTGGGCAGCCTTTTCTTTGTTGCTCCCGCCGATCAGGACGTCAACCGGAAGACAAAGTCCTCCATCACGATGCGGTCGTCCACCCGCGCGCTTTTCAAGTCGCGGTCCGCACGGAACACCAACTGGATACCCTGCTCCAGCTTCTCCTGGGGAAAGCGTGAACTGGCGGTATAGATCTGCTCCGCCCGCGCGCGCCACATCGGCACACCCTGGCGCTGGAAGTAGTTCTGGACATCCTGCGACGATCGCAACCCCTGTTCGCGCGCCGAGAGCGCTAGCCGGAAGATTCCGCCCAGGAACGTCAACGCCAGCGGTAAATACTCGCCATCGCGAATCAGCGTGTCCAACTGTTGCAGAGACTCCGTCCGGTTGCGCCGCGCCAGCGCATTCACAAGATTGAAGATCGTCGTCTCCTGCCCGTTGGGCACCAGCGCCACAATCTCGGCCGCGGTCACCTGGCCGCCGTTCGACCCCAGATAGAGCGCCAGCTTTTCAATCTCCGTCGCCATCCGCGACGCGTCGCAGGCCGTTGCCTCCACCAGCGAATCGAGCTCGGCCGGCGCGATCCGCAGGCCGCGCTCCGCCGCCTGGCTCTGCGCGAAGCCCATCGCGTCCTGCTTGGTGAGCCTGGTGAACTCCACCACCGTGGGAATGGCCGCGTAGAACTTCCGCAGCCTGTCCATCCTGGCCTTGTCCTCGCCCTCGAAATCCCAGCGATGGGTATCGAAGACCAGCACGGTACCGGGGGTTGGGTCCTTGCAGTAGGCTGCCAGCGAATCGGCGCCGCCCGGTTTGGCAGCCGCCGAATCCTCCTCTTCCTCCGCAGCCGCGGCGGCGCGCCCGCGCGGCAAAGCCAGCTCGGCGCTGGAGACCCAAATCAGCCGGCTGCCCGCGAAGAGGGACATGGACCGCGCGTCGTCGATCACATCGTTCAGTGATAGCGAATCCAGGTCGTGCCGGACGTAGCCCTCTTCCCGCTCGTCCACGGGGAGCACTTTTTCGATCAGCGCCCGCCGGCAGGGTCCGCGCCGGTAGGTCTCCGGCCCGACAAACAGGTAGACGCCCTCCGGGCGCTGCTTCTCAAGAGCGCGCAGTAGTTGATCCGGCGTCATCGTTAGAACGCCTCCAGGATGGAGCTCACCACCTGGCGCGCCGCCTCCTGGCTCAATCGCGCCAGCGCCGCCGTGCTCTCGTCGAAGTACTGCTCCTGGGAGGTGGCCACCTCATAGCGCTGGCGAACCTCCAGGCCCTGCCGTTGAAAGAGCACCTTCCCGGAACTCCGCTCCACCAGCTTGATGTTGAGATAGACCATCACCTGAATGCCCGCGGCACGGCCAGTCTTCTGATCGAAGATCGTGGGCGCCGAGAGCACATTGGACACGTTCCCCACCAGAATCGCATCCGACTCATTCGGGTCCGCCACGACGCGGTACCGCGTCCGCGAGATGAACTCGCGCGCGATGGCCGAGGGCAGCATCTCCGAAAGCTTATAGCGCGCGGTGACGTTGCCGAATGCCGGAATGGCGATGGTGCGGATGGTGGACGGCAGCAGTTCAGCCTTGCCGCCGACGTGATAACCGCAGCCGCAGACACCCAAGGCCGCCGCCAGCGCAACGCTCAACCCGAATCTCATTTCACCCTTTTCCTCGTCAGCAGAGCCGCAGTCAGCAGCGCGTTGTCGGCCCGGGTCCGCAGATTGTCGGATGCCACCCACAGCCACAGGCCGCGCGGATTGCCACGGTCCTCGCTGATATTGCTGACAATCATGCCGCTGTGGCCGGCCACGCCGACGTTGGAGGCCGGCTCCGTCCCGCCAGTGCGCACATCGGCCCCGGCCGCGGCCAGCGCCTTTTCCACATCCGCCACCGCCGGACGCTTCGCAAACTCCACCCACACGTTCTGGCAGTGCCCGTGAAAGACCGGCGCGTGCACCAGACGCACCGAGGGCAGCGCGATCTTGCGCGGGCCTAGCAGAGTGGCCAAATGCTTCTCGATCCGTGTTTCAGCAGACGCCAGCGAATGCGTGGAATCTTCGCCATACGCGGGCGACATGGTGAAACTCACCTGCGTATCGAAGACCTCCTTGGGCATCGGCTGAAAATTGAAGAGGCTCACCGCCTGCTTGTGCAGCTCGTCGATTCCCTCCTTGCCGTACTCGCTGACCGGCTGCATGATAGTGGCCACGCATCGCTCGATTGGCGCCATGCCTTGCAACCAGACCAGCAGCCGCGCCAGAGTGGCCGCGGCCGGATGCACGATGCAGTGGATGGTGTCGGAATCGGCCGGCACCTTAGAGTCCTCCAGCATCGGCGCCCGGAGCCGCGCCGCCGGATCCTCCTCAAAATCGCAGAAGAGATCCACAAACGCCGGCCGGGACTTCAACTTTCCGGTCAGCTGAAACGCGGATTTGTTCGCCTTCAGGTTCCCGCCCAGCAGGATCACGTCCGCGCCATCCACCATGCCGGCGTCGAGAGGCGAGATCACCAGCAGCTCATCCTCGTCGCGGGTGATCACCTTCTCGTCGGATTTCGTGCTCGCCACCTGCAGCGACACAGGCAGCTTGCGCTCGGTGATCAGGTCCCGAATCTCAATGCCAAGCAGCGTCTCACCGCCCAGCAGTACCCACTTCGCGTTTTTCATTGGTCTCCGTAATCAGTTTGCGCGCGGCTCCGGCGGTGGCGCGGAAGACGAGCCCAGCCGGCGCAGGAGGCCGGCGATCCGCACCACGATGCCGCTGCCGATGTAGAGCACCGAGATCACCAGCAACAGCGGCTTGGAGAAGTTCCAGATCAGGTAGAGGAACGCGGCCAGCACAATGAGGCTCCGCGGGCTCCGCGGACTTACCAGGTTGAAGTCTTTGAAGCTGCGATAGCGCCACGTGCTCACCATCAGGTACGAGAGCAGCGCCAGCAACGCGGTCCATGCGGCGATGAACATCCAGTTCCGCAGCGGCACGCCGTCCAGGAAATAGATGACGGCCGCTACCATGCCGGCCGCCGCAGGGATGGGCGTGCCCACGAAGTATTTGCGATCCTTGCGTCCCGGATTGCTCGGCTTGGGATCCACCGTGATGTTGAACCGCGCCAGCCGCATCGCCCCGCAGCACACGAACATGAACAGCACGAAGTAGCCGGACTGCATCGTGTACTTGCGAATCTCGGGCGGCGTGGACGGATCCAGGAACTGGTAGCCCCACACGAAGGCGAGCACCGCCGGCGCGATGCCGAAACTGATCACGTCCGCCAGCGAATCCAACTCCCGCCCGAATTCGCTGGTGGTATTGGTGAGCCGCGCGATGCGTCCGTCCAGACCGTCGAAGAACACCGACAGTCCGATCACCACCGCGGCGAAATCAAAGTGCGGATTGGGCCCGTAGTTTCCCTGCTGCACCCACAGTGCGCCTTCCACCGCTTTCAGGATCGCCAGGTAACCCATGAACAGGTTCCCTGCCGTGAAAAATGTCGGCAGCGCGTAGGCCGCGCGGCGGGGACGACGGTCCGGCGAGTTCGGATCGATCAATCGCTCACGCAAATTCAATCGCGGCGTCATTGGCCCTTCCTTCGCGCCAAAATACTGGAGCCAGCCGAGACCCTCTGGCCTTCCTGCACTTCCAACTGCCATTCCGGCCCAAACGTGATGTCCACGCGGGAGCCGAACTTGATCAGGCCGATGCGCTCCCCGGCCGTCACATAGTCGCCCGGCTTTTTGTAGCAGACGATGCGCCGCGCGATCAGTCCCGCAATCTGCGAGAACTGCACCACCGTCCCATGGCCATCGACGGTCAACGTATTCATTTCATTGTCTAGCGATGCCTCGTCCTTGCTCGCCACCAGGAACTTACCCGGCTTGTACGTCACGTCGACGATCTTGCCTGCAATCGGCGAGCGGTTCACGTGCACGTCGAAAACGTTCAGGAAGATGCTCACCCGTGTCGATTCCGGTTTCCTTTTAATGAGAATCACTTTCCCGTCCGCCGGCGAAACCGCCACAGGGCCGGAGGGCACGCTGCGTTCCGGATCGCGGAAGAACCATAGGCAGAACACCGCCAGGATGTAGAACGGAATGCCCGCCCAACCGCGGGTGAAGTAGCCGAGCAGGGCGCCGGCCCCTGTCAGGAACAGTGCGTAGTAGAGACCAGTGATAACCATGGGGATTACTTCAGACCCTTCTATTGTCCCAAATGGTGAACTAGCAGGGCGAGCAAGGCCGCGCGCTCGGTCAACCGCTCCACCACGACGCTCTCATTCACAGCATGAGCGCCCTCTCCGACAGCGCCCAAACCATCCAGCGTCGGGATACCCAAACCCGCCGTGAAGTTGCCGTCCGAGCCGCCGCCGACGGCGCACTCTTCCAACTGCAGGCCCAGATGCTCGGCCGCCAAGCGTTGGGCCGCGCCATACAATGCCGCCACGCCCTTGGTCCTCTCCATTGGCGGGCGGTTGAGCCCGCCGCTGACCTCCACTTTGCACCGCTTGTCCACGGCGCGCAGCGCGAGAAACTTGCGGTGCAGCGGCGGGTAGTCCTTGACCCGCGCGATCCGCATGTCCACTTCCACCTGCGCCTCGGCCGCGATCACATTGGTGCGCGTGCCGCCGGAGATCACGCCCGGATTCACCGTCAGCCCCTTGCTGAGATCGGTAAACGTGGCAATCTTCTCGATCTGCCGGGCCAGTTCCACGATGGCGCTGGCGCCCGCCTGGAAGTCCAGGCCCGCATGGGCGGATCTGCCCGTCACCTTCACCACATAGTCGCCCACGCCTTTGCGCGCCGTCTTCAGCTTGCCGTTCGGGCCGGCCGCCGGCTCCGGAATGAGCACTGCGCTGCTATCCTTGGCGAGCTTCTCCGTCAGCGCGCGCGAGCCTTCGCTGCCCACCTCTTCATCGGAGACGATCCACAGCGCCACCTCGCGGGCCACAGGCAGATCCAGCGCCTGCAGGGTCTTCATCGCCGAGATGAAGAGGACGAGGCCCGCCTTCATGTCGAATACACCCGGACCCCACAGACGCCCCTTCGCCTCGCGCCACGGCATCGTCTTCAGAGTGCCCACGGGCCATACCGTATCCGAGTGGCCCACGCCCAGCACTCGCCCCGGCTTCTTGCGCCGCGGCCCCGGCGTCTGGAACGTCAGGAGGAGGTTTCTGCCAAAGCGACCGCCCGGGAATGTCTTCACCTTGGCGATGCCGTCCACGTTTGCCGCCAGCAGGTCCACACAACGGTTTACTGCCGGGGCATCGTCGCTGGGCGACTCGCACTCCACCAGGTCCTTGAGGAATGCTGTGATCGAGCTCTGTTGCGCCACCAGTTGCGGCAGGATGTGTGCGGCCGCAGCGGAGCGCGAGGGGGGCGGGGAGGGCGGAGTGTCCATCGTCTGTTAGAATAGCGTTTTCCGATGGTAAGCCTAGAAAACATCGACATACGCGACATCCTGCCGCACCGTTATCCCATGCTGCTGGTCGACCGCATCGTGGATATGGGCCCCGATTTCATCGTTGGCATCAAGAACGTGACGGCCAACGAGCCCTACTTCATGGGCCATTTCCCGGACTTCCCCGTGATGCCCGGCGTGCTGATCGTCGAGGCCATGGCGCAGTGCGGCGGCATCCTGGTTCTCAAAGACCTGCCCGATCGCCATAACAAGCTGGTCCTCTTCGCCTCCATCGAGGAGGCCAAGTTTCGCAAGCCGGTCCTTCCGGGCGACATCCTCCGCATGGACCTCAAAGTGCTGAAGCGCAAGGCCACTGTCGTCAAGATGCAGGGTACGGCCACGGTGGACGGCCAGGTGGTGGCCGAGGGCATCGTCATGTGCAAGGTCGCCGACAAGCCCACACGGCAGAACGCGCCACAAGGCTAGATCAAAATGGCCATTCACCCGACCGCGATCATCGATCCCGCGGCTCGGATTCATCCCGAGGCCGAGATCGGTCCCTTCTGCGTCATCGGCGCCGAGGTAGAGATCGGCGCCCGCACCCGGCTAATGGGCCACATCTTCGTGGAAGGCCCCACCTGGATCGGCGAGGACAACATCTTCTACCCCTTCGCCTCCATCGGCGTGGCCTCGCAGGATCTGAAATACCACGGCGAACGCACCGAAACGCGCATCGGATCGCGCAATAAAGTCCGCGAATTCGTCACCATCCATCGCGGTACCGAGGGCGGCGGCTCGCTGACGCTCATCGGGGACGACAACCTGCTGATGGCCTACGCCCATATCGCGCACGACGCCAACATCGGCAGCCACTGCATCCTGGGCAACGCGGTCACGCTGGCCGGGCACGTCACCATCGGAGATTGGGCCATCGTGGAAGCCTTTTCCGGAGTCCACCAGTTTTGCCGCATCGGCCAGCACGCCTTTGTGGGCGGCTACAGCGTGCTGACCCGCGACGTCCTGCCCTACTCCCAGACTGTCACCCCGCGCGAATCCCGCGTCTTCGGCGCCAACAAAGTGGGTCTGAAGCGCCGCGGCTTTGAGCAGGAGACCATCGACGGCCTGCACAAGTCGTTCCGCCTGCTGGGCAGCGACACCCTGAATACCACCCAGGCGATTGAGCAGATCAACAGCGAAGTGACGCCCTCGCCGCAGGTGGACGAGCTGATCGAGTTTATCCGCTCGGCTCAGCGTGGATTCATCAAGTGAAATACGGGCTGATCGCCGGCAGCGGCCGCTTTCCCATCCTGGCGCTGGAGACGGCGCGCGCGCTCGGCCATGAAGTGGTGGTCATCGCCATCAAGGAGAACGCTCCGCCGGAGGTGGAGCAACTCGGCACGTCCTGCCACTGGATCACGATCGCCGAGCTCGGCAAGCTCATCGATATCCTCCACAAAGAGCAAGTAACTGAGGTGGTGATGGCGGGTCAGGTGAAGCACACCTCGCTATTCAGCACGCTGAAGCCGGACTGGCGCCTGTTCAAGCTGCTGCTCTCGCTGCCGTCGCGCAATACCGACGCCCTCATCGGCGGCGTGCAGGCCGAACTGGCCAAGGAGGGCATCCACCTGAATGATTCCACCCTGCTGCTGAAACCGCTGCTGGCCGCCGAGGGCGTGCTGACACGCCGCAAGCCCGACGACGACGAGTGCAAAGACATCGCCTACGGACGCCGCGTGGCCGGCGCCCTGGCCGGCTTTGACATCGGCCAAAGCGTGGCCATCAGCGAGCGCGCCTGCGTGGCCGTGGAGGCCATGGAGGGCACCGACGCCATGCTGCGCCGCGCGGCCTCGCTCGTGAACGGGCGCGCCCTTCGCCTGGTGAAAGTTTCCAACCGCCGCCGGCACCTGCTCTTTGACGTGCCCGTGGCCGGGCCCGGCACCATCCGCACCATGGCGGAGACCGGCGCCACCGCCCTCGCCATCGACGCCGGCCGCACCCTGCTGCTGGATCGGGACGAGATGTTCGAGCTGGCTGAGCGGCACAAAATAGCGATCGTCGGCCACCCGCCGGCAGAGGCAGAAGAAGTATGAGTGATGCAAAAATCCGCGTGGCCGTCGCCGGTGCCGGCATGTTCGGCCGCAACCATCTGCGGGTGATCCGCGAATCCGGCCTGGCCGAGTTGGCCGGCGTATACGATCTGGACACCGCCAAGGCGCAGGCCGCCGCGCAGGAGTTTGGTTGCCGGGCCTACGAGAGCCTGGAGGACCTCGCCGGGCACGCCCAGGCCGCCGTGGTCGCCGTGCCCACCGTGGCCCACTGCAGCGTCGCCTGCGCCCTTCTGGAGGCCGGGCTGGACGTGATGGTGGAGAAGCCGATCGCCGCTACCGTGGCTGAGGCCGGGGAGATGAATACCGCCGCCCGCCAGCACGGCCGTATCCTGCAATGCGGCCACCTTGAGCGCTTCAATCCCGCAGTCCAGGCCGCCATGAAGATGGTGACCATGCCGCTGTTTTTCGAGATCCACCGGCTGAGCATCTTCACGCCGCGCAGCCTGGATGTGGATGTCGTCTCGGACCTCATGATCCACGACCTCGACATTCTGCTGGCCTTCACCGGGCGTATGCCCGAGGAGGTCCGCGCCGCCGGCATCCCGGTGCTCTCCGCCCGCGCCGATATCGCCAACGTGCGGCTGGCCTTTTCCGGCGGCTGCATCGCCAACCTCACCGCCTCGCGCGTCTCCACCGAGCGAGTCCGCAAGCTGCGCTTCTTCCAGCCGCGCCAGTACATCTCGGTGGATTACGCCAAGCAGGAATGCGTCGCCATCGGCGTGGACGACAAGCGCAACGTGCAGTTTCTGCCGCAGATCATTCAAAAGGAAGAGCCGTTGAAGCGCCAGTTCGCCTCGTTCCTTGATTGCATCGCTACCCGCAATCTCCCCATCGTGGACGGCGTGGCGGCCGCCAAAGCGCTGGAGCTGGCCAGCATTATCCAGAACGGCATGGAAGATCACGGCAAGATCGTAGCCTCCGCGCTCGCCGCAGCGTCTATCAAACAGTAGAGGCCCACTATCCATTCATGCTTGAGGGATTTCAGCGCTATTGGCACGCCGATCAGGAGGAGCCCCGGTTCCTGCTCGACGTGGCAGGGCCCGAGGCCCGGTCGCGCTATCGGATCCGGGCCATTGGCGCGGTTGCATATCATATTGCGCTGATTGTGTTTGCCCTGAATGCGCCATCCGGCGCCGTTCGCTATAGCGATGCCTCGCGGGTGGTGGTGGACTTTCACCGGGCAACGCCGCTGATCGCCCCGCGCGACGTGCCGCCCTTCCAGGTGACGCAGAAGGAACCGCAGCGGAGCAAGCCCGCGGCCGAGGTGGATCTGGCATCGCTCATGCCGAAGCCTGAAATCCGCCAGGCGCCGATGACTCCCGCCGGTAAGCCGTTCCAACCGCCCGCTGCGCCGGCCGTCCCTCCCGCGCCGCGTCCCGCGCCGGTGATCGAAGCTCCCAGGATTGAGATGGCGCAGCAGGCCGTCCCGGACGTTTCCAACGCGCCCAAACTCCCCAACTTGCCGCCCCCTGCGGAGCAGCCGAAGGCCTCGCCCTTTGAGCGCCCGTCCAGCGGAGCCGGCGTCCGCGGTTCCGGCCAAACGACCGGCGCCGCGCCGAAGCTCAGCGTGGACGACGCTCTGCGTGCTGCCGCGCGGGGTGGCGCCGGCCGTGGTGTGGTGGTGGGGGATGTGGGCGCCGGCGGTTCCGGCGGCATCAGCGAGGGAATCCTGCAATCGGCCTCGCCGCAGAAGACCGCCAGCAGCCTGGAACTGCTCAGCGATCCGCAGGGCGTCGATTTCCGGCCCTACCTCGTACAAGTGCTGGCGTCGGTGAAGCGCAACTGGCAATCGGTCTTTCCGGAGAGCGCCCGCCTGGGCCGGCAGGGCCGCGTGGCCATCCAGTTTTCCATTGACAAGTCCGGGAGCGTTCCCAAGCTGGTGATCGCCAATCCGTCCGGCGCCGAGGCGCTGGATCGCGCCGCCGTCGCGGGCATCAGCATGTCAAATCCTTTCCCGCCGCTGCCAAACGAATTCCGGGGCCGCGAGATTCGGGTCCAGCTCATGTTCTCCTACAACCTGCCAAGATGACATCTCTGCGCAAACGATTCCGCTATGCCCTGGCGATCTACGCCCTGCTCGGGGCCGCCGCCTGGTTCACGCTCGACGGCAATTTCCGCTGGGTTGTGCTTGTGGTGATGGCGGCGCTGGCCGTCAAATCGTGGGTCGCTCTGCAGCGCGACGAGCACCCTTAGCAGCGGTTCATCCCCCGCCAATGGGGGTAGTGCCTGTACCAGTACGAGAAAAGCCTTAGGGAAAATCTCAATATGGAACTCAGGTATGCCGTCTAGTGGGAATTGCTAAGAAACCCGTTACTATCAGCCGAAGAGTAGAGGTAAGACGCAGATCTACCTCAGTGAGACGACTAAATTTGTTCCGTTATGGAACTGTGTGTTTCAGGTTGATGGGGATGGCAGGCATGCGCAGCAGTAAATCCGTCGCAAAGCGAAACAGTTCGCCTGTTCGGAGACACTCGCGGCAGCTACCGCTGTTTGAGACGGGATTCGCGGCCCTTGGAGAAGGCCTAAAGAATCTGTCACTTACCGCCGAGAGATCGGCGGACTCCGGCGAAAGCCTGAGCCCAATCCTGATTGGCCCCCCGATTGCCTTAGTAGAGGCGTCGGGACGCAGTATCCAGAACCGGACGAGCCCGACAGCCCCAAAGAAAGCAAAGCCCTCCAGAAGAGAGGGCGGCGAGGGGCAAATTTTGGCAAAGAAGGCGAAGGATACTCTCATGGCTAGGGCAACGGCTGTTGTATTGGTAAAGGAGTCGCCGAAACGCGACATTCGGCTGGAACAGCGTGATCGCGTAGTGATGGAACACCTGCCCCTGGTGAAAGCCATCGCGGTCCGCGTCCACGAAAGTCTACCGGTCCATGTCGAACTCGACGACCTGGTGCACGCAGGCATTCTGGGCCTGTTCGACGCTGCGACGAAGTACAATCCGGACAAGAAGGTTGTCTTCTCTAGCTACGCCAAGCATCGCATCAAGGGCGCGATTCTCGACTCACTACGCCAGCTCGACTGGGCCTCGCGCGATCTGCGCCGCCGCCACAAGCAGGTAGAACAGATAACCCGCGACCTCTGCACCACGCTCCAACGCCAACCTACCGAAGACGAACTAGCCGCAAAAATGGGCGTCGAGGTTTCCCGCTGGCGCCAGATGGCTCTCGATCTTCGAAATGTCGGCTTGGTCTCCGCCTCCACGCGCGCTCAGGACAACGAGGACCTCCCTGCTCCCGATTTTCCCAGCAAGCCCGAGTCCCAGCCGGATTCCATGTGCGCCCGTGAGGAGATGAAGGAGAAGCTCGAGGTCGCCATGGCCATACTGCCGGAGCGTTACAAGAAGGTCGTCGTCCTCTACTACACCAACGAGTTGACGATGAAAGAGATCGGCGGCATGCTTGGCATCAACGAAAGCCGCGTCTCCCAGATCCACAAATCGGCCCTCGAAAAGATGGCCGTCGTGCTTCAATCTAACGGCATCAGCTCCAGCAGAGCTTTCTAGTTTGGACCTTCCGGCCTACCGGAACTCCAAATGGTACGGCATCACTCTCAATACACCGCCCGTCAACCACGGTGCCACGCCAGCCGGCAGTTGCCGAAGCAGGATGGATGCCTCGGACTCCGCGCCCGCTGACGCATCGCCGCCGGAGCGGCTGAGCAACTGCTCCCACAACGACTTGCGCGCGGGGAATATCACCAAGCGTAGCGGCTCATCTTCGCTGAGGCTCGCCTGCTTGCGCAGTATCTCCAGGGCCCGGTCCAGCCCACCCAGCTCATCCACCAGCTTTCGCTCTTTTGCCTGAGAACCCAGCCACACCCGGCCCTGCGCCAGCGGCTCAATCTCCGCCGGAGTCTTCTTGCGCCCCGCAGCGACACGCTGGAGAAAACCATCGTAGATGAACTGAAGCGATTCGCGCAGCTTGGCGCGTCCCTCGGGACTCAGCTTCTGGTAGTCGGAATCGATGTCGGCGAAGCGGCCCCGTTTCAGAATCTCCTTCGACATGCCGATCTTGTCGTACAGGCCCTTCAAGTTCACCTTGCCGTAGATCACGCCGATGGACCCCGTCAGCGTACCGGGATAGGCAATGATGGGGTCGCCGGTCATCGCGATGTAGTATCCGCCCGATGCGGCAACGTCTCCCATCGAGATCACCATCGGCTTCTTTTGGGCGAACTTCTTCAATTCCGCCAGAATCTCGTCGGAGGCGATGGCGTCGCCGCCCGGCGAATCCACGCGCAGGATGACGCCGCGGATTCCAGGGTCGGAGGCGATCAGATTCAGTTGCCGTGTGATGCCGTGAGGGTTGATGCTGCGGTCCTCGCCAAACAAATTGGCCGCGGAGCCGCGCAGAATGTCGCCGGACGCCACCAGATAGGCGATGTCGCGCGCCTTCCTCTGCCGGCCACCACTGGTCTGGATGTAGGCACGGGCCGAGATCGATTGACCTACCTCCACCTGCGACTTCTTGGCCAGTTGTTGATCGGCGTCGCCTTCATACAGCAACTCGTCGATCAGCCCGTTCTCTTTCGCCTTGGGCGCCAGGAATGGCCCGTCGTCGAGCATCGCGCGCACCTGCTCCGGCTTCATCTTCCTGCCGCGCCCGATCGCGTCGCACAAACGGGGGAACAAATCATCCAGAATCGAGTTCAGCGCTTCGCGCGTCTCTGGCGTCATTGAAGTGCGGCTGAAGACATCCCCGGCGTCTTTGTACTTACCGACGTGCTCCACTTCTACTTCCACACCGATCTTATCGAGCGTGCCCTTGAAGTAGCTGGCCTCGATCCGCATGCCCTTCATGTCGATCAAGTCCTCGGGCGAGAGGAAGATACGGTCCGCTCCGGCAGCCACGTAGTACTCGCGCATGCCCGGCGTCGCCAGCCACGCGTACACCGGTTTGCCGGCCTTGCGCACGGCGGCGATGCCTTGCCGGATCTCGTCGAGCTTGCCCCAGCCGGCGGCCAGCCCGCGCGGCTTCAACATCACGCCCCTGATACTGGGATCCCGCGCCGCACGCCGCAACGTGCTCCAAACCTCGGCCACGGTGAGTGGCGTGCGGTCTTCCAAACCCGGAAAAGGCGCTGCCATCGGCGGCGCCTCCGGTAGCTCACCCTCCAGGCGCAACGACAGCCATGCCACTTTCGGCGCCTCCGGCTCCCGCTTACTGAAGCGGATGACGGAAAACATCAGCACCACGCCGGTAACGACCGCGATGATCAGGCCAGCCAGAATGCCCAGAAGGAATTTTCTCATTTCACCTACGCGCCCTCAAGTATCATGTCCACTCGATGGCTCAGGTCTTTCAGGTAGGCCGCGTCTCCGCCGCCCACCTCCACAGTCGCGTCGCCTTTATAGCCGATCTCGCCCAGCGCCTTGTGAACTTCCTTCCAGTTGATGTCGCCATCGCGCAGATTCACGAAGTCCGCCGTCTGCTTTTTGATCTGCGGATCGCGCTTCCAGGTAAAGTCCTTCAGGTGGACTTTGACGATGCGCGGTCCCAGGATGCGGATCCAATCCTGCGGATAGCCGTAAAGCACCATGTTGCCGACGTCAAAGTAGGCCTTCACCCACGGGCTCTTGAACTGATCCACGTAGTGCGCCATCTCGATAGGGCTCAGCAGGAACTTGTTCCATACCTCTTCCACCCCGATGACGATCTTCATCTGCCGGGCCATCGGTTCCAGTTTCTTGATCTGAGCCACCGAGCGATCCCACGCCTGCTGATAGCCCACCTCTGCATTCACCACTGCCGGCACCAGCAGTACGGTGCTCGCGCCCCACAACTTGGCGTTCTGGAGGCTGGTCTCCATGCCCTTCATCGACTTGGCGACCACCGCCGGATCCGGGCTGGAAAGCGGAAACTGCCAGTGATCCCGGTTCATCACCGAATGGATGGGGATGCCGGTCTTGTCGCTGGCAGCCTTGATTTCCTTCGCAATGTTGAGGTCGTCCTCGGTGCCGCATTCCATCGACTGGAAACCTACTTCCTTCGCCAGGGCGAACTTGTCGGCGATGGAAAGCGTCTTGGGCAGCATGCCGAGAAGGATGCCCTTGCGGATCGGCAGCCGTGTACCCGCAGTTTGAGCCGTGGCGTGCGTGGCGCTGAATCCCATTGCCGCCGCCGTGGAAACGAACGATCGTCTGTTCATAAGAAAACTCCGCGCCAGATCCTGCTGGCCTGAAGTCGATTGTATCGCCCTTCGCGCCTCCAGGTACCTGCCGCGGAGCAGTGGAAACCGCAACTACACCATGTTCGGGATCTTGATGATTTTCTTTTGGATGGCGTACTGCACGAGCTGAGCTTTGTTGTGGATATCCAGCTTGCGCATGAGGTTGAACTTGTGCGCTTCCACGGTCTTGACGCTGAGATTCAGATCGCAGGCGATCTCTTTGACGGAGTTGCCTTCGGCCAGGAGCTTCAGCACTTCGCGTTCGCGCGTGGTCAGCGTGGCGAAGCGCGGTAACCGGTTGGCCGATTTGATGCGCGAGCGGAAATCGTCCACCAGTTGTGAGAGCATGCGGGGACTCAGGTAGCTGCCGCCGCGGCAGACGTCGCGGATGGCGAGCGTCAGTTGGGCGGCGGGACTGTCCTTCAGCACGTAGCCGTTGGCGCCAACCTCCATGCCTTCGACGAGGTAGTCCTCATCGTCGTACATGGTCAGCATCAGAACCTTGGTTTCCGGCCGGTTCTTCTTAATCTGACGTGTTGCCTCGAAGCTGCTGAGGCCTGGCATGCCGATATCCATCAGGACGAGGTCCGGCCGCATTTCGGCTGCCCGGTCGACGATGTCTCCACCGTTGGCGGCCTCGCCGATGACTTCCATGTCAGTCTCGGCCGAAATCAGCTGCCGAATGCCCTGACGGAATAGGGTGTGATCGTCCGCCAACATGATTCTGATCTTCGCCATAAATCACTCCAGAGCCTATCGGCTGCTCGTATTTGCTAACTTCCTGGCGCCTTTGCGCAACTTCACCGGCGGAATCGACTCATCCGAGTCCGGAGGCCCTACGCAGGGCGCTTCCACCATCGACACGGGTTTAGACACGGGCTTGGACACGGGCAACTCAATCTGGATGGAAGTTCCATGACGATCCACTCCGATCAGCCCGGCGGACTTGCCGGCCGCCACCTTCAGCGGCCCGGTCTTGCCGGCCGACTCTCCAGTCCTCGCCTTGGGCAGGCTTTTCACCACGAGGGTTCCACCCAAAAGGGCGACCCGTTCCCTAAGGCCCGAGAGACCGAAGCAATCCCGGCGTGAGAACGCTTCTTGCACCTGGAAGCCAACACCGTTGTCCTCTATGTGCATCCTCAAACACCCATCGGCCGAATCCACGGAAAGGTTTACATTGGTGGCCAGGGAATGCTTAGCTATGTTGTTAAAAACCTCTTGGACCAGACGATAAAGTACTATCTCCACCATCTTCGATAGCTCCAGACGGCGGGGCAGCCGCAGCCGGACATCGGCGGCGTGCAGTCTTCGGAATCGTCCGATGAGCTGCCGCAGCGCCGCTGCCAAACCCATCTGCTCCAGAATCGCCGGGCTGAGCGCGGCAATCAGGCGGCGGATCTCGACAATAGTGTGCTCCGTCATCTGCCGCACCTCCGTCAGCCGGGTGCACCACGCCCCCGCCGACTCCGGCATCTCCTGCTCTAGCATCTCCATCTGCAGCCTGACGCACAGTAGGGATTGCCCGGCCTCGTCATGCAACTCCCTGCTGATGCGCCGCCGTTCGGATTCCTCCACCTCCACCATGTGCTGCGCCAGGCGCCGCACCTGCTCTTCCCGGCGAGCCAGATTCTCCAGCAGCTTGGCTTTTTCCGCTGCCCGCCAACAGCGCTCCGCGGCTGCTGAAAGCAACTCCAACTCCCGCGGCAGCCACTCGTACTGGTTGGCAAAGGCAAACTGCAGCACCCCTCTCAGTTGCTCCTCCGAATGCATCGGTATCGACCAGACGTGGGCGAACTTCATCCGCCATGACGGCTCCAAAATCAGGCCAGAAGTCTGGCTCCCGCCTTTCACCAGCCTGGGCTTGCCCAATGCGGCGCGCACTCTCGGCTGCGCCTCCAGAGCCTGCCGCCCGGGTTGGTGGGGCGGAGTCCACGCCTTGCCGTCTTCGCTCAACAGAAACAGACGCGCATCGTCGGCGCCGGTATAGTCTTTCAGCACGGCGAGAAATCGCGGCAGCATCTCCTCCCACGTGCGGGACTCCACCTCCACCCGAAATAGTTCGTAGAAGGCGTGGCTCTCTGCCTCACGGACTTGGTAGAAAGCGTTGTTCAGCGTCAGGATTACCAGGAAATGGAGCTGGCTGCGTACCCACGCCAGGTTGGCGGCCTCGGATTGGTAGCGGGGATCCACCCCTTGCTGCAGAAGCTTCTCGTACTCACTCAAACCCGCCACCACCGAGGCTGGCGTCAATCCGAGCTTCGCCAGACGCCGCCCGCGGTATTGCACCGTCTCCAGGAACATCGAAAGCGGTTCGCCGGCAACGAGAAGCTTCGCAGCCGCGCCGGGCGTAATTGCGAGTAGTGAATCCCGCTGATCGCGGCCATATCCCAACTCGGTCATCCGCCGCACGAACTTGCGGCTGAGCGATGCCTCATGAGGCGCCACTGCCTCGGCCATCCAGCGCAGTTGTTCCTGCAGTTGTTGGCTCAGCCCGGCTGCGGCATCGGCGAGAATTCCAGCGGTGTGCTCAGTAGCTTGCACACCCTACTCATCGGTTCTAAGGGTACTGGACTTTAGACTAAGATAATTCGCCTGAGTTGGCGTAGAAAAACGGCCGGGGCCCGGTTTCCTCCGAGATGCCTTTGTATCTCACCTTCAGGCCCCGTCTCGCCGTGACTACAAATCTAGGCTTCTGCTCCCGCTGATTCAACCTGTTTTCGTACTGGTACCGCCTGCGTCCCTCCCGCCCAACCGCAGGGCGCGTATAATGTTAGTGATCGCAAACTTATACTACCCGCCCCGCGTTACAGTTTTAAGAGAACAAATGCGGGCTGAGCTGCGTCTAATCCTGACAGGAGCTGTGCACTCGTGAAACGCAAGTGGAAATGGATATTGGGCGTGATAGCCCTGCTAGTGGTTGGCGGAGGTATTTTCGCCAGCGTCAAGATGAGCCAGCGCGGCATAGTCGCTGTGCAGACGGGCCGCTCGGTGCGCCAGGACTTGGTGAGCCAGGTGACCGCTTCGGGTGAGATCAAGCCCCGCAACTATGTCAACATCGGCGCCAACGTCATGGGCCGGATCGTCGAGATCAACGTAAAAGAAGGCGACAAGGTTCAGCGGAACCAAACCCTGGCCCGACTGGAGGCCGTTCAGGCGCAAGCCGACGTCCAAGCTCAACAGGCCTCGTTGAACTCCTCCCTGGCAGAGGCTTCGGCCTCCGAATCCGGCGTAAAGGCCGTCGATGAGAATATGCGCACGGTGCTGGCCGGAGTGGATCGCGCCAAGGCCGACCTGGAGAAGGCCCGCCTTGATTACGAACGCGCCCGCCAGTTGCTGGAAAGCAAGCTGATCCCCCGCCAGGAGTTCGACGCGAAGAAAGCCTCTTTCGATTCGCTCGGCGCCAGCCTCCGCGAGGCTGAGGCCCGTGTCGCCCAGATGCGCGCCCAGCGGGAGCAGACGGCCGCCCAGCTTTCAGTCAGCCAGCGCCGCGTCGCCCAGACGCGAGCCACGTTGAGCCGCTTCAGCGACGTGCTGCAGAAGCACAACTCCGTCTCCCCCATCGATGGCATTGTCACCAATCTGCCGGTACGCGTTGGAGAAACCGTGGTGCCTGGCGTGCAGAACTCCTCCGCCTCGTTGATCATGACGATCGCGGATATGAGCGTCATTACCGCCGAGGTGAAGGTGGATGAAACCGACATCGTGAACGTGAAGCTCGATCAGGGCGCCGACATCACGATCGACGCCATTCCAAATCGCACGTTCAAGGGCCATGTCATCGAGATCGGCAACACTGCCATCCTCCGCTCCAGCGGCCTGGCCGCCAGCCAGAGCGCCGTCTCCAGCCAGGAGGCGAAAGATTTCAAGGTCGTCGTCGCGCTCGACAATCCGCCCACCGAGATCCGCCCGGGCCTCTCCTGCACTGCCAAGATCATCACAGCCACGCGCGAGAAAGCACTCTCGATTCCGATCCAGGCCCTCACGGTCCGCCAGCGTGGTGATCTGGCGCCCGAGCAGAAGCCGGGTAACGTTCAGGCCGCCGCCAACGCCGATCCTGTTAAGGCCAAAAAAGACAAGGAAGAGCTCCAGGGTGTTTTCGTCGTCAAAGGCGAGAAGGCCGAATTCCGCGAGGTCAAGACCGGCATCACCGGCGCTACCGACATCGAGGTTCTCAGTGGAGTGAAAGACGGCGAAGAGATTATCACGGGCAGCTACAAGATCATCCGCACCCTGCGCAATCAGGCTAAGGTGAAGGTAGACAACAAAGCCCCGGTCAAGACGGAATCCTAGTTCGTAAGGAAGCGCGATCGCAATGGCAACAGCGGCACTGAACGAGAAAATCGCCCGCGGCGAAGAACTCAAGCGGAACAACATCGTCATCCGGACGTACGATCTCTGGAAGACTTACGTCATGGGCGATCAGGAGATCCACGCCGTTTCCGGCGTGGATTGCGAGATCAAGCGCGGCGAATACGTGGCCATCATGGGACCGTCCGGATCCGGCAAGTCCACCCTGATGAACCTCATCGGCTGCCTCGACACACCCAGCAAGGGCGACTACTACATTAACGGCAGCCTGGTCAGCGACATGACGGATGACGAACTGGCGCGCATCCGCAACAAGGAAATCGGGTTCGTTTTCCAGACCTTCAACCTGCTGCCCCGCGCCACGGCGCTGCACAACGTGGAACTGCCCCTGATCTACTCCGGCATCGCCGCCGAGGCGCGCATCGAGCGCGCCAAGCACGCCCTGCGCATTGTCGATCTCGAAAAGCGCATGTACCACAAGCCCAGCGAGCTTTCGGGCGGCCAGCGCCAGCGCGTCGCCATCGCCCGCGCCCTGGTCAACGATCCATCCATCCTGCTGGCCGACGAGCCCACCGGCAACCTGGATTCCGCCACCAGTGTGGAAATCATGGGGCTTTTTGAGCGACTCCACTCCCAGGGCAACACTATTGTGCTGGTCACCCACGAGCGCGACATCGCGGAATACGCCCACCGCATCATCACCGTCCGCGACGGCAAGGTGTCGCGCGACGAGGTCAACGTCCACCACCGCGCATAATCCACCGCATCGAAGACGCCCCGGCGCACGGCTGTTCTGTAGCGCGCCCGTCAGGCAACCCCGCCCGGGACCGCGGGCCGCCTCCGTTGAACCAGGCTCATGGTGGGTAGTGTCTCTGCCGTCAACCCCGGAATCGAGCCCTCAGCGCAGCCGTGCCGGCTTGAGAGTCCAGGCCTGAAGCCTGGCGATCTCCATCAGCCCCTCGGGTGCGAAACCCTCGGGGTGAATGACCCAATCGTAGAGCTTGGCCGCGTCCGCGCCGATGCGTTTCTCCTGATCCAGCCGTCCGCGGCGGACCTTCACCACGGCTCCGTCCGGCTCTGCGCCCGCCAGGGTAGCGGCGAAATCTGGAAGGCTCAGGCGCTGGCTGCCGATGGCGACGCTATCGGGCAGGCGGCGCGCCTGGCGCACGAAATCGGCGGCGCCGGCGGCTGCGCGCAACCAGGCGGCTCGCGGAATCTCCACGGCGGCGTAGTTGGAATCCACCCGGCGCAGCGGTCCATCGACATATCCAGCGGGCAAGCCGAGCAGAGACAGCAGGAGATCGGCGGCGGAGTAGCCGTCATGTGCGTCGATGCTATCGGCCAGACGCCGGGCGGCAGCCGGCGTGGGGGCGGAGTCGCGGGGCTCGAAAAACATGGGGATGTCGCGGGCAGTGACGATGTGCACGCCGGGTGTCTGGCGGACATGATCAACGAAGGCGAGGAAGAGCCGGTAGGCCTGCTCCGACGATTCCGCCGTGCGCCTGCGCGGTAGACGCCAGAGAGAGCGTTCCGGGTTGGCGCCGTGGCGGAAATTCACGCCGTCCCAAAACTCGGTGGTGACGAACTCCGTGGGGTGGTAATAGGTCTGCGCGACGCCGCCGCCACGCTGGCGTAAGCCGGCCACGGCCGCGTCGAATTTCCGCTTGGCGGCATCGAGGCTGGCCGGGTCGTCGAGACCGGTGCGCATTGTGTTGGGGCCCAGATTGTAGACATAGAGCATCCCACCGTACCAGAACGGCTGCTGGTCAAAGGCGACGTGCGAGCCATCATCCATATAAACGGGCACGCCCCACTGTCGGAGCGTGAGATTGGCCTGGGGCGCCCAGGAGTTGCCGGGTTGGCCGTAGCAACTGGGCGTGATGCCGAAGATCCGTTGCAGATCGCGCAGGCCCTGCTCCTCGCGGCGGGCGAACTCGGCCGCGCCATCCAGCAGGCCCATGGGCTCAAGATACTCAGCCGGCGTGGGATGGATGCTGTGGTAGTTGGAGTGGTACCCGATGTCATGGGCGGCCAGCGCGCGGAGCACGTCGGTGCGCTTGCGCTGCTCCAGCACGCGGACCTTTTCGCCGACGATTTTGAAGGTGGCGCGCACACCGCGCCGGGTGAGGTCCTGGGCGAGGCGGAGGGCGGCGTCATCGGAGGCCGGCTCGATGTAATCCTCGGTGTCAAACCAGAGCAGCCAGTAGACGGGCGGCTCGGCGGCGCGGGAGAGCGTGCCGCCAAACAGGAGCAATGCAAGTAGGAGTTTCATAGTTCAACCAGCCAATCCGGGGACGCCGCCCATGGTACGGGCAGCCTGCACGGCGCGGAGGATGGCGATGGCGACGGCCTCGCCGGCGGCGACGCCCAGCGAATCTACGGAGGCCGCCAGTGTGCCGCAGGAGAGGGCGATGGCGAGGTCGCCGTCCATGGAGGTATGTACTGGGCTGATGGCGCGCACGAGGCCGTGGTGGGCCATCTGGGCGGCCTTGGTGGCCTGCACCTTGTCGAGGCGCGCGTTGGTGGCGACGACGGCTAGCGTCGTATTCTCGCGCCTCAACCCGCCGGTGGCGCCGCGCGCCTTCATCCACTCCGCCGAGTTCAGAAAGTCCTTCGAATCCGCCGTCTTCCGGGCGCCGGCGATAATCTTGCGGGTGTCCGGATGGACCACGTCGCCCACGGCGTTGACAGCCACCAGCGCAGAGACCAGCACTCCGCCGGGCAGCGCCACGGTCCAGGAGCCGATACCGCTCTTCATCGCGTTCTTCATGCCAAGGAACTTGCCGACGGTGGCACCCGTGCCTGCGCCGACGCAGCCCTCGGCCACAGCCGCATCCGTGGCGGCAACTGCGGCGGCCTCGCCCATCTCGCGGGTAGGCCGTACGCCGGGCTTGCCGATGCCCAAGTCATAAAGGATGGCGGCGGGGACGATGGGGACCACGCCGCCGCCAGTGGGGAAACCGATCCCTTTCCGCTCCAGGTAGCGCCGCACGCCGCTGGCCGCTTCCAGCCCGTACGCGCTGCCGCCGGCCAGCACGATGGCGTGGACGCCGGTGGTGATGTGGAACGGGCTCATCACGTCCATCTCTTCCGTGCCGCTGGCGCCGCCGCGGATGTCATAGCCGGCCACGGCGCCCCTTTCGCAGAGCACGACGGTGCAGCCGGTGAGCGCGTCAAAGTCGGAGTGGTGCCCGACTTTGACGCCCGTGATATCTGTTAAGCCTTTCATGGGCGAACGTGTCCTTCCGCCCCCGTATGCTAGCATCAAATCTCAAGGGGATCACCCTGTTTTGCTGGAACTTCTCAAGGCCCCGATCCTCACATTTCAAGAGTTCGTACTCCTCGCCGGACGCGCGGCGAGCGGCATCTTCCGCAAGCCCTACTACTGGGACGATGTCTTCATTCAGATGGATCTCATTGGCGTCGGCAGCCTGCCGGTCGTCATTCTCACCGGATTTTTCAGCGGCGCGGTGATGGCGTTGCAGATGTCCCGCGCGCTGCGGACCTATGGCGCCACCAGCCAGGTGGGCATGATTGTGGCCATCACACTGGTGCGCGAAATGGGGCCGGTATTGACGGCGCTGATGGTGGCGGGCCGCAATTCGTCCGGCATGGCCAGCGAACTGGGCTCGATGAAGGTGACCGAACAGATCGACGCGATGCGCGCTCTGGGTACCGACCCTGTCATGAAACTGGTGAAGCCCCGCCTGCTGGCAACCGCCTTTGTGCTCCCGTTGCTGACGGTGCTGGCGGATTTTGTCGGCCTGGTGGGCGGCTATGTGGTGGCCTGCACGATGCTGCATCTCACCACCGCATCGGAGTATTGGAGCAGCGCGTGGCATGCCATCGGCTACGACGATATCGCGCAGGGACTGGTGAAGCCGTTTATCTTCGCCATCGTGCTTTCGCTGGTGGGCTGCTACTACGGCATGCAGACGAAGGGTGGCACACAAGGCGTGGGCCGGGCCACGACGCAGGCCGTCGTGGTGGCGTCCGTCTGGGTGGTGGTGCTCACATTTATCATTGGCCGCGTTTTCGTGACGATGTGATATGGAGCAGACTGCCGCCGGCCCCATCCTGATCTTTCGTAATGTCAGCTTTGGCTTTGACGAGAATCTGGTACTGCGCGATGTGAGCTTTGAGCTGACGCGCGGCGCCACCCTGATCATTCACGGAGCGGCGGGCAGCGGCAAGACGGTTCTGTTGAAGATTGCGCTGGGCCTGCTGCGGCCCACCTCGGGCCGCGTGATCCTGTTTGGGCAGGATGTCACGGAGTACACGGAGCAGCAGTGGTTTGACGTGCGCAGCCGCATAGGTGTTCTCTTTCAGGAAGGCGGATTGTTTGACTCGTTCTCCATCGAGGACAATGTGGGCTATCCTCTGGTGAACCAGCCTCTGTTGCAGGTGCCGCCCGAGGAAGTGGCGCCGCGCGTGGAGCAATCGCTGGAGTTTGTCGAGCTGGGTCACACACTGGAGAAGTTTCCCAGCGAACTGTCGGGCGGAATGAGACGCCGGGTGGGCATTGCGCGGGCGATTGTGACGCAGCCTGAGCTGATGCTTTACGATTCGCCGACGGCGGGCCTGGATCCGATCACGGCCAACACCATCATGGCGCTCATCGTCAAAGGGCGGGATATGCGGCGCGCCACGACTCTGATCGTGACCCATCGCCATCAGGATGGTGAGATTCTGGAACGATTCCGGTGGGACGATAGCATCGGCGGTCTAAAAAAGGTGGAGGGCGCGACTGCCGGTACGCGCTACCTGGTGCTGGAGGATGGCCGGATTGCTTTCCTCGGATCGCCGGCGGAATTTGACGTTTGTAACGAACCGCACGTGGCGAAGTTCAGCAGCCGATAGGGCGCCGGACATGGGATTCTAGGAGACAGAGCAAATGGCTGCATCGAACAAAGTCGGGTGGGCGCAACTCCGGGTAGGCCTGATGTCGCTGGCCGCGCTGATGATCCTGGCATTTCTCATCTTCCTGCTGACCGGCGCCGACAATCCATTTGAAACGAAGGCGTACCTCTACACATATATGTCCGATTCGGCGGCGCTGACCGAGGGCTCCGCGGTGCGTTTGAACGGAATCCTCATCGGCAAGGTCAAGACCGTTGAGTTGAGCGGCGACAAGAGCAACTCGCGCGCGATCCGGATGAAGCTGCAACTGGAAGAACGCTATCTGGCACTGATCCCGAACGATTCCATCATCGCGTTCAGCGCGGAAAATGTGTTGGGCGCCAAGTTTCTGAACATCAAGCGGGGGACGTCGCCTAAGCCGATCCAGCGCGGCGGCGAACTGCGTGCGCGGGATGAGAAGGACTTCCTGGAGATCGTGCAATCGGCGATGCCGCTGCTTGAATCTCTGCAGTCGATTTTGGGGCGGATCGACAAAGTGGTGGCGCAGGTGGAATCCGGTCAGGGCAGCATCGGGAAGCTGCTCTATGATCCTTCCATCTATACGCGCGTGGACTCCATGCTGGGCGACGTGCAGAAGGTGACCCGCGCGCTCAGCGAGGGCAAAGGCACAGCTGGGCGGCTGCTCTACGATGAAAGCCTCTACGACGATCTGCATCGCACTCTTTTGCGGATGGACGATCTGGCGGCTGGCCTGCAAAGGGGTGAGGGCACGGCCGGCAAGCTGTTGAAGGACCCGGCAATGTACGACGATCTGCGCAAGACCTCGGTGGAACTGCGCACCATGATTGCGGAGCTCAACGCGGGCAAAGGCACGGCAGGCAAACTTCTAAAGGACGATACGCTGCACAAGCGGTTGATTGCCACGCTCGACAATCTCAACGCCACGGTGGACAAGATTAACGCTGGCCAGGGCACCATCGGGCAGTTGATGGTGAATCCGGCGCTGTATGAAAACCTGACGGCCACCGCTGCCGAGGTGCAGGCCATGATGAAGGACTTCCGCGCCAACCCGAAGAAGTTCCTGACCATCCAGCTAAAGCTCTTCTGATGGCCGGCAAATTCCTGGCAGTCAACGCCGACGATTTCGGCTACACGCGCGGCGTCAACTCCGGCATCGTGGCGGCGCATGTGGATGGCATTTTGACCTCCACCACATTGATGGCCAACGGGGCGGCGTTCGACGATGCGGTGCGCCTGTCGCGGGCAGTGCCGTCGCTGGATGTGGGCGTCCACTTTGTGCTGGTGGGCGGGGATTCGCTGCTGGAACCGGCGCGGGCGTTACCCGTTTCCGTATCCGCGCTGATGCAGGCCGTCGTGCTGCGGCGCATCCGAGTGTACGACGAGTTGCGCGCGCAGATGGTGCGGATTGTGGAGGCGGGCATCCGGCCCACTCACGTGGATACGCACAAGCACACGCATCTGTTTCCGCCCGTGCTGGATGCCGTGGCAAGGCTCGCCGAGGAATTTGGCGTGGCGTGGGTGCGCCGGCCTTTTGATCTGCCCATCACAGGCTCGCCGTCGGAAATTCCGTGGAAGAAGCGCGCCATCAGCTGGGCCTTCGGGTCCGTCCGCGGGCAGTTCCACGCCAAGCTGGCACGGCACCACTGCCGCACGACGGATTGGTTTGCCGGATTTCAAATCACAGGCCGGTTTCGCAGCGAGGACGTCATCCACCTGCTGCGGAATATGCCGGAGGGCACAACGGAGTTCATGGTCCACCCCGGGCATTGCACGGAAGAGTTGAGGGCGGCGAGGACTCGCCTGAAGGAAAGCCGGGCGGCGGAGTTGACGGCTTTGGTGGACCCTCGGGTGAGGGAGGCCGTGCAGGCCGCCGGCATTACGCTGACGCCATACAGCGCGATGAAGTAAGGGGCGCCGGAACGCCCCCGCTCAGTCACTATTTGCCGTAGAACGCGGCGTTCTTGGCGGCGAAGTCAGACCACTTTTCTGGCAGATCATCCAGCGCGAAGATGGCCGATACCGGGCAGACCGGCACGCACGCGCCGCAGTCGATGCATTCCACCGGATCGATGTAGAGCAGTTCAGCAGTGGCGAACGCCTCTTCGTCCTTCTTCGGGTGAATGCAATCAACCGGGCAAGCGTCCACGCACGCGGTGTCCTTCGTGCCAATACACGGTTCAGCGATCACATAAGCCATTGTCAGTCCCCTCTTTGCAGCGGAATTTGGTCGAGCCCGGTCTTTGAACCCAAAATATAGCACAGGCCCGCAAGTCGTACAATTTTCGGGGTTTGGGGTCTGATCTGCCTACTTTACGGGCTATTGGATCATGCGCTTGAGGCGCGCCAGAGCCTCCGCGGCCAGCGCATAATCCGGCTCGATATCCAGGGCGTGCGAGAAACACTCCTGCGCCTTGCGGTAGCACTCCAGCGCGGCGTAGGCGCGGCCGAGGTTATACCAGGGGAAGTGGAAACTATCGTAGCGGCGGGCGGTGATGGCTTGCTCCAGCCAGGGGATCGCCTCGGCGGCGCGGTCCAGCTCAATGAGGTAGGCGCCGATATCGTTGTAGGGATTGCCGAAGGCGGGGTCCACTTCGATGGCTTTACGGCACTCGGCGATGGCGTCTTCCAACCGGCCCTGAAAGCGGTATGTCCAGCCCAGAAACGTATAGGCTTCGGCGGTGGGATGGAGGGAGATGGACTTGCGGTACAACTCCACGGCGAGGTCCCACTCGCCCTGCATCTGGAGCTGGTAGGCGCGCTGGAACAGTTCCAGTGCCATCTGCGAACGTACATCTTCCATGACGCCGTCCTTGCGACTGCCGGTCTGCCCTAGAATTGTACAACTTACGATAGGTCAGTGGTTTACAATGGCCGTATGATTCCGAAGGTGCGAAAGGCGGTCTTTCCGGCCGCTGGTTTGGGTACCCGCTTTCTCCCCGCCACCAAGGCGATGCCCAAGGAGATGCTGCCACTGGTGGACAAGCCGCTGATCCAGTACGGCATCGAAGAGGCAATCCAGTCCGGCATCACGAATGTGGTGATTGTGACAGGGCGCGGCAAGACTGCCATTGAGGATCATTTCGACGTCAGCTTTGAGCTGGAGCACCTGCTGGAATCCAAGGGCAAGGACGACATGTTGCACGCGGTGCGCAGCATCTCCGACATGGTGGACATCGCCTACGTTCGTCAGAAGGAGGCGCTGGGTCTGGGCCATGCGATTCTGCGGGCGCGCGACTTGGTGGGCCCGGAGCCCTTCGCAGCAGTGCTCTCCGACGATGTGATCGATTCGGAGAAGCCATGCCTCCGCCAACTTCTGGACGTATATGAGTATTTCGGCTGCTCCGTCGTGGCATTGATGGAAGTGCCCAAGGATCAGATCTCGGCGTACGGCGTGGTGGCGGCCGATCCGGTGCCGCATAGCGGAATGGAAGGGCGGCTGTTCCGCATCAAGGACCTGGTGGAGAAACCGAAAGCCGAAGAAGCGCCTTCGAACATGGCCATCATCGGCCGCTACATACTGACGCCCGAGATCTTCACGGCGCTCGACGATACCGTGCCTGGGCGAGGCGGCGAGATTCAGTTGACCGATGGTTTGCGGCATCTGTTGCGCAGCCGGCCCATCTACGGCCTGAAGTTCGAGGGCCGGCGCTTCGATGCGGGCGACAAGCTCGGATTCCTGAAGGCGACCGTCGAGTTCGCGCTCAAGCGAGAGGATCTGGGCGACGCATTCCGCGACTACCTGCACCACCTGAGTGTCTGAGGAGATGGCGTGACTCCAGCGCCCATGGACTTGCCACTCCGTCCGAGTGAAGCGGCCGTTCTGGCGGAGTTGATCTTTGAACAGGCCGCCGGACGCCCGGTCACAGACGACGTGCGCAACCGCCTCACCGGCCAGGCAGCGGCACTCGGCATGGCCAGCGTGCTGCCGCACTTCGCCTCTCTGCACGAAGATCCACTCCAGAGCTCGGCATACTACCTGGCCGTGGATGGACTGGCCTCCGGGATCGCTGAGCCGCTGCTGCTGCATCTGGCGCCGGCCACCGGATCAGACGGCGGGCTGCTGCCGAAGCCGCGGCCGGTGGGGCGGATGCGGCCGGGCGGCGGGCGGGAAATCCTCATAAACGCGTCGGCGTTTGGCCCCGGCGACCACCAGAATATCTCCCTGTATGCCGAATCCGTGGGGCGCTGCTTCCGGCCTCGGCCGCAGGGCGTGATGCCGGCGCTGCGAGTGGAGCTGGCGGAGCCTGCGCGAGTGGCCCAGGCGGCCTTCCAGGCGTTCCGCTCCATCTCACAGCTCTCCGGACCCTACGCTGCGGCGATTCTGTTGGAGGGCCGTGCGGAGCCATATTGGGAGACCGTGTGGGCGGCGATCCGGACCGGGTACCGGGATGGCTACACCGCCGGCGGGCCATGGGCGCCGGAGACCTCGGCGCTATTCACGTACTTCACCACCACCGTGGAAGCAGCGGGTGAGCTGTCCGAGTCGCTGCTCGCCGCGCGCAACGGCGCTGCGTATGATTTGGAAATCGATCTGACGGCGACGCCTATGGAACAATTGCAGGAGGCGCTGGACGGGCTTCGGGCCAGAGGACAGTCCGCGTGCTCGGCGCTGATCGCCCCTGATCCGGCGACGCTCCACGCGGCCTGCGCGGCCGTAGCGGCAAGCGGTGCGATCCCGGTATTGCGCGGCGGCATCCCCAGCGACGAGTTCGCCGCCGCGATTCGTGCGGCCACCAACGGCCAGCTTATTTACTCCACACCATTCAGCCAGCCCGATACCCCGCGGTTGATGGCGATTCTCGAAGCACTGCGATGAGATCCTGCCTAAGCGTCCATGTACGGCATGGGAGGGACCTTACCGAGTAGACGCGTGTAGACCGTGAGCGCGCCGCGATGATGCGCCGTGTGATCCGTGCACGCGCCCAGCACCGCCGCCCTGGGCAGGCCGCCCATGATGGGGCCCGGCGGCAGCGGCGCGTACCACTCGGAATCCGGCTTCTCCTCCACAGCCGCCTTGGCCTTGGCGATCGACCGTGCGAACCATTGGCGGGCATGATCCAGACTGGTGACGGCGCGCACCTGCTTGTCCATCCCTTCGAAGTCCATCGAGAAACCCTCCGCCGCGAAGGCGCCGGCGAAGAACCAATCAACGGTTTGCGCTACGTGGGCTACCACTTGCGCGACGGTAAATAGCCCCGTTTGTGGGGCGTAGCTGGAATCGGCCTCCGTGAGGGCCTTGGTGGAACGATCAAAATACTCTGCCAGGGCCGAAATCTCGCCCAGCATCGCTTCTTTGCTCATGATGAAAACCTCCTGCGGTTTTCAATCATGCCAGAAGAAATGGCGAAGATCAAGTAAATTTTCCAGGGCTCAACCGGCGGCGGCTGTGGCCTCGATCGGAATGCCGTCGGCCAACATTCGCAGTACCACCAGGTCCGAGGGCTGGAACGACGTCATGGGGAGATTGGCCATTTCATCGTCAGTCACTATGATGTGACGGCGAACCAGGATCCGGAACTGAGGGAGGCTCAGGTTAAGCGCCTTGGCGGCCTCGGCTTCGGTGAAGTAGCCTTTTGCGGGTCGTTGATTGGTCATAGTACTGCTGAATTTCATGACTCTGTCCGCATTGTATGGAAGTTTCGACTGGCGCTGAATTGGGAGATCCTCTGAGTTCCAGACCTAGTTCAACACCGGTACCCTGACTAGGGTTTTTGCGGTAGCTAAGGCTGCCGGCGCGAAACTCCACAGCTCTGAGATAATCCGGCTGTACACTGATCTCGGAGACTTCAAATATGGCTCACCAGCGTGGAATTCCCGGTGCGCATCCATCGACGGCCGTTCTCACCAGAGGCTTCGATCCGCGGCTTTCCGTCGGCTCCGCACGGCCGGCGGTGTTTCGCAGTTCGACTTACGTCTTCGCTAGTCCGGAGGCTGCCGAGCGCGCGTTCAATCTCGTTTCCGGCCGCGAGCAGGCCGAGCCCGGCGAGGTGCCGGATCTGATCTACTCGCGCTTCAACCATCCGAACGCGGAGATCCTCGAGGATCAGATCGTGCCCATTGAGGAGGCCTCGGAATGGGCCGTGGTGTTCAACTCGGGCATGGCGGCCATCATGACATCGCTCATGGCGGTGCTGCAGCCCGGAGACAGCATGGTCTACACCGTGCCCCTATACGGCGGCACGCAGAATCTGATCCACGAACTGATCGAGAAGCTCGGCATCGTGTGCCGTCCCGTTGTCGCCGGGCACAGCGCGGAGTTGGAAGAAGCCATCAACACCACGCCCAATCTGAAGGTGGTGCTGATTGAGAGCCCGGCCAACCCCACCATGGTGATGACCGATATTAAGCGCGCGTGCCTCACGGCGGCGCATCTCAACCCCAAGCCGTGCGTGATGGTGGACAACACATTCCTGGGCCCGGCGTTCCAGCACCCCATGACGTTGGGCGCCGACATCGTGCTCTATTCGGCCACCAAGTACCTGGGAGGGTTTTCTGATCTGCTGGCGGGTGTCGTGTTGGGCTGCGATACCGAGCTCAACAAGAAGATCCGTTCGCGGCGGGGACTGTTCGGCAACATCTTGCAGCCGGACGAATGCTGGATTCTCGACGGCCGCCTGCCCACGGTTTCACTGCGCATGAACCGTCAGAGCAAGAACGCCCAACGTGTGGCCGAGTCGCTGGTGAACCGGCCGGAGATCCGCAAGGTGTACTATCCGACGCTTTTCGACGATCCGGAGCAGATCCGCATCCGGTTGTCGCAGTGCGACTACCCTGGCGCGATGATCGCAATCGAGTTGCACGGCGGCAAGCCGGCGGCGTTTGAATTCATCCGGCATCTGCGGCTGGCGCACAATGCTGTGTCGCTGGGCGGCATGGAGACGCTGGTGTGCCATCCGGGTTCGACGACACATTCGGGCTGCTCGCTGGAAGAGCGCCGCATCGCGGGCATCACCGATGGGTTGGTGCGCATCTCCATCGGCGTGGAGGACTGGCGCGATCTGCTGGGCGACTTTGAAAACGCGCTGGAGCAGAGCACGAAGCTGGCGGGCAGCGTGGCGCGCTAGCGGAACAATATCTTCCAGGTCACCACCGTAAACGCGTGCGTCACCATCGCCGCGCGGATGCCGCCTCCGCGCTGGAACGCTAATCCGTAGAACACACCGGCCACGGCGGCCACAATCGCGAAGCGCCAGTTGGGAAACTCGCGGAAGCCCAGGTGCGCCATGCCGAACAGCGCCGATGTGGCCATCAGCCCCAGCCAGCGCTGCAAAATGCCGCGGAAGAAGAACTCCTCGCTGAGCGCCACCACCCAGAGGATCCCGAAAAAGGTCGCCACCGCGCGCAACACCGTCTCCCACCACGGCCAGATGGGCGGCTGAAACTGGGTGAATCCAGTGAGCAGGCCGAGCAGGAAGACGCACGGCAGCAGCGCCACAAAGTGGGCTACTCCGATGCGCCACTCCGTGCCGGTAGGCCAGAAGCCGAAGCCGATCCCTTCCAAGCCGCGGTCGCGCTCGATGGCCAGCGCCCCGGCGCGAATCCAGAGAAGCTGTCCGAGGAAATCCAGCCGGACATCGGGTAATGCGCGGGCGTAGGCCAACGGGATCAGCTTGAAGAGCAGTGGTGCGGCCATCAGGGCGATGAAGCCGACATCCGCCCACCAGCCCTTCGGCACAAAGGCAAACCAATAGGAGATGAGAGCGACCGCGGCCAGGATCGCCAGAAATCCTACAGGATCAAAGACGCCCAAGGGCACGGCGTAGGCCAGGTAGGGCACCGGCGCCAGCGCCACCACCCACTCGCGTTTCCACCACGCGCGGGCCTTGGGCGAGGCCAGAGTCAGGTACGCGGCTACCTCCAACAGCGCGGCCAGCACAACGAAAGCCAATGCGCTTGCGTTATGCTCCAATCCAGTGGGCAGCCAAAGCATTCTACTTCTGATCTCCGTTCTGGCCTTTCAGGCCGAGCCGCCCGCTGACCTCATTCAGCAGGTCGCGCGGCGCGAGGCCGCCACCGAGGCCGCCCGCAACCAGTATCTCTACCGGCAGTCCGTCACAATCGAAGAATACGACACGCGCGGCAATGCATTGGGAAACTATCGCGAAGCGCGCGAGGTGATCTTCACGCCGGCGGGCGAGCGCGTGGAGCAGTTTAGCGAAAAGCCGGCCTCGCGGCTACAGCGTCTGATCCTCACAGATGAAGACTTCCAGGACATCCGCAACATCCAGCCGCTGCTGTTGACACCGGAGATGCTGCCGCGCTACTTCATCAAGATCCGCGGCGACGAGCGCATCGATGGCGTGGAATGCTGGATGCTGGATATCCAGCCGCGCCAGATCCTGCAGGGCATGCGGCTCTTTGAAGGTCTGGCCTGGGTGGAGAAGCAGTCGCTGGCCGTCATCCGCACCCATGGCCACGCCGTGCCGCCCATCTACGCCAACGGCCGCGAGAATCTCTTCCCTCGCTTCACCACGCTGCGGGCCAAGGTGGACGAACACTACTTTCCCGTGCGGACCTACGCCGACGACATTCTGCCTTTCAAGAACGGACCCCTGCGCATGAAGTTCAACATCCGTTACACGGGCTACCGGCGCTTTGGCGCGGAATCCAAAATCACGTTCGAGAAATAAGGCCCAGGCTCTCGTCCACGGATCAGGCGGCCCCTCTTATCCCTGCCCCCAGCGTCAACCAGCACGTCGCCGTCGCCGGGCTTTCCGGACTCTGCGATCCGCAATCCAGCCACGCCGCCGGACGAAAGTGCTCCTCGGATCGTTACCCAAATCGGGCCGCCCCGCCAACCACGAAAATTCTACTGCTTGAGACACTTCACGCGGGTCCGCTATGATCGGAGATAGCTGATTGAAGAAGGAGTCCCCAGATGGGTCCGCTAGGCTGGCAAGAGACCCTTGTCATTTTCGTCTTGGCACTCGTGCTGTTCGGGCCGAAGAAGTTGCCCCAGTTGGGCAAGGACATCGCCCGCGCAATCGCTGAGTTTCGCAAGCACTCCAACGAGCTGAAGGATACCTGGCACCGGGAGATGGCGAACCTGGAGCGCGAGACTCAGGACATCCAGAAGGAGGCTGAATCTCTCACTCAGGTCACCAGCGACTACACTAGTGATTCCAGCTCCTATAACTACGATTCCTCATACGATTACGGGGCCTATGGCTACCCGGATTCGAATGACCCTTCCACCACGTCGACCACTGATTCCTCGACGGTAAGCGATCCCGCAACTCAGGGCGCTGACAGCACCGGCATGGCCGCCACCCAGGTGGCCGAAGCTAGTATCCAACCCGTAGCCGCAGAAGGCGCGGTGCCCACCAGCACTGTGTCTGAATCCATTGGCTCGCCCTCATCCGGCACACCGACGGAACCCACGGCAACGCGCTAGCTTACCGGTTCGAGATCAGGAACACGCAGTACCCCAGATGCCGGAGAACATAAACGATCCTAAGGATCCACGCCCCGACCTCGATCCGGAGCATGATGGTCGCCTGACGCCTGAAACGTCAGGCGACCCTTATGCCGTTGAAGACGGTCCTCATGCCGGCGAGCTGCCGGCAGAACCACCGGTGACGGCAGTGGCCCCCGCCGCGCCTCCCGCGCCCCCCGCGGTCACCGTGCCCAAGGCCGAAGAGAAAGACGATGATGACGACGACGGCATGCTGCGCATGTCGTTCCTGGGACACCTGGAGGAGTTGCGGCTGCGCCTGATCCGCGCGCTGGCCGGTCTCGGTGTGGCTTTCGCCGCCTGCATCTTCTTCACCGATTATCTTTGGAACGCCGTGCGCGCGCCGGCGGCTTCCGCCCTCAAACAACTTGGCTATCCCGAGGACCTGGCGCAGATTACCCCCACTGAGGCATTCAGCATCATCTGGGTGCGCCTGCCGATCCTGGCCGCACTCTTCCTGGCCTCGCCCTGGATCATCTACCAGGTCTGGTCCTTCATCGCCCCCGGACTCTACAAAAAGGAACGGCGTCTGGCCGTGCCTTTCATCTTCTGCACCGCCGGGCTGTTCATTACAGGCGGCGCCTTCGCCTACTTCGTCGCCTTCCGGTTCGGGCTGGTCTTCCTGCTCGGTATCGGTTCCGCGATGGGCGTACGGCCGATGATCTCCATCACGGAGTACTTCGATCTCTTCGTCAACGTCATCCTCGGCGTTGCGCTGGTTTTCGAACTCCCAATTCTGATCTTTTTCCTGACGCTGCTGCGCGTCGCCTCGCCGCGTTTCCTGTTGGCGCATTCGCGCTACGCCATCCTGCTCATCGTCATTGCCGCGGCCATCATCACGCCCACGCCGGACGTGGTGAACCTCACCATCTTCGCCGCGCCGATGATTCTTCTCTACTTCGTGGGCATCTTCGCCAGCTATCTGCTGGTGCTGAACCGCGAGGGCGGGACATTCCCCTGGCGCAAGGTGTTCCTCTGGACCGGCGGCATCATCGCGGCCATCGCGGTGTTCCTCTGGTTCGCCATAGCCCGGATGGGCTACCACATGGTCGGGAAGTGGCCCTTCCTGATCAAGTAATGGACGGATGCCACAAATGACCGGGAAGTCCGTTCGCCAGGATCACACGCTAGCCCAAAAGGCGTATCGTCAGGTTCGCGAGCGGATTCTCGGGGCAGAGTATCCGCCCGGCGCCGTGCTCTCCCGCCGCAGGCTGGCGGAGGAGTTCGGCATGAGCCTGCTGCCCGTCGCCGAGGCGCTCCAGAGGCTGGTTACCGAGGGCTTGCTGGAGTCGCGACCGCGCGTCGGCACGCGGGTGCGGACTCCCTCCCGCGAGGAGATCGGCGACCGCTACGTCCTGCGCGAGGCCCTGGAGAGCCAGTCTGTCCGGCTGTTTGTCGAAAAGGCGACTGCCCGCGACCGCGCCGAGATCCTGCGCATGGCCCGGCAGTTGGACCGAATGTATGCCGTCTCCAACGCGCCCTCCGTGCGCGCCTTCCACCTCAAGTTCCACCTGCGCATCGCCGAGATCGGCGATTCCGAATTGCTCCGCACCGCCATCGAGCGCGAGCAGGACCTCCTCTTCAACTGGCTTTCCGACACGGCCGCCCAGGTGCACCCGCTGCCGGACCGCTATCACACCGATCTCGCCGAGGCGGTCTGCTCCGGCGACATCAACATCGCCGACGCCGCAATCCGCCATCATATTCGCTACGCCCTCAACGAACTTCTCCAATTGACACATCCTCCGGATGGGAAGCGCTGGCGGGTCGGCCCCAAAGCGGCCCCGCCCGCACTATAATCAGTAATCTGTGCGTGCCTCTTCTGGACTATCCGATGTCGGCTGTGTTCGCAAGAACAACGAGGATAACTTCCTGGTTGAGCCGGCCATTGGTCTCTATGTCGTCGCCGACGGCATGGGTGGCGCCAAGGCCGGTGAAATCGCCTCCCACCTCGCCGTGGGCCTCCTGCGTGAATCTGTTTCGGCCGGGTCCGTCTACGATGAGGCCACGCTGATCAATGCCTTCCAGCAGGCGTCCAAGGCCGTGTATGACTTGGCGGCCTCCAACCCCGAGTTTGAGGGCATGGGCACCACCATGGTGTGCGCCCTGGATCTGCCGGGCCAGTTTCTGATCGCCAACGTCGGTGACTCGCGGGCGTGGCTCTTCCATGAGGACGAGTTGACGCTTGTCACCGCCGATCAGACGTGGGTGAACGAAGTAGGGCGGCCGCTGGGTCTCACCGAAGACCGTCTCAAGGCCCATCCAATGCGGCACGTCCTCACCATGGCCGTGGGCATCGGCCAGAACCTGCGCGTGCAGGTGGTTTCCTTACAGCCTCCGCCCGGCAGCCTGCTGATTCTCTCCTCGGACGGCCTCCACGGACCGGTTTCGCCGGAGGAGATCAAAAATATTGTCTCCCAGGTGATAACTTTGCCTGAGCGCTGCCACTTACTGATTGAGGCAGCAAAACAGAATGGCGGCCCGGACAACGTGACCGTGGTACTGCTCCAGTTCTGAGCGGGCTCTCCCTCTGCCTCGCGAGGGAATCATGCGTGTTGTACTTTTCTGCGCCGCGATGTTGGCGCTGGCGCCTTTTCAGGCTCCGGCCCAGAGTGCGGATCCACTGCGAATTCAGATCAATGAGGGCGCGGACGCGATCGTGCCCAGGAATTCGGCGTCGTCCCGGAGAATCTCGGTGACAGTGCGGGGTGACGGCAATCAGCCCATCCCCAACGCCACCGTGACGTTCCGGTTGCCGGCGGAGGGGCCTTCGGGCGTCTTCCCCAGCGGTCTGCGGTCCGAATCGCTGCTCACCGGGCCCAAGGGCGAGGCCTTCATCCACGGCATCCGCTGGAACGATACGCCAGGGAAGCTGGAGGTGCGGGTGATCGCTTCCAGCGGGGAGAGGCGGATTGAGGTTGGCGTGCCAATCGAGATCAGCGCCACTCTGGCGCCCACGCGGGCGGATCGGGAGTCCACTTCCGTCCACGGCCCATCGTCCAGCCGCAAATGGCTGATTCTAGCCCTGGTTGCCGGCGGCGCCGGAGCCGGACTGGCCATGGCGGGCGGCGGCCGCTCGTCGTCATCGGGGTCCCCACCGGCCGTCTATGTGCCGCCCCCTGCTGTGGTCATCGCGCCCTCGCTCGGTGCGCCGACTATCACGATCGGGAGGCCCTGATGAAAGGCCTCTGCCTGTTGGCCATAGCCACGGTTGTTTGCAGCGCGCAGGAAGTTCCGGTTAGCGGCTACTTCCGGGACGCGCAGGGCGCTCTCAGGGCGCTGCAAGGGGTGGATGGCGCATGGACCGCGCCGGTCGTCATCCCGCAAGGTGTGCTCTCCGCCGGCTACTCCGGCAGCACTCTTTGGTACAAGTCCGCCGATGAGCTGCACGTGCGGGCCGATGGCGCCGGTTGGGTGGCCGTGCCCGCTCCGCCCGGGCCCGCGCAGGCCGTCTTTGACAGCACTGGCGCTCTGGCGGAGGTGTACTTCCTGGATGCCGGCGTGTCGGCGCGCTGGGATTCACTCGCCGGCGAGTTGAGCGAATACCAGTTTCAGACCGTGGAGCTGGCGCCGGAACAGATCTCGGCCGGGCTGTTTCTGCGGCGGAACGAGGATCGTCTGCTAGGCTGGCGGGCCGGCGGGGAGACGTTCGTGCTGCCGCTGGCCGATCCGCCACTCTTCCTGCTCTTCCTCCGCAACTCGGACGGCACCGAAACGCTCGCGTCCGATACCGTCACTTTCCCGGGCACGTCCCCCAGCGACACGGCTGATGTCCGCTTCCGGCTGCGCAACCCGGGCGCCGCCGCGGTAACCATTTCCAGGTTGTCCGTAGATTTGGGCGCATTCCGGATCGTGAATCAGTTCTTTCCGCCGCACATTCTGGCGCCGGCGGCGTTTGCCGATTTCTCTTTGCGATTTGCTCCCACCGCTGGCGGCGAGTACTCCGCTACGTTGTTCGTCAACGATCTGCGAACGGCGGTCCGTGGGAGCGCCGTGGCTGGGCCTCTGGTGGAACTGGAGGGACCGGCGGGCTGGGCGCCCCTGACGGCTGGTGAAACCGCGGAGCTCGGCTCGGTGGAGCGGCGCGCCACGCTGAAGCGGCGCCTGCGTGTCACTCCAGTATCGGCAGCCACCCTCACCGGCGCCGGATTCACGCTGGCCTCTACCAGCGATCCGACGATTTCGGAGATCTCATTTTCGTCCGAGACTGCAACCACGGCTACGGCCGTGCTGAGCGTCGATGCCCGCCGCTTCACGCTCCGTGCGACGGCCACTGAATTTGCGCTGCCGCGGCCGTCCATCGCGACGCCGCCGGCCAGCCTGGAGCCGGCCACGCAGCAGAAGGTGGTCATCCGGCTCTCGGAGGCCGCCCGCGCCACGGTCCTCGCCACCGCCACCCTCAACTTCACGCCGCAATCGGGCCAGCCGGACGAGCCGGCCATCGCCATCCTGCCGCAGCTTCTCCGAACCGTTTCCCTGCCATTCGCCGTGGGCGAACGCGAGAAGGAGATCACTTTCCAGACAGGCACTACCGCCGGCTCGGTGGCCGTGCGCGCTGTCATCGGCACGGAGACCGCCGAGGTGCAATTCACCCTCCCGGCACGCCCGCTGACCTTAACCGCCACCCGCGCCAGCAACCTTCCGGAGGTGGTCCTCACCGGCTACGACAACCGGCGCTCCGTCTCCAAGGTGGCTTTCACCTGGTATCTGAAGACCGGCCAGCCGGCCGCGCCCGGACGCCTGGAGGTGGATGTCGCCACTGCGTTCCGCGACTACTTCGGCCAGAATCCGGGCGGTACGTTCCAGCTCCGCGCCCGGTTCCCGCTCTCCGGGACAGCCACGGAACTCGACGGCGTGGAGGTGGAGCTCACCAGCGCCCAGGGCACGGTCCAAACAGGCCGCCTCAAACTTGAGTGACACTGATTCTGTGAAGCCCATTGCACTTACCATCGCCGGATCCGACCCCAGCGGTGGAGCCGGAATCCAGGCGGACCTCAAAACGTTCCACCAGTTCGGCGTCTACGGCGAGGCCGCCATCACGCTCATCACCGTGCAGAACACGCAGAATGTCTTTGCCGTGGAATGCCTCCGGCCGGAACTCGTCGTTGCCCAGATCCAGGCTGTGCTCGATGACCTCCCGCCCCACGCGGCTAAAACAGGCGCGCTCGGCAACCCTGAGCTCGTGGAGGCCGTCGCGCACCTCGCCGCTAATTTCCAGTTCCCGCTCGTGGTGGATCCCGTCATGATCTCCAAACACGGCGCACCGCTCATCGCCGGGCAGGCCCGCCAGGTGCTGATCGCCAATCTCCTGCCGCGCGCCACCCTCATCACACCCAACCTGCACGAGGCCTCCGCACTCACGGGCCTGGACGTCGCCACGCCCGCCGCCATGCGCGAGGCGGCGTTCCGCCTGCACGGCACAACCGGCGCGTCCATCCTGGTCAAGGGCGGCCATCTGGAAGGCGTCGCGCGCGATATCCTGCTCCATGCCAACGAATTCTTCGAATACGCCGGGCCCCGCATCGACACCGTCCACACCCACGGCACCGGCTGCACCTACTCTGCCGCCATCACCGCCTGCCTCGCTCTGGGCCTCACCATCCCGGAATCCGTCGCCCGGGCGAAACGCTTCATCGCCGAAGCGATCCGCACCAATCCCGGCCTCGGCCACGGTTGCGGACCTGTGAACCACCACGCACCCGTACAATGAAGAGGTGTCTTTTCTCCCCGTTGACGAACAACTCGCCTACCTGAAGAAGGGCTTCGCCGAGATCATCCGCGAAGAGGATCTGAAGGACCGCCTCACCGCGGCCGCCAAGGCCGGCAAGCCGATTCGCGTCAAGGCCGGCTTCGATCCCACCGCGCCGGATCTCCATCTGGGCCACACCGTCCTGCTGCGCAAGATGAAGCACTTCCAGGACCTCGGCCACACCGTCATTTTCCTCATCGGCGACGCCACCGGCCTCATCGGCGATCCCACCGGCCGCAACACACTTCGCCCGCCCATGACCCGCGACGACATTAACGCCAACGCCGAGACCTACAAGGCGCAGGTCTTCAAGATTCTCGATCCCGCCAAAACTGAAGTCCGGTTCAACTACGACTGGCTCGGCGCCATGCGCTATGAGGACATCATCCGCCTCACCTCCAAGTACACCGTGGCCCGCATCCTGGAGCGCGACGATTTCGCCAAGCGCTACGCCGCTGGCACGCCCATCTCCGTGCACGAACTGCTGTATCCGCTCGCGCAGGGCTACGACTCCGTCGCCCTGGAGTGCGACGTCGAGCTCGGCGGCACCGATCAGAAATTCAATCTCCTCGTCGGCCGCGAGCTCCAACGCGACTACGGCCAGCCGCCCCAGATCGTCGCCACAGTACCCCTGCTGGAAGGTCTCGACGGCGTCGAGAAGATGTCGAAGTCCAAGGGTAACTACGTCGGCATCAACGAAGAGCCCGCCGTCATGGTCAAGAAACTGATGACCATCTCGGACGACCTCATGTGGCGCTATTTCGAACTGCTCACCGACCTCACCATCCCGCAGATCAACGAGCTGAAGCACGGCACCCAAAACCCGCGCGACATCAAGCTCGATCTTGCGCGCCGCATTGTGGCCGATTTTCACCCTGCCGCCGAGGCCCAGGCCGCCCGCGACCAGTGGCTCCACGATGTCAGCCAGGGCCAGGCGCCCGAAGACCTGCCGCTCACCGCAGCGGCCGACCCACGTCTGAAACACTGCCTGCTGCAGACCGGCCTGGCCCCTTCCGGCTCCGAGGCCGATCGTCTGATAAAGGCTGGCGCCGTCTCCGTGGATCAAATTGTCGTAAAATCACCTTCACAGAAACTGGAATCTGGAGAACACATCCTGCGCGCCGGCAAAAAATGGGCGCGCGTTAGTGTCTAGCCACTATGCTCTCGCTGCAAGACACCCTGGGTCTCAGTGTGGACGCCATCACGTCCCACCGCCTGCGCAGTGTTCTCACTGTGCTCGGCCTCACCATGGGCGTCGCCACGCTGATTACGGTGATCACCATTGTCCAGGGCGCCAACGTCTACGTTGAAACAAAAATCGCCAATCTCGGTTCGGACGTCTTCCAACTCGCCCGCACGCCCTTTGCTGTCACCGATTACGAGATCATCCTCAAAGCCCTGCGCTACAAGCGCATCCACATGGACGATTACGCCGCCCTGCGCGAGGGCTGCGCGGAATGCAAGGTGATGGGCGCGTCCGGCTCCGCCCAGGTCCGCGCCAACTTCGAGCAGCAGGAGCTCCAGGATGTCAGCTTCAACGGCCAGACGGCCAGCATGGGTGAGATCGAATCGCGCACCATCGAGCTCGGCCGCTACTTTACCGAGATCGAGGATCAGCGTTCCGTGCGTGTCTGCCTGATCGGCGCCACGCTCCGCGACCACTTTTTTCCCGGCCAGGATCCTACCGGCCGCACCGTCAAACTGGCGGGTCAGGAATTTACCGTCATTGGTCTCTACGAGAAGACAGGCAGTGTTCTCGGCCAGGACGCCGATAACTTCGCCGTTGTCCCGCTCAATTCGTTTCTGCAATTGAAGGGCGCCCGCTACTCCCTCACCATCAACGTCAAAGTGCCCAATGATCCCGCCGCCTTCGATCGCGCCATGGATCAGGCGCGTCTCCTCCTCCGCGCCCGCCGCCACATCGGCCCCACGCAGGACGAGGATTTCTTCATCGGTACCAAGGACAGCTACATCCAGCTTTGGCAGCAGATCAGCGGAGCTTTCTTCGCCGTCTTCATCCTCGTCAGCTCCATCTCCGCCCTCGTCGGCGGCATCGTCATCATGAACGTGATGCTGGTCAGCGTCACGGAACGGACCAAGGAGATCGGCATCCGCCGCGCCGTGGGCGCCACCGGCGTCGATATTCTGCGGCAGTTCCTCACGGAGAGCGTTCTGCAATGCCTGGTCGGCGGCATCCTCGGGATTGCGCTGGGCTTTCTGTGTGCGGCGCTGCTCAATCGCTTCACCTCGTTCCCGGCCTCGGTGCAAACCGGCGTGGCCGTTCTCGGCATCGCCATGAGCTCGGCCATCGGGCTCTTCTTCGGCATTTATCCAGCTTCCCGTGCGGCGAAACTCGACCCCGTCGAAGCCCTGAGGGCGGAATAGACAATGACCCGCGCCGAATTCCGCGAAAACCTCCTGGTCTCGTTCGACACCTTGCGCGCGCACAAAGTCCGCAGCATGTTGACGCTGCTCGGCGTCGTCATCGGCGTGACCAGCGTCATCAGCGTCGCCGCCATCATCGGCGGCCTCAACCGCTTCATCGCCGAGAAGGTGGAGCGCATGGGCTCCCGCACCTACTTCATGGCGCGCTTCCCGTTCGGCACCGATCCCAATCGCGTGCCCGAAAAGATCCGTGTCCGCCGCAAACTGGAATTTGAAGATGCGGAGAAGGTCCGCGAGCTCGTGCGGTCCGTCGACAAGATCACCGCCCTGGGCACGCGCGCGTCATTCTTTGGCGAATCCAATGACGTGCGCTTCGCCGGCGAGCGCGTCGAGCGGGTCATCGTCCGCGGCGCCAGCGCCGACTACTGCGAAGTGATCCCGATGTTCGAAGTCGAGCTCGGCCGGTTCTTCCATCAGGGCGAGGTGGACCGTGCCGCGCCGGTCGTCGTCCTCGGACAGGCCATCGCCGATTCGCTCTTTAAGCGCGCCACGCCGCTCGGCAAATTCGTCATGATCAATGGCGCGCCCTACGAGGTGATCGGCGTCTTCGCCCACGACGAGGGCCTGTTCGGCGGCCCCGGCGTCGATCAGTTCGCCATCATGCCGCTCTCCACCTTCCGCAAGCGCAATCCCAACAGCAAGGAGGTCTTCATCGCCTTCACCGCCAAGCGGGACGTCAGCTCGGAAGTCGCAATGGACGATGTGGTGGAGGCCATGCGCCGCATCCGCAAGGTGCCGCACAACGCCGACAACGATTTCGAGATATTCAGCTCGGACTTCCTCACCAATCTCTGGAACCAGCTCACCGGGGCGATTGTGATCCTGACCTCCGTCATCAGTTCCATCGGGCTCCTGGTGGGCGGCATTGGCGTCATGAACATCATGCTGATCTCGGTGACAGAGCGCACTCGCGAGATCGGCATCCGCAAAGCCATCGGCGCCCGCCAGTCCGACATCCGCGTGCAATTCCTACTGGAGGCCGTGACGCTGACCATGGCAGGCGGGCTGATCGGCGTGATCTTCGGCTTCGTGATGGCCTGGCTCGTTCGCACGCTGGTACCGAGCATTCCGGCCGAGGTCTCGCTCTTTTGGGCGGCCATGGGCGTGGGCCTCTCCGCCGCCGTCGGCCTCTTCTTCGGCTACTGGCCCGCCAACCGCGCCGCGCAGTTGGACCCGATTGTCTGTTTGCGGTATGAGTAGTACCGCATGATTACGCCGAACCCCTCCTCCAACAAATCCGCCTCGCCACCGCCCAAGCCGCTTAACATGGTAGTAGCCTCATGTCGCGCAAAAAAGTCGATTGGAAAATCAAGAACGAGATCTACCACCTGGGCGAACGCACCTTCCTGGTAGGCGCTATCAACGTCACGCCCGATTCCGTTATGGACGGCGGCAAGTACGAAGATCCCGATCGCGCCTTTGTTCGCGCCATGGAACTAATCGACCAGGGCGCCGATTTCCTCGAGTTCGGTGCCGAGAGCCTCCGCCAGGGCTCCAAACGCGTGCCGGAGGCCGAGGAACTTCGCCGCCTCATCCCCATCCTCAAACGGCTCAAGGGCAAGGTCGCCATCCCCATCATCGTCGAGACCTACAAGCCCGCTGTTGCCGAAAAGGCCATCGAGCACGGCGCCACCGTCATCAAGGACTCCACCGGCCTCACCATGGAGCCCGATCTCGCCAAGATCGTCATGAAGCACGACGTCGGCTTCATCATGCAGCATATGCGCGGTACTCCGGAGACGTGGGCCAAGCTGCAATCTTTCAAAGACCCGGTGGGGATGATCGCCGCCGAGATGAATGCCGCCCTCAACCGCGCCGGGCGCGCCGGCGTGCTGCGCGAGCGGCTTGTAGTCGATCCGGGCCTCGGCATCGGCAAGCGCAAGGAGGCCAATACCGAAATCCTTGTCGGCCTCGACGCCTTCAACCAGTACCATCTGCCGATTCAGATCAGCCCGTCGGGCAAGCCGTTCAACTCCGCCGTGGCCGTCGATCCCAGCGACACCACCACCATCGCCGCCGCCACCATGGCGGTGCTGCGCGGCGCGCACCTCATTCGCGTCCACGATGTGGCGCTGGTGCGGCCGGCAGTGCTGATTGCGGATCAGGCGATTCAGGGCGAATAAGGCTCAGCGTCTGCGTGTAGCCGGCGCCGTTAGTGTCCGGCCGAGGGCCGCACGGATGCCAGCGAATCCGCGCCGGCCAGTTTCGGCCACATATAGCCATAGAGCGCGACAAAGGCGAAACACACCATCGGCACGGCAAATCCGCGCGACATATCGTAGTAATCCGCAATCGCGCCCATCGCTTTCGGCAGCACCGCGCCGCCCATGATCGCCATCACGATGTACGACGACGCCTTCTTGGCCCGCGCGCCGAGCCCGAAGATGCCCAGCGCAAAAATCGTCGGGAACATGATCGACATGAAGAAGAAGCTCAGGAACACGCATGCCACCGAGACCCAGCCCAGCTTGAGGAAGACCACCAGCGTGGCCACCACATTTGCCACGGCGTAGAAGCACAGGATCTTGTGCGCGGAATATTTCTTCAGCAGCCCGGCGCCGGAGAAGCGGCCTGCCAGGAAGAGCATGAAGCCGAGCGACGCCATGTTCGCCGCTCCCTTGTCGCTGATGGCCAGCACACCGTCCTTTGTAGTGTGAAACCAGCCGCTGAGCCAGTCGCTCAGGAACCCCGCGTTGGCCGACACGTCCTTCATGCCCGCGTCCCACGACGCCGGGATCGGCGGCACATCGGCCGTCAGATAGTTGATGAAGAAGCTAAAGATGCCGGCCTGCGCCGCCACGTAGACAAACTGCGCCGCCACGGCCATCACGAAATGCGGGTGAGACCAGATGGATTTCGAGACACCCGGCGTGGTGTCGTCCAGGTGGTAGTCGTCTTCGGCTTTGATGTCCGGAATGTTCGAAAAGTAGAAGATCACAGCCAGGATCAGCACACCCACCGCGATGCCGGCATACGGGATGTAGAGGGTGGCGCTGCCCGTGCTCTGCCCCTGCGCGTTCTTCGAGTAGAAGTACATGCTGCCAACGATGGGGCCGAAGATCCAGCCGATGCCATTGGTGGATTGCGCCAGGTTGATGCGCGTCGCGGCATACTGCGGATCACCCAGCACCGTCGTGTAGGGGTTGGCGATGGTTTCCAGAAACGTCAGGCCCGTGGCGATGAGGCAGACCCCAAACAGAAACGCGACAAACGCCATGTTGGGAGAGACCTGGCCCGTGCGCACCATCTCGTTGATGCTCGTGGCCGGAATAAACCAGAATCCGCCGGCCGCCACAATCAGCAGCCCCGTGATGATGCCGCCCTTGTACCCCAGCTTCGTGGCCAGCCAGCCGGCCGGAATCGACATCAGAAAATAGCCGAGATAGTGCGCGAACTGCACCCACGCCGATTGCGCCTTGCTCAGGCCCAGCTCATCCTGAAAGTGCTTGTCCATCACGTCGATCATTCCGTTGCAGAATCCCCACAGGAGGAAAAGCGAAGTGACCAGGATGAATGTGAAGACGACGTTCTGGCCGTCCGGCGTGACGAACATACCTTTTTTCTGATTGCTCATGGGGATCGCCAACGAGTCTATCAACCGCTGGGGCGTTCTGTCCCGCTGTACTATCAGTCAGACCGTCCATTCGGAGTCACCATGCCACTAGCCGCATTCCCTAAATGTTTTCTTCAGGCGCTTTGCGTCACCGGTGGGATGACCCTCGATCAGTGGATCGATCTCTCCGCCGGATTCGATCTCGACGGCCTGGAGTTCTACTGGCCCTTTACGCCCTGGCAGAACCCGGGCGAACTGGAGCGCATCCGCCGCCGCGTGGAGGATCAGGGCCGCTCCATCCCGATGATGTGCTACTCGCCGGATTTCACTCAACCCGATCCGGCCCGCCGCCGCGACGAGGTGGAGCAGGAAAAGATCGCCATCCGCACCTGTCCGCAACTGGGTGTGAAATATCTGCGCGTGCTCTCCGGCCAGCGCCGCCCCGATGTCTCGCGCCACGATGGCATCCGCTGGGTGGCCGAATGCATCCACGAGCTCATCTCGGCGGCAATCCAGCACGGCGTCACGCTTATTCTCGAAAACCACTACAAGGACAACTTCTGGAGCTTCCCGGAGTTTGCCCAGAAGCGCGACGTCTTCCTGGAACTGCTCGATGCCATCGGGCCGGCGCCCAACTTCGGTGTGAATTTCGATCCTTCGAATTCAGTCATCGCCGGCGAGGATCCCATTGTCCTGCTGGAGGCAGTGAAGCACCGCGTGGTCAGCATGCACGCCTCGGATCGCTACTTTGAGGGCGGTACGCTGGACGACCTGCTGCGCATCGACGCCAATCCGAACAGCGGCTACGCCGGCATATTGCAGCACGGTATCGTCGGCCGCGGCCTGAACGATTTCGACCGCATCTTCAGCATCCTGAAGAGCGTCGGCTTCACCGGTTGGATCTCCATTGAGGATGGCCAGGACCCCGCCACCGGCCCGGCCGATATCGCCGAATCGGCAGTATTCCTGCGGGAGAAAATGCGCCTGCACGGTCTCCAATAGCCACCTGGCGGCAGCCGCGGCGCAAGCTCTACTTGCCCGCCGGTTCAGGCACGATCCACAGGAAAAACTTGTGGCTCAAATAGGTGTCCTGGTCGTCGCCATCATCCAGCTTGATCTCCTTCAGCGGCTTCCAGTCGCCCATGTCAAACGTGTTGGAGACGATCCGCGTGCCAGGCTTCAAATCCTTCAATAGCTTTGGCCGCAGTTTCAGGTTCACGCTATTGAGCAGGAACAGGGTCACCACCGATGCCTCGTGGATATCGGCCTCAAAGAGATCCTTCTCCTCAAACCGCACCAGGTTCTGCACGCCGGCCTTCCGCGCATTGTCGTTGGCCTCCTTGATGCGGACGGGGTTGATGTCGATGCCCACGCCGTGCGCGCCCACCGCCGCAGCGGCCTCAATCACGATGCGGCCATCGCCGCAACCCAGATCGTAGACGACGTCCGTCTTCTTCACGTCGGCGAGCTTGAGCATGGCCCGCACGGCCTCTTCGGTTGTTGGCACATAGGGCACGTCGGGCGCCCGCTTGGGTGCGGCCTCCTGGGCAGTGGCGGCCGCCAGAGACAGCACGGCCACGAGAATCGTCGAGTAGGGAAACGAAGTGGGGGATGTCATAGTACTTTTGCCACCGATTCCACGAGAATATCTCAAAACGGGCGGCGGAGCATCGGCTATACTGTCCACTATGTCTGTTTGCGTTGATCCCGTGTAGTGACGGGGTCTCTGGAAGCGCAGCAGGCTAGTTCATCTGGGATGTAATTCATGAGGAGAAAGATCGCCCGTCGTAGGCGTTCTTGTGTCTGCCGTCGCTATCGAAATCTGTTTGCGCTCTGCGCGCTGTGGGTGTGCGCCCTCGCGCCGCTCGGCGCCCAACCGCCGGCCCGCGGAGCCGGCTCCGCCACAGCCCAGGACGGCGTGTACAAGTCGTTCGGGCTATCGCCCGATGCCCGCTCCTTCCTTTATCTGAGGGCCGCCGGCGCTTTTCCCACATTTGAGCTATATCTTCGCGATACCGAAACCGGTGCCGTTGTCCGTGTCACCACGGAGGCCGTGCACCACGCCGCTTGGTCGCCGGATGGCAAGACCGTGGCCTATCAGTGGCTCGATTCCGATGGCCGGTTCCACGTCAGCCTCCATGACGTCGCCACGCGCGAAAGCACGGAGCTCGCCGCCGGCCGCCTCAAGCCGGATTTTCTGGAGTGGTCGCCGGATTCCACCGAGCTGCTCTATCTCACCGTCGAGCCCCGCGGCAAGGATGCCTTCGAAACCGGCGAATGGGACTCCACCCTGCATCGCCATTCGCTCCGCGGCGGTCCCGTGACGTCCATTCCCGGTGTACAGTGGGCGCGGTTTAGCGAAGGCCAACTGGTGGTGGCGGGTAACCCCGCGCCTGCCGGTTACCGTTCCATTCCCAATCCGAATTCCGAGCCCATCGAGCGGTTCGCCCTCCACGACGGCCAGATCTACGCCAATACGCGGCGCGACGCCACCGTCGGCGCATCGCGCTGGAACGCCGTGGCCGGCGCCTATGAACCTGCCAGCTCAGACCGGCTGGCAGCCCTGGCGGCCAGCGGCCCGCTGACCGCACCCGCCGGCGGCAACTGGCGGCTGCCCTACTATGGCCTGGCCGGCCTGGTGCAGGGCGGCGCGGGCTATTCCAGCGGCGCTTGCGACGGCGCCGTCTGCATGGTGATCGCTCACAATGCCCGGTTGAACTACGCGCTGGATTTCCAGCAGGTCTCCGAGGCCAACGAGGGCAACCAGCACATCCTCGCCGTCGAGGCCGGTACGGTGGTTGCTCTCACCAACAACGTCGCGTGCAGCACGATGATGGCCTGCACGGTGAACTACGACGGCTACTCCAGCACCTGCAACGATCCCAACAGCGGCGCGGCCAACTATGTCGTCCTCGCGCACCTGGACGGCAGCTACTCGTTGTACGCCCACCTGAAATCGGGCAGCGTTGCCGTCAAAGTGGGACAAACCGTGGCCCAGGGCGCCTACCTCGCCGACCAGGGACACTCCGGCGGCGCCGCCGCCTACAACAACTACCGTACATGCGGCGACCATCTGCACTTTCAGCGGCAGACCGGGCCGGCCGTCTGGTCTCAGGCCATCCCTACCGATTTCGAAGACACGCCCTGTCTCATGGCCTGCACCAGCATCTACCCGTCGAAAAACGTGGAGTTGGCTCCCGCTCCCGCCATCGCGCTGATCCAGCCGGTTAGTGCCCTGCAGGGCAGCACCGTCAACGTCACCTTCACCGGTTCAGACTATCTGTACGGCACCACGCTCGCCGTCAACGGATCGGGCGTCACCGCCGGCACGGTTTCCGTCGTGAGCGCAACCCAGGCCACTGCCACCCTGGTGGTCGCTCCGGATGCGGTGCTCGGCCCGAGAGACCTGATTTTGACCACGGCCCGCGGCAGCAGCCAGCCGCTCCAGTTTCAGGTGAGCGTGCCCGTAGCCGTGACGCTCGCCACCCAGCCCGCGGGGCTCACCCTCTCCGTGGACGGCAAGTCCTGCATCTCGCCCTGCGCCATGCAATGGAATTCCGGCACCGTCCACACCATCGCCGCTCCCGTGGCGGTGCTGGGCGTGACGGGCACGCGCCTGGGCTGGAAGACGTGGAGCGACGGCGGCGCGGCCTCTCATTCCGTAACTACGCCCCTCACCGCCGTAACCTACACGGCGAGTTACGCCACCCAGTATCTGCTCACCACACTAGCCACGCCGGCCGCCATGGGCAGCATCGCGCCTGCCACCGGATGGTTTGACAGTGGCTCCACCGTGCCCGTCAGCGCCACGCCCACCGCCGGCTTTGCCTTCACCGGATTCTCGGGAGTCCTCACCGGCATCGCCACGCCACAGTCCGTCACCATGTCCGGACCGCTGAGCGTCACCGCAGGTTTCCGTTCGCTCTATTCGCTCAGCCCCGCCGCGCTCAACTTCGCCGCGCCAGTGGGGAGCGCCGCGCTCACCGCGCCGCAGGTGATCACGGTAACCGGCAGCGGAGGCATCAACACCTGGACCGCCACCTCCGATAAGCCCTGGCTGCGGGTTACGCCCATCCCCGGGCAGCGCAATGGGCGGTTTGCCGTCTCCATCCTCCGCTCTGCGCTGCCACCGCTGGGCATCTACACCGGCACGGTCACCATCACCGCCGGCGCCGCCTACGCCGGCAGCCTGGCGTTGCCCTGCACGCTCTCCATGAAGCCCTTCACGAGCGCGCCCTTCGGGACATTGGAAACCCCGGCCGACGGCGCCACCGGGCTGGCCGGCAGCGTAGCCGTCACGGGCTGGGCGCTGGACGATATCGGCGTCAGCAAGGTGACCATCTGGCGCGATCCCGTTGGGTCCGAGGGTGTCTATCCCAACGGCCTCGTCTATATTGGTGACGCGACGTTCGTTTCCGGCGCGCGCCCCGACGTGGAAGCATCCCAGCCCGGCCTCCCGGCAGCCTACCGCGCCGGTTGGGGCTACCTGCTGCTCACCAATGCGCTGCCAGGCCCCCCGGGAAAGGGTGGCAACGGCGCCTTCAAGGTCCATGCCTTTGCCGTGGACGAGGAAGGCAACCAGACCAAGCTAGGCGCCAGGACCCTCACCGTGGACAACAAGTCGTCCGTAAGGCCCTTTGGCAGCGTCGATTCGCCCGCGCCGGGCGAAACCATTTCGGGGGCGTCGTTCCCCAACTCGGGCTGGGCGCTCACACCGCAGCCCTCCCTGATCCCCGCCGATGGCTCCACCATTTGGGTCAATATCGATGGAGTCAACGTCGCGCATCCGCAATATGGCGGGGCGCGTGGCGATGTCGCCTCCATTTTCCCCGGCTTCACCAACAGCCTCACCAGTGCCGGCGTCTACACGCTCGACACCACGAAGTATGCCAACGGCACGCACACTATCGCCTGGGTGGTAGTCGACAATCTGAATCATGCCGACGGAATTGGCAGCCGTTTCTTTGAAATCCAGAACGCGCCGACGGCCGCCACCGGCAGCATGGCTGCCGCTCCGCTCCTGGCGCCGCTTTCTCGCGCCGCCCGCCCGCGCCGCGCCGCGGCGTCCGATGCCGCCTATCCCCTCTTCCGCGCCGGCTACAATCCCGGCGCCGCGCTCGCACCTATCCGCCTGGCTGGCGACGGGCTCTACGAAGCCGTCGCGCTCAACGAGATGGGGCTGCTGGAAATCCAGCTCCCCGCCGGCGCGGGCTGGCAGGCGGCGCTGCGCTTCGGCGACGAGCGCCGCGAGGTGCCCACCGGCTCCACATTTGACGCCGAATCCGGCAGCTTCTACTGGCAGCCGGGCCCCGGTTTTTGGGGACGGTTTGAGCTGGAATTCTTGAACACCGGCGTCCCGCCCTTCGTGATTCCAGTGGAGATCACCCCCCCGCCGCTAGCCCGACTTCAATCTGTCGCATACTAATACTAGTAGTAGACGTACAGATATGAAACTCGCTATCACTCTGTTGGCCCTTTTGTCCGTCCCTGCGCTGTGTGCCGATGAGCATGCCGCAGGAGTGCCCGCCGATAAGGCCATGGCATTGCTCGTCGAAGGCAACGCCCGCTACGTCGTCCACAAGGAGACGCACCCCGATTCGTCGCTCGAGCGACGTCACGAGCTCATCAAGGGCCAGCACCCTTACGCCATTATTGTTGGTTGCGCAGATTCCCGCGTGCCGCCGGAGATGGTTTTCGACGCTGGGCTCGGTGATCTGTTCGTCATCCGAGAAGCCGGCAACGTGGTGGATAACGTCGTTCTCGGCAGCGTTGAATACGCCGTGGAGCATCTGGGCGTGAAGCTCGTGATGATTCTGGGCCACGAGTCGTGCGGCGCTGTCACCGCGGCCGTCAAGCACACTAGGGAGGCGCACATCACCTCCATCGTCAAGGCCATCCAGCCGGCCGTCTCCGCTTCCAAGGGCCTGCCCGGCGACGCCGTCCACAATTGCGTGCTGGCCAATGCGCGCATGGTGGCGAAACAGATCCGCGACAGCAAGCCGATCCTGGCCAAGTCGATTGCGCACGGCGGCGTCAAGGTCGTCGCCGCAGTCTACGAGATTGAGAGCGGCAAGGTGGTTGTACTCGATTAGCCAAACTCAAAGCCGGCAAGTGCGTAGATGAATTCAGGGCGCTCCTCGATCGGGGCGCCCTTTCTCATGCGCCACAGCTTTCGCACCGGAGCGAACCCGAGCTCGTGGGCCAACTCCCAGGCCACGACGTTCATTTCCGGCACGTCCCAATACGTCGTGCCCGATACCCCTGCGTGCAATACCTTCTCCCGCGCCTCTTCCATGGAGCGCGCCACCACCGGGCCCACATAGTTTGCCACCCGGCCCGCCCGCGCAGCGCCCAATAGCGCCAGCACGGCGCGGCGGTCCGCGCCAAATGCCAGCCGGTCCAGAGCCAGGTCCAGTGCAAACTCCCGCACCGGCATCTCCGGCAATTCCCCGCGCCAGCGCTCCACCACGGATTCCTCGATGAAGCCGAGCTTCTCGTACAGCGGCCGGCCCATGTCCGTCGCATCCAGCTTCACGCAGCCCAACCCGCGCCGCTCGCAGTATTCCAGGCACGCCCACATCAGTCGCGCCGCAAAGCCGCGGCCGCGGTACTCCGGATGCGTCAGCACCATGCCGATCCATGCCAGATCCGTCCCATACGTCACCGCCGTGGCGGTTGCCACCACGCGGCCGTCTTCCTCCATGCAGAAACAACCCTCCGGCTCCAGGCACAGCACCCGGGCCCAGTCCGCCGGGAGTTGATTCCAGTTGGCGGCGATGGAGAGCTCCATGGCCTGCCCGATATCTTGAGGAGTGAGGGCGCGCAGAATCGGCACACTAAAAGCTATAGCGCAAAATCACCTGGAGATTGGAGTTGTTGCGGTACTGGCCCAGGAAATCACCCAGCTCTCCGCGCAGTAGCGTGAAGTTGCCGGTGACGCGCAGGTGGTTGCCCATGGCCTGTGTGTACTCCCACTTGCCGTACATGCCGGCGCCGTTCTGGCGCACTGCTGCCTCGAAGGAAACCATGCGGTTGGCGTCCAGGTTGTAGCTGGCGCGGCCGAGAAACGTCTTGGCCAGGCCGCGGTCCGGTGCGAAATTCAGCTCCGCGCGCTTGCGTGTCACGGCCTCGCCGGCGTAGCCTCCCACGAAGACCCACTCGCCCGTTTGCCGTTCCAGTTGGATCACGTAGAGCGCGTACTCGTCCGCCGACTTCGTGCTGGATGTGAAGTACGCCGCCTCGCCCTTCACCGTGAACCAGCGCAAAGGCACGGCCACATCCCCGCCGTACATCCGCATCTGCGCGAAGTAGCGGGTCAGGGTTGCAGTGAATTGCGGGATGGTCCGCAGTCCCGCCTGAAAGAGCGGCAGATGGTTGTAGCCGTCGAACGCGCTCACCGAAAACTCGTAGCCCTTGCCCAGATGATTCCAGCGCGCGCCCACGTTGCCGCGCCCCGGATAGCGCGCGCCAAGATCGGTGATGGGAATGCCCTCCAGTTCCGGCGCCAGCACCACCCAGCGCTGATTCAGCAGCGGCCCGCGGCTGGGCGTGAACAGCGGTTGATAGATGGCGTCGTATGTATTGGAGCCGCGCTCGTAGGTGGCGCGCACGGCAGTGACACCGAGGAAATCCGCATTGAGTACGTTGAGGAAGTCCTTCGGCGCGAAGCGGTCCGTCGGATTCAGAATGTCCGCCTTGCCCCAGCGGATCAACTGCCGGCCGCCCTCGAATGTGAGGCCGCCCTTGTTGAGGATCACGCTCAGCCGCCGCATGGAGAGCGCCGGGCGCAGCGTGCCGCGATCTGCCCAATCGAGCCGTGCGGCGCGCTCAAACTGCCGGTGCGAATCGAACCGCGCGTCAAAGCTGCCGTTCAACTGGATGCCCTTGCGCGGCTTCCACACGCCCTCCAGCCGCACCAGTTCTTCGCTCACCAGACGGCCGCTGTCACCCTGCGCAGTTTGCGGATAAGCGTAGTTGCGTGTCTCAAAGAAACCGCGACCGCTGAAGCTCTGCGCCTGCGCGCCGGCGCCAACCACAACCAGAAGTGAGAGCCAGCGCCGCACGAAGCCCCTTACTGCTCCCGCCGCAGCGCTTGCAGCGTGAAGTTCTCCGCAGCCAGCGGGATGTTGTACTGGAGCTTTTCGAGCTTCATCACCGTGCGGCTGTCGCGCTCGATATCGTGCACCTCCAGCGTGCGCGCGGTCCAGATGTTCTGCAACTTCTCCAGGTCCGTATAGCGGATGCGCCGGACCAGCTTGTCTTTGGCGAAACACTCGGCCTGCACGAATGAATACGTGTCTTTGCGCACCCACAACACGATGCGCGTATACTGCGACCGCGCCTCAGCCTTTGGCGTGCTCTCGATCTTCCACGCCGGCGCTCCGTCCAGCTTCTCTTCGCCCGTGAGCTTGTAGGTGGAGCGGTCCACGTCGCGCTCTTCCAGATCTTCAAATGTGAAGTCAGTGCCAAAGAAGCGCGTGCGCCGGTCCTGAAAAGCGATGCGCCGCTCGCGCGCCACGGCGGGCGTCCACATCCACTGATCCGACGCTCGGTCGGGATGATTGTGGATCAACAGCGCCACGCCCTTCACCTCGGCTGGCGCTGTGAACTTGAGTACGGCCTTGGCCGCGCCGGCCGAGCCCAGCCGCTCGTACACCCAGCGCTTCGTCGAGATCTTGCGCTTGGCGTCGCGCACCTCCAACGTGCCTTCATAGCGTTGCGAATCGGCCCGCGAGCGCTTCTGCGCCTCGTCCACAATCGAGCGCGCATCCTGCGCCAGTAGCGGCAGCGCGGCCATCAGTCCCAGCAGAACTCTACTCATATTCCAATGCCTCCACCAGCGAACCGCGCACGGCCGACTCAGCCGGCCCCGCCCCGCTCAACAGCGCCGCGCCCAGCATCACCGGCAGCAGCGTCAACGCGATCCCGATGGGATAGCGGTACTCCAGTCGCATGCCGGCAATATCGCGTTTGGTGATCTCCAGGATGTAATACAGGTGCACCGCGCCCAGCGCGAAGCCGATCATCAACCCCAGCGCGCCGATGGCCAGCGCCTCCATCCAGATGGTGTGGCGCACCTGATTGCGCAGCGCGCCCACGGCTTGCAGCACGCCGAGCTCGCGCTTGCGATCCGCGATGGAGACCGTGAGTGTGTTGACGATGCCGAGGATGGCCACCAGCACGGCCACGAAAATCTGCACATAGGTGAGCCCAAACCACTGCTCGGTGATCTTCAGGATGAAGGCGCGGATCTCGCCGTTTGTAAGCACAAAAAGACGCGTTTTGGCGCCAAACCGGTCCAATAAACGCTGTCTAACGTCACTTTGCGACGCACCCGGCTTCAGATACGCGCGGAAGACGTTCACTGTGTCGTCTTTCCAGTAGCGGCGGTAGAGCTCGCGATCCATCATGATGGTGCCCTGCTGATCGCTGAAGTCCGACACCACGCCAACCACCTTGGTGCGCAGCAGGCCGGTAGGCGAAAGCAGCTCCAGCATGTCACCCGTGTCGACGCGCCGCAGTAGCGCGAAATTGTCGCTGATCACCACGCCTTCGCCGCGCGAGACCTGCCGGTACATCGTCTCGCGGTCGCCTTCGATCACCTTCATGTTGACGCGGCTGGCGATCCTCTCCACATTGGTGGAAACCACCATCACCGGCGTGCCCTGATAGACGATGCGCGCCGTGCGCACGGCCTGTAGCTCCTCGATGCCTTCCACTTGGCGGAGCTCGTCCCCGAACTCGAACGGGAAGCGGAAACTGCGCTGGGTTATGGACTCCGAACTGGTGACGAACAGATCGGGATTCAGCGCCGTATCCATCCATTCTCGGATCATCTCGAAGCTCGATTTTGCGATGCCGCCCAGCCCGATGACCAGCGCTACCGAGAGAGCCAGCGCCGCCACCGTGCCGGACGTACGCCGTGGCGCCTGCAGCAGGCTATCGGCGGCGAGCGCGCCCTCTACCGGACGCATCCATTTCATCAGCGGGCGCAGCAGGCGCGAAAGCCAGATGCAGAGTGCGGGCGTGAGCAGCAACACGGCCAGCACGCTTAGCATGTAGCCGGAGTAGAAGAAGAACGGCTTGTGGCCGGCAAACACGCAGGCGATGCCGAGCACGAGCATCACCAGCGCGGCGATCTTGCGGACGCGGTTCTCGCCCTCGCTCATCACCTGCGCGCGGCCCTTTTGCAGGGCTTTGACGGGGTCGACGCGCGCCGCGCTGCGTGCCGGAATCCAGCCCGCGATCAGGCTGGTGGCCACGCCTAGAAACAGCGCGATGCCCAACAGGCGCGGATCGGCGGAGACTTCTTCCGCCCGCTGAGCCACGCCGTAGATCTCGCCCAGGTAACTGCTGATGTAGCCCGCGATGCCGCGCGCGATCAGCACGCCTAAGCCCAGGCCGAGGAGCGAGCCGAAGAGGCCGGCGATGCCGCTCTCAATGAGGAACAGGCGCTTGATCTGGCCCTGCGTGGCGCCCAGCGCGCGAAGGATGCCGATCTCGCTACGTCTTTGCGTGACGGCGATGGAGAACGTGTTGTAGATGAGGAACAGCCCGATGAAGAGCGCGAAGAGGCTGGTGATGTTGGCGCTCATAGAGTAGATCTGCGCCATCGCCTCAAACTGCTGGCCGCGCGAGCTGGGCGGATCCACCTGCAGGCCCGGGCCGAGCAGCGTTTGCAGCCTGGAGCGCGCGGCGTTCACATCGGCGCCGCGGCGCAGGGCGATGTCCACCCGATCGAACTGGCGGCCGCGGCCGAACACCATCTGCGCTGCGTAGATATCCATCACCGCCAGATTGCCGCCAAACGCCGAGGCCAGGCCGCCGCTCTTCATCACGCCGCGGATGGTGAACTGTTTGGGGCCCGCGATGGTCTGCATGGTGAGCTTGCCGTTCATTTGCAGGCCGGCGCGCTGGCAGAACTGCTCGCTGAGGATGATGGAATCGGGCTGGGCCAGGAAGACGAGCGGATCGTCGATCATGGCGTCGTCGGCTTTATCCAGATCGTAGTCGCGCAGGGAGCGGTCGCCCGTCATGTCCACACCGAGCACCAGCAGATTGCCCTGCCCTTGCAGGCCTGTCTGCACGGAGGCCTCGATGACGGGCACCGCCACTTCCACGTCTGGCTGCGACTGAACCCGCTCCAGTACCTCTTCCGGGAAACCCGTCTCGCCAGCCGTCACCTGCAACTGCGTGGAGCCGGCGATCTTGTCTACCGTCTGATTGAAGGCGTAGAGCACGCTCTGATTGGCCGTGTGCATACCGACGAACACGGCCACGCCGAGCACGATACCCGCCGTGGTGAGTAGGCAGCGCAACATATGCTTGCGCACGTACGGCCAGGTGATGAGCCGGAGCAGCATCATCGCGATACCGTTCGCACGGCGTCGTCCACCACGCGGCCGTCACGCAGCGTGATGGTGCGCGGGCAGCTCTCGGCGACGGAGCGATCGTGCGTGACCAGCAGTACCGTGGCGCCGAGACGCTCGTGCACATCGCGGACCAGCCCCAGGATATCGGCGCCCGTGGTGGTGTCGAGATTGCCTGTCGGCTCGTCAGCCAGCAGCACCGGCGGATAGACGGAGAGAGCGCGGGCGATGGCGACTCGCTGGCGCTCGCCGCCGGAGAGTTCGTCGGGAAGATGCTCTACCCGCTTGCCCAGCCCCACCAGGTCCAATAGCTCGATGGCGCGGTCGTGGGCCTGCTTGCGGCTCCAGCCGCGCAGATGTAGCGGCAGGCTCACGTTCTCCTCGCAGGAGAGCGACGGCAACAGGTTGAAGAACTGAAAGATGAAGCCGATCTTGTCGCGCCGGACCTGGGTGAGCTGGTCGTCGGTGAGGCCGGAGAGCTTCTGCCCGTCGAGCGTGATCTCTCCGCCGGTGGGCTTGTCCAGCGTACCGATCAGATTCAGCAGAGTCGATTTACCGGAGCCCGAAGGGCCCACCAGCGAGACCATCTCGCCCTTGCGGATGTGCAGATTGACGTCGTCGAGGGCACGCACCCGGCTCTTGCCATCGAACACTTTTTGGAGATGAGAAAGGAGGATCACAACGTGGTACTGCCTTTTAGGATGCCACGCAAGGTAGCGCCGGTTTACTCCTTCCAGGGATTCAACACGCGCACGCCGGTTCCGTCAAAATCGCGGGCATTGCGCGTGACCACCGTCAGATCGTGGACGAGGGCTGTGGCGGCCAGGAGGGCGTCGATGGCTGGAAGAGTTCGTCCCTGCGCTTCGGACTTGGAGGTAAGTGCCGCCCAAGCCTGGGCCACCGGCCAATCGACAGGCAGGATGTGCCCTTCGAATTCGCGCAGCAGTCCGTCTCGCAGCCATTCCGCCAGGCGGCGCTTCTGTGTGGCGTTGGCAGACTTCGAAACTCCTCGCTGGACCTCTCCCAAAGTGAGGACGCTCACATACTGATCTTCGGCCGCGGTTCTGGCCAGCCAAGACGTAACCGCGGGTTCCGGCGATCTCTTGGCACCCTCGCAGAGGACGTTGGTATCGATCAGATACCCCTTCAAAATTCGATCTCCCGCGGCAGGGTCTTATCGCGGGAGAGATCCCAATCCTCGCCCTTCACCGGGCAGGAAAGCAGCACTTCTACCAGGTTCTTCTTCCTCTGCGGCTTCAGCTTCTGGTATTCGTCGGTGCTCAGGATCACCACGGCCTCGCCCCCGTGGCGTGTCACATGCTGCGGGCCCTGGGTCTCGGCCAGACGCACCACCTCGCTGAAGCGCGCCTTGGCGTCCTGCAGGCTCCAGGTGTTCTTCTTCGCGGTCTTGTCCATAGCGGGCCTCCGATTCTGGTCAGACTAGTCTGACCAGTTTTCAGGATACCGCTACTCTTGCTTCACCGTGATGGTGTGCAGGCCGCACTCGAGCTTCTGCCCGCCCCAGCGTCCGGCGCGGGCGTGCTCACCCGGCTCCGGCTTCTGGGTGCACGGCGCGCAGCCGATGCTGGGGTAGCCCTGCTCGTAGAGCGGCAGCACGGGGATGTCGTTCACCATCATGTAGGCGAAGACCTCATCCATCGTCCAGTCGTAGAGCGGGCTCACCTTCGTCAGCTCCAGGCCGTTCGGAAACCGGTGCTGCTCCACGGGCTGGAGATTGGCGCGCGTGGGGCTCTGCTCGCGGCGCAGGCCAGTGAACCAGGTCTCGTAGCCTGTCAGTCCGGCGATCAGCGGCTCCACCTTCCGTTGCGCGCAGCACTCGGCCGGTGTGTCGGGGTGCAGCGTGGGTTTGGGGTGCTGCAGATTGATGGTGTTCAGCTTCCAATCGCGCGTGAGCTGATCGCGATAGGCCAGCACCTCCGGGAAGTGATAGCCGGTCTCCAGAAACATCACCGGGACCTTGGGCAGGCGCTGGCGTAGCAAATGGAGCACCACCACATCCTCGGCCTGAAAGCTGCACGTGAGGCAGGCGCGGCCGCCTTCGGCCAGCGCGCCCTCAATGATGGAAATCGCCTGATTCAGTGCGTCCCGCATGGCGCTAGATCCCCTCTCCTTCATTGAAATCGTCGGCATCGAACTTTACGCCAAACCGCTGCATATGGGCCATAAGAGCGCGCAACTTGCGGCGCTCGGCCGGGGTAAACGGAGCGTCGGAAAACTTCTGCAGGTTGGTCTCGCCGGTGGAGGCGGCGCCCTCGATCAGTCCCGCGCCCATGGTGAGGTTCGTGATGGTGTCCACTAGAATGAAGCCGCCGGTGGAGCGGTTCTCTCGGTAGGAATCGTAGGGCAGCGCTTCGGCGAGCTCCACTTCCACGCGAGCGATCTCATTCAACGCCGCCACGCCGTGGAGCCGCACGGGCACGGTGCGCGTGCCGTGCTGCAACAGATAGCCTCGCCGACCATCGAGCGGCAACTCGTTCATCCAGATCACCGTGGTGTTGAGACGCGTGGCCGATTGCGGCGCGCTGGCCGGCAGGGCCAGCAGATCACCGCGGGCGATATCGAGCTCGTCTTCCAACTCCAGCGTCACCGACATCGGCGCGTAGGCGACGTCGAGATCGCCATCGAAGGTGACGATCCGTTTCACGCGGCTGCTCTTGCCCGAAGGCAGGGCGATCACCTGTTCACCCGGGCGGATGGCGCCGCTGACGATCTGGCCGGCGTAACCGCGGAAATCGAGGTGCGGGCGAATGACCATCTGCACGGGAAAGCGGAACGGCAGCGCGGAGGCAAGCGCGGCGGGCGCGGCCGTCTCCAGCAGTTCCAGCAAGCTGGGCCCGGTGTACCAGGGCGTACGCGGCGAACGCGCCACCACGTTGTCGCCATCGAGAGCGCTGATAGGGATGAAGTCCACGTGGCCCGATTCAATCTCCGTGAGCAGCGGACCGGCCTGCGCCTGAATCTCCTCGAACACTTCCTGGCTGAAGTCCACGAGGTCCATCTTGTTCACCGTAAATACAAGCCGCTTCACACCCAACAGCGCGGCGATGCGCGCGTGGCGGCGGCTCTGCTCCAAAACGCCTTTGCGCGCGTCGAGGAGAATGATGGCCAGGTCGCAGGTGGAGGCGCCGGTGGCCATGTTGCGCGTGTACTGTTCGTGGCCGGGCGTATCGGCGACGATGAACTGCCGCCGAGGCGTGGAGAAGTAGCGGTAGGCCACGTCGATGGTGATGCCCTGCTCGCGCTCGGCGCGGAGGCCGTCAGTGAGCAAAGAGAGGTCAAAGCCGCGGCTGGCGCGATTCACCTTGCTCTTGCGCACCTCTTCCATGTGGTCGTCCCAGACTGTCTTGGTGTCGAAAAGCAGGCGTCCGATGAGCGTGCTCTTGCCGTCGTCGACACTGCCCGCCGTGGAGATCCGCAGTAGCGGTAAGGTGCTCATTTAGAAATACCCTTCCCGCTTCTTGAGCTCCATGGAGCCTTCCTGATCGTGATCGATGACGCGGTTTTCGCGCTCGCTGCGCTTGAAGGCCGTGAGCTCGTCGATGACTTTGGAGATGGTGTCGGCCTCGCTACGGATCGCCCCGCTGCAAGGCGTGCAGCCCAGGCTGCGCATGCGGCACATCACCGTTTGCGGCTGCTCGCCGGGCATCGGCTTGACGTTCGTTTCCATGGGGATCAGCGTGTTGCCGCGGACCAGCACCTGGCGCGGCATGGCGTAGTAGAGCGACACAATGGGGATGCTCTCCAACTCGATGTAGCGCCAGACGTCCATCTCGGTCCAGTTGGAGAGGGGAAAGACGCGGATGCTCTCGCCGGGGTCCACCTTGCCGTTGTAGAGGTTCCACAACTCCGGGCGCTGATTGCGCGGATCCCAGCGGCCCTCTTTGTCGCGGAAGCTGAAGACGCGCTCCTTCGCGCGGGATTTCTCCTCATCGCGCCGCGCGCCGCCCAGCGCAGCATCGTAGCCGCCCGCCTTCAACCCGTCCACCAGGGCGCGGGTACGCAGTTGGTGGCAGCACTTCGCCGTGCCCAGATCGTAGGGGTTGGTCCCTTCGGCGATGGCCGCGTCGTTGGTATAGACCCGCAACTCCGCGCCGATTTCCTTCGTGAAACGGTCCCGGAATTCGATCATCTCCGGATACTCGTAAGTGGTGTCGATGTGCAGCAAAGGAAAGGGGATACGGCCAGGGTGGAAGGCTTTGCGCGCCAGATGGACCAGCACCGAGCTGTCCTTGCCGATGGAATAGAGCAGGACCGGCTTGGCGAACTGGGCCGCGGTCTCGCGCAGGATGTGGAGGCTTTCGGCCTCCAGGGCCTTGAGGTGAGAGAGGACAGGGTAAGGCATCTGGCTAAGTCCAGTTTAGCAAAACACCCCAATCTCCCGCAATGATGCAGGGATTGGCCGGCCGCGCTATTCGTCTCCGGCTGCGTCGCGCTCAGGCTTCTGATCGGCCCGGATCTCGATGACGTGACGCTTGGAGGGATCGGTGAGTTGCTGCAGTTCCAGCATGGCGTTGCCGGCGCGCGTGGAGTGGCCGCCGGAGTTGGTCCAGTAGAGCCAGCCGCGGGTCTCCATCCAGAGCGCGAGGCGGTGCAACCCGTAGAAACCGGCAGGGATCAGCAGCCACCAGAGCCAGTCGGGCATGGTTTAATCCTCCGAGCTACTACTCACCTTCAGCACCGAAAGGAACGCCTCCTGCGGAATATCCACCTTGCCCACGCGTTTCATGCGGCGCTTGCCTTCCTTCTGCTTCTCCAGAAGTTTGCGCTTGCGCGAGATGTCGCCGCCGTAGCACTTGGCAATCACGTTCTTGCGTAGCGCCGCGATGGATTCGCGGGCGATGATCTTGGCGCCGATGGCGGCCTGCAGCGCCACCTCAAACTGCTGGCGCGGGATCAGCTTGCGCAGCCTCTCGATCAGGCCTTTGCCGCGCTCGTAGGCGAAATCCTTGTGGACGATGATGGAGAGCGCGTCCACTGCTTCGCCCGCCACCAGCACGTCCATCTTGACCATCGGCGACACACGCGTTCCGTCCAGGTGGTAGTCCAGCGACGCGTAGCCGCGCGAGGCGGATTTCAGGCGGTCGTAGAAATCCATGACGACTTCATTCAGCGGCATCTCGTAGACCAGCATGACGCGGCCGCCGCCCAAGTGTTCGAACTTGCGCTGGTTGCCGCGCTTCTCTTCCAGCAGTTTGAGGATCTCGCCGAGGAAGTCCTCGCGCGTGATGACTGTCGCCTCGATGATGGGCTCTTCGATCTTGATAATCTCGCTGGGGTTGGGCCACTTGCTGGGGTTTTCCACCGTCAGCACTTCGCCGCTGCCGAGCGTGACCAGGTAGCGCACGCCGGGCGCGGTGGTGATCAGGTCGATCTCGAACTCGCGCTCCAGCCGCTCCTGAATGATCTCCAGGTGGAGCAGGCCGAGAAAGCCGCAGCGGAAGCCGAAACCGAGCGCCACCGAGTTTTCCGGCTCGAAGTTGAAGGCCGAGTCGTTGAGGCGGAGCTTTTCCAGCGCATCGCGGAGCACGCCGTGCTCGTGGCTCTCCACCGGATAGAGCCCGGCGAAGACCATCGGTTTCAGCTCTTCAAAGCCGGGTAGCGGCTCGCTGATGACGTTGGCGGCGTCGTAGATGGTGTCTCCGATCTTGGCGTCGGAGACGGTCTTGATGTTGGCGAAGAGGAACCCCACCTCGCCGGCGGCGAGTTGCTCGCACGGAATTGGCTTGGGCGACTGATAGCCCAGGCCGTCCACCTCATAGGTGGATTCCGTGGTCCAGAGGCGGATCTTCTGGCCCTTGCGCACGGTGCCATCAATGATGCGGGTCAGGATGATCACGCCGCGGTAGGGATCAAACCAGGAATCGAAAATCAACGCGCGCAGCGGCGCGTTCGGGTCACCCTTGGGTGGCGGCACATACTTGATGACGGACTCGCAGATCTCGTGAATCCCCACACCCGTCTTGGCGCTGGCCATGACAGCGTTGGAGGTGTCCAGGCCGATCAGGTTTTCGATCTGCTCCATCACACGCTCCGGCTCGGCCGAGGGCAGGTCGATCTTGTTGATCACCGGGATCAGTTCCAGGTTGTGATGGATCGCCAGGTAGGTGTTGGCGAGTGTCTGCGCCTCCACGCCCTGGCTGGCATCGACCACCAGTAGCGCGCCTTCGCAGGCCTGAAGACTGCGGGAGACCTCGTAGGTGAAATCGACGTGGCCGGGGGTGTCGATGAGGTTCAGTTGGTAGAGCTCGCCATTGTCGGCGTGGTATTCCAGGCGCACGGCGTGAGCCTTGATGGTGATGCCGCGCTCGCGCTCCAGGTCCATCGAGTCCAGCACCTGAGCCATCATTTCCCGTTGTGACAGAGCTCCCGTGTACTCCAAGAGGCGGTCGGCGAGCGTCGACTTGCCATGGTCGATGTGCGCGATGATCGAGAAGTTCCGAATGTGGGAGGGGTCCATGCTGTAAAATGAGGGAGTCCCCTTATTATCCCATATGTCGCACAAAGTCTTCGAAGGACAACTTGAGGCAAAGGGCCTGCGATTTTCGCTGGTGGTGAGCCGTTTCAACAGCTTCATCACCGAACGGCTCCTCAGCGGCGCGCTCGATGCTCTGAAGAGGGCGGGCGTGCCGGATTCAGACGTTGAGATTGTCAAAGTGCCGGGATCGTGGGAGATGCCGGTAGTTGCAGCCGAAATTGCCCGCCAGAAACGGCACGACGGCATCATCTGCCTGGGCGCCGTCATCAAAGGTGAGACGCCGCATTTTGATTACGTCGCCGGAGAGGCGGCGAAGGGTCTGGCGCAGGTCTCTCTGGCCAACGGAGTACCCATCGCCTTTGCCGTCCTCACCACCAACACGCTGGAGCAGGCCATCGACCGAGCCGGCGCCAAGGGTGGCAACAAGGGTTTCGAAGCCGCGATGACCGCCATTGAAATGGCGAACCTGATGCGCGGCCTGCGCGACCAGAGTTAGAACCTCCTCATGCCAGCACGCCGCAAGTCCAGACAAAAGGCCGTTCAGATTCTATTCGTCTGGGACTCGCGCAAAGTCACCATAGACGAGGCGATCGCGTCGTTCTACGAGTCGCTCTACACGGCCGAACCGGAGGAGGAGTCCGGAATCGAGCCAGAGATCGAGGCCGAGCCGGATCACTTCATGGAGAGGCTGGCACGTGGCACGGCAGCGCAGGTGGTGGAGCTCGACGTCTACATCGCCAAGCGGGCCGAGAATTGGCGCCTGGAGCGGATGCCCGTAGTGGACCGCAACATACTACGAATGGCAATTTACGAGATGAAGTCTCTGGATACTCCGCACGCCGTCGTGATTGATGAAGCCTTGGAGCTTGCACGGCGCTACTCGGAGGAAGAGGCAGTACCGTTTGTGAATGGTGTGCTCGACGCGATCCGGAAGATGATCTCCGCCGAAGGCGCGGCCGGCTGAAACCGCTACTTCCCAATACAAAACGTTGAAAAAATGTGGTTTAGGATGTCATCGGCCGTGGTTGCACCGGTGAGGGCATCCAGCGGCTGCAACGCTGCGTAGCAATCCAGCAGCAACATCTCGTGGGGCATGCCGAAGGCGCTCGCCTCTGCCGCGCGGTGCAGCGAATCAACCGACTCTCGTAGTAATTGCTCATGACGGAGGCTGGTAATGAGGCCAGCTTGCGGTGAGGTGAAACCGTCCGGCGCGATCAGCGCAAGAATCCTGCGGGTCAATTCGGAAATGCCCTCTCCAGTGGTGGCTGAGGTGGGCAGGAATTGGGCCGTGGTGGAGCACAGGCGGGGCAGATCGGACTTGCTGCCGGCGGCGATGAAGAGTCCCTGGCTGGCTGCGCGCTCCATCAGCACCTGATCTTCGGGCGTAAACGGTTGGCTGAGGTCAAATACGACAAGCGTAATGTCCGCATCGGCCATCGCCTGATGGCTGCGGTCGATGCCCATCCGCTCCACCACGTCCGTGCTCTCCCGAATTCCCGCGGTGTCCACCAGCCGGACGGGGATGCCCTCCAAGGAAAACGTCTCGGAGACAGTGTCGCGGGTCGTGCCGGGAATATCGGTGACGATGGCGCGGTCGCGTTGCAGCAGCGCGTTGAATAGACTGCTCTTGCCGACATTGGGGCGGCCGACGATGGCTAGGGTCAGGCCGTCGTGGACCAGCTTTCCGAAGCGAAAAGTCTCGGCGAGGCGGGTGAGGCCGCTTGCGATGGGGCGGAGCCTGCCCCCAATTTCTTCATTTGTCGCAAAGGAGACGTCATCCTCGGCAAAGTCGATACCGGCTTCGAGCAGGGCGATCAGCTCGACGAGCTGGGCCTTGTGGGGGGCGACTGCGCGGGAGACGGAGCCTTCCAGTTGCTGTGCCGCCACGCGCGCCTGGTGGAGCGTGGTGGCGCGGATGAGGTCGTGGACGGCCTCTGCCTGGGGGAGATCGATGCGGCCGTTCAGATAGGCCCTCAGCGTGAATTCGCCCGGATTGGCGGGACGGGCGCCGGCTCGCAGGGCGCGATCCACACAGTGGCGGAGCACCACGGGAGATCCGTGGCAGGAGATCTCAACGACGTGCTCGGCGGTGTAGGAACGGGGGGCGGCGAACCAGGTGGCCACCACCTGATCCACGGTGGCGCCGCCATCATCGAGGAGTTCCGCCACCAGGGCGGTGCGTGGTTGCCAGTCAGCGCCGCCGCTGATCCGCAGCATGGACGCAGCCACATCCCTGGCCTGGGCGCCCGAGATGCGCACGATGCCCAGCCCGCCCATGCCTGGCGGCGTGGCGATAGCAACGATAGTGTCGTGGACCGACACGAGGGGAGAAAGCGTTAACGGGGTCCGCGGCCGCGATCACCGCCGCCGGGTCCGCGGCGGTCTCCACCGCTACGGCCACGGCCACGATCTCCGCCGCGCCCACGATCACCGCCACGTCCGCGGTCACCGCCGCCGGGTCCGCCCCGGCCTCGATCACCGCCGCGTCCGCGGTCGCCAAACCCGCCACCGGGACCATCGCGGCGCGGAGGCAGCGTGGGTGTGGGCGGATCGGGCAGCGAGGCCATGCCGGCGGGGTAGATCACCACGTGGCGATAAGGACCGGTGCCGGCGCTCTCGCTCCGGAGGTCATCCTGATCACGCATTGCCAGATGGATCAGGCGCCGCTCCCGGCTGCTCATCGGGCTGAAGCGGTAGGGAGTTTTGGTTTCCCGGACCCGTTCTGCCACGGTTAGCGCGCCGACACGGAGTTCCTCCTGCCGCAGCAGGCGGAAGTCGTTGGCGTCAAAGCACAGCAAAGCGTGCTCATCGGGCGCCATATCGAGGACTTCCTGCGTCAGCTGTTCCAGGGCAAGGAGAGCCTCGCCCTTATTGTTCATCAGGAACTCGAGATCGGGGCCAGCGAACTTTACGACCAGCGTGGGCTTCTCAAAGTAGCTACCCGCTTCGTCGCCGTCCAGGATCTCGTATTCGAGGTCAAAGTCCACGGAATCGAGGACTGCGTCAAGAAAATCGGCGACGTCATCGCCCACCGCTTCGACTGTGTATATCCGGTTACTCATCGGCCGAACCGTTTCTGCTTCCTATTTCTTCTTAGAAATCGACGCCTGGGCGAGGGTGGGCTTGGAGCCATACTTGTTGAAGAAGTATTGCTGAACAATGCCAACCACGTTACCAGTGAGCCAGTATAACACCAGGCCACTGGAAGCGCCGTAGAACATGACGGTCATCATGACTGGCATCATGATCATCATGAGTTTTTGTTGAGAGGGATCGGGGCTGGCCACGGGGGTCATCTTCTGCATGAGCACCTGTGTGACGAGCATGCCGACAGGGAGGAGACGAATGGGAATGGTCTCCGGTTGAGAGAGGTCCTGCACCCACATCCAGTTGGCGCCGCGTAGCTCAATCGCCACCGACAGCACCTTGAAGAATGCGATGAAGAAGGGCATCTGGAGCAGCAGCGGGACGCAGCCGCCCATGGGGTTGATGCCATGTTTTTTGTAGAGCTCCATGAGCTCTTCGTTCTGCTTCTGCTTCTTGGGATCGCGCGCCGAGAGATCCTTGTATTTGCCCTGGATGGCCTGCATTTCGGGCTGGATGGCGGCCATTTTCTGGGAGCTCTTGATCTGGGAAAAGCGTAATGGCAGGAGCAGAATGTTGATGACCACGGTGGCCAGGATGATGGCCCAGCCCCAGCTGTGAGTGATCTTGTCGTTGACCCAGTGAAGAGCCAGGAACAGCGGCTTGGCCATGATCTCGAACCAGCCCCAATCGATCATGGTTTCCAGCTTGCGGTCCGTGGCGCGAAGCACATCGGTATCCTTGGGGCCGACGAACAGCGGGGAGCGAATCAGGCCGGAGCCGCCGAAGGCGACGCCCACATGCTCCTTCTCCTCTTCCCCCTGGGCAAGAGCAAACTTGTCGTGGATCGTGTGGAAAGAAAGCGCCGCGCCCGGCTCTGGCAGGAGCACTCCGGCGAAGTAGGTGTCTTCCATGCCGGCGAAATGGAACTCGCCCTCGGCTGGAATGGGACCCTTGCTGGCGTCCTTGGCGGTAGTGGTGATCAGCTTACTCTTCGCCGCGAGATAGAGCACGCTGTGTTGGACGTCCAGGGCGTTATGGAAAGTGCGGTCGCCGAAGCCGCCGCGCCAGGCAAGGCGGTGCTCCACGGGCTTGCCGCCGGCGCTCAGCTCAGACGAGAAGTTCGCGCGATACGAGCCGGTCTCGAACTGGAACGCCTTGTGCGCGGTAGTCACGCCATCGCTGAATTCAAACTCAATGGAGAGCGGCGTGGCCTGTTTCACCGTGAAGAGCGCGTCGTTCAGATTGGCGCCCGTGGGCGGGGTGTAGTAGTAGTACGAGAAGGCCCGGCCGGCGCGGTCGTCCACCAACTCGATCTGCTTGCCGTTGATGTCCTTGTAGTTCTTGAGGACCCAGCTTCGAATAGACGCGCCCTTGTTCGTGAAGACGATCCGGTAGACGTTCGTGTCGATGATGCGGGTTTCTTCCGCCTGGGCGGCGACAGCGGCTACCGGTGCGGCTTCGGCGGCTTTCTTGCCAGGCGCCTTGGCGGCTGCCTTGGCGGCTGCCGGCTTTGGCGTAACCGGGGCCGGGGTGGCCGCGGGCGGTTTGGCGCTCTGCTGGGCCTGCTCCACCGGCGGAGTGGCCGGCTTCACCGGCGGTTTTGGCATCAGGTATTGCGTGGCGAAGAGAACGACACCCATCAGCCCGAAGGCCAGCAGGAGGCGCATCTCCATGGAGAGTTCTTTTTTGTTGCCGTTGGGGTCGTCGGCCATAGGGGTCTCTTTCTAAACTACGGGATCCAGGCCGCCGGGGTTCAGGGGATGGCAGCGGGCGAGGCGGCGCAGTCCCATCCAGACGCCGCGGGCGGCGCCGTATTTCGTAACGGCGTCCATCATGTATTCGGAGCAGGTCGGGTGGAAGCGGCAGGCGGAGGGCAGCAGGGGAGAAAGCCAGCGCTTATAGGTACGGAGGAGGGAGAGGATTACGGTTTGCATCGCTGGAAGACCCGCTCCACTTCGCTGTCCAGAACCGATTGAGGCACGGCCAGAGCCGCGCGGCGCAGGTTCCAGACAATCTCCCATCCGGGGCCCAACACAGAGAACCGCCGGCGGATGGTCTCCCGCAGGCGGCGCTTCATTCGATTGCGTAACACAGCTTTGCCCAAGGCGCGAGGCGTGGTAAAGCCCACCCTGGGTACCGCCGCGGGGTTGGGATTCTGCCAGCAAAAAGCGACAAAACATGAGCTGGCCACCTTGAAGCCCTGGTCGTACACCTTGCGAAAATCGGCCCTCTTCAGGATGCGCCGGGATTTCGGGAACGTGTGCCGGGGCGGGGCGGAAGGGCCCGGATCAGGCGTTGGCGTAGCGGACGGCGCGTTCGTCACTGACGGTGAGCTTGTGGCGGCCGCGGGCGCGGCGGCGGGCGAGAACGGCGCGGCCATTCTTCGTCTCCATGCGGGCACGGAAGCCGTGCACCTTCGCACGCTTGTGGTTATTCGGCTGAAATGTTCTTTTCGGCATGCTTCCCTCGGATGGCCCAGTGCGTCAAAGTCGCGAGAGGGCACAAAGATAGCTCTAGCCCTTGCAGGCAGAACTTTCAGTATAAGCGGGCCGGGCGGGGGTGTCAAACCCACACTCCGCGCTAACGGTGTGCCGGGGGCGGGGATGGCGGGGCCTCCTCGGCGGAGACAATCCGGGAATCTGTGCGGTACTTGCGGTAATCCTGCCATGTCACCACGGCGCTGGTGCGGATCTTCTTGAACCCAAGGCGCGCTTTGAGCTCCGTAGTGGCTTTGGATGGAAGCCAGAGTTCGGAGTTCAGCCGCGACTGCTGAAAGGTCAGCCTGGCGCCAGGCTCCAGACTGGCCAGCACCCACCCGAACGACACCGGGGCGATGGTCTCCACCTCCGCGCGCACCCACTGCAACTCGTTCTGATCAATCCACAACCGGCCTTTAAACTTGGTCAACAGCTCCCAGCGTTTGGCCCTTCCCCGGTAGCCGGGCTTAGGCTTGGCGTCCACCACCCAGACCGCATGGCTGTCGACGCTCTCCGGGCCAACGAGTGTGAACAAGAAGGCATCGGGCAGCTCCTGCAGGATGTCGCGCTCTTCGTCCTCCTCTTTGGGAGGCTTCCCTTCCTCTGTTGCATGCCGGCGCAACGCCTTTTCCAGGCCCGCTTGTGCCTTTCGCGCCTCCTGCTCCGTGAGCGGCTTGTCGTTTTTTGCGATCAGCTTCTGAAATCGGTGCTCCCCGATCATGATCACGTCAAACGTCCGAGACTCGGTTTTCACCACCCTGCCGCCGCCGTCCCGGTCGCGCGTCTCCGTGCGCTGGACGTAAGTGTAATCCTTGGCGCGGTTTGCGTTGAGGCGATCCTTCTGAACGCTGCGCCGGACCAGATCTCGCAGTTCTGGTGACTCAACCTGAGCGAACAGGTTGGCGGTGCACACCGTAAGACAAATGGAGACTACGATTCTCATATTCGTGGTATAAGCTTATGCAGAGAGCCAGATGAAAATTTGTTTTTGTGCGGCGAGAGAATCAGGATCCGACGCGTTTCGCCAACGGCTCCAGGCTCTCAATGTCGAGTGGGCTGACGCCGAGGCTGTGTCGGCCGGCGACACCTGCTGCGATCTCTGCCTTCTGACGCTCCCCTCCGGACTCGAAGATTCGGTCGTCTTGATTCGGGAATACCGGCAACTGCTGGCCGAACCGTTGCCCCTCATTGTATGCGGCTCCTGGGCCGATTCCCAATCAGTGAGTTCCCTGCTGGCCGCCGGCGCCGACGATTACCTCCCTTTGGACCTTGAGACGCAGCAACTTGGCCTCAGATTGCATATTTTTGTGCAACAGGCCGCACAGCGCTCTGCCACGACGGTCCGGGCGCGATTGGACGATCAGCTTGTTCGAGCGCAACGGCTGGAGACCCTGGCCTCGCTCACCGGCAATATCGCGCACGATTATAACAACCTGCTTTCCGCTATCCAGGGCAATGCCGAGCTGGCGCTCATGGACAGGACTTTGGACGCGCCGGTCCGCTACAGCCTGGAGCAGATCAACTCCGCGGCTCATCGTGCGGCGGAGATTACCCGCCAGATCCTCGCATTTCGGGGCGGCACCGACCTGAAAGGCAAACAGCCGGTCAACTTGAGCCAGTTGATCCGCGAGATGGCCGAGCTGTTGCGGGTCTCGATTGCGAGGAATTGCAGTATCGAATACCGGTTGGGCCGCACGCTGCCCCTGGTGACGGGGGACCCGCTCCGCCTCAGGCAGTTGGTCATGACGGTTGTTACGAGCGCATCCAAAGGTCTGGGAGCCTCGGGAGGCGCCATCCAGATTCGAACGGACCATCAGGACGAGGCGGGCGCCGCTCGGGTGGTCCTGGAGGTCAAATATACGTACGCTGGCCTTCACCCCGGATGGCCCGCTAGCTCGTCCGGCCCGGCGAATTCTATTTCCCCCCTGGCCGCGGCTGGTGTGATTGCTCGCGAGCACGGGGCGGAGATCACCACGCTGACCGACGGCTCCGGTGGGACCCACCGGGTGCAGTTTGCAGCAATCGGCGGTCCCACTGTGGGGCAGGACGCACGCGCGAGGATTGGCGAATATCGCAGGTCAACCGGGACCATCCTTCTGGTGGATGACGAAGAGTCCGTGCGCGTGGATGCCCACCGGTTGCTACGCCGTGCCGGCTACACCGTGTTTGAGGCCGCCACCGGCGAGGAAGGCCTGGCCGTTATGGCGCAGGTCGCGTCGGCACTCGACGCGGTGCTGGTGGATCTGAATCTGCCAGGCCTGGAATGCCGGGAGCTCCTGGGGGATATGAGGCGGATTCGCCATGATCTCCGTCTCGTTGTCTGGAGCCGATTCCCGGAGGGGGCCGCCACCGAACAACTAGCCGGCTTTCCCGACGTGACTTTCATAGAGAAGCCAACACAAATGGGAGAACTGGTCGGCGTTCTCCAGCGGATGCTCAAGACCTAGCCAGCGGAATCGGCGCCAATCAGGGGCGCGGTCAAAAGGAAGACCGCGCCAGACCCATCGGCACGGTTCTCGGCTCGCACGGCGCCGTCGTTCTCCTCCACAATCGAGTGGACGATATGCAAGCCCAACCCGGTTTGACGGCTCCGGGTGGAGAACCGGGCCGTAAAGATCCTGGCGAGAATCTCCTCTGGGATCCCCGGGCCATTGTCCTGGATGCGGATCTCCGCGGTAGCGCCCTCAGCCCGCGCGGCAACCTCCACCACGCCACCGCCACACTCCCTCATTGCCTGGGCTGCGTTCAGGAACAGGTTCATGAAGACCCGCTCCCAATCATTGGAGGCGCCACTGAGCCGCAGCCCCGCCGGGATGCACCGGACGACTTTTACGTCCACGCCGGGCATATGATGCAGAAAATCGCTCAGGAAGGTAGCCGCGCGATCCACCACGACGTCCAGATCCGCGCCGGAAAGGCTCATCCCGGCGTAACAGTCCAGGATTCGCCGCCCGCTCTCCACACTTCGCTGGATTGCCTCGGCCACTGGCGCCAGGCGCGGATCCTCCAGGACCAGTTCCGAAGCCTCAGAGAGCGTCTCGAAAACGTTGCTTAGGTCATGCACCAGCCCGGCGAGCGCGAGATCGTGATTGCGGGTCTCTTTGGTCAATCCGAGTACCTGTTAGCCAACAATACCTCGCAGTGTAGTCCAGAATTCCGGAAAAGACACGGACGCCGCCTCAGATTCTTCAATCAGCACCGGGCCATCGGCGCGCAGGGCCGCTACGGCAAAGGCCATCGCGATGCGGTGGTCGCCGCGGCTGTGGACGGAGCCGGCATGGAAGCTCTGGCCGCCGGGGATGTGAAAGCCATCCTCGGCGGTTTCGATGCTCACGCCAAGAGAGCGCAGATTGGCGGCGACGGTCTCAATCCTGTCCGTCTCTTTCACCCGAAGTTCGGCGGCGTCGCGGACGGTCAATCCCTGCTCGCTCACCGCCCCAAGGATCGCCAGCACCGGAATTTCGTCAATCAGGGCGGCCGCCCACTGCTTTTCGATGACGCCGCCCCGGAGGCGCGAGCCGCGCACCCGGAGGTCCCCGACCGGCTCACCGTTCTGCATCTGCATATCGAGGATTTCCACGCTGGCGCCGCAGGAGACCAGAAAGTCGATCAGCGTGGCGCGCGTGGGGTTCAGCCCCACGCCCGGCAGGATCAACTCAGACCCAGGCACGATGGCGCCGGCCACAAGAAAGAACGCAGCGGAGCTCAGGTCGCCCGGCACACTCAGCTCGCGGGCCTCCAGGCGGGCCGGACCTTTCACCCTCACCCAGCCGCGGCCGGATTCCAGCTCCACGCCAAACTCCCGCAACGCCACCTCCGTGTGATCGCGCGTGGTGGCCGGTTCGCGCACGGTGGTCTCGCCCTCGGCCAGCAACCCGGCCAGCAGGACGCAACTCTTCACCTGGGCGCTGGCCACGGGCATTGCATAGTCTATCGGCTGTAGCGGGCCTCCCTCAATCTCCAGGGGTGGGAATTTTCCGTCGCGGGCGCTCAACCGCGCGCCCATCTGTGTTAGCGGGCCCATGATGCGTTGCATCGGGCGTTGCGACAGGCTGGCATCGCCAATCAGCCGGCTCCGGAAATGCTGGCCGGCCAGCAGGCCGGAAAACATCCGGATGGTGGAGCCGGAGTTGCCGGCATCGAGATCCATGGCGGGGGCGGTGTAGCCGCGCAGGCCGCGGCCATGCACCTTCACCTGGCGGCCATCAATTTCGACGCCGATGCCCAGCGTGCTCACGCAGCCGAGCGTGGAGTGGCAATCGGCGCCGGACGAGTAGTTTTGGATGACGGTTGTCCCCTCGGCCACGGAGGCGAGCATGCCGTAGCGGTGAGAGATGGATTTGTCGCCGGGCAGCCGGACATTGCCGCGCAGGGCGCCGCCCGGTGTGATGACTTCTTGCATGGTAGTTCTCTTGATGTTCGGGCGCGTTAAGATGAGTATTCCCAGTTTAACCGACCCAAGGAGAATCACCCATGCGCAGACGCGACTGGCTCTTGACCACCGCCGCCGCTCCCATTGCCGCCCAAGCCATGCAGGGCGCGCCCAAGAACCTCGTCATTTCCAGCGCCAACGGCCGCAACGCCTGCAAAAAGGCGATGGATGTTCTGAAGGCCGGCGGCGACACGCTGGAGGCCGTGGTGCAGGGTGTGACGCTGGTGGAAGATGATCCCAACGATACCTCTGTCGGTTACGGCGGGCTGCCCAATGAGGATGGCATCGTGGAGCTCGACGCCAGCGTGATGCACGGACCCACCCGCCGCTGCGGCGCCGTCGCCAGCGTGCGCAGCATAAAGAACGTGGCGCGGCTGGCGAAAATGGTGATGGAGCAGACAGACCATGTGATGATCGTCGGCGAAGGCGCCACCCGGTTTGCCCGCGCGTGGGGCGTCCCGGAGATCAATCTCCTCACCGAGCGGACCCGGATGGCATGGATGGCGTGGAAGCAATCCATGCGCGATGGCGAGGGCCACAACAACTGGACCGATGGCCTGGACGCGCCGGACAAAAAGCAGGCGGCCGCTCTGCGGCAGATCTTCCCCGGCGCCGACGACGAGATGATCGCCTGGGCCATGGAAATGGCCCGCCACCCCACCACAGGGACCATCAATTGCCTCGCGTTGAACGGCAAAGGAGAGATGTCCGGCACCACCACCACCAGCGGGTTGGCCTGGAAGCTCGCCGGCCGCGTGGGCGATTCCCCCATCATTGGCGCCGGACTCTACGTCGATCAGGAAGTCGGCGCGGCAGGGTCCACCGGCCGCGGCGAAGAGAATATCCGCATGGCCGGGGCGCACACCATCGTCGAGAATATGCGGCACGGTATGCACCCCCGCGAGGCGGCCATGGATGCCCTGAAGCGGATCGCGCGGAACTACAACAACGACGAGAAGAAGCTGAACCAGTTCGACATCAACTTCTATGCGTTGCGCAAGGACGGCGTGTACGCCGGCGCCTCTCTGTGGAGCGGACGCGTAACCCGCGGGTACATGGCGTCATTCCAGTTCGCCGTGAACGATGGCGGCGAGTCCCGGCTGGAAAAGTGCGTCCATCTGCTCGAACGGAAGGCGTAAGCATAATCCTGCATGGTACTAACATCCTTATGTTCAATCACATAGACCATCACATTGCAATTTTGCATTTGAAATGCAATATTACAAGGTATGGCGCCGCCCATCTCTCACTACCTCCGGCGGGACACGGCTGAGCTCCTGCGCTCGGCTGCCTTTCAGTTCCCTGCGATCACGCTGACCGGCCCCCGGCAGGCGGGTAAGACCACGCTGCTCAGGCAATTTTTCGAGCGGGAGTACCGCTACATCTCGGTCGACCGGCCGGAGGTGCGCCAGACTATCCTAGCCGACCCGCGAGGGTTCTTTCGGAGCTATCCACCCCCAGTGATCTTCGACGAGGTCCAGACCGCTCCGGAACTGATGCCTTACGTCCGCGAGCACGTGGACCAGCATCGCTCGGAGCCGGCGCAGTTTATCCTCTCGGGTTCGAACAACATTCTGCTGTCGAAACGGGTGGCCGAGACGCTGGCCGGCCGCACGGCGGTCCTGCGCCTCTTTCCTTTCACGCAGCGTGAGTTGGATGGAGAGCCCGGCCGGCTGCTGCCGTGGGACCGCGCCGAGCCCGGGATGCCCGTGGAGGCCCAGCCGTTGGATTGGGCCCGTCTCCTGCGAGGCTTCTACCCCCAGGTGGCGCGAGACGAGCAGCAGGACCCGTCGCTCTGGTTCGCCAGCTATCTGAGCACCTTCGCCGAGCGGGATGTCCGCACGTTCCGCGAGGTCAGCGACCTGTCGCAGTTTCAGATGTTCATGCAGGCCCTGGCGCTGCGCAGCGGACAACTATTGAACTACTCGGATGTCGCGCGCGATCTCGGGGTCGCGGTCAACACGGTGAAAGCCTGGCTCTACGTCTTGGAGGCCTGCTACCTGGTGGTCATCCTCCGGCCCTGGTTCCGCAACAAGGGAAAGCGGCTCGTGAAGACGCCTAAGGTCTACTTCCTGGATGTGGGCCTCATGCTCCATCTGTGCGGAGTGGATCAGGTCACCGCGCTGCGGCTTGGGCCGATGGCCGGTCCTGCCATGGAGACCCTCGTCATCTCGGAGGTATTCAAGACGATGTCCCACCGCGGCCTCACGCCGCGCATGACGTTTTGGCGCACGTCCACCGGCCGCGAGGTGGATCTGGTCATAGAGACGCGCGGCCGCATCATCCCGGTCGAGATCAAGGCCAGCGGCACGTCATGGCCGAAAATGGCCGAAAATATCGCGGTCTTCCGGGGCGACTATCCAGAGGCCGAGAAGGGCTGGGTGATCTACTCCGGCAATGAAGTGCTACCGGCGGGCGTCCACGCCACTGCCTGGCCGGCTACTGCTCTGTAAGCATATCGAGCACACGCCGGGCATCGCTGGTTTCCCGCATGCGGATCACCAGCAGTCCGGCGCGTGTCATCGGCGGCGGCCTCAGCACCAGCCGGCCCAGCGTTTCCACGAAGTTGTCGAGCCGCGCGATGTACGCCTCGCGCTCTACAGGGCTCATCGGCGCCAGATCCAGCGCGGTGTTCCAGGCCAGCGCACGCGCCTTGGCGATGGAGAACTCCACCACGGCGTCTTCGGTGCGGCCGCCCACCGTGTCCAGCAGGCCGATCCACGGCGAGACGACGGATATCTCGTCCTCCGCCTTCTGGGTCAGCTCAAACAGCAAATCGTTGATCCGCTGAAAATCACCAGCGAGCTTGGAAATGGCATCCCCCGGCGCACACTCGGCTGCGGCAATACCAAGGTCGAGATTAATGTGGGCCTTCATCCCGGCCAGCAGATGTTGCAGGATGATCGGCTCCCACCGGCTCTCCGCCTCGAATGCGGCCCGCCATGCGCCCGTGACCGGACGGCTGGCGCCCCATGAGTGAAAGGCGTCGATGTAGCGGTTGGCGAAGATCACGTCCATGCATTCCATGCGCGGACCGTTCTCAAACCGTCCAGCAGCGATAGCCTGCTTTACCTTCGCCGTCACCCTGCGGTATAGCGCGGCAAAGTAGCCGAGGCGGCTGGACCGCCTCCGGCAGGTCACAATAATTGCGTCAAGCTGATCAAGTACCTGGTCAATGGACGTCGCCGCCGGCATAGCCCCTCTACTGGCCTGCCATGATATCGCGAGCGGTGATAACGACGAGTGACAGGGTCAGCACAGTGACGAGAACCACGGAGGTCCAGCCCACCACATTGTAGAAGCCGTTGTTCTTCCACTTCTTCATGAGCCGCTCTTTGTTAATCAGCAGGATCATGAACACCAGCACAAACGGCAGCAGCGCGCCATTGAACACCTGGCTCAGCAGGATCATCTTCACCAGCGGAAAACCCGGGATCAATACGACGCCCGCACCCACGGCGATCAGCAGCGTGAACAGCCAGTAGAAGATCGGCGCCTCGCTGAAGCTGCGGTTGACGCCGGACTCAAACCCCAGACCCTCGCACACGGTGTAGGCGGTCGAGAGCGGCTGGATGCACGCGGCGAAGAGCGAGGCATTCAACAGCCCGGCGCAAAACAGCAGGAACGCATATTCGCCAAACGGCTTGAGACCCATTGCGGCGTCGGTAGCGCTCTCGATGTCGCGCGGCTTCACACTATGGATTGCGCCGGCGCACGCCACGATGATGAAAAACGCGATGACGGACATCGCAATGCAGCCCACCACCACCTCAATCCGGCTTTCGGCGTAATCCTTCACGCTGATGCCCTTCTCCACCACCGCCGCCTGCAGGTAAAACTGCATCCAGGGAGCCACCGACGTGCCCACCATGCCCACCAGCATCGTCAGGTAGCCGGGCTCAAACATCAAGACCGGCTTCACCGTGTACAGCGCGGCTTCCTTCCAGTCCGGCTTCACCATGATGCCCGATGCGATGTAACACACGTAGAGCGCCGTGGCAAACAGGAACACCTTTTCCACCCTGGCATACGTCCCCTTGACGATGAGCAACCAGACCAGCACGGCGGCAACCGGCACGGAGAAGTAGCGGCTGATGTGAAAGAGTTCCAGCGCGCTGGCAATACCAGCGAAATTGGCCATGACGTTGGTCATGTTGGCGGCCACCAGCGCGGCCATCATGAAGAACGTCGTGCGCAGCCCATACTCCTCGCGGATCAGATCCGAGAGCCCCTTGCCGGTGACGGCGCCCATCCGGGAACCCATCTCCTGCGTCACCACCAGCAGCAGCGTGATGGGGGCCAGAGTCCACAGTGGCAGGTAGCCGAACTTGGCGCCCGCCTGGGAGTAGGTGAAGATGCCGCCGGCGTCGTTGTCGACCATGGCCGTGATAAAACCCGGCCCGATTACCGAGAAGAACACGATCCAGTGGTATTTGAATCGCTTGAACACTATTTCCGCCTCAGGACAGAGATGACATCGTCGGCCGTGACCACGCCGGCCATGCGGCCCTCGTCATCCACCACCGGAAGCGTCAGAATATTGTAACGGTCGAAGAGCTCCAGCACCTTGCGGGATTTGGCGCCCGCCTGCGCCAGAATTACATTGGTGTCACCGATCAGTTCGGCCAGCGGCGTCGCCGGGCGCGCCAGGAACACCCGCGCCACCGGTAGCGCCGCCTTCAGCCGGCCGTCGATGTCGGTGACGAAAAGTGTGGTCACCACGTCCACCAGATCCTGGTTCTGTCGCAGAGCATCCAGCGCATCGGCCACCGTCGCCAGTTCATGCAACGCGACGTACTCGGTGTTCATCATGCCGCCGGCGGTGTCTTCGTCGTACTCCAGCAGCTCCTCGACGTCCGCCTTCGGCTCGCCTTCCATCTCTTCCAGGATCTCGTCGCTCGTCTCCTCGTGGAGCTCGTTCAGGGCGTCGGCCGCCTCGTCCGGATCCATTTCCTCCAGAATGTCGGCCGCCACTTCGGCCTCCAACGATTCGAGGATCTGCGCCTGCACCTCCGGCTCCATCTCCGAAAGCGCCTCCGCTGCCGACTCCGGATCGATCGCCTCGAAAATCGCCTCGCGGTCCTCGGGGCTGAGATCTTCCACGATGTCGGCCAGGTCGGCCGGGTGCATCTTCTCCAGCGGCGCCATCGAGATGTTCAGCCGCAGACGGCGTTGTGGATCCGGCTCCACAATGTTGCACAGATCCCAGCGGATCGAATTGGGCGGGATGCGCCGCTGCAGCGCGCGGATGGCGCGGCGCGGCATCGTGCCTTGCACCAGACGCCGGAAGACGCTCCGCAACCCGATGTCCACTTCCAGTACGTGGAGCGCGTCGCGGTCGCCCTCGCGGACGATGTCAAAAGTGACATCGTTCACGCGGACTACCTTCCTGCCTTGAGAATCGATGATCTGCTGATCCAGCAGGTCGCGCACCAGTCGCAAATGGTATTCGTCGGAATGAAAAGGAGTGAGCTGTTCGTCTTTGAGAAAAATTCCATCCAGGCTGATGGAGGCAATCTGATCCTGCCGCACCGCAATCCAGGAGTAGCCGCTGCCGCCGCCAATAATATAGCGGTCCACGCGCAAGGGATGGACGACCGGGGAAAGCGCTGCATCGCGCACCCGGCCCAAGACTCGGCGCTTCAGATCATAGATCTTCAAGCCGAGGAGTTCGGTGAGGAAGAGAATCTGTTCCGCCATCCGCCATCGCAGCCTCCAGGCTCAATCCCACTATCCCCCACGCGTGGTCATGAAGGCAACGCAGACCGGCGGATTCACCAAAAATAAACAGGGCGCCGGGGGGGCGCCCTGTTCGTCACACTGAAATTGACTCAAAACCTAGGGCTTGGCGCCCCCGAAGTTGAACATCCCAGGCTTCATCACCATGATCATGCTGACGATGAAGAGGTTTTGATGCTTGGACTTACCCGGATCCTGGCCGACCTGGAAGTAGGGCTGATCCGACCAGTCTTTGCGAAACTCGGCACGGCTGATGAAGCTCTCGTTGAACTTCCATTCCGCCGTGCCCGTAAACTCCTTGAACGCCTGAGGTGTGCCGGTCCAGAAGCCGTCCTTGTCGCTGTAGTACTCAATGCGCGGCGAGAAAGCCAGGTGGCTGTTCACCGCGAAGCGCGCCGCGCCCGCCATTCCCCAAAAGCTACCCGATCCGCCGCCAACATACTTGTTGTTGCCGATGTCCAGGTTGTAGTAGTAAGAGATCTTGCTGGTGGGAGTGCCCGTGATCGCCAAATCATAGAAGTTGCGCCAGCCCTTGTTGTTATTGCTGTTCTCCGGCCCGGCGTAGTAGTTGTTGGCGATCACCACCTTGCCCAGCGTGTTGACGCTGGTGAAGCCAAAGCTCTTTCCGCTGTTGTTATCCCGCATCAGGTTCCAACCCGTGATCGCCTGCGCACCCACCGTCCAGTTCGGCCGGATCGGCGCCGTGGCGCGCAGCCCGACGTGATAGTAGGGGCCAAACGCGAACAGCAGCGAGCGGGAGTAGTTCCAGTTCAGGTGGCTCTCCGTCACCTCCGCCCCGGCGCTGGTGACGAACTTGCCGAAGTCGAGCTGCAGGCCCTTCCAGGCCGCCGGCTTGATGGTCACATACGCATTCAGCAGGTGGCGGGACCAATCGGTGTGCTTCGGCTCAGAAAGATAAAACGAATCGTACGTGCGGCCCCAGCCGAAATCCACCTTGAAACCGATCGGTTTCGGGTCGTAAGCGAATGAGCCCGTGGCGCTGTTGAGACTCATCTTGTTCGCCGTGATGTTCAGCGCCTGCACCTGCGAAACGCGACTCGAAGGCTCGTTGTAGTTCTGGTTGTAGTACCCATCCACATAGCCGCTGGCGCTGAATCCCTTGTAGGTCCAGGCGGTGGGGGGGGCTGGATCCGGCGCGGTCGGGGGAGTTGCGGGCGCGGCCGGCGGGGTTGAGGTCTGGGCCGAGAGACCAAGACAGAACAGAGAGATGAGAAGCAGGCCGTGGTAACGCATGTCGATGAGTCTTTCCTGTGACAGTTTAGATCTTTGCCACACCGGCGTCGCCAACAGAGGGAGGCGGTGCTGCCCAACAAGCGGTTGCGGCGACATCGGAAAGTCCAGGGACGTCGCTGACGGGAGGAACAACCGTAGTGTTAGTGAGTATGAAATGATTTCGGCCCGATGACAAATCGAGAGTTTTTATCGAGTCCATCAGCGCCTCGCGATGCCGCCGGCCAACCCGGCCGCTACACTGGAGAGATGCCGGATTCTGGGGGCGGTCTATGGCGCGACATCCGCGACGCCATCGCGGGCGCCGAACGCGATTACACCAGCGAGCCGCTCACCCGCGCCATCCTCTTGCTGGCCGTGCCCATGGTTCTGGAAATGTGCATGGAATCGCTCTTCGGCATCGTGAACATCTTCTGGGTGGCGCACCTCGGCTCAGACGCAGTGGCGGCCGTGGGCCTCACCGAGTCGCTCCTCACCATCCTCTTTTCCATCGCCCTCGGCGTCGCCATGGCGACCACCGCCATGGTGGCCCGGCGCACCGGCGAGAAGGACCCGGAGGGCGCCTCCGTGGCCGCCGTCCAGGCCATTATCCTGGGTCTGGCGTTCTCCCTGGCAATTGCCATTCCGGGTGTCCTCTTTGCTCCCGGCCTGCTCCAGACCATGGGCGGCGCGCCCGCCGTCGTTAGCCAGGGCCGTCTCTACACCGCCATCGTGCTCGCCTCTTCCCCCAGCATCATGCTGCTGTTTCTGATGAACGCTGTCTTCCGCGGCGCCGGGGACGCCGCCATCGCCATGCGCGTTCTGTGGGCCGCGAACCTGCTCAACATGGTGCTCGATCCCTGCTTGATCTACGGCCTGGGACCGTTCCCCGCCATGGGTGTCACCGGCGCCGCCGTCGCCACGGCCATCAGCCGCACCGCCGGCGTGGGGCTCCAATTCTGGGTTTTCTTCCGCTCCAGCAGCCGCGTCACCGTCGCTCGCCGCCACCTCCGCGTGGACCTTCCCATCCTGCGCCGACTGTCGCGGATCTCCGCCACGGGCATGTTGCAGTTCCTCATCGCCCATGCCAGTTGGGTGGCGCTGGTGCGCGTCATCGCGTCGTCGGGCAGCGAGGCGCTGGCCGGCTACACCATCGCCATCCGCATCATCATCTTCTCCCTGCTGCCCTCCTGGGGGCTGGCCAACGCCGCCGCCACGCTGGTGGGGCAGAACCTGGGCGCCCGCCAACCCGGCCGCGCCGAGCAATCGGTCTGGCGCTGCGGATTCTACAACATGGTGTTTCTGGGTCTCATCGGCGCCGTCTTCATCGCCATGCCGGATCCGCTCATCCGGCTGTTCAGCACTGAGCCGGCGGTCGTCCGCTTTGGCGCCGAGTGCCTGCGCGTTATCAGCTACGGCTATCTCTTCTACGCCTACGGCATGGTGATGGTGCAGGCCTTCAACGGCGCCGGCGACACCACCACGCCCACGCTCATCAACCTGGGCTGCTACTGGTGCTTCCAGATTCCGCTCGCCTGGCTGCTCGCCATCCACTGGGGCCAGGGCGCCCACGGGGCGTTCTGGGCAGTGCCCGCCGCCGAATCCGCTCTCGCCGTCTCGGGCGTTTTGATGTTCCGCCGCGGAGCTTGGAAAAAGCAGAAGATCTGACCGCCACGCATCGCTCACAATGGAAGAGTGAAGCCTACCGTTGGACTGACATTTCGCTTCGAGCACAAGGCCGCTCCCTACCGCCAGGCGCTGCGCGACGTGGGCCTGGATGTTGTGGATCTCACCCCGGCGACGCCCGGCGCTACCCTCGCAGGCCTCTCCGGTTTGGTCCTGAGCGGCGGCTCAGACATCGAGCCCGGCCGCTACGGCCAACCCATGCTCGGTACTCGCGATCCCGACCCCGGGAGGGACGCACTCGAGATGCGCCTGGCGAACGAGGCCCTCGCCATCGGGATGCCCCAGCTCGCCATCTGCCGCGGCATGCAGTTGCTCAACGTAGCGCTCGGCGGCACGTTGCTCCAGGACATCGGCGGGGACCACACGCTGAAACCGCCAGTGCTCCATCGCGTCGATATCGTTCCCGGCACCCGCCTCCACGGCATCCTCGGCGAAAACATCGATACCAACTCCCGCCATCATCAGGCTGTCGACTTGCTCGCGGAACCCCTCATTCGCACCGCCACCGCGCCCGACGGCACCGTGGAGGGCATCGAAAAGCCCGGCCAGCCCTTCGTCCTCGGCGTCCAGTGGCACCCCGAAGACCTCCCCGATCGCCGCCTCTTCTGGGCTTTCGCTGAAGCCGTGCGACTCTGGAAGCAGTAGCCTTGCCTCGCGCACTCAATGTTCGTCAGTTCTTCTCCCGCAACGGCGCGCTTGCCGAGGCGCATACCAACTACGAATTCCGCTCCGGCCAATTGGAAATGGCGCTGGCGGTGGAATCCGCGCTCAACGAGAAGCGCCACCTCATCGTCGAGGCCGGCACCGGTACCGGCAAGACCCTCGCCTACCTCGTCCCCGCCATCCTCTCCGGCAAGCGCGTCATCCTCTCCACCGGCACCAAGAATCTCCAGGAGCAGCTCTTTTTCAAGGACATCCCCTTCCTGGCCCAGTTCTTTCCGGAGGGCATCCGCGCCTGCTACATGAAAGGGCGCAACAACTACGCCTGCCGCCAGAAGATCTACGACGCCGAACGCGAGCCCATCCTCAGCGGCCTGGAAGAGGTCTCCGATTTCGCCATCATCCGCGAATGGGAGCAGACCACCGAAAGCGGCGATCGCTCCTCCATCCCCAACCTCCCGGACGGCTCCTCCGCCTGGGCCAAAATGGACGCCCGCGGTGATCTGTGCAGCGGCCAGAAATGCCCCAGCTTCGAGCGCTGCTTCATCACCCAGATGCACCAGCGCGCCATGGAGTCCGACATCATCGTCGTCAACCACCATCTCTTCTTCGCCGATCTGGCTATGAAAGAAGAGGATTTCGGCGCCATTCTGCCCGAATATGCAGCCGTCGTGTTCGACGAGGCGCACGAGCTGGAAGACGTCGCCGGCCAGTACTTCGGCCTCTCCATCTCCTCCAATCAGATCGAGGATCTGCGCCGCGACGTGCTCGCCATCGCCCGCCGCAAGGAGTTCCTCAGCCACGATCTCGAGCAGATCCTCACCATTCTCCAGGATCACGCTGACCGCTTCTTCCGCCTCTTCCCCCAAAACGAAGGGCGCATGGGATTTGCCGGGCACGATCACTTTCTCGACGAGCACTCCGAGCAGTACGGCCACTTCTGCTCCGTGCTGGAGCTGCTCGCCGCGCACCTTTCCCTGGTGCGAGACGCGCCCGACGAAGTGGCGCCGCTCCACCGCCGCGCGCTCACCCTCCGCGAAAATCTCATGCGCTGGATGAAGGGCGCGGATCGCGATTACGTCTATTGGATCGAGCGCCGCGGCCGCGGCGTCTATCTGCAAGCCACGCCCATCGATGTCTCGCTACTGCTGCGCGACCGCCTCTTTTCCCAGATCCCCGTCGCCATCCTCACCTCGGCCACACTCGCCGTCGGCGAGAAGTTCGATTACGTTCGTGAGCGCCTTGGCCTGGAGGGCGCCCGCGAGCTCATCGTCCCCAGCCACTTTAACTATCAAAAGCAGGCTCTGCTCTACGTCCCGCACCACCTGCCGGACGTCCGCACGCCGGCTTTCACGCAGGCCGCCGCCAATGAGGTCAGCGTCATCCTCCGCCATAGCCGCGGCCGCGCCTTCGTCCTCTTCACCAGCTACAACCAGATGCGCGCCATCCACGACATGGTGGAGCCCGATCTCGACTACCCCGTGCTGATGCAGGGCGCCGCGCCCCAGCGCGTGCTGCTGGATCAGTTCCGCGGCACGCCCCATTGTGTGCTCTTCGCCACGTCGTCCTTCTGGCAGGGCGTCGACGTGCAGGGCGATCAGCTCTCGTGTGTGATCATCGATAAGCTCCCCTTCGCCGTGCCCAGCGACCCCGTAGTCTCCGCGCGGGTCCGCGCCATCGAGGACGCCGGCGGCAAGCCCTTTTTCGATTACCAGGTACCGCAGGCGGCCATCGTCCTCAAGCAGGGCTTCGGACGCCTCATCCGCAGCCGCACGGACCGCGGCGTGCTCGCCCTCCTCGACAACCGCATCACGCGCAATCGCTATGGCCAGATCTTCTTCGATTCCCTGCCGCCCTACCGCTTCACCACCGTGCTGAGCGACGTGGAGAAGTTCTTCGACGACGAAAGCGAGTTCGAAGACGACCTCTCGTAACCGGCCCGCCCCCGACCCTTCGTACCCGAGCCGCCACCGACCTCACGTAACCGACCTGCCACCGACCTCTCGTAACCCACCCGCCACCTTTCCGAGCCGCGACCGTCAGGGAGCGGTTTCCCCCGAAACCCCAAAGCCGTTCACAGGGGAATTTCCCTTGTAATTGCAACCACTTAACTCCATTAGCCCTTGACACCGCCTGCTACTATGAACTCGGGGATGACTCATGTCGGCCGACAATGATCCCTTCGCCAAAAGTAGAGCGGCGTTAACTTAAGACGTTCAACGCTTCCTACGCGGGCCGCTGTCTGAAAGGACGGCGCGCAAACCGGTTTTGTCCCGATCAGCTCGATAAATACGGGGCCTTTTCGAAGGCCCCGGGCGAATACAAGTCCGAAATCGCCTTCAGTACGGAAAAAAGGCCCGGTCCGCTCCCAATGGGGGCCAACCGGGCTTTTCATACTGGCCGAAGTGCGTCTGGACTCAGGCCAGCTACTCGCTGAGCGCCGCTACCAGCGCCCCGCGCGCCGTCGTCTCCAGCGGCTTACCAGCCATCCGCACCTCGGATACCGGTACCGGCAGCGAAACACTCGCCATCGCCTTCTCGAACTTCTCGCGGAAGCCCTCGGGCAGCACGCCGCCGCCGCTCAACACCAGCGGGACCGGCCGGCCAAACTTCGGCACATTCCGCGAGCTCGCGAAGGACTCCTTCAGCCCCTGCATGATGCTCTGGATCATATCGTCGTAGTACACCGCAATCGCCTGCTGGACCTTATCCGTGAAGTGGCCGTTGAAGTGAAAACCCTCCTCCTTGGTCAACCGCACGCGGTTGATCAGCTCGCCGGTCACGCTGGCCGCGCTGGAGTCGATAAAGTCCCCGCCCTTCGCCAGGCTGAAGCTCAGCACCGGCACGGACATATAGGAGAGCGCCACGTTGCACAGGCCGCCGCCGCAACTGATGCCGATGCCAGTGTAGTTGGAGTCTTCCAGTTCGCTGTAGATCACAGCCACGCCTTCGTTGATGCTGCGCACGTCCTTGTAGCCCAGCTGATCCAGAATCTGCCGGATCGTGGCGTCGTGATACGTCAGATTGTCTTCCACGCCCAGCGGCGGCGCTGGCACGCTGAAGCAGATCTTCGAGTTCTTGTCGGAATCGCCCAGCACGGTGCCGATGATCTCCTTGATCTGCGGCAGGCTCTCCGGCTCGCCCGCGTTCAGGATGCCGCGCGTCATCGGCCGCCGGATCTCGCGGCCCAGAAGATCCGCCATGCGCGCGCTCTCGTCGCCAAAGATCACCAACTGGCCGTCGCTGACGGCATGAGGCACGTGTTCGCGTTTCAGACTGTTCTCAGTCAACCGGGAGTACGGGATGGCTACGAACGCGTTGAGCTGCGCCTGCACCTTCTCATCCTGGTTCACCCGGCTGGCCGCGACGATCCGGCTGGTGCCGATGTCGAGTCCGATTGTTGTCTGCGTCTTCTCGTTCTTCATCCTATGTTCTCCTTGGACTTCTCCGTCTTAGCCTTAAATGTCGACAACACCTTCCGGTACCGCTTGAACAGCGCCTCGCGGTACTGGGGCACGCTCATTCCGTGCGCCGTGGCGTTCTGCCGCAGCTGCTCCTCACCGAGCGCCAGCCCTTTCCAGAATTGCTCGCCGGTCACTCTCACCAGCGACGTGTCGTACGTGAAACCGAACAACCACAGACTGGGTGTCGGCAGTGAATAGTTGTTGGGCAGTCCAATCCCCGCATACGGGAAATTGGCCGCCCAATCGTAGTGATAGCCTGCTAGCATGTTATCCGGATTCACCGACACCTGCGCGTGCGTGGCGCAGTTGGTCACCGGGATCCTGTATTTGGCCCGCAGCATCTCCGTCAACGTCCGCAGAGCCGTCAGTTGCGCCGGCGTGGCTTCTGACCGGTCCGTGCCCGTCTGCGTCAATGCCTCCACGGAGATCCCCAGAAACGCCCGGTTCAGACTGATGTAAGTCCACTCCGCATCCGCCCAGACCGAGTACCCCGCATGGTTGGCGCTGTCCGTCTCCCGCACGATCCGCCAGACGCGCCCAAAACGATCCACCACGTAGTGATAGGCGCGCTCGCTCCTGACATAATCCAGCAGCGCGGCGCCGATCAGCCGGATCCGCCTCGTCTGGTCTTCCGTAAACTCCGCCTGCGGGCTCTCTGTCGTGTGGAAGACGATGCCCGCCGGTAACGTGCGCGCCTCCGAGCGGCCGCTGTCCTCAAACCCCCGCGGGTAGACGTCGTAGCTCCGCGTCTCATTGCCGGTCTCGTAGCGCCGTTCAATCCGCAGCCCGTTCGAATACGTCTCAAAATCCTTGTTCTGCTCCACTGCCCACACCGACGATGCCGAGATCGCCTCCGCCGTGCCCACCGTCGCATTCACAATCGGATGCCGGTTCCACAGGAAGCCGCTGCCCGTGATCGCCCCCGCCGGCAGCAGCAACAGCGCCCCCAGCACCGCCGCCAGCCGGCCAGGATGGCTCCTGAGGTGGCTGCGTCCGGCCGCCGAGGCCGGATTCCACGTCGATAGATCACCCACCGTGCGCCGCAGAAAGTGCAGACGCGCCACCGGATCCGGGATGCGGTTGGCTTGCCAGCCGACAACCGCCCGGATCACCGGGTTGGGTGCTTTGCCCTGGATGGGTGTCAAGGAAGCCAATCGTCCCCTCAGCACATTATCGACGGAGTCAGCCAAAAACGTTATTATGACGCGTTCGGACGATGGTGGCAGAATCAGATCATGCGGATTTGCTCGCGGGTCACCCCGCCCGGAGGCGCGCTCTAGTGCAGAAGGTGCTGCTTGTCTTCACCGGCGGGACCATAGGGATGAAGATCGACCCCGCCACCGGCGGCGCCATCCCTGCCCTTAGCGGCGAGGAACTCCTCGCCCACGACCCCACCCTCCGCGAGCTGGCCGATCTCGAGATCTTCGAGTTCGGCCAGTATCCCGGCCCGCACATGACCCCGCCGCGCATGTGGGCGCTCTCTGAGCTGCTGCGCCGCGAGCTCCGCCGGCCCGATCTCGCCGGCGCCGTCGTCACGCACGGCACCGACACACTGGAGGAAACCGCCTACCTCCTCGATCTCCGCCACGCCTCCAACAAGCCCGTTGCCGTCGTCGGCGCCATGCGCACCATCACCGAGCCCGGCTTCGACGGCCCCGCCAACCTCTCCGCCGCCATCCGCACCGTGCTCGCCCCCCGCGCCTGCGGCCAGGGTGTCTTCGTCGTCATGAACCAGGTGATCCACCCCGCCTCCGAGGCCACCAAGACGGATTCCCAGCAACTGGAGACCTTCCAGAGCCCCGCCTTCGGCCCGCTCGGCCATGTCGACGTCGATCGCGTCATCTTCGGCCGCCGCCTGCTCGATCGCGTGGTCATCGATACGCCCGCCATGGAAGAGCGCGTCGATCTCATCCAGATGTACGCCGGCGCCGATAGCCGCTTCATCGATTTCGCCCGCCAGAGCGGCGCCCGCGGTATCGTGCTGGAGGGCACTGGACGCGGCAACGTGCCGCCTGCCGCCCTCGCCGGCATCCAGCACGCGCGCGACGCCGGCCTGCCCGTCGTCATCGCCTCGCGCTGCCTCCACGGCCGGGTTCTCGATACCTATGCCTATGAGGGCAGCGGGCACGATCTGCGCCTGCGCGGCGTCCTGCTCGCCGGCACCATGAACGCCGCCAAGGCCCGCATCCGCCTCATGCTGGCGCTCGGCAAATCGACGGATGAGGCGGAGCTCAGGGTTTTGATGGAGGCTGGCGCGTACTGAAGCCGAACGCTTCCACAGCCACGCCCAGCCCGCGTGGATCGGCCGTGGGCGGACGGAACCCCGCCGGCACTGTCAGCTCCACGCGCACCTGCCGCTCCGGCCCCGCTGGCACGGCCAATGCGCCACTCTGGCTACCCTTGCCCCTGAAGCGGATCTCGCCCAGCGCGACGCCGTCCAGCGCCACTGCTACCGCCGTCTCCCGCTGCTCCTCCGGCATCATCACCTGCAACTGGAACTCGTTCGCCCCCGCCGGTTGCCGCAGCACGGCCGTCGCATGCGGCGTGCTCCAGCGATAGCCCCGGTCGGCGCCGTGCCAGCCATCGGTCAGCGCCCACACCGGCTCCAGCCCGTTCATCCGGAAATAGGAGGGATATGCCGTATCCGCCCGCCGCTCAATGGCCCGCAGTTGCCGGCCCAGCGGATCCCAGCCCAACAGCACCGCCGGAGCCCCCGGGACGCCCGCGCGATCCTGATCCGTCCGGATCTGCCTCAACGTTACGTTCATCGGTGGATAGAAATACCGCAGCGCGCTCTCGATGCCCCAGTCCGGCAGCCCCGCCGGGCTGGCCTCAAAGACAAACTCGCTGGTGAACGGGTGGGCCCTCACAATCTCCGTCAGCGCCGCCACATAAGGCCGGTTCTCGTCCGCTTCGTGGAGATTGTCGGACCGCCGCGCGCGCAGCGCCAGGTAGTCCGCCGGCAGCCAGATCAGAAAGAAGCCGAGAATCGCAAACCGGCCCCATCGCTCAAACATCGCCGCCACCGCCACCGCCACGCCCAGCATCGGCACGTACAAATAGGTGTCGTTGGGATGCCCCGGCAACAGCAGCATCGGGCACAGCAAGGCCCAGAACGCCGCGCAGCCAAACTGCAGTCGCCGGTCCCTTCCAAACCACGGCGCTACCGCCAGCACCAGCCCCGCCCACGGGATCAGGAACACCCGCGAGGCGTAATACCGCACCGTCTCCCCCACCGCGCCGCCCGTCGCTGCAAACTGATACTCCGTCGGGCCGCCGCCCCGGAAGCTCAACAGCCCCTGTACGCCAAACCATGCCGATACCGCCAGGAACGGTACCAACCGCCGCCACTCTTTCCGCTCCGCCAGAAAGATCTCATACAGGCCCAGTACCGCCGGCAGCATGATCGCCGTCTCCTTCCATCGGTACGCCAGGAAGAAGAAGACGAAGCTCGCGATCCAGCGGCGGTCCATCCACAACAGGAAGCTGATCAGGCAAAACAGCCCGCATCCCAGATCGAACACAAACGCTGGATTCCAGAAGATACGGAACACCGCCATGTTCAGCGTGAAGAAAACCACCACGGCCGCCGCCGCGGCCACCCCAAACCGCAGCCGCCGCAGCACCACCCACAGCACCCACGCCGCCGCCAGATGATACACCTGCACCGCCGCCAAAAACGGCCAGTACGTGAGCCCCACCGCCTTCTCCATCAGGTGGTAGTGCAGATGCCCCAGCGGCCGGAACAGGTGGGGGCAAAACTCCGGCGAGAGAGCGCCCGCCACCAAGCTCGTCCACGAGCCCTTCGTGCACCAGCTCATGTGCGCGAAATCGTCGTGCTGGAAATAGCCGTGGTACGACGCTTTGTTGATCAGCAGGAACAGCGCAGCCAACAGCGACATCAGTGCGACGCCGGTCTTCCTCGAAACGGTCTTGGTTGGGGACTGCTCAGACAATCTTCAGGATACCCGGCGGAACCACGCCCGCGCGTGATGCCGCGCCGCCAGCTTCTGCCCCTCCGCCTCGCCGACAATGCGCAGCGCCGTCGCCAGCGCATCGGCCGCCATGCCCGTCCGCGCCACCACGGATACCAGCCAAACCCCTTCGACATACGCCCCGCTACGCGCGTCGAAGATGTGCCGCTGCACCGTGTCGCCCGATGTCGAGGCCGCGCACCGCTTCAGCGTCAGCGTCTCGCCGCTGGCCTCCAGCTTCACGCGCCACGCCCCATCCGCGCACACCACGTCGCCGCTCATCGCCGCCATCACCCGCCCGCAACCGTGCGAGCGGAACACGCGCAGCATCTCGTCCCCCGCATAGCCCTTGCCAATCGCACCCAGGTCCAGCTTCATCCCCGGCTTCTTCAGCCGCACCCTCCGGCCCCGCATCTCGATATCCCGAAACGTCGATTGGCGCGTCCGGTCCCCAATGGTGACATCGAACGCGCCATTTGTTTCAAACGCCATCCGCTGCGCATGTTCCAGCACGCGAAACAGATCTTCGCTCACCTCGGCCTCGCCCGCGCGGCACAGCCGCATCAGTTCGCTCTCCGGCTTATAGTGCGAGAGCCGCCCGTCCAACTCCCGGATCCGCGCAAACCCCGCCTGAAATGCCTGATACGCCTGCTCGGTATGCCGCGTCTCGATCACCGCGCGCACCAGCGTGCCCATGCACGGCTCTACCTGCTCTACGCGCTCAGGGCTCGACTTCCACACCGTTGTTCCACATCGAATCCATCTCCGCCGCCGAGGGCGTCTTCAATGGCCGCACCACGCGGAACCCCAGCCACTGCGCATCCGTCAGATACCAGATGCTCTTCGGCAGTTGCGGGTCCTGCATTTTCCAACTGCGGTCCGATGCCACCCGCGCCGCGCAGGTCAACTGGTCCGCTTTGTCGTTCCACGATCCGCCCCGCACCGCGTGCGGATAGGCCGTCTTCGATTTTGTCCACGGCGCCTTCTGCGCACCCGGCGCATACGGCACATACGCATCCAGAGTCCACTCCATCACGTTGCCCAGCATGTCGTACAGACCCCACGCGTTCGGCTGCTTCGTGCCCACCTTCGCGTACTTGCCCTTGCTGTTGGCCTCGTACCACGCCACATCGTCGAGCTTCGCCGCCGCCCCGTCCGCCCGGCACGCATACTCCCACTCCGCCTCGGTGGGCAGCCGGTAGAAATGCCCCGTGCGCGCGCTCAGCCATTGCGCATACTTGTTCGCCGCGTGCTGCGTCATCGAGATCGCCGGGTACCCGTTGATCCCCATGCCGAAACTCATCTCCATATACGGGCGCGTCGGATGGCTCACCGCGTCGGCCTGCGCATCCTTGATCTCCGCCGTGGCGAACTGGAATAGCCGGTACTGGTCCCATGTCACCTCGTACTTGCCCATCCAGAACGGCTCCACCGTCACCGCATGCACCGGCTGCTCGTCCGGCTTGCCCGTCGAGCCCATCTGGAAGGTCCCGCCCGGAATGGGCACCATCTCGTAAGTGGCATCGGAGCCCGGGATCGCCGCCTTGTACGCCTTCATCTCGGCCGGAGTCCTCTCCACGGACTTCGCCACGATCCTCTGCCGCAGCACCGCCACCAGCGCCTGATCATCCGCTGGTGGCGCGGCGGCCGCCGCCAGTGCGAGCATCCATATCATCACCATGATCAGATGAACTTCGTCTTCCCGGGGATCGCCAGCGGCGGCGGCGCGAACGTGCCGTTCCAGTCCACTTTCTCCGGGAAGAGCCGCTCCTGCGAATTGAGAGCCTGCTCCCACGTGATCTGCTGGCCCGTGTAGGCCGCCATGCGTCCCATGATCGCCAGCAGCGTGGACGTCGTCATGCGCTTGCCGTCGTTCACCGGTTGGCCCTTGCGGATCGACGCAAACAGCACGTCGTGCTCCTGCTGGTACATGTCGTTCTTCGCGCCGGAGAACGCCCAGTTGTTCTGGCCCTCAATCCGCGGCAGCGGTCCGCGCCCGATCGTGCACACGCCCTTCGTGCCCATGATGTAGTCGCCGTTTTCGTTGTAGCAGCTCTCAATCTGTCGCGACGCCATGAACGCCCGCACGTTGTTCGGATACAGGTAGTTCACTTCAAAGTGGTCGTAGATGTTGCCGCCATTGGCCGGCCACTGCCGCCCGCCCACCGCCACGCAACTGATCGGCGGCTGATCCTTCATCGCCCACGCGATCTTGTCCACGCTGTGGACCGCCTGTTCCACCAGGCTGTCGCCGCACAGCCACGTGTAGTTGTACCAGTTGCGGATCTGCCACTCCACGTCGCTGATCCCCGCCGGCCGCGTCTCCGCCGGCGGCATCGGCTTCACCGGGCTTGTGTAGTACGTCGCGTAATACGCCAAAATGTCGCCGATCGCCCCGCCCGCCACCTGGTCGAACGCCTCTTTGATGTAGTTCGAATACCGCCAGCAAAAGCCTGCCACCAGCGACAGGTTCTTCTTCGCCGCCATCTCCGAGGTCTCCAGCACGGAGCGCACGCCAATCGCATCCACTGCCACCGGCTTCTCGCAGAACACGTGCTTGCCCGCCTCAATCGCATACCGCAGATGCATCGGGCGGAATCCGGGAGGCGTCGCCAGCAGCACCACATCCACCCCGCTGTCGATTACCTTCTGGTAAGCGTCCAGTCCGGTGAACTTGCCTGTCTCCTCCACCTTCACCTTCGGCCCCGCCGCCTTCTGCAGCCGCGCCAGGCTCTGGTTGATTCGTTCCAGATCAATGTCGGCAACCGCGGTCAGCTCGGCGTAGTCATCCGCCTTCAGCGCCTGCGCCGCCGCGCCCGTTCCGCGCCCCCCGCAGCCCACAAGCCCTACCTTCAGTGCACGCGCGCCTTGTGCGCCGGAGACGATTGCGGGGAATGCCAGCGCGCTGGTCTTCAGAAAACCGCGCCGCCCGGCCAGCCCCTCTGCTGGTAACTTCATATGGCTATTCTACAAGGATGGCCAAGTGGATAGTCCCGTTGTTATTTGTACTCTCCGTCCTCGCGCAGCCAGCGCGAGTCCGCGTCCTGACTTACAACATTCACCACGGCGAGGGCACCGACTCCAAGCTCGACATTGCTCGCATTGCAGCTGTCATCCAATCCGTCGATCCCGATTTCGTTGCCGTCCAGGAGGTGGACGTCCACACCGCGCGTGTCGCCGGCGCTGATCTCGCTCACCAACTTGCCGACCGCACCGGCCTCCACGTCGTCTTCGGTAAGACCATAGATCACCAGGGCGGCTGGTACGGCAACGCGCTGCTTTCCCGCTGGCCTCTCCACGGCTTCGTGAACCACCCGTTTCCATTCACCACCAAACGCGAGCCACGTGCCGTCATCGAGGGACTCACCGGTGGAGGCTTCCGCCTTTTCGCCACGCACCTGGATATCACCGAACCCGATCGCCTTCTCGCCACCGCGCGCCTCGCCGAGCTCGTTGCCGCCCAGCCCGCCGGCCTGCCGATGATCCTCGCCGGCGATCTAAACGCCCCACCCGGCTCCACCACCATGAACGCGCTCCTCCAAAACTGGTCCAGCGCCGCCCTCGAGGCTCCTCTCCTCACCTCGCCTGCCCCCAAACCCACGCGTCAGATCGATTACATCCTCTTCCGTCCCGCCAACCGCTGGCGCGTCGTCGAAGTCCGTGTCCTCGATGAGCCCGTCGCCTCCGATCACCGCCCCCTATTTGCCGTCCTGGAGCTAGTAGAAATCAAGTAACTCTTTTTCCATATTGGTTGAAAGTCCCCTATCCCCCTATACTCCGAAATGTACTTTCAGAGCTTCAGGTCCTATGTTCAGCCTCCTCCTTGCGTTCAGCGCTCTCGCTTCGCCCACGGCCCCCATTGTCTTCACACAGACTCGCGGCGCTGAGCCTCCACGCCTAGCTCTCCTCTCCCCCACCGGCCAGGTTCGCATCCTCTCTCAGGGCTTCTACAGCGCCACAGATCCCGAAGTCTACTTCGACGGCGCCCGCATCCTCTTCGCCGCTAAACGCACCCAGGCCGACCCCTACCAGATCTTCGAAATGAACGCCGATGGCGCCGCCGTCCGCCAGATCACCCACTCCGCCACGGACTGCCGCCAGCCCGTCTACCAGTCACGCATCTTCACCCTCGACGAGCCCCTCCCCTGGGATCAGGTCGCCTACGTTAGCAACGGTTCGCTCCACTCCGTCAAGCTCGATGGCTCCGCCCACCAGCAGCTCACCTTCACCCCCTCCCAGGATGCAGACCCGCTCATCCTCCCCGACGGCCGCATGATCTACGCTTCGCAATCCCGCCTCTTCGGCGTCAACCTCGACGGTACGGACTACGCTCTCTTTCTCGATCGTGCCGGCCGCACCCCCGCCGTCACCGCAAATCGCGAGGTCGTCTTCGTCCAACCTGACGGCAGCCTCGCCGCCGTCCACCTCGATCGTCCCCTCTTTACCTACCACCTCCTCACCACCGCCGGCATCTTCCAATCGCCATCCGCCCTGCCCGATGGCCGGCTCCTCGCCGCCCGCAAGACCGGCGCTACCTTCGGCCTGGTCCGTTTCGACCCCAAAACCAAAATAGCCACTCCTGTCTTTGACAGTCCCGAGTACGACGATACCCAGCCTCGCCTCGTCGCCCCGCGCGAGCTGCCCGATGGCCGCGGCTCCGTCGTCGACGAGAGCGTCCCCACCGCCCACCTCTACTGCCAGAGCGTCTTCACTTCGGACCAGCCCAAGCTCGCCGCCACAGCCAAACGGGTCCGGCTCGTCACCGCCGCCGGCACGCTCGGCGAAACGGACATCGAGGACGACGGCTCGTTCAAGCTGCAAATCCCCGCCAACCGCGCCGTCAAGGTCCAGTTGATCGACGCCAAAGGCGAGCTCCTCCGTTCCAGCAGTTGGATCTGGACCCGCAATAAGGAAAACCGCGGCTGCATCGGCTGCCATGAAGACCCCGAACTTTCGCCCGGTAATCGCGAGGCCAAGGCCGTCATCAAAAAGGCCGTGCCCATGCTGACGGGAGCCCGCTAAATGCCATTCCTCCACCTGCTTCTCGCCGCCGCTCTCGCCGCCGCCAATCCCGCTCTGCCCGTCTTCACAGACATCACCAAGGCCTCCGGCATCACCTTCCGCCACAGCTATGGCGATCACCACCTCGACAACATCGTGGAAGGCACCGGCGGCGGCGCCTGCTTCTTCGATTACAACAACGACGGGTTCCAGGACATCTACTTCGTCACCGGCGTCTGGACCAAAAGCGTCAACGACAACGAGGGCCGCGAGCTGCGCGGCAAGCTCTCCGGCAAGCTCTACAAAAACAACGGCAACGGTACGTTCACCGACGTCACCGACAAAGCCGGTGTCGCCAGCAAAACTTTCGGCTCCGGCTGCTCCGCCGCCGATTACGACAACGACGGCTCTGTCGATCTCTATCTCCTCAACTACGGCAAAAACACGCTCTATCACAACAACGGCGACGGCACCTTCACCGATGTCTCCGAAAAGTCCGGGCTCGCCGACCCCCGCTGGAGCGTCTCCGCCGTCTGGCTCGATTACAACAACGACGGCTTCCTCGATGTCTACGTCTGCGACTACCTGCTCTACGACGACGGCAAGTTCCGCGACTTCTACCCAGCCCAGGGCTATCCCGGCCCCCTCAGCTACAGCGGCGAGCCCGACGCACTCTACCGCAATAACGGCGACGGTACCTTCACTGATGTCACGAAGGAGGCCGGCGTCTGGCAACCCAACGGCCGCGGCATGAGCGTCACCGCCGCCGATTTCAACAACGACGGCTTCATGGACATCTTCGTCGCCAACGACGCCATGGAGAATCACTACTTCGAGAACACCGGCAAAGGCACGTTTGTTGAGAAGGGCCTCGAAGTCGATCTCGCCTACGGCGAGCACGGCCAGGGCGTCTCCTCCATGGGCCCCTACTACGCCGACATCAATCGCGACGGCTGGCTCGATATCTTCGTCCCCAACCTCAACTACAACAGCCTCTTTGTCTACAACCCCAAGCGCAAGGCGTACGACAATCTCAACGATTCAGCCGGCATCTCCCTCGCCATGGGCCAGTACGCCGGTTGGGGCTCCGTCCTCTTCGATTACGATCACGATGGCTGGCCCGATATCTTCGTCGTCCACGGCAACGCCCACCACGAATACGTCCAGGAGGATTCGCTCCTGCGCAATCTGGGCAACGGCAAGTTCGAAGACGTCTCGCAGAAGTCCGGAAAGTTCTTTAGCGAGAAATACGTCGGCCGCGGCGCCTCCTGGGCCGACATCGATAACGACGGCGATATCGATCTCCTCGTCGTCAATCTCAACGACGCCGCCAGGCTCCTCCGCAACGACGGCGGCAACCGCCAGCCCTGGCTCATGGTGGACGCCCGCCTGAAGTTCCCAACCGGCTCCCGCACCGCCATCGGCGCCCGCGTTACCGTCACCACCGGCTCGCTGAAACAGATCGACGACGTCAACCCCGTCCGCGGCTACCTCTCGCAGGGCGACCCGCGCCTCCACTTCGGCCTCGCCGGCGCCGCCACCGCCACGGTGGAGATCCGCTGGCCCGACGGCAAGACCGAGCGCCACGAGAATGTAAAGGCCAACCAGATCCTCAAGTACGAGCATCCGGCAGTGGCGAAGGCGGTGCGATGATTGCGCTTTGCCTCAGCGCCGTTGACGACGTGGGCCGCGACCGCTCCCTGACGGTCGCGGCTCAGAACGGAGCCACATCCATCCGTTTCACCGAGTTACCGAGCCGCGACCGTCAGGGAGCGGTCGCGGCCAGCAGGCTCGCCACCCAACTTCCGATTCTCGTCACCGCCTTAATCCTGGCCGTGCCGGCCGCCATCGCCGCCCCCAAGCGCCCCGTCTACGTCGGCGTCAAAGCCTGTGGCGTCTGTCACGATGGCGCCTCCATGGGCAACCAGTACAGCAAGTGGCTGCTCTCCAAACACGCCCGCGGCTACTCGGCTCTCATGAAGCCGGAATCCCGCGAGATCACGAAGATCAGCGGCCTCCGCGGCGATCCCTGGAAGGAGCCCGTCTGCCTCGCCTGCCACTCCACCGCCTCCACCGCCGAGGAGTGGGAAAAGGACGACACCTTCAAGCCCGAAGACGGCCTGCAATGCGAAGCCTGCCACGGCCCCGGCAGCGAGTACATGGCCGAGGACGTCATGCGCAATCGCGCCGAGGCCATCCGCAACGGGCTCAAGCTGCCCACCAAGGAGCACTGCCTCGGCTGCCACATCGAGAAGGGCTCCCACGTCAACGTCATCAAGAACTCCACCATCGACATCGACAAGGTCTTCCCACAGATCCAGCATCCCCTGCCCAAGCCTTCTTCCATCTCAGCGATGCCCGCGGGCCGCGGCGGCAACTTCATCGGCTCCCGCGCCTGCGGCGCCTGCCACAAGGGCAAGGAACACGGCCACCAGTACGACGTCTGGCGCATGAGCCTCCACGCCCGCGCCTGGGCCGTCCTCTCCACGCCGCGCGCCCTGGAGATCGCCGCCGAGAAAAAGCTCGCCACCGAGCCGCGCGCCGCCGCCGAGTGCCTCGCCTGCCACGCCGCCGGAGCCGAGATCGAAGAAGGCGTCGGCTGCGAGGCCTGCCACGGGGCCGGCAAGAATTACTCCACCAATGCCGTCATGCGCAATCGCGAGGCCGCCAAAAAGGCTGGCCTGCGGACTCCCTCCAAAGACGGCTGCAACCACTGCCATCGCGAATCCCACGGCAAGACTTTCAATCTAGATGCCGCCTGGGCCGCCATCGCACACCCCACCAAGCTTGCTCCGCCCAAGCCCGAGCCCCAGTACAAGACCCCGCTCAACATGACCTTCCGCCCCAGGTCCACCGAGCTCTGGGTCGCCCTCGAGGCCGCCGGCGCCGTCGGGATTGTCGATACCGCCACCCAGCGCAAAGTGGCTGAAATCCCCACCGGCGGCGCAGCCACCGACGTCGCCTTCACCCCCGATGGCCACCGCGCCTTCGTCTCCAACCGCCAGGACGACACCGTCTCCGTCATCGACACTGCCACCCGCAAGGTCACCCACACCCTCAAGGTCGGCGATGAGCCCCACGGCGTCCTCACCGACGCCCAGGGCAAATACCTCTACGTCCTCAACACGGCCTCCGACGACATCTACATCTACGACGCGGTCACGCTGAAGTGGATCAAGAAGCTCTCCGCCGGACGCTCGCCCTGGTCGCTAGCCCTCTCACCCAACGGCGCCACCATCCTCGTCTCCAATACCCTCTCCCACATCACCGGCCTCCGCCAGCCGCTGCGTTCCGAGATCACGTTCATCGATACGGCCCGCGCCGTCGTCACGGATCGCGCCATGGTCCGCGATTCCAATCTCATTACCGGCATCGCCTGGCACCCATCCGGCCAGTACGCCCTCGCCACGCTCAACCGCACCAAGAACCTCGTCCCCATGACCCGCCTCATGCAGGGCTGGACCATCTCCAACGGCCTGGCCATCGTCTGGGCGGACGGCGCCACCGATCAGGTTCTCCTCGATACCCCCGGCATGGGTTTCGCCGATGCCACTGACGTCACCTTTACCCCCGATGGCCGCTACGCCCTCGCCACCAGCTCAGGCACCAACCGCGTCGCCGTCATCGATTGCGCCAAGCTCGTCCAGCTCATCAAGTCCACCTCGCCCGAGGACCGCAAAAACGTCCTCCCCAACCACCTCGGCAAGTCCGCCGCGTTTATCGTGAAATACCTGCCCGTGCTCTCCAGCCCGCGCGGCATCACCGTCTCACCCGATGGCGCCGCCGCCTACGTGGCCAACGCCATTGACGACTCCATCAGCGTGATCCACCTCAAGACCCTCGATCCCTCCACCCGCATCGATCTCGGCGGCGCCAAGGTCATCACCAAACAGCGCTTCGGCGAGAAGGTCTTCCACAGCGCCAACATCACCTTCCGCCGCCAGTTCAGTTGCCATAGCTGCCACCCCGACGGCCACGTGGACGGCCTCACCTACGACATCGAAGCCGATGGCGTCGGCGTCAGCCCCGTCGAAAACCGCACTCTCCGCGGCATCCTCGATACCGCCCCCTTCAAGTGGGAGGGCACCAATCCCACCCTCACGCGCCAGTGCGGCCCGCGCCTCTCCATCTTCTTCACGCGTCTCCAGCCCTTCACGCCCGTCGAGCTCGACGCGCTCGATTACTACATCACCTCCATCCCACGTCCCCCCAACCGCTACCACACGCCCGGCGAAGAGTACACGCCCGCCCAGCGCCGCGGCAAGCTCATCTTCGAGCGCACCACCACCGCCGACGGCCGCGCCATACCGCCCGAGGGGCGCTGCCTCAACTGCCACATGCCGCCCTACTTCACCACCCGCAAAACCTTCGATGTCGGCACCCAACAGGCGCTCGATCGCACCGGTAAGTTCGATACGCCCCACCTCAACAACGTCTATGATTCAGCCCCCTATCTGCACAACGGCATGGCCGACACGCTGGAACAGATCTGGACTGTCTACAACCCCTACGACAAGCACGGCTTCACCAACGACCTCACCAAGGATCAACTCAACGATCTGATCGAGTACATCAAGACGCTATGAAACAAAAATCCATCGCCGCGTTTTTGATCACCGCCGCGCTCTGCTTCGCCCAGGCGCCGCCGGCAGCCAAGCCAAAACTCCCCTTCGTCTACACCAAGTGGAAGCAGTTCACCAAGGCCGACGGCCTGCCCAATGAGCACGTCTTCGCCGTCAAGAGCGACGGACCGCGCCTCTGGGTCGGCACCGAGGGCGGCCTCGCCCTCATCGACAAGAAATCCGGCAAGGTTACCAAGGTCTGGACCGAAGCCGACGGCCTCCCCTGGCGCGCCGTCTCCGGCATCGACATCAACCACAAGACCGGCGAGGTCTGGCTCTCACTCTTCGGTGGCGGTCTCGCCCGCTTCAGCGGCGGCCGCTTCGATCACTGGCATCAGATGAACTCCGGCATCGTCAACGATGTCGCCTATGGTGTCGCCGTCGAGAACGACAACATCTGGGTGGCCACCACCGCCGGCGCCTCGCGCTTCAACACCGTCAGCGGCGAATGGACCATCTACACCGAAAAGAACGCGCCCATGGAAGAGATCTGGAACTACGGCGTCGATTACCGCGACGGCAAAGTCCACCTCGCCGTCTGGGGCAGCGGCGTCCTGGAATTCGACGTCGCCTCGTCCCGCTGGAAAGACTACCTCGATCCTGACGGCGAGATGGAAATCGATCTCTACCGCGACGACGGCATCGTCCACGTCATCACCACCGCCGCCAAATACGTCGACAAGACACTCTGGGTCTCCTCCTACTTCGGCGCCTGCCGTTACGACGGCCGCAACTGGCGCGGCTACTACAACATGGATTCCGGCAACCCTTCGGATTTCATCAACAACCTCGCTGCCCGCTCCGCCAACGAGGCCTGGTTCGCCACAGACAAAGGCGTTGGCGCCATCATGGACGCCGCCTCCAACACCTGGGTCACCTACACCCGCGATCCGAAATCCAACACCGGCAAGGCTGTCGTCAGCCGCGACAAAACAGTGCTCGAAACCATCGAAATGGGCCTCAATCTGCCCAATAACTACATCGTTTCGGCCGATGTCGATGGCAACGACGTCTTCCTCGGCACCTCCAAGGGCCTCGCCTGGGGCATCGGAGACGGTTACTACGCTGGGCTGAAAGAGCGTCCCAAACAGGTCGCCGAAATCCACGGAGCCGCCAAATGAAACTAGCCGCCCTCCTCGCGCTGAGCGGCTTCGCTCTCACAGCTCAACAGTATCCGCCCATCGGCCCCGACAACTCGCCCGAAACCCAGGAGATCCTCCGCCGCATCGCCAACCTCGGCCCCAACGAGGTCCCCGACCTCCGCCTCAAACGCGAAACCAACTACGCCCACACCTCCACGGACGTCGAGCCCTTCGGCGGCGTCAAGCCCTACAAAGAGCACTTCCTCGTGCAAATGGAGTACACCGGCCCCGGCCGCAGCGAACCCGAGCCCGGCCCCGAGCTCAAGAAAGTCACCATCGGCTTTATTGGTCCCATCATGCCCACCGTCTCCGTCTCCACCGGCGGCAAGAGCCACGAAGAGGTCCTTGGCAAGATGATGCTCCAAGGCGCCCAACTCGCCATCGAGCAGGCCAACGCCCGCGGCGGCTACGCCAAACGCAACATCCCCTTCGAGCTCGACATCGTCAACGACAACGGCCTCTGGGGCTCCACCGGCAATGAGGTCATCACCATGGCCTACAAACGCCCCGCCTGGGCCATCCTCGGCACCATCGATTCCGCCAACTCCCACATTGCCATCCGCGTCGCCCTCAAGTCCGAGGTCTTCATGATGAACTCCGGCGACACAGACCCCACCTTCATCGAAACCAACATCCCGTGGACCGGCCGTTGTATCGGTGACGATCGCCAACAAGGCTACCTGCTGGTCGATTACATGGTCCGCAAGATGGGCTATAAGCGCATCGGCATCATCCGCGCCTCTAATCGCTATGGCCGCTTTGGCGTTCGCGAGATCAAGGATAGCGCCCGCCGCCTCGGCCACCCCGTCGCCATCGAGATGGCCTACAAAGTCGGCGGCAGCGATTTCGACCTTCAGGTCCAGCGCCTCCGCGAGGCCAACGTCGATGCCATCGTCCACTGGGGCGACGCTCGCGAATCCGCCCTCGTGCTCAATCACATCCGCGAGCTCGGCATGAAGCAGCCCTACTTCACCTCGGATCGCAGCGTCTCCAAGGAATTCACCGATCTCGCCGGCGCGAACGCCATCGGCGTCATCTCGGGCTACCCCTGGAACCCCGATCGCAAAGACCCCCACCTCGACGAGTTTCGCTCCGCCTTCGCTGCCCGCTTCCACCAGCAGCCCGACACCTATGCCGCACACGGGTACGATGGTATGAACATGCTTCTCTGGGCCACCAACAACGCCGGCCTCAACCGCGCCAAAATTCGCGACCTCATCGCCACCCGTTCCACCCCTTGGCCCGGCGTCACGGGCGACATCCCACTTAGCTCCGTCCTCGACGATATGGGCGACGTCTTCCTGGCCCGCTTCGACAAAGACCGCTGGACCTACCACTCCCGCGAGGAGCTCCAGATCCCTCGCGGCTACATCCCCAACCGCGAGCGCATCAGCCGCGGCCTCGAAACGGCCACCGCCAAATGAAGATCGGTCGCAGCCACGAGCGTCCCGCCGCCGTCCGTCGCGCCGCCGTCCGTTCCGAGCCGCGACCGTTAGGGAGCGGTCACCCTGACTCCCGCTCCCTAACGGTCGCGGCTCGGTCGAACTTGCTGGCACCCACACGCCGCGCCCTCCTCGGTGCGTGCCTGCCCCCCTGTCTCCTGGCCCAGTACGTCGACAAACGCCAAATTCCATTAACCTACGAAGGCCCCGGCCGCGAAGACCCTGAACCCGCCAACTTCACCGAAATCCCCATCGGCCTCTTCGGACCCGCCGACCCCGCTCACCCCCAGGGCGGAGCCATCTTTATGGGCGCTGCCCTCGCCTTCGAGGACGCCAACAAGAACGGCGGCTACAAGAACAAGCCCTTCCGCCTGATCCCCCGCTGGAGCGACGACCCCTGGCGCGGCGGCGCCTCCGCTGTCGCCAAGCTCGTCTTTACCGACAACGTCTGGGCCGTTCTCGGGGGTATCGACGGCGCCACCACCCACCTCGCCGAGCAGGTTGTTGCCAAGGCACATCTCCCACTCATCGACCCCGCCTCCACCGATCAAACCGTCAACCAGGCCAATGTCCCCTGGATGTTCTCCCTCGCCCCGGGCGACCCCGATATCGCCAAATTCCTCGCCGCCCGTTTGAAACACGATCCCTTCGTTCTGTTCGCCTCTACCGATCACGATTCGCGCAACCTCGCCGCCGAGCTCCTCAAAACCGGTGTCCGCCCCGCCTTCCGCCACGACATCGCCCCCGGCGCAGTCACCCTCCCGGAAGCGCCCGGCGGTACGTGCCTGGCCGTCATCCTCGCACCCCCGCGCGAAACACAGATCATCCTCGCTGCCCTTCCGCCGGCCACTCAGGCGCTTGCCGGCCCCGCCGCCCGGGCCCGCCGCTTCTCCCCCGTCCGGCCCGTCCAGGCCGCCACTCTGCGAGCGCAAGACCCCGCGCTCTCCGCCCGCCTCGCCCAACGCTTTCAGCAGCCCGCTGACGATTTCTCACTTCTTGCCTACGACGCGGCTACGCTCCTCGTCCAGGCTGTCCGCGACGCCGGTCTCAATAAAGCGCTCATCCGCGACCGCCTCGCCACCCACTTCGGCCCCAGGGGCCGCCAACTTCATGAGGTTCTACTATGACTATGGAAGACGCCATCGCCGGCATCTCTGCCGCCACTCACATTGAAAAGAAGAAGATGACCAACCTGAATGTGCTGAACGAGGCGTTCGATTATGCCAAGCCCAGCTCCTTCTCCCGCGGTCTCCGCCTTGAGTTCGGCAACATCGTTGTCCTGCTCATCTCGGGCACCGCCTCCATTGACGACGCCGGCGTCACGGTCCACGTCGGCGACTTCCGCGCCCAGCTCAAGCGCACCTACCACAACATCACCGGCCTGCTCGCGGCCGAGGGCGCCAACTGGCACGACATCGTCCGCACCACCTGCTACCTCCGCGATATCGATCGCGATTATGCCGCTTTCAACGAAGAGCGCACCGCGTTCTTTGCCGAACTCGGCCTCGATCCCCTCCCCGCCTCCACCGGCATCCAGGCCATCCTCTGCCGCCCCGATCTCCTCATCGAAATCGAAGCCATCGCCGTCTTCAAAAAGGCGTAGGCTCCAGAGGCTCGCCCGCTGCGGGGCCCGCCCCGGCGAGTACGTTCAGGATCTCCAGGGCCGATTGCTTCCCGCGCTCACCGGTCTCCCCAGCAGGACCGGTGCAGCCCGGGCAGCCGCTTTCGCATCCACACTGCGAGATCAGCGCCCGCGCCCCCGCAATCAGCTCCGCCGTCAATCCGTACAGCGGCGCGCTCTGCCCGATGCCCCCCGGGAAGTTGTCGTAGATGTGCAGGTTCGGCTCAAACCCCCGCGCCTCCACTGAAATCTGCTCCGTCAGAGCCACCCCGAGATCCCGCGGATCGCACATCAGTAGCAGCGACGCGACAGTACGGAACGCGCTCCCCAACCCCGCCAGTGCGTTCAGCTTCTCCGTCGGCGTCAAGCTCGTGAATGTCTCCAGAAACGCCGCCGGGAAGTGCAGCCAGAACGACGTCGTGTGCATCTCCTGCTCGGGCAACGAGAGCATCCCCGCCCCGATGTTCTCGTTCGTGTAAAACTTCACTTTCTTGAATCCCACAATCTGCCGGTTCACCCGCACCTCGCCGTGCGCCGCCTCCGCCCCCGCCAGCGGCCGCCCGTCAAACTGCTCCAGGATCTTCACCTGCGTATAGTCAATCGCGTCCGTGTAGTAGTCGCACTCTACCCGCCGCACATACGCCTTGCGCCCGTCGTAGTCCATCCGCTCTACCTGGAACTGCTTCGCCTCGTGCAGGTAGATCGCCTTCTCGTGCAGCTCCGTCAACGCCGCCGGAAACGCCACCTCCGCAATCACGCGGTCGTCCGTCGTCACGTCGATCACCACGAAATTGTCGCTCGTCACGCTCCGCAGGCTGATCGCATCCGCCGGATAGCTGTCCGAAATCCAATGCCACGCTCCGCCGCTGTGATGCACCACACCCAGCTCTTCCAGAAAGCGGCACAGCTCGCCCGTCTCGTGCGGCCCAAACCTCTCCCCGTCCTTGATTGGCAGCTCAAACGCCGCGCACTTCAAGTGGTTGATCAGGATCTCCAGATTGTCCGGATTGATGTGCGCGTGCTCCGGCGAACACTCAAAGAAATACTCCGGATGCTCCACAATGTACTGGTCTAGCGGTGCGCTCGACGCAATCAGCATGGAAAGCGATGTCCCCAGCCGCCGCCCCGCGCGCCCCGCCCGCTGCCATGTGGAGGCGATGGTTCCCGGATATCCGGCCATCACCACAACGTCCAGGGACCCGATGTCGATCCCCAGCTCCAGCGCGCTCGTCGCTACCACCGCCCGGATGTCGCCGTCCCGCAGGCCCCGCTCGATCTCCCGCCGCTCCCTCGGCAGATACCCGCCCCGGTAACCACGGACGCTGCCCTGCCGCGCCGGAGGCTTCTCACACGCGTCCTTCATATACGTCAGCAGGATCTCCGTCGCCAGCCGGTTGTTCGCAAAGACCAGCGTCTGCTGACCGCGCGTGACAAACTCCGCAGCAATCCTCCGCGTTTCGTTCAAATAGCTCCGCCGGATCCCCAACTGCCGGTTCACCACCGGTGGATTGTAGAACGCGAAAAACCGCTCCCCCGCCGGCGCGCCGTTCTGATCCACCAGGTCAAACTCCGTTCCGGTCAGTCCCTCCGCCAGCTCTTTCGGGTTCGCAATCGTCGCCGAACACCCCACAAACTGCGGCTTCGCCCCGTAGAACGCGCAGATCCGCAGCAGCCGCCGCAAGACGTTCGCCAGGTGGCTGCCATACACCCCCCGGTAGGTGTGCAGCTCGTCCACCACGATGTAACGCAGATTCTCAAACAGCTTCGTCCACTTCGTGTGGTGCGGCAGGATCCCCGCGTGCAACATGTCCGGATTGGTCAGCACCACGTTGGCCCGCTCCCGGATCGCCTTGCGCGCATCCTGCGGCGTGTCCCCGTCATAGGTGAACGCGCGGATCCCGGATCCCATCGCCTCCACTATCGAGTGGAACTCGTGCAACTGATCCTCGGCCAGCGCCTTGGTCGGGAACAGGTAGATCGCCCGCGCCTCCGGATCGCTCGCCAACCGGTGCAACACCGGCAGGTTGTAGCACAGCGTCTTCCCGCTCGCCGTCGGCGTCACTACCACCGCGTTGCGTCCCGCAGTCAGAGACCGGAAACACGCCGCCTGATGCGTGTACAGTTGCCGGATGCCCTTCTCGTCCAGCACCTTGCGCAACGGCGCGGCGATGCCCTCCGGCATGTCTTCAAACTGACCGGGCTTCGCTGGCTGATGCCGGATCGCTCGGATTGGTGAGTTGGGTTCTTCCAGCCATGCCCGCAACCGCGCAATGGCCGCATCCAGATCTGCCCGGCGCGATAGGTTCAACGAATCGTCGCGCTTCGGATCGGGGAAATCGAGACTCAGATTCATGATGGAGCTTCGCCGTTTCTTTGCTAAGCCTACACGAACCCGTTCACACTGGCAAGACGTGAAAACTAGAAACGCGCCGCCCGCGCCCGTACAAACTCATACCGCTCCAGCGTGACCGCCATGGCGCTCTGGTCCTCATCGTGCCGGACCACCTTCCCCATGCACCGCAACCGCACCTCGCCCACGTTCTTGCCTGTCGGCAAACTGATCAAGTATTCAATCGGTTGCCCAATCTCCATCGGTTCGGCAGTGTCCGTCAACAGCACCCCGCCGGAACTCACATTCCGAGTCTCGCCGACGTGCGACAACTGCCGCGATCCGGACCGTACCAACTCAACGGGTAACTTGAGTTCGAAGCGTCGTGATTTTCTTTGCTCTGCCACTGTATATTCATCTAAGACGGTTTTGAAGGTCAGGTCAACCCAATTCCACCGATTTCCATGGCACTCCGAGCTGTTTCGTACTGGTGCCGGCCTTCGAATGCCTCATGTGGAACCACGCCGGAGGTCAAGCGCACCCATGCGAAGACGTACGTTTGTCACCCTGTCCGCTGCCGTCGCCGCTCCACCGCCCCCGCCCTCCGATGCCCCCATTCTGAGCATAATCAAGGGCTTCCCGGCCAATATTAGCCTCTACGCCCGCAATCTCGATACCGGGCAGGCCCTCGGCATTCGCGAAGACCAGCCCGTCCGCACCGCCAGTACCATCAAGCTGCCCATAATGGCCACGGTCTTCGATCATTTTCAGCGCGGCGCAGCGCGGCCGGAGGAAACGCTGCTCCTCCGGGAAGAGGACAAGGTCTCCGGCTCCGGCGTCCTCCACGAGCTCTCCGCCGGCCTGCGCCTCCCGCTCCTGGATCTCGTCCATCTCATGATCGTCGTCAGCGACAACACCGCCACCAACCTCATCCTCGATCGCATCTCGGCCGATTCCGTCAACGCCCTCATGGATCGCCTCGATCTTCCCCACACCCGCTCTCTCCGCAAGGTCCGCGGCGACGGAGACCAGTTGAAAGCGCCCAGCGGATGGAGCCAGGCCGGCCTGCGCGAAGACACCAGGAAGTTCGGACTCGGAGTCTCCACTTCCCGCGAGATGGTGGCGCTCCTCGAAAAACTCCACCGCGGCGAGCTTGTCAGCCCGCAGGCCTCACGCCAGATGCTCGCCATCCTCAAACGCCAGCAGCTCCAGGACGGCCTGGGCCGCCGCCTCGGCCAATACACAGTCGCCAGCAAGTCCGGCTCGCTCGACGCGCTCCGCTCCGATGTCGGCATCGTCTACACGCCCAAGGGAAGCCTGGCTCTGGCTATCACCGTCGATGGCCTTACGCCCACGGATTACTCGGCCGATAATCCCGGCCTGCTGCTCATCGCCCGCCTCGCCGAAGAGCTCGTGCGGATCCTCGTTTTCTCTACCTAGCCGCAGGGCGTTCACAGCCAATTTGCAGCTCTATTTCCTTTGTTTGCAACGCCGGCTATCCGAAAGGGCCGGATTTTCTTGACTCGCCGTTCTACCGTGGGTGCGGGAGTACTTCAATGCACGCACCACAACAGATGCCGGCCACCGGCGATAACCCGGCGGTCCCGTTCACCCCGCGCCCCGTCGCCCACATCAAGCTCCGCGCCACCTTCCCCGGCGCCACCATCATTGTCGCCGATCATGACAAGCCCCTCTTCGATTCGATGCGGGATTCGCTCTTCTGCTCCGTGCGGCCCAAAACCGGATTGGAAGACGAGGCATTCCGCCGCCTGCTGAACGCCGCCTGGCAGCTCCGCCGCCTCGCGCAATGGGAAGAGGATCTCATCGGCCAGCCGGCCAATCCATTCCTCGATCCCGCCACCGAGGCCCGCCTCGGCCGCTTCCAGAAATACAAGGCCGCCCAGGAGCGCTCCTACAAAGCCGCCCTGGCCGAGCTCCGCCTGCTCCAAACCGAGCGCCTGGCCACCACCCAAACCGGCGAGCTCGCCCAAGCCCAGGTCTCCGCCAACGCACCCGTCGCCACCGTCACCCGCATCGCACAAGTCGGCCGTCTCCCGCTGCGCCTCTGCATCCCCCACCCCAACACTCTGGCCCGTAACGCGCAAACGTTCTACCGTCCGCCCAATAAAATCAGGAAGACGCTCTATCCCGTCCGCGCAGCCGCGTCTTAGTTGCCTTTTCCAAAGCTGCTGCTGCCAAATCCGCCGCTGCTGCTGCCGGAGCTGCCGCTGCCGCCAAATCCGCCAGGCGCCGGGCGCTGCTGGTTGCCGCTACCACCGAAACTGCTGAACGGATTCGTGCCCGAGGTCTGCCCCGGGCCTTGCGTCCCGTTTGGCCCGGTGCCCTGCTGGCCTTGCTGTCCGGGTTGCCCGGCTACGCCCGCGGCTTCCATCGCCTTCTTGCGGTCAAACAGGAACTCCCACTCCTTATAGTTGGAGCGCTCATTGTAGAGCCGGATCCCTTCCATGTCCTTCTTGCTCGCCACGCCGACAATGCCGCCTTGTGTCGGCCCGCCACTCGCACTGCCGCCGCCCGTGCCCATTCCGCCCTGCCGCGGATTGGTAAGCATGTTCTGGATCGCCTGCACCGCCTGGTTCGACGTGCCCTGTGTCGCCCGATTGCCGCCTCCAAAGCCACCGCCGCCGAACCCCTGACCGAAGGCGCCGCTGGATTGGCTGCTTCCAGGGAATCCGCCCGGCTGCCGCTGGCTCTGATTCTGCCCGCCAGATGTTAGCGCCGGCGAGCTGGAACCCGAGCCGCTACCGGATCCGCTACTCGATCCACTGCCGAACCCGCCGCCAAACCCAAACCCGCCACCCGGTTGAGCGGGTGATGTAGAAGATGCCGGCGGCGTCGGGCCAACCGGCTGTCCAAACTGCCCGCCCTGCTGCGAGCCCACACCCTGCTGCGGGAATCCGGGCCGCTGTACCTGCCCCTGCCCAGGTTGCAGTGGTTGCACAGGCTGTAGCGGATTCGTCCCCGGAGGCGCCAGCGGCGGCCCGTTCGGCTGGGCCGGCGGAGCGTCACTCCTCGGCTGATCGCCCTCCGTGCCCTCCTCCGGCGCACTCTGCCCCCCCGGTTGAACCGCGCCGCCCATCCCGGGAATGATCCGGTCGCTCGCCCGCCGGACCGTCGCCGCGCCCGTCTTCTCCCCGGCCTGCGGGACATACTCCGCCGACGCGCCAATCCCGATGATGTTCGACGAAAGCGCGCTCGGCCCGCTCTCTTTCTTCTCGTCCGCCTTCTTGTGAATCAGCGAGTCCACAAACTGCCCGGCCGAGTCCACATGGATCAGCCGCCACTCCTCTTCCCCCGTCATCGGATCCTTGTACCGGCGGCGCAGAAACCGGATGTTGTTCGTCGATTCCAGATCTTCAATCGTCTGCGGATACTTGTTCGTCTTCTTGTAAAACAGTTGGATTGCCCGGATGTACTGTTCCCCACGCTCCGCCAGCAACCCCTCTTTGTTCCGCTGATGCTCGAACGCCACGCGCGGCATCTCCAGATACAGCATCACCCCCACCGCTGCCGCCATGGCGAATACCAGCAGCAATGCAAATCCGCGCTCGTTCTCGCGCCGCGCTCTTCTCATCCGATGGCCGCTACTGCCTGTTCAATCGGCAGAGTCTGCTCGTTCTTGTACTCCAGATCTTCCACCACCACGTTGGTCGGCGTGATGCGGATAATCTTATATCTCTTCTGCACTACCTCGCCCTCACCGGGCGTTAGCACGTCATCCCCTTGCATGCAGAATACGCGCCTCACTCCCCCCCTCAATGGTAGCGCCGCTCCATAGAACTTCAGAGGGATGGGCGGGGGCGGCGGTTTCACCACCGGCGGCGGGGGCGGCGGCGGCAACTCCGGTCCAATCATCTTGGGCGCCGGCTTCGCCTTCACCACAATCTTCGGCTCCGGCAACTTCGGCCGGCTCGGATCGGCGCTGCCGCCAAAGTCGAAAAGGCTCCGGTCCGCCTGCTCAATCCTCACTGCCGTCAGCTTAGCCAGCAGGTCCGTCCTCAGCGTAGGGTCAATGTCCGCCGAGTTGCCCTCCTCGCCCTTCTTCGGCTTCAGCGACGGCCGGAACTCGCGCGGCCCGGCCTTCGAGGGGCCCAGATCTCGCTGCACCCTGGGACCAGCCTTTTCCGCAGCCACTTTCGGCGCCGCCACGGGTACGGCCGGGGCCTTCGCCACCGGCTTCGAGTCCGCCTCCGGCGTGCCCGTGCTCAGGATGTTCGTATAGAAAAGATACGCCGCCAGCAACAGCAGACCAATCAGAACCCCGGTCTTCCACTTCGGCTCCGACTTCAGCTTCAATTCCAGCTTCGGGGGTTTCATTGCTCTTCCTCCCCCCGCGCCGGCTTGCGCACAAAGGTCGGCCTCCGTGGCGGTGCGCCCAATGGGCCGGACCGCGGCTCGCTCACTTGCGATTGCGCCGGCGGCCGGATCACCGTCTTCATCTCCATCCCTTGCGGCTGCGCGGGTGGCTGCGCCGGCGGCCGCACCACCGGCGCCATCGCCGGCGCGGGCGGCGTCATCTGCGCCGGCTCCACCGCCGCCGTCTTCACCGGATCCGCTTCCACCGGCGCCTCCGGCCCGTCCATCCGGAAAAACGCATTCAGCTTCAAACTGATCGCCAGCGCATTGGTCCCCTGTTGCGGCTGCGCCTGCAACTGCTCCAGTATGATCAACCGCTTCGAACGGTCGATCGCGTTGACCATCTCAATCAGATCCGCGTACGTCCCCTCGAAGTTGGCGTTGATGTTCAGCATGCCCAGCGTGTCCGAGCCCTCAATCGGCTCATAGTTGTAGGTCCGGTCCTTGCTCTTGATCCCGGCGTCACGCGCCGCCGCCGCCAGGTCCACTTCCAGCATCGAGTACGCGTTGCGCCGCGGCAGGAAGTACTGCGCCATGAACTGATCGCCCAACTCCCGTCCGCTCGCCGCCTTCTCCACAACCTTCTTCATCCGGTCTAACGATCTCTGCCGTGCCACCAGCTGGTTCCGCTGCGAGATCATGTCCGTCTCCAGTTGCTCCAGCGTGCCGCCCGGCGTCTGAAATACAAACCATGCCGCTATCAGGTTCGCCACCAGCAACACACCCAGCCCCATCCGCACCATGTGCTGCGGATCCCGCGTATGCGCCCTCAGGTCAAAGTTGAGGCTATCGAGGTTAAAGCTTTTGCGCATAGCTCACACTCACCCTGTAGCGGTACAACGGTTCGTTCTGCGTCGGCGGCTGCGAACTAAGCAGCGCCACCGCGCCAAAGATATTCGAGCGCTCCAGCCGCCTCAGCAGGTCGGTCACCTGCTCCGGCGCCTGCGAGCCCACCACCATGTCGAGCTGGATCAGATTCTCGGCCGTCACATACGGCCGGATCGTCACCAGCCGCACCGTGCCCGGAAACACCTTTTCCAGATCGCCAAACAGCCGCGTCCAACTGATTCCCTTGCGCAGGATCAGCGCATTCAGGAATACGCTGCGGTCCATCACCGCCGCGTTCAGAGGCTGCCGCAACTGCGCCTCCAGCCGCGCGTGCTCGGCATTCACCTGCTTCAACTGCGCCTCGATCCTGGCCGACATCGCCCGGCTCTCGGCCGCCGCGTCGCGTTGCCGCACAATGATCGTCACCAGCATGACCAGCACGCCCAGCAGCAGCACCGCCGTCAAAGCCGAAGCCACCAGCATCGGCCGGTCTTTGCGGAACGGCTCGCTCGCCAGGTTGATGGGGATTCGCACGCTCATGGCTCAGCCCGCCTCCACCGATTCCAGATATCCGTACAGCCCGGCGTTAAAGGCGCCCGGCGCGCCAAACCGCGATTGCATGCCCGTCACCGCCAGTCCAAATTCTTCGCTCCACCGCCGCCGCAACTCGTCCGCCTCGCGCGGAATGCCGCACAACCTCAATACCTGCGGCCGCGCGCCCAGCTCGTCTTCGGCATAGGCGAACGTCGTCGCCAGCACGTCCGTCGCCTCCTGCTCGCTGGTCTCGTGCAACTGCACGCAGCGCACCATGCGCAACGCCGTGCCCTCCAGCAGGCTCAGTGACATCACGTTGCCGCTCATCTTCGCCACCACCGAGGGCGACGCCTGTTCATAGCCCGCATCGCCCCGCAACGAGAGCGCCGAGAGCGCCGAGAGCGTCACGATGCCGCACTGGAAACCTGCCGCCCGGAACGGCGCCTCAAAGTGCGAGGCCACTTCCCGGTTGATCACCGCCACCACCACGTCCGTCTTCTTCCCGCCGCCCGGCCGCGGCTGCGGATAGCACGCAATCACGGCGTTCTCGATGTCGAACGGCACCACGCGCTTCACCCGGAAACGCACCAGTTGCAGTTGCTCGGCCGCGTCCGTCGGAAACGTGTCGAAGTCCAGCACCGTCACCCGCGCGCAAAAGTCCGGCAGCAGCAGGGCCGCCGGCCGCTTGTGGCCGCTGCCCTCCGGCGCAATCGCCCGCACAGCCGCGTCGAACATCCGCGGCTCCTTCACGTTGTCCTCCAGCGGAGAGACTGAGATACAGCCCTCCGGCAGCGGCGCCCAATGCACCACCGCGGGCTCCTCCGTGCGCGCCCACGCGATGCCCGCCTCGCTCACCTCGAAGACAAACTCGGGTGGCGGGTCCGAAACAAACGATCGGATTTTGTTCAAAACATTCATCGTCATGCTCGCTATTCGATGAACGTCACCTTGTTGATCTCGCGCATCGTCGTCACGCCCAGCCGCACCTTCTCCAACGCCGATTCGCGCAGGAACATCATGCCCTCGTCCTTGGCCTGCCGCTTGATCTCCGTCGCAGGCCGTTTCTCCAGAATCAGCTCGCGGATCTTTTCGCTCAGGTCCAGCAACTCGTGGATCGCGCTTCGGCCGCGGAAGCCCGTGCCGCCGCACTCAAAGCAACCCTCGCCCTCCCACATCGGCAGGTCCCGCCACTCATCCGGATTCAAGCCGCTTTCCCGCAGGAAGTCGTCGTCATACCGCACCCGCTTTTTACAGTGCTCGCAGATCACGCGGACCAGCCGCTGCGCCAGGATGCAGTTCAGCGCCGAGACGAAGTTGTACGCCTCCACGCCCATGTTTAGAAAGCGTCCCAGCACGTCCAGCACGTTGTTCGCGTGGACGGTGGTGAATACCAGGTGGCCGGTGAGCGCCGCGTTGATCGCAATCTGCGCCGTCTCCTGATCGCGGATCTCGCCCACCATCACCTTGTCCGGATCGTGACGCAAAATCGAGCGCAGCCCACGCGCAAATGTCAGGCCCTTCTTGTCGTTCACCGGGATCTGCGTGATGCCCTTGAGCTGATACTCCACCGGGTCCTCGATCGTGATGATCTTGTCCTCGTCGTTCTTGATCTCGCTCAGCGCCGCATACAGGGTAGTGGTCTTGCCGGAGCCGGTCGGCCCCGTCACCAGCACCATGCCATACGGCTCCTTGATGTAGCGGCGGAAGCGCGTGATGTCCGTCTCGGAGAAGCCCACCACGTCCAGCGACAGCTTGGAGAACTTCTCGCTCATGCTCTCTTTGTCCAGCACGCGGAGCACGGCGTCCTCGCCGTGGATCGTCGGCATGATGGACACGCGGAAGTCGATCAGCCGCCCCTTGTAGCGCACGCGGAAACGGCCGTCCTGCGGGATGCGCCGCTCGGCGATGTCGAGCTCGCTCATCACCTTGATGCGGCTGATGATGGTGGAATGCCAGTCTTTCGCAATGGGCGGCATGGCATAGTGCAGCACGCCGTCAATGCGGTACTTGATCACCACCTCCGTGTCGCGCGTCTCGATGTGAATGTCCGATGCCCGGCGCTCCAGCGCGTTGAAGATGGTGGTGTCCACCAGCTTGATCACCGGCGCGATTTCGGAGTCCTGCGCCGTCAGCTTCTCAATCGAGAGCGTCTCGTCGGAATTCTCGTCGTCGCCCACCACGTCGAGTGCAAAGCCCTCCGTGATCTCGTCCAGCACGCGCTGAGATTGTTCGGTCTTCTTCAGCAGGTCCGCGATCTGTGTCAGCGTCGCGACCTTCACCTTGAGCTTGCGCTTGAGCAGAATGGAGAGCTCGTCGATCAGGTTCAGGTGCCGCGGATCGGCCAGCGCGATCTCCAACAGACTGGTGCGCGATTCCAGCGGCACGAAGTTGTAGCGGAACATCAGATCGACCGGGATGCTCTTGAACAGCTCGTTGTCGATCTTGGTGGCTTTCAGGTCCACGAACTCACAGCGGTAGCGCGCCGCCAGCATCTTCGCCTGTTCGACTTCGCGCTCCGGATTTACGGTTTTTAGAACGTCGGTAGCCATCTAGTTGAAGCTCTCCGCCAGCGAGAAAATCGGAAGGTACAACGACACCAGCACGAAGGCGACGAAGATGCCCATGAAGATCATGATGGCCGGCTCGATCAAAGTGAGCGTGGCCTGCATCCGCGTGTTCACGTCGTCTTCGTAGAACTCCGCCACCGAGTTGAGCATGGAGGGCAGCGCGCCCGTGCTCTCGCCCACCTCGATCATGTCGATGGCCAGCGGCGGCACCATGCCCGTGCTATTCAATGCGCCGGAGAGCGGGTTGCCCTCCTTCACCATCTGCTGGGCCCGCGCCAGCGCCCGCCGCAACAGTGGGCTGCCCACAGATTGCGCCGCCGTCTCCATGCCCTGCACCAGCGGAATGCCGCCGGTCAGCAAGGTGGAGAGCAGCCGCGCCAGTTGGGCCACCTGATACTTGGTCCAGATCTCGGCCACAATCGGCGTGCGCATCTTCACGCGGTCAGACCACTCCTGCCCGCGCTGCGTCCGCAGGAAGAAGCGGATGCCGATGATCGCCGCGAAAAACCCAATGGCGCCAAAGACGATGTACTGTTCCGCCGCCGCGCCGATCGCCATCAGGATCCGCGTCGGCGCCGGCAACTGCGTGGCCGAAGTCGTGTAGAGCGAGGCAAACCGCGGCACCACGAACGTCACCAGGAACACCACCAGCAGGATCACCAGGCAGATCAGCACGCTCGGATACATCAGCGAGAGGATCAGCTTTTTGCGCACCGCCAGCGCGAGTTTCTGGTAGTTGACGTAGCGCTCCAGCACTTCGCCCAGCGCGCCCGAGCGCTCGCCGGCCATGATCGAAGTGGTGTAGATCGCCGGGAAAAGCTCCTGCCGCTTGAACGCGTCGGAAAGCAGCGAGCCCTGCCGCACGTCGTCGCGGATCTCCTTCACATACGGGCTGAGCTTGTTATCGGTGAGCCGCTCGCTGAGCAGGTCCAGGCACTTCAGGATCGGAAGGCCCGCGCGGAACAGCGTGACGAACTGCTGGTTGAAGATCAGGAACTTCTCCACGTCCAGCTTCTTCTTCCCGCCCAGCCCGGCCGAGAGATTGCCCAGCGTCCCCCGTTGCCGGATGGAGTAGATGAGGTAGCCCTGATTGGTGAGCTTGTCGCGCAGTTCCTGCTCGCTGGCCGCCTCCAGCACCTGCTGTTTGATGTCGCCGCGAGCGTCGGCATACTTGAGGGCAAACTCCGGCATGGCTTACTGCTCCGCCTCCATGATCTCGGCGCCCTTGGGCGGCGTGTAACGGAAGATGGCGTCGTTCACCGGCGCGTTCAGCCGCTCATTGCTAAAGAGGAACTCCATCACCGTCGCGTCCATGCCCTGCACCAGCAGCCGCCGGATGACGTTCTGCGGCGTCACGGTGAACTCCACCCGCGTGTACGGCAGCTTGTCGGATTTGGGCAGCGCGACGATGGTGGAGTCCGCGCCCGTGTCCTTAAGCTCAAAGGTGCCGAAGTCGCGCTTAAAGTCCAGCTTGCCCAGTAGGAAGGCGAGGGGCGCGCGAAAGTCTTCGGTGTCTTTCATCCGGCTGCGCTCCGCCCGATTTTCCTCAGGTGAATAGAACCAAAGGACTTTGCCGTCGCTGACGAACACCTTGCCGGCCGGCGCCGCATACGACCAACGCATCCGTCCGGGCTTGCGGAGGGCGAGTTCGCCGGATTCGGTAGTCCGCCGCCCCGAGCCCTGGGCCAGGTAGCGCTGTTCGAAGTGGACCTCAAGGGTGGCGGCGCGGTTGTACCGCTGCTCCACCGAGCGCAGCACTTCCCCCAGATCGCGCGCCGGCGCGGCCAGAGACAGCAAAGCAATGAGCGCAATAACCCTCACACAAGGGCTAGACGCTGGAAGGGGGCTTGCCGTGCAAGGAAAGTCGGGTCCGGAGCCGCCGGCCTCCTGTGATCAGCGGTGGAACCAGCAGCGTCAAGAGGCCGAGTATGGCCACCGCCTTCGCGATCACCGCATCCAGCATACGCCTCACCGTCTCGTCCTTCTTGGCGTTTGGGTGCGTCCCGATCACCAGTTGCGCGTTGGCTTGGATGAGCTCGGTACTGTCCTGAGCCAAATTGAGGCGCACCGTGTAGCGATGCCCCCGGCTGACGCGGAAGGACCCGATTGCGCGGGTGAAGACTCTCGCGGATTCGTAGCTGCCCGCCGAAGGGTGGCCGGTGGTCCCTGATGCGATGCAGTTGTTCCCTTCAAACGCTTCCCACGCCGCCGCGAGTCGATCGGATGCGCGGTCGCCCGGTAACTCCAGGAAAATAAAGTAAGTACCATCCAGGCCAGCCTCGAACTCCGGAGCACGAATCTCCTTCTCCCCGAAGGCGACGGACATTCTAGACGGGACGTATCTCTGAGCGAACGGAACGCCCGCCTGGTAGTGGAAATGGGCAGCTGTCGCGAGGATTCCGACCCCAACCCATTGATGCCATCTCATTCGCATACGCCATTCGAAGATACGCCGATTCGGTAGGCGATGTTCAGCCGCTTACGCCCGCCGGCGGGACTTCGCTTCGCGATCCGGTCCGGCGCGCAGGAGAATCACTTCTGGTACGGCGGTCTTCTAAGGGACTCGGTCTTCTTCGCGAGCGAGATCCCGACGCTGGTCTTGCCCGTTCGGGTGGTGCCTTCCTGCAGGGCCTGCCCGAAGAGTCTCAACAGGTGGTCCTGATTGTCTTCGAACCACTTGGCTGCGTTCGGCTTGGTCTCCGCTTTGAATAGAGTTTTCAATGAGCGCAATAGTCCTCTCTAGATCTAAACGCTGGAAGGGTGTTCGCCGTGCAAGGAAAGCCGGCGCAGGCAAATCGTACATATTGTACAATTCGTACTGAGGCGGATATGAACCGAGTTAGTATTTCCAAAGCACGTGAGGAGTTGGCGGCCATCGTCAGTCGAGCGGAATATGCCGGGGAGCGGACGGTGATTCAGCGGCACGGCAAAGCGCGCGCAGTAATTGTCTCTGTCGCGCAATACGTCGAATTAGAGCGATTGGCGGAAGCGGAGAGGGATCGTCTGGACATCCAGGCAGCAGAGAAGTCGCTGGCCGAGCCGGGCGAGAATATCAGCCTGGAGCAATTGATTCGGGAATTAGGCGATTAGCGTGGCTTATAGCCTGGAGGTGCGCCCCGCTGCTCAGCGGGCCCTCCGGAAAATGGACCGTCCGGTCCGCCAACACATCGAAGGCGAACTGCTGGCCTTGAGCGAGCAACCTCGACCTAAAGGCGTCAAGTTGCTGAAGGCATCGACTCGTCTCTACAGAATCAAGCTCGGTCCAGGAAAGAACTACCGTGCAGTTTACACGATCGAAGATGGCGTGCTGTTAGTCGTGGTGCTCGAGGTGGGTGACCGCAAGGAAGTCTACCGCAGGCTGAGCTGAGATACCTGTCAAGCAAGCCCAAGAAGTACGAAGTTCATAGCCACGGGTCGCCCCAGTCGGCTTTGCGGGCGACTCGCCATTCGTCCTTGTTCTTCTTGGTGATTCGGGCGTTTTTGAGTCCCTCGTCTTTGGTGCAGAGGGTCAGTTCGATCAGGCCAGGGTGGATTTTGGGGTGGCGGAGGATTCGGCCGGCGGCGGGGGTGGCGGCCTCCTTGAGCGCGATCAGGTAGGAGTACTTCTCGTCTTCGTAGCTGAGGTCGCCGCCCTTGGCGATTTTGTGGAGGCGGGTTCGCTCGATGCGGACGGCGAAGTGGCACCAGTCGGGTTCGGTCATGGGGCAGTCGGCCTGATGGGGGCAAGGGGCGTGGAGGTGGGCGCCTAGCTCGATGAGTTGGGCGCGGGCGGCGCGGATGTGGGCGAAGCCTTCCACGGTGCCGGGCTCTACCAGGATCAGGGCCTTGGTGGCGAGGTGCCATGCTTCGGCGATCAGGCGGGGGCGCTCGGCGGGGGCTAACTCGTTCAGTGCGTAGGAGATGGACACCGCCTCGTGAGGGTCGAGGTGGGGCAGGCGGCGGAGGTCGGCCTCGATCCAGCGGCCAGGCGTGGTGCCGAGCCAGGCCTTGTTGCTCTCCACAAATGTCACGTCGCAGGGGGCCGCCCAGCCCGTGGTGCCGGGGCCGGAGCCGAGGTCGAGCCAGCTCTCGGGCTCGAACGGGAGCTCGGCCGTGGCGCGCGTCAACGCGGCGTAGGTGGCGGGGACTCGGGTGACAAGATAGGCCGCGCGGGCTGCTGCCGTGTTGAGCGCGGGGGGCAGGCCGGCGCGATAGGAGGTGGAGAGCGCCTCGGCGGCGACGGCGAGCTGAGCTCCTTTGATATCAGCGGTTTCGCGCTCTATCAGTTCACGCAATGGATGAGGAATCGGGGCGGTTTGCATGGTGGTGGAAGGGCTTGGATGACAGGGGAAAGGGTGGTTTGCTATCCTACTAGTGTCGAGGATCCCCCCAAAAAACTATGGCCAGCAAACCCGCCTTCGCGACCGGTGCTCAGGTGGAGCACTCGAAATTTGGTCTTGGCAGCGTTGTTACGTGCACAGACCAGCATATCGTGATTAAGTTCGACGAAACAGGCGAGCGGAAATTCGTCCTGGAGATCGCTCTCCCCTCGATCAAGAAAAGCGACCGTCAGCCGCCAGCCGATAAGAAGCGGGCGACCAAGAAGAAGGCGGCAGCCGCGGCTCCGGTGGCAGTCGCAGTCGAATAGGCCATGAAATTCGGCGTCGTCGTCTTTCCTGGCAGCAACTGCGATCACGACGCCTGGTACGCCACGGGTACTAACCTGGGCCAACAGGCGGAGTTTCTCTGGCACAGCGACACGGATCTGAAGGGGTCCGATTGCGTCATCCTGCCAGGCGGTTTTTCCTACGGCGATTATCTGCGCTGCGGCGCGATTGCGAAGTTCTCGCCCATCCTGGGCGCGGTGAAGAAATTCGCCGCCGATGGCGGGCTGGTGCTGGGCATCTGCAACGGTTTTCAGATCCTGACTGAAAGCGGATTGCTGCCGGGCGCGCTGGTTCGCAATCGCGGCCTGAAGTTCATCTGCAAGCCGGTGGGGCTGGTTGCCGGCACCGCCAATTCCCCCTATACCAACGCGATTCCCTCGGGCAAGAAGCTGATGATTCCGATCGCGCACGGCGAAGGCTGCTACACGGCCGACGTGCGCGTCCTGGACGAGCTGGAAGCCGAGGACCGCGTGGCGTTCCGTTATACCGAGAACCCGAACGGCTCGCTGCGCGACATCGCCGGCGTGCTGAATGCGCAGCGCAACGTGATGGGCATGATGCCGCATCCGGAGCGGGCGACTGATCCGCTGATGGGATCGGTTGACGGGCTCGGCGTGTTCCAATCCCTCATACACTCGTTCGCCCTCCATAAATAAAACAATGAGTCAGATCACTCCCGAAGTCGTCGCGGCGCATTCGATAACCCCCGACGAGTACGAGCGCGTAGTGTCTATTCTCGGCCGCGAGCCGAACATCACGGAGCTGGGCATCTTCAGCGTGATGTGGAGCGAGCACTGCTCCTACAAGAGCTCGCGCGTGCATTTGAAGAAGCTGCCGACGAAGTCGAAGCTGGTGGTGTGCGGGCCGGGCGAGAACGCCGGCATCATGGACATCGGCAAGGACGCGGAAGGCAACGACTGGTGCATCGCGTTCAAGATCGAATCGCACAACCACCCGAGTTTCATCGAGCCGTTCCAGGGCGCGGCCACCGGCGTGGGCGGCATCCTGCGCGACATCTTCACAATGGGCGCGCGGCCGATCGCGGTGATGGACGCACTGCGCTTTGGCCCGCTGGACGACAAGGAAACAGGGCGGCGCAACCGCCACATCATCGAGGGCGTGGTGAGCGGCATCGCGCACTATGGCAACTGCTTTGGCGTGCCGACGGTGGGCGGCGAGACGACGTTTGAGCCGAGCTACAGCGGCAATCCGCTGGTGAACGTATTCGCGCTGGGCGTGTTCCGCAAAGACCAGATCTTTTACGGGCAGGCCACGGGCACGGGCAACCCCGTGATCTATGTGGGCGCCAAGACGGGGCGCGACGGCATCCATGGGGCCACGATGGCCTCGGACGAGTTTACGGAAGAGAGCAAGCAGAAGCGGCCCAATGTGCAGGTGGGCGATCCGTTCATGGAGAAGCTGCTGCTGGAAGCGTGCCTGGAAGCGATGCAGACCGGCGCGATCTCCGGTATTCAGGACATGGGCGCGGCGGGCCTGACGTGCTCGACATGCGAGATGGGCAGCCGGGCGGGCACGGGCATCGAGATCGATCTGGCGATGGTGCCGCAGCGCGAGACGGGCATGACGCCTTACGAGATCATGCTCTCGGAATCGCAGGAGCGGATGCTGCTGGTGGCCTTCAAAGGCCGCGAGCAGGAAGTGCTGGACGTCTTCAAGAAGTGGGGCCTGGACGCGCGCATCGTCGGCGCCGTGATGGACGACGGGATGATGCGGGTGCGGAATCACGGCGAGATCGTCGCCGAGATTCCCAGCCGTCCTCTGGCGGACGAAGCGCCGCTCTACAACCGGCCGTATACAAAGCCGGCGCGCAACGTGCCGATGGACGGGCCGGCGGTGGCGTCGAAAGATCTGCTGGCGGATCTGTTCACGCTGGCGGGCTCGCAGGACCTGTGCAGCAAGCGCTGGATTTGGGAGCAGTACGACTACATGGTGCGCACGAACACGCTGCAGGGGCCGGGCGGCGACGCCGCGATCCTGCGCGTGAAGGAGACGGGCCGCTCGATTGCGATGTCCCTGGACGGCAACGGGCGCTACTGCTATCTGGACCCGAGGGAAGGCACGAAGCTGATGGTGGCGGAGTGCTGCCGCAATCTGGCCTGCGTGGGCGCGGAGCCGATTGGCGCGACGAACAATCTGAACTTCGGCAATCCGCAGAAGCCGGAGATCATGGCTCAGATCGTGGAAGCGATTGAAGGCATGGCCGAGGCGTGCGAGTTCTTCGAAACTCCCATCACGGGCGGCAACGTCAGTCTATATAACGAGACTCTGGGCGACGCGATCTTCCCTTCGCCGGTGATGGGCGTGGTGGGGCTGCTGCAAACGCAGGCGCCGGTGGGCTCGGGGTTTGTGAGCGCAGGCCGGCAGGTGTATGTGATCGGCGGATTCGGCGAGGCGGAAGAGCTGCGCATGGGCGGCACGCAGTACGCCAAGCAGGTGATGGGCGCGATGTGGGGCCTGCCGCCGAAGCTCGATATGGACATGGAAAAGCGCGTACATAGCGCCGTGCGCAGCATGGTTTTGGCGGGCGCGGTGGATTCGGCGCACGACATCAGCGACGGCGGAATGGCGTGGGCACTGGCCGAGTGCGCGTTTCCGGCGGGCGTGGGCGTAGCGGCCGATCTCGATAGTGATCTGAAACCGGAATTGTTGCTGTATCATGAAGGTCCGTCGCGAGTGGTGGTCTCCACCGGCGACGCAGCCAAGGTGGAAGCGTTGGCGGCAGCGCAGGGCGTACCTGCGGTGCGAATCGGGATAACCACGAATGGCACGCTGGCCATTCGCAACCGCGGTGCAGTACTGATCGAAACGGCGGTGGCTCCGCTGAAAGAGAAGTGGGCCACGGCGCTGGAGACCATGTTGCATGATGAAATTCACGCCTGAAGATTGCGTCGACGAGCCATTCGATAAGCTGCACGAAGAGTGCGGCATCTTCGCGATCTACGGGCATCCGGAGGCGGCCAACCTGGCGCATCTGGGGCTGCATGCGTTGCAACACAGGGGCCAGGAGAGCGCCGGCATCGCCTCCAGCGACGGCAAGGAAGTGCACTGCCACAAGTCGATGGGGCATGTGGCGGAGATCTTCACAGCCACAGCGTTGAACAGCCTGCCGGGGTATATGGCGATCGGGCATACGCGGTATTCCACGGCGGGCGATACAGCGCTATTGAACGCGCAGCCGTTTTCGGTGGCGTGCAACAAGGGCCCCATCGCGGTGGCGCACAACGGCAACATTACCAACGCGGCCGAGGTGCGGGCCGATCTGGAGGAGCAGGGGTCCATCTTCCAGGCGACGAGCGATACGGAAGTGATCCTGCACCTGATGGCGCGCAGCAATCAGAAATCGGCGTCGGCGGCGTTGCGCGAGGCGTTGCTGGCGATTGACGGGGCGTTTTCTCTGGTGGTGATGTCGCAGGACCGCATTCTGGTGGCGCGGGATCCGCACGGGTTCCGGCCGCTGGCGATCGGGCGAATGAATCTGCGCACGGGGCCGGTGTATGTGTTTGCCTCCGAGACGTGCGCCTTTGACCTGATTGACGCGCAGTACATTGGCGACGTGGAGCCGGGCGAACTGGTGATGGCGGGTCCGGACGGACTGACGCGCGAGTTTTACACGGTGCCGCAGAACAGGGCGCAGTGCGTGTTTGAGCACGTGTACTTTTCACGGCCGGACTCGATTGTGTTTGGGCGCGCGGTGCAGAATTCGCGCGAAGCGATGGGCCGTCTGTTATCGACCGAGATGCCGGTGGCGGCGGATGTGGTGGTGCCGATCCCGGATTCCGGCGTGGCGGCGGCGCTGGGCTACTCGCACGCGTCGGGTATTCCGTTCGCGCACGGGCTGATCCGCAATCACTATGTGGGCCGGACGTTTATCGAGCCCTCGCAGGCCATTCGCGACTTTGGCGTGCGGCTGAAGCTGAATCCGGTGCGGGAGATTTTGAAGGGCAAGAGCGTGGTGCTGGTGGACGACTCGCTGGTGCGCGGGACCACTTCGCAGAAGATTGTGCGCATGGTCCGGAATGCTGGTGCGCGCGAAGTACACGTGCGGATCTCGTGTCCGCCGACGATGTCGCCGTGTTTCTACGGCGTGGACACGCCGACCAAACGGGAACTGATCGCCGCCAATCAATCGATGGAAGAGATCCGGCAGTTCATCGGGTGTGACACGCTGGCGTACCTGTCGCTCGAGAACCTGAGCAAGGCCGTGGTGGATGACGACGAGAGCTACTGCTATGCGTGCTACACGGGGCGCTATCCCACGGAGCTGGTGAACATCGAGGAACTGATGACCTCGCGGCCCAAGCGCTAATGGCGCGGGTGGCCGAGTCCGCACTGGCGGTGCCGCACTCGCGGATCCGCGACATCGCCGACATCGCGATGTCGATGGGCGAAGGCGTGCTGCGGATGCACTTTGGCGAATCCAACCTGCCGACGCCGGCATTCATTCAGGAGGCCGCGCAGCGGGCGCTGCGCGACGGCTACACCTACTACACGGAGAACGCGGGGCTGCCTTCGCTGCGCCGCGCGATTGCGGATCACTATGGCGCGCGGCACGGCGTGGAGATCGATCCGGCGGGTGAGGTGGTGGTGACGGCGTCGGGCGTGCAGGCGTTGAACGTGGGCATCCGGTGTGCGCTGGACGCGGGCGATGAGGCGATGGTGCTGACGCCGGCGTGGCAGAACCAGATGTCGATCCCGCGGATGTTCCATGCTTCGGTGAAGATGGTCCCGCTGGCGCTGCGGGGCGCCGAGTATCGCGTTGACTTTGATGCGATGGAGGCGGCGGTGGGGCCGCGGACGCGGCTGTTGATTTACACGTCGCCGTCGAATCCGCTGGGGTGGGTGGCGAGTGTGGAGGAGCAGCAGGGGTTGTTGGAGTTTGCGCGGCGGCACGGGTTGTGGCTGCTGGCCGATGAGGTTTATGAGCGGCTGTGGTATCCGGAGGCCGGTGTGCTGGGCCAGCCGGTGCCCTCGATCCTGCGGTTGTGCGGACGGGACGATGCCGTGCTGGTGGTGCAATCGTTCTCGAAGAGCTACTGCATGACGGGATGGCGAGTGGGTTGGATTGTGGCGCGGCGAGATCTGGCGGACCGGGCGACCAAGCTGAACGAGTTCATCATTTCCAGCGCGCCGGCGTTTGCGCAGCGGGCGGGGGAGACGGCTCTGGCCGAGGGCGAGGGTGTAATTGGCGAGATGCTGGCGGCGTACAGGGCGAACAGGGATTTCTGCGTGGAAGCGCTGCGGAGGATGCCGGGCGTAACGGTGCCGCGGGCGGAGGGGGCGTTCTATCTGTTTCCGCGCATTGCCGGACTAACCGACTCCTTTGGGTTCTGCGAGCGGCTGGTGCGCGAGGCGGGATTGAGCCTGGCGCCGGGTGTGGCGTTTGGCGAGGGCGGCGAGGGATCGATCCGGATCTGTTACGCGGTGGACCGGGGGATGCTGGCGGAGGCGATGGAGCGGCTGGAGAGGGGCCTTCGGAGCCGATGAGCCGCGGGCGGGTCCAGGGGGACCCGCGCGGGCGAGGGCGCCCGCCCCACGACGGGGGGGAGGGCGTGTGGGCCCATTTGTGATCGGCCAGAGGTGCGCTCGCGCTCCGGCCCTTGTTGGAGACCATCCTGGGGAACACGGTGACGCCGTGGGAGTGGGAGGGGGATACGCCCGCTTACACCGAGGCCTCGCGGGAGGCGCAGTAGGGGAGGGCAGCCGCTTCTACTTGGGCGCGTCGCAACTGCAATCGAAGCACCCGTGCGTGGCGCACGTTCCGCACGCCTGCTCGACGCGTCCGCGCAGCGCCTTGCGGGCGCGGTGGATGCGCACCGCCGCATTCTCCGCGGTGATGCCGGCCTGGGCGGCCAGCGCGCTCAGCGGAGCGTCGTCCAGATCGACAATCCGCAGGGCGTCGCGGTATTCCGGCTTCAGCGAATCCAGCAACGCGGAGACACACCCGCAGACCTCGGCCCGCGTGGCGTCGCCGGGCTCCAGGTGGTCTGGAAACTCGCGGGCCCATTGCTCGGCGGCTCGTGCCGAGGTGGATCGCGCGCGGTAGTGATCGATCACCGCATTCCTCAGGACGCGGTAGAACCAGGCGACCACCTTTTCGTCGTCCACCTCGGCGCCGTGTTCCAGGCCCTTCACGAACGCCGCCTGCAGGATATCTTCGGCCGCCTCGCGCGACTCCACACGCCGTTGCAGAAACGCCAGAAACTCCCGATGCCCGCTTACGAGTTGCGCCACCGCTTCAGGACTCATGCGGCCAGCCTAGCGCATATTCGAAAATGTCGTAGTCCGCTCCCTGACGGTCGCGGCTCAGAACCGAGCCGCGCTCGTAAGCAAGCGGTGGTCGAAAACAATGGTGCGGAACACTGTAAGGTTTCGGTACCGTGCCCGTCAGCCCTTGTGAAAGCGCAGAACGCGCTTCGCCAGATTCAAAGGAGAAACACCATGACCAAGACGAACAACACCCCTGAGACCAGCGCCGCCCAGGCCCAATGCTGCGGCACCTGCGGCTGCGGAGCGTGCTCCTGCGGCTGCCCGGCCGGTGAGTGCCGCTGCCAGGAAACCGAGTGCCAGTGCGGTTGCCAGGCGTCTGCCTCCACCCGTTGAGCGCGAATGAGGAGGGCGCTGCGGCGCCCTCCTCGCCCTGCCCGTGCTACACTTCTCAAACCGCGCCTGCCCGCACTCTGGGTCTCCGGCGGAGGCGTTGATTCCGGGAGAGCAGCATGAGCAGAACGTCCGTGGCGGCAATTGTGGTTGCCGCTTTCACCGCAGTGAGCACCGCGCAATCCTTCCAGCCCGAGATCCCCAGGATCTGGGACGAGAAGGAACTGGAGCGCTTCGAGGTGCCGCTGGCGCAGCGCGATCGTTCGCCGCGCTACATGACGCCGGAGGAATACTACAAGCTGAAGGTGCGCCTCATCTATCGCACCTACCCCGTCTACGCACCGGGCCGCGAGCCCGCCGGCTACATCGAATCGCTCAAACAGAAAGAGCCCGAGATCCTCTTCGATGCCTCCAAACTCAAGACGAAGGAGGATTGGATTCAGGCCGGCAAGCTGGTCTTTGAATCGGAGCCGCTGATGTTCCCGCCGCCGGCCAGCGGCGTCTTCTTTCCCACGCCGCTGCCGCCCTCGAAAGATGGCATCCTGCCCGAATTCATCCCCGGCAATCGCTACATCATCCGGAAGAAGGGCGTGCTGGAGATTGGCATCAACTCCTGCGCCGGCTGCCATACGCGGGTGATGCCCGACGGATCCTACCTGCAGGGCGCGCAGGGCGTGGTCGATTTTCCGGTCTCCGCCGAGGATCTACAGAAGGCCGCCGAGATGAAGCCGGAGACCTTGCAGCGGCGCCAGAATTCGCAGTGGATCCTTTACGGCGCCCCATGGATCGAGAGCAAAGAGCAGTTCCAGGCCGCCGTCACCAGAGACGCTATCGTCCGCCGGTTGGCCTCTGAACGCTCCGGCGTGATCGCGCGGCAGGGCACCAGCGTCACCCACCCGCCGCACATCCCGTCGCTGATCGGCATTCAGGACCGCAAGTATCTCGATTCCACCGGTCTGGTGCGCCATCGCTCCATCGGCGATTTGGCGCGCTACGCCGTCACCAACCAGGGGCTGGACACGCTGGCGCACTACGGCGACTTCCAGCCCAGCACAGAGGAGACGCCCTTCAGTTCTGAGAAGGGCACCCGCTACAGCGACCAGCAGCTCTACGCGCTGGGCCTATACCTCTATTCGCTGAAGCCTCCGCCCAACCCCAATCTGGTGGACGAGCGCGCCGGTCGCGGCCAGCGGATCTTCCAGCAGCAGGGCTGCGCGACGTGTCATACACCGCCTCTCTATACCAACAACAAGCTCACGCCGGCGCTTGGCTTCCGGATCCCGGATGAGCTGAGGAAGACAGACGACATCCTCGACATCTCGGTCGGCACGGATCCCACGTTGGCGCTGAGAACGCGGCGCGGCACCGGCTTCTACAAGGTGCCCTCGCTGCGCGGGGTCTGGTATCGCAACGCGTTTGGCCACGGCGGCTGGGTGGACACGCTGGAAGAGTGGTTTGACCCCGCGCGACTGAAGGAGGGCTTTGCGCCGAAGGGTATCCGCGGCGTTACCGGCCCGGTACGAGGACACGAATTCGGGTTGAGGCTTTCACCAACCGACCGCGAGGCGCTGATCGCGTTCCTCCGAACGCTTTAACATTCTTTCGTTTCCCTCCGCCCCGGCCGAGCGGGTAGCCTTGAGGGATGGAACGACGCTCATTTTTGGAAGGCGCCGCACTGTCCGCCTTCACCACGCTGGCCAACGCCGCACAGACGGCCCCGACCGATTTGCGGATCGCCTACGGTGGCATCGCCATCGAGTGCAGCACCTACAGCCGGCTACGAACGCGCATGGACGAATTCACCATTCTGCGCGGCGAGCAACTCACCACCAGCGCGCGCTTCCAGTTTCTGAAGCGCTACTCTGTGCCCTTCCTGCCGACCCTGGTGGCCTCCGCCACGCCCGGTGGACCCATCGAGCGCAAGACCTACGACGCCATCAAAGACGAATTTCTGACCCGTCTGAAAGCACTGCTGCCGCTGCACGGCCTTTACTTGCCCATGCACGGCGCCATGTTCGTGGACGGCATGCAGGACGCAGAGGCCGATTGGTATAAGGCCGCCCGCCAACTGGTGGGGCCGGAGTGCCTGATCTCCGCCAGCTACGATCTGCACGGCAACATTAGTCAACCCATCATCGATACGCTCGACATGCTGTCGGCGTTTCGCACCGCGCCGCACATCGATCGCGAAGAGACCATGCTGCGCGCCACCGATATGCTCGTGGATTGCCTGCGCAAGAAGATCCGCCCGGTGCTGATGTGGGCGCCCGTGCCCGTGCTGATGCCAGGCGAGCGCAGCAGCACGGAATGGCAACCCGGCAAGCGGTTGTGGGCGCAATTACCCGCCCTGAATCGCGAGCCCGGCATTCTCGATGTCAGCATGTTGGTGGGCTATGTCTGGGCCGATGAGCCGCGCTCGACGGCAGCCGTGGTTGTCACGGGCACCGCGCCGGCCAATCAGCGCAAGGTGGCCACCAACCTGGCCCAGCAGTATTGGGACGCGCGCACCGAATTCCAGTTTGGGACCGAGACGTGCACGGTGGAGGAAGGCGTGCAGCGTGCGATGGCGGCCAAGACGCGGCCGGCGATTCTGGCCGACTCCGGCGACAACCCGACTGGCGGCGGCAACGGGGATCAGGCCACGGTGCTGGAGTCGCTGCTTCGGCACAAGGCAACCAGCGTCGTCTTTGCGGGCATTACGGATCGTCCGGCCACCGAGGCGTGCTTCCGGGCCGGCGTGGGCGCGCGCGTCGCCCTCTCTATCGGGGCCACGCTGGACCCCAAGGCATCCCAGCCGGTGAAGGCGGAGGGCGTGGTGAAGTTCCTGCTGGAGCAGCCCAATCCCGCGCGGCGCGAAGCGGTGGTGGAAATCCAGGGCGTCACGCTGGTGCTCTCCGCCTATCGCCGCCCGTACCACAACATCCAGGACTTCACGCGTTTGGGATTGGAGCCCAAGTCGTTCAAGATCATCGTCGTGAAGTCCGGCTATCTCTCGCCGGAACTGGCGCCCCTCGCCAACCCGAGCCTGATGGCGCTTTCCGACGGCGCCATCAATCAGGACATCGTCCACCTGCCCGCCAACCGGTATCGCCGCCCGAGCTATCCGTTTGTGGCGGACCTCAAGTACACACCGAAGGTGTACGGGTCAGCGCGAAATCCGCGCTGACCCGCCTGACTCAGCGCCCCGTGGTCTTGGAGGTGCTCATCATCTCCTCGATCAGGTTGGTGGCGCCGTCCACCTCGGCCATGTTCCACAGCAGGTAGCGGCTGTCGACATGGATGGACCGAGTGGTGACGGGGTCAAACAGGAAGTTCGACGCGACGGATTCGTAGGTTCCGTCAAACAGCAACCCCACGAGCTCGCCCTTCGCGTTCAGCGTGGGTGAGCCGGAGTTGCCGCCGGTGGTATCCACAGTAGAGAGGAAGTTCACGGGTACGTCGCCGAGCGCTTGATCCAGATAGGGCGTCCTCTTGCCCGCGCGCAGAGCCTTAATGGCATCCAACTGAGCGGAGGGCGCGTCGAAATCGCCGGTGCCCGTATGCTTCTGCACGATGCCGGCCAGCGTGGTTTGCGGCTTGTAATACAGGCCGTCCTTGGCGTCCACTCCCTTGACCTGCCCGTAGGTGACGCGCAGTGTGCTGTTGGCGTCCGGGGCCACCAGGCCGCCGGCCTTGGCCAGCATGGCCTCCATGTAGCGTGGCGAGAGGCGCGCATAGGCGCCGCCGCGTTCCTTGGCCGTCTCGCGATTGGATTCTAGCATCGGCTCCAGCGCAGCCGCGAGAGCGAGGAACGAATCCCTGGTGGCCATTGTTTCGGCGGTGGTCTTCTCCATCAGCCCGAGGCGGAACGCGCGGTCGCCGAGCTTGCTGCCTGCATAGAGTCCCTGGAGATAGGCGTCGATCGCCTTGGCGGCCTCGGCCTTGGCCATGCCCGGCTTCAGGCGGATTTCCTGATCGAGCGGGGCAATCCGCTGATCGGCCGGCAGCGCCGCGGCCAGGCCGAGCGCCCAGCGCAGCAGAGCTTTGTCGGCGGTGACGTCGAGCGTGCGCTGTATGCGGTCCAGACTTTCGCGAATCCGCGACCAGTCTCTCTGCTGGTAGCCGGCTTCGCGGTCCACGTCCGCCTTGGGGCGCTCCACCGAAAGACGATAGAGGCTCTGAGCCGCGCTCAAGTAGCTGGAAGCGCTCATCACATTCATCAACGTGGCGGATTGCTCCCGCGTTTTCTCGCTCTCGGCCTGCAAAGCGCGCAGAGCCGGCAGCACGTCGCCGTACTTCTTCAACCGGACCGGATCGGCCGTAATCCAGGCCTCCAGGCGTTCCTCTTCGGCCTGCTTTTTGGCGAGGCTGCCGCCCTTCACCAACCCCTCCAGCATGCCCTTCTGATTGGTGAGGCCGTTGTTCAAGCCCTGGACACGCCCGGCCACCTTAATGGCTACGGCTTGATCCTTGGTCAACTCAGCCAGGATGGCCAGTTGCTCCTCGGCCAGGCGGACGGCCCGCGGCATGCGCCACTCGGCGGTCTCCTTCACCTGGGCATAGGTCTGATGACGCTGGGTGCGTCCCGGGTAGCCGGTGACGAAAACCAGATCGCCCGGCTTGGCGCCGTCTTTGGAGACGCGCAGCCAGTGCTTCGGCTGGAACGGCACGTTGTCCTTGGAGTAGGCGGCCGGCTTGCCGTCCTTGCCCACATAGGCGCGCAGGAAGCCCCAGTCGCCGGTGTGCCGCGGCCAGCGCCAGTTATCGGTCTCGCCGCCGAACACTCCGATCCCTTCGGCCGAGGAGTAGACCAGCCGGACGTCCTTGATCTCCATCTGGGCGATCTCGAAGTACTTCAAACCATCGAAGTAGGACGCCACAGTGCAGCGTTGGCCGCCCTTTTCGCAAGCCGCCACGCGATCCTTCACGCGGCGGTCGATCAGGTTGTACCGCTCGCGGTCCGTCGCGGCCGGCGGAATGCCGCCAGTGATGCCGGCGGTGACGTCGACGACGGAGGTGGTGACGAAGACGCGGGAGCCCGGGCCATTTGGCAACTCTTCCGCTCGCGTTTTGGCCAGATAGCCGTCTTTGAGGAGGTTCCGCTGCGGGGTGGAGTTGAACTGCAAGCCTCCGGTGATGCAGTGGTGATTGGTGACAATGAGCCCATCGGGAGACACGAACGACGCGGTGCAGCCACCGAGAGAGACGATGGCGCCCATCGGCTGCCCGGTGAGGTCGGCGAACGCTTTCGGATCGCCCTTGAACCCCAGCGCGGTCAGCTTGCCGGCCAACTGCGGGATTTGCTGGGGCATCCACATGCCTTCCTCAGCGCGCGCCGCGCCGGTGAGCAGCGTTACGCCGATGCACAGGTTTACTATGTTTAAGTGTTTCAAACCGGATAGTCCTTAATCTGTAGAAGTTCGCACACAATGAGATCGTCGCGTCCGCGTACGGGCGCTTCCGCCCCGAGGATAACACCACCGGGCGGAAAGGTGAAGATTGGCGCTCGGCGATGTTACACACGAAAGCCCTCCTGAGCGATGCGGACCGTTGAGGCCGTTGGATCGCCGGAGGGCTTTCGCCGACTCAGAGTGAACCGCGAACCGCGCCTAGAAATCGAAGCGCAGGTTGAACTGAATCACGCGGGAGAGGCCACGCTGTGAGGTGACGCGCCCGAAGTTGGTGTTGGTGGGATCCAGGTTGGGTCCGCTGAAGTTGGTGTGATTGGTGGCGTTCAAGAGGTCGACCGAGAAACGAGCGTTGATGCCCTGTTCCGGCTTGATTGGGAAGACGCGCTCGACCTTCATATCGAGGTTCATGATGCCGTCGGCACGGAGGCTATCCAATCGTCCAGGGAAGACACGCTCGTGATAGGAGCCCGGCTGGGCGGAGGAGCGGCCCTCAAAGCCGGTGAAGCCGGAGGGCGGTGCGCCGGTGCCGGTCCAGGCGATGGACTTGTCGAACCACTGGAGGATGTCCTTACTGCGCGACGAATCGGAGTTGAACAGAGTCGCGAGCTGGTTCTGATCACCGTAGAAGAAACGGTTTCCCCAATCGCCGGAGGTGCCGGAAGTGCTACCTGAGCCGGGTCCGCTCTGAAGTTGATAGACGCCGGAGACGTTCCAGTTGCCGACGACGTAGCTCATGAACCCGCTATTGAGGTGGGCACGGCCTTTGCCGAACGGCGTCTCGTAGATGGCGGTCAGCGCGATGCGGTGAGGGAGGGTCTGGTTGTTCGGCCGCTCCGTGGGGCTGGCATCGTACTCGTTCGCCATCCAGTCGGCGACGCGGGACTTGGCGCCCGTGTACATGAAGGTGCTTTGGAAGCCCTTCGTGAAGCGGCGCTCCACCATGATCTGGAGGTCGTGGTAGGTGGTGTAGCCGTTGGAACTCCCGTCGGCGTTGCCCTGGTAGCGGAGGTTGCCAAACGCGGAGACGCTACGCAGCAGGCGGTTGCGGGATATGTTCGAACCCGTAAAGAATCCTGTGCCAGACATATAGCGATAAAGCGTCGCGTTGGTCGCCTGGAGGGCAGAGAGATTCTTGATGTTGTAAGGATTGGCCGCGTTGGCATTCAGGAAGTTGTCATTATTCTGATCGCGCACCATGCCTTTGGTCCAGTACTGGCCTGGCAGGAAGTTGATGCGTTGCTCAACGGGCATGGTTGAATACGATCCGTTGTAGGAGATATCCACCATGGTGTTGCGGAAGATCTCGCGCTGGAAACCGATTCTCCAGCGGTGTTGAAGGGCAGGTTTGTAGTTCCAGGCAAGCATCACCTGATCGGAGTTATAGAGTGGGAACATCCCCAAAGTTTCGCGGTAGGGATCGTCAAAGCGAGTGCCGCCGGACGCTGCGCGTACCGGGAACGGATCGTTCATCGGCGTTTTGCCGGTGGCCAACCCGCCAACGTCGCCGACCTGGCAACAGAAGGTCAAGCCGGAGTCGTTGCTGATGGGCGTGCTGGTGGGCTGGTTGAAGCCGGTGGTGTTGGGGCGGTTGTTGGCGACGTTTAACGTGTCGGCATACATGCCATAGCCGCCTCGGATGACGGTCTTGTTATTCAGGCTGTATACGAGGCCAACCTTGGGCAGCCAGTTGGTTACGCCAGCGGTCGCCGTCGGGTAGTCGCCCGTGCCGAGGTAGGCCGTGCCGCCGTTTGCCTTGAACTGGGAGGCTGGAAGCTCGGGGATAGGCGAGTTGGCATATGCCGCCTGAACCATGTTGCTAATCGGAGTGGCGCCGTCGAGGAAGACGGCGGAGATGCCGCGGTTGTAGCGCTCGCTCGTGCCGCCTTCCCGCTCATAGCGAAGACCGAGTGACAGGCGCAATTTAGTGGTCAGGCGCCAGTCGTCCTGGAAGAAGAGTGCGCGGCGCGGAGTACGCCAGTAGGCGGAGTCGTTGGTGTCGATGGAGGCGGATCTGGGAACGCCCATCATGAACGAGGCCCAGTCATGCACGTGGCCGACGGCCACGTTGTCGACGTTGGTCGCCTTGGTCCAGTCGTTGCGGAATGTGTAGATACCCGTGCTGTTGCCCGGGCCACGACCTGCGAACAGGTTGCGCCGCTCCTGCCAGCCGTACTTGAATGAATGGTTGCCTTTGATGCTGGTGATGGACGCGCGCAATTCGTAGGTGTTGGATACGGAAGAGATTGTCGGGTAGGCACTGCCGACATCGGTAATGGTGTCGAAGTCGAGACGCGGCAGCAGCTTGTTGGCGCCGGCGCGCGCATCGATGTAGGCCGGCAGGCCGACCTGCGAGGCAGAGACAGCGGTGCGAGAGGTGTTACGCTCGCCCTCTTCGAAGCGAGAAATGCCGAAGTTGCTGTCCAGAATGTTGTTCGGGGTGATAGTCCACAGATAGCCGACGTTGGCGCCCTTGTTGATGCGCGTTAGGCCATTGGAGTGGAGGCCGCGGGCGGTCTCGTATGTCCAATCGTATTCGTCGGCCAGCCGATCATTCCACTGCCACCGGAAATTCACCCGGTGGTTCTGCGTGACAGCAAAGTCGTATCGGTTGACGATGGAGTCAAATTTCTCGTCCTTCGGCATCGCAGTGGCGAGGTAGTTGTTGGCCAACTCCGCTGAGACGAGGCCCGGAATGTTGTTTGGGGTTGGAAAGAGCTTCGTGTAGTAGGCGTAGGTTGGATTCAGAATCGGGACACCTTTGTTCCCGGGGAACGGGGTGCGCGTTACGGTTGTACCCACGAGGCGAGCCGAGCGCGGATCGTAGATAGTGAAGCGGTTGGCGCCATTGGGGATTGTCAGGAAGTAGGAGAAATCGCCCTGCTTCATCGCCTCAGTGGGCACGGTCCGGTTCACGGAGTCAGTCGTCTCGGCCTTGGACTGGCGGATGCCGTTCCAGGTGACCGTCCAGAAAAGTCTGTCCTTCAGATTCAGGATCTTCGGGATGAAGACGGGGCCGGAGGCCGAGATGCCGTAGTTGTTGGAGCGGCCGGTGGCCTGCTTCTGTTTTTTGTTGGGGTCGATGGTGCCATTGCGGACGCCGGCGTCAAACGGTTCGCGGGTGAAGAACGGGGTGGCGTTCCAGCGCTGTTGCCAGTGCTGATCGAACACCGATCCGTGCAACTTGTTGGTGCCGGACTTGGAGCTGACGTTGATGGACGCGCCGGAGGTGAAGCCCTGGCTGGCGTCGAAGTTCGAGGTTTCGAGCTTGAACTCGCCGACGGCGTCGGCCGGAGGGGTGAAGCCGACGCGGCGGCCTGTGCCGGTGACGGACATGCCGTCCATCGTGTATTCGTTCTGGCCAACGCCGCCCATGGTGTTGAACGAGGACGTGCCGCCGTTGTCAAACGGGCGGCGGTATTCGGGCTGGCCGGTCCACTGCATACCGGGGGCCAAGGCCGAGAGAGCGAAGGGGTTCAAATCCGAGAACGGCAGGTTGACCACCTGGCGGGAGTCCAGTACGCGGCCGCCGCTGGCTGAGGTGGTTTCCAGCAGGGGCGCTTCGCCGGTGACTTCGACGGTTTCGGCGACGGCGCCGACTTCGAGAATGACGGGGATCTCCAACTTGGAACCCACGTTCACCACGAGGTCTTTATGGCTGACCTTTTTGAAGCCGCCAGCCTCCACCACGATGCTGTAGGTAGACGGTTCCAGGAAGTTAATTTCGTAATATCCAGTGTCGTTCGTAACGGCGCGCCGGACTTCATTTGTCTGAGTGTTTGTAGCAGCAACTTTGGCGCCGGGGACAACGGCGCCTGAAGGATCGGTGACGCGGCCGGTAATGCCGCCGCGCGAGTCTTGACCGAGCAGAGTCAAGGCGCAAAGAGCCAGCAGCGAGACTCCCACGAGGAGCTTACGAAGCATAGAACTGACCTCCCTGAAGAGCGAGCACGGAACATTCCATGTAGCTTGCAGGATTAGATCAGATTCGGGGCCGAAGGTCAAGAGTGTGAAACTACACTGGTATGCCAGTGGAGTTTGAAGACGGCCTCGCCGAGGACCTGCAGTCCGACCGCCTCGTACGGCTATCCTGGATTAAGATGACACTTTCCTCCTCACGGACCTACCTTTGCCGCTGCGCTGCATCACTGTTCTGCGCGCTGGCGGCCTTTGCCCAGAAGCCGCCGCAATCGTTGCATCCCACCATCGAGAAAGTGACGGCAGGCGTTTCTGAAGAGCGCGTGGGCGCCATTCTGAAGAAGTTGGAGAGCTTTGAGACGCGGGATTCCAACGGTCTGGTGGCTGGACCGGGCAGGGGCGTCGTGGCGGCGAGGGAGTGGATCGCCGCGGAGTTCCGCTCGTATAGCCCGCGACTGGCGGTCCGGTTTGACGGCTATCCGGCGAAAAAGGGCGCCCGCATCGTGCGGGATACGGAGATCGTCAACGTAGTTGCCGTGCTGCCCGGCAAGATTCACCCAGAGGTGCACGTGCTGGTGGGCGGGCACTACGACACGATGCACATGAAGCTGAAGGGCACGGCGCTGGATCCCGAGGCCACGGCTGCGGCCGAACGCTCACCGGGCGTATCCGATAACGCCAGCGGCACTGCGTGCGTGATGGAACTGGCGCGCGTGATGAGCCAGTATGAGTTTGACAAGACCATCGTGTTCATTGCCTTTGCCGGCGAGGAGCAGGGGTTGCTGGGCGCGACGGGGTATGCCAAGAAGGCCACGGAGATGAAGGAGACGGTGGAGGCGCTGCTGAATGTGGACACGATCGGGACGAACGTCACCGGCAACGGCATCCAGGCCGGCCAGCGCGTGAACGTCTATTCGGGCGACCCGATGGACTCTCCCTCGCGCTCGCTGGCACGCTATATGAGAGAGGTCTCGGAGCGGTATCTGCCGGAGTTGAGCATCAATGCAGTCTTCCGGGCGGATCGTTTTGGGCGGGGCGGCGACCACACGCCATTTCACACCGAGGGCTTCGCAGCGGTGCGGGTGACGACGCCGGCCGAGCAACTGGAGAATCAACATAACGAGAAAGACACGCTGGACCGCGTCTCGATTCCTTACACGACGCTGGTGACGCGCGGCGTGGGCGCGACGCTGGCCTCACTGGCACTGGCGCCACGTCCGCCGGTGCTCTCCACGCCGGGCCGCGGAGCGAGCCGCTACGACGCCGCGATGAAGTGGAAGAGCCCGGAGACAGAGCCCGATCTGGCCGGATACACGGTGCTGCTGCGGACCACCACCGCGCCTTTTTGGGAGCGCGAGATCTTCGTTGGCCAGCGCGAGGAGTTCACGCTGAAGAACGTCTCCATCGACGAGGTCGTGCTGGGCGTACGGGCCGTGGACGTGGATGGAGTGGCCGGATTAGTGAGCACCGCGTCGGGGCCGGGGAGGAGACTGCCTACAGCCGCTCCAGCAACTGGGCGCTGAACAGCAGCGCGCGCGGGATGTGAAAGCATCCCTTGTAGTTGTTGCCTTTGAGCGTGTGAGACGGCGTGCCATCGCGGTGGAGATAGCCGTACCACTCGCCGTGCGCCTGGTCAGGGAAGTGACTCCAGGTGTATTCGTGGACCTGCTCAAACCAGCGCAGCCATTTCTCATCGCGGGTTCGCTGGAAGGCGCAGAGCAGTGCGTACAAGGCCTCGGCATGCACCCACCAGAGCTTCATGTCGGATTCGAGTTGCAGCATGGGCCGCTCGTCGATATCGGCAAAGTAGAAGAATCCGCCGTGCTTCTTATCCCAGCAAAACTCCATGGCGCCTTCCAGGGAGCGGAGGAGCATGGCCTCCACTTCCGGGTCGGGGCAGACGTCGAGCGCGCGGAAGAGGAACCACGAGATTTCAAAAATGCTGCCGGCGCAGATCAGCCGGCCATCGGGATAGGTGCGGCGCAGCGCTGGATCGATGGCCGCGTTTTCAAAGAGCAACTGGCGCGACGGCTCGTAGTGAATGCGGATCTGTTGCAGGCACCAGGGCAAGGCATCGGCGCAGCCGAGCTCCAGCGCCAGAGAGCAAATCACGTAGATATCGGCCAACTGGCTGTAGGCGACGCCGCCAGCCATGGCGGGGCGGCCGAGCGGCGCGGGATCAGCGATCCATTGCCGCACCTTGGCGAAGAGCTCCAGGGCCTTGGCCCGATAGGTGGCATCGCCGGTGGCGCGGGCGTATTCGGCAAAGCCAAGCGCCACGAAGACGGCTGCATATGGTTTGCGCTGGTAAAAGGATGGCTCTCCCTCGCGGGTGAGTGAGAAGTAGCAGCGGCCCTGCGGATCAAAGGCGTGGTCCCGCAGGAACTCGGCGCCGAGCCGGGCGGCATCGAGCCACTCGTGGCGGGGCGCCACTTCGTTATAGAGGCGGGCCAGGGTCCAGACCTGGCGGCCGTTCAACCAAACATATTTGCGGGTATCGTAGACGGCGCCCTCACGGTCCAGGCAGGTGAAGTAGCCGCCGTGCTCACGGTCCAACGAATGGTTCATCCAGAAGGGGATGACGGACTCGAAAAGATTCGCTTCAAATTGACCGTGGAGTTGTTTAAGCATGGGTAGACCTGCCGGCGGCGGAGAATAGACCTCAAGTCCTTCCAGTTTAACGGATCGGATTGTTGGACAATAGCAGGCAGATCCGCCATGCTTCGCATCCTCATCGCTATCCTTGTGATCACCTCCGCCGCCACGGCTGGGGCACCGTTTGTTGAGAAGGAGGACATCTTTCCTCTCGACACCCAACATAACCACGCCTCCAGCATTCTACGCTTGCCGAACGGCGAGCTATTCGTCTGCTGGTATCGCGGATCGGGCGAACGCACGGCCGACGACGTGGTGATCATGGCCGCCCGTAAGCCGAAGGGCGCAAAAGCGTGGAGCGCGCCTTTTGTTCTGGCCGATCAGCCCGGCTTTCCGGACACCAATCCGACGCTATTTCTGGACAAGAGCCAGCGGCTGTGGCTGATCTGGCAGACGATCATCGCCAATCAGTGGGAGAGCGCCATCACGAACTACCGCATCTCATCAGACTACCGGAAGCCCGGCGTGCCGAAGTGGGAGCGGGCCGACGTGCTGCTGGTGAAGCCGGCCAATATTGCCGAACGCACCAGGGAGTTTGCCGCGAAGTACGACACGGGGCAGCGCCCGGACTACTTCAAACGCCTGCTGGAGAGGGCCAACGACAAGTACTTTTCGCGCATGGGCTGGATGACGCGGGCCCACCCGCTACAACTGCCGTCCGGCCGGATCCTGATGCCGCTGTACTCGGATGGCTACAGTTTTTCGCTGGTGGGCATCAGCGACGACAACGGCTTGACGTGGCACGGTTCCGAGCCGATCACCGGGGGCGGCAACATCCAACCGAGCCTCGCTTTGAGGAAGGACGGCACGCTGACGGCGTTTATGCGGGACAACGGCCCGCCGCCGAAGCGGGTGCATGTGAGTTACTCGAAAGACAACGGCGAGACGTGGACGCCGGCCGAGGACACGGCGATTCCGAACTCGGGCACGGGGCTGGAGGTGCTGGGGCTGCAAGACGGCCGGTGGCTGATGATCAACAACGATACGGAGAGCGGCCGCCACTCCCTGGCGTTGACGATCTCGGACGACGAGGGCAAGACGTGGAAATGGCGCCGTCACCTGGAACTCGACCGGCGCACGGAGCGGCCCGGCTCATTCCACTACCCGTCGATCGTGCAGGCGCCGGACGGCACGATACACGCCAGCTACAGCGTCTTTCTGAATCACGTGCCGGAAGGCCAGCCGCGCAAGACGATCCGCCACGCGCACTTGAACCTCGCCTGGGTGGAGGCGGGCGATCCTCAATAGAGGCTTGACTCCGGCGCGCGGAGCGCTACAGTCAGGGCAGATACGGAGCCTGACTATGACTTTTTCAATGGTCGCTCTTGCTTATACGGCGGCATTCGCCGCGGCGATTTTCCTACTCTGGCGCTTCAGTAACATCAAGTGGTACTGGCATCTGCTGGCAGTGGTGGCGGCGATCGGGCTGGGCCTGATGCCGCCGCTTCCGGTGCCGATCACGGCCGTCTACGACATGATTATCGGCGTGGTGTTCCTGCTGCTGGTTGTGTGGGGCATCGGCGAACCGGTGTTCAAAGTGTTCCACATCCACCGGCACATTTAGCTGTAGCAGCGGATTTCAAAGAGGCGCGCCAGGTCGCTGCCGTTGGTGGCAGTGACGTGGAGGCGTAGCCGGTCCGTGGTGACGGCGTTGAACTTGTGGCGCCGCAGACGCTGATGGTTGGCGGAGTGGGCGGCGAGTTCCCGGCCCGCCGCGATGAGCTTGTATTGGCGGGCCGTCTCCGGCTGAGGGCCACCGACGATGCCCTTCATGATGGCATCCTGCGAGCTGAGCGTCAGCTCGCGTTGGAAGCCGGTATCGAAGGTCAACTGCACCTCCGAAATGGTTACGGGCTGGTCCCACTTGAGTTCGATCCATGCGCCATCGGGTCCCATGCGGCCGGCCCACTGGTGGGTCTCCTTGCCGGGGATATCGCGCACGAAGCCATCGAGGACTTTCTCCGGCGGGTTGGCGGGCTCGGCGGCGGAGGCGCTCACTTTGGCGTGGCGAGCCAGGTCCCTGGGATCTTCATTGCGGAGCCCGCGCAGGCTCTGGTCGTCCCGCAGAAGGGTCTGCTGCAAAGTTGAGACGCGCTGCTTGTCCTGGGCCAGTTGCCGGATGGAGACCTTCTCCCGCAGGCACTGCGCGGCTGCCGTGCCGGCCGCCTGACCGACCACCGCGCAGGTGGCCATCACGCGCGTGGAGGTGAAGGCGGCATGGGTGGCGCTGATGTTGCGCCCAGCCATCATGAGGTTGGGGACGTTTTTGCTGTAGAGCGCCCGGAGCGGCAGGTTGTACACCTCCTGCGTCCTGAGGTTCGTATTGGGCGGAAGGTCGGAGCGATCAAAGCCTCCGGGCGGATGATCGTCCATCGGCCAGCCGCCGATGGCCACGGCATCGGCAAAATCGCCGCGGAGCAGATCGTGCTGGGTGACGAGGTGATCGCCCACGACGCGCCGGCTGCCGCGTTTGCCAGGCATCATGCCCACCCAATCCAGCGCCCAGGTGGCGGAGGCGGGATGGTTGCCGCCGTTCTTGATGTAGTCCCACACGCCCATCGTGATGGCCAGCAACTCAAAGCGGATGCGCTCGTTGTCCCAGATGGTGTTGAGGTTTCCGCCCCACTCGATCCACCAATAGCCGTACTCCCAGGAGTTGGTCCCGCGGAACTGGAGATGGTCCTTCGTGACCTTGCGCGCCCATTTCGGGGGAGTGAAGGGCATGGGCTTGCCGTAGTCGCGCGACGTGAAGAGGATGCTGGAGCCGAGCGTCTCCTGATCTGTCTTTTCCGGCGCGAGAGATTCGTTGAATTCGCTGCGCGCTTCCCGGCCCATGCGCATGTCGGCGCCAGATTCCAGGGCCAGGCGCGAGTCTCCGGTGCAATCGATAAACAGCGGGGCGCGGACGCGGTAGAGGTGCTCGCTCTTGTCGCAACGGGCCATGACGTGATCGATCGCAGCGCCCTTCTTCACCACGGCATAGAGCGTGGTTTCGAGCAGCAGCGTGATGTTCGGCTCACTGACGATCTTGTCGTAGAGCAGCAGATCCCACAGTTCCCAGCAGCGTTGCGGATTGGCGGCCGCGTCGTCCAGGCGGAGTTCTTCGATAATGCCGCCTTCGCGCCAGCCGGGCCGGCCCTTGTGCGAGTTGGCGCCGACCACGTGCATCTTCACTTCGCTGGAGGAGTTGCCGCCCAGCCGGGAGCGATCCTGCACCAGCACGACCTTGGCGCCATGGCGGGCCGCACTGAGCGCGGCGCAGACACCGGCCAGCCCGCCGCCCGCCACGAGGACGTCGCACTGGAGCTCCACGAGGGTCATGTTGGGCTCGGCAGGCACGGATTTGCGCCGGTTCACAGGGGGAGCGATGCGGTCAAAATCGGGTTTAGGTGGGGCGCTCTGGTCCTGTGCCAGCACCAGGACGGAGTAGCCTGCGAATGGGATTGTAGTCAGGAGGTCTCTGCGCTTCACGGAACCAGGATACAGAGATCCTTGAGGTTCCGGTACTTCTGTTCGAAGTCGAGTCCGTAGCCGATGACGAACTTGTCCTCGATGGTGAAACCGATGTAGTCGCCCTTGACCTCGATGCGGCGGCGCGAGGGTTTATCCAGAAAGGCGACCGTGCGAATGCTGCGCGGAGAGCGTTGCGAGAGGACGTGCAGGAGATAGTTGAGAGTGAGGCCGGTGTCGATGATATCTTCCACCAGCAGGATGTCCTCGTCGCTGACGGGCTTATCGAGATCCTTGGTGATCTGCACCTGGCCGGAGGAGGACGTGCCCTCGTAACTCTTGGCGCCGATGAACTCGATGCGGACGGGCGATGAGATGGCGCGGACGAGATCGGCCAGAAACATGAACGAACCTTTGAGCACGCCCACGAGTACGAGAGGCCGGTCGCCATAATCAGCGCTGATTTGCGCACCAAGCTCGGTGATGCGTTTCTGGATCTCCTCTTGCGGGATCAGAACTTCGATCTGCGGAGACGGCATTTTTTCAGTCTGCCACACGGAGGCGCGTACTGGGCGGGCCGATATGAATGTGGGGCGCGCTGGCCTTGCCGGCGATGGCCGTCCGAAACGCGTAGTAGGGAATCTGTTCTTTTTCCAGTAACTGGCGCAGCCACACGCCCTCCGGCGTATCGGGCGAAAGGGCGACGTCCACGCGTCCGGAATGGTTGTAGCCGAGCGCGCGGTGGAACGAGGTCTCGCCGTTGGCGCTGATGGGAATCGCCCTGGCGAATTGCTTCTCGTAGGCCAGCACAATGCGCTTCAGCGCCCCCTGGCCGAACTGTCCGTTGCCGTCAAAGCGTTCCTGCGCCGGCTTGACGCCGCCGCTATCGTCCTGCGGCTCGACTGCGGTCTCGGCGCGCGCCATCTCGGCCAGTTCTTTGAGGAAGCGCTGGCGGGATTCGGCCAGTTCCAGCGTCTTCTGGCGGTAGGCCAGCTCCTCGTGGAATGCGTTGACTTCATTGCGCGCCAGCACACCGGCGTCGATCAGAGGCTGGATCTCTTTCATGCGGTCTTCCACGCGCTGCACGCGGCGTCTGGCGGCGTCCACCATGCGGTCCGATTGTTCCAGGCTGAGGTCGTCCGGACGCAAGGAACCGTACAGCGTCCGCTTGAGGATGCCGTCGTCGTCGATGTCGAGCGGGTTCTGCAGGACGCGGTCCAGCGGCTGCTGACGGGAGTAGAGACTCTGGCCATGCAGACACACGAACGTCATCCACACGCAACAAACAAAAAGCTTGCGCACTGTCTTTATTGTAGTACGATGCCCATAAGGAGTAGTTCCACTCGAACTCTTGCGTAAACAACCAATCAGCGGGGCAGCACCCACACTAGAAGCCACGGTTTCCCCCACGTGGCAGATCGCGGCACGGGCAGCCGATTCGAAAAAAGCGACTGATGTCCGTATCCTGGACCTCCGCGAGGTCACCACCTTCGCCGATCACTTCGTCATCTGTACCGGATCGAGCTCACGGCAGACTCGTGCCATCTGGGACGAGATCGTTCTCCAGATCAAGCAGCAGGCCGGCGAGCGGGCGATCAACGTCGAAGGCTATGACAACGGCGAGTGGGTTCTCGGAGATTTCGGGGATCTCGTCATTCACGTCTTCACGGACGAGAAGCGGGAATATTACCAGTTGGAACGTCTGTGGCGTGACGCCAAGGAAGTTCCGCTGCCGGACCTTGCCGCGTAACGCGCCGCCGGCGTGATTCCGAGCCGTGAGCGTCAGCGAGCGGTGGCTTGGGCCATTGTGGTGAGCAGACCGCCCGCCGCGGTGAACTCGCCGAACACTCGCGCCGCGTCGCCGGCGTTGAGTTCCTTCACCGCGTCGGTGACGATCTCTACGCGCCGCCCGGTTTTCAACAAACCGAAGGCGGCGAGCCGGACACAGATCTCCGCGACAACGCCGTAAACGACGCAGCGCTCCGCGCCTGAATTGGCCAGCAATCCGGCCAGCTCCGGCGCCTCAAAACAATCCAGCGTCGTCTTGTTTAAAACAATCTGGCCCACCATCGTCTCGTCCGGCTTGCGCTGGCCGAGAGTGCCGCCCACGCAGTGCGGCGGCCACACCCGAAACTCCGGGTCATTTTCGGCGTGGCAGTCCGCGGTGGAAATGAGCGGAATCCCGTTGGCGATGGCCCACCGGTTCAGGGCCGCCACGGCGGGCACAATGCTCTCCGCCGCCGGCACGTAAAGCGCCCCGCTGGGCCGCAGAAAATCCACCTGCGTATCGACATCGAAGAAGAGAGTCTTCATGAGCGGCGTCGCAGGACAGCCTCCCTCAATTGGATGAGCTCCACGCTCTGGCGGATGCGCCGCGGCTCGGCGACAACTTCGAGTCCGCGGACCTCATCGGGCAACGCCGCCAGACAGCGCCGCGCGTAATCGCGGGACTCCACAATCGTGGGCTGTGGCCCGATGGGCTCGCCGTGCAGCACCACAGGCCGCAGCAGCGCCTCGCACCCCATGCGGCACTCGCCGGCCAATCCCAGAACATCGTAATCCGCGTAGCGGAAAATCTGCTTGGCGCCAGGCAGCGTGGATTTCTCCGCTGAGAACTTGGCAGTGGCCCGTTTCTCCGCGCCGGCGCCGATTTCCACCAGTTTGTAGACCGCGCCGTGGCTGGGTGCATCGGCCGACGTGGCCAACTCGGTACCGGCCCCAAAGGCATCGATGGGAGCGCCGACGGCGAGCAGATCTGTGATTTTGTACTCGTTGAGATCCCCGGTGGCCATGATCTTTGCCTCTGGGAAGCCGGCGGAATCCAGAATCCCGCGCACTGCCTTGGAGAGCCCGGCCAGGTCGCCGGAATCGAGCCGCACGCCCCAGAACGGCTTGCCCAGTTGGGTGGCTCGCCGGGCCCCCTCCTGCGTGTCGTAGGTGTCGATCAGGAATGTCGTGGCCGGCCCCAGGAGCTCGTACAATCGCGCGAATGCTTCGGTTTCGGATGGGAAGCTCTGCACCCAGGAGTGTGCGGCCGTCCCGAACACGGGAATGCCGTACTTCATGCCCGAGAGGGTGTTGGAGGTGCCCGTGCAGCCGCCTACAAAAGCCGCCCTGCCCGCGAGGACGCCCGCCTCGGGTCCATGCGCCCGGCGGGTCCCGAACTCCACCACGGCCCGCCCGGCGGCCGATTCCACCATGCGCGCCGCTTTGGTAGCGATCAGCGATTGGAAGCCGACCATGGCGAGGAGATACGTCTCCGGGATCTGCGCCTCCAGCAACGGCGCACGCACGGTGAGAATGGGCTCGCCCGCGAAAACCGGCGTACCCTCGGGCACGGCGAAGACATCGCCGGTGAACCGGAATCCGCTCAGCATCTGGAAGAAGGCATCACCTGCGTTGTGGAACTGCGGCAGTTTCCGGAGGTAGGCGAGCTCGTCATCGGTGAAGCGCAGGTTCAGCAGGTACTCCACCGCCTGGGCCAAGCCGGCGGCGACCAGGAAATTGCGGTGCGGCGGCAGCCTGCGCACGAAGAGCTCGAATGTTGCCACCTCGCTGGCCTTGCCGGACTGCCAATATCCGGCGGCCATGGTGAGCTGATAGAGATCGGTAAGGATCGCGTTCATCGCGGCTACTTCTTTGCGGGCACGGCCGTCTGCTGCTCTTTGACGCTGGCGGCTGCTGCGATGAGTTCGTCCACGGTCTTCCCTTCCAGTTCGTACAACCCGGGCTCGCCCTCGCGCCGCGCGATGTAGTTGGCGCCCGCCTTGGCCAGCCCGACCTTTTCAATCAGCTTGCCCTCTTTGGAGGTGACGTTCAGCTCCACCGCGGCTGTCGTGAAACCGGCATCCACGAACTTGGCCGCGGAGAGCTCGCGCAGCCGGTCAATGAGGGATTGCACACCGACGGAGTCCATCGGTTTGGCGCCCGACAGCCAGCGGTCACCCGCCTTGTTGAGCGACAACTGCCGCGAGCCATCGCGGTATTCCACTTTGCCAGGATCGCTGAAGCCAAAATCGAAAATCTTCTTATTGCGCAGATCCTCGGCAGACTTGTCAAAGCTCTTGGCCATGTCGTCCAACAGCATGTGAAAGCCCGTCACGACGGAGGACTTGACGTAGTATTTGCCTTCCTTGTTCTTGCGCACTTCTAGCCGCTGTGTGCCGGAAGCATCGGTGAGCGCCACGCTGGCCAGCGGCGCGGCTCCGGCAAACTGTTTGGCCAGATCCGCCATCTGATCGGAAGTGAGCAGTGGGTCCAGCTTGGCCTCCTTGAGCTTGCGTAGCAACTCTTCGATCTGCCAGCCATCGGCGCGCATCGGCTTGGGCTTGACGATGGCCCAATCACCGCCGGCCGTTTTGGAGAGCTCGATTGTGGAACCCTTCGCGGTCCACTCCACGCGCGCCAGTTTTTCGCTGTCGAACGTGAGCAGGCGCTTGTCGCGCAGGTCCACACCGAACTTGTCCAGCCCGGCGCGCGTTGTCGAGCTTACTGTGAAGACGCGCGGATCGCCGTCTGCCTTCGCATAGCTGCCGCCGCCCACGGGCGCCTCATCGCCGAAGGCCAGGGTACGGCTCTTGCCGCCCTTGAGCGTGATGATGATTTGCGTGGCCGGCTTGGCGAGCCCGAACGCGGCGAGATCCGCCGGCTTCTCTTCGATCACCTTTTCCGAGCCTACGGAGCTCAACGCGCTGAGCAGCGTATTCACCGCATCGCGGTCCGCCGGGAAAACCGGCTCGACGAGCTTCCACTGCCCGGAAGCCTCGCGCTCTATCCGCACGGGCTCGCCGGCCGGACGCTGGATCTCCACCTTGACGATCTCACTCTCGGTGAGAGTGAGGACTTTCGGCGGAGCGTCCTTGGCAGGCTGGCCTTCCTTCTCCCTGACGTCGCGGTTGGACCACCAGACGCCAGCGCCCAGCAGCGCGAAAAGCGCGGTCGCAATCAACAAAGCTTTCGGTTTCACGGCTTGCCCTATCTCCTGCGCCACCACACCATCAGGCCCAGGGCGATGACGCCCAGCGGGATCACGAACTGGCTGACGGCGCGCACCAACAGCATTTGAGCCGTGGTGAGCTGAATCCGCCGGTCTTCCGGATCTTTCGGCCGGATGGAGATCAACTCCTCGTCGTTGGTCAACCAGTTCACCATGTTCAGGAACAGGTCCTTGTTGCCGCCGAAACCGAGGGCGTAGTTGGCGATCCAATCCGACGAACCGACCACGACGAAGCGGCCCTCCACTTTGCCACGGTAGGTGCCCGCGGCTACCACGGCGAAGGATTGGGGGTCGCCCTTGGGCATCTTGATGCCGCCGCCCGCGGCGTTCAGATCGGTAACGGCCAGCGAGTTGGCGGAGGTGGAGACGAGTTTCTCGACGCTGGTTTTGTCGGTCGGTTTAGGCTCCAGGGAGCGCACCAGCGGGAACGCGGTGGCGGTGCGTTTCATGCTGGCCACAATCGGGTGGGTCTCGTAGCGCGAAGCCAGGGCGATCTCCGGCCCCATGCCGTACATGCCGCCCAAGCCGGAGGTGTCTAGGATCAGGTTGTTGTTGAGCGTGACGCCCCAACCCTGGAGAGCGGCCTTCAAGCCGGCATTCTCCGCCACGTTCTCCTTGCCAGTCTTCAGCGGCGGATCGCTCAGGAACACGGCTCGCCCGCCGCCTTCCACATACTTCTTCAACCCGTCCACGACAGGCTGCGGATAGTCAACGCGCGGCCCGGCCACGACGATCAACGTGCAGCCAGCGGGCACTTCGGGCTTCTCGATCAGATTCACCGTTCGGGTCTTGTAGTTGTTCTTTTCGATTAACGTCTTGACGGCGGAATAGGAGCCGGCTGTCGTATCTTCCAGCGAGTGTTCGCCCGCGCCGGTGGTGAAGCAGGCCGTGTTTTCGGTCTTCTTGAAGAGCCGCACGATGGCGGAGGTCACCTCTTCTTCGCTGAGAGAACGGGCGTCCTGGCGCTTGCCGGTGGCCGTCTGCAACACGATGGCGCCGGTCTGCGTGATGCCATACTGCTTGGCCAGCGTGGGCTTCTTGAAGGGGTCCAGGAGCTCCACCTTGAGCTTCGGGGAAAGCGTGCTGTAGCGGTCTAGCAGGTCTTTGGCGCGCGGGAACGCGACCGTTTCGTCGAAGTAGGAGATGGTGACATCCTCCTTCAGTCCGTTGACCACTTTGATGGTCTGGTCCGAGAGAGAAAACCGCTTGTTGGTGGTGGAATCAAAGCTCTTGTTGTAGCGGTTCGCCAGAAAATTGGCGGTGCTGAGAATGCCCAGCACTACGAGGATGTAGACGGTGCTGTAGGCAGAGAACTTGGTGGCGCGTTTCTTCAGAAATGCTGTTGTCATGGCGTTAGGACCTCCAGCGCAGCGATTCCAGGCTGCGCGCCGTCAGAAAGAGCCCCAGGAAGATGACCGACGCGAAGTAGACCAGGTCGCGCGTGTCGATCACTCCCTTGGAGAACGGCTCGAAGTGGCGAACCACGGACATATAGCTGAGCACGGTGGCCCAGGTTGCCGTCTCATAGCCGGCCACCCACTCCAGCACCCACAGCATCAGGCAGGCGCCGAAAGTGACGGCGCCGGCGATGATCTGATTTTTGGTGGTGGTCGAAATGAAGGCGCCAATGGCCAGCAAGCCGCCGGCCTGCAGGATCAGGCCCAGATACCCGATCAGCAGCGGCTTCCAGTCCGGCTGCCCATAGGCGAACAGAAACAAGATGTTCAGCGCGCTGATGCCCAGAAGGCAGCCATAGAGAATAGTGGCCGCCAGCCACTTGCCGACGATGATTTCCATGTCGTGGATCGGCGAGGTGAGTAGCAGTTCGATGGTGCCGGAGCGCTTCTCTTCGGCGAAGAGCCGCATGGCGATCAACGGGATCAGGAACAGCCCGATCACCGAGACGTTCATCAACAACGGGCGGATGATCATCTCGTTGACGTCCATCGGTATCGCCCGGCCCGACATCTGGGCCTGGAAGCTCATCGACACAAAGTAGCCCACGGCATTCCAGAAGAAGAAGCCGAACAGGAACGCGAACATCGCCATGAGCAGGTAGGCAATGGGCGACGAGAAATAGCTCTTCAGTTCTTTTCGGCAGATGGTGATGATATTGGTCACTGCTTCTCTCCTTCGGCGGCCTGACCGGCGCCGGTCAGTTCCAGGAAGACATCTTCCAGGCTCAATGCGACGGCACGCAATTCGTGCAGGTTCCAGCCCGACTCCACCACGGCCCGCGCCACGTCGCCGCGCACGTTGCAGCCGGGCAGCGATTCCACTTCATAGGAGTGGCGGCCGTCACGCGTATCGCGCGCCACCACGCGGCTCACGCCCGCCACTTGCTCCAGCCGCTGCTGAATGGGGGCGTTCTCGCCGCCGGAGACCTCGACGGCCACGGCCTCCTGCCCGCGCAGCCGCGAGGTCAGGTTTTGAACCGAATCCTTGGCCACCATGCGACCCTTGGAGATGATGACGACGTGATCGCACGTCTGCTCCACTTCGGGCAGGATGTGGGTGGAGAGGATGATGGTGTGGGCGCCGGCGAGAGAGCGGATGAGGTCGCGCGTCTCGTGGATCTGCTTGGGGTCCAGGCCGGCGGTGGGCTCGTCCAGGATCAGCACATCGGGGTTGTGAATGATGGCCTGCGCCAGGCCGACGCGCTGCCGGTAGCCCTTGGATAGCTTGGAGATCAACTTCTTGCTGACGTCGGCCACGGCGCACTTTTCGGAGGCTTCGCGCACGCGCTGGGCCAAGTCCGCCTTGGGAATCCCCTTCAACCGCCCGACAAAGGTGAGGTACTCTTCGACTTCCATTTCCGGATAGACCGGCGGGTTTTCCGGCAGGTAGCCGATGCTCCGCTTGACGTCCATGGGCGACTCCAGCACGTCAAAGCCGGCGACGGAGGCCGTTCCTTCCGACGGCGGGAGGAAGCAGGTGAGAATCCGCATGGTCGTCGTCTTGCCCGCTCCGTTCGGGCCCAGGAAGCCGACAATCTGCCCTTTCTCGACCTCAAAGCTAATGTTGTTGACCGCCACGGTGCGGTCATACCGTTTGGTCAGTCCTTCGACCTTGATCATTTATTCATCCTTAGCCGGGGTGGCGGGACACGAGACCGTCCCAGGAGAAGAGACGCATCTCGTCCGGATCTCGTGAGTTGCTAGACGATTATCAGGGTAGATAAAGGTCCGCCGGGGTGTCAACGCCGTACCCCCTTGAGTCTACGACGCATTCGAGCGACAATCACGTCCTATGGCGGAAGTTCTTCTTGGTATTGGACTTTTGGTATTCCTCTCCCTGTCCTTTACGGTGCTCTTCCGGAAGACGCTGATCCCGGACGTACTGCTTCTGATCCTGCTGGGCATCGTGATCGGCCCGGCGGTGCTTGGCCTGGTGACACCCGACGATTTTGGGAAGATTGGCGGCGTGATGAGCACCATAGCCCTGGTGGTCATCCTCTTTGAGGGCGGGACCACTCTCGATTTCGACCTGCTGGCGAAGATGCTCAAGACTACCATGAGCCTTGCCTCACTGACTTTCGTCATGACCGTCGGCATCATCGCGCTTTTCGGCCATCTTGCGTTGGGCCTGGCCTGGTTCATGAGCCTGCTGCTGGGGCTGATCCTCGGCAACATCTCGCCGGCGGTGGCGCTGCCCATCGCGAAGTCGCTGAAGATGCGCGAGCCGGCGATGACGGTGCTGATCCTGGAGACCGGCCTGACCGACGTGCTCTCGATTGTCATGGTCTTCAGCCTGCTGGATGGACCTGCCGGCGAAGTGAATCCGATGCGCATGGCCGGCACAGTGATGGCGAGCCTGGTGTGCGCCGGATTCATCGGCATGGCTGGCGGCCTGGCGTGGGCATTTGTCCTGAACACGATGCGGCAGTTCCCCAACACCTCGTTCGCGATATTCGCCTGGATCTTTGTCCTGTACGGAGTGGCCGACATGCTGGGCTTTTCCGGCGCCATCGCTGCGCTGGCATTTGGCGCGTCGCTCACCAACTATCATCGCCTGCCCCTGCACAACGTGAGGGTCTTCCAACGGCGCGAGATGGGCAAGCTGACCGAGAGCGACATGGAGTTTTACCACGAGGTGATCTTCCTGCTCAAGACGTTCTTCTTCGTATATCTCGGCCTTTCGATCCGGTTTGGCAATCCCATGTATCTTCTGATCGTCCTGGCGGCGGTGGCCATTATCTACGCCGGGCGGCTGGTGATTGTGCGTTTCGTCACGAGGGGTGTCAGCCCCGGCTGGCAGGAGAGCTATCAACTCTCCGTGACCGCGCCGAAAGGCCTGGCCGCAGCGGTGCTGGCGAGCGTCCCGCTGGAGCGCGGGCTGGAGGGCGGTGATGCCATCCGTTCCTTCGCTTACTTCACGGTGCTGGTCAGCATCGTGGTGACGGCGGGGTTGATTCCACTGATGCAACGACCCGGTGTGGAATTGTTCTCCCGCAGGGTTTTCGGGTTTCCGATGGAGCTGGAACGGGAATAGAATAGCTGCATGACAATGATGGGCCGCCGGGCCTTCCTCGCCTCCACCGCCGCTGCCGCTACGGCTGTGCCTTCCTTCGCACGCACCCTGAAGACGGTGGGCGTGCAACTCTACACACTGCGCGCTGTTCTGCCGGGCAAGCCGCTAGAAACCCTCAAGGCGCTGGAGGCGATCGGTTTCCAGGAGGCCGAAGTGATCGGCGGCAGTCTGGCCGCGGTGTGGCCCAGCCTGATGCAGACCAAGCTGCGCCCGGTGAGCATTCATCTGGATACGGCGCTTTTCACTACGCAAGTGGCGAAGTTGCCGGCAGCGCTCGACGACTGCAAACAGCGCGGGTTGAAGTTCATCGTCTGCCCCTATATCGCTCCCCAGGATCGCGGCGGCGTGGACGTGATCAAGAAGCTAGGCGAGACTCTGAACCGCGCCGGTGAGATGTGCCAGAAATCCGGAATGCACCTGTGCTATCACAATCACGCTTTTGAGTTTGAGCCGGTGGCGGGCGGCGGCAACCTGCTGGATGTGCTAATGCAGACCGCGGATCCGAAGCTCGTCAGCCTGGAGTTGGACATTATGTGGTCGCGCGTGGCCGGCGTGGATCCGGTGACGGTGTTGCAGAAGTACGGCAAGCGGATCGCGCTGCTGCATTTGAAGAACGTGGCCGATATCGGCGCGCCGCAGTACAACGAGAAGGTGGCGAAGGGCTCTTTCCGCGAGGTGGGCAACGGCGTGATCGATATCGCGGCAGTGCTGAAGGCGGCGAATGCGGCCGGCGTGCAGCACTATTTTGTCGAGCAGGATCAGACGCCGGGCGATCCGCTGGATTCTTTGAAACAGAGCTTCGAATATCTGAAGAAGCTGAGTTTCTGAGTTCTTCCCGAGTTATCGCGGCCGGCGCGCAAAACGAATGACTCCCCACGCCGGCCGCAACGCTGGCGCACCGCCAGCGTGTGACGAGTATATGATGGATTCGTCCGTTTGGAGGTAAGTGAGTTATGGGTACGAAGATATTCTTACTGGCAACTTCGGTTGCAGCCGCAATTGTCCTGACGGGTTGCTCGAGCGCCCCGCCTCCGGCCACTAAGGCCGAAACCAAAGCAGTGGAGCCGGCCAAGCCCGCGGAGGCCGTAGCCGCGCGCTCGGCCTATTTTGAGATGTATAAGGCGGCGCGCGCCTGGGCGCCGGATCTGCTGGCGCTGACGCTGAAGAGCGGCGAAGTGCCGAGCATCAAGAACGAGGGAGGCCATGCCGGAGCATGGATCGCCGTCTTTGTTTCCCCCAGCCGGAAAGAGGCGCGGACGTTCACTTACGCGGTGGCCGGCAACGGCGCCGACCTGAGCAAGGGCATCAACGTCAGCGACAAGCAGAATTGGGGCGGCGCCACGCCGGCGGCCAAGGCGTTTGCAAATGGCGAATTCAGCATCGATTCCGACATTGCCTACACGACGGCGACGGGGCCGGCGGGCGCCTGGCTGAAGACGCATCCGGGGGCGAAAGCCACGATGCTGCTTGGGAATTCGGCGCGCTTCCCCGGGCCGGTGTGGTACATCATGTGGGGCACCAGCAAGGACGGCTACGCCGTTTATGTGAACGCCACGACGGGTGCGGTGATCAATAAGTAGTCAGGGAGGGGGCGTTTCCGCCCCCTCCGATCGCTGCCACGCGGGAGCCCTATTCCCAGTAGGGCTTCGCGCCGTAGTAGTTGTTGATGCCGGTCGCCCAGGTGCGGTCGGCCATGTCGGGCCACTGCTCGTTGTTGAAGCCCGGTGCGCTGTCGAGCAGTTTCTTGTCGATATTCAGAACAAGCTGCTTGTTTTCCGTGTCGACCCTGAGAGAACTCCACGGGATGGCAAACAGCTTGTCACCCATTCCCAGAAAGCCCCCGAAAGAAAGAACAGCGTAAGCCACGCGGCCGGTGGCGAGATCGAGCATGATGTGTTCGATCTTCCCCAACTTCTCGTTTTGCATGTTGACGACGGTGTCGCCGGTCAGTGTGCTCGCCGACATCACTTTGGGTTGATGCATCAATTGCGGTTGTGCCATATGGTCTCCTTTGATTTGAGCCGGCATCCCGAACTCATGGAATGCCTGAACTCTTTGCACATAGTGCATATGAGAGGCCGTTGCAGCATGGCAACCGGGTGACCTGACCGCTGAGGCGCACAAGTCCATGGAAACGCGGCGGCCGGTGACTGGGAGGGCTGCCTCCAGCAGAATCGGTGGCATTTGACTGCTACGGCGTCAGGGTGGGAGCCACGACGGTATCTGGTCAAGTGGCATTGAACGGTCAGTGGGGAGCCCGGCAGTTTGGTGGGCCCTGTAGGACTTGAACCTACAACCAACGGATTATGAGTCCGCTGCTCTAACCATTGAGCTAAGGGCCCAACTAATTGACGCGACAGAGGCTTAGCTGAGCTGGCCGTGGCCGGCTCAGCCCTCAGTGTAGCGAAAATCGCGGCTATGCTGCCCTACGGCCGGGCCATGTACTTTTTGTAGAGCCGCGTGTGCTTGGATTCCAGATCCACCGGCTCGCCCTTCACGAACATCATCCGTACCGAGGTCTTCACCTCCAGGGGATCGCCGTCCGTCACTATGAGGTCCGCCCACTTGCCCTTTTCGATGGAGCCGTACTGATCGGCCACGCCCCAGATCTCGGCCGCGTTCAGAGTCACCGATTTCAGCGCCTCGTCATAGGGCAGCCCGAACGGCACAGCCTGCGCCGCCTGGTAGGGCAAATTGCGCGCAAACTGCACTCCAAAGCTCGCAAAAGCGATCTTAACGCCGGCTTTCTGCAACTCCCCGGGCAGGGAGAACACCTCATCGTACGGATCGTCTTCTTCCAGCGGAACTTCGAAGGTCGAGCCCAGAATCACCGGGATCTTGCGCTTCGCCAGTTCTTCGGTCATCTTGCCAGGCCGTCGCACGCCTGCCAGCACGATCTTGAGCTTCTCTTTCACCGCCCACTCCACGGCCTCTTTGATCTCACGCTCCCGCGCCACCGTGATCATCACGGGCAACTTGCCTTCCAGCACCGGGATCATCGCCTCTAGCTTGAGATCGGGCTTCAAGCCGGGTGTGCCCGCAGCCTTTGCCAACTGATAGGCCCGCGCCTGCTCAAAGAACTCCTGGATCAGCTTCACCTGCTGATCGTGCACGCGCTTGGCCTCGGCCATGCCGCCGCCGGCTGCGCCGCCGCGCCCACCGCCACCACCGCGTCCGCCCATGGTGTAAGTGGGCCAGCGCATCTGCAACGCAGCGCCGCGCCGGATCTCCATCTCTTCCCAAGTCCAGCCGCTCAGATGCATTAAGGAGATCTGCCCGTACACCAGGCCATTGCCGCTGCCCGGCAGTACCATCACGCTGGTGATGCCGTTGGCCCGCACCACGGGGATGTGCTCGCTTTCCGGGTTCACGGCTATGATGGAACGCAGTTGCGGATTGAAGTCACCGAGTTCGCCCACGTCATTGGTCTCGCGCACCGAGCTGATCTCGGAGAGCCCGATCGGCGAGCCAGAATCGATCATGCCCGGGTAGACCTGCAAGCCTTTGCCTTCGACAATCTTGATCTTGCCTTTGGGCGGCGTGACCTTGGCGCCCACCTCGACGATCTTGCCGCCCACCACGAGAATTGTGGCGTTCTCGATCTTTGGCCCCGACACTGGATACACCGTCGCATTGCGCAGCAGAAACGTGTTGTCCTGCCCCGCCATCAGCGTGCCCGCTGCCAGCACGATCCATGCAAATCTCTTCACGACGGCCTCCTGGACTGCGGTGCGTTCCGCTTCTCGGTCTCTTTTTCCTTCTCCAGCAGGCCCTTCTTGCGGGCATCCTGCCTCGGCCGCTCCTCCAGATCCTTCTCGCGGTCGAAGTACTGCGTGCCGTCGATAAACACCTTCTCCACCTTCGAGTAGATGGAGAGCGGATCCTTGTCGTAGATGACCAGGTCCGCCTGCTTGCCGGTCTCGATGGAGCCGACATACTGATCGATTCTCAACTGCTTCGCCGGGTTGATGGTGATCATGGCCAGTGCTTCGTCTTCGGTGAGCCCGCCGTATTTCGCCATCTTGCCGGCCTCGGTGTTCAGACGCCGCATCAGCTCCGCGCCGCCGGCGTCGTCGGAATTCAAGCTCACCAGCACACCCTTCTTGTGCATGATGGCGGCGTTGTAGGGGATGGCGTCATAGGCTTCCACTTTATACGACCACCAGTCTGAAAACGTCGATGCGCCCACGCCCGCCGCAGCGATCTCCTTGGCCAGCTTGTAGCCTTCCAGGACGTGTTGCAGCGTGGCGATCTTGAAGTGGAATTCGTCGGCCACGCGCAGAAGCATCAGGATTTCGTCGGCACGGTAGCAGTGCGCATGGACCAGACGTTTTCCTTCGAGAACCTCCACCAGCGGCTCCATTTGCAGGTCGCGCCGCGGCGGCAGGGCGGCCTCGCCCTTGCTTTTCTTCGCCTCGTACGCCTTCCATTCCTTCTGGTATTCCTGCGCGTGGAGGAATGCCTCGCGGATCACATCCTCGACGCCCATGCGCGTGCCCGGATAGCGCAGATTCTGCTGTGCGCCCGGCGCCTGGAATCCGGTGGCCTGGCCGGCGCGCTTCGGGTTTTCACCCAGCGCGAACTTGATGCTGGGCATTGCCTCCTGGAAGACCAGCGCGTCGGCGTCCTTGCCCCAGCGCATCTTCAACAACACGTTCTTGCCGCCGATAGCGTTGGCGCTGCCGTGCAGTACATTGGCCGTCGTCACACCGCCTGCCAGGGCGCGGTAGATGTCCTTGCCCTCGGAGTTCACCACGTCGCCGACGCCCACCATGGAGCTGACGGAGACGCTACCTTCATTGATGGCGTCGACGGCGATGTGCGTGTGGCAGTCGATAATGCCGGGGATCACGTGTTTGCCGGCGGCGTCGATCACTCGCGCGCCCGACGGCGTCATCACCTTTTCGCCGACTTCCGCGATCTTGCCGTCGCGGATGACAATGGAACCCTTCATGGTCCCTTTCGTCACCGTGTGAATGGTGGCGTTCTGGATCACCGTGACGTCCTGCGCGAAGCCCGCTGTCAGGCACAACGTCGCGCTCAATGCACCGATCGTTAGTATGCGCATCGCCCTAGTGCTCCACTTCTTCCTGAGTCTCATTGCCCGGCGCGGACGGCGCTGCTCCGCCGCGCGGTGCAGGCGGCGTCTCCGGCGGTGGCAGATACTTCACGCCATCGATGAACACCATCTGCACTTTGGTCTTGTCGTCAAACAGATCGCCGTTGGTCACCACCAGGTTGGCGATCTTGCCCTTGTCGATGGACCCCAGCCGCGCGCCGACGCCGTGGATCTCGGCCGCGCTGAGCGTCAGCGCCCGCAGTGCATCTTCCTTCTTCAATCCCAGGTCGATGGAGCGCTTGAGCGCCTTGATGACGTCCTTCGGATTGTCGATTCCGTCGCTGGATACGGCAAACTTCACCCCTGCCGCCACCAGCGCCGCCGGCGACTCCGGCGCCTTGTCCCGCAGTTCCAGAGTTCTGATGCTATCGATGCGTTCCGGGTCCGCCTCGCGATCCTTCACCGGCCACTTCACATTGAGGATCACTGGGGTGGCCGTCTTCTTCAACACGGCAGCCATGCGGTAGCCCTCCACCGCGCCATAGATCACAGGGGTGGCCTTGAGCTCGGCCGCCAGCTTGAGGGCGCGCTCCAATTGCATGGGCCCCGCCGCCGGCAGAAACACCTTCTTTGCCGCCAGCACGCCCTCCAGCGCCCGGTCATAGCCGGGCCGCTCGATGGTGGCGGGCGATTGCGCGTACATCTCTTTGTTCAGCTTGTAGTGCTCGGCGTCAATCCACAGCTGGCGATAGTAGGAAAACATGCCCATCAGAGAGCTGGGATACCCGGTGTACCCGCCGCCGCCCATGCTCAGCAGCAGCCCGATGCCCGGCTCCACCACCATGCGGCCGGCGTTTTCACCGGCGAGGTTGACGAGCGCGCCGTGTCCGCCAACGAGACCCGGCCGCGGGAATGTGGCCGCCGAGGTGAAGCCGGCGCCGCGCGCCGCGTCCAGGCGCCGGTCTGAAGTCTTCACCAGATCCGCCGCCGTCACCCACGAATTCGTACCAGGGCGGTCTGCCGGTCCCTGCGAGCGGGCCGGGGCCGGGGTGCCGGCCGGAGCCGGCACTGCCACGGCCGCGCGTCCGCCGGTTGGGGCTGCCACCGGAGCGCCGTCCGGAATGCCCCACGTGCTGAAGCCGTCAATCAGCCCCGGATAGACCGTCAGGCCTTTGCCATCCACCACCCAGGCGCCCTTTGGGATGATGATGGCCGCGCCCACGTCGGCGATGATGCCATCCCGCAGCACCACCGTTCCTTTCTCCAAAACCGCGCCACTGACCGTGATGATGCGGGCGTCCTGGATAGCAATCAGGGACGGAGGCTCAGCCTGGAGCGGCAGAAACGCCGCGCCGGCCAGCAGAAACAAAGATAGACTTTTCAGAAGCATGGTGGATCACCGTATTTTAAACTGGTCTTAGCGATGCCAACTCAGAAACCGATCCGATACAAGGACGCCGGGGTCAATATCGACGAGGCCGACCGCGCCGTCAGCTACATCAAGGTAGCAGCGAAGAAGACGTTCACGCGCGCCGTACTAGCCGATATCGGTAGTTTTGGCGCGATGTACAAGCTCTCAGGTTACAAGCGGCCCGTGCTGATCTCCTCCGCCGACGGTGTGGGCACGAAGATCAAGGTCGCTTTCCAGACCGGCCGCCACGACACGGTGGGACAGGATCTGGTGAACCACTGCGTCAACGATATCGCGGTGCAGGGCGCGATGCCACTGTTCTTCCTCGACTATTTCGCCGTCGGGAAGCTGAACGCAGAGGTGGCCGGGCAGATCGGCACCGGCCTGGGCAAGGCCTGCGAAGAGAATGGCTGCGCGCTGATCGGCGGCGAGACGGCCGAGATGCCGGGCCTCTATCAGCCCGGTGAATATGACCTGGCCGGCTTCATCGTCGGCTGCGTGGAGCAGAGCAAGCTCCTCACCGGCGCCACCATCCAGCCCGGCGACGTTCTACTGGGGTTGCCCTCCACGGGACTGCACACCAACGGCTACTCGCTGGCCCGAAAGCTCCTCTTCGATGTGGCGGGCTACACGCCCAAGACATTTTTGCCGGAGCTGGACGGCACCATCGCCGATGAACTCCTCAAGGTGCATCGCAGCTACCTCAAGCCGATTCAAAAACTGATGAAAGTCGGCCTGCTGGCGGGCGCGGCCCACATCACGGGCGGCGGCATTACGGACAACACGCCGCGCATCCTGCCCAAGGGGCTGGCCGTCGAGATCAAGCTGGGCTCGTGGCCCATTTTGCCGGTCTTCGAGCTGATGCGCCGCATCGGCAATATTCCTGACGACGACTACCGCCGCACGTTCAATCTCGGCATCGGCATGATCCTCGTGATTCCGCAGAAAAAGCTGCTGAAGGCCGAGCGCGCGCTGAAGAGCCTGAAACAGCCCTTCCACCAGATCGGCAAAGTGATCAAGCAGCCGCGCGGCAAGGGCCGGGTGATCTACAAGTGAAACGGCTGGCCGTCCTGGTGTCGGGCCGGGGATCCAACTTCGAGGCCATCGCCCGCAATATCCGCGAGGGCCGCCTGGAGGCCGAGATCGCAGCAGTGATCGCCAATAATCCGGAGTCGCCGGCGCTCCAGACCGCCGCCGCGCTGAGGCTGCATGCCATATCTCTGCCGTCCAAGGGCATTGAAACTGATACCTACGCGCGCATGGTGGTAGAGACGCTGGCGCCGCTCGGCATTGATCTCATCATCCTCGCCGGCTTCATGCGCCGCGTGGGAGAGCCATTGCTGGAGGCGTACCCGCGGCGCATCCTCAACATTCATCCGTCGCTGTTGCCGGCCTTTCCCGGGCTCCACGTGCAGCAGCAGGCGCTGGACTATGGGGTGAAGTTCTCCGGCTGTACCGTGCACTTCGTCGATGCTGGCCTCGACACGGGCCCCATCATTCAACAGGCAGTGGTGCCCGTACTGCCTGGCGACACCGCGGAAACGCTGGCGGCGCGCATTCTTGTAGAAGAGCACAGGATCTACACCGAGGCCATCGCGCTGGTGCTCAGCCGAAAGTTGTGAACCGCCAGGGTCTCATCGCCGCCGCGCTATTTGTTGCTGTTTTCGCCGTCTACCTGCTGAGCCCCAACGCCACGCCGTTTGATTCCAGATGGACGGTGCATACGGCGCTGAGCATCATCCATGAGCGCAACGCAGATCTGAACGAGTACGCGCCCGTTCTCCGGAAGGATCACTGGTACGCCATTGAGTGCTTTCTGCCGGACGGCCAGCGAATCTACCCGGTGCCGCCTCGTGGGGTGTGCGCTGGACGCGCCTATCATTTTTATCCCATCGCCGTGCCGCTGCTGGTCTCGCCGGCGGTGGCAGCGCTGGAGTGGGTGCTGCCGGCCGTGCGCCCTCTGGCTGGACGTGTTGCGCCGGGCCCGCGGCGAGCGTTCCTTTCCGGGGACCTGGCGGCTAGTTCGACCCTCGTGGAGCTGCTGCTGGCCTCGCTGATTGTCGCCGCCGCCGCCGTGATTGTCTTCTTGTTCGGCAGCCAGCTCGCGGACTGGCGGGCTGCGCTGCTGATCGCTCTGGTGTTTGCTTTCGCGACCTCAGCGTGGTCCACTGGCAGCCGCGCTTTGTGGATGCACGGGTTCTCGATGGTGCTGCTGCCGGCGGGGCTTTGGGCGATGTGGCGGGGCCGCTGGGCTGCGGCCGGAGCCGTGCTGGTGCTCGCGTTCTTCGCCCGCCCCACCAACGTGGCGCCGCTGGTCTTCGCCGGTGTGTGGGGGCTGACGCAGGGCCGGCGGGCCGCGCTCCACTTCGCGCTGGGCGCCGCGCCGGTGGCATTGGTCTTTGTGGGCATCAATGAGGCGACCTACGGAACGCTGATGGCGCCGTTCTTCTTCGGTACGCGCGCCAATACGGCGTCGCTGAGTCTGCATAGCCGCCTGGGCGAGGCGCTGCTGGGCAATCTGATCAGCCCATCGCGCGGCCTGTTCGTCTACACGCCCGTCGCGGTGTTTTCGCTCTATGGCGTCTGGCTCTGGATTCGCGGCGGGGCAGAGCGCGCGGTGGGAGTCTACCTGGCTGCCGTTTTTGTGGCGCACTATCTCTTGATGTCCTTGTACGAGGACTGGTTTGGCGGGCACAGCTATGGTCCGCGCTACTTTTCGGATCTCTCCTCGCTGTTTGCGCTGGCGCTGTTGCCCATTCGCGGCCGGATCCGTTGGGCGCTGGGCGTGGCGGTCCTGGTGGGCGTCTTCATGCACGCTCAGGGAGCATTGTGCTGGCCGTGCGTGGACTGGAATTCCAAGCCCGTGGAGATCCGGGAGAGCCAATGGCGCCTGTGGGATTGGAGCGATCCCCCGTTTTTGCGCAATGTCCAGCCACCGCCGGACAGACCTGTAGTAAAATGAAGATTGCCCACCTTTGGGGGCGCGTAGCTCAGTTGGTTAGAGCGCCTGCTTCACACGCAGGAGGTCCCAGGTTCGAGTCCCGGCGCGCCCACCATTCCACCCAAAGTTAGTCGCCGATCACTGGGCGCAGATGGAACGCCACGATAAGTCGTCGCGGGAGATGATGGCTGGATCGTTCATCAATTCGCGGATGTTCCGGTGGTCCTGAAAGCCCCATCCAGCGTTCCAGGCGTGCAGGAATGAGGTTTTGGGAAACCGCCGCAAGATGGTCTTGACGATTCCGTAGTAGTCCACGTTCTTTTGGATGACGGGGATCACGACGAACAGATTGCCGGACGGACCGTATTCGGCAAAGCCAAACGGTTTGTCGATGGCCGCAAGCTGTTCGTAGCCCTGAATCTTCTCCGGATCAGTCTCATAGGCGTCCATGGCGACGACGTCCACGTAGTTGTCACCGGGGTAGTACTTGGCGGTGTCCGGGGCCTGATAGGGAGAGTAGACCCAAAGCAGGTTGTTCAGGCCTTTAGTGTGAGTGAGGTAATCGAAGGTCTGTCTCCACAGTTTCACGAAGTCGTCGACGTTGCGATTGCCCCACCAGAAGAAATCCTTATTCATCTCGTGAAACGGACGCCAGAGCACCACGACGCCCTTGTCCTGTAACTCCTGGAGACCTTCGGCGGCGAGATCGAGGTCCTTGATCCACGTCCTGTACGCTTTCGTCTCCGGATTGAACAGGTCCCTGATGTCTACGTTCCGGTTCTTGACCGAGGCGAACCGATGGGTGTTCGGGTTGAGTGCATGAAAGCTTACAGTCACCAGCCCTCCCTGCTCCCAGTACTCAAGCAGGTATTTATTGCCAGTGATGTCGGCGGCGTGCATCAGGGCATAGTCATTACCTATCATCCCGAGCCACTTGCCCGTTTTGTCGTGGATTTTGTTGATCTCTTTGAGTCCTGAGAACTTCCCGCCGCCGATAAACTGGCCAGTCACGATGCGTCGATCCGGCCTTTGCGGCGCCTCCCGCAGGTAGGCCAGCACCGCGCGTGCGTCGCTGAGGGCCTTGGGGTTTGCCGTTCGCGCGCGCCGTTCGAGGCAGGCGAAGCGACGGTCTTCCGGCACCTGGTGCGATGGGCGAGAGCGCACTCCCGAGCCTTGGCTGCTCTGTGGAGCGCCACCGGCGCTGGCGCACCCCCAGTTGATCAACGTGATGGCCGCGAAGAAGATTCCGTACGACATATACGGCAGCGCAGGCCGTTTGCTCAACATCGACCTGCCGCGCTCTTTGGAGTCGAAAAGTACTCTGAGTAGCATCACTTGTCGGCTGTCAAGCATAGCTCTAATGCAACCTGATGGCCGGGTCTCGGGGCGCCATCCTCGCCTCTGGATGGACAAATTGACGAAGCCTGCTGGTCAGGTATCTATCCTTATGCGGAATGCGCCAGTGAGAAAAGGCCACAGGAAGACGCCAGGAGTTCTCGGTCCGATTGGATCTGTCTGGAGGCCATCGAACAATCAAGCGACCGGTATCGCGCCTGGATTACACCAGTCGCCGATACAATCCCATTCCTAGCTTGGGTGACTTCATCCAGAAAACGCAGTCCGGTTCACCAGATATTCCATGGCCCTGTGGCTCTAATTCCGCCGCTGCGCAGGATGTTAGATCCGGCGCCGGACCCTCAACACGCAAAGGCCGCCCAACCCGAGAGCCACCAATCCGGCGGCAGCAGGTTCGGGAATCGGTGAACCAGTACCCGGATCGAAGGACGTGAAGTCGTAAGTAGCGATATTACCGCCGCCTATCGGGGTGACGCCTAAGAGGGAGAATTTCGCTGAGGTAACTCCCAGGAACGCTGCCAGTTCTGGCTTCGTAATGGCTCCGCCAGGAGTCCCGACTACGGGCACAGTCATCTCCGTCTTGCTCGGGTTGAACGTAGCCAACGTAGGAAAGAACGTCAACGTGCCGAACTCCGACAGGCCAAAATCCGCCGCGATGATCACATGATTGGGACTGGCTGCACCGCCGTCGCTGGTCTGGACGATTCCGACCGGCGCGGGATTGCTTACCAGGAACGATCCGGTGCTTCGGAAGTCTCCATCGGAAACTACCGAGAAGTCAGGCGAGAACAAGATGCTAGCGGTCAAGTTTCCGGAAATCAATTGGATGGTAGCCGCCGGCGAAGTGAGGCTGAAGGCCACCGATAGAATCGCTAAAGCAAGTGTACGCATGCAGAAACAGTCCCCCTCTTGAGTTGAGATCAGGCTTCCACGTGTCAACCCCAGTCTCGACGTGGATTACAGGTTATCATGAGACGCAAGAACTGCAAGCCCAAAATTTATGCGAAAGTACTAACGGTACTGCTAGACCGCCCCGGGCACGAGTTTTCAGTTGATTCGACTTGCAAAAACACTTCGAGTGGTGCAAACTTGACGAATCTCGGAGGCGGCTAAGCGTCATGAGGTCCAGAGTTCAAGCCATAGTTCATAGCCTGCGTTACGTCGATGCGATCGTGATAGCAGTGGTTGCGTCCAAGCTGTGGCAGTGGAATTCTCCCGCGAGGATCAGGGAGACCTTACTCTTGCTGAGCTTGGTCCCAGCGTCGGCGGTCTTGCTGCGCTACTACGGGCTTTACGAGTCGCACCGGGTAGAGGGCGTCACACAGATGATCCGAAGCCTCCTATCGAGCCTGATTGTGGCTTTGGGCGGAGCCGTGCTGGCTGCGACCGCTGCCGGCATGTTCGACCGCGCGTGGGATGCCGCCCGCATCTTCACTGTCTCCGGCGCCATCCTGCTGACCTATCGCTTGCTGGTGTACGGAGCGCTCCGATGGGCGCGTGCCCGTGGCTTTGACTGCCGCCAGGTGTGTGTGATCGGCGATTGCGTAAAGCCGGACCTCCTGCAATCGAAGTTCTCGGGCAACGCCTCCTGGGGATTGAATCTGGCCTACTGGATTCATGCGCCGGGCGAAGGTGTGGTTCAAGCTGAGAGCACCTTTCAGGTGCATGACTTCCTCATCAATACAGCCATCGAGTCGAGCCTTCCGGACCTTCTGAAGGACCACCACGTAGACGAAGTCCTGATCTGGACAGACACGGAACGCGTTCAGGACTTTCGTTCGATTTGGAATGCTTGCCGAGAATGTGGGATTGCGACCCGACTCGTCCTGAGGGATTCGCAGTTTCTTTTCCAGGATCACCTTGCGGCCGCTGCCGATACGTTTGGGGGAGAGATCGCGCTCTCGGTGGGCGGCGGCGATAGGAACGCACCCGGATCGGCGGTCAAACGGCTTCTGGATGTCGCGGTTTCCTTATGCCTCATCGTCGCGTTAGCGCCGTTGCTGCTGCTGATTGCGCTGTTGGTGAAGCTCTCATCGCCCGGCCCCATTCTGTTCATCCAGCCCCGGATGGGTCGCAACGGGCGGGTCTTTGGGATCTGGAAATTCCGAACGATGGTGGATGGCGCGGAGGTTCTGCTGCCCGCGCTGGCGGCGCGGAACATCACCGAGGGTATCGCATTCAAGAGCAGGGATGATTGGCGGGTGACGCCGGTTGGCCGGTGGTTGCGCCGGTTCAGCTTGGACGAACTGCCGCAGTTGTTTAACGTTGTGCACGGGACCATGAGCCTCGTTGGGCCTCGGCCGCTTCCGGTCAGAGAGGCGGTTCAGGTTGCGGGTGCATTTCGCAGACGATTCTCGGTCCGCCCTGGGATCACCTGCCTCTGGCAGGTCAACGGACGAAGCGATGTCACGTTTGGACGGTGGATGTCCATGGATCTCGAGTATGTCGACGGCTGGTCTTTGTGGCTCGATGCCAAGTTACTAATGCGTACAATCCCCGCGGTGTTGTCCGGCCGCGGATCCTATTGAATTTGGAGGCAAACACCCATGGAAGTAGTCATCCTTTGCGGAGGGAAGGGAACCCGGGCTTATCCGTTCAGCGACCTGTTTCCAAAGGTCATGATGCCGATCGGCGGTACGCCGATCCTCGTGCATCTCATGCGGATCTATGCCGATCAAGGCTTCGACAAGTTCATTCTAGCGGCCGGTCATCGAAAGGAAATCCTGTACGACTACTTTGAAGGCCGGTTCACGAATTGGGATGTCCGGATCGTTGACACGGGAGCGGATTCCGACACCGGGGAGCGGGTCCGCCGCTGTGCCGATTACGCCTCCAAGGACTTCTTCTGCACCTACGGCGATGGGTTGGGGGATGTCGATCTGGTCGCTCTGAAAAGATTCCACGAGTCGCATGCCAGCCTGGCTACCCTGACGACGGTTCCGCTGCACTCGCAGTATGGAACAGTTCACTTCGACGGCATGCGATGCGTGGAGCGCTTCCAGGAGAAGCCGGTGATATCGGATTGCTGGATCAACGCGGGATTCTTCGTGTTTCAGAACTCGGTCTTTGCGAGCACGCGCGGGCAGAATCTGGAACGGGACGTATTGCCGGAGTTGGCCGCCAAGGGCAGCCTCTTTGCGTATCAGCATGACAGTTTCTGGAAATCCATGGACACTAGCAAGGACCAACTGGAGATGGAAGAACTGCTCCGTAACGGCATGGCTCCATGGGTCCGCCGACATGCCCATGCCGCCAGCGCCCGCTGAGCTCAGATCAGGCGGAGCTAAAGGACCGAGGAGGATTGATGGGATTTTGGACTGAGCGAAAAGTACTTGTCACCGGCGGAACCGGCCTGATGGGCGGTTGGCTTGTGAAGCAACTTCTAGAGGCGGAGGCTGATGTGGTCCTCCTGGTTCGCGATCAATCCCCGAAGAGCATGATCGTGAGGGACGGCTCCATCAAGCGGTGCACCATCGTGGCTGGATCCCTGGCAGACGCTTCCACCTTGCGCAGGGCTCTGCTGGAGCATGAAGTGGATACGGTGTTCCACCTTGCGGCGCAGCCCATTGTGGGTGTGGCGAAGCTCGACCCCGTGGGCACGCTGGAAGCGAATGTACAAGGAACCTGGAACGTTTTGGAGGCGGCCCGCCACAGCCGGGTGGCGCAAATCGTGGTGGCCTCTTCGGACAAAGCCTATGGATCGGCGGAAAAGCTCCCCTACGACGAGAGTTTCCCGCTTCAGGGACGTTACCCCTATGACTGCTCCAAGTCCTGCGCGGATCTGATCACAACGATGTATGCGGCCACCTATCAGCTTCCAGTCTGCACGGTGAGGTGTGCCAATCTGTTTGGCGGCGGAGATCTGAACTTCAACCGCGTGATTCCCGGTGCGATTCAAGCTGGTCTGCGCGGCGAGCGGTTCGTGATCCGCAGTGACGGCAAGTTCATTCGTGATTTCCTGTATGTGAAGGACGCCGCGCTGGGCTATCTGCTGGTGGCCGAAAAACTCGCGGCGGACCGCGAACTGATCGGTGAGGCATTTAACCTCAGCCTGGAGGTTCGCCTGAATGTCATCGAGTTGGTGGAACGGGTGAACAGGCTATTGGGCCGGCCCGATCTCGAGCCGGTGATCCTGAATCAGGCTAGCGCCGAGATCCGCGAACAGTACATGATCAGTGACAAATCCCGGCGGGTGTTGGGCTGGAAACCGGCCTATCCGCTGGAGGAGGGTTTGCGGGAGACGCTCGATTGGTATCGCGAGTTTCTCGCGCCGTCCATCGAGCGCTTCTGCCGAGCCACAGCTTAATGCGTGTTGCACTTTATTACCCCTGGATCTACCTGACCTCGGGCGCCGAGCGGACATTGCTTCGTCTCACCGAGTACAGCCGCCACGACTGGACTCTGTTCACGAATCGCTTTCAGCCAGCGACGACCTTTCCGGAGTTTGCCGAACGTCGAGTGGTCGTGCTTGGCGAGGGTGTATCCGTCGATCGGTCTGTGGGCGCAACTGCGCGCACCTGCTGGAAACTTGTGAGCCAAAAACTGCCTTTGGACGGATTCGACGCCCTGCTGGTGGTGGGGGAGGGAGTCGGCGATCTTGTGCTGCTGCGGAACCATCAGGCGCCGGCGGTCAATCTCTGCCTGACTCCATTGCGGATCGCCTTCGACGACGTTTACCGCAGCCATTGGATGGAGGGCGCCCCACTTTGGAAGAGGGCCGCCGTTGCTCTCGGTTGCGGGATCTTTCGTGCCGTCGACCGGTTGGCTTGGTCGCGTTACCGGCGAGTGTTCTGTATTTCCGGCGAGGTGCGCCGGCGGGCTGTCCAGGGCGGCCTCGCGAAAGAGAACGAGATGCAGCTTCTCTTTCCGGGTCTCGGCGTCGAGGGCTTTGGGGAAGACGTGGAGTACCAACCGTTCTTCTTCATTCCGGGCAGGATCATGTGGACGAAGAACATCGAGTTGGGGATCCAGGCTTTTCTTGAGTTTGTCGATTCCGAACCAGAGTTCGCAGCCTACCGCCTTGTCGTTGGCGGAATCGTGGATGCGAAGAGCCAGCCCTATCTGGAGCGGTTGCGGGAGATGGCCGGCGGCGATCCCAGGATCGAGTTCCGTATCCATCCCAGCGACGCGGAGCTGGCCAGCCTCTACCGGACGTGCCGCGCCACGCTATTCACTGCATTCAATGAAGATTATGGCATCGTGCCGCTGGAGGCGATGTCGTTCGGGAAGCCGGTGATTTCGGTCAACCGGGGTGGGCCGCGGGAAACCCTCCAGCATAATGTGAGCGGATTTCTGGAGGAGCCAAATGCCTCCAGTTTTGCGTCACGCATGGCGCAACTGGCCCGTTCGCCAGACCTAACCAGGTCTTTGGGTGAATCGGGGCGGCGCCGCGCCCGGAATTACGACTGGCGGGTCTTTGCGGAGACGATCGACAAGACTATCACCGAGATTGTCGAGAGAATTCCGAAAAGACCGGACAGTCTTACCAGTTTCCAACAAGCCGTCCATGTCGCCAGGCAACAGCTCAAACGGTTCTAAGGGAGGAGATTTCAATGACGACGAAAGTGTATCTGGCCGACCTCCGGTATTTCTATTCCGGCGTACTCGCTAACGACTGCATGCCTCTCGGGGTCGCATACATGAAGGCCGTGATGGACCGCGATCTCCCCGAGGTCGAGTCCCGGCTGTTTGTTTATCCCGAGAAGCTCTGGAAAGCGCTCCAGGAAGATGCTCCGGATGTGCTGATGCTGAGCAATTACATGTGGTGCGAAGCGCTGAGCCTTCAGTTCGCCACGCTGTTCAAGCGGCTCAAGCCCAACGGACTTGTGGTCATGGGCGGACCGAACATCCCCATCGAGGAAGAGCGCCAGAAGCAGTACCTGTCGCAGCACTCGCAGGTCGACCTGTATGTGCTGGGCGAAGGCGACTTTCTGGCGGCCGAGGTTGTGCGGCATTATCTGGATGCCGGCAAAGACCTGAAGCGATTCCGTGAAAGGGCGATCCCCTCGTGCGCATACCGCCGGCCGGATGGAAGCATCCACCACGAGAAGATGTGGGAACGGCACAACGAGATTGACGAGATTCCGTCTGCCTGGCTCACCGGAATCCAGGACGAGTTCTTCGATGGCCGCCTTGCGCCTCTGATGGAAACCAATCGCGGATGCCCATTCACCTGTACGTTCTGTGTGCAGGGGACACGCTGGTACACCAAGGTGCACAACTTCACTGCGGAACGCGTGAAGGAAGAGATTCGCTACGTCGCCAGCAAGATCCACGAACTCTCGCCCCAGATGGGGACGTTGCGGATCGCGGACTCCAACTACGGCATGTTTGAACGGGACATCGACCTCTCCGAGGAATTGGGCCGGATGCAGAAGCAGTACAAGTGGCCGTTGTACATTGATGCCACCACCGGCAAGAACCGCCCCGACCGCATCATCCGTTCGGTCGAAAAGGTGTCGGGCGCCCTGGTGCTCTACCAGGCCGTGCAGTCGCTCGACGAAACTGTTCTGAAAAACGTCAAGCGGCAGACCATCAAGCTCGAAGCGTACGAACAACTGCAGGTGCATATGAGGGGCCGCGGTCTCCGGTCCAATTCAGACCTGATCCTGGGGCTGCCAGGGGAGACTCTGGAGTCCCACATGAATGGCATCCGCAAACTGCTGGATGCGGGCGTGAGCCAGGTGACCAACTTCCAACTCATGCTGCTGAAGGGTTCGGAACTCGAAACCGAGGAGAGCCGTCGCCTTTTCCAGTACAAGTCGATGTTCCGCCTGCTGCCGAAGAACTTCGGAATCTACGGTGATGAGAAGGTGATGGACGTCGAAGAGATCGTCGTCGCCACCGACACACTGGACTTTGAGGACTACATTCGGGCACGCAAGCACGCATTGGCGACAGTATCTTTCTGGCACGATGACCACTTCGTGGAATCGGTCAAGTTCGCCGAGAAGTGCGGTGTGAAGCGCTCGGACTGGTTGTTTGAACTTGTTCCCACCATGGAGGCCGACGGCGGCGCCGTGAAGGAGTTCGTCGATTCCTTCGAGGCGGAGACCCGCGGCGAACTGTTTGCCAGCAAAGAGGCGTGCATCGAGTTCTACTCCCAGCCGGAAAACTGGGATCGCCTGCTGAAGAGCGAAATCGGTGACAACCTGATGCACAAGTATCAGGCTATGGCCTCCTTCCGGCTCTGGGAGCACATCTGCCGGATGGCGATGGACGTCAGCCGCCGGCTGATCCGGGCTGCCGGTACTGACCGCCAGATTCCGGGATTCGAGGAGTTCTGGCGGGACTTCTCGCGTTACGTCTTCAGCCAACATGCCCACGGTCACACGATGGCGGATATCCTGTCTCCGACGAAGCTGGAGCTCACTTACGATATCGATTCCTGGATCGAAGACGGCATGCCGCTAGATCCTTCGCCTTACCGCCTCGCGCAACCCACCGAGTTTGAGTGGGTTCTGAGCGAGGAAGCGCATTTCGGGCTTTCTTCAGCGCTGGCCACCTGGGGCACCGACATCAAGGGGCTCACCAAGCTCATGAAGCGTATTCGGGTCCTGTGGCTCACCAAGAAGTGCTCGAAAGTCGGCTCGGTTCTGAGCAACCCGGCGCTACTCAGGCCCGCCCACATGACGGCTGAAGCCGGCGGGTAAGCTGTCCGCATAGTCTCCAGCGAGGGCGCCCGGCGGTTTCTGCCGGCGCTCGCCGGAGATGTGCAGTAGCGTGCCCGCGCGTGCGGGGAGCAGCAGATCAAGCTGCGTCACCGGCGCATCGGATGCACCTGAGGTCCACCAGTTGAGGACGTACTTCGGCCCCGAGTCTCTGAGCGCGGCGCCGAGGTCCGCGAAGGCATAGCGGCGTTGTTGTGACTGCTCGGACGTGTTCAGCAGATGTACGATGACGTCGCCTCCCTCCAGTGCGCGGACCTGCACGATCACCGGATCGGAAAATGGGATTGGAATCGCAGGCTGGCCGCCCCCCGGAGCGTAGGGAATGTAGATTATCTCGTCCCGGCCGAACCGGGGATAGCTGCAACTCACCGGCCGGGCGCTCAACAGCATCTTCCACTGGGCAATTCGCTCCGGTGGCAACTGGCTGAAGTCGTCGCTGGTCATCAGAGCTCCCCCTGACATCCCTGCCAGTACGGCAAGGCCCTGCACTTCGTCATCGGAGAGATGGTGATACGTGGTCCGCAGCAAGATTGCATCCGGATCCACCTGGAAGAGAATGTGGTTCGCAAAGTTGCGATAGGGCAGATTCTGAACCAGCGACAACGCCGAGGGCCCGTTTCCAGACCAGTCGACACCGACATCGCCTGCAATCCGCATGGTATCGGCCAATCCGACGCTGGCCCACATCGGCTGTCCGCTTGCCACCCAGATGGCGTCGTCTCCAATCTCACGGCGCACCATCTCCGCGAACCCCCGCCACAGTTCTATCCGGGTACGTCCCGGGTTCCTGTAAGTGACTTCATCCGGTCCCCACGCGGCTCCGACGTAGCTGAAATCGATCTTGAACGAGTCGGCGCCCCAATCGTTCTTCCAGCTTTGGAAGACACTCCTGAGGTAGTCCACGACCTCCGGAATGGAGAGGTCCAACACGTAGTATTCCTCGGACCTCATGTTCCCCAGCCGTTGTTCTCCATAGAAGCTGCCCCAGATTTTGGGTCCCGGCTTGCGTGCATCCTGGAGCACCCAATCGGGATGGTCGTGGTACAACTGGCTGCGATTGCCCACCATCAATGGGGCAATCCACAGCGCAGGCGAATAGCCCGCGGCGCGGATCTGATCGGTCAGTCCTTTCATGCCAAGCGGAAAGTCCGCGGTGGATTTCAGCCAATCTCCCAGCTCCGGTGTAAAGCCGGCATCCACGATGAAGGTCTTCAGCGGCAAAGCCTGGCTGTCAGCACCTGATTTGACGCCTCTGAGAGCATCCAGTACGAGCGGCTCGCTGATGAAGTTGTACAGGCCGTACCAGGTATCCCAACCGACCAGCGGCGTGTACTGCTTGCGTGGAGGCGTTGGGGAAGCATCCGCCACTTGCCGGGCCCATCGGCGCATCCCTTCCTCAAAATCGGAGTCCGCCAACAGGAGCAACCGCTCTGATCGAAGATTGCCGTCAGCTGCCGACTTGCGGTCCCACCACGTCGAGATCGAGAGATCGATCGGGCTCTTTCGGGCGCCAAAGGTGAACGTCTGCTGAAACCGGTCGTGCCGGTCAAAGCCGATGACCAGAGCCGGACCATCCCCTGCCGGCACCAGTTCGGTCACTGCATAACTGCGCTCCTGCGCCAACTCAGGGCCAGTGAATGAGGTCAGGGCGTCCGGTTGCACGAAATACGAATCGTCCCAACTGTAATAGCCGCTGCGGTAGAAACGCTTGAGACCAGCGACCTGGTCAAAGTGCAGGCCGAACTTCGAGATGGACTGAGGTGAGGTTACGCCGGAGAGAGAATACTGGATGGCCACCCCGCCCGTTACCGCCTCCGCCCGGACCACAAACCGGCCCAGATCCCCACCTAGATCGTATGTGGACGTAATCGTGCTTCCATCCTGAGTAACCTGGGCTGGGGCATCGCGAAAAACCCGGCCACCTACCTCCGGCCACCCGCCGCTCAGTACCAGCATTCCCACGGCAGCAGCCCAGGCCCCAGCAGAGTACCCGATCGATACGCTTTCCGAGTTGATCTCCATCTTATGACTATACTTCCCGGAAAGCTCAGGTAAACTATAGAAATCGAGGGTTCTGATGCGACTCCTGTGCCTTTTGACGATTCTGGCGCTGTGGCCACTGCAGCTTGCCGTCGCGCAGGTTCCAAACGGTAACCTGGTGAAGAACGGCGGGTTTGAAGAGGCCCTTCCTGCGGGCGGTTGGGTGCTCGATGTGGCTGCGGCGGGCCAGGGCATCGGCGGCAATTCCGTTTACGGTGTGCACGCCGGCCGGCGCAGCTTGCGCCTCGTCCCTAATTCGCAGAATAGAACCTATTTCGAGGGACCCAGCCTTGGGTTCGCCCAGACTCTCCCGGCGAAAGATTTGCGAGGCAAGTCCATCTACTTTGGCGGCTGGGTGAGAGTGGTAGGCAAGGCCACGGCGATCATCAGGATGTTGGTGCGGCTGGACAACGGGCGCCTGTTGAACCGCGAAGTGAGACTCAACATAGAACAGCCCAATCCGGTTCGAGTTAGAGACATTGTTCCGATCCCGGCGGACGGGGAAATCAGCGTGTTGGCGATTGCTACCGTGGTGGAGGGCACGTCGGGCAATGCGTTCTTTGATGACGTATTCGCTACTCCGGAGATGCCGGGTGACTGGCCGGCGGGGACTGGCGATCCGGAACCGGACCTACCGCTGACAGCGACAATCTCCGTTCAGGCCGGCAGCGTCGTGCGCACAATCCCGCCCACGTTGTTCGGGCACAACATGGAATTCCAATATGGGGGTAACGCGATCCTGGACGAGTCCACGGGGCGGTTGAACCCGGACCTGGTCCGATTAGGGAGCGAGTTGGGCACTACGATGCTCCGGTTCCCGGCAGGCTTCTTCTCGGACTACTATCACTGGACAGACGGCATCGGACCTCCCGGAACTCGACCCATTACCCGATCTATGCCTGGGGGGAGCTTTACCTCGCATCTCTTTGGCACCGACGAGGCCTTGGCATACGCGGATGCAATCGGTGCGCAATTGCTCATTACGGTGAATGCCGGCACTGGTACGCCTCGCGAGGCAGCCGATTGGGTACGCTACGTCAACCAGAACGGCCAACGTGTCAAGTACTGGGAGGTCGGCAATGAACTCTATGTCGACTTGAGCGCTCTCGATCCCGGATCGCCGGCGCTAACTCCCGAGCAATATGGCGAACGATTCGTGGCGTTCGCCGATGCCATGCGGGAAGCCGATCCGAGCATCAAGATCGGCGCAATTCTTGATCACAAGTTCAGCCGGAGCACCTTCCGGCCATTCCCGGATTGGGCCAAGAAGGTCATGCTTGCCGGGAAGGGCAAGATCGATTTCGTCGCCGTCCACAACGGGTTCGCCCCCTCGCTGGGCACCGAATTCACATATAACGTGCGTCAGGTCTACAGCACGATGCTGGCTACCTCGGTTCTCGTGAAAGAGAGCTTGGCCGAGTTGGGGCGCGAAATCGACACCGTCCTCGGGCCCGAAGGCGCTAAGATCGAAATCGCGGTGACCGAATGGGCGCCGCTTTTTGACACCGACCCGAAGAGCGCGTTCTTGGATCACCCTAAGACCCTGGCCTCTGCTCTCTACTGCGCCTCCCTGCTGAAGACCTTCGTCGAGGATCCTCGAACCACCTCCGCCCAAGCCTACAAATTGGTGGATGCGCTCGAACTCGGTTGGATCGGACTTCGCAATGGAGCCTTCGCGCCTAAGGCATCCTACTATGCGATGCAGATGTTCACCAAGCACTTCGGCACCGTGCTGATCGACAGTAAGACGACCTCTCCAGGGTATGAGGCACGATCATTGGGCTGGGTCGATGCGGTTCCGTTTGTCCCGTACCTGGAGTCGCTGAGCAGCCTGAACGAGGACGGCTCCAAAATGTACATCCTCGCCATCAATAAATCAACTTCCCGCAACGTCGCGTCAAAGCTGTCCTGGACCGGCTTCTGCGCCGAACCGCAAGCCCGCACCTGGAACCTGGCAGGGACCTCGCCCGACGCCAACACGGGAACTCAACTCTGGGCCCGCGACGGACTCCAGTGGGCGCCCCAGGCTGAGTTCCAGCCAAATGGCAGATTCAACCTGGGCGGGCCAAACGAAATCTGGGTCGATCCAGAGACCACACAGGTGAATCCTAGCGGCACGGACTACCTGTTCCCGGCATTCTCAGTGACTGCCATTGAGCTCACGCGGTCCAAGGGCGGGTGCAGCTAGCCTTCTGCAAGGACCCCGGCTGCAGCGACTGGCAGGCCGCCGGCCACAGCATAGACGGAGATAGAGCCCGGCTTTCCGGTGGACTGGATGACGGCTATCGCGCGGCCCTGGTAGGTGGTTCGCCTGGGGCCCTGAAATGACTCCTGACTGCGCATATCGCCGTTGTCTACGCCGATCAGACGTGCCGGGCCGTCCACCACGAACAGAATCTCCTGGTCTTGGTCTGGTACGGGGCGGTCCGCCTCGTCCAGCAGTCGCGCTTCGATGTAGCTGATCGATAGGCCGTCGGCGGCGATGCGCTCCGGCTTGGACCGCAGCTCGATCTGGGCTGGACTTGCGGCCGTTTCCAGGACGTCCCTGGCTACGATTTCATCGCCGTTTCTGCCGATGGCTTCGAGGCGGCCAGGCTCGTACAATACCGCCCATTCGATCATCCAATTGGCCGTGGTGAGCGGATTGCCGATGCCCAGCGAGCGGCCGTTCAGAATCAGTTCCACCGATTCGCAATTCGCGATTGTGTTCACCTGAAGCGGCTGTCCCTCGCGCCCGGTAAAATTCCAACGTTCCGCCGACATTGGCCAGCGCCATGGCAGGTAGCCCAAGTCCAAGTCCAGTGCGGCGTCAACGACACTCAGGCGGACCAGTCTCTGGCCACCCCACACGTTCAAAAAGAAGCGGGACGCCACTCTCGGAAAGACGCAGCGGTCGAATAGCCCGTTCGGCCACCCCTTGCTGGGCCAGCCGGTGGACTCGCCCATGTGGTCGACGCCGGTCCAGACAAAATGTCCGGCGACGTAATCGCGCGTGGCGCTGGACCACCAGGGGTTGATGGGCCGAAATCCGTCCAGGGATAACTGGAAGTAGGGGAGGGCTTCGGTCGCGATATAGCCGACTCCTTGGTAGTCCTGGCGATACCGGTCATAGAGCGCCTCCTGGTAATTGAGGCCGAGTACATCCACCTTCCTGGCTGTGGTGTTCACCGCCGGAACGCTTTCGTCCAATCCGGCGTCATAGGGGGAGAGAACGACGGTAACCGGTCGCGAAGGATCTTCCTTGCGGACAAACTCCGTTAGTTGCGTGACCCAGTATTCATGGTCGGTGCTGCCGGCGCGTCCCGCTTCATTGCCGATGCTCCATACGGCGACACAGGGGTGGTTGCGGTCGCGGCGGATGAAACTCCGGAGGTCTCGCTGCCAACCATCCAGGAGGCGGGGATCTCCAGGCGCGGGATCCGCGAAGTCGCCGAACCACTTATCGAATGCCTCGTCGATCACAACAAAGCCCATCCGGTCGCAGAGCTCAAGTAGTTCCCTCGCCGGCGGGTTGTGGGCAGTCCTGATTGCATTGCAGCCCAGCGCGCGCACTGCCTCCAGGCGCCGCGCGATGGCGTTTTCGTGCACTGCGGCCCCGAGGCAGCCCAAATCGTGGTGAAGACTGACGCCCTTGAGCTTGACGTACCTGCCGTTCAGGATGAAGCCCCGATCCTTGTCGAAATACACGCTGCGGATGCCGAACTCCACCACGTAGTCGTCCACTCTTTGCCCATCGTGACGCAGGGTGAGTTGCAGAGAGTACAGCGACGGATCTTCGATCGACCACAACTTCGGGGCGGCGACAAAGATGGTCTGAACCACATCGATCGTCCCTTGGCCGGAAACGACCTGTCCAGCGTCCGCCTCTCCCACAACATTGCCCTCACGGTCGAAGACAAGTGCTGAGACTCGCGTGGATGCCGCACCAGGAAAGTCGTTCCGGACGGTTGCCGTAATTCGGATCTGAGCCAGCCCGGGTTCCAGGATCTTGGAAGTAACGCCCACGCCCTGCCAGTCGAAGCGCAAGGAGTCAGCAACTGTCAGCCAGACATGGCGATATATACCGGAGCCGCTGTACCAGCGAAGGTTCGGCTGAACGGAATTGTCCACGCGCACAGCCAGCAGATTGCCCACGCTACGCCCGATAGAGGAAGTCAGGTCGTACTCGATCGGGAAGAAGCCAGCCGGTTGCAGGCCCAGATACTGCTCGTTGAACCACACGCGGGCATACCGGTAGACCCCTTCAAACTCGATGAGCAGCTTCTGGCGTTCGTTCAGCGCGGGAGGTAGGAAGCCCTTCCGGTACCAACCCACACCAGTGGGCAGGAAGCCGCCACGCTCGGCTGCCGGCGCCGCCTCGTCGAAAGGCCCCTCAATACTCCAATCGTGCGGAAGTTGCACGGTTCGCCAATCGGCATCCGGGAAGTCGAGCTTCTCCGCGCCGTCGAAATCACCGACGCTGAACCGCCAGTCCTCGTGCAGCCGGAGACGGCTACGCAACTGGAGCGTTGGAGTGGTGACGCCTGGCCGCAGGACTTGGCCGGACAGCACTCCGCCGGCCAGAGATGCGCCCAGGAGCCCCTTTGCCGCAGTTCGCCGGTTGATGGGTCGGGAATCGCTCACCGCGCCTCCAGTTGTACGGATGACTCAGTCAGTCCATCCGCACGGACTGTCACTTTGATCATTCCTGGAGCGCCAGTTGACTGAACAATCGCCAGAGCTCTCCCTCCAAAGGTGGTTCGGGTAGGAGATTGATAAGACTCCGTGCTTCGCAGGTCGCCGTTATCGGTTCCGATGATCCGGCCGGGCCCCTCCACGAAGAACCCGAGTAATGAGTCCCGATTGGGAACCATGACGCCCTGGTCGTCCACAATTGACACCTCCAAATGAACGATGTCCAGGCCGTCGGCCGCAAACGTCTGACGATCCGCCTGGATCACGATTGAAACCGGCGCGCCCGTTGTCTGAATTGCCTGCTGCGCGACCACCTGGCCGTCGTTCCGTCCAATGGCAGTCAGCGTGCCCGGTACGAACCACGCTATCCACTGCGCCGTCCAGTTCTTCTCCTCCGCCGGCTTCTTCGGTCCCAGGGATTGTCCGTTCACCAGCAATTCCACCGTCTCGCAATTGGAGAGCACTTCGAGAAGAAGAGGCTGGTCGGTGCTGCCTTCAAAATTCCAGTGTGCGGCCGAGTTCGGCCAGCGCCAGGCCGGCAGGCCGGGATCGATGTCGATCATCGAGCTAATAACCATGATGGACACTACCGGAGCCTCCGCCCAGACCGTGCGGTGAAACGCGGACCGCGCCTTGGGATAGCCGCAGGTGTCGATTATGCCGTTGGGCCAGCCCTTGCTGGGCAAACCCGCCGTTTCACCGAGGTAGTCGAATCCAGACCAAATAAACTGTCCTGCAACAAAGCCGCGCTGCGCAGTGTCCCACCAGGGGTTCACGTCGTCGAATCCGTTCACAATCCCGCGGAAGAACGGGTAGGATTCTGTTGCGATGAAGGCCATCCGGGGCAGCTTCCCGCGATACAGGTCGAAATACTGCTCCTGATAGTTCACCGCCACAACGTCCAGGTTGGAGGCCGACCGCGCCACATTTTCGGCAAAGGTGTCGAGCGGCAGGTCAACCTGCGGGCGAAGCGCGCATGTGACGCCGCGGGAGGGCTCTTCGGCTCTCACCTGGTCGGCCAGGATCTTCAATTGCTGGTCATGTACTTCCTCACCGGGTGCGCCGGCTTCATTGCCAACCGACCAGAGAATGATCGACGGATGATTTCTGTCGCGCGTGAGGATGCTGCTCAGGTCGCGCTGCCCCCATTCCTCCCAACTGGGGCTTCCAAAATCACCCTCGGGGAAGATGTTGCTCCATTTGTCGAAGCAGTCCTCCAAGACCAGCATCCCCATGCTGTCGCAGAGATCCAGCAGTCGCGGCGCAGGCGGGTTATGGGCCGTCCGGATGGCATTGCAGCCCATCGCCTTGAGAATTTGCAGCCGGCGTTCGATAGCTCGGTCATGTGCGGCCGTGCCCAGGCAGCCCAGGTCGTCGTGGAGGCAGACACCCTTCAGCTTGGTGGCACGCCCATTGATCAGCAGGCCGCGGTCGCCATCCCAAAGCACCTCTCGAACGCCGAAGGATGTGCGGTACTCATCGGTCTCGAGGCCGTTTCTCGCCACGACACTACGCGCCTCGTACAGATCGGGGTGAGCAGGGGACCAGCGTGCAGGGGAAGGAACCGCGATCTGCTGCCTCACTTGGAGACTGCCGCCCGGATTGACTGACGAAGTCGAGCTTTCGTTTCCAACGAATGAGCCGTCGGGGGCGTAGATGCTCGTGGTCAGACGCACGGGGGCCACATCCGCTCCATCGTTTCGAACGGTAGTGACCACATTCACCTGGGCCTGATAGACGGTGACGGAAGGTGTGGTGAGATAGGTCCCTTTCCAGTCCACCCGCGTCTGATCGGCTCTCGTGAGCCAGACGTGTCGGTAGATCCCGCATCCGGCGTACCACCGGAGACTCGGCTCGAGCCGCGTGTCGGCTCGGACCGCGAGGAGATTGTCCCCTCCAGGATTCAGATAAGGCGTCAGGTCGAGTTCAAAACTGACAAAGCCGTTCGGGCGCGCGCCGACGAGAGTGCCGTTCAGCCACACCTCGGAGTAGCGGTAGACGCCTTCAAACTCGATGAGGAGGTGTTCATTGCTCCCTAATACCGGCGCCTGGAATCGATTCCGGTACCATCCTTCACCACCGGGAGCGTAGCCGCCCCATTGGCCGGAAGGGTTGTCCGGCGAAAACGGACCGCTGATGCTCCAGTCGTGCGGCACGGTGACCGGGAGCCAATCTCCGTCGGCAAAGTCAGGCTGGACCGCATTGGGATAATTCCCGCGGGCGAACTTCCAACCGGAGTGCAGCCGCCACCGCTGGCGAGGTCCGGCGGGATTCGCTTGCTGGCCCCGGACGGCGCCGATACCCGTGGCGCAGGCTGCCCCCATCAATCCCTTGATCGCGGTGCGTCGTTGGATCAGGTAGCTCATGGGCGTTGCCTAAAGGACGATGCTGCGATAGCGCAGGCTTCCAGCCAGCAGCACCGCAAAGGTCGAGAGGTCTCTGGTGCCGTGCGATATCAGGCGCAACGGCTTCAAGATGCCTTTCATCCTTCCGCCCGGCTCAGCCAGACGGACAAACAGATAGGGTGTGATCAGCAGCCAACCCAGCGGATGGATCCCAAGCCCCGCGACAGCTCCAAGAACGCCCAGCGTAATCAACGCTTGATAGCGATCCAGGAAGCAGCCCAGGTAGAGATGTCGGCGAAGCTCCGGGAATCGGCGCACCAGTCCGGGTTTGATATACCAGTGCTTTACAAAGACCATGCGCCACGCCGGCATCGGCACCAGGGCGTGGTACACCAGGGCCTCCGCCGAGAAGCGCGTCTTCCAGCCGAGCCGGATCGCCGTCCACGCCACCACCACATCTTCCCCGCCCATATGACGGCTCCGATTGGCGTGAGCATCGGCCGGGAATCCGTGGGTCTGCTCAAACGCAGCACGGCGGTAGAAGATGTTGGCCGTCTCGTAGTAGGGAGTCTCCTTCTCCACACGGAGATACCATGTGCGGCTTGTGATCACGCCATCCTGAGTGGGCAGAGTGCGGCCTTGTACGATTCCGATCCCCTCTGCAAACGCGCTGAGTCCCTCGGAGAGCCAAGCTGGCGTCGCCTCGCAATCGCTGTCCATGAATGCGATGAATTCGCTGTCGGTCAATTGGACGCCAAGGTTTCGCGAGGGGCCAGGCCCTTCCGCATTCCTACGGACACACCGCAGGCGAAACGGAGCGGTCTTTGCGATTGCCTCGACAACTCGCAGGTTCTCTTCCGTGGGCGAACTGTCGATCACGATGGCCTCCCATTGATCCGGTGGGAAGTCGATCTTGAGTAGGCTCTCCACTGCTTTCCGCAAATACTCGTACTGCCGGAAGGCGGGGATGACGACGGCGACGATGTATCGATGCTGGTTCATGCGCGACTCGTTCGGTTCAACAACTGGTGATATATGGTTTCCAGGCCCATGGCAAAGCGGTCCCACGTATACTCACTGGCGAGCTCCACGTTGCGTTGTTGCGCGCGCCGGCAGCGCTCTGGGTCTGCGAGCAGGTCTTGTACCGCTCCGATCATGGCAGACGTATCTTCCGGTGCTACGTGGAAGCCTTCAAAGGGAAGCGGGATGGAAGACACGATCGCGCATCCCGCGGCCATGGCCTGTATCAGGGCGAGTCCGAAGGTCTCCGCCTTGGAAGGTAGCAGACAGATGTGCGCCTGACCGGCGAGTTCGGGCAATTCCGCGGCCCGCGTGTCGCTGTAGGTAATCACCTTCGCATTGGGGGGTGCCTGCCGGCGTAACTCCGCTTCTTCCGGCCCCCAGCCATACAGCCAGAATTCTGCGCTGGGCAGCGCCCGTGCCACCTTCAGCACTTCGAAAACGCCTTTGCGATTGTCGAACTTTCCGGTGAACAAAACCGCATCCCGTTTGGGCAGTGGCCGAAAACGCCCCTGTTCAATGCCCGGATTCAACACCGCGGGGTTCTTCGGCCGGATGCCCGATTCCAGCGCCTGCTCCAATGAATACTCGCTGAGGAAGACAACCGAATCGAAATCCGACTCCAACTGGTGCCGTTCAAAGGCCTGCCAGCAATGTCCCGCGGGAAAGGGCCGCATGCGGCGCCACTCGGCGCCGAACAGTCCAAGCGCCACGCAAACGACGGGCCTGCCGAGTCTTCGCGCCGCGCGCAGGGATGGCAGACAGGCGTGATAGTTGAATGTCTGGATGACGTCGGCGGATTGCGCGTGGCGCTCGATGGACGGTGCTGCCAGGTTCATCAGATAGCGCGAAATGCGCAGCCGTTTTACCGGCACGCCGTCCACGGGGCTGTCACCGGCATAGCCGGAGGTGAGCACGTTGACGTCCAGGCCCCGCCGCTGCAGGCCCTTGGCGGCCTCGAATGCGATGAGCTCGCCTCCTCCGCGCATCTCCGGAGGGAACAGTTCATGCGTGATCAGCACCTTCATTGTCGTGCCTGCAATCCGCCGCGCGCCCGTTGCCAGGCACTCTCCCACCCATAGGTCCGGATCAGAAAAGCAATCCGGGCGCCACGATGGATTGAGCCCCACCACATGCGTTCAAGTTTCCCGGCATGACTCGATAGCGGGGTTGGCTGGCCGCTCGCCTTCATGAGCCGGGTTTCCTCAATCCATTCCAGATAAGACGCCGCCGCGTGCGGCAGATGCATTCTGGTTCGGGCAAATTCCAGGGCGCTGGCGCGACGCCGGCGCATCCCCTCCGGATCGCTGATCCACTCCGCGAGCACCCCCACAACGCGCTCCACTTCCTGTTCGTTCACCTGTATCTTCTCGGTAAAGCTGTCTGGCAGTTCCATGAACGTGCCTTGGCGGCTCACGATAGCGGGAACACCCGCTGAAAATGCCCGCATCAGGCTCGCGGAGGTCTCCGCGCCAGAGGGATAGCGGAGATCAATAGCCGCGTCCGTGGCCAGGAGATAGCGGCCATACGTTTCGGCGTCGGCCCATCCGGTAACTCGAACGAGCGATTTCAGAGCGGGCTCGTTGACAAGCTGGGTGGCCCGGTCGCTCAGCTTTCCGCCACCCAATATCCAAAGTCGCAGATTCGCGTGGCGGCGGCCCGCAGCCATCACCGCGCCGAGCACAGTTTCGATCCGTTTGGTATAGGAGAGCGTGCTTACCGAAGCGAGTACGAAATCTCCAGGTGCAACGCCCAACGCCGCACGGGCTTCCTCCCGTTTTTCCACGTCGATCTCCGGCATCGCCATCGGGATGACTTTGATCGGTTTGCCCGGGCGGGCTCGCAGGGCTAAATCGCGCGCCAGTTCGCTGTGGGTGATCACAGACCGGGCGCGGTCGAGGATGGGACTGGTCAGCTCGATCTGGTAGGGGTCGGCCCACGACAGCAACAGTGCCAGAGAAGCGTCGAGATCGTTCCCAGCGCGGACAATGCGGCGCAGCGCCCGGTAGTCGCCACGCATCACGGTCAGGCCCAGCATCAGGTAGTGGAGGTAGAAATCGTGCAGTACTACCACCCCCGGAAATCGCTCCATGCAGGGGATCATGTAGCCGTGCTGCCGCAGGCTGTTGGCAACCTGGTAGACGGGCATGTCGTAGCTGTCTGCCCGCGAGAAAAACTCGTCCCGATTCAGCGTCTGGAACTGGGCGCTGATCGCGGGGTTGGTCAGCCTGTATCCATCTGCCACCAGATCGACGTCGGCGCCGGCTGCCAGGTGGGGTAGCAACTCCTCGCTATAGTCGGACACACCACTCCTCTCCGGGCTGAACGGCGAGAAGAAGGCGATGCGGCGGCGTGACATCAGACCAGGTGCGAGTAGACGCTCGCCTCTATGCTTGCTTCCACCGCCTCGCGCGTCGGCGGCCTCACGTCGAACTTCCTGATCAGGCTTTCTACGTTCAGGACGATCTCGTTGGCCTCACTGTGCGGCACCCGATTATTGAAATTGCATTCCAGTCGCAGACCCCGTCTTCTCAAGACTCGTTGAACAACTCGGGTCACGTCGCGGTTGGTCATGGCAAATCCTGTTCCGATATTGAAAAGGTCAAGCGCTCCCGGCTTCCAGGGATAGGTAAGCGACGCTCTGAAGATGCTGGCGACGAACTCCACCGGGGTGTAGTCTCGCAGCATTTTGCCGTGCCCGCGCAATTCCGCCCGAACCTCCCCTTCCGGATAGCGCAAGGCATGGTGCACCAGGAATGGAATCAGTCCGCGGCATCCGGCGCCAATGATGTTCCCCAGCCTCAGGACAACCGCGTTAGAACCGGTCGCTATCGTCCAATCGCGGAGCAGTATCTCACCCGTCGATTTGGAGGCGCCGTATAGGCTCAAGGGTTTCACCGAACTCGGCCGGGGCAGCGCGCGCCGCATGGACGAATTGCCGTAGACCGCGCCAGTGGACGGAAACACAAACAGTTTTGGCTCAAAGAGCGTCAGCAGATTCCACGTCCCCATCAGGTTAGTCCCGAAGGTCTCAGGAATCTGCGACCACGGCGCCAGCACTTCCGCATCGGCCGCCATGTGAATCATGGGATCGCCCCGCCGCTCCGACGCGAAGTCCTGCATCTCCCGTATATGCCGGATGTCGGCCTTGTGCGTGGGCCACGGTGCGCGTGGATCCGGCGCACGGTCCAGACCGGCCAATCTCGGCCAGTGCGGCGCCAGCATGGTGCATATATGCTTCCCGATGAACCCGGCCGATCCCGTAACGCAAAGTCCAGAGTCAGTTTCCGGCATAAAGTGCCTCCAATTGTGGGCCGATTGCGGTGGTGGAGTACTTCGACGCATGCTGCCGGCAGCGTGAGCGGATGCCCTCCGACCGGGCCATCCTCAGACCCAGATGCAGAGCTTCCAGGAGCCCGTCGGCGTTGGTTGTTTCCTCTCCGTCCGTCTTTGGATCGAACAACGCGGAGACCTCCGGCGTCAGAAACTCCGGCAAGCCGGCGTGCGCCGCCGCGACAACCGGTGCGCCGGAAGCGAGAGCCTCAAACATCACCCCGCCCGACGGCTCCCACATGGCAGGCAACGCCAGAATGCTGGCCTGCTGGTAAAGTTGCGGGAGATCTTCCGGAGCGCCTAGCCCCAACACCTCGATGGCCACCCGCGTCGAGTCGGGGAAGTCCGACGAAAGGGCATCGGCGACCTCGGATGAGAACCGGCCCGAGATGCGTAAGATCGCTTCGGGCACTTCGCGGTGTAACCGTCGGAAGGCCTCAAACAGAACGCGAATGCCCTTGCGGCGTACCTCGAAATCACCCACTGCCAGAATTACAGGGCGGTCGTCTGCGGGCCCCGGTCCCAGCGGCCACGCTTCCAGCTCGACTGGCGGCATAAGCGCTTTCGGAGCCCGGCCGAAGTGCCTGGCTGCGATTTCAGCGATGAACCGGCTGCAGACCAGAAATTCATCGGCCTCGTCGATGGCTCTCCTCAGGAGCCATGCCTCCGGGGGGAATCGCCGGCAGGACACCCCGGGGATCGCGATGCCGTTCAGTTGCAGGACCGTTCTCCAGCGCCGCTGCTTGCGCAGACGCGACGCCGCCAGTGAATCGACGTAATGAAAGCTGTGGATCGCATCGGCATCCATTTGTCGCAACGCGGAGTAGGCAGTCAAGCCGAAGACATGCTCCGGCCGGAGCCGCACGTGTGCTAGGGCGCCCATCCAGCCCGGTACGCTGAGTTGCTGCCGGAAGGGTCGCTGCACTGGCGTTGTGTCGCCGCTCGGGCGTGTGGAAAGCAGAGTGCAGTCGTGGCCTCGGCCCGCCATATAGCGTCCGACGTTGTCGATATTCCGCTCAGTGCCCCGCCGGACAAACGGCCAGCAGAACGGGTGAGTCAACACGATCTTCATTGTTCTGCCAGGGCCTCCTGTTGCTGGAGATTGCCCGCGGTTCTCCCACATAACTCCTCGTAGCGGTCTCCGAGGCTGGTCCAAGAGTACTGAAGTCCGCGTTCCCGGCACGCGCGGATGGTCTGCGGCGACGCCGCGAGGTCGATACACTGATCCAACGCGTCGGCGAGTCCTTCCGAATTAGTAGGTTCAATTTCCGCGTCTATACCAGGGTCGAACAAGTGGCCGACTTCGGGCGTGATCAGCTCTGGAAGTGCGCCGTCGCGAGTGCACACTACCGGCGTGCCGGCTGCGAGCGACTCGATGACTACCATTCCGAATGGTTCCGACATGGATGGCAGAACGGTCACGGTCGCCTTCCGGTAGAGCTCGGCCATTTCTTCCGCACTGTGGGAAGCAAACTCGATATCGCCTCGATAGTCCGGCTTCACGAGAGCCATCAACCCCTCCAGGCGCTCGGGTTGGATTCGCGTGGCCAGAAGAAGCCGGGCCAACGGGCGTTTCCCCTTAAGCCGGTTGAACGCCCCCATCAGCACCTGCCCGCCCTTGCGCGCGTCATCCAGGGCTGCTGCGCAGAGGATCAGGGGCGGGTCCGGTACAGGGTGTTCTTTCGCCCGGATTCGCTTCGTATCGACGCCCGGGGCCAGCAGGATGTACTCGCGGGGCCAGCGCCGCTCCAGGTAGTCTTCGACGTACCCGCTGACTGCGATGACTTCGTCGGCATGCCGCACTGCAAATCCGAACACCGCGCCTTTCAACGATAGGGATCGGATGTACTGCCGGCGCGGCGGCAACCCGTTTAACCACAAAATGACCGGGGTCTTCGTGAATCGCCGTGCCATCTCCGCCGCAAACGCATCCATGAAGGTGAGACACAACACGACGTCGTATTTGCGCCTCAACAGTTGGAACAGCAGCGGGAAGAAAAACATATGGAACTCGAGCAGGCCGAATCGCCCCATCAGCGGATGCCACCAGCGCCGCACGTGGATGGTTCGAACTCCCCCGCTGGTTTCTTCTGTCCCCGGGCCCGGTGCTCCCGACACAATGGAGACCAAGTGCCCGCGGGTGGCCAGCTCCGCCGCCAACTCGTTGGCCGCGCGCTCACCGCCCCTCTGCACCCTGGGCCAATTCGTCGGCGTTGTGATTGCGATCTTCATTGCTTATTTGCGAAAGCCGGGCGTTCGAGTTGAGAAGACAAGGCCGGTGCAATCGCCAGAGCCCCCAGCAGCAGCGCATTGGTATACAACTGCGGATCCACCCACACGGAGAAGTCGATCGTCTGCTCGAGTAGTACCGCCACGATGCCGACCAGGATTCCGAGGCAGGCGCCCCTCACCGCACCACGCGTTTTTGCCACAGCGCGGATTCCAATCACTAGCGAGCCAGCCAGGAAGATCGCGTAGGCGATCATGCCCACCACGCCCAATTCGACTGCGATAAACAGAAACCCGTTGCCCATGGCCGCAATTGAGCGCGAGTGCATGACGGTCACCAGGAATTCCTCGTTCGTGAAGGCCCACTCCAAATCGGGCGCGTGCTTCAGCATGTGCACCTTGGAATTGTTCAGGCCTACGCCGAGCCACGGCCGCTCTTCAATCATGGCAAGCGCGATTCGATTCCCCTCCGCCCGCTGGTCCACGCTGGCGGTGAAATCGCGCGTCATTCGATCGATGATTTTGTCGCGGTACGGGATGGCTACGGCGATCACGAGGGCGATGCTGACCAGCAGAATCCCGAGCGCCTGGCGCACCGGCACATCACGGACTACAACCAGAGCTAGCAGCACGACCGTGAGCTCCGCGGATGCCAGTGCGATCGGCAGGCGGGACATTGTGCACACCAGCCCTCCCAGTCCGGCGGCCGCTATGCCAAGTGCCCCGAGGCGAAGCAGAGTGTTCCTTGCTGTGAAGGCCAGTCCAGCGAAAACGGGAATGAAGCTCATCAGGTAGCATGCGAGGTTCGGCGGGTGGTTCATCGTCCCTGTGGCGCGAACCATGCCGTAGAAACTCTCCTGGTCGAAGGCGCCTTCGTACTGGCCGATGCCCGTGGCGATGTCCGCACCCAGCAGGCCACTTCTGCCCGTGATTACTTCCTTTGCGCCGATGGCCGCCTGTCCCACCATCGCGAGGCCTCCGGCGATGAGCGCCAGCCACCACTCCCGAATCCCGAAGCAGCGCCGTACATAGGCGAAGATGAGCAGCAGACGCAGCACCCGCAGCAGTTCATAGGCGGCCCAATCGGGCCGGTCCGCCACCAGCAGCGAGAAGACACTGATGGCTGCCAGCGGTGCGTACCAGAGCCAAAAAGGTGGTCCCTTGGCCGGCAGAACTTCCCTCCGCACCACCACACGGTAGACCCATTCCAGGAGCAGTCCGGCCAGGAAGATGTCGCTCACAATGACGTACGGCCCTTGCGTTCCCTGGTCGCCCGTCAGCGGAGCGAATAGGAAATACTGCCGGTTGTACGTCAGGCTCCCCGCCCACCCGATCAGCAACAGCTCCCGGACTTGCCCGGTGACTGCGGCATAGACGATGAAGAGAAACGCGGCCAGCAGTGCAACACGCAGCTTCATGGTGCCCTCGGCCGCCCACGGGCCGAGCAACAACGTCCCGGCGATCGTCGCCATCAGGAGTACCCACGTCGGCCAGCGTTGACTGATGGCGTTGGAAACTGGCGCAAGCATAGCTAGTACTCAGTGAGCGAACCGTTCCGCCGGCCCAGCTTGACCGCCCAGTGGAAGCCCCAGAATCCCGCCGCCAGCAGCACCACGGCGAATGCCGAGAGCTTCAGCAACAAGGTTCCGAGTTGGGAAAGATCGGTGCCGCGCAGCACCGCCATCCGCATGGCTTCGAGCGCGGTGGTTAGCGGGACGAGGCCGGCCAGAAATTGAAGCCAGCCCGGCAGTACGGTGATGGGAAAGAGCATACCGCTGAGCAGCATGACCACGATGGACAGGAGCCCCATCAGAGCTTCGCCGCGTTTGATCAGCAGCACGATGCCGGCCCAGAGGATACCCAGGCCCAGAAAGCTGCACACGGTGAGGAAAAAGATCACAATCGACGCGGGCACGTTGATGGTGGACATATTCAGGCTGCCCAGCGCCGCGCCCGCGATCAGATACAGCACAAAGCGGATCGCACTCAGGAAGTACGACCAGAGCGTGGAATAGATCAGGATCAACGGCAACGGCACGGGAGAGATCAAAGTCGCCTCCAGTGTGCCTGTGGTCTGTGACTCGCGCACTTGTTGCGCGAACGACACCAGGCTGACCAGCACGCAATCGGTAAGGGCCACGCCGATCAGCACGAAGGCCATGAAACTGCCTCCGTATGCCTTCAGCGCCGGGACATGGTCCAGCCCCGCCGTCTTGCTGACGAAATACAGCAGTCCCACCAGCAGGAAATTTCCGAATAGCTGCGCGGCAAACGAGAAACGGTAGCTCAGCGCGATCGCTGCATCCCGTGAGAAGAAGGCCCAGGCGAGCCTCATGCCGGCACCAGATCCCTCGAGTTCCGGTCCTCGATCACCAGCGAAATGAAGATCTCGTCCAGCGGCGCCTGTTGCGTCTGGCACTGCTCCACCCGCGCCCCGTTCGCCAACACCCTCTGCAGGACAAACGTCAGGGCCTCACTGTTTCGGACAGCGCGCAGGCTGATCCACATCGTGTCTTCTTCGTCGCCTGCCTCTGTTTCGAGACTGACTATCCCGAGTGCACGGTCCGTGGCCACCAAGCCCCCAACATCTCCTCTGCATAGGATCCGGTGGACCGTATGCTGGCAAGCCTCGAAACGGCGCCGGATCTCCGCGATGGTGCCGTCCGCGATAATCTCGCCGCGGTTTACAATCAACACGCGGTCGCACAGACGTTCCGCCTCGTGCAACTGGTTGGTGGCCACCAGTCGGGTGGTGACCGGGTTGCGGCGGCGCTCGCCGATAATCCAATCCCGAATATTGTGAGCGCTTAGGGGGTCAAGGCTCCGCGTCGGTTCGTCGAAGAGTACCAGGTCGGGCGAGGCCAGCAACCCGCGGCCGATAGCCATTTTCTGGCGCATGCCGGTGGAATACGTGTGATAGGTGTGATCCGCCGCCTCCGTCAGCCCCAACGTCTCGAACAACTCGTCGATCCGCCGCTTGGCCGCCTCGGCAGGCACCCGGTACAGTTCGGCAAAAAAGCGCAGGTTCTGGCGTCCGGTGAGACGCCAATAGAAGCTCCGCTCGTCACAGGTCACCAGTCCCAGTTGCCGCCGGACCGCTTCGGGATCTCGGGAGAGGTCATGGCCGAGAACTTTCACGGAACCCGTATCCAGCTCGATGAGCGTCGAGAGGATCTTCAGTAGCGTCGTCTTGCCGGCGCCGTTCGGTCCGAGCAGGCCAACAGTCTCCCCACGTTCGATCGAGAACGAAACTCCGTTCAGCGCGGGACGCGTAGCCGTGTCGTGTTTCCGGCGAAAAACTCCGCCATAGCGCTTCACGACATCCTTGGCTTCGATGACCTTCATAGGGCCAGCCACCTGGAGCGAAAGCTCCCGCAAACCAGCGAGCCACAGATGATGGCCTGCCGGACGCTCAGCAACGCCACCTGCGCCACCAGCTTCGGCCACGTCCAGGGCAGTCCGGGTCCCCCCAGTGCCTTCGTCATGCTGACGAGAAATGGCACCGTCCCCAGCAAGCACCACGGCGATACGAATGCCAGCAGAAAACTGGTCACCAGCAGGTAAAACAAGAGGTTGTCACGCAGGCAGAATGGGCCCCACCACATGAAGCGGCTACGCAGGCCGACATGGCGCCGCAGGAGTTCCGGCAGCATCAAAAACCGTAACTGCACCGCCAGCCAGGCGCCTACTGTCCCTTGCCGGACCTCGTGGTAAACCACCATATCCGGCGCGAACACGTTCTGATACCCGGCTTCCTTCGTGCGCCACGCCAGGTCAGCGTCCGCGCATTCCACTGGTACGCCACCCGAGTTTCCAAGGTAGGCCTGCTCGTCGAAGGCGCCCGCATACCAGAATGCGTCGGCCCGGTACATTACATTGCAGGTCGGGTAGATCGGGTCTTCGCCGCCGGCGCCGACCGCTCCAATGCTGAAAAACTTCACCGGTTGGCCCGGCTTGTTCCGGACAGGTCCGCTGACGAAGCCAGCTTCCGGGTTTTCATCCAGCGCACGGACGCCCGCCTCCAACCACTCGGGAGTAGTCCGGCAATCACTGTCCGTGAACGCCAGAATCGGCGCCTTCGTCGACCTCACGGCGATGTTGCGTGCCGGCACGGCCCCGACGTTTCGCTCGTTCCAGAGTATGGTCATGCGGAACGGTGCACGCTCCCGGAACGGATACAGCATCTCGATCGTGCTGTCTGTCGAGGCGTCATCAATTACGATCACCTCAAAAAGGTGCGCCGGGTAAGTTTGTTTCAATAGCGAATCGAGGACTTCCTCCAGCAGGAATCGCCGATTCCATGTCGGAATGATGATTGCTACGCGGGGTTCGTCGCTTGGTTGAGTCATAGCACTAGAGTCCGGGCCCGCCAACTCCCGTAGGCCAGCGAAGTTGTGATCACTACCTGCCGCAGGCTCAGCATCACCAGTCGCGCCGGCAATCGCAGCAGCCGTCCCAATGAAAGCGCTCGACCGGGCACTCGCGCCGATTCCACCAGGTAGGGCAGCGTACCCAGCAGAAACCACGGCGAACTGAGAGCCAGTAGCAGTGAGAGCAACGCAACGTAAAACGGGATGCTACCAGGCAGAAAGAACAGGCCCCACTTCAGATGGGACCGCAATCCCGGGTGTCTCCGGATCAGCGCCGGGATCGAGACCATTCGCCAGTGCACCTTCAGCCAAGGAACCGGCTTCAGGGTTGTCACTTCGTGGTAGACCACAGAGTCGCCCCGGTACACGTGCTTCAATCCGGCCTCAACCATCCGCCAGGCCAGATCGGAATCCGCGCAGCCGATCGGAGAGGTGCCCATGTCACCGTAGCTGAGCTTCTCATCGAACCCGCCAAACTGCTTCACGACGCTTTTCCGGTAGAAACAGTTGCCCGAAGGATAGAACGGGTTTTCGCCGGAGGGCGCTCCGTTGCGCACGCTGAAGAATCCAACCGGCTGGCCCGGTTTGTCCGCGATGTGTCCGGCCACGAACGCGACGTCGCCGTCCTTGAAGCCGTCCAGCCCGTTTTCCAGCCACTTCGGATCGGCCCAGCAATCACTGTCGAAGGAGGCGATGATCTCCGTCTGAGACTCTTCGATTCCAACGTTCAATGAACCGAAACAGCCGCCGTTCTTCTCCATCCGTTTGTAGATGATCTCGAATGGGCTACGTGCTCTGATCTCCTCGATCATCTGTGGCGTGTTATCCGCCGAGCAATTGTCGATCACCAGCACCACGAACCGCCTGGGATCCAGTGTTTGCTGGAACAGCGATTCAATCGCCTCCTTCAGCAGCGGCTCCCGGTTGTACGTAGGAAGCAGGACAGTGAGCGCAAGCTCTTGATGGTCTGACATTTTCTATCTCTCCATCCAACGTTCGAACCACCGCGGAATCACCTGCTCCCGCATCGTCAGGATGGACCCGACGATCTCCATTCCGTTGTTCGTGCAGTCCTTCCGCATGAGGGACAGCGACTCCTCGGAGGTTTGCCTGTAACGGACCACCACCACGGTCTGGGGGACGACACTGCCTGCCGCCAAGGCATCCGCGCTCTCCAGCAGCGCCGGCACGTCGAAGAGGATCGGGCCGAAACCGCTACCGTTCTTGATGATCTGTTCGGCTATCGAAGCAATTTGAATCTCATCCGGCCATTCGCTGCCCGCCGTTAGGACGGCGACCCCGGAAGAATCTGCGACGCAGTCCTCCAGCTTGACGCCTGCCAGGAAGTTCGGGATGCCGGCATCGGACGAGAGATTCAATCGAGTGGCCAGACAGGGCTTCCGTCGATTCAACTCCACGAGCAACGGTTTGGTTTCGCCGAACTGTCGTAGCTGCCGGGCGACGGCCAATGCCGCCGTCGTTGTGCCCTGCTGACTGTGCGCGGCGGTAAACAGGAACGCCCCGGGCTGTTGCCGCAGCCTCTGTTGCAGGGACAATGTGACGCGCTGATATTGATCGGCCAACTGCCGCTCACCGTTCAGATCCGCCTGCCAAGGCCAACTTTCATGCCTCTTCATCGATGCCGCCAAAGTGGAATTTCCGCCCAGACGGGCGCCTCCAGCCTGATCCCCACCTGCCTGGTCGAGTAAACGCTGTGGTCAAAGAACTCAGCAATCGCTACCCATGCCAGTGCCATAAACAGCGCCACCAGCATCGTAATGCCCAGAATCGTGGTCTTTCTGAGGCCCACCGGAACAATTGGATCAACCGGACGCTCAATAATCGTTACGTTGCCCCGTGCCGCAGTCTGCAAGTCGTCGTCCACCCGGGATTCCGCCAGTTTTCGCTGATAGGCGTTGTAACTGCCCTCCAGATCGGCCACTCGCCTCTTGAGCGTCACCCACTCGCTGCTCAACCCGTGGCGCGCGCGCAGTTCAGAATCGGCGCCACTAAGCGAACCCTGCCGAGTTGTCAGTTTCGCCTCTTTTTCGGCCAGAGTGGCTCGCAGATTGGCTTCCAGCATGCCCGAGAGCACCTGGAACTGATGGCGGTTGTTCTGAACTCGCTCCCCGGCGTCGAGTTCGGTCAATCGCAGTTTCTCGCGCTCCCGCTGCAGATCTGCCAACTGGGCCAGGATGTTGTGCTGAAAGGACTCCCGCGGAAAGTCTCCAATCGATCCGAAATTCGGATCGGCCTTCTTCAGTTCCTCTTCCAGGCGCCGGACCTTGTAGGCAGCCTGGTTCCTTTCCAGTTCGAGATCCAGCACCAAACCTTGCTCGCGATTGATCTGGTCTACCAGCACTTCCTGCTGCTTCCCGATCAGGCTGATCTTCTCCCGATTCTCAAATTCCTGCACCTTCCGCTCCGCATCGCGCAATTCGCTGCGGGTCCGGTCCACCTGCTCGCGGAAGAAGTCAAATCCCTTGGTTTGGTAGATCTTCTGGCGGTACACCAGGTATTCGTCGAGCAGATGGTTGAGGACCATGCTCCCGCCCTTCCGGTACGGCGTTCCGAGCGCCACCACAAAGACGTTGGAGTCCTTGGCGGCTTTGACCTGCAACGACTTCTGGAGCAGGTCCAGGACCGTCTCCCGGCGCGTCAGTCGCTCGCGCAGTCCCACGGTGATGAGGATCTCCTGGTACCAGTCCTTCACTGTCTGCACCACCCGCTTGACCTCGTACTTGGTCCGCGGAAGGATGCCGGGCGGTGGAGAAATGGGCTTTGGTGGATCGTCCAGGTGCAGATCGTCGATCACCTTCAGCAGCAGTTCGGAACTTTGCAGAATCTCCGTTTCCGAGTTCACCTCGCTGGTTCGGTAGCTGACCATCAGCGGGCTGTTTCCGAGCAGCGTGGAAGGCGGGGCCTGTTCACGTCCGATTCTTACCAGGAGCCGCGATGTGGCGGCGTAGACATCCTCACGGATCAGGAACAGGTAAACAAAGGTGCCGAGCAGCGTTCCAAGGAGCAGTAGAAGGATTGTCCACCTGCGCTTAAACAGGACGAACGCCAGATCGTGCAGTGTCGGCTGTGGGATTACGGATTCCATAGAGTTCATATCCATCCCCATCAGAAAGGAACGGTTCCACCGCTTCCCGCTATCCCGAACAGGTAGCTGAAACCGAGGCTCAGGGTCGCCGGAGACAGTTGGCGGACCCATTGATCGATCCATTGATCGACCTTCGCAATCCGGCTCTTCGGCACGAATACCACGTCGTAGGGTTGCAGCTTGGTATGCGGTGCGTCCGTAAACACGTCGTTCAAGCTGATCTTCGTGGCGGTGGGTGTGTGATTTCCGCTATCCCGCAGCAGAATGATCTCGTCGGTCTTCGCGGTCGGCCGGAGTCCGCCGGCCTGAAAAACGGCGGTTAGCACTGTCGCCGATCCCGTCAAGGGAACCAGTCCTGGTTTGGCCACTTCGCCGCCTACGTACACGCTCACCAGTGACTTTTGCACGTAAACCGTGTCGGAAGGGCCAATCACCGGATCAGGCCGCGTCCCCTGTACCACTTCCCTGACACTGACGGTTTCTCGTTTGGGTCCCTCAGGCGTCTTATGCACAATAACGACCTCGTCTGAGGCGTTCTCTTTGCTTCCGCCGGCCGAGACCACCGCTTGGACAGCGCCCATCGATCCTCGTACGGGAATCGCCGACGGAATCGCTACCTCACCTCCAACATAGACCGATTGCGCTGCGATGTTTCGGACAATCACAGTGACCTTCGGATTGCGGAAGTGCGTCGAGAAGCCCCGCGTCAGATTCCAGGACAATTGGCGTGGTGTCAAGCCGGCTGCCTGTACATCGTCTAACAGAAGTAGTGATATCTTTCCGTCGGGCCGGATCCTGGCGTCCGTATCCAATTGCGGCAGGTTGTACGCACGCACCGAAACATCGTCGCCCGCTTGCAGAACATATTCTCCATCGGCCGCCGCAGGTACTTCAACAGCGGGAACCTGCGTGAATCCCACTGAACCCAAAAATACCACGGAAGCTACGAATCCCAGCCCAACCCTCCGTATCGTCATTGGAGAGATCCTCTTCGCTACATTCTACACGGTTCCGGGCGGCTCGCGGCCTCTGGACTTGGGCCTTAGTACTAGTCCGCGATTGGGCTAGGGTTTATTACGCTCTCGCGACCATCGCCAAAGTTGCCGATAGAGTCCATGTTGGCCAAGTCGCGTTAATTCATCTTTAGGACTACTTGATGTTGAGTTTAAAGGGTCGCACTGTCTTTTTCATTGGCTGTCTCTCTGTTCTCTTCTTCTCTCCACTGCTGCTCGCTCAGTCCAACTTTCTCGCCAACGGCACTTTCAGCCTGCCGCTGGCTCCGTCCTGGCAGGTCAGCACCGGCTCCGAAAGCCTCGGTGCCACGCAGGTGGTCGGTACTTCCAAAACGGCGGTCCTGCGCCTCTCCCCCAACTCCGGCAACGGTCTCGAAGTTCGCTTCGAGAAGGTGTACGGGGTCGCTCAAGGGATGCGTGTCTCGGGGTTGGCAGGCAAGTCGCTCTACCTGCAGGGCGCCATGCGAACCGAGGGCGGCGCCCGGGCGATGATCCAACTTGTAGCGCTCACCAGCAATGGCTCGGCGCGCTTCGTCTCGTTGCGTCAGGAAACCCCAACTGCCAGCATGGTGCTCCACCGCGATGTGATCCGGATTCCCTCCAACGTCGACTACCAGACTCTGATCGTGTTCTGCCAGGTGGAGGGGCGGTCGGGGGCCGCCTATTTCGATGATCTCGTGTTGCAGGACGGTGTTCCCTCCACATGGAAGGAGGGTCTCGGACAAACTGATCCTGGAACTGCCTTGACTGGCTCTATCGTCGTGGACGCTTCGCAGCGTCAACGAAGGATTCCATCGACACTCTTTGGGACTAACATTGAGTGGGTATGGGATGGAAATGGGATCTGGGACTCCGGCAAAGATACCTTTAATTCAGATATTTTGTCCTTGGCCCGAGATTCCGCTCCGACGCTGCTTCGTTACCCAGGCGGCACATTCTCCGATTACTACGACTGGACCAGGGGCATCGGCCCACGGTCAAGCCGCCAAGCCATCTCGTCCATGCCCGGAGGCGCTACCTCCGTGCCCCGATTCGGCACGGACGAGGCACTGGATTTTGCCAGGACCGCAGGCGGCCAGATGATGATTACCGTCAACATCGTGACAGGAACTCCCCAAATGGCGGCCGACTGGGTCCGCTATGTCAATAAGACCGGCCTGGCGGTGCAGTATTGGGAAATTGGCAATGAATCTTATGTTCCCGGGAATGCCTCCTCGATGAGCCCGGAGCAATACGCTCTCACCTTCATCAACTTCGCCCGTGCCATGCGGCTGGCCGATCCTCGCATCAAGCTCATGGCGATCGCCGACGAGAACTTTCCCTACTCCATTCCCCGGCAGTACCCCGATTGGACTGAACGAGTGTTGCGAATTGCGGGCACCGAAATCGATTGCCTCTCAATTCACGCCGGATATGCACCCGCGATCGGCGCCGACCTCGGTTGGCCGGCTCGCACGGTTTACGCTTCAATGCTTGGCGCACCTTCCGCCGTGGCGGACAACCTTCGCCGGCTATCGGCCAAGCTGACCACGCTCGTTCCCGGCCGCGACATCCGAATCGCGATGACAGAATGGGGCCCCTATTTCCAGACCGATCTTACCGGACGGTTTCTGGACCATCCGAAAACTATCGGCGCCGCGCTCTATACCGCCAGCATGCTGAAGACCATGATTGAGTCCGACAGGACGGACATTGGCAATTTCTTCAAATTGGTTGATCCCTTCTCGCTCGGAGCCATCGGGCAGCGGGACTCGTTGTACCGCGCCAACGCGTCCCAAATGGTGTTTTCTCTCGTCCGGAAGTACCTGGGCCAGAACCTGGTCCTCAGTCAGTCGCAGTCCCCCACATTCGACTCCCCAGCCGTTGGTTGGGTGGATGCCGCTGCGGCCGTGCCTTTCCTGGAAAGCATTGCTTCCGTGTCGGACGATGGCACAAGGCTCTCCGTCCTGGCCATCAATCAGCACCTGGACCGCTCTATCAAGGTTCAGATCCGGCTTCAGCGCTTCACGCCCACCGGCCCGGTAGAGGTCCGTACGCTGAAGGGGAGCACCCCGGATTCCCATACCGGGTCAGCGCTGCCTGCGATTACCGGGCTCACGTGGCCCAAACAGGCTCCCGTGGCCCCCTCGACGTCATTCCCAACCGCCAGTATCAGCCAGATAGAGTCGGTCGTCTCCAGCGTCGCTGCTTCCGCAAGCGACGTCACTTTGACTCTGCCCCCTGGTTCCGTAAGTGCCATTATGATTCCTGGCAAGACACAGTAGCGTCATTCGTCTGCCGACCAGCTCGGCCGGCTCTTCGCCCAGCCGTTCCGGCACTCCAATCAGGCCGGGCGGGATGGTAATGGCGTATGCCAGCTTGGCTGTCTCTGATTCACCTGTTCTCGAAGTCGCCCAAAACCCGGCCAGGGCGTTGCTACCCCGCATTGCGGATGTACGCCAGCGTGGCACATCCCTGCCTGCCAGCAGTACCGAAACGGCTGCCCCCCCGTTTTAAACTTGAATCTGAGTCTGGATGAGTTAATCTAGACTTCTGTTGCGAGTTCGGACATTCCAGGCCGCGAGGAAACTTGGCGCGGTCGGGGTCCGCCAATCGAGGAGGGGGACCAGGCATGGCATATCGACTGGGAAGAGTTGCAGGGAAAGAAGTCCAGATCACCCTGGATGATCAGGATCGCGCGAGCGGGCTGTGGCAGTATGTACTGAAGCCCGCCGGTCACGCGTTCGCGGGTGTTTCTGCCGCGGTGGAGGGTGCAATGACCGCACTCACCACCGTCGACGCACCCGGGGCCAGACACGTCCCCGGACCAACGGCAAATCCCACTCCCGAGCAGAAGGCAATTCTGGAGCGCATCGCCGGCATTGATTGGTATCACACCATCGACTTGGGCCACGACATCTGTACGCCTGGGCGTTTCAATCACATTCCGTTGCTGGATCAGTATCGATTGCCTGAAAGCCTCGCCGGGAAGCGCTGCCTGGACGTCGCCACCATGAATGGCTTCTGGGCTTTCGAGATGGAACGGCGCGGGGCGAAAGAGGTGGTGGCGCTTGACGTCGCGACACTCGGCGACCTCGACATGCCGCCGCGCCAGCGGGCCCGCCTGAACCAGGAAGCGCTCTCTGAGCCTCGCGGAAGTGGATTTTACGCGGCCAAGGAGATACTCGGCTCACGGGTCGAGCGGGTTGCTCTCAATGTCTATGACCTATCGCCGGAAGTGCTCGGATCGTTCGATTTCGTAATGGTCGGAGATCTCCTGCTTCACCTGATGAATCCCCTCAAAGCGGCCGCCAACGTGTGCAGCGTTACCTCAAGTTCCGGAATGGCGCATTTTGTCGAGTGCTACAGTCCCTATCTGCCGCGGATGGCGATGACCTACCAGAGCGCCGATCAAGGGACGTGGTGGGGATTCAGTCTCAGCGCCCTGAAGCGCATCCTCTGGGACGCCGGCTTTGACAACCTCGAGATGACCTTCAAATTCCGTGCACCAACCCAGCCCGGCGAAAAGCCGTGGATGTGGCGGGCCGTCTTCGATTGCCGTAAAGACCGCCAATAGTCCTAACCGTCCACCTCAAGACGGGTGCCATGCCGCACCCCGAGCTTCGCGCGCAGCCAAGCACCACAAAGTGTCGGCCTCTTCCGCCCCAAGCAGCGTGCATTGGGCAGTTTGTCCGCAGGTGCGTGCGCACTGTAGGAGCCCAGAGACGGCGGCCCAATTCGGTGGCGCTCCCGCGGCATGGCGCCGTGAAGTGCCCGGCGCAAGCCGCACGGAGGAGATCGTCGGTAGGCCCTGTGCCGGACCACGGCATGCACGGTTTGAAAGGGGAGTTTGGAAACGGGCTTGTGTATGGCAGCACCGCGCTACACTTTACCCATGCCAACGGAAACCTCCCGACGAAACCTGTTATTCGCTACGCTTACTGCCGCCTCCGCAGGATCACTGATAGCGCAACCGCCGGCAAGCCCGCCTTACGTCCCCAAACAGAGCGACCGGCCGGAACAGCTCGAAGGCGATGAGGCCGGGTTCCAGAGCATCTTCGACGGCAAAAGCCTGGCCGGGTGGGAGGGCGATCCCACCTATTGGCGGGTTGCCGATGGGCTCATGACAGGCGAGATTACGCCAGAAACGACCATCAAGAGCAATACGTTCATCATCTGGCAAGGGGGCGTGCTAGAGGATTTCGAGCTCAAGGTGGAGTGCCGCATCACCGCGGCCGGCAATAGCGGCATCAACTACCGCAGCGCCGTTGTGCCGGACAAAGTGACGCCCACCAACCGTTTTGCCATGCGCGGCTATCAGTGCGACATCGATGGCAAGAACCGCTATACCGGCAACAACTACGAGGAGAAGGGACGCCTCTTCCTCGCGGAACGCGGAGACGTGACGCACGTTACGGGCACACGCAAGCCGGTGCTGCTCTCGCGTCTGGGGGATAACAAGGCGCTGGCCGGGGTGGTCACCGACGGCTGGAACGGGATTCACCTGATCGCCCGCGGCAACGTCCTGATGCACAGCATCAACGGGCAAATGATGTGCGTGGTGATCGATGACGACCCGGCCCGCGCGCGCAGCGGGCAGATCGGCGTGCAGGTGCACGTTGGTCCGCCGATGCGCGTGGAGTACCGGAACTGGCGGCTCAAGCGGCTGTAGACACGGGAGGCCGCCTGGAGTGGCGGCCTCGTTTCTCGCGCGCTGAGCCAAAGGCTCAGGCCATGTTTTCGATGATGGCCGTGGCGAACTCTGAGGTGGAGACCTTCGTGGCGCCCTCCATCTGGCGGTGCAGGTCGTAGGTGACCTTCTTCTGGGCGATGGCGCCGGTGATGCCCTTTTCCACCAGCGCGGCAGCCTCTTTCCAGTTCATGAAATCGAACATCATGATGCCGGAGAGCATGACGCTGGAAGGATTGATCACGTCGAGATCCGCATACTTGGGCGCGGTGCCGTGGGTGGCCTCGAAGATGGCGTGCTGATCGCCGATGTTGGCGCCGGGGGCCATGCCGAGGCCGCCCACCTGCGCGGCGCAGGCATCGGAGAGGTAGTCGCCATTGAGGTTGGGGGTGGCCAGCACGTCGTACTCGGCCGGGCGGAGCAGCACCTGCTGGAAGATGGAGTCGGCGATGCGGTCGTTCACCAGGAGCTTGCCGGCCGGCACTTCACCCTGCACATCGGATTCGGCGATGCAGACGTCGGCGAACTCTTCCTTGACCAGTTCATAGCCCCAGTCGCGGAAGGCGCCTTCGGTGAACTTCATGATGTTGCCCTTGTGGACGAGGGTCACAGACCGGCGGCCGTTTGCGAGCGCGAACTTGATGGCCTGGCGGATGAGCCGCTTGGAGCCAGTGATGCTCATGGGCTTGATGCCGATGCCGGAATCGAGCCGGATCTTGGCGCCCATCTCCTTGGTGAGGAATTCGATCACCTTCTTCGCTTCGGGCGTACCCTCGCGGTATTCGATACCGGCGTAGACGTCCTCGGTATTCTCGCGGAAGATGACAACGTCGAGCTTGTCGGGGCGCTTCATCGGCGAGGGGACGCCGGCATAGTACTTCACCGGACGCTGGCAGACATAGAGATCGAGGATCTGGCGCAAGGAGACGTTCAGGCTGCGGATGCCTCCGCCGACCGGCGTGGTGAGCGGCCCTTTGATGGCGATGTGGAATTGCGTGATGGCGTCGAGAGTATCCTGCGGCAGCCAGCTCTGGACGGTGTTGAAGGCTTTCTCGCCCGCCAGGACCTCGAACCAGGCCACTTTGCGCTTTCCGCCATAGGCCCTTTCCACAGCGGCGTCAAAGACGCGGCGCGAGGCCTTCCAGATATCGCGGCCAATGCCATCACCCTCAATGAAGGGAATGATGGGGTTATCGGGAATCGTCCATGTACCATTTTCGACGCGGATCTGGGCGCCGTCAGCGGGCACCGGAATTGAGTTGTATGATTCCATTCTGAAGTTCCTCTGCTGTGTCGTGATTGAGGGCGCGCCCAGCCCCAAGCTCCCAGGTCGCCGCGCGATACCGTCGCTTTGTGTATAGCATTACAGATAAGAAGAGTCAAACATCTGGGCGAGATCGGAGCGAGATTGTGTATCGCCGTCATCGTTCGGGCCGCCCGGGATACCGCGCGCCTGGGCCTTTCACCGAGTGCCAGATGGCCCGGTTCAGCGCATCTTCGCCGGCCGCGTCCGGCTCGGTGAAATCCATCCGCATCGACATTTCCGCCAGCCTCCGCGGCAGACCCTGCAGTGCACGTAACGGCGGGTTCATCTCGTCCAAGGGAATCCGGTTTGGAAGCGCGCGATACGCCGCTGCGTCGGGAGTGGTGGTGAACACGGAGAACATCGGGTCAGCCGCCAGATCGAACTGGTTCGACGCCGGCAGCCCGAGGATCTGCTCGATGGTCCGGTACATATTGATCGTGGTGTAGAACGAGCTGTCCACCGCCCCGCGCCTCGTCCACGGGCTGATCACCAGGCCCATCGTACGGTGCCCGTCCACGTGGTCTACGCCGTCCTGGGCGTCGTCCTCGGTGACGAAGATCGCGGATTCCTTCCAGTACCGGCTGCGGGAGATCGCCTCCACGATCCGGCCCAGCGCCAGATCATTGTCCGCCACGCACGCCCTCGGCGTCGGATAGCCGGGTGCCGTCCCGTTGGTGTGGTCCTGCGGCAGGAGCAGCACCACCAGACGAGGCAGATTGCCGTTCCTTTCGAATTCGGCGAACTCGGCCAGGAACTCAGAGGCCCGCCGCTGGTCCGTCACTCTCATGTTGAATCCGGGATAGCGCGGATGGTAAATGTCACGCAGGCCGAGAACGGAAGGCCTGGCCTCGATCGCTACACGCCCGGTCCCGTTTTTCCAATCCGCATAGATGTCGCTCCAACTTGCGCCGCGCGGAGTAATCGTCGCTTCCCCGCGCTCGCCATAGCTCCGTACGCTCACCTGATGCGCCTTGGCGTTGTCCCACAGGAAATCGCTGGGTGCGTAGAGCATCGGGTTGGCATCGTTGCGTCCATTGCTGTACTTGTGCAGCCAGTCGCTGGCGTAGCCTTGTGTGCACCAGCGGTGGCCCAGCGCCGATTGGTCACCCGGCGCATAGTAGTTATCCAGCAGCACATACGTCTCAGCCAGCGCGTGGTGGTTGGGTGTGACGTCGCGGCCAAAATGCACCAGCGCGGGGTCGCCGTTGCCCTGCTCCATGTCGCCGAAAACCTGGTCGTAGGTGCGGTTCTCTTTGATGATGTAGAAAACGTGACGGATCGGCGACGCCCGGCCCGCGTCCATGGGAATGGGGTGGCCGCGGCCTGCCGGACGCTGGGGCGCGTGCTCCGCGCGGTTGTTGAGCCGCACCTGTGCGGTAAAGGCGGCCAGTTGTTTGGAATCAGGAATGCGCAGAATGGAAACGACCCCCACGCGGTCCCGGTAGCTGCGGCCCAGTTGCCCGGCGGCGCGCGGCGCGATGGAGCCAAACCCATATCCGCTGGCCACGCACAACTGCGCCCCGTCCGCGCTCAATGCCACCGCGGTGGGATACCAGCCTGTGGGAATGAAGCCCCGCACCGGGTTGGCGGCATCGCCTGGGTCCACCACGGCCACCGCATTGTTCGCGCCGTTGGCCACATACAGCCGCTTGCCGTCGCGGCTCAGCGCCAGTGCATTGGGAGCGCTGCCCAGTGGCGCGGATCGGAACAGGCGCACGTTCAAGGTGCGCACCACCGTCTCTTTCTCCGTGTCCACCACCGAGACCGAGTCGCTATTGGCGTTGGCCACGTAGAGCCGCAATCCATCCGGGCTCACCACCATCGCGCTGGGATGCAGACCTACCTCGATGTGCCGGATCACCTTGGATGCCGCGCTGTCAATCACCGAAACCGTGCCACTGGCCGGAATCCCGGTGCGCGGGTCCAGCACTACCGGGAACGCCCCATCTGTCGTGTCCGACGCGGTGGGCCGCCGCCCGCCCCAGTTGCTGACGTACACCTTGGCGCCCCGCACCACCACGGTGTACGGGAAACTGCCGACGGCGATCTCCTTCACGCTGAGCGTGGCAGTATCGATCATCGCCACCGAATGCTTCAGGTTCAGCGCCACATACAGCGTGCGCCCGTCCGCGCTGAGCGCCAGCCCTGACGGCGCGCCGCCCGCGATCTTCACCGCGCCGGACGGCCGAAACTCGCCCCCGTCCGCTCGCTCAAACACCTTTACCTCATCGCTCTTGCCGCCGCCTACGTACAGTTTCCGCCCGTCCGAGTCGAACGCCACGCCCACGAAGCTGTCACCGATTGGGATCGTCTGCGTCACGGTCTTGCTCGCCAACGCCACCAAGTGCAGGCTACGCGGCGCGAAGTTGCTGCCGGTGACCACCGCCAGCATCCTGCCATCCGGGCTCAGCACCATGCCCAGCGGACGGTCGCTGACTTCCACATGGGTGCCCGCCGGCGTCAATACCTGTCCGGTTGGAATCACAACACTGCCGTCGTCCTGCCGGCCAATCCGCCGCGTCACAAAGAGCCCCATCGCGTGGAGACGCACGCTGCAAACACCAGGATCCGCACTGTCATTGTCATGTTGATCTCCCCCACAACACCGGCGGCGTCACCGTCCAGCCGCGTACCAGTTGTTTCGCACCCGCTCATCGCGCTGCCGGTCGCGCGCGCTCGGCGTCTGCCGCTGCGCCAACGCTTGCTGCCTCGCCCTGGGCGCCCACCGCTCCAGCCCCCCACGCCTGGCGCGCTCCGCCGCGAGGGTCGCGTCAATTTCGGCCTGCCGTTCCGGCGGCAAGTCCGCGGCAAGCAACCTCGGCGCACCGGACTCCGTCTCAAACACCGCCGTCAGCGTCAGCAGCGGAATGGTCCGCAACCATTTTCGCAGAAAGAACTCCGTGAGCACATGAGACGCAATCCCCTCCACCGCGGTCACCGGATTTGTCCCGAACACAGCCCCGCCAGACCGGCTCCTCTTCTGGTTGGTGAAGTTCTCCAACCCCTTCCTCACCAGCGCCAGGAACCGCCCCCATGGCCGCGGCCCGAACAGATAGGCGTCGGCGGCGCTCATGATGCACAGGTGCTTTACCTCGTCGCGCTCCAGATTCCGTAGCACCGGATACAGCGGGCCCACCGCGTGTGCCGCCATCACCACATAGCTCGACGATGCATTCCACTCCGTCGTCTGCCGGCTGATCAGATGCCGTACAGCCGCCGCTTCATCGGCCGTCACCACCATCGGCTGATTCGGATTGTCCCGCCCCGGCGGCATCCCCATCAGACGCTCGATAACCCGCGCCAGCGTGTTGCTGTGCCGCCGCTCCTCCGCGCACCACGCTCCCTCGCACCAGACCACGCCGTGCTCGGCGCCGTAACGCGACTGCTCTTCATTCTTCCCCATGAAGCGCCCCAGCGCCGGTAACAAAAACCGGAACCCCTCGCCGCTCTGCCGGGTGTAGTCCGGAATGGGCTCTTCATCCTCCATCGCCATGTTCAGCATCAGCGCCATCTCCCACAGCGCGATGCCCCGCACATGGCTTGGTTCAATCGATTTTAGGTCGATCTTCTGCCACGGCCGCGCCCGGTGGTGCAAGTCCTCCGGCTCATGGTGAAAACCCCAGAACGACCACAGATACTCATCCAGGGCGCCCGCCTGAAAATCCTCGCGCACAATCCGGTAGATGTTGTGCAGCGTCACCGGCAGCCGTAGCGCCTGCCGCCACTCGCCCAGACGTCGCTCCGGTTCGGGCGGCGCCACGGGCCGGTATAGCAGGGCATCCGTCATCCTATGCCATAATGACGAATCTTCTGGGAAGACGCACCTCCACCCATGGACCACCATCTGAACCGCCGCAGATTCTTCCAGTTTGTCACCGGCAGCCCCCTGCTCGCCCACGCGCAATCGCAGCCAGACCCCATCCGCACGCCCGCCGAGGCCCTCAATGTAATGGACTTCGAGGCTGCCGCCCGCAAAGCGATTCCGCCCGCGCACTTTGGCTACCTGGCCACAGGGGTCGAGGACGATCGCACGCTCCAGGCCAACCGCGATGCCTATGCCCGAGTCCAGCTTCGCCCGCGGCGCCTGGTGAACGTCTCTCATGTGGATACCAGCACCGAGCTCTTTGGTTCCAGATGGGATTTCCCCCTCGGCCTCTCGCCCGTCGGCAATATGAAGGCCTTCCATCCCGATGCGGAGCTCTGTGCCGCCCGCGCGGCCACCGCCCGGCACACCCACCAGATCCTCTCCACCCTCACCACGACGCCCATCGAGCAGGTGATGAAGGCTGCCGGCACGCCCCTCTGGTATCAGCTCTATGCCACTACGAGCTGGCAGGTGACCGAGAAACTCGTGCAGCGCGCCGAGGCGGCCGGATGCCCCGTCATGGCGCTTACCGTGGATCTCCCCGCGGGCCGCAACCTGGAGACCCTGGAGCGCTTCAAACGCCTCGATAAGCGGCCGTGCGCCAACTGCCACACCCCTGGCCCGGAAGCCTTCTACCGCCGCAAACCCATGTTCGAAGGCATCGACACAAAAGGCGTCGCACCTATGCACGACACGGCAGACTGGGCCTTCATCGACCGGCTCCGCGGCATCACCAAAATGAAGCTCCTCCTGAAGGGCATCTCTACCCGCGAGGACGCCACCCTGGCATTGCAGCATGGCGTCGATGGCCTCATCGTCTCCAATCACGGCGGCCGCGCCGAGGAGAGCGGCCGCGGCACGCTCGAATCCCTCCCCGAAGTCGTGGCGGCCGTCGCCGGCCGCATCCCCGTCCTGCTCGATGGTGGTATCCGCCGCGGCATCGACATTTTCAAAGCGCTCGCACTCGGCGCCAGCGCGGTCTGTATTGGCCGGCCCTACGTCTGGGGTGTCGGGGCCTTTGGACAACCCGGTGTCGAACGCGTCCTCGAAATTCTCCAGGCGGAGTTCGTCGTCGCCATGAAGCAGTGCGGGATCCGTTCCATCCGCGAGTTCACACCCGGCGCGGTGCACGTCAGGCCCTAGTAAGGGACAATGCGCGGGTGTAGGATAAACGGCGTCAGGTGAAGGACCACGCTGCGCCGCCGGCAAGGCAATCGGCTGCGCAGCGAACCGGCAAGGCGTTCCCAGATCCGCGGGGCCGGCTGCCCCGGGGCCGTAGTTATGCCATCCCCCATGAAGTTCGGCATTAATACACTGCGTTGGACCAATGATTTCGACTTGGAACTGATCCCACCCTTGGCGGAGATCCGCAGGTGGGGCTTTGATGGCGTGGAGATCACACGCCGGAATCTGACCGGGTTTCCGGCCCGGATCCTCCGAGAGACGGCACGGAATGAGGGGCTGGACCTGACATTCTGCACGTCTCTACCCGCGGGGTTGAGCCTGGTGAGCGCGGATGACGCGGTGCGGGCCGACGCGTTGGACTATGCGGAGCGGGCGATTGAGGTCGCGGCGGAACTGGGGTCGCCTGTGTTGGCCGGGCCGTTCTTCTCGAACGGCGTGAATGGCGATGAAGACGCCTGGCGGCGCGCCGTGGAAGCCATGCAGATCCTGACCGCCACTCTGCGGGCCTGCGACGTGACGCTGGCGGTGGAGCCGCAGAACCGGTATCAGGCTTCGTTCATCACTACGTGCGCGGAGGCGGTGCAACTGTGCCGCGCGGTGCACGACCCCTATCTGGGCGTGACGTTTGACACGTTCCACGCCAATATTGAGGAGTCCCAACCCGCGGCGGCCTTAGCCGGACTGGAGCAGCATCTGGCGCACGTCCATGTGGCGGAGAATCACCGTGGCATGCCGGGCACCGGGCATCTGCCTTGGATTGACCATTTCGTGGCCCTACAAGAGAATCACTACGGCGGCTGGGTGGTGGTGGAAGCCTTCACCGGTGAGCCGGACGCCGGGCTGCGCCACCTGCGAAATGTGATGGCGGCGACGAATGCGGTGTTAGTGCGATAAGCTGTTATCGCTCCCATGCGAGTCCCCGCAAGCACTATTGGAATGATCCTCTGCTGCGCCATGCAAGCGCTTCCACAAGCCGCTGACGGGCCAGTCTTGCGCGTGGATGTGACTGCCAGCCGGCGGCCCATCAGCCCCTGGGTATACGGCGCCAACCTCTTTGAGGACAAGAAAGGCTTCGCGGCGGTCACCGGCGTGACGCTGAACCGCTGGGGCGGTAACAACGCCAGCACCTACAACTGGAAGGCCGACGCCATCAATATTGACGCCGATTGGTATTTCGAGACGTTTCCGGGCAATGCCGATGCGGACCCCACGCTGCTGCCCGATGGATCGCGCTTCGACATGCTGGTGGAGCAGAACCGTAAGCTGGGCATGGCCACCATGGGGACCATCCCGATTATGGGGTGGTTACCACGGAGCCGGGACCGCTCTTGCAGCTTCAGCGTGGCCAAGTACGGGCCGCAGCAGAGCGTGGACCCGTGGGCGAAGGACTGCGGCAACGGCGTGGATCTCAACAAACAGAACATCAGGAACGATCCCAACGACGTTTACGACCAGTTCGGCGAGGATTTTCAGGCGGAGTGGGTGCGTCACCTGACCGGCAAATATGGCGCTGGGGCAGAGGGCGGCGTGCCGGTCTACTCGCTGGATAACGAGGCCTGCTGGTGGTACACCACGCATCGGGATATCCACCCGGCCCCGGCCACTTATGACGAAGTGCGCGATCTGGGGATTCGCTACGCGGCGGCGATCAAAGCCGCCGACCCCACTGCCCTGGTGGCCGGCCCGGCAGCAGCCGGATGGGACGAGATGTTTTACTCCGCGAAGGATTTCCTCAGCGGTTGGAGCACCCGGCCGTGGAAATACTGGTCCAATCCCGTGGACCGCCGCGCGCACGGCGATGTGCCGTTTGTCGAGTGGTACCTGGGCGAGATGAAGAAGTACGAGGACGAGCACGGCGTGCGTTTGCTGGACTATGTGGACGTACACGCCTACATCACGCCCTCGAGCGTGCAAGGCGGCGCGGGCGATGAAGCCGCGCAGGCGCTGCGTCTGCGCTCAACTCGTGCGCTCTGGGACCCCACCTACCTGGAACACGCGCCGGAAGATCAGCTGGGCGAGTCATACCGCCTGGTCCCGCGGTTGCGGGAATGGGTGGACCGCACCTATCCGGGGACGAAGATCGCCATCACGGAGTACAACTGGGGCGGCTACCAGCACATCACGGGTGGGCTGGCGCAGGCTGATATTCTGGGCATCTTCGGGCGTGAGGGTGTGGATCTCGCCACCCTCTGGAGCGAAGTTGAGCCGGATGCGCCCATCGCTTTCGCTTTCAAGATCTACCGCAACTACGACGACGCCGGCGGGCAGTTTGGCGGCACCAGCATCCTGGCCGAGACCAGCGATGCCGACAAGCTCTCCGTGTTTGCGGCCGAGCGGGCCGACGGAGCGCTGACGGTGCTGGTATTGAACAAAGACACGCAGGATCTGGCCAGCGCTGTGCGGCTCGATCACTTCGTTGCCGGCGGCCCGGCCCAGGTGTTCCGGTACAGCAACTCGGAGCCGAAGGCGATCCTGCGGGAGATGGATGCGGAGATCATGGACGGAGCGATCACGGCCACGTTCCCTTCGCGCTCGATGACACTTTTCGTGATTCCCAGGCAGCAGGAACCAGTAATAGAGGAGATTCAGCAATGACCGGATTGCGTTTTGCAGCGTGCGTTTTGACGGCCGCTACTGTGATGGCACAGGCGCCTCAGGCGCGGATCAAGATCGATACCGAGCGGCGCATCGGGGAGGTGCATCCGTGGCTGTTCGGCAACTTCGCCGAGCACCTTGGCCGCTGCATCTATGGCGGAATGTACGAAGAGGGAAGCCCGCTCTCAGACGCGCGGGGCTTCCGCAAAGACGTGATGGAGGGGACCAAACAGCTCGGCGTCAGCGTGTTGCGCTGGCCGGGCGGCAACTTCGTCTCGGGCTACCAGTGGAAAGATGGCATCGGGCCCAAGGATCAGAGGCCCGTACGGCCGGACCATGCGTGGGGCGGCGTGGAATCCAACCGCTTTGGCACCGACGAGTTTTTGCAGTATTGCGAGACGGTGGGGCTGACGCCGTACATCTGCATCAATGCCGGGTTGGGCTCCATCAACGACGCCCGCGACTGGCTGGAATACACCAACGAAAAGCGTAAGACCTATTGGGCGGATCAGCGCCGCAAGAACGGCCGCGAGAAACCCTGGGATGTGAAGATCTGGGGCCTGGGCAACGAGATCGACGGGCCGTGGCAGTTGGGCCACAAGAATGTGGAGGACTACACGAAGTTCGCGCTGGAGGCGGCGAAGTCGATGCGGCGCGTGGACGATTCCATCAAGCTGATCGCCTCTGGATCGTCGAACTTCGGACCGAACGCGGATTGGATTCAGTGGAATCGCGTGGTCCTGGACAAGCTGAAGACGGAGATCGACTACATCTCGCTGCACACCTATGTTGGCAACCGGGAAAACAACTTTGAGAACTACCTGGCCCAGTCGCAGGATCTGGATCACCGCATCGAAGTCGTGGCCGGATTGATCCAGGCGGCGCAGAGCGGGCAGAAGAAGCCGCGGCCCATCTACATTGCCTACGACGAGTGGAATGTATGGTATCGCGCGCGCGGCGGATCAGAATACGAGATCGGCAAGACCGGCCTGGAAGAGCAGTACAACTTTGAAGACGCGCTCGCCATGGGGATGTTCTTCAACAGCTTTTTCCGCCACGCCGATGTGGTGAAGATGGCGAACCTGGCGCAGCTCGTGAATGTAATCGCGCCGATGTTCACCAACAAGCAGGGCATGTTCCTGCAGCCGATCTTCTTCCCCATTGCCGAGTATGGCAAGCAGCGCGGCAACATCGCGCTGGACACCCTGGTGCAATCGCCGCAATACACGCCGAAAGACCGCCAGCCGCTGGGCTATCTGGACGTATCCACCACCTGGAACGAGAAAGAGAAGGCTCTCTTCGTGAACGTGTTAAACCGCAGCGAGAAGTTGGACATCGCCACGCGGATCGACAATGTGGAGGGCGCTGTGCAGCCTTCAGTGGGCGTGTGGGAGATGAACTACCCGGATATGAAGGCCGTCCACTTCTTCAAAGACGATAAGAAGGTGATGCCGAAGATGACAACGGTGACGGCGAAGGTGGAGAAGAACGGGTTTACGTACACGTTCCCGAAGCACTCGCTGACGATCCTGAAGGTGGGCGTCCGGTAGGCAGGTAGCGGAGGATCAACGGAGCGGCGAGCGCCGCTGCGGCCGTGCCGAGCACGCCGCCGTAGAGGAAGTAGAGCAGGACGCGCTCCGCCTGAGCTTCGAGCGGGTGGCCGTATTTGGCGAAGTTCATTGACGCTTCGGCTGTCTGCCAGAGCGGCATTGTCCACGCGTCCGGGCGGCAGGCCCACCCGATGGCGCCACCGATGAGGAAGCCAGCCAGTAGGATGCTCGCGGTGGCCAGTGGGATTGCCTCGCTACGGGCGCGGCGATGTTCGAAAAACAGGACGAGTACGACAAAGGGTAGCAGCACCATCAGGAGCAGGGCCGCGAGGATGACAATCTGAAGAACGAGTGCCAGTAGGGCTTGTCCCATGCCCACATTGTACGCCGCGATGCGTTAATCCAGACGGCTGATGCCGCCCACCGGGATGATGCCGGTCTTGCCTCGCCAGGAGTTGACCAGTTCAGGTGGAAGTTCGTCGAATCGCCGAGCCGGCTTCCAATCAATGGGTCGCCGGTTGACGTACGGGTCGCCATACGGCTGGTAGCGGTAGTCACCGCCGAGCGTGCCCTCGTGGGCAATCTCGCGAAGTTCATCGACATGCAGTATCTTGTCACCCGGCGTGATTCGGCGAACGAACCAGTAGAACTGACTGATGCGCAGCGGCAACAGGCTGGCTGGGAGGTCTGGATAGGCAGCGCCCACGACGTTGCGGAAGGCGCCCCGCGTGTCCGGCAGAAGCGAGAGATCGGCAAGGTCTCGAAACGAGAACGCTATTTCCGAATCCAGCCGCTGGGCTTCTGTGAAGCCTCCCTTGGCGCCGGCGCGGAAGATCCAGCGGATATCCGTAACGGGTGTATTGATGGGCACATCTGTTAGTTCGCGCAGGTGCGAGTTTGGTTTCCGGCGCTATGCTGAACCCATGGCGGTACTGACAGGCAAGGTGGCGATTGTAACCGGCGCAGCCCGCGGGATCGGACGGGCGATCGCGGCGGAGTTGGCGCGCGAAGGCGCGCGCGTTGTGGTGAACTATGCGCGGTCGGCCGGGTTGGCAGGTGCGGTCGCGCAGGAAATCGGCGGTTTGGCGGTGCGGGCCGATATGGCCCAGGCAGCGGAAATCGAAACTCTGTTCAATACCGTGGAGCGCGCCTTTGGCGGGCTGGACCTGCTGGTGAACAACGCCGGCATCGCCATCTTCGGGCCGGTTGCGGAGATGACCGAGGCCGATTTCGATAGCACGTTTGCCGTCAACGCCCGCGGCGTCTTCCTCTGCTGCCGGGAAGCCGCGCGGCGGATGCGCGCCGGCGGCCGGATCGTCTCAATCTCCACCGGCGCAACCGTAGGCGGGACTGCCGGCGGAGCGGCATACTGCGGGTCCAAGGCGGCCGTGGAGCAGTTCACCCGGGCACTGGCGCGAGAGCTGGGCGGGCGCGGAATCACCGTCAATACGGTCTCCCCGGGGTTCACCGAAACCGATATGCTGGCGCAGTTTCCACGCCTGGTAGCCGCGGGGCCTGGCATGTCGGCGTTGGGGCGGTTGGGGCAGCCGGCGGATGTCGCCAAGGTGGTGGCGTGGCTGTGTACGGAGGACGCGGGCTGGATGACCGGACAGAACCTCCAAGCGAGTGGCGGCGCCAGCATGGTGTGACGCCGCCCGTGCCGGGCTATTGCAGTTTAGAGAAGTCAGTGGCGTCCATGTAGACGGACTCGACCTTGGCCACGATCTTGCCGGATGCTTCCGACGCGTCGCGCGCCGCAATCCACGCCGGGTCCTTGCGGAAGGCATCCCAAGACTTCTTGGCGGCATCGCGGTCCTTGTGGGCCAGGATGTAAATCAGCGTGGTCTCGTGTGTCGGGCCGTCGGCGGGCACCCAATAGCCGACGTTGGTCATGCCGTGTTTCTCAAACAGTTTGGTGGTGTGGTCGCGGAAGCGGGCAAGCAGATTGGGCAGCCGGCCGGGCTCGCACGTGTACGTGCGGATTTCGTAGACGTTCTTGCCGGCGGCCTGCACGGACGTGCCGTGGGTCATCCAGCCGGTGGCGGCGGCCAGCGCGGCGACGGCGAGCGTGAACAGTACGGTCTGTGGCTTCATGAGGGCTCCTGTTGTTAGCGGTCCCGGGCAAACGTGTTGCAGTCCTGGATCCGTCCTGAATTGTATCCCCGTTGGAACCACTCCATGCGTTGAACCGATGAACCGTGCGTGAACGACTCGGGCGAGACGTGCCCGGTGGCAGCCTTCTGGAGGCGGTCATCACCCACGGCTGCCGCGGCGGCGAGGCCCTGCTGGATATCGTTGGGCTCCAACAGATCGCGCTGCTGCGTGGTGTGGCCCCAGATGCCGGCGAAGCAATCGGCCTGCAGCTCCATGCGGACGGAGAGGGCCTTTTCGAGGCGCGGATTCTGGCGCTGGGCGGCGCGCATCTTTCTCTCGATGCCGAGAAGGTTCTGCACGTGATGGCCAATCTCGTGCGAGAGCACATAGGCCTGCGCGAAGTTGCCCGGCGCTCCGAAGCGATCGCGCAGTTCATCGTAGAAGCCTAGGTCTATGTATACCTTCTGATCGCCGGGGCAGTAGAAGGGCCCTGTGGCGGACTCCGCCGCGCCACAGGCCGAATCCACCGAGTCGCGGAAAAGCACGAGTTTGGCGTGGCGGTACTGGGCGCCCTCCTCCGCCAGAAGCTTGGTCCATGTGTCCTGGTTGTCGTTGAGGACGAACGTGACGAAGTCCTTGAGCTTCTCCTCGCTCGCGGTCTTGGCCGGATTCGCGGGGCGGCCCGCTACGCGCGATGACCCGCCGCCGCCCAGAAATGGGCTGATCAGGTCGGTCTTGAAGACGAGGCTCAGAGCGCCCAGGATGAGGAAGCCGCCAATGCCGAGTTTGAAGCCGCCACCGCCTCCACCACCGCCACCGGAATCGCGGCGGTCTTCCACATCGTCACTTGATCCACCAGGTGTCCAACGCATGATGCCTCCTCCAGCCAACTCTGGCTTCAGTATGACCGACGAGGAGGAGGCTTCACGGGAAAACAGCGCAGCTCAGATCAGAACATGAACTTCATGCCGGCCACCGCCCAGAGGCGTGGCGTCCGGAATCCATCCTCGAAGTAGCGCTGGTTCAGCAGGTTCTCCACCCTGGTGAAGAGCCGCACCGAACGGCGGTCGCCCATGGGAATGGTGTAGTTCACGGAGGCGTCGAGCTTGCGGGGGCCGCTGAACTGGTAGGGGCGGCTGCCGCTGCCGACGAAGAACGAGCCCGAGATGTAATCGCTGGCGCCCAGGAAGTCGGCGGTCAGTTGGAGGCGCTTCGTGATCTGCTGCGTGGCCACCAGCGTGAACATATGGGGGAACACTCGGATGGCGCGCAGAGAACCGCCGATCAGCGCGCTCTTGCGTTCATCGGCGTTGGTGTAGGTGTAGGACGACGTGAGGATCAGGCTGCGGTAAGGCCGCGCCTCGACGGCCAGCTCCATGCCTCGCGCCAGGCCGCCTCCCACGTTGATGTAGCCGCCATAGCGGCCGAACGGATCGTTGGTCAGGCCGCCGTAACCGATCACCTCCTGCAGCCGCGTGTAGAAATACGTGGAGCTGACCCGATAGCGCGAGTTGGCGAAATACTGGTCGAACCCGAAATCCACCGATACGGTGCGCTCGGGCCGCAGGCGCGGATCGCCCAAGGGGCTGAAGGATCCAAAGTAGAACGACGAGCCGATGCGCTCATACAGAGTGGGCGAGCGGAAGCCGTTGCCGGTGTGGGCGCGCAGCTTGGTGGAAGACTTCGGCAGGAAGTAAGAGAGCGTCGCGTCACCAGTCCAGGAGTTTGGTGCGCCCGCGAAGGTCACGCCGACATAGTTGGGGGCGCCGCCCTCAAACCGCGGCGTGGAGAGATTGAAGTTCTGGAAGCGGCCGCTCAGCGCAAGCTGGAGCCTGTCTGAGAAGAACTTCAATTGATCCTGGAGGAAGACGGAATTGCTGCGCTGTTTGGAAGTGGCTCGCGCGTTGACCCGCTCGGCCACGGACGGATTCTCGTCACGCGACACGTTTTCGTAGGATTCGCGCTCCCATTCCCATCCGGCCGTGAGCAGATTCCAACGCGCCAGCGCCAGATCGCCCCGCGCCTGGAGCGTATCCAGTCGGCCGGCGAAGAGGCTGGAGGAATTGAACATCGGCTGGTAGCCCTGGCCGGCGGGGCCATTGCGGGAGTCCCGGTCCGAATTGACGCCCTGATAACTGACCCGGTAGCTGAAGCGTGGCGCCACCTGCTGGTTCCAATTGATCATCGTGGAGACGAAGTTGCCGATGCGGCGGCTATCGGGGTCGTAGAAGTTGGGTCCGAACGTAGCATTGCCCCACTGGAACGGCTGGCCGCGATCGCCCAGTTGCATCTGATCTTGTGCCAGCGGGATAGCGATGATGGTGCCGGAGCCAGGCAGATTGGCGAGCGGCGCGGCCGAAGGGCTGGAATTGACGCCCACCGTGCTGGTGGTGCCAAGCACGCGCCCGGAGAGCGACGCGCGGGCGTTGGGCCGCCATAGGAGATAGCCCTGGCCGCTGGTGTTGCGCACGCTCTCCACGCCATCCACGCCGCCATTGACGTTTAGATTGGCAAGCCCGGCGCTGTACTGCAAGCGATCATCCTTCACTCCGCCCGAAACGCGCGCCAGGCCACGGAACAGGCCCAGACCGCCGCCCTCCCCACTGAGCTCACCGCGCACGGGCCCGCCGCCCTGCTCGGTCACCATGTTGATAACTCCGGCAGTGGCGTTCGTGCCGTAAATCGTGGATCCGAGGCCCCGCAGGATCTCGATCCGCTCCGTATTCACAAGCTGCATATCGCCCAGAAACGCGGTGGCGTCGCCCTGCACGCTAGCCACATCCCGGAGCCGCATCCCATCGATCAGCAACCCTGTATCGGCGGCGCGCAAGCCGCGTGTCTGGATGCGGGTAAACGAGCCCGGCCCGCCCAGTTGCTGCACCCGCAATCCCGGCACCATGCGTACCGCTTCCGTCAGCGAAATCTCGTTGCGGCGCGAGAGCTCTTCGCGATCCACCACGTCCATCGCCTTGCCGGATTCCATCGTGGATTGCGGCGTGGTGGAGGATGTCACCAGCACGCGGGAGGTCAACCCCTGGATCTCCAGTTTCAGCTCCACGCTGGCGCTCTGGCCCGCGACGAGAGTCACGCTCACCGGGCTCGCCTGATCCAGTCCGGTGGTGCGGGCCTCGACGAGAAACTCGCCGCCCGGCAGGCGGTCAAACTGGAAAGCGCCTTGCGCGTCAGACACCGTGCTGCGCTGCAACGACGTGTCGCGATTGTAGATCTTCACTGTCGCATTGGGCACGGCGGCAGACGCCGGATCGAGCACGCGGCCGGTGAGTGTGGGTACGCGGTTGTCCTGTGCATAGACACAAAGAGCCGCCAGAAAAGCAGATGTAAGAACGCGTTGCATGCGCCCCTCCCTCGAGAGCTTTTTGAATTACCGGAAAAGTTTCCGGTCCGACGGCAGGTCTTCGGACTCTCAGGCGGGTCTCGAATCGGATTCGAGCGTTCCTACTATCCGCGGCTTCCCAAGCCCTTTGGCTCAGTGCCTTGGTGCGGAGTTCGTTCCTGATTACCGCTGCGGGACAGTCCCGGATTCACACCGGGTTCCCTCTTGCGCAGCCAGCGCGAACGCCAGCCGACCAATCGTAATCAAATTATCCCGTCCCAAAAGGAACAAGTCAATGGTTCACCGGACCGAGCACCGCCCGTTTCCGAGCACCGCCCGTTTCCGAGCCGCGACCGTGAGGGAGCGGTCCCGTACATTGCGGCCCCGTCAATGCGGCAGAGTGAACGTCACTTCCAACCCCGGCTGCGCGTTGCGGGCCGAGAGCGAGCCGTGATGCAGACGAATCGCCCGTTGCGCGATGGCCAACCCCAGGCCCACTCCGCCGGAGTCTCGGGAGCGGTCTGCCTGCACCCGGAAAAACGGCCGGAAGATCTCAGCCAGCATTGCCTCCGGCACACCCGGGCCGAAATCGCGTACCCGGATCGTGATACCGGCCTCCGCTGCCTCGGCCTGAAGCACAACCTTGCCGCCGCCTACCGTGTGGCGCACGGCGTTCTGCACGACGTTCTCGACGGCGCGGCGCAGCAGCACTTCCCGGCCCTGACACCGCAGCCCCTCGGGAATGGACGCATCGAGATCAAAGGACGCCCGAATCTCCTTCAGCATGGCCGAGAGATCAATCGGGTCGCTGGGCCGCTGGGAAGGGTCACCCTCGGCGCGAGTCATGTCTGTCAGTTCGCTGATCAGCTCGGAGAGGCGCGCGATATCCTGCTTTGCCGTGTCCGTGCGGCCCATCTGGACGGCCAGAGAGAGGCGCGTCAGTGGCGAACGCAGCTCGTGGGAGATGTCCTGCAAGAGGCGCCGCTCGGCAGTGAGCAACGTCTCCAGACGGTCCGCCATCGTGTCGAAATCGCGGGCCAGATCGCCGAGCTCATCGTGCCGCCGGGACCTCGTGCGCAAGCTCAACTCGCCAGCGCCAAAGCTCCGAACCGTTTCCCGCAATTCGCGTAGAGGCTTGGCCAGATGCCGCGCGAAGACCCACGCCATCAGGGCGACGAGAATGGCGATCCAGGAGAAGTAGGGCAGGAAGGAAAGCGGGTCCGGCCGAGGCGGAGCCGTCGAGATCATCGTGAAACGGCCGTCTGCGGTAGTGAACGCCTGGTGCGGCGAACGTGGCCGCGCCTCGGCTCGCTGCCGCGAGCGGTCCTGCCCGGTCAGAACGTCACGGTTGTTGGCGTCCAGCAGATAGTGGCCGGGCGTCATGTAACGATCCAGCTTGTTCAGGTAGGCACGCAACTCCGCCGCACCGCCATGCTGATAGGCTTCCACCGCCGTATCCAGCTCGAGCTGGTGCAAGCCCATGATCATCATGCGCGGCTCCGCCGGCCTGGGTGTAAACCAGATATTGGTCACCATAAACGCCGCGAACGAAACCGCCAGCGTGGCGAAAAACCAGAGCGTAAGCTTGGCGAATATGGATCTCACTGGGTGTCCTGCGTAAAGATATATCCCGAGCCTCGGATGGTGCGGATCAGTCCGCCCGCCTCGCCGAGCTTGCGCCGGATGTGGCTCAGGTGGACATCGATGGAACGGTCGAACGGCGACGCTTCGCGCTGGTAAAGCCGCAGCGAAATGTCGTCGCGGGACACCACGCGGCCGGCCGCGCTCATCAGCACGTCCAGGATGTCGAACTCCACGGCCGTCAGCTCCACCACCTCTCCGGCGACAAAAACGTTGCGCATGGAAGGCTCCAGCCGCACTCCACCAAATTCGATAGCCTGGGCTTTCTCGCGGGCCGTAACGCCGGTGGCGCGCCGCAACACTGCCTGGATCCGCGCCACCAGTTCATCCGGGTTGAACGGCTTCGGCAGGTAGTCGTCGGCGCCGGCGCGCAGGCCATGGATGCGGTCGTCGGGCTCGCCGCGCGCGGTCAGCATCAACACCGGCGTATCATTCACACGCCGCAGTTGCTCCAGCACGGCAAATCCATCCATGCCCGGCATCATGACATCCAGCAGGATCAGGTCATACCTCTTGGCCCCGGCCATCCGCAACCCAGCCACGCCGTCGTTGGCCGTCTCGGAATCGAAGCCCTGCTGGGCGAGATAGTCCCGCAGCAGTGCCGTCAGGTCCCTATCGTCGTCGATGAGCAGTAGCGCCACACCCCGATTGTAGGACCGCGCGCGCCTCCTGTCCGGTGATTTACACTTCTTTACCCCCTGATACACTGAAGATTCCCCACTTGCGCAAGACTCTACGCATCCTCTCTGGCTTGGGCCTCGTCCTACTTGGCATCATCGGACTGATCATGCCCATCATCCCGGGTTGGGTGTTTCTGATTCCTGGGCTGGTGATCTTGGCGGATCACTTTCCGCCGGTCCGCCGTCTGTTGAACTGGGCCAAGAGAATCTATGAGAAGCAGATGGACAAAAACGCGGGATAGCGCTACGGCATGATTAAGAACATCACCGTGCACGGGGCGCGGATGCACAATCTGAAGAACGTCAGCGTGGAGATCCCCCGCAATACGCTGACCGTGATCACCGGCCTCAGCGGCTCCGGCAAGTCTTCGCTCGCCTTCGATACCATCTACGCCGAGGGTCAGCGGCGCTACGTCGAGACCCTTTCGCCCTATGCCCGCCAGTTCCTGGATCAGATGGAGCGGCCCGAGGTGGACTCCATCGACGGCCTCAGCCCGGCCATCTCCATCGAGCAAAAGACCACCAATCGCAGCCCGCGATCCACAGTCGGCACCATCACCGAGATCTACGATTATCTCCGCCTGCTGTGGTCGTCCATCGGCGTGCCCCACTGCCCCAACTGCGCCATCCCCATCTCCAAGCAGACCACGCAGCAGATTCTCGAACAGATCCTCGCCATCCGGCAGAACGAGCGCATCATGATCCTCGCGCCCGTCGCGCGCGGCCGCAAAGGCGAGTACAAGAAGGAACTGGAGAAGTACGCCCGCGCCGGTTTCGTTCGCGCGCGCATCGATGGCGTGCTGCGCGGGCTCGAAGAAGAGATCCTCCTGGACAAGCGCAAGAATCACACCATTGAAGTGGTTGTCGATCGCCTGCTGGTCAAGTCCGGCTTGGAGAAGCGCCTGGAGGCCTCCATCGAGACCGCTACTAAGCTGGCCGGCGGGCTGGTGACAGTGGCCGTGGTGGATGGCGAAGAGCGGCTCTATTCGCAGAAGATGGCCTGCCCGGACTGCGGCGAATCCGTGCCGGAAATCGAGCCGCGCTCGTTCTCCTTCAACAGCCCCTATGGGGCGTGCGACGCCTGCCACGGGCTCGGCAGCAGTTGGAGTTTTGATCCCGGCAAAGTGATCGTCGATGCGTCCAAGCCGCTGTTCGATGGCGGACTCGGGCCCGGCGGCACGTCGGCGCTGATGCAACAGTCCGTGGGCGCCGCGGCCGCCAAGCTCAAGATCAACATCGCCAAGCCCTTCGAGAGTCTGCCCCCCAAAGCCCAGCAGGCGCTACTGTTCGGCAGCGGCGATTTCCAGGGCATCATCAAGGTGCTGGAGCGCGCCTTTGAGGATTACAGCGAGGGCTACCGCGACTACCTGATGGAGTTCATGGCGGCCACACAATGCGATACCTGCAAGGGCATGCGGCTGAAGCCGTCGAGCTTGGCGGTGCGCGTCAAGGGCATCTCCATCGGCGCATTCACGGCCATGCCCGTCGCTCGCGCACTGCCCGCCGCGCAGGCCTGGGCGCTTACGCCGCGCGAAGAACAGATCGCCGCACGCATCGTGGAAGAGATCCGCAACCGCCTGGAGTTTCTCACGCGCGTGGGGCTGGATTACCTCTCGCTGGATCGTTCGGCCGCTACACTCTCCGGCGGCGAGGCGCAGCGCATCCGGCTGGCTACCCAGATCGGCTCCAAGCTGCGCGGTGTGCTCTACGTGCTGGACGAGCCCTCCATCGGTCTGCACCCGCGCGACAACACACGCCTGCTCGACACCCTGACCCACCTGCGTGATCTCGGCAACACCGTCTTGGTGGTGGAGCACGATCTGGAGACCATCGAGCGCGCCGACTACGTCATCGATCTCGGCCCCGGCGCCGGCCGCCTGGGCGGGGAGGTTGTCGCCGCAGGGACACCCAAGCAGATCGCCGCCAAGAAGGACTCGCTCACCGGCCAGTATATGCGCGGCGTCCGCTGTGTCGAAACGCCGAAATATCGCCGCCCCGGCAACGGCAACAAGCTCGTCGTCAAGGGCGGGCGCGAACACAATTTGAAAGACATCACGGTCGAGTTCCCGCTCGGTACGCTGATCGTTGTCACCGGCGTCAGCGGCAGCGGCAAATCCACGCTCATCCACGATCTCCTCTACCGCACCCTCTCGCAGCATCTCTACAACAGCAAGGCGCGGCCCGGCAACTTCGACGGCGTGGATGGGCTGGAGCTGATCGATAAAGTGATCGAGATCGACCAGGCGCCCATCGGACGCTCGCCAAGATCCAATCCGGCCACTTATACGGGCGTTTTCACGCCGATTCGCGACATTTTTGCGATGCTTCCGGAGTCCCGTGAACGCGGCTACAAACCCGGCCGCTTCAGCTTCAATGTGAAGGGCGGCCGATGCGAGGCGTGCCAGGGCGATGGCATGAAGCGCATCGAGATGAACTTTCTGCCCGATGTCTTCGTGCCTTGCGATGTCTGCCGCGGCAAGCGTTACAATAGCGAGACATTGCAGGTGAAATACAACGGCGTCTCCATCGCGGCTCTGTTGGAGACCACCATCGAGGACTCTCTCGCGCTGCTCGGCAACATCCCGGCCATCAAGCAGAAACTGCAAACCATCGTCGATGTCGGCCTCGGCTATCTGCATCTCGGACAGAGCGCCACAACGCTCTCCGGTGGCGAGGCACAGCGCATCAAACTGGCGCGCGAGCTGAGCAAACGGCAAACCGGACGCACCTTCTATATCCTGGACGAGCCCACCACCGGGCTTCACTTTGAAGACGTGCGCCGCCTGATGGACGTGCTGAACCAGTTGGTGGACCTCGGCAACACCGTGCTCGTCATCGAGCATCACACCGACGTCATGAAGAGCGCCGATTGGATTATCGACCTCGGACCCGAGGGCGGCGAGAAGGGCGGCGAAGTCGTCGTCACCGGCACGCCTGAGCAAATTGTGAAGAACCGCCGCAGCCACACGGCTCACGCACTTGAAAAAGTGCTGAAAAACGGCAAAGCTGAGTAGGAAGTCCCGCTTTGAGCAAGTACAACCAAGAGCCGCTAACCTTCGATGCACTCACCACCGTCCCCATCGCGGAGCGCGGCGGCAAGGTACGTCTCGAGCACATGGGCGGCGTGCACGCCAAGGGCGAGAGCATCGCGGCCTGGCTCGACAAGCTTCCCAAGTTGCTCGCGGCGGATTCGCTGCGCGGCGTGGTGGCGGCGATGCTGGCGGCAAAAAAGCAACAGCGCGCGATGCTGTGGGGCCTGGGCGGCCACGTCATCAAGTGCGGGCTCGCCCCGGTGCTTATCGATCTGATGGAGCGCGGCTACGTCAGCGGCTTTGTGATGAACGGCGCGGCCTCGATCCACGACTTCGAAATCGGCATCGCCGGATGCACCAGCGAGGATGTGGAATCCGTGCTGCCCGACGGCCGCTTTGGCGCCGCCGAGGAAACGGGCCGCGAGATGAATGACGCCATCGCCCAGGCGCAGCGCGAGGGCATTGGCATCGGCGAGGCGCTGGGCGCCCGCCTCGACCAGATCGTCCCGCCGGAGAACGCCGGCGCCTGCCTTCTGCTCCAGGCCTGGCGGCGCAATGTCCCGGTCACCGTGCACGTCGCCGTAGGCACGGATACCCCGCACACCCATCCCCAGGCCGACGGCGCGGCCATCGGCGCCGGCACGCACCATGACTTCCGCCTGTTCTGCTCACTTCTGCGTGAGCTGCACGGCGGCGGCGTCTATCTGAATATCGGCAGCGCCGTGATCCTGCCCGAGGTCTTCCTCAAGGCCGTCTCGGTGGTTCGCAATCTCGGCTATCCGCTGTCCGATTTCACCACCGCCAACTTCGACTTCTTCCAACACTACCGCCCCCGCGTCAACGTCGTCGCGCGGCCCCACGCGCAGCGCGGCGGGCAAGGCTACGCCATCACAGGCCACCACGAGATTCTCATCCCGCTGCTGGCCGCTCTCCTCATCGAGTCCGAGCCATGACCGCCCCGCGCCCCGCGCCCCGCGAGCCCTTCTGGACCTGGGGCGACGCCGCCCTCTTCATCAGTCTCTCCGTGCCCAGCCTGCTGATGGCCATCGCCCTCTCTCGCGGCATCTTTCTGCTTTTTCCCAATCCGCCCGGCGACGGCACGCGCTTGCTCATCCTTCAGTTCATCGCCTACGGCATCTGGTTCTGCACGCTGTGGCTGATGCTGAAGTTCCGCTACGACGAGCCGTTCTGGGAGTCGATGGCCTGGCGCATTCCGTGGGCCCCAATGAAATGGACCGTGTGGCTGGGACCCGCGCTGGTGCTGGCCGTGGTGGTGCTGGGCGAGGCGATGAATACGCCCATCATCGACAATCCCATCCAGCGGCTGCTCAAGGACAGGTGGTCTATCTTCATGGTGGGCTTCTTCGCCACCACGCTCGGGCCGCTGGCGGAAGAGCTGGTTTTCCGAGGCTTTTTGCAGCCGCTGATGATGCGCACCTTCGGAGCCGTGGCGGGCATTGCCCTGGCCAGCCTGCCGTTCTGCCTGGCGCACGGGCCGCAGTATTCGTGGAGCTGGCGGCACATTCTCCTGCTGTTCCTGGCGTCAGTCGTCTTCGGCGCGGTGCGTTGGCGCACCAACTCCACCGCCGCCTCCACGCTGGTGCACGCCACCTACAACCTCACGTTTTTCGTTGGTTTTCTCCTGCAAAGAAAGGAATTGCTGAACTAATGGTCGAGACCATTCAATGGACCGATGGCGGCGTCGTCATGATCGATCAGACGAAGCTGCCGCGCGTGGAAGCGTTCGTCACGTGCAACACGTATCTGGAGATGGCGGATGCCATCCAGACCATGGTGATCCGCGGCGCGCCGGCCATCGGCGTGGCAGCCGCAATGGGCGTGGCGCTGGGCGTACTGAAGGCGTCGCCCGCGATGCTCGACGCCGAGTTCGAGACAATCTGTTCCACTCTCGCCGCCACTCGTCCCACCGCCGTGAACCTCTTCTGGGCCATAGACCGCATGAGGAAGCTCTACGCCACGCTGCGCGGCCAGAGTATCGAAACAATCCGCGAGGCCATGGTCACCGAGGCCCAGCTCATCTATCGCGAAGACATCGCCATCAACATGGCCATGGGCGCCCACGGCGCGCCGCTGGTGCCGGATGGCAAAACGGTGCTTACCCACTGCAATGCCGGCGCGCTCGCCACGGCCGGCTTTGGCACCGCGCTCGGCGTCATCCGCGCGGCCGTCAATGCCGGCAAAAAGATCGACGTATTCGCAGACGAGACGAGACCATTCCTGCAAGGCGCGCGTCTCACTGTGTGGGAACTGCAGCAGGACAACATCCCCGTGACGCTCATCACTGACAACATGGCCGGCCACTTTCTGAAGAGCGGACGCATCGGCTGCGTCGTAGTGGGCGCGGACCGCATCGCCGGTAACGGCGACGTGGCCAACAAGGTGGGTACCTATGGCGTGGCCGTGCTCGCCAAGGAAAACGGAGTCCCGTTCTATGTGGCCGCGCCCATCTCCACGCTGGATCTCACCCTCACCTCGGGCGACCAGATTCCGATTGAACAGCGCCCATCCACCGAAGTGACTGAGGTGTTCGGCGTGCCGGTCGCCCCCGAGCACACGGCCGTGCAGAATCCGGCCTTCGACGTCACGCCCAACCGCTACGTGGCCGGCATCATTACCGAGAAGGGCGTGGCCTATGCGCCTTACGAAATCAGCCTCCCGGCCCTCGCAGCCAAGGAATAAACCAATGAAAAAGACGATCCTTCTACTCACCCTCTCTGCGCTCGCCCTGTTGGCCGGACCGCCCACCGGCAAGCGCGTGGCCAGCTTCACGCTGCCCGATTCCACCGGCAAGTACTACGACGTGCTCGACTTCCGCGGCAAGCCGCTGCTGATCGAAATTATGAAAACAGAATGCGCGCACTGCCAGACGTTCAGCAAGACGCTGGAGCGTGTGAAGACGCGGTACGGCGACCGCATCGCGATCCTATCCGTTGTAAATCCGCCGGACGATCCGCCGAAGGTCGCGAACTACGTCGCCAAGTTCAAAGTGTCCACGCCGATTCTCTTCGACTTCGGCCAGGCCACTGCGGCCATGCTGAAGATCACGCCGCAGAATCCGTCCATCAACCTGCCACACCTGCTCGTGGTGGACGCCAACGGCATTGTGCAAAACGACTGGCCCTTCAGCGATGCTCAGAAGGCCATCTTTGAGGGCGACGGCCTCTTTGCCATCGTCGACAAAATGCTCGCCGCGAAGAAATAGCTATGGCAGTTCGCTGATCCGCCACAGCCCCAGCGCCTTGTCCGAATAACCGCCGCCGGCCTCCGTGCAACCCTCCACCAGCACGCGGGCCGGCGGATTCCATTGAAACGGGGCAAGCTCGAAATTCAACATCCGCCAGTCGCCGTTGACGATGTCGGTGTTCTCCTCACATTCCAGAAACGTCGTGGTCAGCAGCCACGTGGAGCCGCTGCGCTTCAAGTTGGCGATGGCCTTGTGGACGTTTTCAAAGGACAGGTGCACCAGGCAATCGCGGCAGAATACGACGTCTACTTTGGGCAGGTCGCCGGAGCAGAGATCCAGATGGCGAAACTCGCGTCCGCCAAACTTCGCGCGGTTGCGCTCCACCAGGGCCTCCACGATGTCGCCGCCGATGTAGCGCGACACCGGCAGCTCCGTCTCGCTCAGCCAGCGGAAATCGCCGCACGGGATATCCAGCATGGAATCGGCGCCAAGATCACGCAGAATCACCGGCAACTCGGCCCGCACGATGGCCGTAGCGTCCAACTCCGAGCCGAGACCGGATACAGACTCCTCCGCGCCCCATAGATTGCTCTTCTGGATCTCGCTGAACACGCGGTCCAGCGGCAACGTGCTCAACTCGCCGGCCCGCTCTTCAAATCTCACCTTCGCCGTGACAGGGGGACGAGCCTTCATAACCCAGCCAATACCTCCAGATCGACATTACCGCCCGATAGAATAATCCCCACGCGCCCCAGCCCCGCGGGCAGCTTGCCGGCCATCACTGCCGCCGCGCCCACGGCCCCGCTCGGCTCTACCAGCAGCTTCATGCGCGACAGAATGAACTTCACCGCTTCCTTGATCTCGTCTTCACTCACCAGCAGGACCTCCTCCACCAACTCCTGAATCACCGGGAAGTTGTTCGCCCCGGGCTTGGTGGTGCGCAGGCCATCGGCGATGGTAGGCGGCGAGGCAATCTCCACGGGCTCGCCCTTCTTCAGCGACAACCAATAGTCATTCGCGAGCGCGGGCTCCACGCCAAATACGCGGATCGCCGGATTGAGAGCCTTGGCGGCAATCGCAGAGCCGGAGAGCAAGCCGCCGCCGCCCAGCGGGACCAGCAATGCGTCCAGATGGGGCGCCTGCTCTATCAACTCCAGCGCGCACGTCCCCGCCCCAGCCATGATCCACGGATGATCGAATGGCGGCACCAGGATGGCGCCCGTCTCGGTTGATATCTGGCGGCCAATGGCCTCGCGCGAGCCAGTCAGGCGGTCGTAAGTGATGATCGTCGCGCCCTGCGCCCGCGTCGCGGCCAGCTTCGATTTCGGTGCGTCGTCGGGCATCACCAGCGTGGCCTTCATGCCCAGCACCCGCGCCGCCATGGCCACCGCCTGCGCATGGTTGCCCGACGAGAACGCCACTACGCCCTTGGTGCGCTCAGCTTCACTCAGCGAATAGAGGAAATTGGCCGCGCCACGGATCTTGAACGCGCCGCCCTTCTGCAGGTTCTCGCACTTGAAGAAGACCTCCGCGCCGGCCAGCGTGTCAAAACTGCGCGAGGTCCACACCGGGGTGCGTTGGGCGATGGGTGTGATGCGCGCCGCCGCCGCGCGGATGTCGTCGATGGTCACTCGCGTCATCAGTAACCCAGCTCTTTCGTCGTCACGTTGCGCAGCGGCTGTCCGGCCGCATAGCGATTGAAGTTATCCAGCAGCAATCCCATCGCGTCGTCCAGCCACGTGGCAGTGTTGTCGGAGCAGTGCGGGCTCAACAGTACATTGTCCATGCCCCAGAAGGGATGCCCGGCCGGCAGCGGCTCCACGTCGAAGACGTCCAGCACCGCGCCGCGGATCGTCCCGTCGCTCAGCGCGCGGATCAGCGCCTCTTCCACCACCACCGGGCCGCGGCCCAGGTTGATCAGCACTGCCGTTCGTTTCATCATCCGCAACTCCGTCTCGCCCAGCATGCCGCGCGTCTGTGGCGTGAGCGGCGCGCCGATCAACAGGAAATCGGATTGCGTCAGCACTTCCTCCAACTCCTCGCGCGTGTGAGTACGGCCCAGTCCGCAGACCTCCATGCCAAAGTCAACTGCCAGAGCGGCGGTTGCCCGGCCGATGGCGCCGTGCCCCACCACGCCCAGCTTGGCGCCGCGCAACTCCGTTACGCTGAACTTCTCCCAGCGGCCCTCCGCCTGCTGGCGGCGCATGCGGTTCAGCTCTTTGGCAAACCAAAGCATTCCGGAGATTGCGAACTCCGCCAGTGAGTGGGCGAACACGCCCCGCGAATTCGTGAGCGGCACCGGGCTCGTTATCAACTCCGGGAAGAGCACCGTGTCGAGGCCGGCGGCCAGCGAGTGCACCCACTTCACGTTGGGCGCCATCGGCCACACCTCTTCCGCCAGCGCGCGCGGGACAGCACCCACGATCAGCACGTCCGCCTCCGCCGCGATGCCCGCAAAATCGGCAGCCCGGTCGCTGATCACTACGCGAGTCCCGGCCGGGAGCCGGTCCAAAACCTTCATATGTCCGGCAGCCGGATCGTTCAAAACCAATACTGTGTGAGTTGCCATGAGAGTGCGCCTATAGGCTCAGTATAGGGTCGCACGTTGCGGTAGGGCATACCGCTACGGGACACTGGAGTTGTGGAAGGCTATTGCACTTGCGGCGCCAAGCTGGCGGACGAATCACTTTTCTGCCATCGTTGCGGGCGGGCCCTCCGCGACTATCTGCCGGTGGACGACGAGCCCGAGCCTGAGCCGGAAGCCGCCCCCGCGCCCGCCGTAGTGGAAACCGCCCCGCCTGCCGAGGCGCTGGTCAGCTTCCAAAGCCGCACCGCCGTGCGCTGCGGAGTCATCGCAGCCGCGCTGAGCTTTCTGCTCATGTTCCCCGCCGTCATGGTGGGCGGCAACGGATTGCAGCTGGTGGTCACCTTCCTGGGCGGCTTTTACGCGGTATTCCTGTACCGCCGCCGCACCGGTGTCGAGGTCTCCGTACTCAGCGGCGCCCGCGTCGGTTGGATCACCGGCATCTTTCTCTTTACGCTATTCACCGTTTTGACCACGCTCGGCATGGCTATGCTCGCCACCAGCAGCGAGGTGATGCAGGCCTATGAGGCGCAGGTTAAGAGCATGGGCGTCTCCGGCGAGGCGGCCAAGCAGATGATCGAAGTCATGCGCAATCCCAGTGGTTTCGCGATGTTTTTGATCGGTTTACTGCTGTATCTGTTCATGATCTCCACCTTGCTGTGCTCGCTGGGCGGCGCTCTGGGCGCACGGTTTCAGACACCAACCAAGCACTGAGGGGGTTCCGATGGTTCTCACCAGAGAAGAGCTGATTGCAGCGCTTCACCACGAAGTCCGCATTCTCGTCCATCTGACCGGCAAAGTGGATCCGGCCCAGCTCGATTACCGGCCGACACTGAAGCAGCGCAGCACGCTGGAGCTGCTTCAATACTTGGCGATCATGGGGCCAACTCAGATCCCCATAATCCGCGAAGGCGCGTTCACCCGCGCCGGCATGAGCGCCGCCTGGACTCCGGCCGAGGCCAGGGCCAAGGAGATGGACTTCGATCAGACAACTGCCGCCATCCAGGCGCTCTCCGGCCAGTACACTCAGCTCCTGAGCGATTGGACCGAGGACGAGCTCCGGAGCAAGATGGAGCTGTTCGGCCGCCAAGCCTCGCGCGGGTCGCTGCTTGTAACCCTCATCCTCAATGCCCACGCCGCCTACCGCACGCAGCTCTTCTGCTACCTGAAAGCGTGCGGCCGGGATGAGCTCAACACCATGAATCTCTGGGGCGGCGTCGACGCCGCGTCGTGAATCCATATGCACAGCACGGTGACGAAGTACGAAACATTCCGGCGCCTGCACCAGCGGCCCGGCCTCTTTGTAATTCCTAATCCATGGGACGCGGGCTCGGCTCGGATCCTCGCGGCCCTGGGTTTTGAGGCGCTCGCCACCACCAGCGCGGGCTTCGCCTTCTCGATAGGCCGCCAGGACTCCCCGGCCTGCATCACGCGCGACGAGGCACTGGCCAATGCGCGCGCCATCGTCGAAGCGGTGGATCTGCCAGTCTCCTGCGATCTCGCCAACTGCTACGGCCGCTCGCCCGAGGAATGTGCCACCACCATCCGGCTGGCCGCGGCCACCGGGCTGGCCGGCGGTTCCATCGAGGACGCCACCGGCGACAGCGCCGCGCCGATCTACGATTTCCAGCTCGCCGTCGAGCGCGTAGCCGCCGCCCACGAGGCCGCCCGCGAGCTCCCCTTCCTGCTCACCGCCCGCGCCGAGAACTTCCTGTGGGGCCGGCCCGATCTCGACGACACCATCCGCCGCCTCCAAGCCTTCTCCGCGGCCGGTGCCGACGTGCTCTTCGCGCCCGGCTTGCCGGGCCTCGACGCCATCCGCACCGTGTGCGCCGCTGTCGATAAGCCCGTGAACGTAGTGATGGGCCTGAAGGGGCACACCTATTCGCTGGACGACTTGCGGGCCGCGGGCGTCAAACGCGTCAGCGTCGGCGGGTCCTTCGCCCGCGCCGCGCTGGGCGCCTTACTCCGGGCCGCACGCGAAGTGAAGGAGTACGGAACGTTCGGCTATGCGGCCGATGCCGTCACGCACGCCGAGGTCAGCGAATTCATGTCGAGCGTCAAGCCTCCTTCGAAGTAACAGCACGGGCCGCATCAATCCGCCGCACCACGGCCACCCCAATGAAAATCACCACCATCGCCACGGCCTCGCGTACGCCAAACGGCTCACGGTAAAACACCCAACCCAACAGCACGGCCACCACCGGGTTGACGTAGTTGTAGATCGATACAATCGCCACGGGCAGCCGGTCCAGCGCGTAGATATAGCTGGAGTAGCCGACGATGGAGCCAAACACCACCAGATACAGAGCCGCGCCCAGGCTGCGCCCGCTCACCGGTTGCGGAATACCGGACAGCAGCGCCAACGGCAGAAATGCGAGACCCGCCGCCAACTGCTGCACGCCGCCCGCTACAATCGGGTGCGCCCGGTTCTCCTGCCGCCGCTGCAACAGCGAACCGAATGTCCAGAAGAAGCAGCCCACCTGCAGAACAACGAAGCCCTGGATGATGGCGCCCCCCGCCGCCCCGCCCGCCAGCGCTCCGGGACCCACCAGCAGCGCGGCGCCCGCCAGCCCAATCGCCATGCCCATCAGAGTCGGACCGTGGAGCCTTTCCCTCGGTGGCATGATGGCGTTCAGGCCCACCATCCAGAACGGTGAAATGGTGATGATCAACGCCGCCAGGCCGCTCGGTATCCACGTCTCCGCCAGCACCAGGCAGCCATTGCCCACGCCCAATATCGCGATGCCGTTGAACGTATTGCGCGCCAGTTCGCGGCCGCGCGGCAGTTCCGCCCCCATCAGGCGCGCCCCCACCAGCAGGATGCCGCCCGAGAGAATGAACCGCGCCGCCACCAGAGTCATCGGCGCAATCGTCTCCAGGGCCATGCGGATGGTCAGGTACGTCGTGCCCCAGAAGAAGCACACGGAAATCAGGGCGGCGTAGGCCCGGAACTGCGGATGGCTCCTCAAACTGATAGGCTACCATTCACCCTGCGTGACCCGATAAAATATGAGTTTGATCCTGACACTTACCATCAATCCGGCCATCGACCGGAACGTCACCGTCGACAGGCTGGTCTTTGAGGATCGTGCCTACATTCTGTCCGCCCGGGAGGCCGCCGGCGGCCGCGGCATCAACGCCTCCTGTGTCCTCCAAAGCTTCGGAGCCCAGACACTGGCCATCGCCATCTGCGGCGGCAAGTCCGGCAAGCTGCTGGAGGAGTTTCTCGGCAAATGCGGCTTCCCTTTCGAACTGGTGCGCGTGCGCCAGCAGATCCGCACCAACATCACAATCGCCGACAAGCATGGCCTGGCCGTCAAACTGAACGAGCACGGACCCAGCCTCACCGAATCCGAGCTCGGCAAGGTGGTGAAAGCCGTGCGCCTGCGCCTCAAAGACGCCACCTGGCTCATGCTCTGCGGCAGTGTGCCGCCAGGCGTGCCGGCCGATTTCTATGCCCGGCTCATCCACACCGCCACCAAGCAGGGCGTCCAGACGCTCGTCGATACGGATGGCGATGCTCTGGAAGCGGCGCTCGACGCTAAGCCCACCGTGGTGACCCCTAACCAGCAGGAGGCGGAGCGCCTGCTGAGCCGCGCCCTGCTCACCCGCAATCACTTCCAGGAGGCGGCCGAGCGCATTCGCGGCATGGGCGCCCGCAACGTGGTGCTATCCCTGGGCGCCAGAGGGGCTCTGGGGGCGTTCGAAGACAAATCCGTATGGGAGGCCACCCCGCCGCGCGTCGACGCGCTGTGCCCCATTGGGGCCGGCGACGCCATGGCTGCCGCCTTCGTCTGGGCCATGGATCACGATCCCAGCCCCGTGGAGGCACTGCGCCGGGGCGTCGCGGCGGGCACCGCCTCGGCCCGTCTGCCCGGTGTCAGCTTTGCGTCCCTGGAGCAGACCAGCGAAGTGCTTTCCCGCGTCGAGGTCCGGCGCCTCAGTTGATCAGCGCTCGCGTTGCAGCAGGGCGCCCAACGTATCAGTCCGCTCATCACCGCAGAAATGCGAAAGGGCCACCCCGCGGGATGGCCCTTTCCTGAACCGGACGTGGATCGGATTAGCCCTTCTTGGCGGCAGGCTTGGCGGCCGGCGCCGCAGGCTTGCCAGCCGGTGCGGCCGGACCCTTGCCCATCTTGTCGATCTCGTTGAAGTACACCGTGCGGCCCTCATCCAGCGCCAGGTTGGACAGAATGACGGCGATGGAATCCTGCAATCCGACTTCGAGATCCGCCAGCGGACGGCCGCCCGTGCGGCAGTCGTTGAAGAAGCTGTCCAGCTCGATGTCAACTGGATTCTTCTCTTCTTCCGGAACCAGCACGCCCTTCTGATACAGCCACAGGCGCGCGAACTTCATCTCTTTTTCGAGGAAGCTCTCCTGGCCCGTCATCAGGTCGCGGCCCAGCAGGATGGGCAGCGGGCGGGACCCCGCCGCGGAGACCATCGTGGCGCCGGCCTTCACCGGTTCCTTCTTCTTCTTGGCCTCTTCAATGGCGGCCGGCGGCGTGGGCTCGCGGAACCACATGCCGATCGGCTTGTTCGTGTCGTCGCCGATGGTGATGTGAATCGTGCCCTTCGTGCCGCAGATCATCTCGCCCATCTCCGTGCGCGCGCCGCCCACTCCGGACCAGTGGGATGACATCGGAATGCCCGTCCATACCAGGCGCCGGCCCTTCGGGTACTTGTAGATCAGTTGGACATTGTCGAGAATGTCGCGTCCGTCGTTCATGAAGTCGCGCGAGCCCATCCCCATGACGGCTTCGGGCGTCATGCCCAACATGCGATCCGCCACGTCGATCTGGTGCGAAGCCAGCTCAGCCACCAGCCCGCCGGAGTATTCGCGGAAGAGACGCCAGTTGGCCATCCGCTGATTCGGGACGTCCTTCTTCATCTTCCAGCCGGGATTGCGGTGCCACTGCGCCTGGACGTAGGTCACCTCGCCCAACAGTCCCTTTTCAATCATCTGGCGCGCCGCGCCGTACATCGCGCTATAGCGGCGCTGCAGGCCCACCTGCATCACCTGTTTCGGCTTGGAGTGCACCAGCGCGCGCAACGCGTGCACTTCCTCTGCCTTGAACACCAGACTCTTCTCGCAGAACACATGTTTGCCCGCTTCCAGCGCGTCCTTCGTGATCGGGAAGTGCAGGAACAGCGGCGTGGTGACGAACACCGCCTCCACGTTCTTGTCCGACAGCAGCTCGCGGTAATCCTTGTACTGCTTCGGATTCGTTCCGATGGTCTCCGCGCCTTTTTTCAGAGCGTCGTCGCTGACGTCGCAGATGGCGACGCACTTGCCGGTGTCGATCCCCTTCAGGTGTTTCAGCAGGTAGGACCCGCGGCTGCCCGTGCCCACGATGCCGAAGTTGACGGCGTTGGTAGCGGCGCGAGCCTTGATAATAGCCGGCGCGCCCACAAATTGGGCGGCGGCGACACCTGCGAGCGTGACTGCGCCCGCGGCCTTGATGGCGTCGCGGCGGGTCAGGTCTTGATTGTCGGCCATGAGCATCAACCTCTGAAAGGAGTTATTGACATCGAAGTCAGGGAACGGATTCCGAGTCTATTCTATCTTGAAACGGCGCGCCGGGTAGTGGCTTAGTTACGCCGGCGTGACCGCGGCGCCCGACCGCCGCGCCGTCCAGTCCGCCCCCGCCAGCACCACCAGCCCCACCAGGAAGCTCCAGGTGAGAATCGTGGCCGAGTTCACAAACACGCTGTAGTACTCGCGCGACAACTTCGCGTACACCCAGGGCCACGTGAACATGTTGACCCACTTCAACACCTCCAGCGCCAGCCCGATGAGGATCACCCGCGGAATAATCCGCCGCTTCGGCACCGCCGTATTGGGCAGGTAGCAGAAAACCAGAAAAAGGCTCACCATCGTGAACGTCATGGCGGCGAGCTTGGAAATAAACGCGATCACGAATGGAACGTAGGAGGCGCGCGGGCTCGTTTCCACGTCACGGGCGAACTGGCGGATGTCCTGCTCGGACAGCATGCCCCACAGCGATTGCGCATAGCCCGCCAGCGCCGCCATCGCCAGCACTAGCGCCCCGCACGCGAAGATCAGACCCATGCTCACCACCTGGTTCTTCAGCAGGCTGCGGTTCACCTTCACGCCCCAGGCCCGGTTCAGGGCCACCTCCAGCGGCAAGAAGATGCCGTTTGCCGTGAACAGCAGCAGCGGCAAAGAGTACCATGCCAACTGCCGTGAGTTCGAGGCGATCACCTTGAGGTTGTACGTCAGAAACGCCCCGGTCTCGCCCGGGAAGATGTCCCGAATGCCGCCGTAGAGTGCCAGTTCCGCCGCGCTCCAGCCCAGCCCGTAGCGTAGTATCCAGAGCATCACTGACATGAAGGGCAGGAACGCCAGCAAAACGTTTCCTGCAATCGAGAACGCGTAGACGTGCACCTCCGTCTCCAGCAGATACCTGCCCAGGTGGCGCCAGTCGCTCTTCAGCTCCAACGCCGATTCCGTCACTTCTTCAACCAGCTTGTCCACTCACGCGCTCCCCTTCGATCATAACCATCCCAACCGTGCCAATATCGGACATATGCCCGATACCGCGCCACTTCAACCCATCCTCCACTCCGTGAGCTATGCCGGCGTCTGGCCAGGGCAGGCAAAACTCGAGCTCAATGCGTTCCTGGACAAAGCCGCCGCCCTCGGCTTTTCCGGCGTCATGCTCATGGCCAAGCGGCCGCATCTCTCCGTGCTGGACTACGGCCGCGACGGCTGCCTGCGCCTGCGGGAAGAGATGGAGGCGCGCGGCCTCCATTGCGCCGTCCTTGCCGGCTACAACAACTTCTCCGGCGACGCCGATCATCCCGATATCCCACAGCGCGAGATCCAGCTCTCGCACATCGAGGCCCTATGCCGCCGCGCCTCCGATCTGGGCGCGCCCGTCGTGCGCATTTTCACCGCCTACGATCATCCCCGCTTCTCCGCCCACACCCTCGTCGAGATTCTGCGCGAGGCCGCCGAGCGCGCTGCCGCGTTTGGAGTGGTTTTGGGCGTGCAGAACCATCACGACTCCGCAGCGCACTTTTTGTCGCTTTTTGACCTGCTAACTGAGGTTAACCACCCCAATTGCCGTGCCTGCTTTGACGCCTGGGCGCCTGCTCTTCACGGCGACGATCTGGCCGCCGCCGCCCGCAAAATGGCGCCCCTTACCGTACACACCACAGTGGCCGATTATCAGTTTCGCCCGCGTTTCCGCTACAACCCCGCCGTGGTGAACTACGAGCCACTCACCCCGGCTACCCAGGCCGTGCCCATGGGCGAGGGAATTATCGATTATCGAGAATTCCTGGCGGCGCTGGTGCAGGGCGGCTACCGCGGCGCCGTGGCCTACGAGATGTGCAGCCCGCTGCAGGGCGGTGGTGGCGAGGCTAACCTGGATCGCTGCGCCCGCCAGTTTAGGGCTTGGATGGCGGCTACTCAGACTCTCTGAGAATCCGCTGGACGGCCTGGCCCAGTTCGTCAAACCGCTGCTGCGTATAGATCATGTCGATCTGCCCGTCCCTGTGGAAGTCAACCAGCTTCTGCAGATCGCTGGTCCTGCGATGCCATCCGCGCCCGTCCGTCACCAGAAAGAAGAAGCTCTGAGAACTCTTCGCTTCGATGATCTTCCGGACATCGCCCAGCACATCCGTCAGTTTGCTTCCGGTTGCTTCAAAGCCTTTGCACTCAATCACGATTGTCGGATTCACCTTGGAAGGAATCGCAAAGTCGCACTTCGCCTGGCGCCCCTGAAAGCCGGTATAGGTCACGCCCGTATCGAATCGGGCGCCCACGGTGCTCAGGATCGAGGCCACCTGCTTCTCAAGAAAACTACCGCGGGTGATGCCGGCGATCGCCCGGCCGCGTCCCTGCTTGTAGCGATCTTCCAGGATGTCGGCGGCCGACCATTGCCGGTGGACCAGAGTCGCCGCCGCTACCGGCAAGCCCATTTGGACCAGAATTGTGGCAAGTCCCGCAGCGTCCTTCCGTGTCATGGCGTCCAACTGATTCCATGTCACACGGCGTTTGTTTCCGCCGGTCAGGATTTCACTGGCCTGAGTTGCGAATGCATCCTGACTGATGCCTAATACCAACCGGGCGAAGTCCAGGAAGCATGGTTGCTGCGTAATCAGAAGCTCAAGCGACGCCGAGCTAAGGCCATCCATCGGCGCCGATTGCAGCGCGCCCACGCACCGAGGGAGAGCCTCAATTACCTTCGCGCCCTGTTCATCCAACGTCTGCGAGGGCAGTTCCCGGATCTCCGCCAGAATCTGCGAGAGATCCACCTTCGAGAACCTCACTCAGACCCCACGATCAGGAACTCACGAACACTCGCACGCTCCTCCGAAACCCGGTCATGCGTTCCGAAGTGATACCGATGCTCCTTCTCGTGCACGACAACAACCGGCTTCACTTCCCGCATCAACTCCACCAGGATCGGTAGGCTCGGATAGCCGTTGGAGGAATACGAAAGCACCAGCGTGCTGCGATGGAAATGCTGAAAAAGGCGCCGGAATGCGTCGACCGCGGTGCGCCGGTAAGAGAAGGGCGTGAATCGCTTGGGGATCTTGTGTGACATCGTCTCTGTCAGGATCTCCGTGCCCGCCGCGCGCCAATAGGACGCCAAGCCTTCAAGGAAGTGGTAGCGCTTGATATAGCAGTTGTCGTCGGCGCGAGGGACATAGGGCGGGTCCATGTACACAAGGTCGAAAGCGCCCGCGGGAATGTCGTATACGTCGCCCTGTCTCGCCGAATTGACGCGGCCGTTATCGCAGATTACCTGGTTGAAGGCGGCAGCCGACTCCAGAAAGTGATCGCGCAGGCTCAATCGCAGATCCCTCCGACCGTCATCGTACCGGAGTGGATCTCCAGTGACCGTAAATACGCCTCGTGGCTGCTTCTTGACGCAGGCGCGAAAGATGGAGCTGAGTGCCAGCGCTCTCTTATTTTCGGACTCCAACTGCGCCAGGTTCGCCCAGAAGTTGTCCAGGAAACGGAGAGACTCCACGTCGTAAAAGACTCCGGTGAAGGTGCGCTCGATGAATTGTTTCCGCCGCCGGTTGGTTTGCAGCAGGACACTGCAATCTTCTTCCGTGAGCAACTCATGGCTGTTGGCAATCACAGCGGATCCAATCACCGACGAGAAATGCAGAAAATCGTTGGCGCAGACCTGCTTCCCCATTCGCTTCAGCAAATAGGCGACGCAACCGCTGCCGGAAAAGGCGTCCAGCGCCGTGCTGAAAGTGAGCTCGGAGAGTACGCTGTGGACCCACGGCAACAGCCGGTGTTTACTGCCCATGTAGCGCAGTTGAGGGTACGCTGCCACGCCTGCCGGTAGCGGCGGAATGACGAAAGGTGGCAGGGGAATGGGAACGACAGCAGCCATGTCTTCAAACGCGAGCTGGAACTGTTGCGGAGTCGCTTGCATCTCATGCTAACAGATCGGCAAGAAACTCCCGGCGTGGACGTATTTTAGCTCGTCCCCAGCAACCCGTTGACCTGCATCATCAGCGCCGCCACGGTGAACGGTTTCGCCAAAAAGCGCGTTCCCGGCAGCAACTCTTCCCGGCCGATCTGGCGATCCAGTTCTTCGTCGCCTGTACTGCCCGAGATGTACAACACCTTAATGCCCGGATGCTCGGCCAGGATCGCCCCGGCCACTGCCCGCCCCTGCAATCCAGGCATCCGGATATCGGTGATCAGCAGGTCCGGACGCTGCGCCTCCACCCGGCAGGCTGCCAGCGCCTCGGCCACACTGCCGGCCTGCGTGACGGCAAAGCCTTCACGCTCCAGCGACTTCAGGATCAGTGCGCGGATGCCCGGCTCGTCCTCCAGCAGGAGCACCCTGGCCTTGGGCTTGGGCGGAGGCAGTTCCGTTCCCTGCGGGCAGCGGATCAGCAAACTCCTGTTGCCCCTCAACTCGATCGTGCAGCCCAACTGCGCCAGCGGCCGGATGACAGCGGCCAGGCCGAGTGGCGGATCCATGCCCTCCTTGGCGCCGGTGAAGGGCTCGAAAATGCGCTCGGCCACCTCCGGCGTCAACTCGGCATTCTCCAGTGAGAGCGCCAGTTCGACGACCCCGGTGGCGGCTGCCTGCGCCGAGAGGATCAAACGGCCTTCTCCGGTAGCGGGGGCGATGTAGCGGTGAGCCGCGCGCAGCGCCTGTTCCAGCACCGCCGGCGAGCCATGCACCACCAGCGGCTTTGCAGGGTCCAGGCTTGCCGCGACTTTCAGTTGCACCGCCAGATCCCGCGCCCACGGGATGGCGTCAAAATTCTCGGCCGCCACCGCCGCGGGCCGCGTCAGGCTGTTCAGGTTTTGCGTGAGGGAGGCCAGCCGGTCTGATGCTTTGACGATCTCGGCGATATCGGCGCGCCGCGGGTCGTCCCACGCCATGCTCGACGCCAGTTCCTCAGCATAGCCGCCGATGATCATCAGCAGATTATTCGCCACGTGTGCCACACGCCCGCTCAGACGTTCCACGGCGCCGCGCTTGTGGCGCTCGATGACATCTTGCGGAATCTCGGCCGGAAGCGGCGCGTCAGTCGCCTCTTGGAAAGTCAAAAGCAACTCGGAGCCTTCCGCCACTTGCCAGCTTGGAGACTGCTGAATGGAGATCCGCAGTCGCACCCCGCCCTCCGCCGCGCCAATGCAAACCAGGCACGATGGATGGGCAATTCCGGTGTTCCGCACCTCTTCCAGGGCGGCCTCCAGCGCCGGGTCCGGGATCAGGTCGGGCAGCCTGACTCCTGCCAGATCGGCGTGCTGCAAGCCGAGCAGGCGCCGGAACTCGCGGTTAAACGCCGTGAGCCCCCACATCTCGTCCACCGCCGCCACGGCCACGGGCAGCACGGAAAAGATGTCCTGATAGTAGCGTCGCTCCGTCTCCACCAGCGAGAGCAGGCGCGCTACATCCGATGATCTCCACTGGTCTTGCTCAACACGCTTCATGGGACGCTGAGTCCTTTGCCGGATTCGTACCTTCCCAGTGTCGAGGCCGTACCCGGTGCAAACAAGTACCAGAGGGGCCTATTCCGATACGAGTTTGGCCCAGTACCATCCGGGGGCCTCGTGTTATAAATGCGACAGAGGCTCTGAATGTCTGATCTCTTTGACCTGAGTGGAAAAGTAGCCGCCGTAGTAGGCGGCGGTGGTGTGCTCGCCGGTGAAATGGCGCTCGGCCTGGCCCGCGCCGGCGCCGATGTGGCGATTCTGGATTTCAACGTCGAGGCCGCCAACGCCCGGGCGCAGCAGATTCGCGATCTGGGCCGCCGCGCCATCGGCATCGCCGTCGATGCCACGAAGAAGGCTGACCTGCAACGCGCGCTGGAGACGATGCTCTCCGAGCTCGGCGGCGCCCACATCCTCGTCAATGCCGCCGGCATCAACTCCGGCACCCCGTTCTTCGAAATCAGCGAAGAAGAGTGGCACCGCATTATCGACGTCGATCTCAAGAGCGTGTTCCTCGCCTGCCAGGTGTTTGGCGCCCACATGGTGCAGCCGGGCAACGGCGGGTCCGTCATCAATATCTCATCGGCCTCTTCCGGTCCGCCGCTCTCGAAAGTATTCACGTATTCCGTCGCCAAGGGCGGCGTCAATCAGATTACGCAGTTCCTGGCGCGCGAGTGGGCTACCCAGAGCGTGCGCGTCAACGCCATCCTGCCCGGTTTCTTCCCGGCCGAGCAAAACCGCAAGCTGCTCACCGAAGATCGCGTCGCCAACATCATGCGGCACACACCGATGGCCCGCTACGGCGAAGCGTCTGAACTGGTCGGCGCAACCGTCTATCTCTCGTCCGATAAGGCGTCCGGTTTCGTCACCGGATCGATCCTGCGCGTCGATGGCGGCTACCTGGCGATGACCATCTAGGGCAGTACGCAAAATTTGCACAGCGTCAAGTTCCACACCACTTGGTGCGCGTGGTGTGGAATAAGCCGCAACGTAACCGCGCAATTATTGCACTTTCAGCTCGATACAGGATAAACAAGCCTGTTTACCTGATGGCGTCCTGTTTGCATGGGCATTAGCCGTGGCGCAGTGTGTGCGCCCACGGAGTCATACCCAATGGAAACCTACGGCTGGCTACTGGATCAGAAACGATGCGTCGAATGCAGGGCGTGCGAGTCCGCCTGCAAACAGTGGAATCACGTCGAGATTGGCGTCGGAGTCCGCTACCGCCAAGTCCGCGTGTATGAGATGGGGGTGTTCCCCAAGGTGAGCATGCAGGCGCTCTCGGGCTCCTGCCACCACTGCGAGGGAGCGTACTGCATCAAGGTGTGCCCGGTAAAGGCGATCTCGCGCCGCCCCGAGGATGGCACGGTGCAGATCGACCAGTCCAAGTGCGTCGGCTGCCAGCAATGCTACGCCTTCTGTCCTTATGCGGCGCCGCAGTTCAACCAGCGCACTCACAAGATGGAGAAGTGCACGATGTGCGTTGATCGCATCGACGCCGGCCTGCAACCCGCCTGCGCCACGCTCTGCCCCACTGGTGCATTGCAATGGGGCAAGTGGAGCGACATCTCGGAGGTTGGTTCGGCCACGACGGGCAACTTCGCCAACCCCAAGCAGACGGCGCCCCACATTCGTTTCATCAACGATCCGTATCCGGGCAAGTAGAAGGAGGCAGATACCATGGCACTCACCCGACGTAATCTCTTGAAATCCACCGGCGCCGCGGGCGCCGCTCTGCTAACGGTGCCCGGCGCGCTGAAGGGCTTCGATCAATTCTTCCGCCCCGCGTCCTCTCTATCGGCGACAGCCACGAAGGTGACCACCTGTTGCGGCATCTGCTCACCGGCTTGCGGCATGCAGGCGACTGTGCAGGACGGCGTGATTCAGTTTCTGGAGGGCCTGCCTGGCGACGCCCACGGCGAGGGCCATCTATGCGGCAAAGGCGCGGCCGGCGCAGGGTTTCTCTATGACCCCGACCGCTTGAAATACCCGATGAAGCGCACCAACCCCAACAAGGGCTTTGACGAGGATCCGGGCTGGGTGCGCATCAGTTGGACGGAGGCGCTGGACACAATCGCTGGCAAAATGAAGGGCTACATCGACGCCTACGGCGCCGAGTCTCTCCTGTTCATCACGCTACCCGGCCCGGACCTGCTGGTGCGCCTGATCAATGCCATGGGGATTGTGAACCGCACCGACCATATCGACGTCTGCTTCCAGACCGACAGGATCATCCAGAAGTACACCACTGGTGGCAAGACCTGGTGCAATGACTTTGAGAACGCCAAGTACATCCTGCTGTTTGGCTGGGATATGGTGTCTAAGGCGAAGATCGTCTACGCCAACGGCGTGGTGAAGGCGCGCTCCAACGGGGCCAAGGTCGTCCACTTCTCACCCACGTACACGGCCACCTCGCGGATGTCGAGCGAGTGGCAGAACATCAAGCCAGGCACCGATCTGGCGGTGGCTCTGGCAATGATCAACGTGATTGTCAGTGAGAACCTCTACAACAAGGAGTTCGTCGACGCTTACTCCAACTTTGGCCAGTACGAGGCGCAGATCCGCTCGCACTTCGCGGAATACACGCCGGCGTGGGCCGAAACGGAAAGCGGCGTGGCGGCGGCCGACATCGCCCGCATTGCGCGCGAGTTCGCGCAGTCCGGCGGCGGAATCGTGCCGGCGCATAAGAAGACTCTCTGCGCCAACTACATGAACTCGACGCAGCTCGTTCACGCCGTCTCCATCCTGAATATTCTGGCTGGCACCGTGGACCGGGCGGGCGGCCGCTACTTCCCCCGTACGGTGGCTATCCCTGGCGTGGACGCGGTTTACCCGCCTCCGGCGTATCCGGCCAAGAAGGGAGCCCGGGTGGACGGCCGCGACAAGCTGCCGTTCGTGCAGGAGACCGATTCGGGGCTGTTCTCCACGCTGGCCGACGGCATGTTGACCAAATACCCTGGCCAGATCAAGATGGCGTTCTGGAACGCCTACACGATTCTCGCCTTCCCCAATCCGCCGAAGATGGAGCAGGCCATGAAGTCCGTGGAGTTCGTTGTCGCCATGGACTTTCTGCCCACCGATACGGTCTCGATGGCCGACATCGTGCTGCCCTCGGCTATGTATCTGGAGCTCAACGACGTGGTAGCGCGCGATTATCAGGCGAAGTATCCCCAGGCAATGCCACGTGTGGCTGTGTCGGCGCCGATATTTGAGACCAAGTCGGCGGGCTACGTGGCGATCGAGCTGGGCAAGCGGCTTTGCCCGGACTACTTTAAGCTGGCCGACGGCAGTTGGATCAACCCCAATGTGCTGCTCGACGAGAAGGTGAAACGCGCCGGGCTGGGTGAGAACTTCGCCGAGTTTAAGGCCAAGGGCATCGTGGAGAAGCCTGCGCCGTTTGTGCCGCGCACAACGTTTGCCACGGGCGATCCGAACGGCAAATGCCAGGTGTATGTGCCGCAGTTCGCCGCCAAGGGGGCGGAGGCTCTACCGAAGTGGCACCCCAAGCGGGAACAGCCAAGCGCGGATTTCCCACTCTATTACCTCACCTTCATCCCCGGCATTCACAGGCGGAATACGTCGGAGAACAACCGAATCCTCCATGAGATCATGCCCACCAACGCGGCGATTCTGAATCCAGCGCTGGCCAAGACTATGAACATCAAGGAGGGTCAGACGGTGGTGATCCGCTCGCGCGTCGGGCAGATCGAGCTGCCGGCGCATCTTTCGGAGATCATCCGGCCCGACGCGGTCATGGTGGCGCATGGCTTCGGTCATCGTTCCCGCTATCTCAGCGTGGCCGGAGGCAATGGCTCGCGCGATGGTGACGTGGTGCCGGACGCCTCCATTGACGACTTCATCGCCGCGGGCAACTACGGTGGTGCGTCGTGCATCATGGATGTGGTGTGCAACATCGCACCCGTCGCATAACCCTTATGAATAGTGATCCACTGGAATTGGGCCGGCTCTATGCCGCGCTGGCCCAAGCCCTCCTCCAGGCGCCGGCGAACGACCCTGCCGCCGCGCGCGAATACTATCGTCTCTTCCTCAGCCCCGAAGGCGCGCCCTGCCCGCCGTGGCAGTCCATCTATATGGCTGCCGAGGGCGAACAGCCGCGCCTTATGGGGCCGGCCCATCATTCGGCGCTGCAATGGTACCGGCGCTACGGCTTCGAGCCCGCGCTGGACAACGAACCGGCCGATCACATCGGTCTGCTCCTGCTCTTCTACGCGCACCTGCTGGCGGTGGATGCGCCAGATCCGGAACTGGCTGCTTATGAAGCGCAGCATCTGGCCTGGGTTCCGCGATTCCTCGCCAAGCTCAAACAACACGCCGTGCACCCGCGCTTCCAGGCGCTGGCGGCAGAGCTCTCCGAACATCTCTGATTACGGCTTCGGCGCGTCTTTCTGCTCGGACTTCTTCGGTACAACCGGGTTCACCAAGTCCGGTTTTGGGTCGCCCCAGATGTAGTGGTTGAACCAGAGCAGGTTGTGCTCCAGCACGGCGCGCCGCGCCTTCGGCTTCGTCACGCCGTGCCCAAAGCCCTTGTAGACCACCATCTCCACCGGCACTCCGCGGTCTTCCAAGCCCTGCCGCAATTCATAACCGTTGGCAATTGGCACGCGCCGGTCGTTCTCGCCATGCTGGATCAGCGTCGGCGTCCGTGCCTGCCTGATATTGGTCATCGGCGAAGTCTTGCGGTAGATCTCCGGGTCCATCGCCGGGTCGGCGCCCAGATACTGAATGGTGAACGGCGTGATGTCGGTGTTGTAGTAGTAAGTCGCCCAATTCGATATTCCAGCGCCGACGGACACCGCCGCGAACTTCGTCGAAGACGTGGTCAGATACGCCGAAATGTAGCCGCCCTGGCTCCAGCCCATCACGCCCACGCGCTTCGCGTCCACCCATCCCTTCGCGATCAGATAGTCCACGCCGCTCTCCACGTCCCAGGCGTCGCCTACGCCCAGATTGCGCACGTTCAACTGCCGGAACTTCTCGCCGTACCCCGCGCTGCCGCGATAGTTCACCTGGAGCGCCAGCGCGCCCCGCGCCGTCCAGAGGTCGATCGGATACGACCCCGCATGGACCTTCTGCGGCGTATCGATACCCGTCGGCCCGCCGTGGATCACGCACAGCAACGGATACTTTTTGGCGGGGTCAAAGTCCGCCGGTTTGGTCAGCACGCCCTCGATCACTGTGCCGTCCTTGCTCTTCCACGAGATCACCTCGGTGACAGGCAGCGTCCATTCGCGAACCTGTGCCGTGGTATCGGTGAGCTTCCTGGGCGACCAGCCCGCCACGTCCGTCACATACACCTCAGGCAGTTGCTGGCCACTATCCACCACCATGGCCGCGCGCTTGCCGTCCGGCGTGAGGGACAGGCCAAATCCCGTAGGCGACTTCGAGATTTGCGTGATCTTACTGCTGGCCGGATCGACGAGAAAGGCGTGGCGCTCTGTCTTCTGTGCCGCGACGAAGTAGATCCCGGCCGGCGTCCACGCCTCCAACCCCGGTTCCTCGTCAAACGAATCCGTGATGGAGCGGATAGCGCCGCCGTTAGCTGAAACTATCGCCAGCCGGCTGTTGGCGTGGAAGAATTTCGGATTGCCCATCGCCGACTCGAATACGATCCACTTCCCATCCGGCGACCACCGAGGCCCGTTGTCCGGCCCCGGCTGGGCGACGATCTTCTTCACCGCCTCACCTTCCAGCGTGAGCACGTAGATATCCGCCGTCCCGCCCTGAATGAGATCCGGATTGAGCGTTGCGCTGAAGGCGATCCGCTTGCCGTCCGGCGACCATTCGAAGCTGCCCACTGTGTAGTCCGTGCCCCGCGTGACCTGCTTGCCGGTGACCGGCGCCTTCATTGCCGAAGCGACTTCGAATGTCCACAGATGCGTGTACGCATAGTCCCGGCGCACCACCTCGAAATCACCCAGGTGGTTCTTGCGATCATCCGAACGCTTGTCCTGGGCCGTGTACGCGATGGTCTTGCCGTCCGGCGACCACTCGAATCCATTCACGCCGGTCTCGCTCTTCGTAAGCCGCACCGCCTCCCCGCCGTCCGGCCGGATTGCGAAGATCTGGCTCTTGCCGCCCTCCCTGTCGCTCGTGAAGGCCAGCCATTGACTGTCGGGCGACCACGTGGCGCCACCCGCCGATTTCTTGCCCTGCGTCAATTGCCAGGTCCGGCCCGTGCCGGCGTCGGCCAGCCAGATCTGCCGGACAAAGGCGTCCTGCTCCCAATCCGTCTCGCCGATCGTGTAGGCCACCAGTTTCCCGTCTGGCGAGATCACCGCGCCGCCGGGCCGTTTCAGATTCAGCAGATCGTCAATCGTTGGCACGCCGCCCCAAAGGCAGGCTGAAGCCAGTAGAGACGCAAGAGCCCTCATGGATGACACTATACACGGCGAGCCAGCAGGCCGAGCATCGTCTTGCCGTCCGCCACCGCCCTGGGGTGGGTAGAAATGATTGTGTAGCCGGCCTCGTGCAGGGCGCTCGTCAATTCGGCAATATCCAGCAAACGAGGGTGCGCCTGCGCGAAGATGCGCATGGTGCCCGGCGGCGTGCGCGTCGGCGTGACAGCCGTGGCCATGTCCGGCGGATTCTGTTGCACCACCAGATAAAGGTACTCCGCGCCCAACCCGCACAGAGCGGCCACCGCCTTGCGCCACTCCACATGTTCCAACATCAGCGTTTCCATGACGGCTTCAAAAGGGCCGGTGAGCGAAGTCCTTTCGATGTCGTCCACCACGCAAAGCGCCGCGCCATACCGCTCCCGCAGCCGCACCAGAAATCGCGGATTGATGTCGCTGAAGATGATGCGGTAGGGCTGGAGGACGGCGGGCTCGATATGGTCGAACATCTGCCCCGGACCCGCGCCGGCAATCAGCAGGCGTGCTCCCGCCGGCGGCTTCACCAGCGCGAGGAAATCCCGGATATGCGTAGCGTTGGTCTGCGCCTGGCCGATGGCGGCCATGTGCTGCTCGTAATCCTCTGCACTGACGAGCGTGGTCCAGGCATCCCGCAAGGTGAAAGGCATACAGTGTCAGTATGACGAACGGTGTGCGGCACTTCGTAATCTACGCGCGGGCGGTTCTTCTCTGGAATGTCTTCGTCGTGCTGTGGGGCGCGTTTGTGCGGGCCAGCGGATCGGGCGCGGGCTGCGGCGAGCACTGGCCGCTGTGCAATGGTGCGGTGGTGCCGCCGTCGCCGGCCCTGGCCACCATCATCGAATTCATGCACCGCATCACCAGCGGCGTGGCGCTAATCGGCGTCGTCGTGCTGGTGGTGTGGGCCACCCGGCTCTTTCCCAAAGGCCACAGGGCGCGGCGCTACTCCTGGGCATCCCTCGGCTTGATCATCGTCGAAGCGCTATTGGGCGCGGGCCTGGTGCTGCTGGCGTATGTGGACAAGAACGCATCGGCGGGCCGCGCGGTCTATCTCTGTCTCCATCTCACCAATACCCTCCTGCTGCTGGCCGCGCTGGCGGCGTCCAGTTGGTTTGCACACAGGCCCGGGGGCGAATGGCGCCGTGTGCCGCGCATGATCTGGACCGCGCTGGCCGTGGCCCTGCTCGCCAGCCTTACCGGCGTGATCGCCGCGCTGGGCGACACCATCTGGCCGGCCGTCTCACTCGCGGAAGGCATGCGGGCCGAGTTCGCCAGAACCGCGCCGGTGCTGCTGCGCCTGCGATTGGTGCATCCCGTAGTGGCGTCGGCAGCTGCCCTGTTTCTGCTGCTGACCGCGTTTCTGCTGTTGAAAGGCCGCGTAAAGACCTGGCTGGCGGCGCTGGTGGTGGCGCAACTGGCGGCGGGCGGCATCAATATCGTCCTGCTGGCGCCGGTGTGGATGCAGATCCTCCATCTGGCGCTCGCCGTCTGCGTGTGGCTGTGGCTGGTGACCGGGGCGCTGGAGGCCTCGTCACTCACCGCCGGGAAGTGAAGAGAAGCCGTAGAGGAGGGTGCCCCATGCGCGCGCTACCAGGAGGTGCGGCCCAACTGGACCGTGCGTCTGGTCCTGCCTCGTGGGCAGGTCACTACGCTGGAGTTCTGGCGGAACCGCGCCAGGGGACGCAGGATCGGTACCGTGGTGCCCATCGTGGCCGGCTTCGGCGTGGCGGGGTATTTCCTCGGACGCCACTCTGGCCTGAAGCTTCAGCCTATCGCAGCGCGCCGCTGAGGCGGTCCAGCAGGGCTTTGAACCGGCGGCGGGACACCTCCAGCTTTCGGCCAGACTTCAACGCCACCTCACCGCTGCCGCCGGGCATGGCGAGAACCTCCTTCACTTTGTCCAGCCTGATGATGGCCGCGCGGGACACGCGGAAAAACTGCGCCGCGTCCAGCCGCTCCTCGAGCTCGTTCAACGTGGGGTCCATCCAGTATTCCCGCTCCGCCGTGCAGAGTCTGGTGAGTCCACCCTCGGAGAGGAAGGCGGTGATACTGTCCGTGGGAATCACCACGTAACGCTCTCCAGCGCGGGCCAGGAAGCGTTGCGCCGGCGGCGGCTTGCCGGACTCCGGCCGCGGCTCACTGACGCGTTGCAGGGCCTCTGAGAGGCGCTGGCGGCTAACTGGTTTCAACAGGTAGTCGAGCGCCCGCAGCTCGAAGGCCTCCACCGCGAACTGATCGTAGGCGGTGCAGAAGATGATCGCCGGCCGGGGCTCCGCGAGCGAGGCCGCCACCTCCGTGCCGCGGCAGCCGGGCATCTCGACATCGAGCAGCACGACGTCCGGCCGGAGCTGTGCGATTTTCTCAATGGCCGTAATGCCATCGACGGCTTCACCGGCAATCTCGACGCGTTCCATGCCGCCGAGCAATCGCCGCAGACGCTCGCGCGCCGGCAGTTCGTCGTCCACAATCAGCACGCGGATCATAGAGGTATCTCCAGTATCGCCGTGGTGACGCCGGCCTCGTCATCGCGCGTCAACTCCAGCCGCGCGCGCTTGCCGTAGTAGCCGGCGAGCCGCTCGCGAACATTGCGCAGACCGTGGCCGTCCGGGGATTCCGGTTGGATCGGGCCCGGGCCGGAATCGCTGACCGTGAGCCGCAAAGAGGCGCCGAGTCGCTCCGCGCGGATGGTGACTTCGCATGGCACGAGCGACGGTGCGACCGCGTGTTTCATTGCGTTTTCGACGAGCGTTTGCAGCGCCAGCGCCGGGATACGCGTGGCCAGCGTCTCCGGCCGCGCGTCGATGCGCACCGTGAGGCGCGGGCCAAATCGCGCCTGCTGCACGTCGAGCCACGCGTGCAGAAAATCGAGCTCCTCGGATAGCGGCGCCATCTCGGATTCGGAACGTTTCAGCGTGTATCGGAATACTTCGGCCAGCTTCTCTACCGTTTGCTCGGCCAGCGCGGGGTCCGATGGGATCAGGCCGGCGACGGTGTTCAGAGCGTTGAAGAGAAAATGCGGGTTGATCTGCGCCCGCAGAACCTTGAGCGAAAAGTCGCGTCTAAGGGCCTCCAGACGTCGATTTTCGTGCAGAAACGTGTACATTTCGTGCAGTGTGCGCAGCAGCTCCAAATCCTCGCTAAATACGGGCCGGCCGTCGGGACGGTCGTCGAGCTGGATGGTTCCGTCCTCGGCAATCGAGGCCTGTGTCCGGAAGATCTCGGCCAGCACGCGCTTCGCTTCGGCCCGTAGTTCCCCCTCGTCCGCCGTCTTCTGGAGCCGCTCCAGAAACAGGCGCTGCGCCGCGGCGGCGGCGTAGGGGCGGCCCAGCAGGCAGCGATCCAGGTAGCCGCCGAGCGCGCGGCACACTCGCGGCACGGCCCACACCAACGGCAGCAGCAGCAGCGCGCGGGGCGCCAGCGGCAGTGTCTCCGGCACCGCCCGGAACCACAGCACAACCGCGGCGAACGAGACGAGGAAGTAAGAGCCCCATTTCACGAAGAGGTCCAGGAAGAGAAAGCGGCGCCGCGTGTAGCTATCTGCCATCAGCAACGTGAGCGGCAGCGATCGCATGGCCAGGCTCAACCAGGCGGACCCGGCGAACATCGCCGCCGGTACGAGCATCGTCGCCGAGAGCAGAAGCACGGTGCGCGGCCGTCCGGCGGGCCGCCGCGTGATGGCCGTCAGGCAGGCCCACGCCAGCAGTGCGCAGTAGGCCACGCTCAACTCCATGCGGGCCGCGCCGAATGGTACAACCGATGCCGCGAGGGCCGCGCTGGCCACGGCCAGCAAGGGAAGCCCGCGCACGCCGAAGAGCTTGCCCAGTAGCGGCGGAAAGGCGCACGCGCCGGCGAGCAACAGCAGATAGTCCGGCGTGAACAGATTCAGCGCAAACCACGCCGCCGACGTGAGAAACACAGCCGGGTAGATCCAGCCGGTCAGCTTGGGACGCGTGAGGCGGCGCTGCCGTACCCAGAGCGCAAAGAGGCCCAGGAAGGCCGCCAGGCCGAACGAATAGACCAGGAGTGACACGGTGCGGCACACGCCATCCTGATTATTACCCGCCGATGGCCAGCCCGATCAGGGCGCCGATGCCATAGAGCACGGCCAGTGTGATGAGCACCACCTTGCCGGCTGACATCGGCTTGTTGGTTTGTTGGATCGACTTCACGTCATGGAACGCCACGCTGCGCTCCGAGATCTGGTCCTTCTCCAGCACTTGCAGCGTGACTCCGTCGGTAGTGATGGCGGTCAGTTTGCCTTGTACCGTCTCCTTACTGAGGGTCTTGATGCGCACCGGCGAGCCGGTGGGGATCTCAAGCGCGACGGCGCGCATGTCGGGCTTGGCGACCTCCGCGGCAGGCAGGCAGAGCGTGGCGGCCAGGATGATGGCGATGAGGCGGAACATAAGGGGCTCCTTTGTTCCAGCCTGAGGTTGGATAGCGCAAGCGCCGAGAGGAAACCGGTGAGCGGCGGGTTTACGGGGATGAGCGGCAGCCTACAGCCCGAACGCACGGGCGTAGCGGGGGCGGGCGGCCAGCCCTTCGATGACGCCGTGTTCGAGTTCAATCGCCATCAGGTTGGGGCCGGAGAACGGGGTGTCGAGGCTGGCAGCTAAACTCGCCGAGAAACCGAAGCGCGGATAGTAGTTGGCGTGGCCGAGCACCACCACGGCCTCGATGCCCTGATGCGCCAGCATGGCCAGGCTCATGTGGATGAGGGCGCCGCCGATGCCAAGCCTTTGGTGGGCCGGGTGGACCGCCATGGGCGCCAGCGCGGCGCCGCGCACGGTGCGGGCGGCCGACTCGATGGGCAGTTCACTGTAGAGGATGTGGCCGGCGGTGGCGTCGCCGTTTTCGGCGATCAGCTCCAGCACGACGCAGCCTTCGGCGCGCAGGGCATCCACCAGGTCGGCCTCCTCGGACGTTTCAAAGGCAGCCAGAAGAACGGCGCGGATGGCCACGTAGTCCTCGGGCTCTGCCTCGCGCAGTGAGATCACGGCGTCTCCTGGCCGGCGGGCGGCGGCGGCGGCGCGGAGGCGCCGGTGAGGTGGCGGTAGAATCCGAGGTCGTCGCCGCTCAACGCCTTGGTGGCGTAGAGGATCTGGCCCGTATGCTGGGCGAAGTGCTCCACCACGTGGTAGATGCCCTCCATCACGGTAACGTCGTAGTTCTGGGGGCGGATGATGCGGGTCAGATCCTCGGACGGGGTCTGCTCCAGAATGGTGCATGCCTCCTGGACCGCGGCGTTCAGGCGCTGCCACAGTTCGTCCTTGGCCACGTGGCCGCGGGCTGCAAATTCCTCGTCGCGGTGCCGCAGGTCCGGCTGCCCGGCGACGCCGTGCATGATCCACTGACGCACGTTGCCGGCGAGGTGGAGGCAGAGATTGCCAACTGCGTTGGAATGATCGCCGGCGCGCAACCAGATCTGCTCGTCATTGAGCTTTTCGAGGCACACGTGAATCCGCGACGCAAACTGGCGCAGCTTCTTGGCGGAGAACTCCAGAAAGAGATGTTCGGCTGAAGAGTTGGGCACGGTTCCCCCGTGCCCAATTTTACAGGATCTGATCGCTCCAGTTTTCCAGAGCGGCCTTGACCTTTTGGCAGAACTGATCGGCCAGCGCGCCATCGATCAGGCGGTGGTCGAAGGTAAGCGCCAGGTGGGCCATGGAGCGGATGGCGATGGCATCGTCGATGACCACCGGCATCTTCTCGACGGCGCCCACCCCGAGGATGGCCACCTGCGGCTGGTTGATCACCGGCGTGGCGAACAGCGAGCCGAAGCTGCCGAAGTTGGTGATGGAGAACGTGCCGCCCTGCACCTCGTTGGGCTTGAGCTGCTTGGCGCGGGCACGGGCCGCGAGGTCCACGATGGAGCGCTGCAAGCCCACGACGTTCTTCTCGTCGGCCTGATGGATCACCGGCACGATCAGCCCGTTTTCCAGCGCCACCGCGATGCCGATATTGATATCGCTGTGATAGAGGATGTTGGTGCCCTCGATGGACGAGTTGAAGACCGGATAGGTGCGCAGGGCCTCGGCCACGGCGCGTGCGATGAAGGGCAGGAAGGTGAGCCCGTAGCCGTAGCGCTGCTGAAACTCCTCCTTCACCTTGGCGCGGACCTTGGCGATCTTCGTCATGTCGACACGGTGGACCGTGGTGACGTGCGCCGAGGTCTGCTTGGAGTGCACCATGTGCTCGGCGATCTTCTGCCGCATCATGGACATGGGCTCGACTCGGACCTTGGCGGGCTCCACGCGAGGCAGCGGCCCGGAGGCTGCCGCGGCAGGCGCGGCAGGAGGCGCCGCAGTGGTGGGCGCGGCGGCGGCCGGCGCTGCTGCCGGGGCGGGTGACTGCTTGGCGGCCAGGAAACTCTCGACGTCCTGTTTGGTGATGCGGTTGCCGGCGCCGGTGCCGCGGACCAACTTCAGATCCACGTTGTTCTCGCGTGCCATGCGGCGCACCAGCGGGCTGACGGGCGAGGACGCATCGTCCTCCTCCACGACAACCGCCGCGGCGGCGGGCGTGGGCTCGACGACAGGCGCGGGAGGCGGGGCCACGGCGGCGGGTTCGGCCGGGGGGGCTGCTGGTGCTGCCGCGGGAGGCGCTGCCTCCACCACGGGCGCGGGCGCCGGCGCTGCCGCTCCATCCCCAACGCGCGCCACCACGGTGTTGATCGCCACCACGGCGCCTTCCTGCACCAGGATCTCGGTCAGCGTGCCGGCCACTGGAGACGGGATCTCCGTGTCCACTTTGTCCGTGGAGATCTCAAAGAGCGGCTCGTCGCGCTCCACCTTATCGCCCACCTTCTTCAGCCACTTCGTGAGAGTGCCTTCTACAATGCTCTCGCCCATCTGGGGCATCACTACATCAGACATGTCAGTTCTCCAGTCTCGGCAGGCTCAGGCGCACACAGGCGCCAATTCGTAGTTAAACACTCGCGCGAACTCTTCCACCAGCGCCTGGTGAACCGCCGCGCGCTCCACTCTCACTCCCAACTGCTCCATCGACGTCACTGGCCTCGCCAGGCCGCAAGGCACGATGTGCCGGAAGTAATCCAAATCCGTCGTCCAATTCAAAGCGAATCCATGTGTGCTGACCCACCGGCTGATATGCACGCCGATGGCGCAGATCTTACCCTGCGGGGTCCAGACGCCGGTGGCGCCGGGATCGCGGCTGCCCTCAATGCCAAACCGGTGCAGCGTCCCGATCACTACCTCTTCGATGCCGCGCACATACGCCACGACGTCCCTTTTCCACTCCCGCAAGTCGATTATCGGATATCCAACAATCTGCCCGGGGCCGTGGTAGGTGATGTCGCCGCCGCGGTTGCTCTCAAAGAACTCGATGCCCAACTCGGCCAACCGCTCCGCACTCAGTAGGACGTTTTCCTTGTGGCCGTTGCGCCCCAGCGTCAACACATGAGGGTGTTCCACCAGCAGCAACTGATCCGGGATGAGGCCCTGCTTGCGCTCCCCGGAGAGCGCTGCTTGCAGCGCGCACGCATCGGCGTACGAGAGGCGGCCAAGCTCCCGGACCTCTACTTTACGCATTAATTGCCAGGCCGTAGACGCTGTTGAATGCCTCGCCCACCGCCTCATAGAGAGTGGGGTGCGCGTGAATGGTGGCCATCATGGACTCCACGGTCGCCTCGGCTTCCATCGCCGTCACTGCCTCGGCGATCAGCTCGTAGCCGTGCGGCCCGATGATATGGACGCCCAAAATCTCGCCATACTTCGCGTCGGCCACAACTTTCACAAAGCCGCCGTGGTTGCCCAGGATAGACGCCTTGGAGTTGCCGGCGAAGGGGAATTTGCCCACCTTGACGTCGTAGCCCTTTTCACGCGCCTGTTTCTCGGTCATGCCGACGCTGCCGATACCGGGCTCGGTGTAGGTCGCTCCCGGGATGCGGTTCTTATTGAGTGGGGTCACCGGCCTGCCGGCCATGTGCGCCACGGCCACCATGCCCTCCATCGTGGCTACGTGCGCCAGTTGCGGCGTGCCCGCGACGATGTCGCCGATGGCGTAGACGCCCGGCTCACCGGTCTGTTGATAGGCGTTGACCTTGACGAAGCCGCGGTCCAGCTCGATGCGCGTGCTCTCGATGCCCACGTTCTCCGTATTGGGCTTGCGGCCCACGGCCACCAGCAGCATCTCGCCTTCAAACTGTTGCGTCTTGCCATTGGCGAGCAGCACCTGCAGGGACACGCCATCGGCGGTCTTCTGCACCTCCTGCACCTTGGCGCCGGTCTCCACTCCGATGCCCTGCTTCTTGAACTGCCGCTCCAGTTCCTTGCTGACTTCCTCGTCTTCGACCGGCACCATGCGCGGCAGCATCTCGAAAACCGTGGCCTCGGCGCCAAAGCGCTTGAAGATGGAGGCGAACTCCACACCCACCGCGCCCGCGCCGATCACCAGCAGGCTCTTCGGCAGAGTGGGGCGGCTGAGAATCTCGATGTTGGTGACGATGGTCTTTTCGTCCGGCGTCAGGCCGGGGATCATCCGCGCCTCGGAGCCCGTGGCGAGAATGATGTTCTTCGTCTCCAACGTGCGCGTGCCGCCGTCGGCCACCACTTCCACCTGGCCGCGCCCTTTCAGCCGGGCGTAGCCTTTGATGACCTCCACCTTTTGCTTCTTCAGCAGAAACTCGATGCCCTTGGCGTGGCTGGATACAATCTTGTTCTTGCGCTCCAGCACTTTCAGGTAATCGAGCCGCGGATCCTGGCAGGAGATGCCCTGCGCTTCAGGGTGGACGAAGTAATCCCACACCTCGGCTGTGTGCAACAGCGCTTTTGTGGGAACGCATCCGACGTGCAGGCACGTCCCACCCAGGAAAGGACTTTTTTCGATGAGGGCGGTCTTGAGGCCGAACTGGCCGGCGCGGATCGCAGCAGAGTAGCCCCCAGGCCCACTGCCGATCACGATCAGATCGTAGGACATCTCTTTCAGAATAGCATTGGGATTTTTTCACATAATGATAGGTATGAAGCAGCTTCTGGCGATGGTGACGGTGGCCGGCCTCCTTTGGGCGCAGGCCCCCCCGGCAAGACGGCCGGCGCCGCGCAAGCCGGCCCCGTCGCAGACCGAGGAGCCTGACCCGCTGCACTGGCCAATTAGGGAGATTCGCGTGGAGGGCGCCAAGGCATATACGGCTGCCCAAGTGATTCAGGCCAGCGGCATGAAGGTGGGCGATATGGCCACCAAGGCGAACTTTGAACGGGCGCGGGATCGGGTGCTGGCCACCGGATTCTTTGAGAGTTTCGGCTGGCGCTACGAACCAGCGTCCGTGCCGGGCGGATTCATTGCGACCTTTGAAATCGTGGAGCCGGCGACGTTCCTGCCGTGGGCCACGGAGCGACTCCCTCTGGAGCGAGCCGAGGCGCAGGCGCGGCTGAAGCGCGATTTCCCCATGCTGGAGGAGAAGCTCCCGCCCACGGAGGGCTTGCTGGGGCGCATGGCCGCCTCGCTGCAAAGCCTGCTGGCGGCGAAGGGCGTCACGGAGACAGTGGTTGGCCGTGTGTCGCTGGTGGGCACGGATCAGGTGACGGTGATCTTTGGTCCCAAGACGGCGCCCCCCAATGTGGCCGAGGTGCGCTTCACCGGCGCGCGCGTCATCGATCCCCGCTATCTGACGAAAGCGATGGCGGAGGTGGCCATCGGCACGCCGTACATTGAGGCCAATTTCCGGCTCTTCCTGGACAACCAGATCCGCGCCATGTACGAGGCCGTGGGCCGCCTGCGCGTGACGTTTCCGAAGCTGACCGTGGAGCCGTCCAAGACCGTAAAAGGCGTGGTGGTTACTGTGCAGGTGGAGGAGGGTGAGCCCTATCTGCTGGACAAGATCGAGGTGCGCGGGACCTCGTTGCCGCCGGACGACATCCAGGAGCAGGGCCAGTTCAAGACAGGCGAAATCGTCAGCTTCTCGGAAATAGGCAAGGGGCTCATCCGGGTGATGGACCAGTTGAAGCAGGAAGGCTACATGAAGGCTTCGTACAAGGCCTTGCGGCAACTGAACGACGAGAAGAAGACGGTGGCCGTTTTTGTGGATGTGGACCCCGGGCCGCAGTACCGGTTTGGCACGCTGATCATCAAGGGTCTTGATCTGGAGTCTGAGCCCACCATGCGGAAGCTCTGGGCGCTGAAGCCCGGCGACCCGTTCAAGGGCCTCTATCCCGACACCTATCTGAAGCAGGTCCGCGACCGCGGGATCCTGGACAACCTGGGCGACACCAAGGCTGAGATCGTGCCCAACGACAAGACGCTGCTGGTGACCGTCACGCTGATCTTCAAGGGTGGGCCGGATCCGGATGCCGAATACAAGAAGAGGCAAAAACAGATCCAGTGATCCGGCCCACGCCGGCTAGCTGATGAGCAACTTCTTCTTGGCGGCCGTCACCTTCTTTTCCAGCTCGCGCGCTTCCTTGTTGTCCTTGACCAGGGCCAGCGCCTCGAGGGCTTCAGCCAGGGTCGCTTCGATGATCCGGTTGGGTTGCAACAACTTCTTCGGGCCAAACATTTCGGCCACGCTCAACAGTCCGTTTGCCACGCCCAGCAGAAACTTCGGACCCGCCACTTTGGCTTCACCGGTAGCCGATGCGCCGGCCGCCGTCATGTTCTTGGCCAGGTGACCGGCGATCACCATCTTCTCCACGCCGGACACTTCCGATTCCGGGATGCCCTGGCCGCTGGTGATCTTCTTGTACTGCGGGGGATCTTCGTCCTCGGCTTTCGGAGCGCCCAACTGGAGGATAACTTCCTTGTCTTTGTTGGCGTTGATGAAGCGGCGCGACTCTTCAATAAACTGCATGCCGGAGGCCGTCGCCTGCGACTTGTAGAGGCTGGTGGAGCGCATGAACGGCGTCGCCTGGCCGCGGGTCCGCTTGGCGCCCTCGGCGTACTTTTCGCTGAGCTCGAAATAGGAGCTCGCCAGGCTGACGGAAGTCATCAGCGCCAGCGGCCTGGCCTGCTCGGCGAACTCGCTCTTGCCTTGCGAGAGCTGCATGAGCAGAGTATTGGCTTTGGTGTAATCGCCCTTTTCGAAAGCCGTTTTCGCGGCCGCCCAGTTGAAGGCGGGCGTGCCTGGCTGAGGCGGCTTGGGCTTGTCGTCAGTAGAACTGCACCCGGTGAAGAAGGCGGAAAGAATCAGCGTCGTCAGGGCGGCGCCTCGGATATTGAGATGAATTTGCATGGAACCTCCGGCCGCACGAATTATACACCCGTGCGGGGGCCAGGCGGCGAACCCATGGGAGGTGGACGCTTTGTTGGCAGAGCCGCGACCGTTAGGGAGCGGGCGCGGATCCTCGGCAAGCCGCGTCCGCTCCCTAACGGTCGCGGCTCAGAAAGCATCCTGCGCGAACTCCACCGTTATGTCGCCTTTCGCAACGGCGGCGTTCCTGATAGAGTTGGGCCGATGTTGCTGCCCCTAGTCGCCTTGCTGGCCGCGGCCCTGCCGCCGTGGCAGGAGACCACCGTCACAAGCGCCGTGAAGATGGGCTATCAGTTGGTGGCCGTCGATCTGAATCGCGATGGCAAGCCGGACCTCATTGTGGTGGACGAGCGCGGTACCGAGCTCGCCTGGTATGAGAACCCAACCTGGGAACGGCACGTGCTTGTCGCCGACGTCCCGCGCACCATCAATCTCGACGTCTACGACTACGACGGCGACGGGATCCCGGAGATCGCGATGGGCTACCACTTCGAAACCACGCCGGAGAAGAGCGTCGGGAACGTGGTCATCCTCAAGAGCGGTCCGGACCCGCGTCAGCCCTGGACGGCGCGCGAGATTGACCGCGTGCCGACGGTCCACCGGCTGCGCTGGATCGACCTCGCCGGAGATGGCAAGAAGGTGTTGCTGGTGGCGCCCATGATCGGGTTGAACGCCAAGCCGCCGGAGTATGCGGACCAGGTGCCCGTGTACCTCTATCGCCCCGGCGTGTGGAAGCGGGAGCTCTATACAGACCAGACGCGTGGCATTCTGCACAGCATCACGCCGGTGCATTGGAAGGGACGGGGCGAGCAGTTGATGACGGCCGATTTCCTGGGCATCCGCGTGTTTTTGAAGAACCGCCCTGTGGAGATCGCGAAGGGCGATCCGCGGCCGTGTCCGCAATGCGGCAGCAGCGAGATTAAGATCGGGCATCTGGGCAAGCGCCGTTTCATCGCGGCCATCGAGCCGTGGCACGGCAACCAGGTGGTGGTCTATACGGAGCAGCAGCGGACGTGGAAAAGGCTGGTGATTGAGGACGCCATGATCAACGGTCACGCCCTGGCGGTGGCGGACCTCGATGGTGACGGGCGGGATGAGATCGTGGCCGGATTCCGCGGCAAAGGCTTTCAGTTGTACATCTCTACGGCGGATGATAAGGCCGGCAGCCGCTGGACCCGCCACGTGCTCGATGCCGGCGGCATGGCCGCGGCGGATTGCAAGATCGCGGATTTCCACGGCAACGGGCATCCCGCCATCGCGTGCTCGGGCGCATCGACATCCAACGTCAAGCTGTACAGCCCGCGCTAGAGCGTTGTCGGAGTGGTTGTAGTCCACTCCCTTACGGTCGAGGCTCGGAACCGAGCCGCGCGCGTGAGCAAGCGGTGGTCGACAACAATGGTGAAAGCGCGCTAAGATTTCCGGCGCACCGGAAGCACTCCTGTACTATTCTTGTACCTAACCGTACAGTTTGTGCAGTTCAGGAGGGACTTCCATGGCTGGGAAAACCAAACCGAACCGCCGGCAGATGCTGGAACTCTGCATCTCGCGCGGCTTTCTGATGGGTGGCGTGGCCGTCGCGCTGCCCCAAACGCAGTTGCTGGCCTTCTGGGAACAGACCGAGGCGCAGTCGCACAAGCCGACCTCACCGGAGGTGCTGGGGCCGTTCTTCCGGAAGGGCGCGCCGGACAAGCCCATCCTGCGGGCGCCGGGCGACCCGGGCTTTCCATTGAAGGTCACGGGCCGCGTGTTGAACACCCGGGGGCAGTTGGTGGAAGGCGCCAAGGTGGATCTGTGGCACGCCGATCATGGTGGGCGCTACGACACCAAGGGCTACCGCTACCGCGCGAAAATCTCACCCGACGCCAAGGGCGGCTATGGCGTGGATACCGTGATGCCCGGGCACTATCCAGACCGGCCGGCGCAGCACATTCACTATCTGATTACGGCGCCGGGCCACAAGACACTGATCACCCAGGCATACTTTGCCACCGATCCGTTTTTCGAAGGCGATCCGGAGAAGAACTGGAACAAGCGTGGCATCGCCGGCCACAAGGAACTGGTGCTGCCGGTTCGGTTGTTCGAGGGCGGCGCCACCGCGGCGGAGCCGGCGCGCGCCGAGGTCACGTTCGACATCATCCTGGAGAGGGTCTAGCCCATGCGACGGTACTGTCTTCTGCTGGCGCTGGGCGCTCTCGGACTATCAGCCGCGGATCGGACTTTGAGCTCAGACGCGCCGCCAGTGGCGGTGTTCTTCTCCGCGGATGGCAAGTCCATCAGCGGGCAGTGCGGCGACAGCCACATCCGGACCTGGGACGTTGCCTCCGGCAAACTGATGAGCGATAAAGAGGTGCCCCGCAGGAGCGCGCTGCTCTCCGCTGATCTTTACGCCGAGCGCGACCGCAACGCCGGCACGCTGCGTGTCTGGGATCTCTCGGCGCAGCGGCAATTGCAGCTGATCAACGGGGCGCCAATGGGCGAGACCGCCGTATCGAGCGACCGCCGCCTGATCGCCTCGGCAAGCGCCGATGAGCGCTCCATCCGCATCTGGAATCTGGCCACGGGCGAGCAGAGGCATAGTCTGCCGGACGGCGTGGGCGGCGCGGCGTCGCTGGTCTTCTCGCCGGATGGCGAGACGGTGGTCAGCGCCAACTACGACAACGACATTCGCGTCTGGAAGACAAAATCCGGCGAGCTAGTGCGCCGTGTCGAGGATATGACGGGCGCGATGTTCGCGGCCGAGTTCACTCCCGATGGCAAGCATCTGATCATGGGCGGGCTGGACGAAACGGTCTACATCTGGGATGCCAAGACGTTCGCACTGCTCCGGAAACTAAAGGGGCATGGGGAGACGATTGCGTCATTGGCGATCTCGCCGGATGGCCGCACTCTGGTGACAGGCGGCTTTGACGTGTTCACGGAGAAAAATCCGGTGAAGGTGGCGATCTGGGACCTTGCCAGCGGCACCATCACGCGGACCATCCGCGCGCCGCACGTGGCGGCCTCCGTGGCATTTTCGCCGGACAGCAAGTGGATCGCGCTGGCGGCCGGGGAGAAGGAAGTCGAACTCTGGAAGGTGGCGGGCGGGAAGGAATAGGCTTTGAGGGAGCCTGCGCCGGAGCGATGACTCCCTCAGACGTTGGAACAGGCAGACTACCTTTTCTCAACCAGAGTGCCTTGACTGGCGACGCAGCGCAATTGCGCTCCACGGCCGCGTCGCCAAAGACCATGGCACGCGTCCTGAGCCGTAGAGGGTTGGGCTGTCCATGACACGTTCTGAGCCCCACCACCGATTTGGGGTTCCGGTGGCGCGCGAGCGGGAGTATTCTATATCCGCACGGAACTCTGGGAGGGATGTTGCCATGCGAATCTCTTCGATGTTCTCTTTGGGTTGGGTAGCGCCCGTTGTGCTCGCTCTCAGTTGGAGTGCGTGCGCGGGCCAGGGTTTGACGTTTAGTGGAAGCTGGCATCTGAACGTCGAGAAGTCGCGGTGGGGCTCGGCCACGAAGCCATTTAGCGTGGTGATCGTGATGGAGCATCGGGAGCCGATCATCGAATATCACGGCACCGTGACGTACATGAACGAGGAAACGCGTGCCTTCGGGTTTTCCGGCGCGTTCGATAGCAAGCCGTACCGGATGACTCGTTCGTACGGCGACGGCGAGATCACGCTGCGCCGGGTGGACGGACTGACGTTCGATTCCACGTTCCGCAGCGACGACGGCAACTACACCGAGTCGGCGCGAACCTCGCTTTCGCGGGATGGCAAGCTGCTGACGCGCAAGTTGGCTGTGACGTCGCCGGATGGCAAGAAGAGCTGGACGGAGGTTTACGAGAAACGCTGACGGCTGTGTGTGGCGAGTTACGGCAGCTTGACGTTCACGCGCGCAGCAGCCTTCAGGACGGCGTCCCAGTTGCCCTCGGCGATGGGGATGCCGTTGGCGCGGCGTTCGGCCTCGATGCGCCACTCGGGTTCGCCGGCCACCAGCACCTCGTCGTAGCCCGGTGCGGCGGGTGTGTCTTTCATCATGCCCACCACCTTTTCGACGCGCGCCGTGAACTCCTCCAGCGGCATGAAGCGCGCTACATCGATGGCGATGAAGGTCTGGCTGACGCGCACGGTGCGGCCGCGGAAGCGGATGCCGCCGATCTCCGTGGACATGGCGCCGCCGCCCAGGACGGAGCAGAGAATCTCCACCATCATCGCCAGTCCGCTGCCCTTGTAACCGCCCAGCGGCATCAGCATCCCGCTGTACGCCCTCTTCGTGTCGGTGGTGGGCACACCATCGGAATCGAATGCCCAGCCGGCGGGCACCTCGGGCTGATCGTTGATGAATGCCTTAAATATGCGCCCCGCCGCCACCGTGGTGGTAGCCATGTCCAGCAGCCACGGGCCGGGCACTGACATGCAAATGGGGTTGGTGCCCAAGCGCCCTTCCCTCCCCTGCCAGGGCGGGACTATGGGCGAGGCGTTGCACATCACGATGCCGATCTGGCCGGCATCGCGCATCTTCTGCGCCCACCAGGCGGCCGCGCCGAAATGGTTGGATTCGCGGGCCACCACCAGGGCTAGGCCCTGCGCCCGGGCGATGCGGATGGCGTGGCGGCAGCAGGTCTCGGCCACCCACTGGCCCAGGCCGTTCTGTCCGTCCAGGTGCAGGCACGATCCGAATTCCGAGAGCACAACGCCGTCGGCGCGCGGGTCCATCTCGCCCGCCAGGAGTTGATCGATATAGAACGGCAGCAACTGGATGCCGTGCGAATCGACGCCGCGCAGGTTGGCGGCCACCAGGCATTCAGCCGTGATGCGAGCCTTTGCCAGAGGAACCTGCGCTCCCGTCAGGATCTGCTCGACGACGCTCAAGAGAGTGGAGGCGGTGAGGACTGGCATGCCTCCACAGGGTATCGTAACGGCGCGCGGCACCCTGGGCTCGGCTGCCTCAGGCGTTGTCCTTCACCGATTCAATGCCGGCGTCCCGCGAAGCCACGGTGGCGTACATCTCGCTGGCGCCGATCACCTGGTGGTTGCCCGCCCTCAGCTTGAAGTAGTGTTTGCCGTTGGTGGATTCCTTCCGCCCGTAGCGGGCATCGAGCGCGCAGTTCTTCTGCACGGGGGCGATGCCGTTCTCAGTGGAGAGCTTCGCCTTGTAGAGCTCCCTCGTCAGAATCGTCTCCGAATTACCCGCCACGAGAACGAAGCGGAACTGGCCGTCCGTGCTCTTGCGCAGTTCAAACTAACCTGCCATGGTGGATCTCCTCCGTGAAATGAACGGGGCGATCACCGCTCCTTTTAATGAAATGTGCCAAAGACTGTCGCCGGGTGCACAACCATAGCCGCCCGTACGGGAGGACGAAGGGTGCCCGATCGTCGTCCCGGGTCATCCAGGGCACTCCCTTGGTCGCGAAAGCGGGTGCCGGTAGCGAGCTGCCTCCGCTCAGCGCTCGCTGTCGAGCATCCGCATCTGATGTTCGTCGTAGCGCGTGCCGGCCACCGCCGCGACGGGAACGGCATCGGCGATACGCCCGAGGTCGGCCGGATCAGTTCGAGATCCAGCGCGCCCAGCAAATCGTCGAGGTGAGTGCGCGTGCGGGCGCCAATCACCGGCGCGACGCTCTGGTTCTGCGCCAGTACCCAGGCGACGGCGAGCCTCACCGGCGTCGTGTTCCTGACCTTTGCCATTGCGCTCAACGTGTCGATCAGCCGCTGATTGTGGTTGAGGTTGTCGCCGCGGAAGCGGGGGAGCGTGGCGCGGAAGTCGCCGGCGCTGGCGGGCCTGAGCCCGCTGAGCAGGCCGCGCGACAGCACTCCGTAAGCAGCGACTCCGATGCCGAGTTCGCGTAGCGCCGGAAGGATCGACAACTCTGGACCGCGGCTGACGAGCGAGTATTCAATGTGCAGGTCCACCACCGGATGCACGGCGTTGGCCCGCCGAACCGTCGCGACGCCCACTCCCGACAGGCCGAGATGGCGCGCCCAGCCCGCTTTAATCAGGTCGGCGACGGCGTCAGCTGTCTCCTCGATGGAGACATCGGGGTCGAGGCGGGAGGGCCGGTAGATGTCGATGTGATTGGTACCCAGCCGGTTCAGCGTGTAAGCCAGGAAGTTGCGGATGGCCGCCGGCCGGCCGTCAAACCTGCCCCACCCGCCGTCCGGTGTCCGCAACGCGCCGAACTTGACCGACAGCAGGACCTCGTCGCGGCACCCTCGAATGGCGCGCTCGATGAGCATTTCGTTAGTACCAGAGCCGTAAAGGTCACCGGTGTCCAGCAGGGTTACACCGCGGTCGATGGCGGCATGAATCGTGGCGATACTCTCGTTCTGGTCCGATGCGCCGTACATCCCCGACATGCTCATGCAGCCGAGCGCGATCGGGAACACGGCCGGTGGAGCCCAGCGAACGGGTACTGCCAGCAGGCGTCATGAACCGAGTGAAGGCTCCGGGGTGAAGAGGGGCAAGTTGCAGCAAGACCGGGGCGGCGCCAGTTGCTCAGTCCGGTTCGGGCACGCCGGCCGGACAGGGCAGGTTATCGATGAGGCGCGTTGACCCACACCAGGCGGCGGCCACCAGGCGCACGTCGCCGGATATCTCCGCCACCGGCTGCATCAGTGGATCCACGATTTCGAGGTATTCCAGTTCGAGGCCCGGTTCTGCTCGGAGCACGCTGGTGGCCGCGGCCTTCACACGGGCGGAGTCTCGTTCGCCGCCCGCAATGATCCGCCGTCCCTCGGCCAGGGCTCTGTACAGCGTTGGCGCGGCGCGGCGCTGCTTTTCTGTGAGGCGTTGATTTCTTGAGCTTAGCGCGAGTCCATCGGATTCGCGGACTGTTGGCACTGCCACGATGCGGGTGGGGAAGTTCAGATCCCGAACCATCTGCTGGATCACCGCTACCTGCTGTGCGTCCTTTTCGCCGAAATAGGCGGTGTCGGGCTGAATGATGTTGAACAGCTTAGCGACGACCGTGGCAACGCCGCGGAAGTGTCCCGGCCGGAAGGCGCCGCAAAGGTGGCGCGCGACCAGCGGGACTTCCACGAAGGTCTCAGAGGTTTCAGGATACATCTCCTGCGCGGACGGGGCAAAGATGACGTCTGTGCCGCGCGCTTCGCAGAAGGCCCGATCGGCGTCCAACTGCCTGACGTACAGGTTGTAGTCGTCCTTGCGGTCGAACTGAATTGGATTTACGAAGATGGTGACGACGACGAGGTCCGACTCCGCGCGCGCGCGCTCAATCAGCGCGCCGTGGCCGGCGTGCAAGGCGCCCATGGTCGGCACACAACCAACCGTCCGGGTCTGCCGTGGTTCTGTAATGAGCCGCCCGCACATCTCCGCAATGGTGGCGATGACTTCGGCTCTCATTCGGCGGCAGTCACTCCCGTGGATCCAGTGGCAACCGAGTGTTCGACGGCCGGGAATGCTCCCCCACGGACATCCTCGATATAGGCGCGCGCCGCCTCGGCCATGATTGCTCCGAGATTCGCGTATTGCTTGACGAAGCGGGGGATCGAGCCCTGAAAGAGTCCGAACGCATCGTAGCTAACCAGCACCTGTCCGTCACAGTGCGGTCCGGCGCCAATGCCGATGGTCGGTATTGCCACGCCGCTCGTGACGCGGCGAGCCAGTTCGGCAGGGATGGACTCCAGGACCAGCGAGAAGGCCCCGGCGCTTTCCAACGCATGGGCGTCCGCGATCAGTTGTTCCGCTTCCTCATGATTCCTGCCGACGGCGCGAAATCCTCCCAGTTGATGCACTTGCTGGGGTAACAAGCCCAGATGGCCCATGACCGGGATTCCGGCGTCAGTGAGTGCCCGCACCACGTCCGCCGATGCTGTGCCGCCTTCCAGCTTCACCGCGGCCGCCCGGCCTTCCTGCATCAACCGGCCCGCGTTGCGAATGGCGTCGGCGGCGCTGTAATAGGTGAGAAAGGGCATGTCCGCGACGACGAGGGCCCGGGACACTCCGCGGGCGACCGCGCGGCAGTGATGCACCATCATGTCCAGAGTGACACCGACCGTGGTGTCGTCACCGAGCACGACCATTCCCAGTGAATCGCCGACGAGCAGGATATCAATCCCGGCGCCATCCATGATGCTTGCCATGGAGGCATCGTAGGCTGTCAACATCGTGATCTTCTGCGCGCTGCGCTTCATCTTGAGAAGGTCAGGAACGCGGACCTTCCGGCTCTGTTTTGGCATCTATTTCTATCTTCGCCCCTCGAGCGCCTGACGCACAGCCTCCGCCTCCTCGTGGCCGAGTCCCCTCTTGTGCGCCATCCCCAGGGCGTGAACGCCAGCCGCCCTATAAAGGCTGGCGATCGACGGGTCGGCGTCTTCGATGGCGCGGACGTGTTCTGCCACGGTCGCCGCGTCGCCGCGTACCACAGGTCCGGTGAGAGCATCCACGGCTCCGAGGCCGATCACGTTTTCCACGCTGGCCCGGGTCAGCGGCGCCAGAGCGCGCAGCGCGTCCGCCTTGGGCACGCCGGCCATGATAAGGAGCTGCTCGGCGGAATCGAGAAGCGCGGCGACGTAGTTGCTGGCCATGACGGCGGCGGCGTGATAGAGGTGGTGGGCTTCGGAGCGGATGTGGAGAACCTGGCCGCCGAGGGTGGTGGCAATCTCCTGTGCCCAAATCAGAGCTTCAACATCTCCGGAGGTGGCGAACGACACACCCCGGAAGGCGGCGGCGCCACGGGTAGGATCCCGAATACTCTGTAGCGGATGGAGGGTCCCGCAGGACACGCCGGCCGCTCTCAGCGGTGCCAGCAACTCGGGGCCGTAGCTCCCGCAGGTGTGCAACGCGATGCGCAGGCTACCCTTCGCGGCAGCCAGCTCTTCGGCCACGGGTGCGATGCCGCGATCGGTGACAGCCACGATGACATGGGAGGCCATGAGCGGGAGTTGGTCGTAGGACACAGCGGCGACGCCTTTGCCGATGAAGGCAGCCGCCTGCCGGGCGTGGTTCAGATCTCGGCTGGCAATACACCGGATTGGGATCCCGCACTCCTCGAGCGCTCTACCCAGCGATTGTGCAACCGGCCCTGCACCGGCGATAGCGATCCCGGCGGCGTGGCCGTTGGCGGATGGCGGCATGACTGCCAGTTTACCGTCGTCTCACGGGTGGCTCAGTTCGTGGGCCCTGGGGATCAGTTCGGTGTACATCCAATCCGGTACGGCCGTGTCCCAATGGCCGGTGGCCTTCGCCAGGCCCACCACGCCCAGGAAGATCACAGCCACGCCGGCGGCCATCAGCCACGCCGGCACCGGCTTGCGGGCCGGGGTGAAGGTCATGTGGAGCGTATCCTCCACCGGACAGGCGGCCACGCACTCCAGGCAGCCCAGGCACTCGGCGGAACGGATCTGAATCAGTTGATCCACCGGCAGTCGCGACGGGCAGGCCTTGGCGCACTTGCCGCAATCGATGCATGTCTGCGCATTGCGGCGAATGCGGAGCGGGCTGAGCAAGGAGGCCAGCCCCATCAGTGCACCGTAGGGACACAGATAGCGGCACCAGAAGTTCTGCACGAATACCGAGGCCAGTACGATGACGCCCAGCACGACCGCCGCGGTGACGCCCATGAAGCGGAAGAAGTCGAGCATTTTCACATCCGCCACCACGCCGTAGGGCGATTGGAGAAACTGCGCGAGGGCGGCGACGGGCATGGAAGCTACCGCGTAGGCAAAGAGTCCAAAGAGCACGTATTTGAGGCTTCGGAGGCCAATATCGAGCCATTTTGGTAAGAAAAAGACACGCCGGAACGTGTCCCGGCCGAGCTTCCACAGGTACTCCGAGATGGTGCCCACCGGGCACAGCCAGCCGCAAAACGATTTGCGGAAGATCACCGACATGGCCACGAAAGCGATGAGCAGGAACATGGCCGCTGGATGAACGGCCGGCACCTCGCCGGTGAGGACGAAATACTTCGTGTTCATCAGCCCGGCGATGGGCAGCCAGCCCTCTACTCCGGCAGGGCGGGCGGCGCGCGGCGCACCGGTTTCAAAGTGGCGGACAAAGGCGTAGAACTGGATGCCCACCCAGAGGTTGAGGGCAAAGAAGGAGAACTGGATGGCGCGCCGGATGAGTTGGGATCGATCCTGGCTCAGGCGGCGTTGGACGGCGCTCATGGTTCCATTCTGGACGCGCGTCTCTGAATCTGCCGTGACCGGAGTCACGCGGCGCCGAAACTGTTGCACACTGTAGTGACTATGAACCGCGAGACGCTCATTCAATCCATTGCCGGCCTGCCTGTGCAGATCGAGGCGGCAGTGTCCGGGGCTTCCAAAACACAACTGTCGCAGCCCTACCGCGAGGGCGGGTGGAATGCGCGGCAGGTGGTGCATCATCTGGCCGATTCGCACATGAACGCGTTCATCCGCTGCCGGCTGATTCTGACGGAGGATAACCCCACGCTGAAGCCCTATGACCAGGACTCGTGGGCGCAGTTGCAGGATTCGTGCACCGGGCCGCTGGAGCCCTCGCTGGCGATCCTGCGCGGGCTGCATGCACGCTGGGCAGCGTTCTTTTCCGCGCTGCCGGACGAGGCGTGGACGCGGCAGGGTATGCATCCGGAGAACGGTCCGATGACGCTCGCGGGGATTCTGGAGAGCTACGCCGCGCACGGGCAGCGGCATCTCGAGCACATCAAGACCGGTTTGATGCGCTAGCATTGTTCATCCCACTGGGAGGGACGCTTGACTACACCTGTGCCCGCACGTGCCGCCACGCGCGGCCGCCTCGACCGATTTGCGACGGCAATCGCGCACGCGGTGCCGGACGCCATCACGGCCAGCGTTATTCTCCTGATCGTGCTGGTGGCTGGGGCGCTTTTGATCGGTGATTCGCCGATGAAGGTGATGGACGCCTACTACCGGGGCCTGTGGACGCTGCTGCCGTTTACGATGCAGATGACGTTGATCGTCGTCCTGAGCTCGGCCCTCGCACAAACGCCGTTGTTTCGCAGGGTTGTCGCGAGCCTCGCCGCTGTGCCCACATCAGCGCTGGGGATGATCGCTCTTGCGGTACTGTTGAATTCGATCTCGGCCTACCTGTGCTGGGGCCTGAGCCTGGTGCTGGCGCCGCTGATCGCCGTCTTCTTCGCCCAACAGGCCGAAGGAAAGGGAATTGCGATCGACTTCCCGCTCTATCTGGCCACGATCACCGCATCTACGGCCGTATGGCAGTTCGGCCTGTCCTCACCGGCGCCCTTGCTGATCGCCACGCCCAGCCACTTTCTCCAGGGCATCATCGGGATCATTCCGCTGACGAGGACCATCTGGTCACCGGCGGCGATGCTGCAAATCGGCCTTTTCCTGGTTGCGGTGATTGTTGCCGGTTCGCGGATGATGCCCCGCGTGCCTCGCCCCATCTCCTCCTTTCCCGCATCGGCTGAGCTCGCCGACGTCCCACCTAACGATGAGATCGTCCCCATGACCTACTCCGAACGACTGGAACGCAAGCCGTGGTTTTCCTGGGTGTTGAGCGCCGTACTGCTCGGCTGGCTGTGGTATCACTTCTTCATCAAGGGCGCTGGCATGGACCTGAACGCTCTCAATACAAGCCTGTTCGTGCTCAGCTTTCTGCTGCACCGCAATTTCAGGAGCTTCACCCGGGCCGTGGAGAAGGCCATCGGCTCAGCCTGGCCTGTGATCGTGCTCTATCATCTCTATGCCGGGTTGGCGGGGATGATCCAGTTCACCCAGATCGGCGAGCGCGTCGCCTGGATGGCGGCGGCGGTCAGCAATCGCTACACTTACCCGGCGTTGACCGCGGTCATCTCCACCGTCTTCGCGTTCTTCATCCCCTCGTCGGGCGGGCAATTCGCGATCCAGGGCTTTGTCACCGTGAAGTCGGCGATAGCCATAGGTGTGTCGCCAGAGCGCGGACTGCTGGCCCTGGGCCTGGGCGACCACATGGGCAACTTCCTCTCGCCGTTCTGGTATGTGGTGACGGCTGGGATCGTGCGCCTGGATTTCCGCGCGTTCTTCGGCTACGGGCTGGTCTTCGGCGCGCTGTGGTTCGCCATCGGGCTGCTGGTGTTCACGTTTGCGCCGTGCTGAGCAGGGAGGACTTGACCCTTTGAAGCAGTGGACGTATCATCCTGCATGACCCCAAAAAACGCAGCGCTGTTCGCATTGATCGGGATGACTCTGCTGTCGGCTCTACTGGCGGTTGGGTTTATTCGTGACTTCTCGGGTGTTCTGAGCGGTGTTGTCCCGGTGATGGCGTTGATGAGATCGGGAGTTCACCTGCTGGCCGGGGTCAGCGTTGCCGTGTTCTTCTACGTGTTCCATCGATCGGGCTGGTGACGCCAGTCGACGTCATCCGGGCTGCGATTTCACTTATGATGTCCATAGATCGGTCCGGCTCGGGCTGTCTGGCTTGAGACAAACTATGCCTTGCTTCCTGCTGATCGTCATCCTGTTCTTTCCGCGTCTCGCCCTCGCGCTGATGTGGCTTCTTTCAAACTACCTGGAGCGCGCATACCACGGCATTCTGATACCCCTGCTCGGCTTCTTCTTCCTGCCGCTCACCACAATTGTGTACGCGTGGGAAGTGAACAGCGGTATGCCGACAACGGGCATCAACCTTCTGTGGCTGCTGATCGCAGTGGTTATCGACCTGGGCGGACTGGGCGGCGGCGCCCGGCGCAAGGCGAAGAGTTAGGCCGCGCGGCTGCCGCAGCAACCCGCCGCCGGCGCATTGACGAAGATGGCACCCATGACGGAGATCCCCGTGGGCCGGCATCGACAACGGTGCGGCAGGTGACTAAAGTGCCTCGCCCTTCGCCACGTGGCCGCGCAAAAGGAAAGTCTTGGCCAACGATCCACAACCGCAGAGCTTGAACGAGCCGAAATCCTTGTACCAGTCTCCTTCGGGGACCTCGGGCTTGGTCTCGATCCAAAGTCTAAGCTGATTTAAGTCAGCGAACCCAATGGCTCTTTCCCGCATTCTGTCGACCAGATGCCGCCGGACGCCTTCGGGCAGATTTTCCCACCGTTCGATCTTTGGCATCAGCCGCCGAAGACCATTCGACCCAACTGATCACCAAGGCGCGCAGCGGCCTCGGGGTCCTTCTCCTTTCGGAAACGTTCAGCCAGTTCGAAGAACTCCTGTTGGCGCCGCTTTTCGCTTTCAATCCCGCTCTCGATGAGCTCGACCATCATTCGCGTGGCGCTCACGCGGCGGGACTTCGCCAACATGCGCACTTGAACAGCCGTTTTCGCGGGCAAGCTCACGCTCTGGCGTACGACCTTTTCCACTGCCTTCATGTCACCATTGTGCACCAATCTGGTGCGTGAAGGAGCCGGTGTCTTATGGCCGCTCCCCGGGGGCGGGATTCAGTCCTTGTTCGCTCAGCCCCGCAGCATGCCCACCACGGCGTTGACGAAGATCGCCCCCATGCCGGCCGGGATCATCACCTTCCAGCCGGTGTTCATCAGCTGATCATAGCGGTAGCGGGGAAACTTGCCGCGGAACCAGATGGACTTGTACATCACCAGGAAGAGCTTCAGGAAGAACCAAGAGACCTACTCGGAGGCGGCGTTGACCGCGGTCAGCGCCCTGAGAAATGTTCATTCAAGGCACTGCAGGTAATCGTTAGGCAACTTCGTCAGTGTCCGACCCCTCACCTTGTACGCCAGGATGGTCGGTCCACTTACACACAGCACATGTCAGGTAGTATTTGCCGGCCGGCCCGAGGGAAAGATCGAAATGGGCTCGGATGTTCCGCGAGTTGCAGAGCGGGCAGTGTTCTTTTCGGTCCGTCTTCTCTCGCTCGAGAATTTGCACCAAGTGGCCTACGATGGTGTCACATCCATGAATCGCGATTGAAGCGGCAGTCTTGTTCGCGCTTCGATCATGTGTGAGCCAGTTGACCAGTTGCCAGGTGCCTTTTGCGGAGCCCTTCAGGTAGTGGCGCAGTTCTTTGTTGCTACTTCCACTACAGAGTTCGTCCATCAAAACCTGAACCCAGTCCACAAAGTTCGACTCCTGTGGACGGGAGGCTGCTGGATCGATGTCAACACGCCGCCGTAGCGCACCTACGAGGCTGACTAGACATTCGCGAAGTTGCACACCGACCGCTTGAAAATCTTCTGCTTCGACCGCGAGGTCGTATCGTGCTTTGACCTGTTCTTGCCGCCTGAATACGTCATCGAAGGGGGATGGGTCGTCGCTCCGAGCCCCGACCGGTCTACTCCGGATTCGCATCATCAAACCAACATGAAACGACAGCGTAAAGTCCAGACTTGGGAAGTGCCGCTGAGAGTATAGATTAATTAGATTCGTAACGACCCACCATCATTCCTTATCCGTCGTTACGTCCCATATCTCGAAGGTCTCTCCCAGTACTACCTCCGACCTAACCAATTCCACATGTTTGACCGACTCCCCTTTGGCTTCACCCTCGACGTACTCCGCGATGTCGCCTTCTCGGTCGGGGTCGCGGTCAAGACTGTACAAGCCAAGTACTTCTGCCGGCACTGCGCACACAGGGATCACGCAGTCAACCGCTTGGGAATCCTGGTTTGCCAATCGGTCCTTCACGGCGACTCCCCTCGATTTGGATTGAAATCCGCTGAATCGGGCCGCTCAGCCCCGCAGCATCCCCACCACGGCGTTGACGAAGATGGCGCCCATCGCCGCAGGGATCATCACCTTCCAGCCGATGTTCATGAGTTGGTCATAGCGGTAGCGCGGGAACGTGCCGCGGAACCAGATGAAGATGTACATAACGAGGAAGAGCTTCAGGAAGAACCAGAAGACCGAGACGGAGGCGGCGTTGACGGCCGGAATCATGAAGATGGCGGCGACGAGGAGAAGCGTGAGACCGACGCCGGCCATTCCGATGGCGTAGCCTTTGATGGGCTGGCGCTTGACCAGGAAGAGACACCCGAGGCCGCCGCCGCCGAACACCAGCAGCGGGATGCCGTAGTTCAGCGGGACGGCGAGCCAGGCAACGCTGGGGAAAGGCCGCAGCCATCCGCCCCAGAAGAGCGTAATCATCACGGAGCCGACGGCGTACATGTTCACGTATTCGGAGAGCATGTAAACGCCCCAGCGGAAGCCGCTGTATTCGGTGTGGAATCCGGCGACCAGTTCGCTTTCGGCCTCCGGCAGATCGAAGGGCGCGCGGTTGGTCTCGGCCACCGAGCTGATGAAGTAGATCACCATCGGGACGATCATCAGGCCGTAGTTGTCGAAGACAAACCAGACGCCGCGGGTGGCCTGGGCCTGGACGATGCCGCCGAGGGAGAGCGTGCCGGCGCTCATCACGCCGCACATCAGGGCGAGGCCGATGGCGACCTCATAGCTGATCAACTGCGCCGACGAGCGCAGGCCGCCCAGCAGGGAATAGTGGGAGTTGGACGACCAGCCGCCGAGGATGATGCCGAGGATGCCCATCGCCGACATGGCGGAGATCACCAGTAGGCCCACATTCACATCGGTGACGTGGATGGAACTGGAGAAGGGCACGACGGTGAGGCAGGTGAGCGCGGTGAAGAACGAGATGACGGGCGCCAGCCGGAAGAGCCAGGGATTGGAGGCCGTGGGGATGATATCTTCCTTGAGCAGGAGCTTGACGGCGTCGGCGAGGGTCTGGAGCACTCCGTTGGGGCCCACGCGCATGGGGCCGAGTCGGGACTGCATATCCGCCAAAACTTTGCGTTCCAGCAGAACCGTGAAGGCGACGGCCAGGGGGGCCAGGGCCACCAGCAGCGCGCCGGTGACCAGCGGTATGAACCAGGGTTGAGAAAAGACCGTTTCCATTGTGTTCAGAGGCCTCCTAGCGCGAGATGCTCAACTGCGCCAGGCGCAGGAACGGCTCCGGATACATGCCAAGCACCAGAGTCATGACTCCGGTGATGCCGAGCCCCACCTTCAGGCCGAAACTGGTGGAGAGCGCGGGCGTCTCCTGCTCCTCGGTATCGACGAAGACGGCGCGGATCAGGCGGAAGTAGTAATAGACCGAGACGGCGACGAAGAGCGCTGCCAAGACGGCCAGCGAGTAGTGGCCGGTTTCGACGAGCGAGAGGAAGATGTAGTACTTGCCGAAGAAGCCGCCGGTGGGCGGGATGCCGGCCAGCGAGACGAGGAAGATCAGCATGGCGATGCCATAGCCGGGCGCCTTCTTCATGAGCCCGTTGAGATCGTTGATGTCTTCGCCGGCGAGGCCCTTGCGGGTGAGCGCGGTCAGCACGGCAAAGGCGCCGAGCGTCATGAAGGTGTAAACCAGCAGGTAGATCAGTACGCCCTTGATGCCGGTGGGATTGCCGGCCACGATGCCCAGCAGGATGTAGCCCGCGTGGTTGATGCCGCTATAGGCGAGCAGGCGTTTGGTGTTGCTCTGAGTGACGGCGGCCAGGTTGCCGATGATGATGGAGAGCACCGCCGCGGCCACCAGGATGGGCTCCCACGAGGCGCGTGCGGCGCCCAGGGGGCCAACCATCAACCGCAGCAGCAACGCGAAGGAGGCGGCCTTGGAGCCCACGGCGAGGAAGGCCGTGATGGCAGTGGGCGCGCCCTCGTAGGCGTCGGGCGCCCACATGTGGAACGGCGCAGCGGAGATCTTAAACAGCAGGCCCACCGCCGTGGTGCCCAGCGCCATCAGCAGGATGGGATCGCTGGCATCGCGCGAGGCGGCCATGCGGCCGATGTCGGCGAGCTTGGTGGAGCCGGCCAGACCGTAAAGCAGCGAGAAGCCGTAGGCGAGGAAGCCGGAAGAAAGACCGCCCAGTAGGAGATACTTCAGGGCCGCTTCATTGGAGCGCTTGTCGCTGCGCAGGAAACCTACCAGCACGTAGAACGTGACGGCCATGGTTTCGAGGCCGATGAATATGGTCACCAGTTCGTAGCCGCTGGCGAGGAAGTACATCCCGGTCTGGGCCAGCATCAGCAGGCCGTAGTATTCGCCGTGATGCTCCTCGCGCACCTCCATGTACCGGTATGACATCAGGCCGACCACCAGCGTGGTAACCAGGAAGATGGAGTGGAAGAAGAGGCTGTAGTGATCGACGATGAGCGCGCCGTTGAAGGCGGTGAGCTCGCCGCCGTGGGAAGAGAGAAAATCGAACTGTCGCCAGTAGGCAACCCCGGCGAAGATCTCGCCGAGAACCAGGAACATGAGGAGCCAGCGGCGTTGCTTGGGATCGGGGAAGACCCAGAAATCAAACAGCAGCGTGGCGCAACCGAACAGGGCCAGCAGGAGGGCGGGCAGGAGTACGAAGTGGTCCGTAGCGGTGTAAAAGACGCTCATCGGATAGCGGCCTCCGTGTTGGCGGTCTGGTGGACGCGGTGGACGATCTGGGCCACCGGTTTTTCAAGAATGTCGAAGTAGGGCTTGGGGTAGACGCCGATGCTGATGGCCCAGAGAATGAGCGGAAGAAAGACCGCCCACTCGCGCCAGTTGAGATCCGGCAGCCCCTTGTTCTTCTCATTGGTCACTTCGCCGAGCATGGTGCGCTGGTAGAGCCAGAGCAGGTAGGCCGCGCCGAAGATGACACCCAGCACCGCAAAGGCGGCCCAGGTCTTGTTGGCGTCGAAGGCGCCCTGGAGAATGGTGAATTCGCCGACGAAGCCGTTCAACAGCGGCAGGCCGGCGCTGGAGAGCATGGCGATGGCGAAGACGATGGCGTAGTTGGGCATGACGTGCGCCAGGCCGCCGTATTCGCTGATCTCGCGCGTGTGGCGGCGCTCGTAGATGACGCCGACGACGAGGAAGAGCATGCCGGTGGAGATGCCGTGGTTGATCTGCTGGATTACCGAGCCGGCGATGCCGGCCTGGTTGAGCGCGAAGATGCCGAGCGTGCAGAATCCCAGGTGGCTCACCGACGAGTAGGCCACCAGCTTCTTCCAGTCTTTCTGCATCAGCGAGACAAACGCGCCGTAGAGGATGCCGATGATGGAAAGCGTGGCTAGCACGGTGACGATGGTGTGATCCGAACTGGCCTTGGGCAGCAGCGGCAGCGAGAAGCGCAGGAAGCCGTAGGTGCCCATCTTGAGGAGCACGGCGGCGAGGATGACGGAGCCGGCCGTGGGCGCCTCAGTGTGCGCGTCGGGCAGCCAGGTGTGGAAGGGGAACATCGGCACCTTCACGGCGAAGCCGAGGAAGAAGGCCCAGAAGACCCACTGCTGCAGGCCGAGCGGCATATTGAGCTTCATCAACTCGGCGATCTCGAAGGTGTAGCGGCCGGTCTGGCCGAAGTGGACGAAGTAGAGAGTGAGGATGCCCAGCAGCATCATGACGCCGCCGGCCAGGGTGTAGAGGAAGAACTTAATGGCCGCGTAGAGCTTGCGGGGGCCACCCCACACGCCGATGATGAAGTACATCGGCACCAGCACCATCTCCCAGAACACGTAGAAGAGCAGGAAATCCATCGAAATGAATACGCCGATCATGCCCGTCTGCTGGATCAGGAACATGGCGTAGTATTCTTTCTCGCGGTCCTTGACGGCGTCCCAGGAGGAGAAGATTGCCAGGAAGCCCATGATGGTGGTGAGCATCACCATCAGAACGCTGATGCCATCCACGCCGATGAGGTATTGCACGCCCATCGAGGGGATCCAATCCATGCGCTCGACAAACTGCATGCCATCGGCGTTGCGGTTGAAGTTCACGATCAGCGGGATGGAAACCAGCAGGCCGGCGGCGGCGGAGATGTTGGCCCAGAGACGCACCAGCGTCTTCTGCGAGCGGGGCAGGAACATCAGAACCAGGACACCGAGGAGCGGGGTGAAGAGGATGATTGAGAGAAGGTGTTCTTGCATGGTGTTACTCCGTTACCTTCCCCACCAGAAATAGCCGAAGATGCCGAGCACTCCGGCAATGAAGACCAGAGCGTAAGACTGTAAAAAGCCGGTTTGCAGGAAGCGCACCGGGAAGCTCAGCGCGCGCACCGTGAAGGCGGTGAGGTTCACCAGGCCATCCACAATCCACGTGTCGTACCACATGGAGATGCGCGAAACCATGCGGGTGAGCCAGGCCGTGCCGTTGACGCCGCCGTCGATGACGTTGGTATCGAACTTGGCCATCAGAGTGCCGCCGCCCTTCGAGAGGCCGTTGACGAAGAGGAAATCGTACAGCTCGTCCACATACCATTTGTTGAGCAGCACGGGGTAGATGAAGCCGCCGGTGGGGCGGTCTTCCGCTTTCATGCGCAGGTAGATGTGACGGGCCAGGAAGATGCCGGAGAGAGCTGCGCCGATGGAGACGCCCATCAGAACCCATTCCATCGTGGTGTCGTGCTGGGCGGCGGCGCCGTGCTCGACGGCCGCGTGGGCCACTTCCCTGCCGCTCTCAAACACCGGAGCCAGCCAGTGCTCCAGACCTTGCATGAATCCGTTCTCACCGAAGACCTTGGGCATGCCGATCCAGCCCGCCACCACGGAGCCGCCGGCCAGCACCATCAGCGGGATGGTCATCGTCTTGGGCGATTCGTGAATGTGATGCTTGGTCTTCTCGTCCATGCGCGGCTCGCCGAAGAAGGTCATGAACATCAGCCGCCACATGTAGAAGGCGGTCATGAGCGCGGTGAGGAAGCCTACCACCCAAAGAACTTTGGAGCCCAGTTCAGGAGAGGACCAGGTCTGCCAGAGGATCTCATCCTTGGAGAAGAAGCCGGCGAGGCCGGGGATGCCGGCGATGGCCAGCGAGGCGATGAACATGGTGCCGAACGTGATGGGGATCTTATTGCGAAGGCCTCCCATGTTGCGCATATCCTGTTCGCCGCTCATGGCGTGGATCACGCTGCCGGCGCCGAGGAAGAGCAGGGCCTTGAAGAAGGCGTGGGTGTAAAGATGGAAGACGCCCACCCAATAGGCGCCGACACCCACCGCGAGGAACATATAGCCGAGCTGCGACACGGTGGAGTAGGCCAGCACGCGTTTGATGTCGTTTTGGACGAGACCGATGGATGCCGCGAAAATCGCTGTGCAAGCCCCCACCGCGGCCACGATGTGGGACGTTTCCGGCGTGAGCGCGAACAGCGCGTTGGAGCGCGCGCACATATAAACGCCGGCCGTGACCATGGTGGCGGCGTGGATCAGCGCGCTAACCGGTGTGGGGCCTTCCATCGCGTCCGGCAGCCAGACATAGAGAGGAAGCTGGGCGCTCTTGCCGGTGGCGCCGATGAAGAGCAGCAGGGCGGTCAGGCTGAGGATTCCGAAGTGAGTCACTTCCGGGCCAAAGCGGGCCGAGCGCAGCGCGTCAGTCACTTCGGTGAAGCGCAGCGAGCCGGTCACCTGGAAGAGGAAGAACATGCCGAGGATGAAGCCGGCGTCGCCGATGCGATTGACGATGAACGCTTTCTTGCCCGCGTCGCCCGCGCTCTTCTTGTGGAAGTAGAAACCGATCAGCAGGTAGGAACAGAGGCCGACACCCTCCCACCCGACAAAGAGCAGCGGGTAGTTGTTGGCCAGCACCAGCGTCAGCATGAAGAAGACGAACAGGTTGAGGTATCCGAAGAAGCGGTAGTATCCGCCGTGGCGCGGGCCGTGCTCATGTGCCATGTAGCCGGTGGCGTATACATGTATGAGGAATCCGATGCCCGTGACAACGAGGATCATCACGCTGGAGAGCGGGTCGAGCAGATAGCCGAAATCGGCGTGCAGTTGCGGCAGCCAGGTGAAGAGCACCACCTGATGGGTGCGTTCCTTCAGGCCGGCGAGTTGAATCACCGCGCCGAGCGAGAGGATGAACGACGCCAGCACGGAGCCGGGGCAGATGATGCTGACCACAGCCTTCGAGAGCTTGCGGCCGAACAGCAGCATGAGGGCCGCGCCGCAGAGCGGCAGAATTGGGATGAGCCAGATGAGATCGAGAAAGTTCATCGCGCCTGGGACTCCTACCACTTGAGCAGGTCGATTTCATCGACCAGCACAGTTTCCTTATTGCGGAACAGGGCGATGAGGATGCCCAATCCGACGGCGGCTTCGGCCACCGCCACAACGATAATGAAGATCGCGAAAACCTGTCCGTTGACCTGTTGCAGATGATGGCTGAAGGCCACCAGGTTGAGGTTCACGGCGTTGAGAATCAGTTCGATGGACATCATGATGACGACCACGTTGCGGCGCAGCAGCACGCCCACCGTGCCGATGAGCAGCAGCATGGCGCTCAGCACGAGATAGTGTTCGGTGGTGATGGGGCTTGGCATCTTAGTCGATCCTCTTTTTGGCCATGATCACGCCGCCCACCACTGCCACCAGCAGCAGCAGCGAGGCCACTTCAAACGGCACCAGATACTCGCGGAACAGCACCATCGAGAGTGTCTCCACGTTGCCGGCGCCCGGCACAACCGGGAGGGGCGATTCCAGTTTCAATGAGCCCGCTCCGCGATGGAGGAACGTGGCGAAGATCGCGCCGGTGCCGATCAGGCTGGCCACGGCGGCGATCCAGTGGCGGTGGTATTGCCGCTCCTTGGCCGCGCCATCGAGGTTGACCAGCATGATGACGAAGAGAAACAGCACCATTACGCCGCCGATGTAGAGCATGATCTGGACGACGAATAGGAACTCCGCCTTCTGGAGGAGATAGAGGCCGGCGATTCCGGCCAGTGACGCAATCAATGCGATGGCGCAGTGGATGGCGTTCCTCAATGTCACGGTGAGAATGGCGCCCAGCACGGTGAGCGCCGCAAAGGCATAGAAGAATGCGATGTCTGTCATGGGTACACTTCGGGTGTCAGCGACAACCGCTCCCTTTGGTTGCGGCTCAGTAACGGAGCCGGGTTAGAAGCGATACTTGGTGGGCTTGATGCCCTCTTCGAGGATCTGCCGGTCAAAGATCGCACCTTCCCGCGAGTAACTCGCCAATTCGAAATCCTGGGTCAATTCGAGCGCATCCACCGGGCAGGCGTCTTCGCAGAGCCCGCAGAACATGCAGCGCGACGTATCGTAGGTGAACGTGACGAGATCCTTGCGCTTGGTCTCGGGGTTGCGCACCCAACCGACGATGATGAGATTCTCCGGGCAGGCGACCGCGCACAGATCGCAGGAGATGCAGAGAGTCTGGCCGTTTTCCGGATTGATGTTAAGCCGCGGCGCGCCGCGATAGCGCTCGGCGATCTTCGGCCGGTGCTCGGGGTACTGCTCGGTGACGATGTTCTTGGGATTCTGGGTACGGAAGGTCACCCACAAACCCTGGAACAGGTCCACCAGAAAGATCGTTCTCAGCAGTTTGGTCATCTAGCGGTCGACCTCCCCCAGTACGATGTCGATGGTCCCGATAATGGCCACCAGGTCAGCCACCAGCGAGCCTTTGGCCATCTTGTCCAGCGACTGCAGGTTCACAAACGAAGGCGGGCGGACGCGCAGGCGATAGGGCTGCGTGGTGCCGTCGCTGAGGATGTAGTAGCCGAGTTCGCCCTTGGGCGCCTCGATCGACACATAGGCCTCACCGACGGGCGGCTTGATGATCTTGGGCACCTTGGCCATGATGGGCCCCTCGGGGATGGCCGCCACTGCCTGGCGGATGATGCGCACGCTCTGGCGCATCTCGGCCATGCGGACCATATACCGGTCGTAGGTGTCGCCGTTCTGCCGGATGGGGATCTCGAAGTCGTATTTTTCGTAGCCGGAGTAGGGCAGCGCCTTGCGGATGTCCCAGGCGCAACCAGCGGCGCGCAGCATGGGGCCGGTAACGCCGTACGCTTTGCAGTCGGCCTCGTTCAGGATGCCGACGCCAATCAGGCGCTCGCGCCATATGCGGTTGCCGGTGAGCAGCTCTTCGTACTCATCCACCTTCGGAAGGAAGAGATCGCAGAAATCCTCCACTTCCTTTTCAAAACCGTCGTAGGTCTCGTACTGCAGACCGCCGATGCGGAAAGCGTGCGTGGTGAGGCGCGCACCGCAATACTTCTCAAAAATATTCAGCGTGTACTCGCGCTCCCGCATGCAATAGAAGAGCGGCGTGATGGCGCCGATATCCAGAGCATGCGTGCCCAGCCACAACAGGTGGCTGGCGATGCGGTTGAGCTCGGTGAGGACCACGCGGATGGCCTGCGCGCGCGGCGTGGCCTCGACGTTGAGGAGTTTCTCCACAGCCAGGCAGTAGCCCAGGCCGTTCGAAATGGCCGCGACGTAATCCATGCGGTCCACGTAGGGCGCGAACATCGTGTACGTGCGGTTTTCGCCGATCTTCTCTACACCACGATGGAGGTAGCCGATGACACATTCGGTGCCGTTGACTCTCTCGCCGTCGAGCTTGACGATGACGCGCAGCACGCCGTGCGTGGACGGATGCTGCGGGCCCATGTTGAGAACGAGTTCGGTGGAATCGAGGAATGTTCCGGCCATGGCTATTGTCCGCTCTCAATCCCCAGGTTGGCCTGGACCCACTTCTGATCCATGTTGAGGATGTTGTTTTCCTTGCGCAGCGGGAAAGTGGACCAATCGTCGGGCATGAGGATGCGCGTCATGTTGGGATGATCCGCGAATTCGATGCCAAACATATCGTACACTTCACGTTCCAGCCAGTCGGCCGTGGGATAGACGGCGGTGGCGCTGGCGGGCTTCTCGGCTTCGTTGATCTTGAGCTTGATGCGGATGCGTTCGTTACGGCTGAAGCTGTAGAGGACGTAGATGACGTCGAAGGGCTGCTCGCGCTGCGGCCAGTGGACCGCGGTGACGTCCACCAGATAGTCGAAGCCGAAGTCGTCCTTGAGCGTGAGTAGCAGCGGGATCAGCGCGCCGGTCTGCGCCACCAGAAAGCTCTGGCCCAGATAGCTGAGAAACTCCGGAATCGCGGGGCCAAACTCAGCGGCCAGCGCGGTGGTGAGGTCGCTCTCCCACGGTGTGGTCACCATCACGGCGGGCGGCTTCGGCGCTGCCGGGGCAGCCGGCTTGGCGGGCGGCGCGGCAGGCTTCGGCGCGGGCGGGGCGGCTACGGGTGCGGCCGCTGGGGTGTCGGCGGCCGGCTTGTCGGCCGGAGCGGGCGAAGCGGCTTCTGGCTTCGGTGGAGCGGCGGCCGGCGGAGCTTGCGGGGCCTCCGGCTTCGGCGCAGACTCCGGCGCGGGCGGGCCTTCCGGCTTGGGATCGTCTGGCATGAGTGAATCCTAACTGAACATTCAGGGTTATCACACGCGGAAATTCGGTGTCAAATGTCCGAAGTTTCACATTCGGGGCGGAAAGTCGCTAAACGGCGCCCCGGGCCTTTGCTTCCATGGCCTTGGCGGCGCGGAGATTCTCCTCCACCAGTTCCCACGCGTTGGGGTAGAAGCAGAGGTCGGCGCACCACCACTCGATGTGCGGGATGGCCAGCAGCCGGGGCCCCAGGAAGTCCCACGGGATGTGGCCCTCGCCCAGAGGCACGTGCGTGCTGGTGTCATCCATGTACAGAGTGCCATCGGAATCGATCACGTGCACCGCGCCGATGGAGCCGTGCAGCAGCGTGATAAATTCCGCCAGGCCGCCTTCCAGCACCTGCTTCTTGCCGTGCTGACGGGCGCCGGCCACCGCGCTCATGTAGGCGTGAGCTGTGTCGAACAAAATCTGGAACCAGGGGTGCCCCACGCGGTTGTGCAGCTCAAAAACTTCCGCCGGCTTGTTGAAAATGAACCCCGGTTCAAATTCCCAGGCCATCAGGACTCCGGCGTGGCGGGCCTCGTCGGCGCACTCGCGCCAGACATCGGCCAGGCGGTAAAAAGCTGTGTGATAGTCGTTATCGGAGATGGAGCCGGGCGCCGTGCCGGTGTCAAAGCGGATCATGGGACTGCCAATGGCGGCGCAGAGCTCCACCAGTTGCTTGAAGTGATCGACGTAGGCCTTATGGTTCTCGGCAATGATCGGGCTGATGGCGCCGAGGTCGGCCGAATAGCCGGATATGCCGAGTCCCAGGTCATCAAGGAACCGCTTCAACTCCGCCCGCGCGGCCGGTGACGCATACTTCTCCGGCGTCACATGGGGCGGGAAACCACTCAACTCAATGCCATCGTAACCAGCCTTGGAGAGCCGCCGGGCTATCTCTTCCAGAGACTTCGGCTCGGCCGAATAGGGTCCGAATGCGAACGACCACGCACCCATCGAGATCTTCATCGCACTTCCTTCTTCCAGCCCCTTATTCTCTCTCAAAACGCGCGGGGCGGCGCGGCCCGGCTGCCGTCGTGTGCCGGAACTTCGCCCGTCAAGCGGTCGTGATTCGACAATAGCTCCCAGCGCCTCTACAATAGGCGCTGATGCCCCTCGATCCGGAAGTACTCAATGAGGTTGAGCGCAGTCTGGACCGCTGCGGAGCGAATCCAGCGTTTCTCGACCGCTTCTATGAGGTCTTTCTCGCCTCGTCGCCCAAGGTCCTGGCGATGTTCGAGCACACCAATTTCTACCGGCAGAAGCGCGCTCTGCAGGCGTCTCTGCACGGTATGCTCCTCCACGCCCGCGGCACCGGCGCGGAGCCCGATGCGTACCTGCTGGAGGTGGCCCAGCGCCACAGCCGCGGCCAGCTCAGCATCGGTTCCGAGCTCTACGACCTCTGGCTGGACAGCCTGCTGGCCACCGTGAAGGAGTTCGATCCGCAGTCCACGCCGGAAATCCTGGCCGCCTGGGAGCAGGCGATGACTCAGGGGATCCAGTTCTTCCTCTCGCACTACTAACGCGCCATCTCGATGATGGTGCGTGTGCCCAGGCCGTCCGGCAGCTCGTAGCGCTCCACCACGCGGACCCGCACCTGGCGCTTGCGGGCGTCCTGCGCGGCCTCGGCGATTTCCAGTTCCGCGTCGGGTCCTTTGTAGAGCAGCACGCGCGCGCCGGCCCGGATGGCGGGCGCAAACAACCCCAGCGCGCGGATCACCGGCGCCACGGCGCGGGCGGTGATGAGGTCCACGGGTTGTTCCTTCAGAAAATCCTCCGCCCGTCGCGCGTTCACGGTGACGTTCGGCAAAGCGAGCGTCTGCGCGGCGGCCTCCACGAAGTGGGCCTTCTTCTGTGTGGATTCCGAAAGCGTAAATCGAACCTCGGGCAATACGACGGAGAGCGGAATGCCCGGCAGGCCCGCGCCGGTGCCCGCGTCGAGCACGTGCTTCGCCTTCATAAACAGGCGCCACGGCGCCACCGAGTCCAGTATGTGCTTGATGGCGGCCTCTCGCGGATTGGTAATGCGCGTGAGATTGAAGTGCGTGTTGGCCTCGACGATCAGGGCCAGATGATGGGCCGCCTTGTCGATCAATTCGCTGCGCCACGGCAGGTCATCGGGCAGAACGCGGGTCAGTTCTTCTGCAAAATTCACAATTCATGATCGCACCGATTCCGCAGGCTGCGAATCCGTACGGCTCGGAGCGCCATCCAATTGGATATGGGCACGGAAGCTGGGATCCTACCGCATGTCGTGATTGTGGGCGGAGGCTTTGGCGGCCTGGGCGCGGCGCGCGCGCTGCGCCGGCTGAATGTCCGCATCACATTGATTGATAAGACAAATCACCATCTCTTCCAGCCCCTGCTGTACCAGGTGGCTACGGCCATGCTGATGCCCGGCCAGATCGCTGCCCCCATCCGGCAGGTGCTCAGCAGCCACCGACGCACGAACGTGTTGCTGGGCGAAGTGGAAGGGATCGACTCCGAAAACCGCGAGGTGATCGTGAAATCGCCGGAGCACGGGTCAATCCGCGTGGACTACGACTTCCTGGTGATCGCCACCGGTGTCCAGCACAGCTACTTCGGCCATGACGAGTTTGAACACAACGCGCCCGGCATGAAGACTATGGCCGACGCCACCAAGGTACGCAACAAGGTGCTGCACGCCTTTGAGGCCGCCGAGGGCGAACCTGACCGTGCGGCGCGCGAGGCCATGCTCACTTTCGTGCTGGTAGGTGGCGGCCCCACCGGCGTCGAGATGGCCGGGGCCATCGCCGAACTGGCGCGCCTCACAATGAAAGCAGATTTCCGCCGCATCGATCCCCAACAGACGCGAATTTTGCTGGTGGAGGCGGCGCCGCGCATCCTGGGCGGCTTCCATCCGGATCTCTCGGTCAAGGTCGCCCAGCGGCTCACCTCGATGGGTGTGGAAGTGCGCACCGGCCACCCGGTGGAGCAGATCGACGAGGACGGCGTCACCGTGGGCGGCGTGCGCATTGCGGCGCGCACCGTCATCTGGACCGCGGGTGTCACGCCCTCGCCCGTAGCCCGCTGGCTGAACGCGCCGGCCGATCGCGCGGGCCGTGTCCAAGTGCGCTATGACCTCAGCGTGCCTGGCTCGCCGGAGATCTTCGTGATCGGCGATGTGGCCGCGTATGAGCAGGACGGACGCCCGCTGCCGGGCGTGGCACAGGTGGCCATGCAGATGGGCGCCCACGTAGCGCGCACCCTGGCCGCGCGGCTCAACAACGATGCGCCGCCGCCGCCGTTTCATTACGTGGACAAAGGCAGCATGGCCGTGGTGGGGCGCAATTACGCCGTGTTCCAACGCGGCCGGGTTCACTTTGACGGATACATCGCCTTTGTGATCTGGTCGCTGATTCACGTGCTCTTCCTGGCCCTGCCGAATCTGCGCGTGAGCGTGTTCCTGCAATGGGTGTGGTCGTATTTCTCCGGGCAGCGCGGATCGCGGCTGATTGTGGAGACGCCTGCGGCGGCGGAACCGGCTGAGCAATCGGCTGAAGTGATACGTTCATAGGTTGGGCAGCCTGCCGCTGCCGGCCCCTATGAACGTCCGCCTCTCCCCATACGGCTCCGCCTCCACTGAGCCCTCGCCAGTCAACCGCATGATGGCCGCCTTCGCGCACGACTTCCGCGACGGCTTCGACATCAATCTCGGCGTGGGCTACGTCAACGAGAAGACCATCCCGGTCCCGCTGATGACCGAGGCGCTGCGGGCTGTCTCGGCCGATCCCGCCACGTATCGTCAGGCGTTCAACTACGGCGGACCCACCGGCTCGCCCAACCTCATCCGCTCCATCCGCCAGTTCCTCGTGAACCAGCGCATCGGCGGCCTGGATGCCGCCGCCCTCGAAAACAAGCGGCTGGTCATCGGCCCCTGTGGCGCCACCTCCGTCCTCGACGCCCTGGCCGAGATTCTGCCGCGCGGCCTCGTCGTCACGTCGGACCCCAACTACTACATCTACGCCGACACACTGGAGCGGAAGGGCTTCCGAATTCTCGCCATTCCCGAAGACGCGGAAGGCATCGATCTCGACATCCTGGAGCGTGAACTCCACGCCCTCGGCGACGCCGTGAACGACATCTCGTTCTTCTACACGGTGACGGTCAACAACCCGTCCTGCTCCATCCTCTCCAACGCGCGGCGGCTCGCTTTGCTCGATGTGGCCACGCGACTCTCTCGCCAGCAGAACCGCCAGATCCCCATCTTCTACGACCTCGCCTACGAGCTGTTGCTCCACGATCCCGCCGCGCCGCCATTCGTCTCGGCGCTCCCCGCCGATTCGCTCGGCATCGCCTATGAGATCGGCACGCTCTCCAAAGTGCTTGCGCCCGGACTGCGCATCGGCTATCTGCTGGGCCCCGACGGCCCCTTCCTCAACGCCATGGTGCAGAAGACCAGCGACACCGGCTTCAGCGCGCCGCTCTTCGTACAGGAGATGGCGTCCTGGCTGCTGGATCATCACGTCGCCGCTCAGCTCCAGGCCGTCAACGCGGGCTACCGCACAAAGGCCGTCGCCGTCTCCGCCACCATCCAGGAATACCTCGGCCCGCATCTCGCGGCCTGCATCGGCGGTTCCGCCGGATTCTACTTCTACCTGACGTTCCGCGAGGTCCGCACGGACCCCGGCTCGCCGTTCTTTGATCGCCTCGCCCATCCGGTGGACCCAGCCCAGCCCAAGGTCATCTACATTCCCGGCCAATACTGCGTCCACCCGCGCGGCCGCCTCGCCAAAACCGGCCGCCGCCAACTGCGCCTCTCCTACGGCTTTGAGGACGCCCCGCGCATCGTCCACGCGCTCGCCCTCATGCGCGCGGCTATTCGATAATCAGCCCCACCGAGCCGCGCGCTGGGATCGTCACCTCCACCTGCACCTGAAACTGCCGGTCCAGCGTGTAGCGCCGCGGCGCCACCCCGTCCACGCGGATCATCGCCTGCGTGGTGAGCCCGGTGTAGTACAGCGGCAGCGTGATGGTCCGCCGGATGGGCTCGTCCAGCGGATTGAAGAGCGTCGCGTAGCCCTTCTCCTTGAGCGCCGGATTGACGTGCAGCAGTCCGTCCCAATCCCGCGCGTCGGGCCGCCGCAGGTGGATCACGTCAGAATCGAGGATCGCGCGGTGGGCCTTGTAGAGCTCCACAATTCGCTTCACCACCGCCTTGGTCTCCGTCGCGTCGAACAGCCGCGGCCCGCGGTAGGCCGCCTGCACCCCGCTGGTGAAGTTCTGTGTGAGGTGCTGGGCGTACCCCTCCAGATGATCCTTCAGCGGCTCCAGCGTGGCTTCCGCGCCCCCGCCGTGGTACTGCGTGAGCGGCACGAACATCCAGCCCATCGACGGCGATTTGTCCCACGTGCCGTCGTAGATGTTCTGTCGCGCGAGCAGAAACTGGCGGTCGCGCGGCAGGCTCCAGTTGGTTTCGCGGTAGCCCATGCCCGTCTTGTTTGAGCCGTTCAGGAAATACCAGTCCGGCACGTTCAGGTAGATGCCGCGACCGGCGGACCACTGGTAGTAATCGCGGATCAGCTCCCACTGGCGCCACTGCGAATCCTGCAAGCCCTCATGGCCGGGATGATGCGTAGAGGCGCAGACGTCGCCGGGGTAGGATCCATCGTGCTCCAGCACGGTCATGCCCGTGGCCTCGTACAACTGTCGCAGCTTGCGGAAGTAGTCGAGCCCCCAGGCGCTGGCCAGGCAAGGAGAATCACCAAAAATCGCCCCGCCAGGCTTGCCCGTGGCCGGGTTGATGGCGTCGTGCTCGGGGCTGATCTTGCGGCTGGCCAGCAGCGAGTAACCGCCCAGCTCGATCCCCTTGGCGCGGCCGTACTGCACCAGTTGCCGCAGTTGATCCAGATAGGCCGCATCTTCGTTCTCCGCCTGGAATCCGCTGCCAAAGCTGAGGATCACCATCTCGAAGCCGATCTCGGCCGCCTGATCGATGGCGAGTTTGACGCTGGCCGCATCGGACTGCCGCACGTGCATGAAGATCGGATTTTCCGTGGACCACGGCGCCAGCATGCGGTACATGCGGCGCTTCGCCAGGCCATTCCGTTCGCGGTCTGATGAATCGAAGGCGAGTTCAAACGTCCGGAAACTCGTGAACTTCGCCCCGGGCGCGATGGCGAGATTGGGGCCGATCGGCGGGCGCGATTCCAACTGCACCGGCGACATGCGCTCGTAGCTGACCTGCGTCTCGTACTGCGCGTCAGAGACGAAATATGTGGTGCGGTTCGCCGTGCGCGGATCCATGCCGTGAAATGCGTAGTCGCTCTCCACATGGAGATAGTTCGGCGGCTGCGACGCGGCGTCCACCGCCGAGTCCTGCTCCACCAGTGCCAGCACCTCGCTGACAAACAGCGTGAGGCGAACGGGCGTGCCGGCCTCGTTCCTCAGCACAAACCATTTGGCCAGCAGCGGAATGCCGTCATACATCTCGTAGTGGATGTCCAGCCGCAGGCCCGGCGCCGAGTAGTGGAAGACAATCCCTGCGCCGGCGGGCGGCCACTGCGTCTGCGCGGCGTAGCGCGTGGGCTTCCACGGGAAGCGCGCCTCCACCGGCGTCCGCTCATAGCCGCTACAGTGGATGGCCTTCGGATTCGCCTGGAGCGCAGGCAGCCACTGCGGCCGCAGATAAGCGTAATCCGGCTGCCCGGTAAGGCCGCCCACGGGCGTCTCCACTCCATCCAGCGTCAACACCGCCTCCGGCTTGACGCCGCGGATCAGGGACGCGCCGGTGCTCAGGTTGTCGAAAGCAATCGTGGCGCAGTCGGGCTGGACGCTCCACCGGCGCGAAATCAGGCCGTTGGCCAGCGTGACGCTGCGGCCGTCGGCGGCGGGTGTGACGCCGGCCCGCGCGGGCACGTTCAGGATCAGCCAATCAGGTTGCGGGGCGGCGGAAAGGCCGGCGGCCAGGAAGAACAGGAGGATACGGCTCATAGGGCGCTCGCAGGGCAGTTTAGCAGCATTCCTGATATAACTTGGGCGTGCCAGGACAAGCGCTGAGCTCTTGTGTGATCGCGTTCCTGATTGGAACGTCGTTCGCCGCCGCCGCTCCGCCCCAGCGCCTCGCCAACGTCACCAGGATCTTCGTCGCGCGCCCGGGCACGGAGCTGGGCACAGAGCTCATGCGCCAGAAGATCGTCAGCGAACTCACCAACCTTCGGACAATCACGATCGTGGACTCGCCCGGTAAGGCGGACGCCACCCTCGCGGGCATCGCCACCGTCGAGTACGCTTACTACCCCCGAGACCGGCCGTCGCGAAATACCGAGCCATCCCCGAGCCGCGCCTATTGCACCGGCGCTGCGGTTCGGTTAGTCGGCAGGTCCGGACTGATGCTCTGGTATGGCGAAGCCAGGCCCGGGGCTTTGGGCTCGTTTGATTCACTCGGTTATGTCGCCGGCGAGATCGCCGGCAAACTCATCAGTGCGATTGAAAAAGACAAGTCGGCGAGAGCGGGTTCTTCCGTCGTGCCGGGCACGGAGGGCTGTCCGATAGTGCCGGGCGGCGCCACCAGACTCAAGGACATCCGGCGCCTCTTCATGGAGCCGCCCAGCAAGTTCGCCGATGCCGAAGTGATTCGCGCGAAACTGCTCGGCCGGCTGTTTCAGTCGCGGAAGTTCGCCATCGTGGAATGCGCCAGCGATGCCGATGCCACTCTCTCCGCTGCTTCCTGGGTCAGGGCCGTCCAAACCCCGGTTGAGAGTTCAGGCGATGGGATCGACTACGCATTCACCGATTACCATGCGTCCACCACGGTTCGCCTGCTCGGGGCGTCAAAACAACCACTCCTAGAGCTCGACCTCGTGCGCAAGGATAGCGACAAGTGGACCGCGTCGTCCAAAGTAGCCAGCCAGGCCGCCAAAGAGATCCTCAGCGCCATCCAAAAAGACCGCGCCCGCTAAACGCTACAATCCACTCATGACCTGGGGCCCGTCCGATCCCGCCCAGCCGCGCACCCTCAGCGGCATCCCGCTCGACCCGCACTACGGCACGCCCGCCCCTGGCGAGTTCCCCTACACCCGCGGCATCCACCCCACCATGTACCGCAGCCGCCTCTGGACCATGCGCCAGTTCGCCGGCTTCGCCACGCCGGAGGAAACCAACAGCCGCTATCGCTACCTGCTCCAGCAAGGCCAGTCCGGCCTCTCCGTCGCCTTCGATCTGCCCACCCTCATGGGCTGCGACCCCGATGATCCCACCGCCCTCGGCGAGGTGGGCAAGTGCGGCGTCTCCATCGCCTCGCTCGCCGACATGGAAACGCTCTTCGACGCAATCCCTCTGGATCAGGTCAGCGTCTCCATGACCATCAACTCGCCCGCCCCGGTGCTCTTCGCCATGTACCTGGCCGTCGCCGAAAAGCAGGGTCTCCCGTACAGCAGCCTCAACGGCACCCTCCAGAACGACATTCTCAAGGAGTACATCGCGCAGAAGGAGTACCTCTACCCGCCCCGCCCCTCCATGCGCCTCGTCACCGACGTCATCGAGTTCGCCACCCGCCACGTCCCGAAATACAACCCCGTCTCCATCAGCGGCTATCACATCCGCGAGGCCGGCTCCACCGCCGTCCAGGAACTCGCCTTCACCCTGCGCGACGGCATCGAATACGTCGAGTGGGCCTTGCAGCGCGGCCTCGGCATCGACGAATTCGCCCCCCGCCTCAGCTTCTTCTTTAACGCGCACAACGACTTCTTTGAAGAGATCGCCAAATACCGCGCCGCCCGCCGCATCTGGGCCACCGTCCTGCGCGAGCGCTTCCACGCCCAGGACCCTCGCAGCCTCAAGCTCCGCTTCCACACCCAGACCGCCGGCTGCTCCCTCACCTGGCAGCAGCCCTACAACAACGTGGTCCGTACTGCCCTCCAGGCACTGGCCGGGGTGCTGGGCGGCACACAGAGCCTGCACACCAATTCGCTCGACGAGGCCTACGCCCTGCCCGGCGAAGAGGCCGTCACCCTCGCCCTGCGCACGCAGCAGATCATCGCCCACGAGACCGGAGTGACGGCCGTGGCCGATCCCCTCGGCGGCTCGCACTATGTCGAATCGCTGACAGACGAAATGGAGCGCCGCGCCCTCGCCTACATGGAAACCATCGATGCCATGGGCGGCATGATCCCCGCCATCGAGCGCAATTATCCACAGGGCGAAATCGCCAACGCCAGCTACGACTATCAGCGCCGCATCGAGTCCGGGGAACAGACAATCGTAGGCGTCAACCGTTTTACGCAGGAGGAAGAACAGAAACTGAAACTGCTCCAGATCGATCCAACTGTAGAGAAGACCCAACTGGATAAGCTCCGCGCGCTGCGCGCCCAACGCGACAACGCGCGCGTGGAAGCCGCGCTGGCAGCGCTCCGCACGGCTGCCGCTGGCACGCAGAACACGATTCCATGTATCCTGGATGCGGTCCGCGCTTACGCCACCACCGGCGAAATCTGCCAGACTTTCGGCGGCGTCTTCGGGGGGTGGCAAGAGCGAAGTGTTTTATAGGACTATACTTGAGGTAACCAGAAACAGATGGATCCCATGATCCGGGTGCTGGTGGCCAAACCCGGCCTCGACGGTCACGACCGCGGTGCAAAGATCATTGCGCGGGCGTTACGCGATGCGGGGATGGAAGTGATCTACACAGGCTTGCGCCAGACTCCGGAGATGATCGTCAATGCCGCTCTACAGGAAGATGTGCAGGTGATAGGCCTGAGCATCCTGTCGGGCGCCCACAATGCGATCGTGCCCAGGGTGATGGATCTATTGAAAGAGAAAGAAATGGACGACGTATTAATAGTCGTCGGCGGCATCATCCCGGATGAAGATGCCGCAAACCTGAAGAAGCTGGGGGTCGCCGCTGTGTTTCAGCCTGGCGCCGCACTCGAAGAAGTTGTGGCATTCGTGAAGAGTGCCGCTCGAGTGGCGAATTGAACCATGGACCGCGGCGCGGAGACGATCCCCCCAAACATTTTGCTAGGATTTTGTTACACCAAATGCAAGACCGACTGAACATCGCCGTGTTTGTCGACTACGACAACATTGAGATCGGCGTAAAAAGCACACTTCGACGTGAGTTCGATGTGTCGCTCGTATTGGATGCTCTGAAAGAGCGCGGGGACATCGTCGCCAAGTTCGCCTATGCGAACTGGAGCCGGCAGGAGGGCGCCACGCGCCAGATGGCGGAAAACGCCGTCCAGATGGTCCAGCGCATTCCGTCGCCGCGCGGCGATAAAAACGGCGCCGACATCAACCTGGCGCTCGACGCGCTGGAAATGGCGTTTACCCACGACCATGTGAATGCCTTCGCCATCATCAGTGGCGATTCGGATTTCATTCCGCTGGTCAACAAGCTGAAGGAATATGGCAAGACCGTCTTTGTCGTCGGCGGCAAGGCGTTCACCTCCAATATCCTCCAGCAGAATTGCCACGAGTTTGTAAGCTTTGAATCGCTCCTCAACGTCGAACACGCCATCCCGGCCTCCATGCCGGTTCCCGCGCCGGCGTCCTCGCTGGCATCGTCGTCGGCCAACCTCGACCGTGGCACCGGCGAGCGCTTCCTCAGCTCCGGCGGAGGGGACCGCGAGTCCTACCGCGAGCGCAAGGAGAAGCGCTTCCGCGATCGCGAAGAGCGCCGTGAAGAGCGCCGTCGCGAGCGCGAAAAGACCGATCAGCCGCCGCTGCAGAACCAGCCGCCGCAGGTCCGCCCGCCCGCCCTCGATCTCGCCCTGGCCATGCCGCTCGTCGAGCGCGCCCTCCAGGTGTTGGAGCGCCGCAGCGTCCAGCCCCAACTCGGCCTGCTGAAGTCCACCATGCTTCAGCTCGATTCCGCCTTCAACGAAAACGCCTACGGCGCCCGTAGCTTCTCCGATTTCGTCGAGAGACTGAAGAAGTCAGAGCTCGTCTACGTCAAGGGCACCGGCGGCCGCTACTTCATCGAGCGCAAGCACAGCTTCCCAGAAAAGAGCTTGCCCAGCCCGCTGGAAGCGCTCCCGCTGCTGCGTGAAGTGCTCGAAATTCACCGCCTCGAATTCGAAGAGAGCGGCCAGGCCGCCGAAGACCTCTGCGCCTGGATGAAGGAAGAGTACCCTACCTTCGACCACGCCAACTACGGCTACCAGGGCTTCAACGAGTTCCTCAACTTCGCCCAGGATAAGACCGTCGTCCGCCTCGAACCCCGTCAGGAGGGTGGCCTGCTGGTCAACCTCGGCTCCGAGTTCTATCCCTCCGCCCCCATCAAACGCGAGGTTCGCGAAGAGGATCTGCTCACCGAGCACGACTTCAAGCAGCCCATCGTCAAGGGTCAGCCCACCGCCACCGGCGAGATCCCGCCGGACATCGATCCGCCCAAGCCCGTGCGCAAGCGCGTTGTCCGCAAAAAGGCCGAGCCCGGCAATGTGGCTGAGCCCGCTCGCCGCACGCGCCGCAAGAAGACCGACTAGTTTAGGAACCCGGAGACTGCCATGAGCGAAATCAAACGCATATTTCCGGCCGATACGCCATCGCCGCGCGGACCTTATTCGCCCGCCGTGGTCGCTGGCGATTTCATCTACGTCTCGGGGCAGGGTCCCATCGACCCTGCCACGGACAAGATGTCCTACGGCGACATCCAGCACGAGACGCGCATCACGCTGAACAACATCAAGCGCATCCTCGCCGCCGCCGGCGCCACGTTCAACGACGTGGTCCGCTGCGGCGTCTTCCTGCGCCACGGTGACGACTTCGCCGCCATGAACGAGGTCTACACCGAGTTCTTCGGCGATCAGCGCCCCGCCCGCACCACGGTTGCCGTGGCGTTTGCCGATCCCACCATGAAGGTGGAGATCGATTGCGTCGCCTACAAACCGCGCTAACCTGTCCTTAACCGCACCGCGACCCCTGAATCGAGCCGCGACCGTCAGGAAGCCTATCGCTCACTGACCCGCGATCGTCAGGAAGCCTATCGCTTACCGAGCCGCGACCGTCAGGGAGCGGTAACCGGGTAAAGGAGAAAGCATGCCACTGGGCGGCGCGCTTACCATTCGTGTCAACGATATCTACGGCCAGGCCATCGTCAAACCAGCGGACATCACACTCCGCCGCAAAGATGGCCCGGTCGTTTTTCATCAACCGAATATCGATATCAGCCAGCCACTGAAAATCACCAAACTGGACCAGGGGCCGGGCGCCTTCTTTCAGCTCGCTATCGATTCACCCAGTTACTTGCCCGTCAGCGCCTTCGTCAATCTGCCCGCCGCCGGCGCGCGTGCCACTTTCCCACTACCCTTCCGCCCCGGCGCCGTCCGCTTCGTTCGTTTCACCGAGTACTTCAACCTGCCGTCTGAAGCGCGCACCCTCATCGACGCCCCCACCTACCTCAATCTGGAAACTGAGCGCAAAGCCGGCCTGCTGAACATCATTGCCAAGACCCAGCGGACCCTCCTGCCCAACAACCGCACCGTCCTCTCGTGCCTCACCCGCCTCATCCGCGCGGAGCAGGACCGCATCTTCGTTGAGGTGGCTCCGGAGTTGCTCAGCGGCGCGCAGAGCGCCCTCGATGCGGGCGTCTTCCGCCTGGTCCCCTCGTCTATGCACACCCCGCCCGCGGGTTACGAGCACGGCCCCAGCTACAAATCCATGGAGCGTTTCGGCAACCTCCAGGTCACTCTGTTCCACAGCCCCGGCAAGCCATCGATCGCCGATATCGACATCGATAACGCTGCCGGCCTGCTGCACTTGTTTCAGGTAGCGAAGAACGCCGTCCATGGCCCCACTCATCCCTACGACATTCAGGCCATACTCCTGGAAACGAAAGCGGCCGGCTCGTTCTACACGCTGAGCGTGTGAGTCCCGCGCCTACCGGAATTGAACATTGCGCGCGTGGTCCATCGAGAACTTGCCCTCGGCCGCGCTGCGAATCCGGCGGCCCTGGTATTCGAGTCCTTCAATCATCACGCCGTCCACCAGATGCTGCTCGTCAAATCCAGCCAGTACGCTGTACGGCAGCATCCCCTCCACAACGTGCAGGTTCCTCACCAGCACGTTCCGAATGTGCCCGCGGAACTTCGCCCGCTCCGGCTTCTCCTCCGGCGTGTAGCTCAGCGAGCCGTCCCAGGAGCCGCCTCGCTCCATGCGCCGCTGCCGCTCCTGCGCGCTCGCCGGCCGGTCCAACCCGTACTGCGCGAAGATCACCGCAAAGTCGATCAGCTTGCGCCGCACGTCTTCCACCCGGATGTTGTCGAAGACGATGTTCTCTACCACGGCGGCGTCGCCATGGTGAATGCTGATGGCCGATCCGCGCTCCACGTGGATGATGTCGATGTCTTCAAAACGGAGGTTGTGGACCCGCTGATTACGTAGCTCAAAACCGATCTCGATACCGTTCCCGCCCGTCGGCATATTCCAGAAGACCGCCTTGCGCACCACGATGTTGTGCGTCTCCACGTCGTCCAGGTTCTTCACCACCACGCAGTCGTCGTTCGTTCGCACGAAGGTATTCTCAATCGCCACGTCGCTCGAAGAGACGATATCGAAGCCGTCGTTGCCGTAATTAACGCTGGGGTTGAGGATCCGCACTCCGTCAATCCGCGTACCCTGCGAACTCCGCACGTACACGGTCCACGCCGTGCTGTTGAAGATCGTGATGCCCTCAATCCGCGCGCCCGTGGTCTTCTCCAGGTAAATCATGTTGCGCGCGCCGCGCTGCGGCACATCCGTCCCATCCAGCACGCCGCGCCCGCGGATCACCACATTCTTCGTACCCACGGACCGCACGTTGCCCTTCACCCACGCGCCAGCCGACAGGTACAGCGTCTCTCCATCCTTGAGCTCCATCAACCCCGCCTCGTGTCTGCCCGGCCCAAAGTAGCGGACCTGGGGTGCGCCCTCCACCGGAGCATCCTTCTCCGGAGCGTAGGCGAACAGATGCACCACTTTCTTGAGATCGGAGTTGAACTCCACGGTGAGCGGCGCCGGCCGCTGAATCCTGAACTTCACGCTGGCGTGGTCGCTGCCCATCACCGGCACAATGCCGGCCGATTTCGGCCGGATCTCCACCCATCGCACGTCGAATCCCGCGCGGATCTCTACCTCCACGGGCTTGCTTAGCTCAAACTGCGCGAAGGCTCCTTGCAGAAACTCGTGCATCGCCATCGCTTTGCCATCCACGGTGACTGTGAAGAGAGGTGGTGCCGGCTGGGCGCAGATCGAGGCAGGAATGGCAAAAAGGGCCAGAAACAGGCCAGCGGTCTTCATGGCGGACTCCTTACAGCGCGGCGATGCTGCGGGCGGCGGCACGCCCCGTCCGGACGCAGTCCGGAATGCCAATGCCATCATATGCGTTCCCAGCCAGTTGCAGGCCCGGCAACTCCCGTAGGATCTCCCGCATCGCTGCCACCCGCGCCGCATGGCCCACCGTGTACTGCGCCATTGACTTTCGCCATCGCCGGATCCGCGTGAACGCCGGCTCCACGTTCCACCCCAACAGCACCTGGATCTCCGTCCGCACAATCCGGATCATCTCTTCATCGGATTCGTCCAGGATCGCTTCATGCCCCGCGCCGCCCAGGAAACACCGCAGCACCACGTGCGAATCCGGCACGCGGTTCGGGAACTTCGCACCCACAAACGTGCAGGCCACCAGAGTCTTGCGCTCGCGGGAAGGCACCAGGAACCCGAAGCCAGGCGGGATCGGCCCGCAATCGGCGCGCCGGTAGCCCAGCGCCATCGTCACAGACGAGCTGTACTCAATCGCTTCCAGCAATCCGGCCAGCCGTCCGTTCACGCCGCGCAGCAGCGCCCCGGCCTGCCACGCCGGGCAAGCCATGATCACCGCGTCTGTCGCCATCGTCTTGCCGTTGACCCGGATCTGATAGCCAGCCTCACCCCGCGACACCGCCTCAGCCGTGCCCGCAACCACAGTGCACTTGCCCTCTATCCGACGCACTAGCTCATCGGTCAACTGTGCCAGCCCGCCCTTCAGCGTCTGAAACAGTGGTGCTGGCGTTCCGCCCTTGGGCGCCCGCTTGCGCGATTCCAGCACGCCGCGCGTCAGGCTGCCGTAGCGGTTCTCCAGCTCGACAAACCGCGTCAGCACGCTCCCCACGCTCAGCTTCTCCACGGATCCGCCGTACACGCCGCTCAGCAGCGGCTCGGCCAGGTAATCCACCGTCTCCTGCCCGTAGTGCTCACGGATGAAATCCGCCACCGTGCGGTCCGGCTTGGGCTCGGCCGGCGGGCGGTGAAAGTATTCCAGCCCCATCCGGATCTTCGTCGGCCACGAGAGCAGCGAACTGACCGCCACCGGCAGGATCTTGGTGGGCACCATCATCATCAACCCGTCCGGCAACGGCACCAGACGCCCGTTCTTCACCAGGTACGTCACGCGTGAGCCGTCGTTGGAGCCGATCAGTTCCCCGCCCAGGCCAATCTCTTTGATGAGTTCATTGGCGGCCGGCTTGGCCGCCAGAAAGCTGTCGGGGCCGCCTTCCAGGACGCAGCCCTCCACAGTGTCGGTCTGGATGACGCCGCCCAGCCGCGCGCCAGCGTCAATCAGCGTGACCTCGCGGCCCGCCTTCACCAGTTCGTAAGCGGCCGACAGACCCGTAATGCCACCGCCGATGATGACAGTACGCACGTTACGGTCTGAACTCGCGGACCATCTGCACGACGGCCTTCACGTTCTCCACCGGCGTTTCCGGCAAAATCCCGTGACCGAGATTGAAGATGTGGCCCGGCCGCGTGCCCGTGCGCTTCAGCAGTTCGTGCACCTTGGCCTTCAACTCCGGTAGCGGAGCGAAGAGCGCCGCCGGATCCAGGTTGCCCTGTATCGCCGAACGGTAGCTGATGTCCATCCAGGCCTGGTCGATGTTGAGCCGCCAGTCCACGCCCATCACGTCCCCGCCCGCGGCGTGCAGCTCGCGGAAATAGCCCGCGGCGCCCGTGCCGAAGTGGATCACCGGGACGCCCGTGGAGCGGATGCGCTCGATCAACGCCCGCGAATACGGCGCCACATAGCGCACATAATCGTCTGCGCCCAGCGCGCCAACCCAGGAATCGAACACCTGAATGGCGCGTGCACCCGCCGCCACCTGCAGCATCGCAAACGGGCCAAGCACGTCCACCAGCTTGCCCATCAGCCGCCTCCACAGCGTCTCGTCCTTGTACATCAACTGTTTTGTGTTGATGAAGTTACGCGAAGCCCCGCCCTCGATCATGTAGCTCGCCATCGTGAACGGCGCGCCCACAAAACCGATGATCGGCACCTTGCCCGCCAGCGCGGTGGAGACCAGTTTGATGGACTCCCCCACATAGCCGAGCTCGTCCGTGTTGGAGGTGGAGAGCGTATCTACGTCATGCGACGTCCGCACCGGATTGTCGATCACCGGACCCTCGCCCGCCACGAACTTCAGGCGCAGCCCCATCGGCTCCACCGGCAGCAGCAGGTCCGCGAAGATGATCGCGGCATCCACGTCCAGCACCTCGATCGGCTGCAGCGTTACCTGCGCCGCCAGGTCCGGCCTCTTGCAGATCTCGAGGATTGAGTTCTTGGCCCGCACCTCTCGATACTGCTTCATGTAACGGCCCGCCTGGCGCATAAACCACACCGGCCTCACGTCCGTGGGACGGCGGCGGCAGGCATCCAGGAACCGGCTACTCATGGGAGGGACACGCATGCGATCTCCGATCTGTCTTCGCACAGGAAGACCTGAAACGACTTCGGCTTGTGCTGGGCGGCCCATTGCCGGCCCAGAATAAAGTAAGGCTTGGTCCAGGCCTCGCTATCGAGCGTCCTGGGCGCGATGACCGATACAGCCAACATGCCCCGCGACGGCGAACCCGTGCGCGGATCCATGATGTGGCTGTATGTGACGCCACCCGCTACAAAGAACTTCTCCGTGTTTCCGGAGGTGGACATCGAACTGTCCTTGAGATAATACTCGGCCGCCACCTTCCGGGTGTCCCGCGGATCGGGAATGGTCACCCGCCACCCGCGCGGCTCGTCCGGCGGTGTCCCAATGGCATAGATGCTGGAACGGCCCGCCGAGATCACTCCACTGGTGATCCCTTTCTTTCGAAGGGCAGCCGCCATGCAGTCCACCGCATAGCCTTTGCCGATCCCGCCGGGATCGATCTCCACCGGCGCGTCAAAACGCACCGTCCGTGCCTTTGGATCCAGGATGATATGCTGCCATCCCACGCGGCTCATCGCCGTCCGGATCTCGGCCCGGTGCGGAATCCGCCCATCGGCCTTGTAGAAGCCCCAGATCTTCATCAGCGGCCCCACCGTGATGTCAAAGGCGCCGCCGCTCTGCCGGCTGTACTCCACGCACTGCTGCAGCAACCGGAACAGCTCTTCGGAAACCGGCACGGCCCGATTCCCCGCTTCCCGGTTCAGCGTGGACCACTCGCTCTCCGGACGATAGTTCGAAAGCAGCAGGTCCAGCCGGTGCGCCTCGTCGAAGGCAACGTCCATCGCCTCGTCCAGCCGCCATCGGTCCGTCCCATATACCGCGATCGTATAGGTGGTGCCCATGGCGTCCAGAGACCGCTCCAGACGCAGAGTCGCAGCGGGCTCAGCCGCCCGCATCGGCGGGGCGGTGATAGATGCCAGTACTAGTGGAACGAGTAGCAACACAGCGGTCTGAAGACGCACCCCGTGGCGCGCCTGATTTTAGCCTACAACTGACCCCGCCGTGGGAGCAAGAAAACGCTCTATTTTCTTATGGATAAGTGACAGGCCGAGGCCAGGCGGGTCCAAACGCCCCCTAAACGGTACGCCCATCGACCTGTTTTCACCGGGTTATGCGCCTACCGGACCCCGGCCCGGAACGCGCCGATCGCCTCCGACGTCCGCAGCGCCCGCGTGTAAACCCGGAACACCGGAATCTCCCCCGCCAACCCCGGCGCCACCCGCAACTCCGCTCCGCCGTTCACCGATTGCAGCGCCGGGCTGAACCTGCCCCACCCAAACTGCCGCGCCTCTCCGCCGTCGCAGAGCCGCCCATCGATAACAAACGAAACCACATTCGGGCCACCATCCACCATCACCGCCACATGATGCAGCTGACCCGCAACCAGCAACCCCGGGTCGGATGCCCAGCGATTTTCCGTTCGCCCATCGTTCATGACGATCTCGATTGCGCCGCCTTCCGTGGTCCGCAGGACAAACCCCTTGCCCTCTGCCGTGCGGTTGTCCGCCAGGATCTGCCCGGCCGCCAAGCCGCTCAGCCGCAGCCAGCATTCGAACGACACGCCCGCCCGCAAACTCTCGCTCCCGTGATCCGCCCCTCCGGACCGCCTCACGAACATGGGCAGTTCTGGCGCCGCCGTCGTACCCTGCACGGCCTGCCCGCCTTCCGGAACACCCAGGGCGTCAAACTGTCCCCATAACCCGTCCAGCAATGCCGTATTCACCTCGTGCACCCGCGCCACATCCTTCTGCGTCTCGGTCAGGAAATAGCGTCCACCATCCTCCACCAGATCCGGATAGCTCATGCGGATCAGCGGATCGTCATCGTACAGCACGATCTCCGGCTGCGACCAGCGGATCACCTGCCCGCGCGGCGACGCCGCCTCCACACCGCCTGCCAGCCACACCGGATTTCGATCCTCATAGGCGATGGATCGCCGCTTGGGACTCTCCCGGATGAAGCGCCCCCCGTGGTTGTGAAACCAATACAAATACCTGCCGTTCTCGCACCGCCACGCAAAGTTCGCCGCGCGCGGATGCTTCATCAGCCGGCCATCCGCAAACCGCATATACTGCGACTCTTCCCAGCTCTTTCCGCCATCCCGGCTGTAAGTGAACGCCGAATGTCCATCGATCGTCCGAAACACGCAAAAGATCGAGCCGTCACTCAGCACCGAGAAGCTCTGCTCTTCCGCGATGGGCCCGCCGCCCGCCGGCGCACGAATACCGATCTCCCCCTCCGGCAGCGTCGCCCACCGTACCAGCGCCGGATCCCGCTCCGTCAACAGATTGTCGCTCCGCAGCAGCGCGCCCTCGCTCGACGTGAAAAACCCCTCGCCAAAACCGCCCACCTTGTGCAGCGGAACATACGCGCTGCCCGCCCTCGTGAACGGCTTGCCCACATTCCAGAAGAACTTCAGCTTCCCCCCAAACGGATTGTGGCGGTCGATCTCGAAATCGCGCTGCGGGACGTCAAACCGCTCCCGCGACCACGTCCGCCCCTCATCGTCGCTGTACTTGAAAACGAAGTGCCCCAGGCTGTCTACCCGCTTTACCACGCCATTGGGATACGCCGGCTTGTCCCCAATCACCTGCCGCACATTGTCCGTGTTGTGGTTGTAGAAGACATAGACCCGGCCCGTCGGCGTCCGCAACAGCACCGCGTAGGAGGCCTCCGGGCCGCTGGCCGGCTCCACATCCACGGGCGCCTCCCAGTGCGCACCCTGGTCCCGGCTACGCAGCGTCACCACATGCTGGCCGCCCTCGCCCTCCGCCCCCTTGCCAGTGGTCATCACCACCAGCCACGCTCCGTCGCCCGTCTTCACGACGTAGGGCTGATCCGCGTAAAACTCGTCCGGAATCACCGTGCCGTTAATGATGTGCCGCTCGTCCGGCGGAAGGGCCGCCGCGCCAGGCTCCCGGATCAGTAGCGTGATGTGAAACTCGCCGGCCGGCTTGGCGGTCCTCTCCCATGGCCGCCGCAGCGCAAATGAAAGCGCCGCCCGGCCCATACTCCGCGCCGTCAGCCGGAACACCTGCTCCAGCGGCGCGCCTGGCGCAGCGGATCGCCGGGCCGCGGGCTCCTCGCGCACCGCCACCGCACCGGAAACCGGAGGCTCCTGCCGCCATAGGTAGCCCGTCCCGCTACTCGCAGGCAGCGTCAGCAGGAACACCCCGCCCACCCGTGTCTCCAGCGTCTTGCCCTCGTCGGCAACAGTCAGACGCACCGGTTCCGCTCCCGCCGCCAGCAGGCCCGAAACCAGCAGAATGGCGAATCTCATCGTGTACTCCGGTCGCGGACTAGAATGTCGCCGCAGACGGAGCCGACGATCCTTGCGCGTTCACCAGAGTCACCGAAACCGATGCCACCGCCAGCGGATCGCTCAGCGTGAACGGCAACACCAGCTTGAACTGGCTGCCAAACGGCGCTGCCGCGGCGCTCCCGTAGTACGTCGCAAACAACGTGCCCAATTCCAAAGTGAACTGCGTACCGGCCAGTGTGAATCCTGCCGTCGGCGTGAGCGTTACTCTAGCCTGCGTAATCTGCCGCGCCGTGGTGAAGCCGTAGATGGAGAGCTCAAATCCGGTCGAGGTCCGCACTGCGTCCATCCGCGTAATCACCGGAGGAGCGGCGTCGATGCGTACCGTCGAAACCGGAGCGGGCTTCGGCGTCACGTCCACCCCATTCAGGCTGAAGCTGCCGGTCATCGTGATCAGGCCAGCCACAGTGCCGGTCTGCACGGCCGCACGGCCCACCGGGAAGTTGGCCACAGTGGAGCCCGCCGGCACCGTGAACGGCATGCGCCGGCTGCCATTCGAGAAGAGCACCGCCGGATCGTCGGCGCCGCTATCGGGCTGAAACGCCAGCACGACCGCGCCGTCGAGCGTAGTGGGGAAGGGCGCCGCGGTCGTGACGCCGAACGTGATCTGATTACTCGGTCCTGATGTGCCGCTGATCCCGGTAATCGCACCCGTCGGCACCGTGCCCTGCACAACTGTGAGGCGGAACGGGGCCGATGCCGCCAATGCGTCCGCGTCCTCCAGCCGCAGCGTGAAGTTGAACACACCTGCCGCGGTGGGCACTCCCGTGATACTGCCATCGGCAGCCCCGAGATTCAGTCCCGGCGGCAACTGGCCGGTCACTGACCAGCGGAACGGCGCCCGCCCGCCCTTCGGCGTGAAGCGCGCCACATAGGATACGCCCACCACACCATCCGGCACCGTGCCGTCGATCTGGATGGACGGGCCCTCAGCCACCACGATGGAATACCGCTTGGTAGCCGAGCGCTTGCGCTGATCCGTCGCTGTTACATCAAAGGCGAATGTGCCCGCGCGCGTCGCCGCTCCTCGGAACGCTCCGCCCGTGAAGAGAATCCCGTCCGGCAGTGCGCCGGCGCTGATCTGCCAGACATAAGCCGGCTGACCGCCGGTGGCCGTCAGTTGCGCGCTGTAGTCCTTCAATAGTCCGGCGTTTGGTACAGAATCCGGCGTGATCACGATTACTGCGAATACCTGGATGCTGAATTCGCGCGTTGCCGCTCGCTGGTTTGCATCGGTGGCCCGCACCGTGAATGTGAAGCGGCCCGGCGTCGTCACCGTGCCCGTAATTTCACCGGCAGTGCTCAGCGTCAATCCGCCCGGCAAAGCGCCCGCCGTCAGGTCATACACGAACGGCCCGGTGCCGCCGGCCGATTCGATCACGGCGCGGTAAGCTTCACCCTCCGTCCCATCCGGCAGCGTCGTCGTCGAGATGGAGCCCTGCGCCGTCACCACCACCGTGTAGTCACGCTGTAGCCTGCGCTGCTTGGCGTCGGATACTTCAATGCTGATCCGGAATGTGCCCGCGGCGGTCGGCGTGCCCGAGAGAACTCCGCCACTGCTCAGACTCAATCCGGGAGGAACCTGGCTGGTCTGGCCAAACTGGAAGGCGTAAGGAGCGTTGCCGCCCGAGGCCACAAACGTCTGGCTGTAAGCCTCGCCCGTGTAGCCCGGCGCCAGCGTCGCCGGCGTCAATCCCATCGCCGCCGCGTCCACCGTCATCGTGATCGCCTTCTCCGTCACCTGCTGCGCTGACGTGACGCGCACGGCGAACTTGTAGTCACCCGGGGTGGTGGGCGTCCCTGCTACCGCGCCACTCGCGCTCAAGGCCAATCCCGGCGGCAATCCGGAGCCCACCAGCGCGAAAACGTAGGTGCCATCCCCGCCCGTCGCCGTGAACGCCGCGCTATACGGCGCCCCCGCGATTCCGCCCGGCAGTGTCGCTGGCGTGAAATCGAGAGCTGGCGGACCGATCGCGATGATTAGTGTTTTCGGCGCCGCCGACTGTGTCGAGGTAGACGCGTTAAACGTCACGCCATATGCCCCGTTCGCCGTGGGCGTTCCACTGATCACGCCCGTGGAGGGATTTAGCGTCAAGCCCGGCGGCAGCCCCGTTGCCGACCAGATCGGCGCCGTCACAAACCCGCTGCTCGCGAGGGTGGCCGAGTACGGTATCTGGATGCTGCCCGCCGGCAGTTGATCCGTCGTGATGAAACCGTTCGGCTGCGTGATGTTCACATAGAAGGTGCCAAACGCGTTTTGATAGCTGGCATCGCCGGCGATCAAGTCAATCGAATACGTGCCCACCCCGGTGGGTGTCCCCACGATGGATCTAGTCGTCGGGTTGAATATGAGGCCCAATGTCAGCGAATTTGTCTCGGCATCCACGGTCACCGGCGCCAATCCGCCCGTGGTGTGAATGATCTGCGAATACGGAACCCCCACGGTCGCCGTGAGATTAAAGGGCGTCGCGAATTTGAGCACACTCGCAATCGTTATGCTGATCGGCCGCGACGACGCGCGCGGACCGTCGGTGATCGTCACCGTGCCCGGGAAACTTCCCGCAGTTGTCGGCGTCCCGGAGATCTGGCCCGTCACCGACATCGTCAATCCCGGAGGTAATCCGCTCGCGCTCCACGTCGGTGAATACTGACCACTCAGGCCCCACGCTGAGAACGAGTAGGAGTAGTTCGACCCCACAATTCCATACGGCAGCGAAACTCCCGGATTCTGTATCCCCAGCACGCGGATCGTATAGTTTTGACTGATAGTGGGTATGCCCACGCAACCAGGCACTGCATCGATGGTGAACGAATACGCGTTCTGTGTGGGCTGGCCCACAACACCAGCGATGGAACTCGTCAATCCGGTGCCGGGATTCACAGTCAAGCCAGGCGGGGGTGACCCGCTCGCAACCGACCAGGTGTAGCCCGAGCAAAGCAGGCTTCCAATGGACAAGGGCACATTGTAGGATGCGCCCGCCGCCGTATCCGGCAGGTTTAGCGGCAGCATCTGGGCGTCCAGTGCGAGCGCCGAAACGCACACGGCACCGGCGAGTAATAGCGGAAGTCGGATCAATGATGGGCGGATCATGACAAGAACTCCTATCTCATCTACCGGGGCGGCGTGACAACGGGTGTGCCGGGCGTGACGGTGACAGGCGGCTTGGTCGGCGTGGGGTTGCCACTATTGGAGTTGACCCCAAAAGCGATCCCCGCAGCCGCGCCCGCGGCGCCCAATACGATCAACGCCCACAGCGCCGTCGAGCCGATGGCCGCGCCAGCCGCGTTCGCCATCTGGAAGGACGTGGATGCGCTCACACCTTTAAATGACGCCGTGACGCGCACCTGATACTGGCCCTTCAGGCTGTTCGCCTTCAGTCCGTTCGCCGCTGCCCGTCCGTCCGCTCCGGTAATCGCCGTGAAGCTGTTAGCGCCCCCAGGGAACGTCGCCCCCGGGCCGCTGCCAGGCAGGAAGAAGATCACAGCCGCCCCCGCAACCGGCCTGTTATTCTCGTCGGTGACCTGAACGATGGGCTCGCGCGAGACGCGCTGCCTGGCGTTGTTCACCGCGCCATCCCCCTCCACAATCACGATGTTTAACATCCTGGGAATGGCCGGATCTTGCGCGGCGACTGGAAATGCCATCAGACCCGCCAGCACGGTTGCCAGCAGGGAGCGGTAATGCGGATTCATAAGGGTCATAGTGCGGCACCCAAACCGGACAGGACTCCATTCGGAAAGTGAGCATAGTATAACTAATCTGGCGGCCAATGATAGGGGTTAGGGGTTACAATGGCCTCACACTTGCTCTGCAAGTGCCTGGAGGCGGAGTTTTCCATGCACATACATAGAAATCTGGTAATCCTGGTCCTGGCGCTGCCCACGGCTTGGGCACAAACGCCCACTGGATTGACGGCTCGCGAACTCTTCTACACCGCGCCCGCCCTCGCCAAACCGGCAGCCGCCAATCCCGCACCCGCTAAGCCGGTCCCTACTAAACCTGCGCCGGCCAAGCCCGTCGCGCAGAACACATCACCCCGGCCAGCCCGCCCCGTTGAAGCGCCCCAACAGCAAGGCGGCAGTCTGCCGCTCATAAATGCCGGCAACACCCAATCGGCCGCTCTCGGCCTGCGCTACAGTCTGCTCAAGTACGTCGGCGATACCGAATACGTCGAGGTGGACCCCGAGATCACCTTCCGCTCCGGTGAGAAAATCCGCCTGCGCGTGCAGTCCAACGACGATGCTTATCTCTACATCGTCATGCAGGGCTCCAGCGGCGCCTGGCGCGTCATGTTCCCGGCCGATGAGTTTGGCGAGGGCTCCAATCGCGTGCTCGCCGGACGGGTCTACGATATCCCCGGCCGTTCCCGGCTGGTCTTCGACGAGCAGGCCGGCGTCGAGAAGCTCTTCCTCATTCTCACCCGCCGCCCCGAAACGCAGATGGACAAGCTCATCTACGACCTCGACAATCGCAAGGGCGCCGAAAAGGCTCCGGACAAGAAGCCGGGAGACCAGCGCCAGTTGTTGGCCAGCGCCGCCATCGGGAATCCCCTGGTGGATCAGCTCCGTGGCGCCGTCCGCGCGCGCGACCTGATCTTCGAGAAAGTGGACGAGACCAAGCCCGCGCCGCCTTCCGCCGGCGGCATGAAGGAGACGGCGGTCTATGTTGTCAACGCTTCCACCGCAGCCGACGCTCGCCTGGTGGCCGACATCCAACTGCGGCACAGATAGCCGCCACGTCCGCACGAACCGGAGGTGCGTCTTGAAATTCGGATTGACGCTGTTGATGACAACCGCGCTGCTGGCGCAGTCCCAGCAACCGCCGCCCCGCCGCATGGAGATCCAGGTGGAGCTGCGCAAGGGCACCCAGTGGAAACAGGTGGATGCCTCCACCGTCTTCGAGAAAGGCGCGCAGATCCGCTTCCGCGTGAAGGCCAGCTTCGCCGGCTATCTCTATGTGATGAACCAGGGCACGGGCGGCACGTATACGCTGCTGTTCCCCCGCGAAGACACCGGCCAGGAAAACCGCATCGAGGCAGGCCGCGAGTACACCGTACCGGCCACCGAGGGCTCTTTCCGCGTCGCCGGGCCGCCCGGCCACGACGTCGTCTATTGGATGGTCACGCCAGTGGAACTGGGCCAGAGCGCCAGGCCGCAATCCGCCTACGTCCCCCTGCCGCCGCCGCCCCCGCCGGGCACCAAACTGAACACGCTCACGCCCCGCTGCGACGACGCCGTCTTCAAGGCGCGCGGCGAGTGTCTCGATTCCAAGGCCGGGCCCCGCAAGGTCTCCAGCCTGGATGACCTGCCGCCCAATCTCAAGGACGTCCCCAACCTGCGCTCGCGTGAGCTAGTCTTCATCAAAGAAAAGGACGGCGCCGTGGTCTCCACGGCGGCCAACCTCAAAGGCCCGCTGGTCTACGAATTCCGGTTGTCGCACAAATGAGAACAATCACTGCACTGATGGGCCTTGCCCTCACACTGGCCGCGCAGCAGTCGCCGCAACAGCGCGATCTCAAATTCGAAAATGAGGTCAAAAAGCCGCCCGCCCCTCCCGCCATCCCGCGCAGCTACGCCCTCGTCGTCGGTGTCGCCCGCTATCAGAACCTCCCCGAATCCGCCCAGCTCTCTTTCCCCGAGCGCGACGCCGAGGCCGTCTTCTCCATCCTCATCAGCCCCGAGGGTGGCAACTTCCGCGCCGAAAACGTCCACCGTCTCATCGGCGCCAAGGCCACCCTTGCCAACGTCCGCAAGGAGTTGGAGGAATGGCTGCCCGCCGTCACCAAGGATGACGACCGTGTACTCGTCTACTTCGCCGGCCACGGCTTTGTCCACAAGGGCCGCGCCTACCTCGCCCCTTACGACATCTCGCCCGAGAACATCCCCACCACCGGCTACCCCATGGACGATCTCGGCCAGGCCTTCGGCGCCCGGATCAAGGGCAAATGGAAGGTGCTGCTGGCCGATTCCTGCCACAGCGGCGCCATCACGCCCGGCGAAGACGCGGCTTTCCTCAACAAACGCTTGCTCGATCTCAACAAGAGCGTCTTCTCCCTCACCGCCAGCCGCGATCGCGAGCGCAGCTTCGAAAGCAAGGAGTGGGGCGGCGGCCACGGCATCTTCACCTATTACGTGGTGAAAGGACTGGAGGGTCTCGCCGACGAATCGCAGGACGGCATTGTCACCGCCGACGAGCTGGCTGAATACGTCCGCCGCAACGTGCGCGAGGCCACCGGCGGCCAGCAGAATCCCACCTCGGATCGCGGCAGTTTCGATTCCGATATGCTGCTTTCCTATCTGCCCTCCGGCGTCAAGCCCGGCGCGCCCCCACCGCCCAAGTTCGGCACGCTGATCCTCGAGGCCAACATGGACGGCGTGGAGATCTTCGTCAACGGCAAGAGCGTAGGCGTGTTGGATAAGGGCAAGCCGCTCCGCCTGCCCGGCCTGCCGCCCGGCGTCATCACCGTTAAAGGCGTGCGCATGGGCTACGAGCCCGATGGCCCCCGCGAAGAGATGATCTATCCGGGCCAGGACTCCACCGTCTCCGTCAAAATCTCCATCCCGCGCCGCAGGCCGAAAGCAGCCGTGGAGAAGTTCGACGAAGGCCTGGAGCAATACAACAAGGGCAACGCTGAGGCGTACCACAAGGCCGCCTCTTTTTTCGACCAGGCCCTGGCGGCAGACCCGGCGTATAGCCAGGCCGCGCTCTACCAGGGCCGTGTCCACGACGCGCTATTCGAACAGGAAAAGGCCGCAGCCTATTTCAAGCGGGCCATCGAGATCGACCCCGATTACCTGGAAGCCCGCGCCAGCTACGGCGGCATGCTGCTCGGCATGGGCAGTGACGACGAGGCCCTCCGCCAGTTCAACGTCGTCACCCAACGCGACAAAAACAACCAGCTCGCGTTCTATCTCCAGGCCCAGGCCTATCAGAACAAGGGCCTCTTCAACGAGGCTGTCGAGAGCGCACGCCGCGCCATTCAACTTGCACCCAACAACGCTGAGGCCCACTTCGTCCTCGCCGAAAACCTGCGCCGTCTGAAGCAGAGCATGGACTCCTCCGCCGAGTACGAGACCTATCTCCGCCTCAGCGATTTCGATTCGAAAATGGCAGGCAAGCTCAGCTACTACGTGGTTGGCAACCTCATCGGATTCGGCAAAAAGAAGCGCGCCGCGCAGCGCGACATCTGGAAAGACCAGCGCAACATGGCGTATTTCGGACTGTGCGAAAACGCGAAGAACCGCAAGCAGTACGAGACCGCCATCGGCTTCTGCCAGCGCGCCATATCCTACGATCCGGACGACGCCTTCTCGCACTACCTGCTGGGCTTGAACTACGCCTATCTGGCGCAGCAGACCGGCTCGCTCGAAATGCTCGCCGCCGCCCGCAAGAGCTTTGAGCGGATGCTGGTATTGAACCCCGATCTCAGCGAAGCGGACTTCGCCCGTAAGAACGTAGCTGCCATCGAAGTCGCACTCAAGGCGCGCTGACCACCACCCAAACCTGACAAAATGTGGGCATGTCAGATCGCTTGAGCCGCCGCTCGCTGATGGCCGGGACCGTGGGCCTCGTTTCCGCCGCACAGGCCGCCGAGCCCGTGCGTTTACCAAAGAAGGTGCGCGTCGCACTCTGGGGCCTCGATGGCCATACCGGCGAGATCGTCAGCCCCCTGCCACGCTATCCCGATGTTGAGCTCGTCGCCGTCCAGGACGCCAACCAGGCCGCCGCCACCCGTTTCGCCAAGGGCAAGGCGCGCGTCTACACAGATCCCCTTAAGATGCTCGACACCGAGAAGCCCGATCTCGTCGCCGTTTGCAACAACGACGGCGAGCGCGCCGGCGCCATTCTCGAGGCCGCAAAGCGCGGCTTGCCCGTCATCGCCGAGAAGCCCCTTGCTATCAGACGCGCCGATTTCGAACAGGTGCGGAAACTGGTGGAATCCAACCACGGCAAGCTCGGCATGCTGCTGCCCATGCGCTTTGACCCGCCGTATCTGGCATTGAAGCAAATCGCCGAATCCGGCGAGCTCGGCGAGATCATTCAGATCTCCGCGCAAAAGTCGTACAAGCTCGGCACGCGGCCCGAGTGGCAGCGCCGGCGCGATCAGTACGGCAGCACCATCCTGTGGATCGGCATTCACATGATCGATCTCATGCGATGGACGAGCGGCCGCGAGATGAAGGCTGCCAGTTCCTTCCAGGGCGTCGCCGGCAACATGGGCGCGGGCGAGATGGAGACGTCCACCACCACGAGTTTTCTGCTCGACAACGGCGGCACCGGCACGCTCCACATGGACTACTGCCGGCCGGAGCTCGCGCCGTCGCATGGCGACGATCGTCTGCGCCTCGCCGGCACGAAGGGCGTGGCCGAATACATGCTCGCCACCGGAGTCACGCTAGTCTCGTCTAAACGCAAGCTCGAAAAGATCGAGGCCCTGCCGCCGGCCCGCTCCATCTTTGGCGAGTTTCTCGAATACGTCTATCTCGGCAAACCCACGTCGCTGCCCCACAACGAGATCTACCGCATCTGCGAGATCACCATGGCGGCGCATGATGCGGCTGTCACTCGCAAAGTCATCTCTCTATGAAGATCAATTCCGCACTCACCAAGCATTTACTCGCGAAGAAGGCACAGCACGTCTTTCACCTGTCAGCTCAGAAGATCCGCTCCATGGAACAGACGTGGAACCCGGAGCAGGGTGCGCCGGTCTTCACCATTGACGGCCGCTACACCAGCCGGGGCTGGACCGAATGGACCCAGGGTTTTCAGTTCGGCGCATCCATCCTGCAATATGATGCCACCGGCGAGGAGGAGTTCCTGGAGATCGGGCGGAACCGCACCGTGGAACTGATGGCGCCGCACGTCACGCACATCGGCGTGCATGACCATGGCTTCAACAACGTCAGCACCTACGGCAATCTGCTGAGGCTGATGGCTGAAGGGTTGATCGAAGAGAACGTGTGGGAGCGCAACTTCTACGAGATGGCGTTGAAGTGCTCCGGTGCGGTCCAGGCCGCGCGCTGGTCCCAGACATTCGATGGCGGCGGCTACATCTACTCCTTCAACGGCCCACACTCTCTCTTTGTCGATACCATCCGATCACTGCGCGCCCTCGCCGTCAGCCACCGTCTCGGCCACGCCCTGATGGGCGAGAACGACAAGAAGATCTCGTTGCTCGGCCGGTTGATCGATCACGCCCGGGCCACGGCCAAGTATTCAGTGTTCTACGGCGAAGGCCGGGACCACTACGACCTGCGCGGGCGCACCACCCACGAGGCCGTATTCAACACCAACGACGGCAACTATCGCTGCCCCAACTCCCAGCAGGGCTATTCTCCGTTCAGCACCTGGACGCGCGGCCTGGCCTGGGCCATGTGCGGCTTCGCCGAGCAGCTCGAATTCGTCCACACCCTCCAGGACACGGATCTCGATCCTTTCGGCGGCCGGGGCGCCGTCGTGGATTTCATGAAAAAGGCGGCCGAGGCCACCTGCGATTTCTACATCGCCAATACGCCCACCGACGGCATTCCGTATTGGGATACCGGCGCGCCGGGTCTGGCCAGGATGGAAGACTGGCGCGAGCGCAGCTCGGACCCCTTCAATCCGCACGAGCCAATCGACTCCTCCGCCGCTGCCATCGGCGCGCAGGGCCTGTTGCGCCTGGGCCGCTATCTGAAGAACGAGACCTACTGGCAGGCCGGCCTCACCGTGTGCGATAGCCTCTTTGCCGATCCGTATCTCAGCGAGGATCCGGCCCACCAGGGCCTCATCCTCCACTCCGTCTACCATCGCCCGAACGGCTGGGACCGCATGCCCGGCACCGACGGCGTGCCGCGCGGCGAGTCCTCGATGTGGGGCGATTATCACGCTCGCGAGGTAGCCCTCTACCTGCTCCGGCTCAGCGCCGGCAAGCCCTACCTGACGTTCTGGGCGTAAGCCCGCCAGCAAAGATCCCAACAATCACCGCCGGATGGTGACGGAAGTCACTGCCGGCGGCCGCTCTGCTCCGCATGATGGAATCTGCGGGCCATGCCGGCCCAAGGGATCGACCCATGCCAATCAAGAGCTATCTTGCCTACCCCGTCCCCGGACACGCCGAGACCGTCACCCAGGCGCTGGCCGCCTTCGACGGCTGTGATGTCTTTCCCGCCCTCAATCAGGATGTGCTGATTCTGGTCACCGATACGCAGGACGAGCCATCAGAATCCTGGCTGGAGGAGCAGTTGGCATTGGTCCCCGATCTCCAGTGCCTCGCGCTGGTCTCCGGCCTGAATCCGGATCTCGTCCAAATCAACCCCACTCTGGAGCACTCATGCTGAGCCGCCGTGAGCTCTTCAAGGGCCTGGCTATGGCCGCTGCTGCTGCTGCCGCGGAGCAGGTATTCCCCGGCGTGCTCTTCGCCACTACGGCAGTCCCGCCCGGCGCGAACGGTCTGAGCTGGAAGAAGGCGCCTTGCCGCTTCTGCGGCACCGGCTGCGGCCTGCTGATCGGCGTGGACAATGGAAGAGCCGTCGCCGTGAAGGGTGACCCGGCCAGCACCGTCAATCGCGGCCTCTGCTGCGTCAAGGGTTACCACTCCGTCATGGCGCTCTACGGCAAGGACCGCCTCACCCACGCCCTCGTCCGCAGGAACGGACAGATGGTGAAGGTCCCCATGCAGGAGGCGCTCGATCTCGTGGCCTCCAAGCTCAAGGAGACCATTCAGCAATCCGGCAAGGACTCAGTCTCCATTTACGGCTCCGGCCAGTGGACCATCCCGGATGGCTACGTCGCCAGCAAGCTGTTCAAGGGCGGCATCGGCACCAACAACGTGGAGGCGAACGCCCGCCTCTGCATGTCCAGCGCCGTCACCGGCTTCATGACCAGTTTCGGACTCGATGAGCCCATGGGCTGCTACGACGATATCGATCACGCCGACGTTTTCGTGCTCTGGGGTAACAACATGGCAGAGATGCACCCGGTGCTCTTCTCGCGCATGTTGGAGCGTCGCGTCACCAACTCCAGCATCAAGATCATCGACCTTGCCACCCGCTGGACCCGCACCTCCATGGCGGCTGACCGCAGTATCCTCTTCAAGCCGCAGACCGACCTTGCCATTGCCAACGCCATCTGTCACGAGTTGATTCGGAACGGCTGGACCAACTCCACCTTCATCCAGAGCCACGTCAGCTTTCACGAAGGCAGAACCAATATCGGCTATGGTACCCAGGACAAGTTCGCCTTTACCGACGAACCCAAGCCCAGCACCCTGGAAGATTTCAGAAAACGCCTCGAAGAGTACACGCCCGAAAACGTAGAACAGCTCTCCGGCGTGCCTGCCAAGGACATCCGCTACCTGGCCTCGCTCTACGGCGACCCCGCCAAGAAGTGCGTCAGCTTCTGGTGCATGGGCATGAACCAGCACACGCGCGGCACCTGGATTCAGAACAACGTATACAACATCCACCTGCTCACCGGAAAGATCTCCACTCCCGGAAACAGCCCGTTTTCCCTCACCGGCCAGCCCAGCGCCTGCGGTACCGTGCGCGAAGTGGGCACGCTGACTAATCGCCTGCCCCACGGCGAGACCACCAATGAGCAGGACCGCCAGATGGCCGCCGAAATCTGGGGCGTGCCTGTCGCCAACATCCCGGTGAAGCCCACCTACCACACAGTGGAGATGTTCCGCGCACTTGATCGCGGCGACATCAAATTTATGTGGATCCAGGTCACCAACCCTATGGTGACCATGCCCAAGCTCAAACGCTACCGCGACGGCATGAAGAAGGACGGCCGCTTCGTCGTCGTCAGTGACGTATATCCCACGCCGACAACTGACATCGCCGACGTGATCCTCCCCTCGGCGTTCTGGATTGAACGCGAGGGCATTTTCGGCAACTCCGAGCGCCGCACCCAGCAGTGGGATCAACTCGTGGACCCGCCCGGCGAGGCGATGAGCGATACGTGGCAGTTGATCGAAGTCGCGCGCCGCATGGGACATGGCAAACTCTTCCCCTGGAGCAAGGAGACTCACGTCAGGGACATCTTCAATGAATATCGGCGTTTCCATCACGGCCCGGCGCATGAGATGGCCACCTACGATGCCCTGCGTGCCAACCCCGGCGTGCAATGGCCTTGCCCCAACGGCAAGGAGACCAAGTGGCGCTATCACGCCAAATGGGATCCGGCCGCTAAGGGCGTCTCGTGGGACTTTTACGGCAAGCCCGATCACAAGGCCTGGATTTGGTTCCGCCCTTATGAGCCCGCGGCCGAGTCGCCCGACAAGGACTTTCCGTTCTGGCTCAACACAGGCCGCGTGGTGGAACACTGGCATACGGGTTCTCTGACGCGCCGCATCCCCATCCTCCATCAGGCCGTACCGAACAGCTACGTGGAGCTGAATCCTATTGACGCCAAGCGCATCGGCGTTCGCAACGGAGAAGGGGTCAGGCTGACCTCCCGCCGCGGCACGCTGGTGCTGCCCGCGATGATCGACGGCCGTGGCCGGCCGCCTGAAGGCATGGTCTTCGTGCCGTTCTTCGACGAGAGCTTGCTCATCAATGAGCTGACGCTGGACGCCTTCTGTCCCATCTCGAAGCAACCGGACTACAAGAAGTGCGCCGTCAAAGTGGAGCGGGCCTGATGCTGCCGGGCGAACAGCAAAAGTACTTGCGCATCGGAGTGATCTCCGCGCTGATGGCTGTCTCCGTGTTTGTGGCGGGCCGGCTGGTGAATTCCGCTACGAGCGAGGCGGTACTGGTGCCAGCCAAGGCCCAGGAGAGGCCGGTGCTGCCATACGAGGCCGGAGTGTTCACGCGGATGGAACGTCCGGTGGATTTCACAAACGCACCGCTGGGCAAGAATGTGAAGCGCTCGCTGGCGTCCTACTATGCGCGCCGCGCCTTCGACGGAGCGCCGCCTTCCATCCCGCACAAGATCCTCGACCCTACGTCATGGGGCGGCGACGCCTGCAACTCGTGCCACCGCGATGGCGGGTACGTGGAGCAGTTCCAGGCCTGGGCGCCAGTGACGCCGCACCCCGAATTCGCCAACTGCCGCCAATGCCATGTCCCTGTGGAGAAGAAGACCCTATTTCGCGAGACTACCTTCACCGGCCTGAAGCCGGCGGCAATTCCGAAGGGCCAGTTGCCCAATAGCCCGCCGCCGATTCCGCACGCCCTGGACCTGCGAACAAACTGCGTGGCCTGCCACGGGGGCGCGGCGGCCGTACCCGAACTTCGCTCCACCCATCCGGAACGCGTCAACTGCCGCCAATGTCACGCGGCCACAAACATGTCGGCCACGCGGCCGGTGATTGCGGTATTCGAGCGGTCCGCGCCGGGAGGGACCAACTGATGCGGCGGGCCTGTCTCCTTGTCCTAACCACGGCTCTCTCTTTCAGCGCATGCCGCCGCGCCGACCGCACACATGCCAGCTCTCCGCATGTCCTTGAGACCATCGCCAAGGCGCAGGAACCCAACGACAACGCCGGCCTCAGCTCCGAGAAACACCTTGACGGCGCGCCCCGCGTCACCGTCACCGGCTATCCCGACCGCCCCGCCTTCTCCGTCCTCCAGCGCACCAGGGTGATGCAGCAATTCCCGTGTCAGAAGTGCCACACAAAGACCCTGGATGTGCTCCGCGCCCAGTCTCAGGTGGCGGTGGCGCAAGGCAAAAAGGCATCGCACTGGAGTGTAAAACTGGCACACGCACCGGCGGTCACGATGGATTGCTGGACCTGCCACGACCAGAGAAACCTCGATTCCCTGCGGACCCTGCGGGACGCACCGGTTTCGTTTGACCACGCTTACCAGGTCTGCGCCCAGTGCCACTCCCGGCAGGCCGCCGATTGGGCCGGAGGCGCGCACGGCAAGCGACAGGGCGGCTGGGCGCCGCCGCGCGTCGTCGCCTCGTGCGCCGGTTGCCACAATCCCCACAAGCCGAAGTTGGAGCCGCGCTGGCCCGCGCTGGCTGGACGCCGTGATCAGCGATTTGAATCGGCCGAACCACTGACCGAGAGCCCCGGAGCCAACCGATGAGCGAATTCAATCCCAACCCTTCCGGCCTCCACCAGATCCTCAGCCGGCAGGTGGATCGTCGCACCGCGGTGGCGACCGCCGCCGGCGCGCTGGTGGCGGGACTCGGCCTATTGCAGACAGCGTGCAATCCGCTGGCGGCGGCGGAATCCAAGGAGAAGTCCCAACTCAATTGGGAAGCATTCTTTCAGGGCAACTACCGGCTAATGACGGACAAGGAGAAGGAAGACACGGTCCACCGCCTGGAGCGGCTGCACGAGCTTAACACAGGCAACAAGGTGCGCATCGGCTCCACGGCGGCCAAGGAAGGCGTGCTCTACGGCTACGCATTCAATATATCCAAGTGTCGCGGTTACATGGACTGCGTGAAGGCCTGCATCGGTGAGAACAACCAGGACCGCAAGTCCGACATGCGGTACATCCGCATCCACGAGCACAACAAAGGGCAGATGAGCTTTGAAGCGGCCGACGACAGTTTCTACCACGAGGTGCCGGCGGCCGGTCACTTCTACATCGGCACACAGTGCTTCCACTGCCAGAATCCGCCATGCACCCAGGTGTGCCCCACGCAGGCTACGTGGCTGGAGCCGGATGGACTGGTGGTAGTGGACTACAACTGGTGCATCGGCTGCCGTTACTGCATTGCCGCTTGCCCCTACGACGCGCGCCGCTTCAACTGGGGCGACCCGCAGGTGCCGGAAGAGGAAGTAAATCCCAATCAGCACTATCTGGGAAATCGCCTGCGCCGCAAAGGTGTCGTGGAGAAGTGCACGTTCTGCATCCAACGTACCCGCGACGGTAAGAATCCGGCGTGCGTGGAGGCCTGCCCGACGGGTTCCCGGACGTTTGGCAACCTGCTGGATCCGGATAGCGACCTGCGCTGGATCCTCAAAAACAAGAAGGTCTTCCGACTGAAGGAAGATCTCGGCACAGAGCCCAAATTCTGGTACTACATGGACTGACCCGATGAGCGCCACCCTAAATCCCATCACACTCTCGGAGGAAGAGCGCCTCCAGCACCCGCTTGTCCAGTTCTTTCTCGATGGCCTGCGCGAGGTCACCACCGGCTCGCAGAAATATCACATCTGGATGGCATCCCTGACGTTGCTGATGTGCTTGGGCGCCTACGCCTACGGTGTCCAACTGCGCGCGGGTCTGACCGTTACCGGCATGCACGATCACGTGAGCTGGGGGTTCTACATCTCTAATTTCACGTTCCTGGTTGGTATGGCCGCGGCGGCCGTAATCCTCGTAATGCCAACGTATGTTCTGCAGGACCACGACTTCAAGAAGGCGGTGCTCGTTGGTGAGGCTCTGGCCGTGGCGGCACTGATCATGGCGCTCTCGTTCGTGGTGGCGGACATGGGCGGCCCGGACCGGCTGTGGCACGTGATCCCGATGATCGGCGTTTTCAACTGGCCGGCGTCGATGCTCACGTGGGACATCCTTGTGCTGAACGGGTACCTGGTACTGAATCTGCTCATCCCGTTCTATCTGCTGTATAGCCGCTACATGGGCCGCGAACCGAACAAGCGCATTTATGTGCCGGCGGTGTTGCTCTCCATCCTCTGGGCAGTGAGCGTGCACCTGGTGACGGCGTTCCTTTACGCGGGGTTGCCGGCGCGACCGTTCTGGAACAGCGCGCTACTGGGCCCTCGATTCCTGGCCACGGCCTTTACTGCGGGGCCGGCGATGATGATTCTGGTGCTGCGGCAATTGCGACAGCACACCGACATTGACGTTGCTCAGGCGACCATTGATAAGCTGGCGACGGTAACGACGGTGGGCGCGCAAATCTGCCTGATTATGTTGGCGTCCGAGCTGTTTGTCGAATTCTACCGGGACACGCACCACGGCCTCGGCGCCCGCTACCTGTTCTTTGGGCTGGTAGGACATACGAGGCTGGTGCCGTGGATCTGGACGTCGATCGCGATGAGCGTGACGGCGACCGCAATCCTCAGCGTGCATCCGCTCCGGCATACGGACCGCTGGTTGAAGTTTGCCTGCACTCTGCTGTTCGTGGGGATTCTGATCGAGAAAGGCCTGGGCACGATTATCCCCGGGTTTATCCCTGAGCCGTGGGGGCGTATTGATGAATATGCCCCGACTTGGGTGGAGCTATGCGTGACGCTGGGGATCTGGGCGATGGGGACCTTCGTCTTCACGATCCTGACGAAGGCGGCGATCCCGGTGGAGTTGGGCGTGGTGAAGTACCGCCGTAGGTAGAGGCAGTCAGGGTTTGCGTGCCGCCGCGGGCACCGCCTCGTTGGCGACGAACCACTCCAGGACATCGAGCCTGGCATAGCCCTCGCGCACCATCGGGTCCTTCTCGACTAGCGCCCTGGCGTCTTCGATAGGCATGGCGGCAAAGACATAGATGCCGATAGCGCCTGGCACGAGTCCCACTTTGCCCTGCTCGTCCACAAACGGTCCGGCGGCGCGCAGCTTGCCTTCCTGCAGCAGGCCGCGGACCACCCCGCCGTGCTCCCGGAGGACATCGGCGGGGCCGGCCCCCGTCCATTTGGCGGTCTTGCGGAAGACGATCAGCGGCAGCTTCACCATCTCGTACTTCGCCTTCGGGTCCGCCTTGAGGGCGGTCATCAGCGGCTCGCCGAAGCCATCGGGTCCTTGCCAGCGATAGAACTCAGAGGTGAGGCGCTTGTTGACGACTGTGGGGTCGAGCGCTGTCCAGGCCTCGGCCTCGGCGACATTCTTGCATCGGTAAACGAGAATGCCTCTGCTATTGCCGGGTGTCGCGATGGGACCGGCGGTGAGCAGGCGGCCCGCCGCGTTCATCTTCTGCATATGGCCCATGTGGCCCGCCTGGATGGCCTCGGCCTCCTCTTTGGGTAGCTCCTTCCGGTCGGGATGAGCGTTTAGGAACCCGAAGCAGTAAACCTCGGCCCGCACCGGGGCTACCGCAAGAATCGTGAGAAAAAGCGCCGCTCTGAACATCGCTCCATCATAGCGCCGGAGAGTTAGAAACTCAGCCGCAGACCGAGTTGCACGGTGCGGGCCGGGCGGGCGCTGAGAACGGCGCCGAAATCGGCGTTGCCGAGCGTGCGGCCGGGCAGGTCGAAGTTGGCGTGGTTGAGGAGGTTGAAGAACTCGCCGCGCACGTCGGCGCGGACGCGCTCGGTTATGGTGAACTCCTTGGACGCGGAGAGGTCCACCGTCTGGAGCGAGCCGGCGCGCAGGCTGTTTCTCGGTGTGTTGCCGAAGTGGTACGCCTGCGGCATGGCGAACGCGGAGGTGTTGAACCAGCGTTGCAGGGACTGCGTGCCGGAGTGAGGATCGCCAACGAGGTCGGGGCGGAGCGCTCCGGCCGTGAAGGAGTTCGAGTTGTTGGCGGCGGTGGTGACTGTGAAGGGAGCGCCGGATTGCATCGTGTTAAAGACGCCGATTTTCACGCCGCCTTTGACATTCACGAGCGCCGAGACAATCAGGCGGTGCGGCACGTCCGAGCCACTGAGCCCCTTGTCGAGACGGCGGTTGTAGGCGTCCATGTAGCTGCTGGAGTCGCCGTACTCATTGCTGGAGGCGGCATCGTCGATGAACTTCGAGAAGGTGTAGTGGGCGAGGAAGGCGAAGTTGCGGCTGAACCGGCGCTCGGCGCGGATAAAGCCGGCGTGATAGGTGGAGTTCCCGACTGCCGGATTGATGATGTAGACGTCGCTGAATTGCGGGAAGGGACGCCGGGCCTGCGCGTCGCCGGGACCCATCAAGCCGGGTGCAACCTGGTTGAGGCTGAGGTCGTTGGCCGTGAGATGGTGGCTGATGTTGGCCATGTAGCCGCCCTCGATCACCGTGTTGCGGCGCAGTTCGTGTTGGACGCTGAGGTTGTACTGATAGGAGAGAGGGGTGGGGCGCTCCCGCTCGAAGAAGCCGACCGATGTGTTGGGCCGCGTGCCCAGCGGGACTGCGCCGAAGGCATCGTTGAGCGCCGGGCGCGGAATGACGGGGAAGCCGTTCCGAAGTTGGATGGCGCTGAGCAGATCGGCCTGCGGCACCACCAGCGAGTTGGAGGTGGAGAATCCGGTGGATGCGGTATCGCCGATCGTGTTGCTGACGGTGGGGCCGTAGAATATGCCGCCGCCTCCCCGGATGATGGTCTCGCCGAGCCAGGGCGCGCGGTATGCAAAGCCGGCGCGCGGACCGAAATTATTGAGATCGGTGTTGAAGGCCGGGCGCGGCACGCCGTTGCGGCCGGAGAAGGTAACTACGCCGGGGGTGCCGGAAACGGGGTTGATCTTCGTGAGGTCGAAGGAGTTCTGGAAGTCGTTGTCTACGCGGCGGGGGAGCTCGGATTCCCAGCGCAGGCCGACATTGAGGGTGAGGCGATCGGTGACGCGCCAGTCGTCCTGTACGTAGCCGGCCCAGTAGTATGCGCGGGACAGGATCTGATCCGAGACGAGGATAGAGGCGGAGTTGACCTCGCCGAGCAGCAGGCTCGCGAGCGAGTTGCCGGTGCCGGAGACGCCGGGCTTGCTGGTGATGAGCGGGCTGATGGTGAAGCTGCCGGAGGAAGAGCGATCGCGCAGTTCGTTGTTGGAGCCCTTGCGGAACTCGACGCCGGCCTTGAGGGCGTGGCGGCCACGGAAGGAGGAGACGGACTCCAGGAATTGGAGATCGCGAATGGGGGTGTGTGTCCGCGAAACCTGATTGCCGAGCGAGGCATAGCCGGGCACGTTGAAGGTGGGGAAGGCGGCGGCGCTCACGCCGGGCAGGCCCAGCGAGGCGGCAAGGTTTTCACCGGCGCCGTAGCGCTGGTCGATGAACTTGCGCTGGAGGAAGCTGACCCTCAGCTCATTGATCAGGTTGGGGCTGAAGGTGTGGGTGTGGCTGCCGAGGATGCTCTGGATGCGGGCGTCGTTGGTGTTGGCATTGGCGTCGGAGACGGGCACGCCGAAGGAGCCGAGGTTCTCGATGAAGGAGTCGTTGACGTAGTAGCGGAGGGTGAGCTGGTCGTTCGGGCGGAGGCGATGATCGAGCTTGAAGACTCCGATATCGCGACGGAGCGTGGAGTTATTGTTGGCGCCGAAGTTGGCGGCGCCGGCCCGATTGGCCTGCGGCCAGTAGGCGAAGACGTTGCGGCCGACGGGGTCGAAACGAGAGGCCGGGATGATATTACCAGCGAAGGGCTGGCGATCCCGGCCCACGGTGGTGGCGGGATCGTAGATGAGGTTGGGCAGGCGGGAGAAATCGCCGGCGGCCTGGGCGGCCGTGGGGACGGTCTGGAGTGCGATGGTGCTGGAGAGCTGGCGCGTCTCCTCCCAGGTGGCAAAGAAGTGAGTCTTGTCCTTGCGGATGGGGCCGCCGAGCGAGGCGCCGTACTGATTCATGCGCAGCGGGGGCTTCCGGACGGCGAAGAAGTTGCGGGCGTCCAGGACGCTGTTGCGGAGGAACTCGAAGGCGCTGCCGTGGAGCTGATTGGTGCCGGAACGAGTGGATAGCTCGATGACGCCGCCGGTGGAGTGGCCGTTCTCGGCGGCGTAGGTGTTGCTGAGGACTCGAAACTCCTGCATGGCGTCCATGGGGAGGCTGGTCATCTGCTGGGGGCGGGTGAGGCCGACGGCGTTGGTGACGTTGCCGCCATCGAGGGTGAAGTTCTGGTTGCGGGCGCGGCCGCCGGCGACGCTGAAGACGGGGTAGTTTTCGGCGCCGGAGCCGGTGTCGATCATGACTACGCCGGGGGCGAGGGCGGCGAGGGAGGTGGCGGCGCGGTTGGGCATGGGCAAACCGGAGACCATCTTGCGGTTGACGAGCTGGCCGGTGCTGGAGGTCTGGGACTCGGTGAGAGGGGCGGAATCCTCAACCGTCAAGGTGGTGGTACTCTGGCCGACCTTGAGGGTGAGATCGAGCGCGATGACGGCGCCGACGGTGAGGGTGATGCCTTGATGGGCGAGGCTGTCGAAGCCGACTTTAGAGATGTCTAGCCGATAGCCGCCCGGCGCGAGTGACGGTATGCGATAGATACCGGAGGAGTTAGTGACAGTTTCGAGGCGGGAGCCGTTATCGGTGTTGACGATGGAGACGACGGCTTCGGGGATGGCGGCGCCGGTAGCGTCGGTAACGGTGCCGGTGAGGGTGCCGCTACCGGTCTGGGCGCAGCAGAGACCGAGGACTCCGGCGAAGGCAAGGATCAGGGTGCGTGGAGTCGTGAGTCTCATATTCTATAGAGAATGTCATGATTCAATCGTGACGTCAAGGGGATTAATCGAATCCCTATAGATTTATGGGGAAACCGCTCCCTGACGGTCGCGGCTCAGTCACGGGCGAATGGTCACGCGCGAATGGTCACGCGCGAGATGTCACGCGCGAGATGTCACGCGCGAATGGTCGCGCGCGAATGGTCGCGGGCGAGTGGCGACGGGCGAATGGCGGCGCGCGAATGGCTACGGATTATCGCGCGGGCGGGGTGGGGCGTCCTTGGCGCAGCGGAAGCCGACGTTGGGGGCGGCGAAGCGGGCGGGGAGGGACATGGATTCGTAGGCGACGGCGTGGGCGATGGGGCGATCGAAGCTGCCTCCCCTGGCGGGGTACCAGGGCTCGATGGAGGTGGGTGGGGGATTGAGTACAGTTGCCATCGAGGCGAGGGCGCCAGCGCTGGGCTGGACGGGTTGATCGACCCATTCCCAGACGTTGCCGGCCAGGTGGAGCGCGCCGTAGGGGCTGCCGGAGGCGAGCATGCTGTTGGCGGAGGCGATGGGTTTGTTGTCGGTAACGGCCTTGGTGGGGTCGGGGTCGTTGCCCCAGGGGTAGAGACGGCCGTCGGCGCCACGGGCGGCCTTTTCCCATTCCAGGGGCGTGGGGAGGCGCTTGCCGGCGGCTTCGCAGAAGGCTTTTGCTTCGGAGAACTTTACGTTCACTACCGGGAGCTCGGGGCTGGCGTCTACTGATTTCCTGGTGACGGCGGCGTAGGCGGCATTGGTGACTTCGGTTTTGTCGATGTAGAAGTCGGGGAGGGTGACTTTGTGGCGGTCTTCGCCGGCCTGGAATTCGCCGTTGGGCACGATGAGGAGGTCGCCAGCAGGGTTCTTGATGATGGGCTCGGCGGCATGGCGGACGGCGACGGAGGTTTTGATGGCGTCGAGTTTCCACATGGTGAGGCCGATGAAGCCGGCGACCACCACAGCGGCGAAGGCGAGCATGAGGCCGGTCACCTTTTTGCCGGACACGGTCTTGGCCTGGGGCGCTGCGGGCGCGGGCGCAGGCGGGGCGGGCTCGCCGGCCTCCAGGATGTTGATGATCTGGGTGAAATCCGCGGGGCGATCTTCGGGCTTCTTGGCGGTCATGCGGACGATGAGATCGACGAGGTATTGCGGCAGTTGGGCGGCGTGGAGCGCGTCGAGCTTGAGGGGCTCGTGGAGGATCTGGTAGAAGAGGCGCTCGACGGTTTCGCCCTCGATGGGGCGGACTCCGGTGAAAAGCTCATAGAGGAGGATGCCGTAGGCGTAGATATCGACGCGCTCGGTGGCGGGGTCGCCCATGACCTGCTCGGGCGACATGTAGTAGGGGGTGCCGACCTGGAAGCCGGTCTTAGTGAGGTGGAGGTCCTGACTCTTGGCGATTCCGAAGTCCATGAGGCGGATTCGGCCGGAGAGATCGACGTGGAGGTTATCGGGCTTGATATCGCGGTGGATCAGCTTTTTGCTGTGCACGTAGGCGAGGGCGCGGGCGCCCTGAATGGCGATATTGAGCCGGGCGGCGAGGTCGCCGGTGGTATTGCCCTTGATGGCGGAGCGGAGGTCGGAGCCGGTGAGGAACTCCATGACGATGTAGGGGTGGCCGAGTTCCTGGCCGTAATCGAAGATGCGGATGACGTTGTCGTGGACGAGGGAGGCGGACATTTTGGCTTCGGCCAGAAAGCGGGCGCGCGTTTCTTCGTCGGCGGCGCCTTCGGGGGTGAGGATCTTCACGCAGACGGTGCGGTTGAGCACGGTGTCTGTGGCCTGGAAGACCTGAGACATACCACCGCCGAGGAACCGTTCAAGAAGATACTTGCCAAATTGTACCGGGAGTTCCATGTGGTTATTTTCCGAAGTGGTAGAGGAGGATGCCGTAGCCGACGCCGGCCTCGTCGGTGGTGCGGGCGACCTGGAAGGCCATGAATTTACCGTCGGTGGAGACTACGGGATTGGATGCTTTCCAGGTGTCGTAGTCGTTGAAATGGGTTAGGCGCTCGAAGGACTTGCCGGTACCGTCGAGCTTGAGCTTCCAGATATCGATGTCGCGGAAGAGCTTGGTTGCGCCCATGCGGACGCCCTGCTGATCGGATTCGACGCAGGTGTGAAGGCCGTCGGGGAAGATGCCCTCGACTTCGTTGTAGCTGCCGATGGCCTTGGTGTGGTTGACGGACTCTTTGGCGGCGAGATTTAGGGTCCAGACCGAGGCGTGGCCTTTGGGCTCGTAACAGGTGAAGGTCATGTGGCGGTCGTTGTCGAAGAAGTCCTGTGCCTCCAGGGTGCAGCCGTCGTCGGCGTGTTTGGAGAGGACGACGTGTTTGTTTTTGAGGGCGGGGGCGGGGCCGGAGAGATCGACCTCGGCGACGATCAGGTTGGAGGAGCCCTTGGCGAGATCGGGGTTCTGGCCGGAGGTTTCGGAGAACGAGACGAGCATGGATTTCTTGGAGATGGCGGCACCCTCGCTCATCTTCTGGTTGAGGCGGACGGGCTTGGAGCCGGGCTTTTTGGAGAGGAACCAGAGCTCGTTATCGCGGCCGCGGCTGGTGTGGATGTCGGTGAAGTGCGCGGCGCCGATGAGGAGGTAATCGCCGGTGGAGAGGTGCATGACGCGGAGGAAGGCGGCGCCAGGGACGTTGCAGGTGAGGCAGCGGATGCGGCGGGTTTTGAGGTCGACGGCGAAGGCGTCGCCGAAGCTCTTCGCCATGAAGGCGACCTCGGTGTTGGTGGGGGAGAAATCGGCGCGCTCTCCGAAGTACGTGAGCATCTCGATGTTGGTGGGGAGGTGGTCCAGGGGGTTGCCCGACTTGCGGGGGGCCTGGGCGACGAGTAGGGCGGAGGCGAGGGCTAGAGTGATGAGCTTCATGGCTGGGGATAGTATTTCACGGTGCGGATGGTTTCGGCGATTTGGATGATGTGGGTTAGGTCTTGGGCGGCCATCTCGGCTAGGTTGGTGGCCGGCGCGACCAGGGGGTCGCGCGCGGACCAGGGGGTCCGCCCCCCCACTTCCAACATGGATTGGCGGGCTTTTAGGAATGACTCCAGGGCGTTGAGGGCGAAGGGGGGGGCGGCGGGGGACATTTGGGCGAGGATTTCGGCTATGGAGGGGCCGCCGTTGGCGGGCCTTGTGTGGAGCTCTTCGGGGGTTAGGCCGGTGAGGAGGTATTGGAGGATGAAGGGCGTGGTTTCCAGTTGGTCCAGGCCTAAGGGACGTTCGTCAAAGCCCACTTTTTGAACCTCCTCTTCCAGGGTGAAGTTGTGGCGGGCGCGGACGCGGCGTTTGAGCTCGGCGGTGAGCTCGAGGAACTGGGCGGTGGTGCCGTTGCCGGTGTTATAGAGGGTGTTGGAGTGGTAATCCGTGACGCGAATGCCGCCGTTGGTGAGGCCCTTGGCTCCGGCCTCTTCGAGGAACCAGGCGGCGGGGACTTTGCCGCCCTTGACGACCTCCGGGGGGACGGCGGCGCGGGCCTCGGGGGGGAGCTCGGCGAGGATCAGGTTCTTGAAGATGCTGCCGGCGCACTTCATGTCGGGCGGGTATTTGCGGTTGCGGGTGGTGAGGATGTCGCCGGCCTTTGCTTGCAGGGCGGCGGGGTCGCCTGGGCGGAAGGATAGCTCGGCGGAGAGGATGAGCCAGGCCTGGCCGGCGAGGCGGCATTGCTTGAAGATGCTGCCACGGTAGCGGAACTGGCAGGCGGCGTGATCGGCCTCGCGGATCTGGTTGCCGTCGAAGTAGCGGACACTGCGGACGATATCGGAGAGGGAGGCTCCATAGGCTCCGGCGTTGCCGTAGATGGCGGCGCCGAGGTTGCCGGGGATGCCGGTGAGGGACTCCATGCCCTGGAGGCCGGCGGCGGTGGAGAGATCGACGACGGACTGAAGGGGGGCTCCAGCCTGGGCGTGGATGGAGGCTCCGGTGGCTTCGATTTGAGAACCGGTATAGCGAAGGACGACGCCGCGGTAGCCGCGATCGGCCACGATGAGGTTGGTGCCGAGGCCGATGACGAGCCAGGGGAGGCGGGCGGAGTGGAGGAGGCGGAGGGCTTCGACGAAGGTGGCTTCGTCGCTGGTATCGGCGAAGATTGTGGCGGGGCCGCCGAGCGCGAAGCGGGTATGCCGCGAGAGAGGCTCATTCCGGGTAACCTGAATGGACGGGAGCGCGGCGAGGCGACGGTGGGCCTCATCGAAAGAGATCATCGCTCCTAATTGTAGGGGAGGCGAGAGAATGCGTGCCAGTTTTCAAGGTTTTCCCAAGGCGGGGTTGCAGTTTCTACGCGACCTGGAGCTAAACAACGAGCGGGAGTGGTTTGACGCGCACAAGGCGACGTACACGGAGGTGGTGAAACCGGCCGTGGAGGCGCTGGTGGCGTCTGTGGGCGCGGGTCTGATGAAGTTCGCGCCGGCGTATGCGACGGAGCCGAAGAAGGCGATTTACCGGATCTACCGCGACACGCGGTTCAGTCACAACAAGACTCCGTACAAGACGAATGTGGGGGCTCTGTTTTATCGGGCGGATCTGGGGAAGAACGAGGCGTCCGCTTTCTATGTGGAGATTTCGCCGAAGCATGTCGGGATCGCGGGCGGGTGTTACATGCCGGACGCGGAGCGGCTGCGGCTGATCCGGGTCCACATTGCGGAAAACTATGGGCGATTTTCGAAGCTGGTGGGGGCGAAGGCGCTGGTGGCGTCGATGGGAGAGTTGCAGGGGGAGCGGCTGAGCCGGCCGCCGAAGGGATTTCCGGCGGAGCATCCGGCGGTTGAGGTATTGAAGGGCAAGCAGTGGTATTACTGGCGCGAATTTCCGCCGGAGACGGCGCTGACGCCGGGTGTCGTGAAGGAGATTCTGACGCGGTTTCAGGTGATGCTGCCGGTGGTGGAGTTTCTGAATGAGCCGATGGCGGCGGCGAGGAAGCAGCGGGCGCCGTTGGAGACGGGTTGGGTGTAGCGGGGGTGGCGGGGGTTGTTGATTCTGTAGGGGTTGTGGGTTTGCCCGACACAAATGTCTCTTAGAAGCGGTGCGGGCCGGCTTGGAATTGCAGAGGCCGTTGAGGACTTCGAAGCACTCCATTTGGACGAGGGCGGCCTTGGCGTGCTCGGCGGCGACGGCGGCGCCCCTGGTGGCTCCGAGGAGGGGCACGAGCATTTCGGCGAAGGCGGCGGTCATGCTGGCGAGGCGCTCGGCGCGGGCGGCGGCCTGGGGGCTGGGTTGGTGGCCGGGGGGCAGGCGGCGCGGGCGGCTAGATCGCGATCGCGGTGGTTCGCGCGGTAGAGCGCGGCGCCGAGGCCGGTGGCGAACAGGGCGAGGGCGAGAGGCACGGATACGATCAGGCGGCCGCGGTAGAGGAGGGCGACGATCACAAGGGGCGCCAGGGCGGGCTGAATGATCGGCCATTTGTCCCGATAGAAGCTGTCGTTGAGTAGTCCCATTCCGACCCAACTGGCGGCGCCGGCCAGGGCGACCGCAAAGAGGGCGGGCAGCCTTTGGGCTTTGGGGCCGGCGACTAGCACCAGGGCCGCGATGAGCTGCCATTGGACTGCCATGGCGATGGTCGCGAAGACGGAGGTGAGGGCGTTGCCGGCGGGGTCGCTGCTGCGGAGATCGATGAGCATGGCCAGGGTGGCCAGCCAGGTCAGGCCGGCGAGGGCGCCGGCCGCGGACCAGGGGGTCCGCCCCCCGAAGGGGTCAGTTGGAACGGGCGTGCCGGCCGGCGAGGGTTCCTGGCCGGTCGATGTGAAAGTGGTGCATGAGGCGCTGGAAGCACCGGAAGACCTAGGCGGTGGGGCCGGAGATGGCCATGTTGTTGACGATGTGACTCATGAGCGGCCCTTCCAGGGCGCGGTCCGTGCGGCGGATTTCCTGAATGCCGGTGGGTCCTTGGAAGACCGTGGCGCCGCCTCAGCAGGCCGGTCAGACTTCCGATTGCCAGGGCGAGTGGCCGGGGGTGCGGGTGGCGATTTCGTCAATGGCGGTGAGGTGTCCTGCGGCCGAGTCGCCGGCGATACACCAGGTGCAGACGGCGCCCTGCGGGTCGTCTTCGGTGTAGATGGGGCCGTCGTAGAGGTAGCCGCGGGCCTGGTTGCAGACCAGGCAGGGGGGTGGTGATTCGATGACGCCACCGGTGCGGACGCGGGCCCAGGTGGTGGCGGAACTCGGGCAGCGGAGGCAGGACATATACACATAGCCCGTGGTAGCGGCCCTTGCGACTGGCGTCCCGTGGCCGGATGGCGGGTGGATTGTGCGTGCCGACGCGGGGGGAGACTGTGCGCGCCGCGACGGCGGAGACCGCGGCCTTTGCGTTCCCGACTCCGTGAGGTGCGGACGATCAGCGGATCTCTACCGCGCTCATCGCCTTGGGTGTGAGGGGCTCGGAGACACTCGGGGCTGCTATGAATCAGGCTGGCGTCGCGGTCAGCGCGGCGTGCGCTGTGTTTCTGCCGAGCCTGGAACGGGCTCGGGTGCTGGCGCCCCGCGAGGAGCGCCAGTCGGAAGGTGGTCCGGGAGTTTCGTGAGATGCGGGCTGGCGAGTCGCTCGCCGCCGCCTGTATCTCAACTCCGGACCACTGACACCCTACCCTACTGCTTCTCGGGGTCCTTCGGCGGCTGCTTTTTGGCGTCCTCCCGCTGCTTCTGCTGCTGCTGCTTTTGAGAGTTCTGCTGCGGGCGAGCGTCCTGCTGCGGCTTCTGTTGCTGTTGCTTTTGGGCATCCTGCTGCTGTCTCTGCTGCTGTTGCCGCTGGGCGTCCTGCTGCTGCCCTTGTTGCTGCTGCTGAGCATCCTGCTGCTGTTTCTGCTGTTGTTGCCGCTGGGCATCCTGCCTCTGCTGCTGCTGAGCATCCTGCTGCTGTTTCTGCTGTTGCTGCTGAGCGTCCTGCTGCTGTTTCAGTTGCTGCTGCCGCTGGGCATCCTGCCTCTGCTGCTGCTGGGCATCCTGCTGCTGTTTCTGCTGTTGCTGCTGGGCCTCCTGCTGCTGCCTCTGCTGCTGTTGCCTTTGGGCGTCCTGCTGCCTTTGTTGCTGCTGCTGAGCATCCTGCTGCTGCTGTCTTTGGGCGTCCTGCCTCTGTTGCTGCTGAGCGTCCTGCTGCTGTTTCTGTTGCTGCTGCCGCTGAGCATCCTGCCTCTGTTGCTGCTGAGCATCCTGTTGTTGCTTCTGGATATCCTGCCGCTGCCTTTGCTGCTGTTGCTGAGCATCCTGCTGCTGTCGTTGCCTCTGCTGAGTGTCCTGCTGCTGCTTCAGTTGCTGCTGCTCGCGGGTATCCTGCGACTGTCTCTGCTGCTGTTGCGTTTGGGCGTCCTGCTGCTGGCGCTGCCGCTGCTGCTGAACATCCTGCTGCTGGCGCTGCTGCTGTTTCTGAGTGTCCTGCTGCTGACGCTGTTGCTGCTGCTGGGCGTCCTGCCTCTGTTGCTCCTGCTTCAGGACGTCCTGCTGCTGCCTTTGTTGCTGCTGCTGTTGCTGCTGGACCGGGAGATCCTGCCTGCCGTTTGCCGCTGGCCGGCCAACGTTCGGTTGCTGGCCAGGCTGTGGGGCAGCACCCATTGCCGGTTGGACCCGCTGGACCCGGTTCATGTCTACGACGTTCACCGGGGCACTCGAAACCGGCGCGCTCTGGCGGATTCGCTGGACCTCGGTTGGGGCTAGAGGACGGCCGGGATTTCGAGCTAGCGCCGCCTGCTGCTGATCGAACGGAATTGCAGCCGGGGGCGGGGGTGTCCGGGCTACCACGCGCCTGTTGAACACATTCTCCGGGGGACGGACGGCTGTGCGTCCGCCTGTGTCCGCCTGGGGCCCGAGGAGGCTTGCCCGTTGCGGGGCAATGGAGGGAGCGGAGACCACCTGGATCTGGGAGATCTGAGACTGCGGCACGGGACGCACGTACTGATTCACCTGGCGGCCGCTGGCGAAGGTGTTTTGGGGCACCGCCATGACGCCGTTTGGCACCCTTTGATTCACATAGTTCATCGACCTGTTGTCCGCATTGCGCGCGCCGTAGTAGTTGTTGATGGTGGAGTTGTCGATTACCGTATTGTTGACGTTCACACGGGTGAAATATCCCTGGCTCGACTGGTAGGAGGGGTAGTACGGTTCCCGCGGGCCGAGGGCGAACCAGCCTACCGCGGCTGCGGTGCCGATGGAGAAACTCATGCTGAAGCCGGAGCCGCGGCCGCTCCGTCCGCCGACCCAGCCTACGAGTGCGGGGGCGTAGACGGGGGCGACGTTGTAGGGTCCAGGGATCCAGCCCCAGCGGCCGCCGAAGGAGGCCCAGCGGCCATAGTGATAGGGAGCGAAGCCCCAGGGTGCATCGTCCACCCAGGTCCAGCCCCAGGGGGCGATCCAGGCCCAGTGGCCGTCGTGATAGGGGGCCCAGTTGGCATCGACTGAATTCGGCATCCAGACCTGACCATAGCCGGATTGGTTGTCCCAACTGCCGTACTGGTCGAGGTCTTCGTAGCCGGGGATTTCGCGCGAGACGTAGCGGGCGGACTGGGATCGTTCGGAGCGACCGTCGCGCTGGGAAGACCATTGGTCGAACTCGTCGGATGGACCGGCACCTGTGAGGTTGTAGTCAATCTGATCATCCCCTCTCACCACAGCCCGTTGGCGGGTATAGACCGGGAACGATTGGCCACCGCTGGTCACTTCGCCCTCTCCGTTGCGCACTGTGACAATTGTGGTCTGAGAATTTGCATTTGCGTCGATGCGGTATTCGCCGGGCTGGCTGACGGTGAATGCCATATTCGGTGTGTCCACCTCGAAGATCTGGCCCTGCGGGAGATAGCGGAGGCGGACGGTGAGCGAGCCTTCGGAGAGGCGGATCTGGACGGTCTGATCGTCGAGATTCAGAAACTGGAGGCCGGATTGCGCGCTGAGGCGCAAGGCCGTGGAGCCGATGTGAAACTCGGCTCGTCCGCCGTTGCCGACCCAAATGCTATCGCCGATGGTGAGGGGCCGGTTGATGTCGGCGTCTACCCAGTCCTCCACGCCGGTGGGTTGGAACGAAACAGGGCCGGTCCGGTAGTTGAGGCGGCCCACCCGGCCCGGGGGGTCCTGCGCCACTAGGAATAAGGCTGAAGCAGCCATGAGTATCACAACCTTCCGCAGGTTCCGCATAAAACTCTCCTTCTGAACGAACATCTCGACGAATCGAGTTCCAGGATTCTCAATGCACGATGACGGCCAAATGGCGCCGCGAGGATGTGGGCACAGGGTTGCAATGGAAATTTAGATGGCAAGCGCCACGCCGGCAGGGCGGATTCCGCGGGAATTCGGAGAGATGGCCCGTATGCGGAGGGCGTGCGGTGGCCGAGCGCGGCTGGCGCCGGTGTGACCGTGGGCGGTCACCTGACTGCATTTCGTCTCTGGGTTACTTGGACTGGGGCGCGGCCGGCACTCTGAGGACGATGCCGGCATCCACGGTCTGGCCGGTGCGAGAGATCGTCTGGTAGTGCAACTCGTCACCGGCGACCTCGACGAGCATGAAGGACTGGTCCCGATCATAGCCGACCGCGGTGAGGGCCGTCTTTTTGAGATTGCCGGCCCGCAATGAGCCGGAGGCGCCTTCGGTGAAGTATTGGATACCTTTTTGTGGTTTCACGCGCTCATAGACGTGATCGTGTCCTGAGAACACGGCCTGCACTCCGTATTTCACGAAGAGAGGCTCCAGGACCAGGCGGAGTTCGGTGGCCGAACCATGAAAGCCGGCGGATGAGTAGAGCGCGTGATGGAAGTAGCAGATGAGCCAATCCGAACCTGCGTTTTGCAGCTCCTTCTCCAGCCAGACGAGCTGCTCGGGGGTCATGTAGTTTGTGTCCAGCGCGAAGAAGCGGACGTTGCCCTTTTTGTAGGTGTAGTACTGCTGCCCGTTCATGTTGAACGGTTTGTAGAAGCGCTGGTTGGGTTTGTCGTGGTTGCCGAGGGTCGCGTAGAATTTGATGCCGGCGTCGAGCAAGGGCTTATAGGGCAGCGCGAACTTGCTTTCATAGTCGCTGGGGGCATTGCCGTCGTAGATGTTGTCACCCACGGTGATCACGAACTCGTAGGGGAACTTCTGGCGATACTCGATCATTTTGGCGGCTGTTTCGTATTGCGGTTTGTCTCCGGTGCCCATATCGCCGATCACTGCAAAGCGGACCGAGTCGGCTTTCAGCGGGAGCGTCAATTCCTGTGCAGGGAACGACAGGGTGAATGCGGCGAGGGTAACGACAGAGAAGATGGCGGCGCGACGGGTGGCGAGCATGGTGGTGATTCTCAGGGAATAGCGTTTGGGATCAGGTCCACAATCAGGCCGGACTTCGAGTCCTTCAGTGTCAGGTCATGACCGACGATGCGGTAGGTGAGGTTCTGGGGCAGCGGAGGCAGTTTGCTGAGCAGAGTGGGCGGCATATTCGTCAGTGGAAGGTTCTCGGGGTAGACATCGTTGACCTCCAGACGGTGAAAGACAATGGCCGGATCGTCCTGGCGGATCGTTTTGCGCGCAAGCGGGGCTTCCGGTCCCAGGAACTCGCTGCGAATGACTCGCAGAAAATAGCGGGTCACCTGGCGGGTGAAGATGTCGCCCTGTTTCGCGCCGCGGCGGGCTTCGGCGAGCTTTCTGGCGAGTGCGTGCTCATATTCGGAAATCCGCACGGGGTCATTGGTTGGTTTCAGGGGACGCAGGGAGGCTTCGACGTTCTTTTGCACAGTCATATATTGCTGGACGCCGTCGGCGAAGATCTTGACCGCCTGCGCGTCCTGGTCAGTGAGCGGCGGCGCCGGCGTCTGGCCTAGCAGGCAGGGGATGACAAGAGCCGAGAACACAAGGCATTTCAGCATGAGATCAATTCGGATTCGAGGTTTCATGGATCCTCCCCAACACAAAGCAAGGCTATGGGCTCTGCGCACGGGGTCAGGCCTCCTCCAGGGATTCCTGGACCATCTCCCGGACACGCTCCCGGACCGCGTGCTGTACCGCCTCCTTGACCGTTTCCTTGATGGCGTTCAGATCGAGACTTGCAGTCCCGGCTTCCGACACGACTTGCTTCAGCGCTTCGTTCACGACGGGATTCAGCGGAGAGAGCTCCTTTACCAGCGCTTTCATCTGGTCTTTGGAGAGAGTGGGTTGGGCTGCTGTCCCCTGTTCAACCGCAGTCCGCTGCCAGTCCGCTTCAAACACCCTGATCAGGGCGCTCACCGCCTCCGGTTCGTGCAGAATCACGCCCACTTCCCTCCGCGAATCCAACTCGGCCCTGCGCAGGCTCTGGCTGCCTACGAAAGCCTGCCGGCGATCGCGGATGATGGTGCGCGTGTGGAGGCGAAGTCCATTCAGACTGCGGAGTTCGAGGCCAGGGTTGGGAGAGCTGAGGCGGCCGATGATCTTGATCTCCACGCCCGCCTTGGCGCGTGCGTTGAGGAGGCGGAGTATCTGGGGATCGGAGATCATCGGGTCGTAGATGAGCAGTTGTTTTGCCGCTTTGCTGATAAATGCGGTGAGAACTTTGCGCGCGTTGGCCGGACTGACGACGAAGCCGGGGAGCGCTGGCGTGTAGGGTTGCCGAGCGGTATCGGCCTCCAGCAGCTTTACGGCTTCGTGTACGAACCTGACCTTTCGGGTGACGATGCCAAAACCGCGACTATGATCGATGTCCAAGTGGGTGAAGTTGAAGGACAGGACGTAGAGCACCCGGCGATCGACGATCATCACCTTGTTGTGGTACCGCACGAGATCGTCAGCGGTCCGAGAGACGGCGACGCCCACTTCGAGGAGACGCATCTCGAGCTTGCGCAGGTTGATCTCGCCGCCTTTGTTGGTATAGGCAATCAGGGCCTTGACGGAGACGCCGCGGGCGACGGCGGCCTTGAGGGCAGCCTCCAGGTCGGCGCGATCGAATCGGAAGACAGCGATCTCGATGGTCTTCCTGGCGCTTCGAATGCCGGCCAGGAGTGGCGCGATTCCGTCCTCTGGTTGGATCAGGAGGTTCACTGAGGCCTCATCAGTTTGTCCGGTGGAGGGGCAGATCGGGTCGGCCGCCCATCAGGCCATCGATCCCACGTCAGAGGTATTCGCAAACAACGCAGACGCATACTGTCACCTTTGGGGCCTCTCTGGCGATGGAGGCGTCAGTTTTGAATTAGCAAGTAGACGGCCAGTGTGGGCAGAGCAGACGGTATGGGCCGCGAAACGGATTGGACGGGCTGCAATTTTTTCCTGGATCCGGGGCGTTCCGCCTGGGCAATATGACCACACTTGGCCAGATGACGGCCGGTTGTCACTGTCGGGGCTCCATGCCGGCAGGCCGTCCGAAGCGCGGGCGGCCCCTCACTTTACCCCGCGCCATGCCAGCCACCTGGTTCAGGACCATGTAATTTCTACCGCGGGAGTGTAATCCGCAAATGGTCCATTAACTGCAGTGAGAGGTATGTCGGCAGGAGTCGAGCGGAGCCGAAGATCGATGGCGCTTGTCTGGAGAGTATGTATGAGAGTGACGAAATGGATTGTCCCATGCGTGGTAGCGGTTGTCCTGGCATTGCCGGGCTTTGCCCAACAGGCCGGGAGATCGACAGTACTGTGGCTCGACCGGGGCGACGTGGCGGGTCTGAACCTGCTGGAAGGGCCAGGAGGGAAGGCTCGGGCGCCTGGGTCCAGTTTCAAGTTCATCAAGGAATCCAAGGAGGGGACCTCGCCGAAGTTCGTTGTCGAGGATGAAAACGGTGTGAAGTGGAAGGTGAAGCTCGGCCCTGAAGCGAAGCCGGAAACCGCGGCGGCCCGCCTGCTGTGGGCAACGGGGTACTACGTGGACGAAGACTACTTTCGAGCGCAGATCCGTGTGGAGGGCTTGAAACCGATGGCGCGCGCGAAGAAGTACGTGTCAAAGGGCGGAGTGGTCCGCGAAGCTCGTTTAGAGCGCGAGGATGAGAAGAAAGCGAATGACTGGAGCTGGTATGGAACCGGCGTAGGCGGGACGAGGGAGTTTAACGGACTGAAAGTGATGATGGCGCTCATCAACAACTGGGACCTGAAAGAGGTGAACAACTCAGTTTACATGCAGGGCGGCGTCGTGCAACGTTACGTTGTTTCCGACCTGGGCGCCAGTTTTGGCCGCACCGGCAGCAACTTCTCACGCAGCAAGGGTGTGCTGAAGGACTACGCCGGGTCGAAGTTCGTGCGGAAGGTCACGCAAGAACACGTCGATTTCGTGATGCACGACCGGCCGTTCTTCCTGCTGTATGTCTTCAACCACCCCTACTACAAGGAGCGCGCGAAGATGGAGAGCGTGACGAAACATATTCCTATCGATGATGCCCGCTGGTTGGGCGCCCGGTTGGGGCAGTTTTCCACCGCGCAGATCGGCGATTGCTTCCGGGCTGCCGGATACGGACCCGTGGAAGTTGAGGGCTTCACACGGGTTGTGATGCAGCGGATCGATGCGTTGAAGAAGCTCTAGCGGGCCTAACTGGACTGGCTTCGGACTGCCGGTTAGGTCTCTTTCGTGTCCGCCGACAGGGAATCTACCTGGCTGAACTGGATCTCGTACAGCTCCGAGTAGAGGCCGTGCAAGGCCATGAGTTCGTCGTGGGTGCCGCGTTCGACAATGGCATTGTCTTTCACGACGAAGATGATGTTGGCGCGCCGGATCGTGGCCAAGTGGTGGGCAATTACGATGGAAGTCCGGCCCTCCATCAGGCGGCCGAGGGCTTCAAAAACGGATTGTTCAGAGGCCGCGTCCAGCCCGGATGTCGGCTCGTCCAAAACAAGCATGGGCGTATTTCGGATCACGGCCCGGGCGATGGCGATGCGCTGGCGCTGGCCGCCGGAGAGCGAGACGCCACGCTCGCCAATCATCGTGTTATAGCCCTCGGGCATCTTCTCGATGAACTCGTGGGCGTTTGCCAGCTTCGCGGCTTCGATGATCTCTTCCCGGTCAGCTTCCGGGCGGCCGTAGGCAATGTTCTCCCAGACCGGGGCATGGAAGAGAAGAGTCTCCTGCAAGACAAAACTGATCTGCTCGCGGAGCGATTTCATCGTGTACTTGCGGATGTCGGTGCCGTCGATCTTGACTACCCCGGAAACGGGATCGTAGAAGCGCGCGATCAGGTTGATGATGGTTGACTTACCGCTCCCGGTGGGGCCGACGAAAGCCGCGACCTGTCCGGCTCCGATACTGAAGCTGACATCGTTGAGAATGACCTGGTCCGGGTTGTAGGAAAACGAGACCTTCTCGAATTCGACATCGCCCTTGAAGGGCTTGGCGCGGCGAGCGCGCGGCAGGTCTCTCAGACCGCTCTCGGTTTCCAGCACTTCGCGGATTCGCTCGAATCCTACTGACGCGCTGGACACCGTATCTGTCATTTTTGCCAGCTCGCGCATGGGCTTGTACATTTTGCCCAGGTAAAGCAGGAAGACGACGAGCGCGCCGGCCGTGAGTTCGCCAGCCAGCACCAGGCGCGCGCCGTAGCCGAGCATCAGGCAGGTCCCAATGGCCACGATAATCTCGACGACCGGCGAGAGCCTGGTCTTGATGTTGCGGGCAACCAAGGCGGTCTCGACATTTTCCAGGCTCTGTCGCTCAAAGCGTTCCTCTTCATACTTCTCGCGGGCGAACGCCTTCACGACGCGGATCGAAGTGAGGACCTCCTCGACGAGCGAGACCAGCTCGCTCTGCTTCTTTCTTACGTCGCGCGAGGCCTTCTTGATGCGACGGGTGAACAAGTAAACCGCCAGGAACAGAACTGGTGCAATGGCCAGCGAGATGAGCGTGAAGCGCCAGTTGAGGTAGAGCATGACGCCGATGATCCCCACGAGTGTGAGGACGTTGGTGAGAATGCCGAGCAGCGCCGTGGTGATGAACGATTGAATGGATTCGATATCGCTGGTCACACGGCCGATGAGGTCGCCGGTTCTTTTCTCGTCGTGCTCGGCCAATGACAGACGGTGGATGTGTTGGTAGAGCGTGCGGCGGAGGTCATGCATCACCCATTGGCCGACGCTGGTGGTGAGGTTCTTTTCAGCGTAGGAGCTGAGTGCTCCGACGACGGCAATGACGGCCACCGCGATGACCGCGAAGTTGAGGACAGCCATTTTGTCCGACCCCACCCATCCAACGACTGGGGTCAGCCAATCGGGCAGCCGCTTGGACTGGAGCAGGTTATCGAGGACGATCTTGAGCGGCCAGGGTTCGAGGAGATCTGTGACGGTCTCTCCGGCCACTGCAAGCAGGGCCAAGCCGAGGCGTTTCCAGTGGGGCCGGACGAGATCGATAATGCTCAGGCCTCTTGGCTTCTTGGCTGCCTGCGCGGTCATGGGCCGCCCTTTCCGGTTGTGACAGTTTGCTGCCGCTGCTCCAGCGCGGCTGACCCGGCCGAGACGATGCCTCTCACTATGACCGAGTGTAGTCCAATCGAATATTGGCCGGGCGGATTTGATTTTGGCTGGACTGAGGCATCAATCCAGGCGCTTGTGGAAGCGCTGGGCGCTGAGGAAAAGAATGGTGACTCCGAATACGCCGAGCATCACCATCTGGGACCAGAGGACGTCCAGGCCGCTACCCTTCAGGAAGACGCCGCGCACGATCTCCATGAAGTAACGCAGCGGATTCAGATAGGTGACCCACTGCACGACCTGGGGCATGTTGCGGAGAGGGAAGGCGAAGCCGCTGAGCATGAAGGCGGGCTGGAAGAAGAAGAACGTGGCCATCATGGCCTGCTGCTGGGTGTCGGAGATGGTGCTCATGAAGAGACCCGCGCCGAGGGTGGAAAGCAGGAACAGGCAACTGGCCCCGGCGAGGAGGAAGTAGCTGCCGTTTAAAGGGACACGGAAGATGGTTAAGGCGATCAGAGTGACTAGGTTCATCTGGAGGAAGCCGATGATGGCGAACGGGATGGTCTTGCCGAGCATGAGCTCGATGGGGCGGATGGGGGTCACCATGATCTGCTCCATGGTGCCGATCTCTTTTTCGCGCACGATGGATAGCGCCGTGAGCATCAGGGTGACGAGGGTGATGATGTTGACGATGATGCCGGGCACGAAGTAGTTGCGGCTTTTCAGCTCGGGGTTGAACCAGACGCGGCGCTCGGGCTGGACGGAGGGGATACGCAGCAGGATGGGGCCGTTTTGTGTGCGGCCCACGAGCTTGCGGGTTTGCTGGGCCATCAGCAGCTCCTTGTTGCGGGTGGAGATGACGGCGGCGGCGTAGTTGCCGACTATGGCGGCGGTGTTGGAGTTGGCTCCGTCGAGGAGGACCTGGATTTCCGTCTGGCGGCTGCCGCGCGCGTCGGCGCCAAAGCCGGGGGCGATGCGGACGACGCCCTGGACGGTGCCACGGTCCAGCAGATCCTGGGCTTCACGCTCGCTGCCGGCCTCGGCGGTGATGACGAAGGTCCGGTTGGAGACGAAGCGCTGGCGGATCTCCTGGCTTTCGACGGAGCGATCGAGATCCATCCAGCCGAGGCGGACCTGGGTGACGTCGAGATTGACGGCGAAGCCGAAGACGATCATCTGGAGCAGGGGCGGTCCGATGAGGATGCCGCGCATGCGCGGCTCGCGCAGCGTCTGCCGGAACTCCTTGCGCACGATCTCCGTCACACGTTCCCACATAGTTCCCTCTTCTTAGGCCATTTTCTGGCGCATTTTGCGGACGGCGATGGTAAAGACCAGCGCTCCATACATGACGAGAAACAGCATTTGCATCCAGAGCACTTCCAGGCCCGTGCCCTTCATGAACACGCCCTGGAGGATGGCGACGAAATAGCGGGCCGGCACGATGCGCGTGAACTGCTGGATCACGAACGGCATGTTGTCTATGGAGTAAATGAAGCCGCTGAGCAGGAAGGCCGGCAGAAAGCTGCTGAGCAGCGAGAGCTGGTAGGCGAGCAGTTGAGAGCGCGTGATGGTGGAGAGGAGAATGCCCCAGCACAGGGCGCCGAAGAGGAAGAGCGCGCTGCTGACGATGAGGAGGAGCGTGCTGCCGCGCAGCGGGACTCCGAAGATTCCGACGCCGACAATCAGCGAGATCACCATGTCGGCCATGCCCAGGACGAAGTACGCCGCGAGCTTGCCGAGGAGCAACTCCGTGGGGCGGACTGGCGTGGAGAGGAGCTGCTCCATGGTGCCGTTCTCCCACTCGCGGGCGATGGTGAGCGAAGTGAGGAGGGCGGCGATGATCATGAGTATGACGGCGATGAGGCCGGGGACGATGAAGTTTTTGGACTTGAGCTCGTTGTTGTAGAGGACGCGGATGCGGACATCCACTGGCATTTTGAGCTTGCCCTGGCCGCGGCGCTGGAGCATCTGCTCGCGGAGCTCGGCGGAGTGGGCGAGGATCAGGGCCTCGGCGTAGCCGACTGCGATGGAGGCGGTATTGGAATCGGAGCCATCGAGCAGCAACTGCACCTTGGCCTCTTGGGCGGATTCCACACGGTGGGCGAAGTCGTTGGGGATGACGATGCCGAGGAGCGCCGAGCTGTCGTCGATGTGTTTGACGATGGTGCGGTAGTTGGCAGGACCGGGCACGATCTGGAAGTAGCGGGAACCACGGAAACGCTCGACGAGCTCGCGGCTCTGCGGGGTCTGGTCCTGATCGTAGATGACAGTGAGGATTCGATCGACGTCGAGGGTGAGGGCGTAGCCGAAGAGGAGGAGGAGGACGAGCGGGACGGCGAGAGCCATCATGAGGCTGCGCCAGTCGCGCATGATGTGGAGGGCTTCCTTGTGGAAGATTGCGCGGAAACGGCGCCATTTCATGCGGTTCGCGCCTCCTCGCGCTCGATGCTGTCAATGAAGACGTCGTCCATGGTGGCGTCCTCTCCAAAGGCTGCCTTCAGCTCTTTTGGCGTGCCGAGGGCGATGGTTCGCCCTTTGTACATGAGAGAGAGGCGGTGGCAGTATTCGGCCTCTTCCATGTAGTGGGTGGTGACGAAGACGGTGGTGCCGCCCTCGGCCATGGCGTAGATGAGATCCCAGAACTGGCGGCGGGCAATGGGGTCGACGCCGGAGGTGGGCTCGTCGAGGAAGACGATGGGCGGTTCGTGGAGGATGGCGCAGCCGAGGGCGAGGCGCTGTTTCCAACCGCCGGAGAGGAGGCGGGCCATGGTGGGCAGCTCGGATTCGAGTCCGGCCATTTTGAGGGCGTAGGCTTTGCGCTCCGGGCGGCGCTCGCGCGGGACGCCGTAGATGCCGCTGAAGAAATCGAGATTCTCTTCGACGGTGAGGTCGTCGTAGAGGGAGAAGCGCTGGGACATATAGCCGATGGATTGTTTGACGCGTTCGGGCTCGCGGGCGACGTCGAAGCCGTGCACCCAGGCCTGGCCAGAGGTTGGCGCGAGGAGGCCGCAGAGGATGCGGATGGCGGTGGACTTGCCGGCGCCGTTGGGGCCGAGGAAGCCGAATATCTCGCCCTTGCCGACGCGAAGGGAGACGTCGTCGACTGCGGTGAACTCGCCGAAGCGCTTGGTGAGATGTTCGAGGACGACGGCGAACTGCTCATGCGGCTGCATGCTGGCCCTCCGCCTGGATCAATGCGATGAAGACGTCTTCGAGCGCCGGCTCCAGCGGCAGCAGGTGGACAGGGGCGGCGGCCTGCTCGACGGCTGCGACGTCGGCGCCTTCCTGGAGGTAGACGTGGAGGGCTGCGCCGGCAGGCTCGGCTCCGACGACGCCGGGGGCTTGCTGCAGGCGGCGGCGGGCATCGCGGAGGTTTTCGGCCTCGGCGCGGAAGCAGCGCGGGGCGAGCTGGTCGCGGAGGTTGGCGGGGGTGTCGCAGCGGATGAGCTGGCCTTTGTTGAGGAGGCCGACACGGTTGCAGCGCTCGGCTTCATCGAGGTAGGCCGTGGAGACGAGAATGGTCATGCCCTCTTTGGCGAGGCGGTAGAGGATCTCCCAGAAGTCGCGGCGGGAGAGGGGGTCCACGCCGTTGGTGGGCTCGTCTAGGAAGAGGACGCGGGGCTTGTGCAGGAGGGTGCACATCAAGGCGAGTTTCTGTTTCATGCCGCCGCTGAGCTTGGCTGCGGGACGGTCGCGGAAGGGCGCCATGCGGGTCATTTGCAGGAACTCGGTCATCATAGCGTCGCGCACGGCGACGTCGATGCCGAAGAGGTCGCTATAGAAGATCATGTTCTCTTCGACGGTGAGATCGCCGTAGAGGCCGAACTTCTGGGCCATGTAGCCGATCTGGTCCTTCACGGCGTCGAGATTCGGCCCGACCTCCAAGCCGGCTACTTTGACGGTGCCTTCGGTGGGATCCATGAGGCCGCAGAGCATGCGCAGCGTGGTGGTTTTGCCCGCGCCATCGGGGCCAACGAGCCCGAAGATCTCGCCCTCGTTGATCTTCAGCGAGAGCCCGCGCACGGCTTCGAGTTTGCCGAAACGCCGCGTGACTGCCTGCAGTTCAATCATGGAGTCCTACTTGAGGCTGATCTCGGCGTCCACGGGCATGTTGGATTTGAGCTCCCGATTGGGGTTTTCTACCTCGATTTTGACGCGATAGACGAGCTTTTGCCGCTCTTCCTGGGTCTGGATCTGCTTGGGGGTGAACTCCGCCTCGGAGGAGATGAACGTGATGCGGCCCTTGTACTTTTTGCCGGGGAAGGAGTCCGTGGTGACGTCCACCAGCTTACCGAGCTTGACGCGGCCGAGGTTGCTTTCGCTGACGTAGCCGCGGACCCAGGGCTTGTCGAGCTCGCCTACAGTGACGACGGTGGCTCCGGCGGCGAGAACTTCGCCCATCTCCGCGCTCTTGGCCATGACGACACCAGCGATGGGTGAGACGAGAGTACGGTCGTTCATCTGGACGTCCAGGACGCCGGCCTGGGCCTTGGCGCGGGCGATCTCGGCCTGGCGCATACCTACTTCGTCCTGGCGGCGCTTGAGATCGAGCTTGTTGGTCTCGGCTAGGCGCAGGGCGGCACGGGCGCGGTCTACAGCCGAGCGCTGCTGTTGGATCTGCTCCTGCCGCGGGCCTTCCTGCACCAGCTTGAGCTGCTGACGGGCGCGCTGGAGGGTGGCCGCGGCCGCCTCGCTTTTGGTGCGGAACTGGTCGAACTGGGCGGTTGAGATGTCGTCATTCTTGTAGAGACGCTGGGCGCGCTCCCAATCCCGCTGGGCCTGTGCGCTCTGCACCTCGGCCTCGGTGGCCATGGCCCGCGCGGTTTCGATTTCCTGGGGGCGGCTGCCGTTCTGTAGTTCCAGCAGGCGCGATTCGGCCGCGGCGAGCTCTGCCTTTTTCAGGGCGATGTCTCCGCTGATGGTCTCCGCCTGCCAGGCGATGGCGGAACGCAACTGGACGAGGGCGCTCTCGGCGGAATCCACTCCGGCGCCCTCGCGGGCCTGCTGCTGCTTCAGTTCGTTGCTGTCCATGCGGGCGATGAGCTGGCCGACCTTCAGGTCGTCGCCTTCGCGCACCGGTAGTTCCAGGAGGCGTCCGGGTAGCTTGAAGGAGAGATCGACTTCGGTCAGTTCGATATTGCCACTGAGGCGGATGACGTCGGGATCGGCTGCCGGATGGGTGAAGCGCCAAGCCAGCGCGCCGCCGGCAGCGGCGACCAGCAAAACGGGGATGATGACTTTCTTGCTCATGTTCGTGTCTCTCTCGGTTCCTGCCTCGGTCACTGCAAAACCATGTCGATGTTGCCGACGGCGACGCCCAGATCCACGCGGGCGGCCTTCTGGCGGAAGACGGCGGCGATGTTGTTCTCGCGGGAGCGGGCCACACGGGCCTGCGCCTCGGTGACTTCCAGCCCACTGGCCACTCCGGCCTCGAAGCGCCGCTCGGCCTGGGCCAGTTCCTTTTCGGATTGCGTGAGCGCCTCCAGGGCGACGACCACCTGGCTTTCGGAGGATTTCAGGCTCTCGAGCGCGAGGCGGATTTCGAGCTCCACCTGCTGTGCCGTATCGCGGGTGCGGATGGTCTCCTGGCGGAGCTGCGAGGCGCCTTCGGCGCGGCGGGCGTCGCGGCGGCCGCCGTCCCAGATGGGCACGCGGACGCTGACTCCGACGGTGCGGGTGGGAATGGTGAGCTCGTTGACGCGGCCCAGCACTCCGTAGTCGCCGAAGGCGTTGGCGGAGGGGAGGCGTTCGGAGCGGAGGGAATCATAGTTCAGCTTGGCGGCCAACTGGCGCTGATCCTGGGCCTTCAATTCGGGGCGGAGTTCGCGGGCGGCGGCGAGCGCCTTGGGGGCGTCGGGGATCTCGGCAGGCTGGTACTTGAGCGCGTCGGTGAGTTCGAGCTCGGCGTCGAGGGAAACGTTCAGGGCGCGGAGCAGTTGGAGGCGGGCTGTGTTGCGATCTTCTTCGGCTGTGATCTGCCGCTGCTTTTCGTTGGCGAGGGTGACCTGGGAGCGGGTGATCTCAATGCCTGTGCCGGTGCCGGCGTCCTTCTGGGAGCGCGCCTGTTTCAGGACTCTCTCGGCCAGCGCCACGTTGGCCCGGGCGGTTTCGAGGGCGGCGTCGGCGCGGACGGCGTTGAGGTAAGACTTGGCGATTGTACCCTTGGTCTGCGCGAGAGCGGCGGATTCGTCGGCTCGCACAGCCGAAACCTGGGCCCTCGCGGCCTGATAGCGGCGGATGGCGGCCAGATCGAAGAGGCTCTGGGTGGCGGTGGCGCGGGCGTCGTTGACGTTGAGCGGCCCCACCAGCGAGGGCAGGCTGAAGGCGAAGCCGGGCACCTGCGGGAGCTGAATCCCGAAGGTCTGGAGGTTGTTGGTGAAGCTGCGGAAGGTGTATGCGCCGTCCACGTTGGGCAGCAGCGCCGCTCGCGATTGCAGGCGCCGCGCATCGGCCTGCCGGACGAGTTCATTGGCCAGGCGCAGGCGTGTGGCTCCGTCGGGCGAGGTGGCGATCTCCACGGCCTTGTTCAGGCTGAGTGGCAGTGTTTTCTTTTCCTCCCCTTTTTGCTGGGCTGAGGCGGCCAGCGCCGCCAGCATCAGGATTCCCATGAGTCTCATTGCGAAACCTCCTTCTGCCCGGTCATTGCCCGCAGACCTCCGGCCATATAAGCAACCAGCCTGGGCAGCGCCGCGGCGGTGTCCGACGGATCGGCCAAGCCCAGTGTGACGGTCTTCAGCAGCGCTCCGCCGGCCAGATAGTGCGCCATGGCGCCGATGGAGAAGTGCATCCCCCAGCCGATTTCCTCGATCTCCGCGCCGGGCATGGCGCGCAGAAAGGCGGGCTGGAAGCGAGCGAGCACCGGCGCGAACGCCTGCGGGAAGATGCGCAACATCCAGTCGCCCGGCTCGGTATACATGCGGCCCATCAGGCGTGGGAAGTTGCAGAGTTGAACCCGCGACGCCTTTGCCTCCAGCACGGGCAGGAGGAAGGCGCTGAGGACAGCCTCCAGCGACAGCGGATCGCTGCCGGCCTCGGCCTCCACCTCGTCGAGCAACTCCAGGCGCCGCTGGTTGATCGGCTCCAGTTTGCGGAGGAGGACGGCGAGGATGAGGGATTCCTTGGACTGGAAGTGGTAGTTGACTGCGGCCAGGTTGACTGCGGCCTCGGTAGTGATTTGGCGGAGTGAAGTGGCGGCGAAACCGTGTTCGGAGAAGAGCTTCTCGGCGGAATCGAGAATGCGGTCCTTGGTTTCGGTGACGCGGATCGGCGCTTCGTCGGTGTCGAACGCTTGATTCATACAGGTGTATGAATCATACAGCCGTTTGAATTCAGTGTCAAGCGATTCATCTCGAAGGCTCACTCCATGAGCCACTGCATCCGTCAAGCTGGGCCATGTCGTTCCAGCCAGAACCGGATACCGAATTCCAGCGACGACTGGCCGAGGCTCTGGCCGGCAATCTGCAGGTGTACACCGCGCTGCTGCCGGCGGCAAGCATCATTCCGTTCGATCCGCGCTTTCGTTTGGATGCGGATCCAGCCGGGGTGGCGGCGATCCATGCCTGCATTGATGGGTGGCGGAGGGGAGAAGACCACCGGCTGACGGTATATCCGTGCGGTGCCTGGTTCATTACCGCTGACGACTATGCTCCGCTTTTTGCGGCGCTGGAGACCCGCCTGGAGTACATCCGGTGCTGGGTATTGGGGCCGGTGGAATCCACGTTTGCGCGAGACCGGTGCGGACCGGTTGACCGGGAACAGATTAGGCAGTTGGCGTTTGAGAGACGGCGTCGAGGCCTCGCTCGGCGATTTCCATCTCGCGGATGCGGAACTTCTGCACCTTGCCGGTGATGGTCATGGGGAAGGAATCGACGAAGCGAATCGCTTCCGGCACTTTGAAGTAGGCGATCTTGCCCTTGCACCATTGGCGGAGTTCCTCGGCCGTGGCGATCTCGCCGGGCTTGAGGCGGATCCAGGCCAGCACGGTTTCGCCGAGCCGGTCATCGGGCAAGCCTACGACCTGGGCCTCGGCGATCTTCGGGTTGGTGTAGAGGAACTCTTCGATCTCGCGCGGGTAGATATTCTCGCCGCCGCGAAGGATCATATCCTTCAGGCGTCCTGTCATGCGGAAGCAGCCATCCGCGCGCATCACGGCGAGGTCACCGGAGTGGAGCCAGCCTTCGTCGTCGATCACTTTGGCGGTGGCCTCGTCGTCGGCGTCGTAGCCCTTCATTACCAGGTAACCGCGCGTGCAGAGTTCGCCCTGCTCGCCCACCGGCCGGACGGCGCCGGTGGCGGGATCGACGATGCGGATCTCGGTTGCCGGCATCGCCCGGCCGACCGTTGTGCAGCGGACGTCCAAACTGTCGTCGATGGAGGACATTGTACTGACGGGCGAACTCTCCGTCTGGCCGTAGCAGATGGTGATCTGCGGGCAGTGCATCTCGTCCACGACCCGGCGCATCACCTCAATGGGGCAGGGCGCGCCGGCCATCACGCCGGTGCGCAGGGAGGTGAGATCGTACTGTGCGAATTCGGGTCTCGACAGTTCGGCGATGAACATCGTCGGCACACCATAGAGCGCGGTTGCCCGCTCGTCCTGCACCGCCTGGAGGGTCTCGGCGGCACCAAAGGAGGCAGCGGGCAGAATGATGGCCGCGCCGGTGGAGGCGGCTACCATGGTGCCGATGACGCAACCAAAGCAGTGATAGAGCGGTACGGGCAGGCAGATGCGGTCCAGGCCACTGGCGCCGAGCCTCTCGCCGATGAAGCGCCCGTTGTTGATCAGGTTGCGGTGTGTGAGGAGGACGCCTTTGGGCGAACCAGTGGTGCCGGAGGTGTACTGGATGTTGGCCACGTCGCCGGGCGCGATGACGGGATCGACGAACGGCTCGCCCGCGGCCAGCATTACGTCCCAATCGCGGGTGCCCAGGTAGATGGTGCGCTCCAGCAGGCAGTTGACGCCTTCCACCGATTCGGCCAGGATCTTCCGGTAGTCAGCCCGCGCGTCGCTCTCGTGCAGGAAGAGTATGCGGATGGCGCTTTTCTGCAGGACGAAGCGCAGCTCATGGGAGCGGTACGCGGGATTGACGTTTACGAGGACGATGCCGGACAGAGCGCAGGCATATTGCAGCAGTACCCATTCGGCGCAGTTGGTGGACCAGACGCCGACGCGATCGCCGGGGTTGAGGCCCAGCGCCAGCAGGCCGGCGGCTACTTTCTCAGTAGCCAGTAGAAGCTGTTGCCAGGTGAAGCGGAGCTTCTGGTGTCGCGAGACGAGCGCTTCCACGGAGGGGTTCCGGCTCGCCGTCTGGCGGAGAACCCGTCCAATGGTGCGTTCCCATACCGCTGCCGCGGGACCCGCGGCATAGCTCTCTCTTGCCGCGAGACCGCCTGCCTTCATCAGCTGTAGTTTATAACGGCGGCGGGGTCAGGTAGAGGTTCGCAAATCGTTCGGCATCCATCGGTTTACCGCGCAGAAAGCCCTGCACCTCATCGCAGCCGAGCGCCTGGATGTGCTGGAACTGGTCTTCGGTCTCAATCCCCTCGATGATCACGGTGAGGTGCAGCTCGTGAGCTAGGCTGATGATGCTCTGCAGAATGGGAGTTCGCGGACCGGAATCCAATTCCTGGAGGAACCGGCGATCAATCTTCAGGCGCTGCACCGGCAGATCGCGCAGCCACGCCAGCGAGGACTGCCCGGTGCCAAAATCGTCCAGCGCGAACGTCACGCCGAGGCGTTGAATCCGGCACATCTGGTCGACGGCGGCGGCCAGATCCTTGAGAACCGCAGACTCGGTGATCTCCAGTTCCAGCAGCTCCGGGGGGAGGCCTGTAGTGGCCAACGTAGCCTCCACCTGGCGAACCAGATCCCCGGCTTGAAACTGATAGGGGGAGACATTGACGCCGATGCGGAGGGAGTGACCAGAATCAAACCACAGCTTGCACTGGCGGCATGCTTCTTCCAGGCTCCACTCGCCGAAGGGAAAGATCAAGCCGGTCTCTTCGGCCACCGGAATGAAAGTTGCGGGCGATACCAGACCCACCTGGGGCTGCCGCCAACGCATCAGCGCCTCGCAACCGGCGAGTTCGCCCGTCCTCAGAGAGAACTGCGGCTGGTAGTGCAGAAAGAGCTCGCCGTGCGGCAAGGCGTTTCTGAGGAGATCCTCCAGGATCATCCGTTCGCGCGACCTGCTCTGCATGGCAGGTCTGAAGCAGGCCAGCGTGCCCAAGGAGCTCCGCTGCGCACTCTCCATCGCCATGCGCGCTTGACGCAGCGCCAGATCTGGTTGATTTTCCGCCGGATCGCCGAATGAGATGCCCACCGTGGCTGAAATCTGGATGCTGTGGCCGCCAGTTTCATACAGGCCGGAGAGTTGCGCCTGGAGCCGTCCAGCCAACTCGACCGCCTCCGCCTCGCCGGCAACATCGGGGAGTATCACGACGAAGTCATCGGCGCCAACCCGGGCCAATTGGTCCTCCGGACCAAGTGAAGATCGCAGCCGAATGGCGGCCTCCCGCAGGAGCGCATCGCTGATGCCGCTGCCCAGGATTGAGTGGACCCGGTGGAATCCGGTGAGCTCCAACCAGATGACAGCCGGAGGAATCGACGAATCGGCGAGGAGCTGCCCGAGAAGCCTGCATACCTGCGCGCGGTTCCACACTCCGGTGAGAGGATCCCGCTGTGCCAGGAAGTAGAGCTCCTCCAGCAGGTGATGCTGTTCCAGCGCCAGCGCGGCAAGATGCTTCAACTCGTCCAATTTCCGGCACCGTCCGTCCAGTGCGGAAGCCTCCGGTGGCAGGAACAGCGTCAACGTACCCACCACCTCGCCGGCGGCAGTTACGAGAAGGTCGGACCAGCACTGACCGATGCCTGCCGACTCAGCGGCCGGCAGAAATGGAGCCCAGCCGCCGCCCTGGCCGAGACGCGCGACCTCCCCGCGCAGCGGCCACCACGGCGCGGCCGCGGCGCCATCCGGCGACAGCCCGTCCAAGGCGGCCAATAGGCCGTCTCCGAGGGGTGAGCCCGAATGCGCTCTGAGTCCTCCGTCCACCAAATGGAAGACCACCACGCGCACGCCCGGCAGGGCGTCTTCCGCGCCTTGCGCCAACTGCCGGAGCACCGTGTGTAGCGGTTCGTGCCGTGCCAACGCCTCGTGGGTCCGGTTGCGCACCTCCTCCATTCCGCAGCCTGGGTCACCGGGATAAGGTTCCATGACCACCAGCGCGCCAGGCGCCTGGATCGGCGGCAGTGGGAAACGCCGCATCCGGCTTCCCTTCACCGCAGAGTGTGTCAGGCGGCCCGCCGCATTTGCGCACTGGTTCCGAGCCACCACCTCACCGCTCCGCGCATCCTCCACCCAAGCCGGAAACGGAAACCGGTCAAATTCGGAGCTCCCGCCGTTCAAGGCCGCCATCGCCGGCCTTCAAAGAACTGGTCGAATTCTTCAATGACCCCCGTGTGCCCAGCCTCCGCCGGCGATGTGCATAACCATCGCACCGACACCGAAAGCAGAGCCGCTCGCCCACCCGTCATGACCCTGTGCTCGAAGGGCTGGGCGAAGGTCTCTTCCAACTGGTCGCGCTTCTCCTGAACGGTCTCCTCCGTGCTCTGGACGATCACCACTGCATCCTCCGCCCACAGGTATGCCTGGTCCCCTACCCGCGGCGCCGATTTCTGTGCAAACGCCGCCAACAGGTCATCGGCGATGGGCGCGCCGTAACGGCTCCTGATGATCCTGAGCCGTTCCAACTGGCAGGCGACCGCCAGAGATGCAGGCGCTCCCGGCAATCTGACCGCCTCTAGCCTGTGGATCGCCTCGGCCCGCCCCGGCAATCCAGGGAGGCGCTGGCTGGCCGTCCTCGCCTTTTGCAGCTCTGCATCGAGCTTCTGCAGAGTACCCGCACCCTCCGTCTTTGTCTGCTCCGTGGCCTCGCGCACCAGGCGCATGGTCTCTGTCAGGCTGGACTTCATCGCCACGAGGTCGTTGAGTTGGGAGGTCCTCTGCAGTGCCGTTTCCACGCGGCGCAGACGGTCGACGGACCCTTCGTTGCCGGCCGAAAGGCTGAGTAGCGCCTCGTTCAGGACCCCCAGCATATGACGAACGTCGCGGCCCTGCTCCAACTGGCGCTCCGCCTCCAGCCGTTGCCGCTCCGCCAGAACCACCGAGACCTGCGCATGGAATCGCGCCAGATCATCCGGCACTTCCAGAATGTCCAGCATCCCGGTCAGGCTGCCCCACTGGGGCCGCAAGACCGAGTAACCGTCCTCTGCCAGCAACTGAGTATCCACCTCGTTGACCAAGACGGCGCACGCGCCCGCGTGTAGACTCGACCCCGAGCCCGCTTCCCGCTCCGAGCTGAACTGGTCCAGATACCGTCTAATGCTGATGAGTGGCATGACCCGCTCCGAGACTCCCTTCAGTCCTCTCTTCGGATCAGTTCGCCGGTTTTGTAGGATAAAGGAGTGGGAGGCTGCGCTACAGTTGCCTTTCGAAGCGGCGCCGTTAATGAAGACAATGACTGCACCGCGCCCCTCGGTACCTGTAAAATAAGGTACATACCACAGTCTTTCCGAGGAGCTTAACGATGAAGAACCGTATCCTGGCCTGCGCGGCCCTTTCCATCACCCTGATCGCCGGCCGGGCTTTCGCCCAGAAGCCGGGCGACGCCGCGAAGGGCAAGGAAGTTTTTGAACAGTGTGGCGTCTGCCACAACGCTGATTCGGAGGAGAAGAAGATGGGCCCGGGCCTGAAGGGCCTCTACAAGAAGGCCAAGATGGCCAACGGGCAGAAGCCCTCCGACGCCACCATTCTGGCCCTCGTCAATAAGGGCAAGGGAGCCATGCCGGCCTTTGCCGATGTGCTCAGCGCCGAAGAGAAGGCCAATCTCCTGGCATATTTGAAAACCCTGTAGTTGAGCCGGCCTGGTCCGAAGCTATCCTTTCAGGAGGGCCGGATGGCCGCGCGCGGCAGCGGAGCGATTTGACCCGGTCCTCCCGCACCCGTTAGAATAAAAACGTCGATGGTTCCCCACCATCGTAGTTGCGTCCCCATCGTCTAGCCCGGCCTAGGACACCGCCCTTTCACGGCGATAACGCGGGTTCGAATCCCGCTGGGGACGCCATTTCATTTTCTAGCGCAAACAGCAAGCCCAGCTTGCGCTCATGTCGCCCGGTTTCGGCCCTCACACCGAGTTTTCGAGTTTCCCCGTGTTTCCCCATGTTTCCTAACGCTTCCTCCGTGGGTCGTGTGAGCAGACACACGAAATCCACACGACTGTAGTGGGCTCCGAATGGTCCCGTATTCCACGCCGCACTCCGAGGATCCGGGCGGTGGCGAGGCGCCGCTGGGAACCACCGGCACCACCTTCGTCGGCAGTACGCTGGATGGCCAGGCCACCACGGCTGGCCCAACAACGACTACGGTCTGCGCCAATGCCTCGGCGCCGATCCCGCAGGAGTGCAGGATTGGTTTGCGCTTGCCCGACCTCACGAGCGATCGTTTATCCGAGCAGGGCTCCATCGCTCGGTCTGGCGAAAGTCGCTCTAGCTCAGCCGGGATGATGAACTGGGTGATGCGTACTCCACTCTCCTGCGTCTCGACAGCATTCCCGAGTTACTTCGCGCATCGCGCAAGTTTAGGTCGGAAGCTGCGGAGCCCAAGGACGGACCGCCCCGCTGACCTGTGCATCCCGGGCGCGTGGTCTCGACGCCACGGCTGCAGCACTCGACGAACTCGATCGCCACGCGGGCCTCGCATCGGCGCAGGATCCGCCATGCCGTCATTCCGAGGCAACCTCGACGGGAAAGCTCTCCACGAGTTGCGTCAGTTGGGCGGCTCCAAAGGGTTTGAAGATCACGGCTCCAGTCGAACCATAGTCGGCCGCCACGCCGCTAGCAAGCGCGAGCACAGTTCGCATCCCGGGAACGCGCGCATCTCGTGTCAGATACTCGAACAGGCGAGGCTCCTGCCGATCCATCTGTGCTTGATCGATGACAGCGAAGGCCGGTAGCAGGCTGCCAATGAGAACCGCGGTCTCATATCCGCTGCGCGCGAAATGCAGGTCCAGGCGAGGTTCCGCTTCGGACTGGAGGCGCTCAATCAGCCCGTCGTCCCTTGTGATAACCACGACTCTGGTCGGCAGGCCCCTTACCCGCCGGTAGAAGGTGCACTCCTCGCACGACGTCTTGCAGTGCCGCTCTTGGCGTGCCTGTTCGCTGCTCCCCAACACCTCGAAGCACCAAGCGGCGCGGAACCGGTACACGACGCAATTCCTGCACTGGCCGGTCACCACACCTGGGTCGCTCATGTACTCCCAACATCGCAGGGGACGAGGCCGGCAGGCCTCAGGCGGGGGAGAAGCGGCACGGAGACGCTGAACGCGAGTGAATGGTTCCAGATCGCGGTAATCGATGCGAAAATGGCCGCCGGCTGTTCTAGACGCGCGCAGCCGACCCTTCACGATCCACTTCAGCACGGTGTCGGATTTCACCGAGCACAGCGTTGCGGCCTCTCCCGTGCTTAGCTTGTGGTATTCACTCTCTGGCATTCATACCGCCTTCGTGAGGGGTCATGATGGCACCCAGAATCCATAATCCGCCCAGGCTTGGCTGGAGCGTCGTCCGGGTTTTAGGGGTAGCCCATAAACCTCGGAAAAAGTCCTTGCTATCGAGAGTATAAGTCCTTAAAATCACTGTCGCAAGTAGACGAGTGCAGGGAAGATCCACCTGCTGGAGAGCGAGTCCCCGAGACGTTTTGCCCTCACGACCAGGGTTGACTAGCGCCGGCGAGGCGTCGCACCTTCGGGGTGAACCTTAACAACAACGTGACAATATCACGCGGGCGACCGCGTGCAGAAGGAGTACTACATCATGTTCCGGACACTCTCGCTATGCCTTGCGCTGGCTGTCTCGTCAACTTTAAGCATATCTGCAGGAGACCTCACGATCGTGAGCGTGCCTGGCGCCCTCGAGACGCTGGTATACGGCCTTAACAACCATGGAGATCTTGCGGGGACGTATAAGGACGCCGCAGGCAAACAACACGGATTCGTAGTGAGCAAGGGGGTATACGTTTACCCCATCGACGCGCCGGTGGCTGGCACGGCGTACACCCAAGTCTGGGGAATCAATGAAGCCGGCGTCATCGTGGGCTCTTACGCGGCGCCCTCCGTCTCTCACGGGTTCGTCCTCAGAAACGGGAAGTTCACTTCATTCGACGTCCCTGACTCGACCTTCACAGCAGGTTTCGCCGTCAACACCGAAGGCGACGTAACCGGACACTACGGCACACCGCCGTCAGGGAAGATGCGGGGGTATCTGTTGCGGAACGGCGTATTCACGACTTTCGGCGCCGGAGATTGGGGCCTTCCCAACACGATGACTTGCGGATTTGGAATTAACGCCGAGCAGTCTATAGTCGGCCACTTCGCGGATGGAACCGGCCAGCACGGATTCCTGCTTGCAGGAAGCGTATTCACCCCGATCAACTATCCCGAGACCGGGGCACACAATACGAACGCTGATGGAGTCAATCCCCAAGGTGAGATCGTCGGCTACTACCAGGACAGCACGGGGAAGTGGCGCGGGTTCTTCCGTAGCGCGTGGGGCGACTTCACTACTTTGGACGTCCCCAGCGCTCTCGCGACCTTTCCCAGGAAGATCAACGCCAGGGGGCAGATCGCGGGCTATTTCCGGGACAACGGGAACGTACTGCGCAGCTTTGTGCTTAGCCGCTGAAGGACGCGAACGCGGGAGGCAGTTCCGTCGACCCCGCAGACGGCAAACGACAAGGAAATCCGTTCAGAGGGAATTCGTAACCAGTAGTTGTACAAGCGACCGAGTTCAGGATTGGAAAGAGGAACTTTTGTTTAAGAGGAGGCAACCCATGATCCACATAATCGCCTGGACCTTCAAGCCCGAGCACCGAGACGCAATCCAAGCCCGCTTTAAGGCGACAGGAGGCCTACCTCCGGAGGGCGTCAAGATGTTGGGTCGCTGGCACGGGGTCGGCACCAACAAGGGTATCTGCGTGGCTGAGAGCGACGACGCTCTGGCCACCGCGAGGTGGGCACAGCAGTGGTCTGATCTCATGTCGTTCGACATCTACCCGGCGTTGGTAGACGCGGACGTAGCCAAAACTATGTCCTAACGCCGTACTCTGAGCATCACGGCGAATTGCATAGCTTCGCCTTCGAACTTCAGCAGAGTCCACGTTAGGCTCTCTGCCTGCACTTGGTGGGGCCTGGCAAACTCTGGGATCTTTCCATAAATGTGACCCTGCGCGTCCCTGGCCACTGATTGGGCCGGAGCAATCTGCCCTGCCGATGAACGAGGCATCTCAAGTCCCGCCTAGCCGACTGTCCGCGCTCTATAATGCGCTTGTGAGGTCCGTATGGGCAATCCTCCGGCGCCACGAAACAGGCCGGTGAACACGAATGGGCTGAACGGTGAACCCATTCCGGATGCCTCTGTGCGATTGTTTCTCGAAAAGATAGGCTCCAGCCGCCCGTTTGCTAACGCCCACCGGTCGAACCGCTTCTTGCGATTCATCGTCGAGGAACGCCTCGCAGGCCGCCTTGATCGGATTCAGGAATACGTCCTCGGGCTCGATGTTTTGGATCGGAAAGAGAACTTCGATCCCCGCATCGATTCCATCGTGCGGGTGGAAGGGCGGAGGCTCAGATTGCGCCTCCAGGAGTACTACCGAACCGATGGGCGCACCGACAGTATTCGCATTGAGCTGCCGAAACGCGGCTATGTTCCCGAGTTTCGATTCGCTCCGGCGCCGAAACCGCAGCTGCGGATATCCCTGCTGATTGGCGTGACGGTCCTATTCGTGGCGGCCCTTGTCGCGATCGTTGCCCGGATCGGCGCACGGTCCGGGACTGACAGCGAATTTAAGCGCGGCCCGATCGCAGTCTTGCCGTTCACCAATCTTTCTGGTGACCCTGAACAGGAACCCTTGGCCAGTGGCGTGACGGACGCCCTGATTACGGAGCTTGCCCGATTACCGGCTCTCCATGTCATTTCGAGGACCTCTATCGTTCCCTATCAAGGATCGAAGAAGTCCGCTCCCGTGATTGCGCGCGAACTTGGAACCCGTCTGTTACTGGAGGGGGCTGTCTTCCGATCCGGAAACCGCATCAGGCTCACGGCACAGTTGATCGATGCCGAGAATGACAGTCATATTTGGGCACAGAGCTACGAACGGGAGATCACTGACATCTTCCAGGTGCAAAGCGATCTGGTCCGCCGGGTGGCCAGGGAGGTGCACATTCAGGTTTCGCCTGAGCTGGATCACAGCCTCTCGACAGCGCCTGTGGTGAACGAGAAGGCATTGGATGCCTACTTGAAAGGTAGGTTCGCCCAAAACCAGTGGACCGGAGAGGCGGCTCTGCGTGCGGCGGCGTTCTTTGAAGAGGCGATCCTCGAAGAGCCGAGGTTCGCGCTCGCCCACGCATGGCTGGCAGCGGCCTACAGAACGGCGGCGACCATGGGTGACTCCTCACCGACTGAGTTGTTACCTCGAGCATTAGTTGAGGCCCGGAAAGCGGTCGAGCTGGCACCGTATTCCAGCGAAACTCACTCGTCGCTGGCGGTATCTCTGGCAATGGATTGGAATTGGGCTGAGGCAGAGCAGCACTTCGCCAAGGCGCTGCAATTGAGCCCGCAAGACGCAGAAGCCCACCACCGTTTTGCCATTCTGTATCTGGCTCCTCTGGGGCGATTACAGGAAGCCGACGCGGAAATCCGCGCCGCCGTCCAACTCGACGGGGCATCGCTCAACCATCGGGTCATCCTGGGTAAAATCGTGTATTTCCAGGGCAGAACCACAGAAGCTTTGGCGGAACTGTCGGAAGTACTGAAGAAGGACCCGAACTACGCTGACGGCCTTCGCAACCTTGGCGCCACGTACGTCCGGATGCATCGCTTCGAGGAAGCCGACGCCGCCTATCGAAAGGCGCAGTCACTGACGCCGACGAACTGGGGCGCCGGGCTGCTGGCGCACGCGCTGGCGCAATCGGGAAAGCAGCAGGAGGCACGGCACATGCTGCGGACGCTTCTCGATCGCAGCAAGCACACTCCCGGGATGGCCCTGGCAATCGGGACGGTTTTTGCCGGCTTGGGAGAACAGGATCAGGCCCTGAGGTGGTTGGAATCCGCCCGGGCGGAGAAAGAGGTGCGCCTGATGCTGGTCAATGTGGATCCGATGTATGAACCGCTGCGCCCAACGGCGCGGTTCCGGCGACTCTGTGCTGCCCTGGGGCTGGACCCGCCGGCGGGCGGGCGGGAAAGCCACGTATCCCGCCAAGCTCCAGAATCCAAAGCAAGGTAACGTTACGTTATCCTTTCCGTCACCTGCTTCTGCTTGCCGCTCGGAGCGCGAACGGCTCACACTCTATCTCGCGCCTGTGGCAGGCGTGAAAGGAAGGATGCAGATGAGGACCGTACCACTCTTTTTTCTGGTGTGTCTGCTAGGGCAAGCGGAAGGTGCGTCGTGCACCGCGAAAGATTTTAGCGGTGTCTACGCATTCCATGCTCAGGCAACCAACGTAACAAACAGCGCGATTCTCACCTTTGCCGGCTCATTGACTGCGAACGGAGACGGGAAGATCACCGCCTGGAAGGATCAGGCGGTCACCGCTGCAAACCCCATAGTGCCGCCGGAATTCAAGCTGGTGACGGACGTCCTGGACCGTTACGAGCAGGCAAGGAGTCTCGGCGCCGAGATCGTGTATACCGTCGGACGCGACTGCCTGATCAAGATCAACGGAACATTCCTAGGACCCACTGGGGCGCCAAGCCCGCTGGTTTGGGCGGGCGCGCTGGTCGCCGGAGGGAAGGGGGCGCTGTTGATGAACGCAAGCGCACAAAGCCCTTACATCTCACTGGTAACTGTCAAGCGTGCGGCGAAAAAGGCCAAGGAAGAGTAGTGGCGCCGGCACCGGAGAGGCGTGGCATTTTTCCCTCGCCCTCTTTCCACACTCCGATTGGAGCATATCGAAGGAGCCAGGATCGAATGCGATGAGAATCACACTGCCGATTAGGCGCGGATGATGCGCCCTCTCGACACTCGGCCTCGCCAAGGGCCTTCGACTCTCACCTTCCGCATCTGCCATGCCCCATCGACGCGCCGGTGGCTGGCACGGCGTACACCCACGTCTGGGGAATCAATGAAGCCGGCGTCATCGTGGGCTCTTACGCGGCGCCCTCCGTCTCTCACGGGTTCGTCCTCAGAAACGGGAAGTTCACTTCATTCGACGTCCCTGACTCGACCTTCACAGCAGGATTCGCCGTCAACACCGAAGGCGACGTAACCGGACACTACGGCACGCCGCCGTCCGGGAAGATGCGGGGGTATCTGTTGCGGAACGGCGTATTCACGACTTTCAGCGCCGGAGATTGGGGCCTTCCCAACACGATGACTTGCGGATTTGGAATCAACGCCGAGCAGTCTATGGTCGGCCACTTCGCGGATGGAACCGGCCAGCACGGATTCCTGCTTGCAGGAAGCGTACTCGGGCCTCCCGCTTTTCTCCTCCTCGCTCCCTCCGCAAATCGCCTGTTCCCGCCTCCCAGTTCCGGTGTCTCTAGCGTTCAGATGTACCGCTCCCGGTTGAGGGGCGGAGAAACTCAGAGGCGGAGATTACAGAATGCAACACCGAAAATTGATTTGTTCCCTGGCAGTGCTGGCGGCACTGATTCCGGGTGCGTACGTTCTACAGGCGGGCGGCGGCTCTTCGAGCTCCGGCAACAACGAGATTGAATTTGCAGGCAGGATTGAGACGCTTCCGGCGAATGGGACCTTGGGCCGATGGAAGATTGGCGGACGGGCTGTCGCGGTGGCCGCGCAGACCGAACTCAGGGCGGATAACGGCCCGATCTCGATCGGCTCGCTGGCTGAAGTGAAGGGCGCCACCCAGACGGACGGCTCTGTGGCGGCGACGCGCGTGCGGATTCAGGAAGGACCGGCGGCTCCTTCGAATCCGAGCCCTTTGCCCGCGCCGCAACCCGGGCAGCAAACCGCGCAACCGCAGCAATTGGAGGGGTTGACGGGCGTCGTGCAGGCCGCGCCTAGCGGTGGGTTCATCGGCGACTGGAAGATATCGGGACGCGTCGTGGCGATCAGCTCCTCCACCAAGGTGGAGCAGGCTCGGGGCGCCCTCGCCGTTGGTGCTCTCGTGGAAGTGAAAGGCGTCGCCAAGGCGGGAGGCGCCCTGGACGCGACCAAGGTTGAGGTGAAGGCGGGCGCGGTCCCCACGGTCCCGCAACCCGCGCAGCCGGCCGAAGTCACCGGCACGGTTCAGTTTCTGCCCGCGGACATTCATAGCGGTGATTGGATCGTCGGCGGTAACACGGTGCGGGTGGTTGCCAGCACCTTGATCAACACCGAAAAGGGCGTGCCGGCGATCGGCAGCACGGTGCAGGTCCACGGCCTGATGAGCGCCGCAGGCGTGATTGCCGCCACGTCAATCGAAGTCAAGACCAGCGCCAGCGCGGTGGTCCCCATGACGCTGACCGCCGTCCTAGGTGCAGTCCGCAGCCGGCCCACGCAGAATGGCGAGGGCGAATGGCGCATCAACGAGATGACGGTTCACGTGAATTCGGATACGGTAATCGACTCTTCCAGCGGCTCCATCGGGGTGGGCGCGGTGGTTGAGGTCAGCGGCTGGCAGGACAGCGACAAGAGCATCCATGCGCAGGCCCTGTCCAGCCACCCGGAAGCTCCGGAGGATCACCCGGAGGCCCGGCTGGCGCGCTTCACCGGTCAGGTGAGCGAGGACTTTGGCGTGGATCAGGGCAAGGTGGACGATCGCCTGGTGCGGCTCACCTCTGGCACAGCGGTGGAAACGGACCGGAGTTCGCTTACCGCCGGCACGAAGGTGGAGGTGCATGGCTTCCGGCTGGATGACGGATCATTCCAAGCGACCAAGGTGGAGGTGCTGCCCGCAGCGCCGTCGGCCGCGCAGCCCAGCCTGGCGGAGAAGCACGTGGGCGAGGTGGAATCGGCGGCATCCCCGGACCGCGAGGGTGCCTGGCAGGTAGGTGGGCGTGCGGTGCGGGTCAGTTCCGGTACCCGCTTCCAACAGGCACGCGGCTCGGTGAGCGTGGGCGCATCGGTAGAGGTGCGTGGCTGGCTGCACCCGGACGGCTTCATCGAAGCGACGGAGATAGAGGTGATCTCCGGGAAGAAGTAGGGAGATGCGCGCGCTCCTCTCCGGCGGCCCTGGGACTGCCGGAGGGGAGTTGCGCGGCGGCCTTCCGTTCACACGCCTTCCTTTCATCGAAGATTGACGCTTCTTTCACTGCCCCGATACGCCTCGCCTTCTACCCTACTGAGATGGGTCCGTTGGTTGGACCTGTGGCCGATGACTCGGTAGAGGAGGCAATTCGTGTTTTCAAATCGTGCAATTCGCGCCGGTCTGGGGACCTTGGCGCTGGCCATCAGTGCATTCGCGCAGTCGACCGCTCCCAGCGTCAGCATCCTGCTGCCGGAGAGGACCCGCCTGCTGGAGGGGCAACTGGTAGATATCGTGCTCGAGGTGCGAAACGCCGCTAGCGTCAGCAACCTGAGAGTATTGGCCGGCGGGGCCGACATCACCTCGAAGTTCAGCGCGCCGGTGCGGGCTGAACTGGATTGCGACGCCACTACGGATTGGGTTCTGAGCGCCGACCTGCAATCGTTCAACACGCCCGGTGACGTGAAGCTGGAAGTTTCGCTCAGCGCCGGAGCCGGAGAACTGAGGGCATCCCGAAACATCCTGGTGCGCGAATTCAAGATCAGAGCCGGCCGCCAGCATAACGCCATTCTGTTTATTGGCGACGCCATGGGCACCAAATACCGCGATGCCGCCAGGCTGGTGTCTAAAGCGATTGTCGATGACAAGGGCAACAGCACCTTCCGCGAGGGCTTCTTTGACGACCTCACCGACATGGACAAGATGCCCATCTCCGGCCATGTGATGACCTACGGCACGGACTCCATCGTGCCCGATTCGGCCAATACGGGGACGGCGTGGGCCACTGGCAATAAGCGCTTCCTCAACGCCGTCAACACGTTCACCGACGGCACCGATTGTCGCTGGCGCTTCACCGGCCTCGCCAACGCCGCCAACCTCGGCGCGATCAGCGACAACCCGCGTGTCGAAAACCTCTGGCAGTACCTCAAACGGCGCTATAACTACCGTACCGGCATCGTCTCCACGGCCAGTGTTACCGACGCCACGCCCGCGGTGGAAGGCGCCTATGTCGGCTACCGCCAGGCGCGCTTGGAGATCGCGCGCCAGTTTTTGGAGAATCCGATGCTGAAGGGCAAGCCGGTCTTCGACGTGATTCTGGGTGGCGGCCTGGATCCCTTCACCTCCGAGGGCCGCTCCGACAAGCGGAATCTCGTGGCTGAGTTTCAGGCGCTGGGCTACAACTACGTGACCACGGCTAGCGAGCTGCGCAATGTGGCATCCGGCCAGTCCCTTCTGGGCTTATTCCGCGGTTCGCCGACCAAGTCCCCGGCCAGCGATGGTATCCGCACCTCCGGCGATCCGAACATGGACGTCGCCTACGACAAACTGGGACTCCAGCGCCCCGCGTCGGAGCCTGCTCCGAATTTCCAGGGCTACACCGATCAGCCGATGCTTGAGCTCATGACGACGAAGGCACTGGAGACTCTCTCCACATCCAGCTTCTTCTACCCGACTCCGTTCATCCTCATGGTAGAGGCAGCCTCCATCGACAAACAGTCCCACCCGAACTAGGCCGCGGGCACCATCTGGGACGCCATCGAGCTGGACAAGTCCGTCGCCATCGCCCGTAAATGGGCGGCCAAGCGCTCCGCAAAGGACACGCTGGTAGTTGTCTCCGCCGATCATGACCAATCCATGCACATCATCGGTGTCAGCAACATTCCGGACCTCGAGTACTTCGACCGCAGCAAGATCGAAAACGTCGCCTACAAGACCTCCGCCGGCGATCAGAGCTTCACCGTCTACGGGGACAGCTACTCCAACGCCCGCGCCGGCCTGCCCTTCATTAACAGCAGCACCACGGCCTCCAACAACACCGGCGCCGCCGGGATGCCCGGCTCATTCGCGCCTGTCAACTCGACGTCGGATCCGGCCTCCAGCACCTACTCCACTTACTTCGGCAACCCGGCCTACAAGCTGGACCCGCGGACTGGTTACCCGGCGAACTCCGGCGCCGGAATCCGCCGCATCGCCGTCGGCTTCCGCACCGGCGATCACACCGGCTCCTCCGTGCCCGTCACGGCCGAGGGTCCTGGCGCCTATCAGTTCACTGGCTACATGGACCAGACCGATCTCTTCTTCAAGATGGCGGCCGCCATCTCGAACGACACATCGGCGGGTGACAAGTTCGTCGAAGAAGTGCTGATGAGTCCGAGCAACCCGAAGACGATCGGCAAGTAGGGCTCAGAGCTTCCAATCATGTTTCGAAGACTCTTTCTGGTGGCGCCGCTCCTCGCGGCGCCCATCTTTTCCCAAGCCATCCCAGCAGCGGCCGATCCTGTTGGGGATGGCACGCGGCTCGAATGGTTCCAACTCACCGAATCCCCGGACCAAGTCCGGAGGGCTCTTGGACATCCCGCTCTCACCGCAGATTTCGGGGCCGATTTCCTGAGCTGGCAGTTTCAGATCGGAGACATCGATCACCACGACTTCTCCCGTCTGGCGGTCTTTCGCAAGTCCACCAGGACCCTCGTCAGCATCACCCGGAACTACGAGCCTGAGATCGTAGTCGACAAACTCTTTCCCGCCGGCGAAACCGCCACCTATCACTTCCCCAATGCCAGCAAACCCGAAATGAGCGTTCGCGTACGCCGACTGTCCGAGGACCGCCTGCTGATCGCCAAGGGCGCCGGCCTGCCCGGGCAGACCACCAATCAGATCGTGCTGATCCGCCGGAACGAGTTGCGCTACTTCTTCGGGTGGCTCGACAGGCAGATGACCCAGGGGCCAACTCCGCCGCATTCCAGCCAGCGATAGCCCGCCTCGTAGCCCAATCGTTGAAGAATCCGACAGAATGCCTCCTTCCAGGCACAGTCATCGCCGCACCACCTCCGGCCCTGACGAACAATTCCACAAATCTGTTGACATTTCAGACGATCAGAGGTAAATACCTAATTGCCCCCTGCTTTCGGCGGGCAGCGTGTGGGTGCCGCCCGTGGGCGCTCCACCCCAAGATTGGTTTTGCTCTGAGGTGGTTGAGTGGTCTTCAAATCCCGCCGAGCCGCGCTATTGTTCACTCTGCTCTTTCCAGTGGCGGGCATCCCGCAGCAGCCCAAGGCGCTACCGGGTTCCGAGGAGTGTGTAGCCTGCCACGAAGAGGGCCGCCGTGGCGGAAAGCGGGAGGCCGGCGTGCCGCCCGTCATCGACGGAGCCGGGCTCCGGGCCTCGCCCCACGCCTCGCAGGATTGTGTGAACTGCCACGCGGCCGTCGATCCCAAGAAACTGCCGCACGAGGACAAGCTCCCCAAGGTGGATTGTTCCACCTGCCACCCCGATCCAGCCACGCAGCACGCCGAGAGCCTCCACGGCCGCGCCGCCAAACGCGGCGACAAGCTCGCGCCCGGCTGCACGACGTGCCATAACACCCACAATATTCTCAGACCCTCCGACAACAAATCACCCACTGCCGCCATCAACGTGCCCCAACTCTGCGGCAAATGCCATCACGAGGGCTCTCCCGTCAGCCTCACTCACAACATCCCGCAGAGCGCCATCCTGGAAAACTACTCGGAGAGCATTCACGGCCAGGGGCTGCTCAAGCGCGGCCTCACGGTAGTCGCCGTCTGCTCCAGTTGCCATACACCGCACTTCGTCCTGCCCCACACCGATCCGCGCTCGTCCATCTCCAAGCAGAACATCGCCAAGACCTGCACCAAGTGCCATGCCCAGATCGAGGCCGTCCATCAGAAGGTGATTCGCGGCGAGCTGTGGGAAAAGCAGCCGCACGTGATCCCGGCCTGCGTCGATTGCCACGAGCCGCATAAGATCCGCCGCGTTTTCTACGCGCAGGGCATGTCGGACCGCGATTGCCAGCGCTGCCACGGAGATCCAGCGCTCAAGGTGGAGCGTGGCGGCAAGACGATCTCGCTTTTCGTAAAATCGCCCGAACTGGCCACTTCCCGCCACGCCCGCATCGCCTGCGTTCAGTGCCACACCGGCGTCTCACCCTCGCAGGGCCGGCCGTGCGCCACCGTCATTGAAAAGGTAGATTGCTCCGTCTGTCACACCCAGGTGGTCACGCAATACAAGGAAAGCACGCACGGCCAGCTCTCCGGCAAGGGCAGCCCCGACGCGCCCATGTGCCGCGATTGCCACGGTACGCACGGAATCCTGGGCAAGAATCAGACCAACTCGCCCAGCTACTCACGCAACATTCCGAACCTCTGCGCCAAGTGCCACCGCACCGGCCAGAAAGCGGCCATTCGCAATCACAGCAGCCAGACCAACATTCTGGAGCACTACTCCGAGAGCATCCACGGCAAGGGCCTGCTGGAGGCAGGGCTCACCGTCACCGCCGATTGCGTGGATTGCCATACTGCCCACAGTGAACTGCCGAAGACCGACAAGCGCTCCACGGTCAACCGTGCCAACATCGCCACCACCTGCTCGAAATGCCACCGCGGCATCTACGATCGCTTTACGAACAGCATCCACTCCCCCACCGTCACCAAGACCGACAAGCCGTTGCCGGCCTGCGTGGATTGCCACTCCTCCCACAGCATCCAGCGAACCGACATCACCGATTTCCGGCTCCACATCATGGACCAGTGCGGCAAGTGCCACAAGGAGATCACCGAGCGCTATTTCGAGACGTACCACGGCAAAGTGTCGCGCCTGGGCTATTTGAAGACGGCGAAGTGCTACGATTGCCACGGCGCCCACGAGACCAAGCGCGTGGCCGATCCTAATTCCACGCTCAGCCGCGCCAATATCGTCAAGACGTGCGCCAAATGCCACCCCGGCTCCAACCGCCGCTTCGCCGGATACCTCACCCACGCCACCCACCACGACCCCGATAAGTACCCGCTCCTGTTCTGGACTTTCTGGGGCATGACGAGCCTGCTGCTGGGGACCCTCTTCATCGCCGGCGCCCATACCGTCGCGTGGCTGCCCCGCTCGCTGCAATACCGCCGCCAGCTGATGGCGGCGCACGCGCTGGAGGACAAGGTCCATGTCCGGCGCTTCCAACCGTTGCAACGCAACCTCCATCTCACCGTGATCACCAGCTTCTTCGGGCTGGCCATCACGGGCATGATGCTGAAGTTCTCCTATGCCACCTGGGCGCAGTTTGTCGCCCGGCTGCTGGGCGGCTTCGAGGCGGCGGGCGTCATTCACCGCGCCTGCGCCGTAGCGACTTTCGGCTATTTTGGATTCCACATTGCGGATCTGGTGCGCAAGAAGCGCGAATCCGGCAAGTCCTGGCTGGAGTTCACCACGGGTCCGGAGAGCATGATGTTCAGCCGTCGCGACCTCGACGATTTCATCGGCTCGGTGAAGTGGTTTATCGGTAAGGGCGAGCGTCCCGAATACGGCCGCTGGACCTACTGGGAGAAATTCGACTACTTCGCCGTATTCTGGGGCGTGGGCGTCATCGGCTTTACCGGGCTCCTGCTGTGGTTCCCCACGTTCTTCACGCGCCTCATGCCCGGCTGGATGCTGAACGTCGCCACCACCATACACAGCGATGAAGCCCTGCTGGCCGTCGGCTTCATCTTTACCGTTCACTTCTTCAACACGCATTTCCGTCCGGAGAAGTTCCCCATCGACACCGTCATCTTCACGGGCGGCATGCCCTTGGAAGAGTTTAAGCGGGACCGTCCGCGGGAGTATCAGGAGTTGGTCGAGAGCGGCCGCCTCGATAGCCTGCTCATGGAGGCCCCCATTCCACTGGTGCAGAGATTCTGGCGCAGGTTCGGGTTTACTGCGCTCACGATCGGCCTGCTGCTGATTGTGCTCATCATTTACGCCGAGATCGTCGCCTACCGGTAGGCGGCGTGGTTTTGCCGCGGCCGCCGCCGCCGGCAGGGGTTTCGTCCATGACCGGCTCTCAATGAGGGCCGCAAGGAGTGCAGTTCGATGACCAGGCAAATGGGTTTGACAGTCATTCTGGGAGTGATTGTGGCGGCCGGGTCCGCCGGCCGGCTCTGCGGGCAGGAGGTGCGAGGGGCATCCGGGGACCGCCTGGAAGGCACGGTCCAGAAGGTGGACCGCGAAAACGCCATCATCTTCGTCGCCTACGACAAGGTCACCAGGGAGGTCCACTACGACCAGGCCACGCGATTCACTGTGCTGAACCAGCCGGGATCGCTCGCCGCCGTCAAGGAGGGCCGCCCCGTCATCTGCCGTGGCAAGTTCGACAAACGCAACCGGCTGGCCGCGTTCCGCGTGGAGGTGCAGGAAAAGGAGAAGTAACCCGGCTTGCCGCCGATGGGCTGGTGGGGCCCTGCCCGCTCCTTGCCCGCTCCATCTTTGCGTTTGCAGAAACCCGTGGTAGTCTAATACGTTCCCAAACGTACAGATTAAGGAGACCACGGAATGCATGTAGTCGGACCCGTTCAAGGTGGCGAGCGGATCTCGTCCCTGGACACTATCCGGGGCTTTGCCCTACTGGGTATTCTGCTCATGAACATCGTAGGATTCGGCCTGTACGGCGCCTACGACAACCCGACCAACTCCGGCGGGGCCACAGGCATCAATCTTTGGATATGGACCGCGATGCATATTCTCGCCGAGGGCAAGATGCGCTGCCTCTTTTCCATGGTGTTTGGCGCGGGCGTCATCCTGCTGACCTCGCGAGCCGAGCAGCGCGGGGCTGGCGCGTCCACTGCGGACGTATTCTACCGCCGCAATATCTGGTTGGCGGCCTTTGGCATACCCCACGCCTTCCTGCTCTGGCAAGGCGAGATCCTCTATAGCTATGGGATGTGTGCGCTGGTGCTGTACCCGTTCCGCCACCTTGCGCCCAAGGCGTTGCTCTCCATCGGAGCACTGCTGCTGGCGATCACAGCCGGATGCAGCATATACATGGGCGCCGATACCGCGGACATCATCAACAAGGGCAAGGCTGCATTGCTGGCCGAAAAGGGCGGCGCGAAGCTCACTGAGACTCAGGTGGAGGAGAAGGAGAAGTGGGAACAGATGCGCAAGCACGCGCAGCCCACTCCCGCCGAGGTGGAGAAGAAGAACAGGCAGTGGCGCGGCGGCATCGTCGATGTCCTCAAAGTGCGGGCCGAGAGCGTGTGGCGCTGGCACAGCACGGCGTATTACCACTACTGGAACCTCGATATCTTCAGCATGATGTTCATCGGCATGGGCCTGTTCAAACTGGGTGTATTCAGCGGCACGCGGTCGTTCCGGTTCTACGCCATCATGGCCGCAGTGGGCTACCTGGTTGGGCTGTCGATCAATTCGTACACAGCGTACATCCGGGTCACGAACAACTTTGACCTGGTGGTGAACGCGTACTCCGCCGTGACATACGACATCGGCCGGTTGTCCATCGCGCTCGCCCACGTGGGCGCGCTGATGCTGCTGGTGAAGGGCGGCATGCTGCTGTGGCTGATGCGCCCGCTGGCGGCTATCGGGCAGATGGCGCTGAGCAACTATCTGATGCATTCCGTGGTGTGCTCCACCATCTTCTGCGGCTACGGCTTCGGGATGTACGGCCGGATGGAACGGTATCAGCTCTACTACGTGGTGGCCGGGCTGTGGCTGTTTCAGATGATTGCCAGTCCCATCTGGCTGCGGCACTTCCAGTTTGGACCCGCGGAATGGGCGTGGCGGTCTTTGACTTACTGGAAGAAGCAGCCGATGCGCAAGGAAGCTCCGGCGGAGATGTCGTCCGCCGTCGCCGTATGAGCGGCGGCTTTTCGACGCGCCGCCAGATGCTGGCGTCGGCATTCCTGCTGGGCTCCGGGGCGGAGATCGGCGAAGCCTTGCAGCATGCGCACCAAGCTGTGCAGCAGGGCTCCCCGGTGCAATCGCTGCCGCCGGAGATTGCGAAGGAAGTGGAGGCGCTGGTTTGTCAGATCATTCCCTCGGGCGATGGCCCGGGCGCGAGGGAGACAGGCGTGATCCACTTCATTGATCGCGCGCTGGGGACGTTTGCCGCGGATCAGAAGGCGCTGTATCTGCGGTCGATGGGCGAGGTGCAGGAAGTGCGCCGCAAGATGTTTCCTCAGTCGGTCAGCATCGCCGGTCTGACGGACGCCCAACAGATTGCGCTAGTCCACGGAATTGAACAGACGCCCTTCTTTGAAACGCTCAGGACCCACACGGTGATGGGGTTTCTGGGCAGCCCGGAATACGGCGGCAACAAAGGCGGCGCAGGCTGGGCGCACATCGGTTTCGAGGACAAGATGGCATTTGACCCGCCGTTTGGAACGTACGACGCAGCCGCGGAGCGCGGCGCGTAATGAAGGCGCCCTACTCTCCTCGCGATATCGTGGATTTCGTCGTCATTGGATCCGGCGCGGCCGGCGGCGTGATGGCGAAGGAGCTCTCCGAGGCAGGGTTCTCCGTGGTGGTGCTGGAGCAGGGTCCGTGGCTGAAGGAGAAGGACTTTCTACACGACGAGATCAAGTTCACGATGCACTCGCCGCTGACCAACGATACAAAGCGCCAGCCGCTGACGTACCGTGAAAACGACTCGATGAAAGCTCGGCCGCTGAAGGCGATTGAGTACGGGCGGCAGGTGGGCGGCGGCACGGTTCATTTCACGGGCAACTACTGGCGGTTTCACGAAAGCGACTTCCACGAGCGCACGCTGTTTGGCGGTGTGCCTGGCACCGGCTTCGCGGATTGGCCGCTGAGCTACGCCGAACTGGAACCTTACTACACCAAGGCGGAGCACGACATGGGCATCTCCGGCTTGGGCGGCGCCAATCCCTTTGAGGGACCGCGGTCCAAGCCCTATCCGCTTCCGCCGATGCCAGCCAAGTCCTCCGGCGTCCTGTTGGAGCGGGCCGCGCAGAAGCTGGGCTTGCATGCGTTTCCCGCGCCCGTTGCCGTGCTGTCCAAGCCTTACCGCGGCCGCAGCGCGTGCACCGGTTGCGGGATGTGCGAGTACTTTGGCTGCGAGATGCGCGCCAAGTCATCGACGCTGGTCAGCGTGATTCCCATGGCGCTGCGGACGGGCCGCTGTGAAGTGCGGCCGGATTCCTACGTGCACCAGATCAGCATGGACTCCAGTGGGCGCACCAACGGAGTCATCTACTACGACGCCAGCCGTCGCGAGGTGTTTCAGAAGGCGAGGGCCGTGGCGCTGTGCGCTAACGGAGTGGAATCGCCGCGGTTGCTGCTGAATTCGAAGACGAGCGGCGCTCCGGACGGACTGACCAACTCCAGCGGCCTGGTGGGCAAGTATCTGATGTGGGACAACGGCGCATTCGTGAGCGGGTTGTTTGAAGAGCCGCTCAACGAATTCAAAGGAATTCAGGTGGGGCGCGTGCTGCACGATTTCTACAGCGCCGATCCGAAGCGCGGTTTTTACGGAGGCGGCGGCATCGACGCGCGGTTTAACTTCTATCCTGTGGGATTCGGGCTCGGCGGGTTGCCGGAGGACGCGCCGAAGTGGGGCGCCGAGTACAAGCGCATGTTGCGCGAGTACTTCACGCGCACCATGTCTCTGTTGAGCCACACGACATCGCTGCCCCAGTTGACCAACAACGTCAGCCTGGATCCCGAGGTGAAAGATGCGTGGGGCGTGCCTGCGGCACGCATCACTTACAGCCCCCACGCCGACGATCTGGCGACACTCCGCTGGATTCAGCCGAAGCAGGAAGAGATACTGCGGGCGGCGGGCGCGAAACGGGTGTGGCGGTATCCGGTGGATGAATTCGGGGCGTCGCTGCACCTGATGGGCACGTGCCGGATGGGGCTGGACCCCAAGACCTCCGTCGTGAATCCGTACAGCCGCTCCCACGACGTGCGGAACCTGTACATCGTGGACGGAAGCAACTTTGTGACCAGCGCACGGCAGCAGCCGACCGCAACGATCCAGGCCCTGGCGTACCGTGCCGCGGACCGGATCATCGCGGAATCCAAACGGGGCGGCCTTTAGACTTCCAGCTTCCAGGGGCTGCGATATTTGGCCTTAAGCATCGGGCGCGCGGCCTCCTGCTTAACGGTCCAGTTCTTTTCATCCCAATCCAGCCGCATTTTGGTCCGCATGGAGATGTTGGCGAGAATGCAGGCGGTGGAGGAACGGACGCACGTCTCGATCTCGCTCTGCGGTGCGGCACGGGTCTGGATGCATTCAATCCAGTTCTTCCAGTGCTTGACGTTCATCTCGCTCATCTCGGGGTTCTTCTCGAACGTCTGCGGCTCCACCTTCGATTTGGAAGTCGGGATCAGCCAGCAGCCGCGGCGGTAGACGATGAGGGAGGCCTCCGTGCCGTGGATCACCGTGGCGGCGCCGTGATCTCCGAACATCGGCAACGGGTTGGCGGTGCGGCTCTCATAGGTGGTGAGGAACTTCGGATATTCGTACGTGGCCATCATCGTATCAGGCGTATCCACGTTGTCGTTGACGTAGAACTTGCTGCCCATGGCCGATACCGACAGTGGCATCACCTCGTCGAAGCACTGGTGTAGCGGATCGATCAGATGCACGCCCCAATCCGTCATGGCTCCGCCCGCGTAATCCCAGAAATAGCGGAACGTGGGGAACGTTGCCTTGGTGACGCCCCAACGATTTTCGTTAAACGGCACCTTTGGCGCGGGTCCCAGCCACATCTCCCAATCCAGCCCGGCGGGCACGGCGCTATCGGCCGGGTTGCCCCAGCCTTCCTTGCGCGACAAGCCGCTCTGATAGGCGTGGCAAAACGTGACCTCGCCCAGTATGCCGCTCTTCACCAGCTCAGCCGCTTTCTTGAAATAGCCGCCTGAGCGCTGCATGGTGCCGGCCTGCACAATCCGCTTGTACTTCCGCGCGGCCTGCACCATCTTCTGGCCCTCTTCCACATAGACGCAGGAGGGCTTCTCCACATAAACGTCCTTGCCGGCTTTGCACGCCTCAATGGCCATGTAGGCGTGCCAGTGATCGGGCGTGGATATGCACACGGCGTCGATGGATTTGTCCGCCAGAATCTCGCGGAAATCCTTCACGAGCTTCGGCTCAAATCCGCCGCGGCGCGCGGCTGCCTGGTTCTTTTCGAGCGCCGGCTGGTAGACGTCGCACAGCGCCGCCGGCACAATCTGCGGCACCTTCATGCCGTAGCCGAGGTTGCCCGAGCCCATCGCGCCCAGGCCGATGTAGCCCACCGCGATCTTGTCGTTCGCGCCCCGCACGTTCCCCGTGAACAGCGACGTGGTCAGAGCCGCTCCAGCGCCAGTTACGAATCCTCTACGATCCATGCTTCATCTCCTTGGCAATCGAACAACGGCGGAAGTTGCTTGTGCCGCCTCTGGGAGCGGGCAGCCGACAGCAAGCCGAATAAGGATTATACGCCCGCGCCGTCTAGTCTCTGAGACCCACCTTCGCCAACATCTGTTGCAGGCCCTCTTTGCCGCCCGCCCCCCGCTGTTCTCCCACCATTCTTCCCTCCGCGTCTAGCAAGGCATAGTAGGGAAATCCGCGCGGGTCAAAGATCGCAACGAGATTCGAGTCCTCCGTCAGGACGATGCGGCTCTTTCGAGGCGAGCGCGCCAAGTACTGCTTTACCGTGGCCCTCTCCTCGCGGACGCTGACCGCCAGCACAGCCAGCCTGCCGCGGTAACGTTCGACAACATCTTCCACGGCCGGCTGGTCGCCGCGGCAATAGCCGCACCAGGTGGCCCAGAACTGGATCAGCACTGGCTTGCCTTTCAACGAGGCCTTGCTGAACGTGGCGCCGTCCAGAGACTTCCCCGCGAAGTCGGGTACGCCCATGCTGGGCAGCGCCAGGGCAGCGGGACCCAGGGTCATCAGAAACGAGCGCCGGTAGATCATGCTGTCCGAAGTCTATCGCGCCCGCAGAGCCAGCGGTCAATCAGCAACGGCACGGTAACGCCAATCGCGTATGCCAGCAAGTCGCAGGGATCGAAAGTGCCGGGTATCCAGTGCAAGCGCTGAGCCACTTCCCACGCGGTCGAGAGGCCGAACACGCCGGCGGCGATGATCATCGGCCTGTCCGCAACCCGAGATGGCGCAGCAGGGACTTGCCCTGTCGCGTCAGCACAAAGAGCAGCGCCGGGCAGACCACGTCGGCGCCGTAGTCTGTAATGACGCCCAGGTGGATCCTCTTCATCTGCAGCAGGCCGATGGCAATGAAGAGCACCCAGAGGATGTTGGTCTTGGCGGCCCGGAATCTCCCGATGCAGCCGGTCTTCGCGGTGGGTGGCGCGGCTTGCATCCATCTACGATAGCCGGATCTGCCCGGTGACGGCGGTATACTGCTGGAGACCATGAACCGTCGCGATTTTACGCTTGGCATGCTGGCGGCGACGAAGCCCGCCGATCTGGTTGCCGGCGTTGAGATTAAAACGCTGATCCGCTACGAGGATTACGGCAAGTGCTGGTTTTCCGCCCGCGCCTGTGTGATCCCTGGCCGCCGCCGGAAGCTGTTGATGACCCTGGGTCAGATCACGGGCAGCGATGTCTTCCACCACGTCCACTGGATGGAATCCGAGGATGAAGGCCGCACGTGGTCCACTCCGCAGCCGGTTCCCGGCATGGGCAGAGTGCAGCACGGCGGCGGGCTGGAAGAGGGCTTCGGAGACACCACGCCCGAATACCACGCGCGTACGGGCACAGTGCTGGCGATAGCGCAAAACGTCTACTACCGCAATAACGTGCTGACCATGCCCTGGGAAAAGCGCTGGCCGCTCTATACGGTGCGCTCGGCGCAGGGCGCGTGGTCGCCGCTGCGGAAGCTGGAGTGGGACGACCCTGATGCCACCGGCATGTACGCCAGCAACTGCTCACAGCGTGTCACCCTCGACGACGGCAGCCTGATCGTGCCGGTTACCTACGGCCCGGTCGGCCGGCCCGATCACGGCGTCTGCACCCTACGTTGCAGTTTCGATGGCGCCCGGTTGGCCGTGCAAAAGCGTGGCAATGAGCTGCGCTTGCCCGTGAAGCGCGGCCTCCTGGAGCCCTCAGTGACGCGCCGGGAGAAAGGCCGTTTCTGGATGACGATCCGCGCCGAGGACAACTGCGGCTATGTCACCACTTCTCCCGACGGCCTCAGTTGGGCGCCCATCCAGCCATGGTGCTGGCAGGACGGCACGCCTCTGGAGATGTCCACCACACAGCAGCACTGGCTGCCGCACAGCGACGCGCTTTACCTGGCGTACACTCGCAAAGCCCCCGGAAACGAGCGCGTGATGCGCTGGCGCACGCCCCTCTTCATGGCGCGGGTGGATGAGCAGAGCGGCCGGCTGATTCGCGAGACGGAGCGTGCGGTCCTGCCGCAGCGCGGCGACGGCGGCGAAAATGGCATGGATGCTTGGCTCTCCGGCAACTTCCACACCACCTCGCTGAATGAGCACGAATCCATCATCACGGACGGCCAGATCAACCCCGGCAGAGGCTACATCGGCGACGTTCTGATGGCACGCATCCGGTGGAAACGGCCGAACCGCCTGGCCCTCTGATTCAGCGCCGCGGGTCCACGACGCCGGGCACCAAATGCGGCGCGCCGGACGGATCCATCTCCACCGCGAAAAGCTCCAGCTTCGTGCCCGCGGCGCCACCCAAGCTGAGCCTCGCCATCCAACCCTTCCAGACCGGCGGATCCGTGGGGAAGTAGTCGAATACCAGATTGCCCAGGCTATAGACAATCGGACGGTCCTTGTACCACTGCACGGTCTGCGTCACGTGCGGGTGCGCGCCGATCACCGCGTCGGCGCCGGCGTCGATTAGGCGCTGGGCCAGCGACACCTGTTCGGGCAGAGGCGTTTCTTCGAGCTCATAGCCCCAGTGCAGGAACAGCAGCACGAAATCCGCGTGGTCTCTCTCCCGCGCCGTGCGGATATCGGCGGCCACATCCTTCTCCTTCAGCCAGGCGACGCCCGGCCTGTGCCGCGTGGCTGCAAATCTCTCTGGCGGATAGTCGTTGTAGCCGAGGAACGCGATGCGCTTGCCCTGAGCCGTCAGGATCAGCGGTTGGCGCGCCTGCCGATCATCCCGGCCGCCGCCGAAGTACTTGAGCCCGGCCTGATCCAGCAGCCTCAGTTCGTCCGCGAAACCCGCTACGCCCCAGTCTCTGGAATGGTTGTTGGCCAACGAGACGGCGGAGAAATAGCTCTTCAGCAGCGGTATCGCCGATCGCGGCCCCTTGAACGTATAGGGCTTGTCCTCGGCGTGGCCCTCGCTTGTGATGGCGCACTCCAGGTTTCCGATGACGAGGTCCGCGTCGCGCAGCGTGCCGGCGATGGCGGCAAACGGGTCCTTTCCATTCGTAATCAGGTGGCCCGGGCCGTTATCGAGCATGATGTCGCCCGTGAACATCACGCGGACCGGTGTCTGCGCCTGGGCGGCCGCGAGCAGAGCCACACCAACGAGAAAACGCAGTGGCCAGGGCCGCATGCCCCCAGTGTAGAGGAGTGGCGGGTCCCGGGCTCACCGGCCCAGTTCGATGCGTTGCGCGGAGAGGCGCTCCACCAGCCACTCGTCATGCGTGGCCATCACCAGCGTGCCGGGATAGCGGGCCAGCGCATGCTGGAGTGCGTCGCGAGCCTCGATCTCCAGGTGATTGGTGGGCTCGTCCAGCAGCAGGAGATTGCATTCAGAGACCAGCAGCATGGCCAGCCCGGCCTTGGTGCGCTCGCCCGCGCTGAGGCTTGCGATGGGCCGCGTGATCTTGGCTGGCGGCAGCTTCAGGCATGCGAGCATGGTGCGCACCTCCGTCTCGTCCCCGCACTCCCGCAGACACAGTTCCAGTGGCGTGAGCGCGCCCGACAGATTCTCGCCCTCCTGCGCCAGATAGGCTGGACGGACGTGCGGATCGAGCACCACCTTGCCCGCCGAGGCAGCGAGCTCGCCGGCCAGAATCCGCAGCAGCGTTGTCTTGCCGCAGCCGTTGGGACCGGCCAGCGCCAGGCGGGCGCCGCGCGCGAGGTCGAGATCGATGCCCGGAAAGAGATTCCGCCGGCCGAACGTATGCGTGAGACCGCGCAGCCGGATGGGGTATTCCGAGGTGCGCGGCACGCGGCGGAACGAGAGCTCCGGGATGGGTTGTTCCTCCCACGGCTTGGAGGCCTGCGGGCGGCGCTCCTGCCGCTCGCGGAGCAGGCGTCCGGTTCGTGCCACCTTCGCCGCCTTGGCGCGGTAGAAATCGCGGCTCGATTTCACTCCCTGCGGGGCGCGGGCCACCTGAGAGGAAAGACGAAGGCGCTGTTCGGCCGCCGCGCGCTCGGCCGCTGCCTGCCGACAGGCGTGCTCATAGGCGGCTCTGCCGGCGCGATCGCTAGTGGCCCGCCGCGAGATGAAGTCATCGTAGTTGCCCTCGTGGATCTCCACGCGTCCGCGCTCGATGTGGAGAATGCGGGTCGCGATGCGATTCAGGAAAGCGCGGTCGTGCGAGACCACCACAATCGCTGCGCGCGAGCGCACAAGCTGCCCTTCCAGCCACGCGCGGGCGGCGGAATCCAGATGGTTGGTTGGTTCGTCTAGCAGGATCAGATCCGCGCCGCTCAGCAGGCATTGCGACAGGGCGGCGCGCATCCGCTGGCCGGGCGAAAGCGGGCCGTAGGCATCGATCGGCGCACACAGAGACCCATCCTGCGCCACATAGGCCACCTGGACGCCGGAGCGCCGGATCACCGCGCCCGCCGATGGCTCACACTCGCCCGCGGCCAGCCGCAGCAGCGTGGACTTGCCGGCGCCGTTCGGGCCCACAACGCCGATGCGGTCTCCAGGGTTGATCTCCAGCGTGGCGCGCTCAAACAGCGGCGCTCCGCATACGTATTCAAAGGCAACCTGTTGAAGTTGCAGCATGCACAAATCTCCTGACCCGATTGGGGCTCACTCGCATCCGAATGAAGGGGGATTTTGTGTTAGCTGCGCATGCTGGTGAGAGCCGTGCTCTCCAACCCCATCATACAATAGGATTTGGCGGAAACAATGGCAGAGCAACCTTTCAACGAGCCGCGGCTGGCTCTCAACCGGATCTATACAAAGACAGGCGACCAGGGCGACACCTGCCTGGCCAGCGGGGAAGTGGTGCGGAAAGACTCGCCCCGGCTGGAGTGCTACGGCACGGTCGACGAGCTCAATTCCTTCGTCGGCATGGCGGTGATCTCGGCTGGCGAACACCCAACTTTGCTGGAACTGCGCGTAATCCTGGTTCGCGTGCAGCACGAGCTGTTCAACCTGGGGTCCATTCTGGCAACGACGCCCGAAAAAGTGCATCCCAAGCAGGCCCGCATCACTCAGCCGGACATCGAGCAGTTGGAACGTGAAATCGATCACATGAACGAGAGCCTGCCGCCACTGCGCAGCTTCATCCTGCCCGGCGGCTCGCGGATCAATGCGGAGCTGCACGTCTGCCGGACCGTTTGCCGCCGCGCGGAGCGCCTCCTGGTGACAGCGACCCACGAACTGGAGATTGACCTGGTCAACGTCCGCTATCTGAACCGCTTGAGCGACGCGTTCTTTGTCTGGAGCCGTTGGGCGAATGTCGCGCTGGGCATCGGCGAGGTCTTATGGTCGCCGAATCTATCGTCATCGGCCAGCCGCGGTTAAGCCTACCATGGGGCAGGAGTGCTTATGCGAATCCCATGGCTGTTCCTTCCGTTGGCGCTCTGGGCCGCGCCGCCGCAGACCGTGCTCGTGAGCTCGGGACAAACCCTTTACAAATCCTATTGCGCGTCCTGCCACGGCGTGGACGGTAAAGGCGGCGGACCGGCCGCGCAGGCCCTGGTGATGAGGTCTTCAAATCTGTGCCGGTTGGCCATCCAGAACGGCGGCAAGTTTCCCGTCTACCGCGTGGTCAAGATGCTCGGCGGCGCCGACGAGGTTGTGGCGCACGGCGGTAAACAGATGCCCGTGTGGGGTCCGGCGTTCCGCGAAAAGGCGCCAAAGGACAGGGAGATGGCGGACCGTGTCAGGAACCTGGTGGCGTTTCTGGAGTCGATTCAGGAAAGGCCCTCGAAATGATTGTTGCAGTTAGCCCGCTGCCTATCAGCGTTCTGAAACAATCCAGTGGTATCATGCTCCCACAAGGAGTCATCCCGCATGCAGCTTAGAGTATTATCATTCGTGCTGGCGGGCGGCAAGGGGACGCGCCTCTATCCGCTGACGAAGGAGCGCGCCAAGCCGGCAGTGCCGTTTGGCGGCCAATACAGGCTGGTGGACTTCGTCCTCTCGAATCTGGTGAATTCGGGCATCCACAGCATCTACGTTCTCATCCAGTTCAAGAGCCAGTCGCTTCTGCAACACCTGCGCGATGGCTGGGAGTTCTCGGGCATCCTCAAGGACCGTTACATTATTCCGGTGCCGGCCCAGATGCGCTCACCCGGTGAGAGTTGGTATCGCGGGACCGCCGACGCCATTTATCAGAACCTCAATCTCATTGAACAGTCCGATCCGCACGTGGTGGCCGTCTTCGGCGCCGATCACATCTACCGCATGAACATTCGCGAGATGATCGAGTTCCACGAGCAGAAGCGCGCCCAGGCTACCGTTGCCGCCATTCCCGTCCCCAAAGAGATGGCCTCGGAGTTTGGCGTCATTGAGATCGCGCCCGATGGACGCATCATCGCGTTCCACGAGAAGAACCCCGACGCGCCCACCATGCCAGGAAACCCGGAGATGGTGCTCGCCTCGATGGGCAACTACATCTTCTCCACTGGCCCGCTCCTCAAGTTCCTCAATGAAGACGGGCACGACGAGACCTCAACGCACGATTTCGGCCGCGACATTCTGCCCAAGTGGGTGGAGCGCGGCGATGTCTACGCCTACGATTTCCAGACCAACCGCATCCCCGGCGACCCCATCGGCGCGCCCGTCTACTGGCGCGACGTCGGGACCATCGATGCCTACTACGACGCCAATATGGATCTGCGCATGGTGACGCCCGTGCTCAATCTGTATAACCGCCAGTGGCCGCTCCGCACCGCCGGTTACGATGATCCACCCGCTAAATTCACCTTCGACGAAGAGGGCCGGCGCGGTTTCTCCATCGATTCCATCGTCAGCTCCGGAGCCATTCTCTCAGGCGGCGAGGTGAAAAACTCCATCATCGGGCGCGGCGTCAAACTCCACGCCGGATCCAAGGTGGAGGATTCCATCGTCTTCGACGGCTGCGATATCGGGCGACGCTGCAAAGTGAAGCGCGCAATTCTCGATAAGAACGTCCACCTGGCCGAAGATACAGTAATCGGCTACGATCTCGATGCGGATCGCGAGAAGTACCACGTGACGGAATCCGGCATCGTTGTCGTGGAGGGCCGGCGGTCGCGTGTGCAGGTGTCGTCGATCGAGGTTTAGCTCCGGTATTGCGGCTAGTTGGACTCTTCCACTACCTCAATGCCATTCACACACGCCATTTCCTTCACCGGGACGAAGGTGAGGATGATTTTGCCCTGGGCATTGGGCCGAACGCCGGAGAAAGTCCGATCGACCGGCCGGCCCTCTCCGCCCGCCTCCTTGAAGATGTCAAAGGAGCGCAGTAGGGCCACGCCGTTGCAGTAGACATCGAATACACGGCTCCCCAGTCCGCCTCCGCCACTGTTGCGGCGCCCGTAGTGGCCTTCGCAGAACCTCAAAGTCACGCGATACCGGCCGTCGGCCACCGGAACAGCGTAGGAGAAGTGGCCCCATCGCTCGCTGGAATAGAGCGCGGTGTCGGAGGTGGGAGCGTTTCCTTCCCGCGCCGGATTTGTGGCGCGGAGGAGTGCGTTTCCACCAACGAAATAGGAATCAGACTGCCATTGACGTCCCGACGAATCCTGCCAGGAAGTAGTCCAGCCTGCACGGATCCGCACCGGACGAACCTGCCCAGGTTGCACTGGCAGCAGCTCGATGGCGCTCACCATCGGCGATCCCCGCATCGTTCCGAACGTGAGGTGCAACAAGCCGTCCTGGCCGGGCGTGATGTCCCGGAACACCCGCTCGTCGGAGATGTTGGGTCCGGCGGCGTCAGCCACCACATCAAATGCGTCCAGCAGCGGTTTCCCGTTGGCGAACACACGAAACACACGCTGGCCTTCGCCGCTGGATTCGGCGCTAATGAAATCGGCCAGTCCTGTCTCCGCAAAATGCAGGTGCAATTCGTAGACGCCCGGTTTCAGCGGGATGTCATAGCGAAACTCGCCGATACGCGAATGGCGGTAGATGTCCGGATCCAGCGTTCGCGAGATCCGTTCCGCAGCCCTGGACATCACGGCGCCGCCAGAGAAGAATCGGTCCGGGCCCCACGACCGGCCGCTGCGATCGAGATAGCTGCCAGTCGCTCCAACAATCATCCGCAGACCGTCGCTCTCAGGGAAGGCGACGGGACCATTGTGGTTCGAAGTAGCGGCGCCGGCGGGCGGAGTGGCGTTCCTCGACGGCTGCAACCGCCAAACCGAAACAGCGCCGGCCAACACCACACAGGCCGCGACGGCGGCGATCATGCGCCACGGGCGGCGGGCCGGCTCCTGCTGCGGCGCCGGAACTGGCGGGTCCTCTGGCGGCGCGGGTGTTTCCCATTTGAATTCAGCCCGGTAGGAGCCCGGGGGCAACTCGATCCTGACGGGATGAGGCCTGCTGTTGCCGGTCAAGTAGTGCTGGGCGAGCTTCTTGCGGACTTCGTTGGCGGTGACGCGGACGATGGTGTGCTGTCCGGCGTCGAAGTCAGGGGGCAGTTGGAAAAGCTCGACGCCAATGGATCTCTCTTTCAGCGAGTCCGCGGGACCATTCAACGTGTGCTCGACGACGTACTCGAGAAAGTCCCGACACCGCTTGCTGGTGCGGAAGGCGACGCTCTCCCGGATGCCCGTGAGTTCCGTCCACACCGCCTGTTCACGTGACTCGGTGATTGGGGTCTCGTCGCTTCCGGTCATCCTGATTCAGGCCGAATCATATCACAGCAGGTATGAAGTAACGCGTTTAACCTCCCTACTAACGGTTAGTGTCACCCGGCGCGGCACCCGGCCGACAGGCCGTAAGTAGGCCAGTCAAAGGGCATTAGGCTACGACACCGTACCGAACCTAGTTCGCGGCCTGACGCCGTGATACTGTTTGCGCAGTCTCGATGAGGCACTACCTCGCCGCGAGACAGCGAATTTCGATCGATTGGATCCATCATGCCAACTACTGCAAAAGCCCTCTGGCCGCTCGCCTTGATTTCGGGCATCGCCCTGTGCGGCGCGGACTTCACCATGCGTGTCACCGATAGCGGCTACCTGGACACCCAGGGCTTCAGCGTGATCCTCTACCACAGCGCATTTGACCGTACATTTCTCGACCAGAAGAATACGGCGATGGAGATGATTCTCCACGGCCAGCGGGTCGCCACCAACGGCGATGTGCGCGTGCTGCGGACCCCGGAACAGTGGGACCCCGCGGCGACGTTCAAGAACCGTCAGGCGGACAAGAACGGCAACCGCCTCACGGCGCAGTTGTCCTACCCCGAATACCAGTTCGACTACCGGCTGGAAGTGACCGCCGAGCCCGGCGGCGTGCGGGTCACCGTGCATCTGGACAAGCCCCTTCCGGCGCGACTGGTGGGCCACGCCGGGTTCAACCTCGAGTTCCTGCCCTCTGCCTATGCCGGCAAGGCCTTCGTGGTCGACGGGGCCGCCGCTGGTATGTTCCCCCGGACCCCCCGCGACCCGATGGTGAAGTTGTGGCCGCCGGTTGGCGAGCCTGCTCGGTTACCCTACCAGCAGGAGTGGGATGAGGCCAGAGGGTTCATGCAGCCGCAACCCTTCGCCACGGGTAAGGCGATCACGTTGGCCGCCGACGACGCGCAGTATCGCGTGCGGGTGGTTTCCGATTCCGGGCCGCTGGAGGTGTACGACGGACGCAACCGCGCCCAGAACGGCTGGTTTGTTCTGCGCACGCTGATTCCGGCTGGCAAAACCGAGAGCGCCGTGGTGTGGCACATCCGCCCGGACGTGATCCCCAACTGGACTCGGCCGCCCATGGTGGCGCATAGCCAGGCCGGATACGCGCCGGATTACCCCAAGGTCGCCGTCATCGAACTGGATCCGAAGTTCAACGCGCCCCGCACGGCAAAGCTCCTGCGGCTCGGTGAGGATGGCTCCTACAAGCCGGTCTACGATGGCCCCGTCTCGGAACCCACGCCCTGGCTGCGATACACCTATGCGAAGTTTGATTTCTCCTCCGTCAAGCAACCCGGGCTGTATGCGATTGAGTACGCCGGAGTCCGCACCGAACTGTTCCCCATCGCCCGTGACGTCTACGCCAGGACTTGGCAACCGAGCCTGGACACCTACCTGGCGACGGCGATGGACCACGTCTCGGTGCGGGAGGGCTACCGGCTGTGGCACGGCGTGTCACACATGGATGACGCGAGGCAGGCGCCGCCCAACCGGCAGCACTTTGACGGCTGGTCCACGGGCCCGAATCTGGATTCCCCTTTTAAGCCCGGCGAGCACATCCCGGGGTTGAATGTCGGTGGCTGGTATGATGCGGGCGATTTCGACATTCAGACTCGTAGTCAGTTCGCGACGATCCAGGATCTGGCGCTGGGCTACCAGGAGTTTGGGCTGAAGTGGGATGAGCTCACGGTGGACTGGAAGGCCCGCTCCGTTGAGATGCACCGTCCGGACGGGATTCCGGATACGTTGCAGCAGGTCAAGCACGGTGTTCTCCAGGTGATGGCGCAGATCAAGGCAGTGGGGCACACGTTTCCGGTGGTGGAGGAGCCCTCGCTGCGCCAGTACACGCATCTGGGCGATGGCGCTTCCAAGACCGACGGCCGCCTCTACTCCGACAAGCTAGGACCGAATGAAGTGGACGGCAACTACTCGGGCGTTCGCGACGACCGCTGGGCGTTCACGACAAAATCGGCGGGCATGCAGTACGGCTCGGTGGCAACGCTGGCCGCGGCGGCTCCGGTGTTGAAGGGATTTGACGACGCCCTGGCGCAGGAGTCGCTCGATACCGCCATCCGGATCTGGAACGACGAGCACGCCAACCCGACGCCCGCCCCGAGCCGTCCGGGCGGATTTCCCGGCATGGGCGCCGTGGAGGAGTGGAATGCGGCGGTGCAACTGCTGATCGCCACCAACGGCGGCGAGCCATACAAGAAGCGCGTGCTGGAGCTGTTCCCGACCGTGGCGCAGCGCTTCGGTTTCGGTGGTTGGTCGGCCGTGCGTGTGCTGCCCTACATGGATGCGGCCTTCAAGCAACAGCTCGAAGCGGCAGTGAAGACATACGTGGTGCAACTGGATAAGGAACTGGCGGCCACTCCGTTCGGCGTGCCTCCCAGCCGCGGCGGATGGGGCGGATCCAACGCCGTCATCGACATGGGGGTGAGGATGTATTTCCTGCACAAGGCGTTCCCTGAGATCGTAAGCAAGGACTACACGCTGCGAGCGGCCAACTACATTCTGGGCACGCACCCGGTCTCCAGCACTTCCTACGTCTCCGCCGTCGGAACGTCTTCCAAGCTGAAGGCCTACGGCAACAACCGGGCCGACAATTCGTTCATCGCCGGCGGTGTGATCCCCGGCTACGTCGTCATCAAGCCGGACTTCCCGGAGTGCATCGACGACTTTGGAATGCTCTGGTTCGAGAACGAGTACATCGTCACGGTCGCCAGCCATTGGATTCTGGCGGCCAACGCAGCCGACGCGCTGGTACGGTAACGCTGGGAGAGACACTATGCGGATCAACCTGATCATTGCCCTCACGACAACCCTGGCGCTGGCGCTGCCGGCTCAGGTGAAAACAGAAGTCCCGCCCGTGGAGCCGGGTGCAAAGCCGGTAGCGGCGGAGCGAATCAAGATTCACGGATCCTGGCTGGAGGGAAACCTGGAAGGCAACGCCGTCGATCGCGACGTCATCGTCTTCCTCCCGCCCAGCTACGCCAAGGAAAAGAAGCGCCGGTACCCGGTGGTCTATGCCTTGCACGGCTACAGCATCGGCGCCGAGCAGTGGTCCAAGGAGATCGTGGTCCCGCAGACCATCGAAGGCGCACTCGCCAGGGGCGCGCAGGAGATGATCGTCGTGCTGCCAGATTCGAAGACGGTCCACAACGGGTCGATGTACTCAAGCTCCGTCACCACCGGCGACTTCGAGCAATTCATCACTCGCGATGTCGTGACCTACATCGACGCGCACTACCGCACGATCGCCAAGCGGACCAGCCGCGGTCTGGTAGGGCACTCCATGGGCGGCTACGGGGCGAGCCGAATCGGCATGCGGCACTCCGATGTATTCGGAAGCCTCTACATCATGAGCCCGTGCTGCATGTCGCCTCGCGCTGCCGGACCGGCCAACCCGGCCATGGAGAAGGCTTTGGAGGCAGTGAAGTCGCCGGCCGACTCGGCGACTCTGAACTTTGGGCTGCGCGCCCAGCTTGCCACCGCTGCCGCCTGGTCACCCAATCCCAAGAATCCGCCGCTGTATCTCGACCTGCCCATGAAGAACGGTGTCGCGCAGCCGGACGTCCTGGCCCGCTGGACTGCTAACGCTCCTCTGGCCTTCGTCCACCAGTACATCGGCAACCTGCGGCAATACCGCGCGATTGCGATGGACGTCGGCGATCAGGACGGCCTGCGCATGGACGCGATCAAGCTGCACGAGATCCTCGACACCTACGGCATCAACAGTACCTTTGAGATCTACAAGGGCACTCACACCAGCGCCGTCGCGGTCCGGTTCCAGAACTACGTCATGCCCTTCTTCAGCAAGAATTTGTGCTCAGGTGGGGCCTGCCAGTGAGGCGCCTCGCACTCGCCATGCTGATGGCGGGCGTGCCGGCGATGGCGCAGACGGGGATTGTCATCCAGCCGTCGATAGAGAGGCCCTCACACGCGAAGAAGCTCCAGGAGAAGGACTTCGCCGGGTACCTCCTGGTCTATTTCAAGGACCAGACTCAATCGGCGTATTTCGCCATCAGCCGCGACGGCTACACCTTCACCGACGTCAACCACGGCCAACCGGTGTTTGACGGCAAGCTCCTGGCCGAACAGAAGGGCGTCCGCGACCCGCACATCACTCGCGGTTCTGATGGCGCCTTCTATCTGGCCATGACCGATCTCCACATCTTTGGCCAGCGCGCCGGAGTCCGGAGCACCGCCTGGGAACGGCCCATCGAGCAATACGGCTGGGGCAACAACCGGGCTCTGGTGCTGATGAAGTCGTGGGATTTGATCCATTGGACTCATTCCGATTTCCGCGTGGACAAGGCGTTTCCGCAACTCGGCGACCTCAGCGCATCCTGGGCGCCGCAGACCATCTACGACGAGAAGAAGCGGCGGATGATGGTGTACTTCACCATCCGTTTCGGGCCCAAAGAGTGCAAGATGTATTACTCCTACACGGACGAGGCGTTTACGAAGCTCGTCACCAAGCCCGAGCCGCTGTCGGATACGGGCGGCATTGACGGCGATCTCATCCGGGTGGGGAAGAAGTTCCACCTGCACTACGTTATCGACGCCAAGGTGCAGCACGGCGTGTCGGATCGCCTCACCGGCGGCTACGTGATTGAGCCTCGGCGCATTGATCCCGAGAAGGTGGCCACGGAGGCGCCGACCGTGTTCAAGCGGCTCGGCACCAGCACCTATGTATTGATGTACGACGTCTACGGCGCCCGTCCCAACAACATGGGCTTCAGCGAAACAACCGACTTCGCCGCCTACAAAAACATCGGTCACTTCAACGAGGGCGTCATGAAGACCACCAACTTCACCGGCCCCAAACACGGTGCGGTAACGTACCTGACTCTGGATGAACTCAAGGCGCTGGAAGCCTACTGGAAAGTCGGTGACAAATGAAAACCTACTGGCAATGGTTGCTGGCCGCGGCGCTGGCGGGATCTTTTGCGGGCAGCCTGACGGCACAAACGGTGACGGCTGAAATCGACGCCACACGCAAAGCGCCGCCCATCTCCAAGCTCGTCTTTGGCGGCTTCATGGAGCCGGCCACCACGCGCGTGTGGGCCGAGATGCTCTATGACCGGAAGTTTTACTTCGCCATCAATTCAAAGCCGGCTCCGGCCGTTGCCACAGGCGGCTTTGGCCGGCGCGGTCCGCTGCGCCGTTGGCTTCCGGTGGGCCCGGACGAGTTCACAGTCATGGACGGCAAGAAGGCCTACGTGGGCGAGTGGAGCCCGCGCATTCAACTCGATGGCACAACGCAGCGGGGCATCAGCCAGACCGGAATCTCCCTCCGAGCAGGGAGAAGCTACACGGGACGCGTTGTGCTGGCCGGCGCAGCCGGCGCGAAGGTGGATGTGAGCCTTGTGTGGGGGCCGAAGCCGGAAGACCGGCAGACCATACATCTGCCGTCGCTGACCTCCAATTACTCCAAGTTCCCGCTGAAGTTCACGGCCAAGGCAGACTCTACCGAGGGCCGCTTCGAGATCGTGGCTACCGGCAGCGGTGCACTGCACATTGGAGCCGTCTCTCTGATGCCGGCGGACAACATCTCGGGATTCAACGCCGCGATGATCCGTCTGCTAAAGCTGCAGGGCATAGAAATCGCGCGCTGGCCGGGCGGCAACTTCGTCTCCGCCTACGACTGGCGGGACGGGCTCGGCGAGGCAGACCGGCGTCCGCCCCGGCGCGAACTCGCCTGGAACGGCATGGAGTCCAACGACATGGGCATCGACGACTTCATGACTTTCTGCCGGTTGATCGGCGCGGAGCCTTACATTGCGGTGAACACCGGGCTCGGCGACGCGCACTCGGCCGCTGAGGAAGTGGAATACGTCAACGGCCCGGCCACCAGCCGCCTGGGGCGGTGGCGCGCCGAGAATGGACACCCGGCGCCTTACGGAGTCAAGATCTGGGGCATCGGCAACGAGATGTACGGACCCTGGCAGTGGGGTCACATGGACGTCACTCAATACCCGGAGAAGCACAACCTGTTCGTAAAGGCGATGCGCAAAATCGATCCGTCCATCAAGGTGATCGCCTCCAGCGCGACGCCGGAGGAGCTGTCCTGGACTTATATTGAGAACCGGCAGCTCGGCACCTTCCCGGAGCGAGCCGCGGAGACCGATAAGGTACCGTTCGCCTTCGGTACAAAGCACGATTGGACCGGCGCGCTGCTGGCCCAATCGGCCGACTACATCGACTACCTGGGCGAGCATTTCTACGGCTATCCCAATCTCGTGATCGACGCCGCGAAACAAGCCTTTGTCGAGGCTGACGATCCGCTCACCTCCCGTGTGCGCCGCATGTCGAACAAGGTGCAGATGAAGTTCGAGGCCTGGGACGAGTATCTGAGGCGGATGCCCGCGCTGAAAGACAAAAACATTCAGTTCGCTTTTGACGAATGGGCACCGCGAAACCGCTTCGTCAACCCGGCAGCCGGCCCGCCGGCGCCGGTGAACCCGATGCTGAATCCCATGACGAACGCTCTGGTCTACCACGAGTTCTTCCGGCACTCCGGCATGGTGGCGATGGGCGTGCACACAGGCGGCATGGGCATGATCGCCACCGACCCCTACGGCGACCCGGTGGGCTTCCGCATGGATGGGCTGGTCATGAAGATGCTGCACGACCACTTCGCCGGTGCATCGCCGCTGGCGGTGAATGGCAACTCGCCGCAGCGGCCCATAAAAGGAACCGTGGCGGTGGATACCTCCGAGCGCCCTTCCGGCAGTCCAACCTACCCGCTGGATGTCGTCGCCGCGTTGAGCGCCGACGGGAAAAAGCTGGCGATTTCCATCGTGAATCCCAGCGACTCGGCGCAGGATTGCGAATTGACCTGGAAGGGCGTTCAACCAGCTGGCGGAGCAAAGCTCCGGCAACTAACTCCGGCCGCCGCACCTGCCGTGCCGCCCGCGGCCGGACGCGGGTTCAGCGTTGGCCCTCCGGCGACGATGGCCGAAAGCACACTCCCGCAGGCTCCGCGCACGGTCACGTTGCCGCCCTACAGCATCAGCGTTTATGAACTCGAAATCAGATAGTGTGGTCACCCAAGTCCAAGGAGGACTCATGAGATTCTTACTGCCGCTATTACTCGTTGGCGGGCTGTGCTCCGGCCAGGGGCCCGGCGAGTGCAAACCCAATTCCCTGAACATCCCCGGCGCGAAGCATCCCTGCGTGTATCCGGACGGCCGGGCGGAGTTCCGTCTTGCCGCGCCCGATGCCCAGAAGGTCCAGCTCCGCGTGGGCAAGAACTTCGACATGGTCAAAGGCGGCGACGGTGTGTGGAGCGTCACCACCACGCCTCTGGTGGTGGGCTTCCACTACTACACCTTCACCGTAGACGGCGCCAACGTGGCCGATCCCGCCTCCCGGACCTTCTTCGGCAGCGGCTGGGATAACAGCGGTATCGAGATTCCGGAAGCTCCCGAAGTGGACTACTACGCACACAAGAGCGTGCCGCACGGGCAGGTGAGCCAGCGTTGGTACTACTCGACCGTCACCGCGAAGTGGCGGCGCTGCTACGTCTACACGCCGCCAGACTACGACGCCGGCAAGAAGCGCTACCCCGTGCTCTACCTCATGCACGGCTGGGGCGAAAACGAGCAGGGCTGGCACACCCAGGGCCGCGCGGACCTGATCCTGGACAACCTGATCGCGGAGAAGAAGGCCGTGCCGATGATCATCGTCATGGACAACCTCAACGCCGCCAAGCCGGGCGAGGATGCCACCATATTCTCCGCCCGCTGGATGTGGCCGCAGCCACCACCGCCGCCCGCCGGCGCGCCGGCTCAGGGCGCTCGCCCCGCCTCGCCGCGAGGGCTGGCCGGCTTCACCGGTGCGACCTTCACGGAGATGATGCTGACCGATCTGACCCCCATGATCGAGAAGACCTACCGCGTGCTGCCGGGGCGAGAGCACCGCGCCATGGCCGGACTCTCGATGGGCGGCATGCAGACCTTCCTGACCACGCTGTCGAACCTCGACAAGTTCGCCTATATCGGCGGCTTCAGCGGCAGCTCGGGCGGCCGCGGGGGCGCCTTCGATCCGAAGACGTCCAACAACGGCGTCTTCGCCGACTCCGCCGCGTTCAACAAAAAGGTAAAGGTCCTCTTCTTGGGTATCGGCTCAGCGGAGGGTCCCGGAACCAAGAACTTCAGCGAGGCACTCACGAAAGCCGGAGTCCGCAATGTCTATTTCGAATCGCCCGGTACGGCCCACGAATGGTTGACTTGGCGGCGATGCCTGAATGACTTCGCGCCCCGCTTGTTCCGGTAGGAGACCAGCGGAATGCGTATCATTTCCTTACTCATCCTCGCGGCCGGACTCTGTTTCGGACAGACCGCGAACGACGGAAAACCCGCGTCCTCCAACGTCCCCAATGCGCAGTATCCGCGCATTCACGACGATCTGCGCGCGACCTTCCGCCTCACCGCGCCCGAGGCGCAAAAGGTGCAGGTGTCGGTGGGCGGCGGCAAGCACGACATGACGCGCGCCGCCGACGGCCTCTGGTACGTCACCACGCCGCCGCTGGTGCCCGGGTTCCACTACTACTCGTTCTATATTGACGGGGCCAATGTGAGTGATCCATCCAGCCACGCGTACTACGGCACCGGCCGCGACGCCAGCGGAATTGAGGTGCCGGAAAAGGGTGTGGATTTCTACCTGCCCAGGGACGTGCCGCATGGCGAGGTCCGGCTCCGCTGGTATCTCTCGAAAGTGACCGGCGCCTGGCGGCGCTCGTTCGTCTACACCCCGCCGGACTACGACGCCAACACGCGCACGCGCTATCCGGTGCTCTACCTGCAACACGGCTCGGGTGAGGACGAGACCGGCTGGATCTTCCAGGGCCGCGCCAACTTTATCCTCGACAACCTGATCGCCGCCGGCAAAGCCAGGCCGATGATCATCGTCATGGACAACGGCTACGCTTCCGCGCCCGGCAAACCGAACGCCTTCGAAGACCTCATGATCACCGACGTGATTCCCATGATCGACCGCACTTACCGGACCCTGGCCAACCGCGAGAATCGCGCCATGGCAGGCCTCTCGATGGGCGGCAATCAGACGTGCCAGGTCACGCTGCGGCACCTGGACAAGTTCGCCTGGATCGGCGCATTCAGCGGCACTGGCAATGGCCTCAGCACCGCGCCCATCGACCCCAAGACCTTCATCGGCGGCGTCTTCACGGACGGCGCCGCGTTCAACGCCAAGGTGAAGCTGTTGTGGCTCGGGATGGGCACCGTGGAGCCGAATCCGTTCCCTGGCGCCATCGGGGCATTCCGGAAGATGCTCGACGATGCCGGCGTCAAGTACGTGTACTTCGAATCGCCAGGCACGGCCCACGAGTGGCAGACGTGGCGCCGGGACCTCAACGATTTCGCGCCCAGGCTATTCCGCTAGCTCGGGCGCCGGCGTGACGGCGCTGATCAGCAACCCCGTGGCAATCACCACCAGGCAGCCCAGCACGTTGTACCAGAGGAACGCCACGTTCGTCAGGCTCCACAGCGTGAATACGGCTGCCTCGCCCACCAGCACGGCCACAAAGGCCGCCGGGCCGCGCACCTTGGGGAAGAAGAACGCCAGCACGAAGATCCCCAGCATGGAGCCGTAGAAGAGCGACCCGAGCTTGTTGACGGCCTCCACCAGCGAGCCCAGATTCTGCGCGTAGTACGCCGTCACAATCGCGTAGAGGCCCCAGAATCCGGTCAGCCACTTCGAGGCGGAAAGGTAGTGCGTGTCTGTCTGGTCCGGCCGCACGAAGCGCCGGTAGATGTCGATGACGCTCACCGTGGCCAGTGAATTCACCTCCCCGGAGATGGTGGACATCGCCGCGCCGAAGATTACAGCGATGATCAGGCCCACCACGCCCACCGGCAGGTAGTTGGTGACGAAAGACAGGAAGACGTAGTTGGTGTCCAGGCTGACATGATCCACAGTGGCCCGTCCGGAGATGAGCAGAGCGTCCTTGCGCGCGTCGTCGAGGTTCTTCTGGGCGGCCTGGAAAGCGCGTAGATCGTGCGCCCGCGCCGCCGCCCGGCGCGTCTCGAAGGCCTGGTCGAACTTTGCCTGGACCCGCGGGAAATCCGCCTCCCGCTCGATGGTATGCAGCGCCCGCGCGTGGAAGATCACCGGCGGCTTTTCATACACGTAGAAGACAAAAACCATGGCGCCGATGAAGAGAATGAAGAACTGCATCGGGATCTTGGCTATGGCGTTGAAAAGCAGGCTCAGCCGGCTCTGCGTGATGTCGCGGCCGGTCAGGTAGCGCTGCACCTGACTTTGGTCGCAACCAAAGTAGGCCAGCGAGAGGAACATGCCGCCGATCACGCCGCTCCACACGTTGTACTGGTCTTTGAAGCTGAAGCTCCACACCGCCGGATTCAGCTTGCCGGCCGCGCCCGCCAGGGTCACTGCATCGCCAAAGGTCACGCCCGCCGGCAGCATCCACAGAGCCGTAAACAGCGCGGCAAAGAGCCCCGCCGTCATGATGAGCATCTGCGCGAAATCGGTCCACGTCACCGCCGCGATGCCGCCCGTCACCGTGTAGGCGATCACCAGCACTCCCATGATCACCGTGGTGAACTGCGCCGGCAGGCCGATAATCACCGTCAGCACTACCGCCGGCGCGGATAGCGCCACGCCCACCGCCAGGCCTCGGGAAAGCAGAAAGATCACCGCCACCAGCGCGCGCGTCCGGGCGTCGAAACGCTTTTCCAGATACTCATACGCCGTGTAGACTCCGCTGGTGTGGAAGCGCGGCACGGCAAAGGCCGCGATGGCGATCATGGCCAGCGGCAGCCCCAGGTACATCTGGACAAAGCGCATGCCGTCCACATAGCTCTGGCCCGTGGTGGAGATGAACGTAATGGCGCTGGCCTGCGTGGCCATGATGGAGAGCGCCATGGCATACCACGGCATCGTCTTGCTGGCCAGCAGATATTGGTGCGTCGTCTTGCTGCCGTAGCCGCGCCATAAGCCGTAAAGCACCGCGCCAATCAGTGTGCCGAACAACACCACCCAGTCGGCGGTTCTCATGGCTGGTAGCTCCGCGTGAACCACGTAAAGAGAGAGATCACTACCACCAGGTAGATCACGATGCCCCAGTAGAGCCGCTTGAAATTGACCATAGGGATCAACGACCCGCGCTAATCAGATTCGCGAAGATGCGGTAGGCGCCCGGTACGCCGGCAGGCAACTGCCGGAACCAGGCGTAGGAGGTAAAAACGTAGGCGCCCTTCCCGACATGGGCGTACAGCAGGCCGCTCTTTTGCGGCGCCTCGCCGGGGTCGCACGTTTCGAGAATGGGCTCGTAGCGCGCGTCCCATTCGGCAGGGAAGTACAGCGCGCGTTCCTGCACCCAGCCGTCGAAATCGGCGGGAGTGATTCGGTTGGGCATCTGCATTAGCCGGTGATCGGGCTTGAGCAGCTTAACCGCCGCCTCCTCCACCGTCGTGCGGTCCCGCCCGGGCTTGATCGGATAGGGGCCCATATTTTTCAATAGCTCGGGATTGCCGCCGAAGGGGCCGCCTTCCGTCACGTTGTACTGCACCAGCACGGTGCCGCCCTGCTCCATGTAGGCGACCAGCCGGGCGTGATTGGCCCGCAGATCCTCGCGCACGTTCCAGGCCCGGACGCCCGTGACGATAGCCTCATAGCGCGAAAGGTCGCCGCGGGCGAGTTCGGCCGGCTCCAGCAACGTCACCTCACAGCCCATCTCGCGCAGGGCATCCGGCACCTCGTCCCCGGCGCCCATCACGTAGCCAATGCGATGGGCGTTCACCTTGACGTCCTCCCGCACGATGCGCGTGTGGATCGCGGGCAGTATCGTCTGTGGCGGAATATGGTCGTAGGTGATCTGCTGCAGGCCGCTGCTGATGACGCTTTGGCCCACTCGCGCGGTGGCGGTGATCTCGCCGCGGGCGCTGGCCGCGGGCGGCGTGATCGTGAACTCCAGCGCGGCCACCTGGCCCGGCTCAGCGATCTGGAAGGTCCGCTCGGCGGGCGCAATCCGCCAGCCCCGCGGGATCTGCAACGACAGAGTCCCGGCCGCGTTGGCAGTGTGCGCCGTCACCTCGGCGGAGAGGGCGCGCGGCTTGGGGCCCGCGAACAACAGCGCGTTTTCGGATAGCTTGATGGATACCACCGGCACGATGATGAAGGGGCGCGTCAACTCGCCGCGGACTCGATCCACGTAGCGGTTCTCCACCGGTCGAACAATCTCCACCGGCTCGCCCTGCACCTTGAGCTGGAATCGCGCGCGCAGCACCGGATCGGCCTCGGGCGGCCCGATGTTCGCAGGATCGGAGATGCCATAGAGATCGCCGCGCCTCGGCTCGCGCAGTTGCAGCGGTTGTGTCAGCGGCTGGCCGGCGGGGATCGGGCAACTCGCCTTCGCAGTTTGGGGCTGATTGAAGGGCAGGGTCACGGTGTCCAGCGAGGGCGCGCCGGCGATGCCTTCCAGTTGCGTGCGGGCCAGCTCCACCTGCGCGTGGCCGCGATTGATGGCGGTAAGCGTCAGCTCAATCTGGCTGCCCGGCGTGGCCTCGGGCTTGGCGGCGTTCACCTCCAGCCACAGCCCGGCGGCCATGGCGATGGCCTCGTCCAGGTCCACCAGCTTTCGGCGGGCGTCAGGGTGGTTGATGGCTGCGATCAGCGGGCGGGCCTTCAGGAGCGTAGGAATGATGGTCTCCGGCTCGTCGATCTGTAACCGTGCCGCGGCCTCGTCCAGCAGCTTCTGCACCGGCGCGCCGCCCGGCAGACGGTTCCAGGAGATGTCGATGCCCTCCATGAAATCCTTCGTCGCCTGCTGGCCGCCGTAATGGAAGAGATAGTTGGGCACGCTGCCGCGCCGCTCGGCCGAGCCCATCCCCTGACTCCGATGCTGGCTGCGGCTCAGACCGGCGAGCTCGCCGTAGGAAAGGCCGAGCACCGCGTCAAACTCGCCCGTGTCCACCATCAGGCGGTTGGCCATCGCGTCCAGTTCCTTCTCCTGCTGCCGGTTGAAGCTGAAGCCATTCCACAGAATGCGCTTGGCCTGCCACGGCTGGACATCCTTGAGCTGTTCAGGGAAGGCGTTGGGGTCAGCCGCCAGCGTGAACGCCTCCTTGCCGAGCATCGACGACGCCTGATGATGGCCGTGGCCGTCGCGCGGCGTGCCGGAGAAGCGCAGGAAGATCACGTCCGGGCGGTAGCGGCGGATGGCCCACACCACGTCGGAGAGCACCTCCTGGCGGCCCCATTTCTGCAGCGTCTCCTCCGCCGTCTTCGAAAACCCGAAGTCGATGGCGCGAGAGAAAAATTGCTCCGAGCCGTCGATGCGCCGCGCGGCCAGCAACTCCTGCGTGCGGATGACGCCCAGCAGCGGACCCTGCTCGCTGCCAATCAGGTTCTGCCCGCCCTCGCCGCGCGTGAGCGAAAGGTACGCGGTGCGCAGCTTGCGGCCTTGCGAGCAGTAGGCCAGTAGTGCCGTGTTCTCATCGTCGGGATGGGCCGCGATCATCATCACGCTGCCCACCACTCGGAGCCGCTCCAGTTGCTGCTTCAGGGCTGGGGCGCCGGTACTCTTGCGCACCTCGGCGGCCAGCGGAGTCAACACTGCGAAGGCGGCGATTAGGGCACACGGCCACTGCACACGGTTTCTCTTCATCGGGATGGGTTCTCTAATTGTAGCCGCGGGCGCTTTGTAGCCGCCAATGAAAACGGCGGGCTAAGGCCACTGGCCCCACCCGCCGCATTCGCCGTATCCCCCGTATCCACCGCCCGTTCCGAGCCGCGACCGTTAGGGAGCGGTCCCGCCTCTAGTCCTCGTGCTTCATGTTCTGCGCCAGATAGTTCTCGTAACCCATCTCGCTGATCATGTGCAGCTGAGCTTCCAGATAATCCACGTGATGCTCTTCGTCCTTCAGAATGGACTCAAACAGATCCCGAGACCCGTTGTCCCCCGCCGCCACGGCCGCATTGATCGCCTTGTTCAACCGCGGGACAGCCTGATACTCCAGGTCCAGATCAAACTGGATCTGCTCCTTCACGTTCTGGCCAATGCGCAGCGTGAAGAGCTGGCTCATGTTCGGCGAGCCATCGAAATAGAGAATGCGGTGCAGCAGCTTCTCCGCGTGCATCATCTCCTCAATCGACTCTTTCTTCGTAATCTTGCCCAGGCGCTCGTAGCCCCAGTTTTCCATCATCTCGGCGTGCAGGAAGTATTGATTGATGGCCGTCAATTCGGCCGTCAGACACTCCTGCAAATACTCCAGAACCTTGGGATCACCCTTCATGTTTACTTCTCCTTCTTCTCCTGGAGTGTAGCCCAATCCCCGCGCGCGCAACAATGCCGGGCCTATGCTAGATTGAGTTGACCGAAGTAGAGACCCCATGAGTGACGCACCCGCGCTTTTGAAAACCCCCTTGAACGCCGCCCACCGCGCCCTTGGCGCGCGCATGGTCGATTTTGGCGGCTGGGATATGCCCGTGCAGTACAGCGGCATCCTCGACGAGCACAACACGGTCCGCAACGCCGTTGGGCTGTTTGATGTCAGCCACATGGGCGAGCTGGAAGTGCGCGGACCCGAGGCGTTGGATCTGGTCAACTACGTTTCCACCAACAACGCCGCCAAGCTGGCCATCGGTCAGGCGCACTACTCAGGCCTGCTCTACGAGCACGGCGGCTTCGTCGACGACATCCTGGTGCATAAGGTGGCGGACGATCACTATTTCCTGTGCGTGAACGCCGGCAACCAGGACAAGGACTTCGCCCATATCCTCGCGGCCAACCGCTGGGATTGCGTCGTCGAAAACAGTGGGCCGAAATTTGCGCAGATCGCCGTGCAGGGGCCCAAGGCCGCCGCGACGCTGCAGAAGCTGACGAAAACCGATCTGAGCGCCATCAAATACTACTGGTTCGCCGATGGCGAAGTGTCTGGCGACGCGGCGCGGATCGCGCACACCGGCTACACCGGCGAAGATGGCTTTGAGATCTACGTAGCGCCCGAATTAGCCGAGGCGCGCTGGAACGAGTTGCTGGCGGCTGGCGCCGAATATGGCATCAAGCCCGCCGGGTTGGGCGCGCGGAATACGCTGCGTCTGGAGGCTGGCATGGCACTCTACGGCCATGAGATCGATGCCTCGATCTCGCCGCTGGAGGCCGGTCTGCAATGGATTGTGAAGATGGAGAAGGGTGATTTCCTGGGCCGCGCCAAGTTGGAGGCGCAGAAGGACGCGGGGCTCAATCGTCATCTCATCGGGTTTGAAATGCGGGGCCGGGGCATCGGCCGCGATGGTTATGAAGTCCGCGCCGATGGCACGCCCGCCGGGTGGGTGACCTCCGGAGGGCCGTCGCCGACGCTCAACAAAAACATCGGAATGTGTTACCTGCCCATCCATCAGGCGCTGCCGGGCGTGGCCATCGAGGTGATGGTCCGCGACCAGCCCGTGGAGGCGGTCACCGTTCCCATCCCATTCTATAAGCGACCCAAATGACATATCCCGAAAACTACCGCTATACCAAAGAACACGAGTGGGTCTCCGTCGAGGGAGACACCGGCACGGTGGGGATCACGTTCCACGCACAGAGCGAACTGGGCGACATCGTCTATGTCGATCTGCCCAAGGTTGGCACGAAGGTCGACATCGGGCAGAGCTTCGGCTCCGTCGAATCCGTGAAGGCTGTCAGCGACATCTATTCACCCGTCTCGGGCGAGGTGGTGGAGACCAATGCGATCCTCGCTCATGCCCCCGAAAAGCTGAATGAGGACCCCCACGGCGAAGCGTGGCTGGTGAGGATCAAGCTGGCCGACACCGACCAGGTGAGCAGACTGCTCGACGCCGCGGCCTACCAGTCCTACATTGCCGGCTGACCGGTTTCATTAGCGTGCATCGCCAGACAGCGCACGGCTTCCCGAGGGTATTCGTCCTCCAACAGGGTACAGACACTTCGGCGACTATGCGCCCACGTGGATCGCTCACGGATTGCGGACGCCGACCGGAACTCGCTTGACAGCAGCGGGTGGAAGGCCGGTTTGCGAAAGACACGACTACGGGCGTTTGCGGACGCAATCTCGACCCTGCTGGGGCTCCGGCAGCATAGGACGGGGCCCGCATCGCGGCGGCCCGACTCGCTTGGGATATGCGGGACTGAGAAAGCGGCTTCGACTGAGACTGCTGGGTGTATACTCCGAGGTGCCTGGCAAAACAAAGAGGCGATCCCAGGTGAAACCGTACACCGCTCTCTCAAAACTGCTGCCATTATTCCTGGCTGCGACCCTCGCCGCGAGCGCGGATATTACGGCGGCGCCTCAAGGGTCAGGTGACGGCGGCACTTCAACCCACTTGGTTTCCTTCTTGTCTGGCGACATTGTCGCCGAGCCGCAAACTCTGAGTGGCACGGTTGTAGGCGGGAAGGCCGACCTCGGCGGAACACTCAGGGCGAAATACGACTTTGACAAGTGGATCGCGAACACGAACCAGGGTGACTCATCTGTCTATAAAATCCTGAAGAAAGCACAGGTCGACGCAGGTGGTTTCCTGGAAGGCAATGCGCGGATTAAGGTCGACGTCAGTGCAGTCGTCAATTCTCTCATTGAGGTTCAGGTAGAAGTAGGCAAAGACCGCTACACGATCAAGCTGTACACCTGCGTCGACCACCGCAAGACAACAGTGACGGAGACGGCCACGGACCTCCTAATCTCCCAGAAGGAGGGGACGGCTTGCGCATACAAGGCGCCGCTGTGTGCGTGGTCCAACGAAGGTGAGAACGTTGTTTACAGTATCCGCAAGTGACGTATCTGCAAGCGGAACAGAACCAAAGGACATACGGCCGATCTTCTTTCAGAATCGCCCGGTCTCCGCACTCGAACAGGCCATGCCCGGCAGGCAAGCCCATTTGAGATGTTCAGCGAATGGTTCATTGCCCTGCGTCTTCGACCGAGACCGTAGATCCACGACCTTTCCGCATTCCGGATTAACTCTCGGCCATCGTAGAAGAGTAGTGCCAAGAAGCGGACTCTTCAGAGAACAGCCGTGGCTGGTATGACGTGTGGGTCTGGGGGCGATCAAGCCAGCATCGGGTGACCCACGGGCCGCTCGGAAGTTGGCGCCGGCCACTTTGATGGGATTCGCCTGTTCGGACGGTTGGAAGGAGGAAGGAACAGATCCTCACTGACATTGCCGAGTTGATCCATCTCCAACAACTGACCAATCCGCGGCGCATCGGTGCCTCATTCCCACCGACACCCTCGACCTCTTCGACCAGCGCCCCCGCCCGGACGTTACAATAGTGCCAGGGAGCTCCGCCCGCGGCACTCTCTTTACCTCCGGGAGCGATCACTCGTGCGATACTTACCGAACTCTGACGCCGACAGGCGCGCCATGCTGGAGGCCTGTGGCCTCGGCCATTTGTCCGAGCTCTACGCGCATCTTCCGGCCTCTGCGCTACTCGATCGCGCGCTCGATATTCCGAAAGGTTTATCCGAGTACGAAATTACCGACTATTTCCAGGCGCAAGCGGCGAAAAACGCCGACGGCTACGCCAGTTTCCTGGGCGCCGGCGTCTACAGCCACTACCGGCCCGTGCTCTGCGACGTCGTTGTGAGCCGCGGCGAGTTTCTCACCTCCTACACGCCCTATCAGGCTGAAATCGCGCAGGGCACGCTCACCACCATCTTCGAATTCCAGACCATGGTGTGCCAGCTCACGGGTATGGAAGTGGCCAACGCCTCCATGTACGACGGCTCCACGGCAGTGCCGGAGGCGGCCATGATGGCGCTGCGCATCACCGGACGCAGCAGCTTTCTGGCAGCCGCCAACCTCCATCCGGAATACCGCCAGGTGCTCGATACCGCCGCGCGCAATGCCCAGCTCCATGTAGAGAGCTTCGGCTACGACGCCAAAACCGGCCGGATCGATCTGGCCGATCTCGAGGCCAAGCTGAATAGCGGCATCGCCTGCGTCATTCTGCAATCGCCCAACTTCTTCGGCGTGGTGGAAGACGTCCAGGCGGCCTCCGAGCTGGCCCACAAGCACGGAGCGCTGCTGGTGATGGTCTTTTCCGAAGCCGTCTCCCTGGGCCTGCTGGAGCCACCGCGCGACGCCGATATCGTCGTCGGCGAGTTCCAGTCTTTCGCCATCTCGCCGAGCTACGGCGGTCCATTCGCCGGCATCATCGCCACCAAAGAAAAGTACGTCCGCCAGATCCCGGGCCGGCTTGTGGGCGAGACCAAGGACGCCGATGGCAACCGCGCCTTCTGCCTCACGCTCTCCACCCGCGAGCAGCACATCCGCCGCGAGAAGGCCACGTCCAATATTTGCACCAATCAGGCGCTGATCGCGCTGATGGCGACGGTGTTCATGAGCGTCTACGGCAAGCAGGGCTTGCGCGAGCTGGCCCAACAGAATCTGGCCAAGGCCCACTATCTGGCCGCCGGGCTGGATACCCGCTTCAACGGGCCGTTCTTCAACGAGTTCGTCGTGACTCCGAAGAGTTGCACCCCCGAAGCGGCCAACGCCGCGCTGCTCGAAAAGAAGATCGTCGGCGGCCTCCCGCTCGGGCGATTCTTCCCGGAACTGAAAGACTCGATGCTGCTCTGCGCCACGGAGATGTCCAAACGCGCCGACATGGACGTGGTCAAGGAGGTGCTTCTCTAATGCCGAAGACACTGGGCAAGATCCGCCCCCATTTCACCCAGAACGAGCAGCTGCTCTTTGAGCTGTCGCGCCCGGGCAAGACCGGCTATCAACTGCCGGAGCTGGACGTGCCAGACATCGACGCCGCCGAAGCGCTCGGCGCCAGCAATGTCCGCGAGGCCATCGAGGACTTCCCCGAGGTCAGCGAGGTGGAGGTCATCCGCCACTTCACGCGCCTCTCCACGTGGAACTACGGCATCGATCTCGGCCTTTTCCCGCTGGGCTCATGCACGATGAAATACAACCCGCGCATCAATGAGGCCGTGGCCCGCATCGCCGGCCTCGCCTGGGCGCATCCCTATCAGCCGGAGTCGCTCTCGCAAGGCGCCATGGAGATCATGGCGGTGCTGGAGCACCACCTGGGCGACATCTTCGGCATGGACGAGGTGACGCTGCAACCGTCCGCCGGCGCGCATGGCGAATACACAGGCATCATGCTGGTGCGGGCGTATCTGGAATCGCAGGGCAACCCGCGCAAAAAAGTGCTGTGCCCGGATTCGGCCCACGGCACCAATCCAGCCACCGCCAACATCGCGGGCTATCAGGTGGAGACGCTGAAATCGAACAGCCAGGGCATGATCGATCCGGCCGTGCTCGCCGCCGCCGTCAATGAAGACGTCGCCGCGATGATGATTACCAACCCCAACACGGTGGGCGTGTTTGAAGAAAACATCGTGCAGATCGCCGGCATCCTGCATGCCAAGGGCGCGCAGGTCTACATGGACGGCGCCAATCTGAATGCGCTGGTGGGCGTGGCGCGGCCGGGCGATTTCGGAGTGGACGTGCTGCACTCCAATCTCCACAAGACGTTCTCCACCCCGCACGGCGGCGGCGGCCCCGGCGCAGGCGCGGTGGGTGTGAAGTCGCATCTGGCGCCCTTCCTGCCCGGCCCGCGCCTCAAGAAGGCCGATGGCCAATGGACGTGGAACTATGATCTGCCGCAGTCCATCGGCCGAGTCCGCGCCTACTACGGCAACTTCGGCGTGCTGGTCCGCGCGCTCGCCTACATCATGGCCCACGGCGGGCCGGGCCTCAAGACTGCCACTATCGACGCGCTGCTCAACGCCAACTATATCCGCGCGCGGCTCAAGGATCACTTCCAGATCGCCTACGACGCGCCCTCCATGCACGAGTGCGTTTTCGAAGACACCAAGCAGGAAAAGCAGGGCGCCCGCACCGGAGACATAGCCAAGCGGCTGATCGACTACGGATTCCACCCCTACACGGTGAGCTTCCCGATGATCGTCCACGGCGCGCTGATGATCGAGCCCACCGAGACCGAGCCGAAGGCCGAGCTCGATGCCTTCTGCGACGCCATGATCGCCATCGCCAATGAGGTGGAAGCCGATCCTGAAATGGTGAAGCACGCGCCCCACCTCACTCGCACCTCGCGCGTGGACGAGGTGTCCGCCGCCCGTAAACCTGTTGTACGCTGGAAGCCCTAGCTTCCCGTGCGCCGGCAAATCTTCATCGTCATCGCCTTTGTCCTCCTGCTTCGCCTGCCGTTCTTGGATCAGGCGATTCAGGGCGACGATTTCTATTACCTCGCCGCCGCCCAGCACGCGCAGATTGATCCGGCCCACCCCCACCACGCCAAGTACGTGTTTCTGGGCGAGCCAATGGACATGCGCGGCCACCCCCACCCACCCGGCAACGCCTGGATCCTGGCCGGGTTGCTGGCGCTGCTCGGCGAGATCCGCGAGGTGCCATTCCACGTTGCGTACCTGCTGCTGTCGTTGATCGCGGCGCTCTCGATGCTCGCCCTGGCGCGGCGCTTTGTGCCGCCACGCGCGCTGGAGGCCACGCTGCTGTTTTGCGCCGTGCCGGCGTTTGTCGTCAACGGCAATTCGCTGGAGGCGGATCTGCCGTTCCTCGCCTTCTGGCTGCTGAGCATCGCGCTGGTCGTGGCGGGCCGTGCGGGCCTGGCTGCCATTGCTATCGTGCTCTGCTCCCTGATGGCCTATCAGAGCGTGCTGCTGATCCCCATCCTGGGCCTCTGGCTGTGGCATGAGGGCGAGTTGAAACGCCGCTGGTGGCTGCTGCTGATTCCGGCCGCGGTGCTCGGCGGCTACAATCTCTTCGAGCGGATCACCTCCGGCGACATGCCCGCGCAGGTGCTCAATCAGCACTTCCAGACCTATGGCTTGCAGCGCCTGGAGATGAAGCTCAAGAGCGCCGTTGCGCTTAGCGGCCACCTCATCGTGATGCTGACGCCGATCGGCTTCTACGCGCTCCTCCGGCGCCGGCACTGGTTCCTCAGCGCGTGGGTCGGTTTGTTCTTTGCGGCGGCGCTGGTGCTCTTTTTCGCAGGCTCGGCGCGCTATCTGTTGCCGCTGGCCGCGCCGTTCGCCATCCTCGTGGCGCTCCACTATGCGCAGCGACCAATGATGATCTTCGCCTGCCTGGCGCTGCAACTCGCGTTGGGCCTCTCGCTGGCGTGGGTGAACTTCGAACACTGGGACGGCTACCGCCGCTTCACCGACGGCGCATTGAAGGACGTGCAGGTGGAATACGGCCGCCAGCGCGTGTGGGTCAATAGCGAGTGGGGCCTGCGCTACTACACCGAAGCGCGCGGCGCGTTGCCCATTGTGCGGGGCCAGGTGCTTCGCCCCGGCGACCTCGTCATCACCAACGAACTCGCCGAGAAGATCCCGTTCACCACCGGCGGCGGACAACTGGTGGAGCAGTCGCGGCTGGTGATCCAGCCCGCGCTGCCGCTACGCCTCATCGGCCTCGGCGTTAAGTCCGGCTACTCGTCGGTTGGCTTCGGCTTGTGGCCGTTCGACATCACCACCGCGCCAGTGGATATCGTGACCATCTCCCAGATCGTCGAAAAGAAGCCCACGCTTTCGTGGCTGCCGATGGCCACACCCAGCACCGAGTCGCAGATCATCAGCGGCGTCTACACGCTCGAGAACGGGGCCTGGCGCTGGATGAGCGGCCGCGCCGTCTTCTTCCTGAAGCCGCCGTCCGGGCCAAAGCCCCTGCGGGCCGAGATCGTGATTCCCGATATGGCGCCGGGGCGCACCGTGACGCTCACGCTCGATGGCGTGGAGGTCTTGAAGCGGACCTTCGACAAGCCCGACACCTACACTCTGGAGACGCCGCCCCTGCCAACGAAGGGCGATACCGCGGTGGTCACGCTCTCCATCGACAAGGACTTCTCCGTGCCCGGCGACAACCGCAAACTAGGCCTGATTCTGACCGCCATCGGATTCCAACCATGAGCACCAAAATCGCACTTGTTACGGGCGCGGGCTCCGGCATCGGCCGCGCCGTCAGCCTGGCGCTGCACTCCGCGGGCTACGCCGTCGTGCTGGCGGGCCGCCGCGAGGCGCAGCTTGCCGAGACCGCCGCGCTCGGCGACGCGCCAGGGCCGAAGATGCTCGCCGTCCCCACCGACATCACGCAGCCCGATGCCGTCCGCGCCCTCTTCGACGTGATTCGCGGCGAATTCGGCCGCCTGGATCTGCTGTTCAACAACGCGGGCGCCAACACGCCCGCCATCCCCATGGAGGACCTAACCTGGGAGCAATGGAGCGGCGTGCTGGCGGTGAATCTCTCCGGCGCGTTTCTCTGCGCGCAGCAGGCCATCCGGCTGATGAAGGAACAGACGCCGCGGGGCGGCCGCATCATCAACAACGGGTCCATCTCGGCTCAAGTGCCGCGCCCGCACTCGGCGCCCTATACGGCGACTAAGCACGCCATCACCGGCCTCACCAAGAGCATCGCGCTCGACGGCCGCGCCTTCGATATCGCCTGCGGGCAGATCGATATCGGCAACGCCGCCACGGCCATGACGGAGCGCATGACCCGTGGGGTCCTCCAGGCCGACGGCAGCCTCAAAGAGGAGCCGCGCATGGATCTCCAGCACGTCGCCAACGCGGTTCTCTACATGGCGAATCTGCCTTTGGAGGCCAACGTGCAGTCCATGACAGTGATGGCGACGAAGATGCCGCTAGTCGGCCGCGGGTAGACGCATCCGCAACACGCGGTTGTTCTCGCTATCGCCGATATAGAGCCACCCGTCGTGCACCAGCACGCCGTGCGGCCGCTTCAAGCCTTCTAGCACTGTGGTGATCGCGCCGGTCTTAGGATTGAGCCGCGTGATGCGGTGATTCTCCGTGTCGGCCAGATAGATGGATCCATCGCGCGCCCACGCCATCCCCTTCGGCCCGACGCTGGCCACACGCGCCGCCTCGCCCGTGCGCCCGTCAATCATCATGATGGCGTTGCCCTCCCGCAGCGCCAGATACAGGTTGCCCCGCGCATCCTTCGTAAACGTGCGCGCGCCGCGATACTTGGCCCACTCGTGGTGCTTGCCCGTGGCCGGGTCGAGCTCCACGACGCGGTTGTTCGACGTGTCGCAGATCAGCAACTGGCCGTTGCTATTCCACGCCAGCGCGTGCGGCTGGTTCAATCCTTCGCCCAGCAGCACGCGATTTTCACCGTTCGCGAGGTCCACGCGCCGCACGGTGTGCTCCAGGCGATCCACGTACAAAAGTGCTCCAAAAGTGTCAAAAAGGAGCTCGTAAGGCTCGTTTCCGTGCACAAAAACGCTCTTTTTGCGGGTGGTGAAGTCGTAGCGCGTGATGGCGTGCGCACCCACCTCGCAGATGTAGAGCGCGCCGTCCGGCCCGATGGCGAGGCCGAATGGATTCTGCGCCACTGTCACGATTTCAAACGCGGCGGCGAGTAAAGTCAGCAGCATGAGAGCACCTCCGCGGCCACGCGCTCCGGCGGCCAATCCCATTGTGCGATGCGGACCACGTTGCCGCGCGGCGCCCACACCAGCGGGTCCGTGGGCCCGAACACCGCCACCACCGGCACGCCGCAGGCCGCGGCCAGGTGCGTGATGCCGCTGTCGTTGCCCAGGAATACGCGCGCCCCGGCCAGCCACTGCATCAGCGCGCCGAGGTCCGCGAAGCGCACGGCGCCATCGAGCGCCTCTTCCGGTCCGGCACACCAGAGGACAGGCGCGGGCAAGTGTTTGGCCACGGCGCGAAAGCGCGGGAGTGGCCAGTTCTTGCTGGCGCTGCCGGAAAAGGGATGGATCACGGCGTAGCCATCGTCGCGCCGTTGGACGGGCAGACGCGGCACTGCCCCATCGGACGCGCCAACCTGGCGCAGATAGAAATCCACGGCGTGCGTTTCTTTCTCGGCGCCGGGCAGCGCAGGGAAGAAGCGGAAGGGCAGCGCGGACACCTGCCGGCGGAAGTCCTCGCGGCCCGCGCCATACCAGGAGACGATGTCGTCAAACTCCGCCAGCCGCCGCAGCGTGGGATCCGGGATCACCAGCGAATCGATGCCCGTTGCCACCAGGGAACGGCACCTGCCCAGATGGCGCAGCAACGGCAGATTCTGTGAAGGCGCCCAGATCTCGGTGTAATCGGCGCACAGACTTTCCAGCGCCGGCAGAGACACCACGGTGTCTCCAATGGCGCCCGGCCGCAGGATCAGCCTGCGCCGCACTATTGAATGAGCAAGGGCAGCTTGATCTCCACCGTCTTCGGCGGGAGGCACTCTTTGTCGTTGCACGCCTGATACCGCAGCTTTCCAGTGAGAAACCCCGGACCCAGCGCCGGATTGGCCGCGCGCTTGAACTTCGTCACAATCTCAAACTCGCCGCCGAACACGGAGATGGGCTTCTCGTTGAATTCGTACTTCTCCAACTTGGCCGGTGGGTAGACGATCTCCACCACCTCCAGCGGCCCGGCCGCCTCCCATGTGAGCTTGAGCGGGATCAGGTAGGCCTCCGTCGGCTTGTTGGAGTTGGTATGGTAGCCGGGCTTCATCGTGAGCTTCAGCACCTGGGAAGGGTTCTCCGTGCGCTTCACCACGAGCTTGGCGGGCTCCTGAACGGAAAGCACTCCGGTTTGCGGCCAGGCAGCGCCCGCGCTCAACACCAGCAATAAGGCCCTACCGGACAAGCTGCTCAATGTCACTCTCGTACTCCTTCTTGCTCACCAGTCCGATGTGGGTGTTGGCGATCTTGCCGTCTTTGTCGATGACAAACGTGGTGGGCAGCGATTCAATCCCGCCGTACATGGTGTTTACGGCCTCGTCGGCCACCACCACCGGATAGTTCACCTGCTTGGACGCCAGGTAGGGCTTCACAATCTCCCAGCCCTCGTCATCCACCGAAACGCCGATCACCGTGAAGCCCCTGTCCTTGTACGTCTTCTGAAACTCGATGAACCACGGGATCTCGATCTTGCAGGGGCCGCACCAGGTGGCCCAGAAGTTCAGCAAAACCACCTTGCCCTTGAAGTCTGAGAGCTTGACTGTTTTGCCGTCGGCGTCTTTCAGCGTGAAATCGGGCGCCGCGTTCCGCTTGTCGGGCGGCTTCTGGTAGGTGACGGTGAATTCCTTCGGTTTCTGCGAGCCACAGCCGCTGAGGGTAAGCGCTAGAACAGCGGCAGTGGTGGCTGCGCGCGCAAGTATCGTTGCCATTGGTTTCGGGGAGTCCTAATTCGAATTCTACCAGTTTAGACGCGGAAGCCTTCCCTTTCGTGACAAGCCAGGGTGTGGAGCCACCGCCGCCGGGCGAGTTGGAACCGCGGTTTCAGTGTGAACTCCGGGTGCCCGTCATCGACGGCCCAGACCCACGCCGCCGTATCGCAGAAGCTCTCGCAGGCGTATTCCCGCCAGCGCCGGGATCGTCCAGCGACGTCGGCTGATGTCAGCCGCAGCTTTCGCCACTCCGCCGACCAGCCCAACTCCCCGCGCGCCCTTCGCGCGAACTCGCCGAGGAGCACCAGTTCCCAATCCCGCCGGCGCCGGTTGCCGAGACGCAGCCACACAAAATGAAACAGCTCGTGCACAAGGATCCGGGCCAGCTCGGCGCCGTCATGCTGGAGCGCCTGGTCCAATACGATCTCGCGGCGCCGCAGGAATCCCCCGGCGTGCACCTCCATGCCAGGTCCTGGGCCGGAGTGCAGCCGCCCTCGCCACGCGCGCAGCTCCGGCTGCCACCACAAGCGGACGGGCTCTCCCGAAAGGCGCGGCAGGGCTTGCAGCGCGAGTTCTACTTCAAGCCCGGCAACTGCGTCGCGGGAACCTTTTCGTCGAGGTACTTCTGGTCCTTGAATTCGACCTTCACATTCTTGCGGATGTCGTCCATCCATTCGCGGAACCTCGATTCCTGGATCGCCTTGTAGATTTCGTCTCTCACCTCGTCGTACGCCGGCGTGACAAACTCACCCATGCGGAAAATCCAGAAGCCGCCGGCCTGCCGCACCGGATCGGACACCTGCCCTGGCTTCAATGCGAAAATCACCGTCTTCATCTCCGGAGGCAGCGCGGTATCGGTGGGCTTGATGGGCGGGAAATCGCCGCCCTTGGCCTTGGACTCGCTGTCGTCGGAATACTGCTGCGCTAGCGCGCCAAAATCCTTACCGGCCCGCGCCTGCGCCACCACCTGGGCGGCGAGTGTGCCGGCCTCGGCGCTGGTGCGCGGCTTGGCGGCGCCGCCGGCGCCGCCCATCGGGTTGTCGTTGAAGTTGATGAAGATCACCTTCACTTTGGCCGAGGAGTAGTTGGCCTTGTTGGCTTCATAGTACTTCTTCTGATCTTCCGGCATCACTGGCTGGCGCGTGATCTGCCCGTCGGCGCGCGCCTGCGCCAGATAGACCAGGCGGTTGTAGTAGAGACGCCAACTGTGAGGGTCCATCTTATCCATCCCCTCGGCCTCGGCCATCTTCACGAGCTTGGTCATCAAGGCGAACGTTTGGAGGAACGTGCGCTTGTCGTTGAGATAGTTGCTGGAGATATTGGGCCCCATGGAGCGGACCATTGCCTCCAGTTCGGACTTGCGCCACTCCTTGCCTTCGATCACGGCGGCTACAGGATCGTCGCCGGCCACTACGGGCGGGGCCGGCTGGCCCTGAGCAAAAGCGGCCGCGGCCGTCATCCAACCAATCAATACGAGTCTCTTCATCGCTATAATTTCAATGTAGCATTGTGAATATCTCGCCCCTCGAACCTCTCCGCCTGGACATCTCGCTGTGGTCCGCTGATCTCGCCAATCTGGAGAGCGATATCCGCCGGCTGGAGCCGGTGGCCGATTCCTTCCACCTGGACGCCTGCGACGGGCACTACGCGCCCACGCTGCTGTTCTTTCCCGATCTGGTAGCCCGCATCCGCCAGCTCACCACCAGGCCGCTGCACCTGCACCTGATGGCCACGCGGCCCATGGACCTGCTGCCGGCCTTTCTGGAAGCCGGAGTGGATTGCGTGACGATTCCCATCGAGCTGGGCAAGCGCGTGTGGCAGGTGTTGGAGCATGTCCGCGGCCGCGGCAAGCAGACCGGCATCTCGCTGGAGCTGGACACCGACATTGAAATGGCGAAGCCGTACCGCACCAAGGTGGATACGGTGGTACTGATGGGCACGGCGATGGGCGTGAAGGGCTGCGGGCTGGATGAGCGCGCGTGTGACCGGGTAACGGCCATGCGGAAGCTGCTGGAGGGGCACCGCGTGCGGGTTACCGCCGACGGCGGAATCCGCGAGAATACAGTGCCGCTGCTGCGGGCCGCCGGGGCGGACGCGATTGTGCCGGGGTCGTTGATCTGCGGCGCGGCGGATTTGAGCGCGACGGCCGCGTGGCTGCGAACGCTGTAGGGGCTACATCAGGTAATCTTTGAGCTTGTCGAGGAGGCTCTTCTCTTCCGGCTCGTTATCGGCCGGCAGCGTCTCCCGCAACTGCTCCATCAACTTGCGCTGTTCGCGCGAGAGCTTGCGCGGAGTGCGCACCTCAATGTGGACCACTAGGTCGCCCCGCCCGCCGCCATTCACAAACGGCACACCGCGCTGGCGCAGCCGCAGCGTCTCGCCGCTCTGCACGCCGTCCGGCACCTTCAACGTAGCCAGACCTTCAAACGTCAGCACATGGATCTCGGTGCCTAGCGCCGCTTGCGCGACGTTCACCGGCACGGTGCAATGCAGGTCATATTCCTTGCGCTCGAAAACCGGATGGGCTTCCACGCTCAGAAATACATAGAGATCCCCGGCGGGTCCGCCATTGGAACCAGGTTGCCCCTCGCCGCCCACGCGCATCTTCATGCCCGTGTCGACGCCGGGCGGGATCTTCACCTTGAGCTTCTTGGTGGTCTGGATGTAGGCCTCGCCACGGCAAGCCTTGCAGGGCCGCCGCAGGATCTTGCCGGCGCCGCCGCACTGGCCGCACGCCTTGCGGATGGAGAGGAAACCCTGCTGATAGAAGACCTCGCCGCGCCCGCGGCAGACCGAGCACTGGGTCCAACCGTCTTCGCTTTCGGCGCCAGAGCCGTGGCAGGTGGCGCAGGCCTCCATGCGCGGCACTTGAATCTCCGCTTCCAGGCCGCGGATGGAATCTTCGAAGCCGATTTCCAGGTCGTAGCGCACGTCATCGCCGCGCTGGGCCCGGTTGCGGCGGCGGGCGCCTCCGCCTCCGCCGAACAGATCGCCGAAGCCGAAGAAATCGCCGAAGATGTCGGAGAAATCCGAGAACGCGTCGGGGTTGAAGCCCTGCTGGCCGGAGCCGCCGACTGCCTGATGGCCGTACGTATCGTAGGCGCGCCGCTTTTCGCTGTCGCTCAATACGCTATAGGCCTCGGCCGCCTCTTTGAAGCGCTCCTCGGCCTCTTTGTTCCCGGGATTGCGGTCCGGGTGGTACTTCATCGCCAGCTTGCGATAGGAGCTTTTCAGCTCAGACTCGCTGGAGCCTTTGGCAATGCCGAGCACCTCGTAGTAGTCGCGTTTGCTCACTGGGGTACCGCCACGCGCACCATCGCCGCTCGCAGCAGGCGGCCTTTGAACGTGTAGCCGCGCTGGTAGACGCCGGCCACGGTGTCCACTTCCACGTCGGCGGACTCGGTCCTGTCGATCGCGTTGTGGAGGTTCGGATCGAACGGCTTACCTTCCGCGTCGATCGGCTCCAGCCCTTGCTTGGCCAGAGCCTCCAACATCCGCTGATAGATGAGATTGACGCCGCGGGTGTACTCCGATTCCGCCGGTTCCACCTTCATGGCGCGCTCGAAATCGTCCAGGATCGGTAGCATCGCCCGCACAGCGCCTTCGGCGCCATACTCGGCCATCTCGGACTTTTCGCGGTCCGTCCTCTTGCGGAAATTATCAAACTCGGCCGCCATGCGGAGAATCCGCTGGTTGAGGTCGCTGTTCTCCTGCTCGAGACGGTCCCGCTCGGCGGCGATCTCTTCCAATTGCAGAATCGAGTCCGAGACGACCACCTGATCGCCCTCTGCTGGGGACACAGCTTCAGCGTTGGGTGTGTTTTCTTCCATGATTTCTTCCAAACTTCAGGTTATCAGGATTGCCGCGGCAGGCTCTTGAGCGCCTGCCCAAGGTGCAGTACCGCCGCCACTACGCGCGGATAGTTCATCCGGATGGGGCCCAGCACGGCCATGCGCGTTTCCAGGCCGCCCGGGGTCATCACTGTAATGCCGATGAGTGACAAACCGCGCATCGACGGATGCGCATCGCCCAGGCCCACCTGCACCTGGACTTCGCCGCTCCGCCCGCCCAGGAACTGATCCAGCAACTCGATCAGCCGCTGTTTCTCTTCCAGGGCGCGGAAGACATCGCGCATCTTCTCTTTTGTGAGATGCAGGTCCAGTCCCACGAGATACGAGGTGCCGTCCAGAAATACGTGGGGCGCCATGCCAGTGTTCAGCAGGCCCTGATCGTAAAGCTGCGTGAGCTTGCGCAGGAGATCGTCGTAGGTGGCGCGTTCTTCCTGTAGGCGCAGGCCGAGCTCCTCCCGGATGGCCTTCATGCTCCAGCCCGCGAAGTTCTGATTCACATAGTTGCGGATGGATGCGAGCTCGTCCTGGGTGGCCGGCTCCAGAAGTTGCGCCACCTGATTGCGGATCATGCCGTCGCGGGTGACCACCACCATCAGCACGCGCGAATCCGGCAGCCGCATCAGCTCAATCTGTTCCAGAGATTGTCCGCTGTTTGGGATGGCCGCCACAATGCCGACCTGCCGCGTCAATTCGGTGAGCAGATGGGAGGTGTGTTCGGCGCGCTCCTCCGGTCCGGAGTGTTGCACCAGTTCTTCGCGCAGACGGTCCAACTCGCCGCCCGGCACATTGCGCGCCGCGGCGGTGCGGGCGAAGTGCTCAAAAGCTTTGGCGGTGGGCACGCGGCCCGCGGAAGTGTGGGGTTGATCCAGATAGCCCAGATCGGCCAGATCGGCCATAACATTGCGAATTGTCGCCGGGCTCAGGTTGTCTTTCCGGCGGCGCGCAATACTGCGCGAGGCCACCGGCTCGCCGGTCTCGATATAGGACTGCACCAGTGCGTGCAGAACTTCGATGGTTCGTGGAGACAACATCGCCCTTCATCCAAGATTATAATCACGCCGCGAGCATCCGGCGCTTGTTTACTTGCGGGGGGCGCGCGACATAGAGGTGGTGGATCTGTGAAGATCCAGTCCAAATGACGAAATCTGCGCGTACCAGGTACCGATCCGCGACCGCTCCCTGACGGTCGCGGCTCGGAAACTTGCTGGGGATACGCGACCGCTGCCTGACGGTGGCGGCTCGGAAACTTGCCGGGGATACGCGACCGCTCCCTGACGGTCGCGGCTCGGAAACTTGCTGGGGAAACGCGTCCGCTGCCTGACGGTGGCGGCTCGGAAACTTGCTGGGGATGCGCGTCCGCTGCCTGACGGTCGCAGCTCGGTCAGCATCCTGGGTGAACTCCACTTTGTGTCGCGCACCCCTTGCGGGGGCATGCGGCGCGGCGAGACTTCCGGCGATTTAAGCGATGCCGCGCGATGCCGCGCCGGCGGTAAACAGCGCCTCGGTTTCGGGCTTCAGCAAAACCCAGAATCCGTAGAGCGAGATGGCGGTGCCGAAGGGCAGGTTCAGCAGGTTTACCGCAGCCAGCACCAAGCCGAGTATCCTCGCCCAGGGGCGGAAATTATGGAGCCCAAATCCCAGCACAAGACAGGGCAGCGACATCACGAGAATGATGCTCATGACAATGGTCACGATCATCTGAATGATAGCCACCGGGATAGCGGCTTCCTCTCCGCCGGTGTGCGTCAGAATGGCCGGGATTATTTGCGCGCCTGCGAAGACCACGAGCGCGGCCAGGACGCCCAATGCTCCCAATGCTATGTTCAGCCACGCCAGGATGCGGACGTGCGTCGCCATTCGGTATTTCTCCTCGGAAGAACTGCCTAGATCATTCTACGCCGGAAGCAGGCCGGAAGTTCAGTCAGGAAAAGCCCCAGAACGGGCACATAAATTCATCAGGGCCTGGCGAGGGACCCGTTGCCGCAAGGCCGGCCCGTCCGCCTAAGTGGTTTCCCGCAAGACGGTCCGATTGCCAATCATGTAAAATACAGGAGACGTAACAAGAATTGTGATCGCACGCGCCACGTTGCCGATGGGGTTCCCAGCGAGAACCAGCAGTGATAGACTCAGTTGAATCGCAAGGCCCGCAACGCCGGTCTGGAGTGGTCTCCAACCTATGGATTTCATAAGTTCTCTGGCTTTTCTGGTCGCTCCGTCAAAGATGGATAAGTGGGCTCGCGCCCTGACCGACAACACGTTTGCCGGCATCCACCAGCTTGACTGGTTCGACTATGCCCTGTTGGTTCCCTACTTCACGCTGCTGACGATCCTGGCCATCTATGGCGCCCACCGCTACGCCGTCGTGCGCGGCTACCTGAAATACAAGCACCGCATTCCGCAGGCGCCCGCCAAGCTGTTTGACCAGTTGCCCCGAGTCACCATCCAACTGCCGCTCTTCAACGAGCGCAACGTGGTGGATCAGTTGCTGGAAGGGATTCTCAAGGTTCGCTACCCGCGCGAGTTGCTGGAGATCCAGGTTCTGGACGACTCCACCGACGACACACACCCTTACACCGAGGCCCTAGTGGCCCGACTGAAGGCGCAGGGGCACCCGATTGAGTACATTCACCGCACCAACCGCACCGGCTACAAGGCCGGCGCGCTGCAGAACGGCATGGCGCTGGCGAAGGGTGAGTTCATGGCGGTGTTCGATGCGGATTTCATCCCGCCTGCGGACTTCCTGGAGAAGTCGATGCACTTCTTCTCCGATCCCACCATTGGCGTGGTGCAGACCCGCTGGACGTATCTGAACCGCGATCACAGCCTGCTGACCGAAGTGCAGGCGCTGATGCTGGACGGGCACTTTGCGCTGGAGCATGTGGCCCGCTTTGGCGAGGGGCTGTTCTTCAATTTCAATGGCACGGCGGGCATACTGCGGCGCGCCATGATCGACGATGCCGGCGGCTGGCAGCACGACACGCTGACGGAGGATTCCGACCTCAGCTACCGGGCGCAGCTCAAAGGCTGGCACTTCCTGTACCTGCCGTGGATCGAGTGTCCCAGCGAGTTGCCGGTGGATACCTACGGTTTCCAGGTGCAACAGCAGCGCTGGGCCAAGGGCTTGACGCAGGTGGCGATGAAGCTGTTGCCCGCCATCATGCGCTCCAACATCGGCTGGCGCGAAAAGGTGGAAGCTTGGTTTCACCTGACGCCGAATCTCAGCTATCCGCTGATGGTGATTGTCTCGGCGATGATGCTGCCGGTGATGATGGTGCGGTTTTACATCGGCTGGGGCCAGATGGCGCTTGTGGACGCCCCGCTGATCATCTGCTCGTTCTGGAGCGTGGTCACGTTCTACCTGCTGGCTGAGCAGCAACTGTATCCCAAGACGTGGAAGCGGGCGATTTTCATTCTGCCGTTCCTGCTGGCGATGGGGGTTGCTCTGACGATTTCGAACACGAAGGCGGTGATTGAGGCCCTGCGCGGGCAGCAATCGTCGTTTGTGCGCACTCCGAAGTATGCGCCGCGCGCGGCCGGCTCGAATCTGGGCGCCGTGGCGTACAAGCGGAAGTCCGGCTGGCTGCCGTTTGCCGAGATTGGGATGGGGCTGTTCTTCCTCAGCATTGTGGCCTACAGCATTGAAGTGATGAACTTCTTTGCGCTGCCGTTCCTGTCTATCTTCGTGTGCGGGTACTTCTGGGCCGGTTTCTCGACGTTGTGGCAGGAGTATCAGGCGAAGCTCCGGCATCAGCGCGATTCCGCCAAAGTGGAAGTGGAAGCCGTCAGCTGACCGCGGCGCGATTGTCTTTTTAGCCCCGATAGAAAAAACCGATAGGCAACCGTCGCTGTTTCGTTTACAATCCTAGTAATCCGGTTGTACCCTGAGAGCCGCTTTCTCCTGTCGCGGCGCTCCCTACCGACTGCCCGCATCCGCTCAACGTCCTGAGCAACTCCGAGACGCATCCCGGCGCGCCCAAGGTGTATCGCCGTGACGCACAGATCGACTTCAGGGGAGTTGTCCATCCATGCGAACCATCGGTTCCCTATCGACCCGTCTCTACTCATCCGCCTTCGCGTTGCTACTTGCTGCCAGCGCACTCTTTGGCCAGTCCTACCAGGGCGGTGTCCGCGGCCAGATCATGGATCAGGCCGGAGCCGTCGTCGTGGGCGCGAAAATCACGCTGCTCGATGAATCAGCCGGCACCACGCGTTCCACATTGAGCAGCGCCGAGGGCGAATACGTCTTCACGCAAGTGGTGCCCGCCACCTACTCTGTTGTCGCCGAAGCGCCCGGCTTCAAGAAGTTCGAGCGGAAGGGCGTGGTTGTCGCCACGCAGCAGTTTCTCTCTCTCGATCTCAAGGTCGAAATCGGTCAGGTCACCGACAGCGTACAGGTCACCGAGGACGTCCCGCTGATTGAAGCGTCGACGGCCAGCCAGGGCCAGGTGCTGGACCGCCAGAAACTGGTGGATCTTCCCAATCTGGGCCGCAATCCCTTCATGATGTCGAAGGTCGCGCTCAACGTGATGCCGGTGGGCAATCCTGCCTACAACCGGATGCAGGATCAGAGCGGCTCCTCCTCAATCTCCATCGCCGGCGGCCCGGTGCGCGGCAACAACTACCTGCTCGATGGCATTCCGATCACCGACGCCACCAACCGCGCCATCGTCATCCCATCGCTGGAGGCAGTGGAAGAGGTGAAGGTCCAGGCCAACACCTACGACGCGGAAATGGCCCGCACCGGCGGCGGCATGTTCAATACCTATCTCAAGTCGGGCGGCAACGATTACCACGGCAGCCTGCTGGGCTATATGCGCCAGACCGATTGGCTGGCCAACACGTTCTTCAATAACCGCGCTGGTGTGCCGATCTCGGAGCAACCCTTCCGCAACTACGGGGGCAGCGTGGGCGGCCACATCTCCATTCCCAAGGTTTACAACGGAAAGAACCGCACGTTCTTCTGGCTGGCGTTTGAAGGTTACCGCGATACCCAGGCCAACTCCGGCGACTTCGCCACGCCATCCATGGCGGAACGCGTGGGCGACTTCTCTCAAACCAAATCCAAGGCGGGCGGCCTCCAGATCATCTACGATCCGCTCACCACCGCCGCAAACGGCACGCGCACACCGTTTGCCGGCAACATCATCCCCGCCGGCCGTCTGGACACTGTGGGTAAGAACATGGCCGCCACGTATATGGCGCCCGGCCGTGCCGCCCGATATTTCGGCGACCTCAACCTGAGCGGCCCCACCACGCTGCCCAGCAAGGCCGATCAGAAGACTGCCAAGATCGATCATCAGGTCTTCTCCTGGTGGCGCGCCAGCCTTTCTTACCTCAAGTACAACAGCCTGGAGCCGGGCGATAGCTGGTTCCCCACAGTCTCCTCACCATCCCAGTGGCTGCTGGATCGCAAGGTGGATTCCACGCAGCTCAACAACCTGATCACGCTCAACCCGACGACCATCCTGAACATCCGCTACGGCTTCAACCGTTTCCCGAACTACGGTTATCAGAAGAGCCAGGGCTTCAACGTCGCTTCACTCGGCTTTTCCAATTCGTTTGTCAAAGACATCCCGTCGCAGACGTTCCCCAACATCACGATGGAATCGTTGTACGGTTTCGGCACCAACAACAACTTCTACTACGTGCACCATTCGAAGAACTTCTCCACCTCCGTGGCGAAGTACGTCGGACGTCACAGCTTGAAGGCCGGCTTCGATTACCGCCGCATCCACGCCGACGGCAACGACTTCGGCGATAGCTCCGGCGCCTTCACGTTCTCCGACGTCTTCACCCGCGCGACGCCCGGCAGCGCCACCGCCGGCACCGGCGCCGATCTGGCCAGCATGCTGCTGGGCTACCCGGTCTCCGGCACCGGCTTCATTCCCACCAAGCTGTACGATTACGCCGATTACTTTGGCGGCTACGTGCACGATGACTTCCGTCTCTCCAGCAAGATTACACTCAACTTCGGGTTGCGCTGGGAGCGGGAAGCCGGCCTCCGCGAAGCCAACAACGGCATGATCGTCGGGTTCAACCGCGATCTGGTCAACCCCATCGCCGCCGGCGTCAGCGGCATCACGCCCAAAGGCGCGGTGCAGTTCGCGGGCATCAACGGCAATAAGACCACGGTGGGCAATCCGAATCTCAACAAGCTTGCCCCGCGAGTTGGCGTCGCCTGGCAGATGGACGCCAAGACCACCGTGCGCGCTGGCTACGGCATCTACTGGGCGCCGCAGTTCGCCATCGGCGCGCCCTACTCGCCGGAAGGCTACACCTCCACCACGCAGTACGTCGGCAGCTTCGACGGCAACGCGACGCCCGCCGGTATCCTCTCCAATCCTTTCCCGAACGGCCTGAACAAGCCCGTGGGTAACTCGTTGGGCGATCTCACCGGCATCGGCAACAACATGACGCTGTTTGATCCGGGCGCCCGCTCCCCGCGCGTGCAGCAGTACTCGCTCGATATTCAGCGCGTCCTGCCCGGCGGCGTGGCCCTCACGCTTGGCTATGTCGGCTCCCGCACGGCGAACCTGGTGCTCGGCACCTCCACCATCAACATCAACCAGGTGGAAGGCCGCTACCTTTCCATGGGCAGCGCACTGACGCAGCGCGTGTCGAACCCCTACTTCGGCCGGGGCGGCAGCGGTGTTATCGGCGGCGCCACTGTCACCCAGGCACAGCTCCTGCGGCCCTTCTCTGCTTTCGGCAATCTGAACTATCAGTTCTCCGACCAGAACAAAGCAGCGTATGACTCCATGATCCTGAAGACGCAGAAGCGCCTGAGCAAGGGCATGACATTGCTTGCCACCTGGACCTGGTCCCGCAACATGGACGCCTCCTCGGGCGGCGCAGCCAACAACCTCAACGGCGGCAACGTCGGTCCGCAGGATGCCTACAACATGGCGAACGAGTACTCTCGCTCCAACATCGATTCGCCCCACCGCGTGGCCACCGCGCTCACGTATGAGCTGCCCTTTGGCAAAGGCAAGACGCTGCTGAACTCGTCCAAAACGCTCGATTACGTGGTGGGCGGCTGGTCCGTCAACACGGTGGGCGTCATCCAGACCGGATTCCCGCTCCAGATCCGCCAGAACTCCAACAACAACAGCGTGATCTTCGCTGCCAGCCAGCGCCCCAACGCCACCGGCACCGACCCGGCGACCAGCGGCAGCCTGTCTGACCGCATCGACAACTACCTGAGCCCCGCCGCCTTCTCGCAGGCAGCACCCTACACCTTTGGCAACGTCAGCCGCACCATTTCGACACGCGGCCCGGGCCAGGTGAACTGGGACATCTCAGTCTTCAAAACCGTTCAGATCTACGAGCGTTTCAAAGCCCAGTTCCGCGCTGAAGCTCTCAATGCCATGAACACTCCCCTTTTCCGATCGCCCAACACGGCCTTCGGCAACTCGGCCTTCGGACGCATTACCCAGCAGGCAAACTTCCCGCGCATGATCCAGCTCGGCATGCGCATCTACTTCTAACGCCGAAACCCAGCTTCAGGAGCATCATCATGATTCCCAATCTCTCTCGCGATCTCAAGGCGGACCTGGTCAAGCGCGGCTTCAGCCGCCGCAACATGGTCCGCATGACCACCCTGCTGGGCGCCGGCGCGGCCCTGCCTTTTTACAACGAGCCTGCGCTGGCGCAGCTTTCGAACATCGGGCGGCTCTCGCCCGATGCCGTGAAGATCAACGCCAACGAGAACCCGATGGGGCCGTGTCCGGAGGCCGCCGAGGCGATGCACAGCGTCATCAGCAAAGGCGGCCGCTACCTCTACGAGGAGACCGGCGACTTCGCCAAAACCCTGGCCACGCAGGAAGGCGTCAAGCCCAACTACGTTCTCCCGTTCCCCGGCTCCAGCGACCCGCTGCACCGCGCGGTGCTCGCTTTCACCTCTCCGGAAAAGCCCTTCGTCATGGGCGACCCCGGCTATGAGGCCGGCCAGCGCGCCGCCAATTTCATCGGCTCCAAGGCCATCCGCGTGCCGCTCACTAAGACCTACGCGCATGACGTCAAGGCGATGGCCGCGGCCTCGCCCAACGCAGGCTTGATCTACGTCTGCAATCCCAACAATCCCACGGGCACTGTCACGCCGAAGGCCGACATCGAATGGCTGATCGCGAACAAGCCCGCCGGCAGCGTGCTGCTGCTCGATGAAGCGTACATTCACCTGAGCAACGAGGCGTTCGGCTCAGAGTTTGTCGCTCAGGATAAAGACGTGATCATTCTGCGCACGTTCTCCAAGCTCTATGGCATGGCCGGCCTGCGCGCCGGCGCCGCCATCGGGCGGCCGGACCTGCTCGCCAAGATCACCAGCTACGGCGCCGGCGCATTGCCCGTCACCGGAATGATCGGCGCGCACGCCAGCCTCAAGGTGAAGAACCTGGTTGCTGAGCGGCGCAAGATCATCGGCGACATCCGCGAGGATTGCTTCTCCTGGATGACCGGCAAGAACTATACGTTCGTGCCGTCGGTGAGCAACTGCTTCATGATCGACGTCAAGCGCCCCGGCATGGAAGTGCTGAAAGCCATGGCGGCCAAGAACGTCTATATCGGCCGTGTGTGGCCAGCCTGGCCCACGCATGTGCGCGTCACGGTGGGCACCAAGGAGGAGATGGCCAAGTTCAAGACGGCGTTCGCGGAAGTCATGGCGTAGCACTATGAAACTCCCCCGCTTCCGCTACTCGTGGAAAGCGCTGTTCGGCGATATGAGTGGCGGCGTTATTGCCGCCCTCATCGCCCTCCCGTATGGACTGGCCATGGCCGCGCTGATGGGCCTGCCGCCAGTCCTCGGCCTTTTCACGTCACTACTCACATCGCCCGTCACAGCACTGCTCGGCCGCAATCCCCTGCTCATTGGCGGCACCGCCAACGCCACCGTGCCCTTCATCCAGGAAGCCGTTCATCTCCAGGGCATCGGCGGCGCCGCGAAAGTTACGCTGGTCGCGTCCGTTTTCATGATGGTATTCTCGGTCCTCCGTCTGGGCCGCTTCATATCCAAAGTTCCCCATGCAGTGGTCACCGGATTCTCCTGCGGCATCGGCGGCATGATGATCCTCTCGCAGCTCAAGAGCCTCGCCGCGATGAAGATGTCCAACCCGGCGCACTGGTGGCAGCCCATCGCGCTGGCGGCGTTCGTGATGATTGCCTGCATCATCTCCACGCGCCTCGCTCCCAGAGCCCCCGCGCCGCTCATCGCCGTTACGGTGGGCGCCGGCCTTGCCATCCTGCTTGGGCTGAAGCAGGCAGAGGTTGGCTATCTCTCGCTGGATCTGCCGCCCTTCGTCGGCTTCTCCTGGAGTCCCCAGGACGTCTACGTCGTCCTGCCCGCGGGCTTTGGCCTCGCGTTCGTTGCGGCCGTCAACATCCTGATCACCTCACGGGTTGTAGAGCACTTTCGCGGACGCCATCGCGCCATGAAGATGGCCGATGCCGACGTCGAGCTTGGCGCCTACGGCATTGCCAACGTCATCGCCGGATTCTTTGCAGCGCCGATGAGCGTCGGCATCCCGGCGCGCAGTCTTGCCAGCATCCGCTGCGGCGGTACTACGCGCATGTCCAACCTCTTCCACGCGGCGGTCCTCGCGGCCGTGCTCTGGCTCGGCTCAGGGGCGCTGGCGCACATCCCGCTGGCGGCGCTGGCCGGTGTCACGGCGTGGATGGGATTCTGCCTGCTGGATTGGTCCGCCTGGCGCCGCATTCCCAAAATGCGCAAAGTGGATGCGGCCGCATTTCTCTCTACGGCAATTCTCGTGCTGGGGTTCAATGCAGTGGCGGCCGTCGCGGTGGGGTGCGCCGTTTATGGTGTGGAGTGGATGTGGAACCGCATCCGTTCCACGAACACCGGCTCGCCCGTCAGCGCGCAGTCTTCTGCGTAAGCTGGTGCGCGGAGTGCCCGTCAAATTCGAGCGTGTCGGCAATGAGTTGAGCTCCGCTCAGTGAGCTCTTCGCCACGCCCGTCTTGCTGTGCACGCCCGAGTTGGCGGTCATGTGCCAGATCTCGTGTGCCAGCACACGCGCCAGCGCCCGGCCCATCAGCTTGTCGCCCGACGCGATCTGCCCGCCGTGCATGGCGCTGCGCGCCGCCCGCTTGACCTTATCGCAGAGCACTTCACTAAAGGGAAGCACTTCGCCATCGGTGGTATGGGTGAAGGCCAGCGGTCCGCGCTCGTCCAGCAGGATCGGGGACATTTCCATGCGGCAGTCGCCGCGGAACTTCACCATCACCAGATCCGACACGCTGACGCCCACGCCCATCTCGTCCAGCCGCTTCCATTCCACTGGCCGGTTACCCTGCTTCAGCAGGTTCGCCATCTCGTTCTGGAGCTCTTTCATCGCCTCCGGGGCCAGCGGGCATTCAGAAGAGACAACTACAGTGATCGGGTTGTGCAACGCAGGCAACCCTTCAAACGCCCACATCGGAGTGGAGAGTAGAACGAGAACGAGTAGGCAGCGCACGTGGCGACCCTTTCCACGGTCAATCTACCACAAACCGAGAAGTTTCCACCAACCGAATCCGATAGTCCCCCAAATCGTCAAGTGCAGGAGGCTAACGATGAACCCCACGCGCCACCAGTCCTTCAACGCTACATAGCCCTGCGCGAAGAACATCGGAGACGGCGTTGTGCCGTAGTTTGTCAGGCCCGCGCTCAGGTTCGCGAAGCAGGCGAAGCTGAATACGACGAAGCCCAGCGGCGCGCCCTTGGCCGCTAACAGGGCCAGGAATGGCGCGTACATCGCCAGCAGATGCGCCGTGATGCTGGCGAAGAAATAGTGCGAGTAGTAGAAGATCAACAGCGCCACCAGCATCAGAGGCAACCAGTCCAGCGCAGCGAAATGCGCACCCACTGACTTTGCGAAGGTCTCAGTCACATGCTGCTCATTCAGCGCCTTGCCCAGCCGCAGCAGCCCGCCGTACCAGATGAAGATGTCCCACGCCGCCCGCTCGCCGATCACCTGGCTCCACTGCAATACGCCCGTCAGCAGCAGTGAGATAGCCCCGCACAGAGCCGCCACCGTGATGTCGATGCCTGTCCAGCTCGAGCTCACCCACGCCCCGCAGACGCCGATGAAAACCGCCAGCAGGATCTTCTCCTGGCTGGACATCGGCCCCATCTTCACAAGCTCGTTGTGCGCGAAATCCGATGCCTCCGGAGTCCGCGTCACCTCTGGCGGATACAGCTTCATCACCACCCACGGCACCAGCGCCAGCGAGCAGAGGCCGGGCACGATACCCGCCACCAGCCACCCTGCCCACGTCACCCTGTACCCAAACGTGCCTGCCATCTGTGCCGCCAGCGGATTGCTCGCCTGGCCGGTGAAGAACATGGCCGCCGTCACGCAGATGCTCTGATAGACGCCCACCATCAGGAACGCGCCCATGCGCCGCGAGGTGGCGCCGGGCGTGGAGCCGTACAGTTCCGCGATGGACCGCACGATGGGAAGAATCACGCCGCCGGAGCGCGCGCCGTTTGAGGGGATGATCGACGCAAGCACCATGTCGGACGCGGAGAGCGCGTAGGCCACGCCCAATGTGCTCTGGCCGAACAGCTTGACGAAACCGAGCGCGATGCGCCGAGCGAGGCCCGTATCAATCAATGCGCGAGAGATGAAGAACGCCGCCTGGACGAGCCAGACCGTGGTGTCGGCGTAGCCCATGAGCGCGTCGGAGAGCTTCATCCCGGCCAGCAGCGGAGTCAGCGTGATGGCCAGCAACACCAGCGCGCCGCCCGGTACCGGCTGGATGATGGAGCCCACCACCGTGCATAAAAACAGCCCCGTCAGGCTCCACGCCTGCGGAGTCAGCGACTCCGGCCGTGGCACTCCGTATACAAAGGCCACATACAGCAGAACGAGGAGCCCGAGGCCCCAGATCATCTTGTTTTTGTTGATCGCCGCGTTAGCCACAGAAAGAGTCTACATGGGTGGCGGCCTACAGCGTTCGGTCGAAACTCAGGGCCGCGATCAGCTTCTCCAACTCGGCCTCGGCCGCTGCCACTTTCTGCTCCATGGCGGCTGTTTCTTTGCGCAATGTGTCGAGGCGGCTCTCCTGTGTGTCCAGTTCTTTGGTGTAGCGCTGGAGCAGCGATTTCTCTTCCGCGCTGCCCTTGAGGGCCTTCATGTTTTCGCGGAGGCGCTCCTGATCGTCGTAGATTTTCTGGAACTCGGCGTCCAGCGCGGCCTTCTGCGATTCCAGTTCGCTCACGACGTGCTTCTGTGCGATTACAGTGCGCAGGGCGTCCTCCAGCGGCTTGTCGACCGAGCGCTCTTTGATGAACGCATCCAGCGTGCCCGGATCGATCTTCCCGATGGTGTACTTGGTCTCCACAGGCCGGGCCTCTTCTACCACCAGCGTGGCCGTCTGCTTCGAAGCTACCGGCACGCGGAACCGCATCCATTGTGCTGTAGTCTCCACGGGGCGCGCGTCGCTGCGCAGTTCGAACCCCTGTCGCACTGGATGCTCAACAATCACAGATCGAGGTGTCAGGTCCTCGTTTCGGAACGTGTAGCTCTTCTTCTCGCGCACGTCCTTGAACTGCACCATGACCCCATCGGCGATCTTCACCCGCGAGACCCGCTGCGATGACTGCTCCTGCTTCGCGCTTGCTGTCACTGCCAGGTCCGTGGCATAACTCACCAATCGTTTCTCGTCCGGCCGCATTGGCTCCATCAGGCCCTCACCGGCAAAGGTTCCATCTTCGAGCACCGTGAAGCTTCCGCCATCCAGCGTCAGTCCGCTACTGTTCTTCAGCCACAGCGCCCGCTGCGGCTTCTGCTGGCCCGCGCTGGTATTCCACACGGAGACTTTCTCCGCCTCCACCTCGGACTGCACAATCGGCACCAGTGCCGACTGGTTCTTGCGGATCGTGATGGGCTCCTTCAGCTTGTATTCAAACAAGTCGCCCAAAGGGCGCGGCTGTGCGGCAATTCCTGGCCCACTCCCAAAAGAGCCGCCGCCGAATCCTCCTCCGGATCCTCCGCCGATTCCTCCGGTCTGCCCCCGGCCCAGTGCTGTGCCGCGCCCGACTGCCGCACCGCTGCCGGCAGTCCGTGACCGCGCCACCTGTGCCGATGAGGATTGGACACTCGATGCGTTGGCCGACACGGTAACCGTCTCCGCCACACCTCCCACCTGTAGTGTCACGTCCCGCCGCGTCGTCTGCCCCACCACCGCCGGAACACCCGGCTCGGACCCTGAACGGAACCCGGCCGCTTCCACCACCAACTGGTAGGCGCCCTGCGGCAGCGCCGCTAATTCATAGGTTCCGTTCGCACCAGAGGCCGCTTCACCAGCCACCTCACCGTTCTCATTCAGCGCCCGTACCGTCGCATTCATAACTGCTGCGCCAGATGGATCCCGCACCACACCAGTTACGCGCGCGCCCCCAATCGCCAGCGTCGATTCAAACGTCTGCGGTGTTGCCATGTAGCCGGTTGCCAGCCCCACCTCCGGACGCCGCGAATAGTACGGCTGCGACAGTTTTTGAATGAACGACTGCGGCGCGCCCGCCACCAGCGACATCTGTACGCCCACCCAGTCCTGACCCACCACGTTGTCCACGATCGCCCACCCTTGCAGCAGCGGCTTCGCCTGCAACACAATCCGGTATGTCGTCTTCCACACCGGCACTTCGCTCACATAGCTCACAAACAGAGACCGCTCCCCGATTCCAGTCGTGGCTACCACCATGCGCCGCACATCCGGCTCACGCGCCGACGACAACAAATCTAGATACTGGCCTACCTTGCCCGAGAGTCCCTGCTCCAGCAGCTTCACCGAGAACGCCGGCGACAGCTCCGTGGTCCGTAACTCGCCCGCGTCCGTGATCAGCGAGAGATAGTCCACCTCTAACGTGGTGCCGCCGCTGATGCGCGTTTTGCGCTCGATGCTCAGCAGGCGGCCTGTAATCACATTGGTGCCGCTGCGCACTTCCAACTTCGCCCCGCGCATTCCGCCCAGCAGCTCCGTCAGCGTGGATTTCTCCCCCGTTCCCAGCCGCAGGTCCGCCATCTGCCGGTCCTTCGGTGCCGCCGAATCATACGTGATGCCGCCGATCCGCCCGCCATTCAGATCGAGCACGGTCAGCGACTTCAGCACATCGTTCAACTGCCCCGTCGTGAACGGAATCGTCACGTTCTGATTGCCATTGATCTTCCCCACGTGCTCGAAATAGCCCACGCCATTCTTGTAGAGCACCACGCGCTTGACGGGCAACTCCTGTGCCGCCAGCAACCCCGTCACCATCCAGGTCACGCAAATCAACTTCGTCACAGCAGCCTCCGATTGGTTACTTCAACAGCCGCGACATCGCGCGGTCGGCCAGCACCTTACCCTTGGTCTGGCACCCTGGGCAGTAGTTTGTCTCATTCGTCGCGTAGCGAATTCGCTGCACGGTGGCGTTGCACACCGGGCACGGCAGCTTGTGCCGTCCATGCACGGCCATCTCCGCGCGGAATGCCGTCACCTTTTCGGGAAACTCGCCCGCGGCCTCGGCCCGCAGCCGATCCGTCCATTCCACCAGCGTCACGCGCGTCGCTTCGAACAAGCCGCCGATCTCGTCATCGCTCATTTTCTGCGTCAACAGCAGCGGCGACATCCGCGCCCGGTGGAGGATCTCGTCCGAATACGCGTTCCCAATTCCACTGAAAGTATGCGGGTCAATCAGTGCGTTCTTCACCGTGTGATTCTCGCGCCGCAGCGCCGCCGCAAACTCTGCCAGCGTGCACTCGAGCGGCTCGACGCCCGCCGGATCCAACGCAGCCGGATCGCGCGTCAAATGCAGGGACGCGCGCCGCTGCGTTCCGGCTTCCGTTAAATGCAATGTCCCCGAAGAAAATACAAACGACGCCAGCACCTTGCCGCCTTTGCGATTCCAGTGCAGCCGCCCGGCGATCATCAGATGCAGCACCAGCCAGACGCCGTTCTCGCAACGCATCGCAATGCGCTTGCCTACGCGCCGCAGCTCGACGATCCTCTGTCTCTCGACCTCGCGCAACGGCGGCTCCACGGATCGCAACAGGAATGGCGTCTTCAGCTCCACCCGCTCCAGCCGTTCACCCTGCACACGCGCCGCCAGCGCCTCAATGTACACTGTGATGTCCGGCAGTTCAGGCATGGAGATTCTTGGCGCGCAGCCAGGCCAGCAGCGCGGTGGGCTTGTCCGTCTGGATCCCTGTCACGCCCGCGTCGAGCGCTACCTGCCACCCCGCCTCGTTGTCGTTCTTGCCCAGACGATCCGCAATCACGCCGCACCCCGCCGCCTTTGCGATTGAGATGATCTCGGCATTGAGCTGTCCCGAAAGCGCCACGGCGGGCGGCTTCAACGTCTCAATGACATTACGCGTGCCCTCCACCGACATCGCCTCCGGCAGGCACGGCCAGCCGGGCCGCAACTGCACCAGTTCCTTCTGCAAGAGAAACGCCGCGTAGGTCAGGATCTGCGAGCGCATTCGGTGCCGCTCCACCGCGCCGATGATCGCCGCCGGCATCGCGTCCTTCACGTCGAGGTAGATCCCGATCCGCCCCTTCGCCAAGTCGAGTACCTCATCGAACGTGGGCAGTACATCGCCCGCCACGAGTTTGTCGTGCTTGATGCGGAGCGACCCATCGGCTGCCGTGCGCAGATCGATCTCGATGTAGTCGCAGCCCAGCTCAATCGCCGCCTGATATCCGGCCAGCGAGTTCTGCGCCTCGTGCTCATGTGCGCCGCGATGCGCCGCCACCAGAATCGAATTCCTCACAGGTATTGCACCAGTGCGCTCAGCATAAACTCCCACCCTCCGTCGTTTTCCTTGTGCGCCTTTTCGCGGCGCTCGGGCGGCAGCAGGTCAAAGCCGGATTCCACCACGCGGATCAAGGCGCCGCTTGCCTCGTCTTCCAACTCAAAGACAACCTGCGTCATTGCCTCGGATGAGAAGTCCTCGCCCGGCTTCTCCACGCCCGGATGCCACCGCCACGCGAACCGCCGCTCCGGCGTCATCTCGTCCACAATGACGTAGAACTTCACGCCCTCGTAGCCAGGAGTGGTGCAGACCATGTCCACGCGCTCACCCGGCGCAAATTGCCCGGCCGTACACTCCACGCTGAACCACTGGGCAAACTCGCGGATATCCGTCAACGCCCGCCACACACGGCTTCGCGGCGCCGGCGCCACAATCGATCGATCAATCTTCAAGAGGCTCACCTCGCCAGAATGCGCACAATCGCCTTGGCCAGCGCATCGAACTCGACGTGGGACGTAGAGCCCGGCGCAAACTCGACGATGGTCAACCCCGATTCCACCGCTTCCGCCAGCGCCACGCGCAGGCTGATGGCTGGCAGCACCTTGCGCCCCATCTCCGCCAGCGTGGCCGGGAGCGCCTTGCTCAGATTGGTGCTCATCGCCACCTTGGAGGGGACAAACCGGATACGCGTTTTCTTCTCGCGCCGCGCCGCACGTGCCTTCTCCGCCAGCGCAACGGATTGCTGCAGCGCCATCAGGTCCAGCGGCGAAGGCCCGCATGGCAGCAGGATCACGTCGGCCAGCAGCATCGCTTGATACGCCGTTTCGGGCATACCCGGCGGCGTGTCGATCATCACGATATCGGCCGCCTTCTGCGCGGCCTTGGCCATAGCCTTCAATTTGGCCACGTCGCCATCGGCCACGGTCTGTACGCAGCTGGAGAGCACGCCCTGCCCCTGTGCCGCCCAGGCCGCGAGGCTATGCTGCGGATCGGCGTCCAGCAGCACGACGGATCGCTTCCTGGCGTGAAACTCCCCCGCCAGATTTCCGGCAATGGTGGACTTCCCGATCCCGCCCTTGCGACCCGCAACCGCGATGATGGCCATAGCAGCCAATATATCGAAATTGTGGAGCGATTATTGAACCGGACGGCGTAACTGGATGCCAAGATCCCGCAACTGCTTGTCGTTAGCGGGCGAGGGCGCTTCGCACATCAGATCCGTGCCCTTCGCCGTCTTCGGGAACGGGATCACTTCGCGGATCGAGGTCTCGCCCGCCAGGATCATCACCAGGCGGTCCAACCCCAGCGCGATACCGCCGTGCGGTGGTGCGCCATAGGTGAGCGCTTCCAGCAAAAAGCCGAAGCGCGATTTCGCCTCTTCCAGACTCATGCCGAGCGCCGAGAAGATGCGCGATTGCACGTCCTGCCGGTGGATACGAATGGACCCCGAACCCAACTCGACGCCGTTCAGCACGATGTCGTAACTGCGGGCCCGGCAGCGCGCCGGGTTCGATTCCAGCTTGTCGATGTCCTCATCGTTGGGTGACGTGAAAGGATGATGCGCCGCCATCCAGCGCTGGTCCTCTTCATCCCATTCGAACATCGGGAAATCCAGCACCCAGAGGAAACGGAAATCCTTCGGGTTGAGCAAGCCGTGACGGTCGTTGTACTTCTGCCCCGCAAACAGCCGCAACTGCCCGCAAGCCTGAAACACGGTCTCTTCCGGCCGCTGCCCCTTGGGCTCGCCGCGCCAGCCGGCCAGCAGCAACAGGTCGTTTTCGGTGGCGCCGGTGAGCGCCCGCACCTGGGTCATCGGCTCGGCGAAGTCACGCTCCAGCCGCTTCGGATCGTCGTAGACCGAGAGCCCGCGCTCCTTGCCGAAATCCTTGAGCTCGTCCCGTTCCTTGCGGCTGAGCGCGCCTGTTTTCGGAATGGTAATGGCCACCAGCGGCAGTCCCGCGGCCGTCAATCCGGCGTCGGCTGGGAACAGATGTTCCACCGGCCAGAAACGCGGCAGCCGCAGGTCCGGCTTGTCGATTCCGTAGCCCTGCATCGCCTCCGCGTAGCTCATCCGCGGGAACGGTCCCTTCACGTCGTAGCCGGCCACCTTGCAGACCTTTTCGATCAACGGCTCAATGGTGCCAAAGATGGTCTCTTCCTGCGGGAAGGACATCTCCAGATCGATCTGCGTGAACTCATACTGCCGGTCCGCGCGCAGGTCCTCGTCGCGGAAGCAGCGCACAATCTGAAAGTACTTGTCGTAGCCGCTCACCATCAGCAACTGCTTGAAGATCTGCGGCGATTGCGGCAGCGCATAGAAATTGCCAGGCTGCACACGCGAGGGCACCAGGAAGTCGCGCGCGCCTTCTGGAGTGGACTTCGTCATAAACGGCGTCTCGATCTCCAGGAAGCCCTGCCCGAACAACTCCTGCCGTACGGCCAGAGTGATGTGCGAGCGCAGCATGATATTGCGCTGCATATGCGGCCGGCGCAGGTCGACGTAGCGGTACTTCAGCCGCGTCTCCTCGCTGACGTCCACATGCTCTTCCATCGGGAATGGCGGCGTTTCGCTGGTGTTCAGCAGCCACAGCTTCTCGGCCACAACCTCCACCTCGCCCGTGGGGATGTTCGGGTTGAAATTGTCTGCTGAGCGCGCTTCGACAAAGCCCTCTATCGCAATCACATACTCCGAGCGCAGCAGCTCCGCGCGCCCGTGCAGGTCCGCGTCGCCTTCCGCGCGGAAGACGATCTGCGTCACGCCCTCGCGGTCGCGCAGATGGATGAAGATTACCCCGCCCAGATCGCGGCGGCGGTAGACCCACCCCATCACGACGACGCGCTTTCCCTCGTCGCTGGCGCGCAGCGCTCCACACGTATGAGTCCGGCGAAGATCGCCAAGGAAGTCCAAAGTAACTTGTTGGGCCATGCTTAAAACACCCGGATTGGGCAGATCCTGATATTGTATCACATGGACATTTAGTCAATATCTTCAACAACTTAGCGACGGCGGCCCGGAGGTGAGCCCTGGCCGGCCCGCCCTATGGCAACGCCATCAGATAGCTGGTGATGGCCTCATTTTCCCTCGCGGAGAACTTGTACGGAGGCATCATGCTCCCCGCACTCAGCTTCTGCGGATCCAGGAAATGCTGCATCACCCACTCCGTCTTCCGCCGGTGCCCCAATCCATTCAACGGAGGCCCGGTCTTTTGGCCCACTCCATTCACGGCGTGGCACATGCTACACCGGTTCTTCTGGTAGATCATCGCGCCTTGCAGCGCGAATCCGGGTACGTCCTGCAACTTCATGGCGCTCTGCGGAGTCAGTTTCAACAGAAATGCCGCCAGTGCGTTCAACTGCGAATCGCTCAGCGAGATCGCCGGCATCTGGCTGCCAGGCACCATGTTGGACGGCTGCTTGAAATGCGCGATCATCCACGCCGCATCCCGCTCCGCCCCGCCCGCACCCAGATTCGGCCCCGGCTTACCCTCGTCCGCCAAACCGATCGCGTGGCAACTGCCGCACTTCTCCGCCTGGAAATACCCGACCCCCGCCAACTCCTCCGGCGACAATTCGCGCCACTCGCTCGGCCCGGCGTTATCGGCGGCCGACGCCTCCGGTGGTGTCGAGCGCATCGCCGCCAGCGTCAATCCGCCCCAGAACACGCCGGCCAGTACCACCGTGACAAACGCCATCGTGCGCTTTGACACCCGCACCACCGGTGCGCGATCCAGGAACGGCAGCGCGAACAGCAACCCGATGCCGATGGTGGGCAGCACCACACTAGCCAGAATCTCCAGCGGCCCTTCAAAGTACTTCAGCAACTGGAACAGGAACAGGAAATACCACTCCGGCCGCGGGATGTAGCTCAAGTCCGTCGGATCGGCCAGGCGGCCCAGCGGCGCCCGCGCGATCACGGCCAGGGAAAACAGAATGGCGAAAGCCGCGAAGATGGCCATCGTATCCTTGGCCACCTGCCTCGGATGAAACTTCTGCTTCGGCTTTAATTCATCGCCCGGCGCCGGGGCCACGCCATGACGTCTAACCAGATACACATGCAGAAAAATCAGCAACATCGACAGCGGCGGCAACACCAGCACGTGCACGGCGTAAAACCGCGCGAATGTCACCACGCCCACGCCGTTTTCCGCGCCCATCAGCCTCAACACGTAGGGGCCGGCGCCCGGCGCGCTGGCCGCGATCTGCGTGGTGACCACCGTGCCCCAATACGCCCGGTTGTCCCACGGCAGCAGGTAACCCGTCAGTGCGTACGCGAGGGTTAATAGCAGCAGCACCACGCCCACCATCCACGTCGCCTCGCGCGGCTTCTTGTAGGCGCCCCACAGGAACACCTGCACCATGTGCAGCACCGCCACAATTACCATCATCGATGCGCCCCAGTGGTGCAGGCCGCGGATCAGCGCGCCCCCTGTCAACTCGCTCATGATGTAGCGCAGGCTATTGTAGGCCTCACCCGGAGTAGCGGCGTAGTTCAGCGCCAGCATGATGCCCGTGAACGCCTGGTTCATGAACAGGAAAATGGCGATGGAACCGAAGACCTGATGCCACCCCGCCGACGCCGGAATCTCTTCGTTGAGAAAATGCTGGATCGCGGACGGAGCCCCGGTGCGATCTTCCAGCCACTCCACGGTGTTATCGAGGATGCGCATGATCAGGCTCCCTTCTGCGGCTGCTGCTGCGGCCCAATCATGATGCGCGTACCCTGCAATTTGACCTGATAGCGATCCAGAGCCCTGGGCGCCGGTCCGTTCAGTACCTTGCCGTCGAGCGAGAAATTGGAGGTGTGGCACGGGCAGAGAAATTGACCCTTGGTCTCCTCCCAGTGGTAAGCGCAGCCCAGATGCGTGCACTGCGGCGTGTACGCCACCACCTCGCTTTCATTCATCTTCACCACCCACGCAGTGGATTTTTCCGTGATGATCTTCCATCCGTCCATGCGGACGCGGCGAAACGTGACCTCCTCCGGGGCCCGCAACCTTAGTTGCGTTAGATCCGCCGCGTCCACCCACGCGCCCGATGCGCGTGTCTTCGGTGGAGAGAGCAAATAGACGATGGCCGGCACACCCAAGCCTCCGGCGATTAGGGCGCCCAGCGCCTGCGTGATCCGGACGAAGAAGCCTCGCCGGCTCTGGTTGGTTGCTTCAGTACTGCTCATAGTTCTCGCTTCGATGGTCCTGGTGGTGGTGAATGCCTATCGGACGGTAGGTGTGACAGCCGGGCACTCGCCTACGGAACAGAAATCGACGTATTCAGGGATAGGCTCTGTTCCACTGCCCGCCAGTTGCCGTCGGCCTGCCGGCGGTAAACCGTCAGGTACGTGCCGGGATCACACCGCAGCATGCCGGGCTGCGTCTCGAAGGTCGCCAGGAAGGTCCCCGATCCATACGCCAATTCGTGCTCTGCGTCGACGCGCTGCGATTCCAGCCGCACGTCGATCAGCCCGGCGCTAAACATCGAGCGCCAGAATTGCACAATCGCGCCCGGTCCCTCCAGCGGCTTGCGGCCAGGGACAAGCAGACGGGCGCCGACTGCATAGAATTTTGCGGCGAGCTCCTCCGGCAGGCGCTGCCGGAGGCCGCGGAACATCGTCACTTCAATCTGCTGAAGCTCTCGGGTGACCGGCTCCAATGCTGTCACAGCGGGCATACACTCACCCTCCGTGCTTCGCACTATGGCCGAGCCAATTTAGGGTGTCAAGGGGTTTCGGCGCCTAATTGGCACGCCGCCAACAACGCCGCGCGCAACGCTGATGCCTCGGGTTCCGCCAGTTTCACCGCGCCGCTGGTGACATGGAAGACGTCGATTGCCTTGTGCGCCTCTGTATCCACCAGGACAACTTCAATGTTGCAGTTGGCCCGCGAGATCGCCGAGGCCAGATGATACAGCAAGCCCGGCCGGTCCTGTGTCACCACCTCAAAGATGCTCGCCGTCTCCGATGCCTCATTGTCGAGACCAACGCTCGCCTGGATCGCCCCCAACCGGCTCGGCGGAGCTTTCACCGGGCGATGCCTCAGCAGTTCCTCCACTCTCAACTGGCCCGTGGCTACTTTCTTTAGCACCGAGCGCAGCCTCTCCACCTCCGGCGGATTCAAATCCAGCGAACGGTGCGGATCCTGGAACACGAACGTATCGGCGATATAGCCGTGGGCATTGGAAAACGCCTCGGCCTTCAGGATGTCCAGGCCGAAAGATGACAATGCTCCCGCTATCGACGCAAAGAGAAACGGGCGATCCGATGCGATCACGGAGAGGTGCCACGCGCCATCGTGCCGTTCCACCGAGAGCGCCGCCCCGCCGCCGCGGGCGTGATCGAACAGCGACGCGTGTACCTTGGCCTGCTCCAGCGTATGGGTCCAGAGATAGCGGCCGGGCAGCCCCTCCAGGAACTCCGCCAGCAGCGGCGGCACGTCCCCATACGCGGCTCGCGGATCCTCGCTCCGCTCCATCGTCAGCTCGCCAGAAAGCTGGCGGTAGACCACGCGGTAGAGCCGCCATATCTGCTCCATGCGCCACGGTGTCATCGCTGTGGAATTCACCGCGCTGATGTCCGCGTAAGTGAGCAGAGTTAGCAGCCGCAGGCGCTCCGCCGTCTTCACCATTTCTGATAACCAGTGCGCCGTCGCCGGATCCGCCAGATCGCGCGACTGCATGGCCGACGAAAGCACCAGATGCTTTTCAATCAGGAACAGCACCTGGTCCCGATCCAGCTCAGACGCCCCGATGCGCTCCAGAAAACGGGTCGCCAGCCGCACCGCCTCCGTGCTGTGATCCCGGCCCGAGCCCTTCCCCGTATCGTGCAGCAGCAGCGCCAGCCGCAGCAGCCATAACTGATCGCTGGATTCCTCCATCAACTCCGCCAGCCGCACCGCCGCCGGCTCCTTGGAATCCGGCAGCGTTGCCAGCACGTCAATGGTTACCAGCGTGTGCTCGTCCACCGTGTACTGATGGTAGAAGTCCCGCACCACCAGGTGATCGATCCGTTCCCACTCCGGCAGGATCACCGCCAAAAAACCGGTGGAGCGCATCGCCCGCAAGGCTTCGGGCGTGTGCGCCTGGTTCAGAAACTCGCACCAGAAATCGGCCTGCGGCGGATGTTTTCCAAAGTGGTGCGACCACGTCAGCAGGTGCGCAATCAGGCGCTGCTCGGTCTGGCGCGCCAGCGGAATGCCGTGCCGGGCAACGAAGCGGAACAGACGCAGGGCGAGTTCCGGATCGCTCTCCAGCTCCTGCGGCTTGCGCAGGAAGACAAGGTCCCGGGAAACGGTGAAATCGGCATTGGAGAGCCGCGAGCGCCAGTCACGGAAATTCGCTATCATGCTGCGGTCCTGCGCCTCGCCCGTCTCCAGGTCGAAAAGCGCCTTGCGCAACACGTGCGAAGCGTGGCGGTAGTAGGAGCGCATCCACTCTGCCGGATCGCTCCATGGCGAAAACGCGGCGGCCGTCAGCTCATCCTGAGCCTCAAAATTCAGCAGGTTGTTATCGCGTCCCGCGCGGAAGTGCAGGAAACAGCGTACGGAGGCCATGAAGGTGGCGTGCCGCGGATCTTCGTCTTCCGGATCGACGGCCGCCGAGGCGTCGCGCAGCAGGCGCAGCCAGTGTACGGTCTGCAGGTCTCGCATTCCACCCGGCGTCTCTTTGATGTCCGGCTCCAGCCGGTAGATCGTGTTGTGAAAACGCGCGTGACGCGCCCGTGCCATGCGGCACATCCGCCGCGTCAGATCCCGCCGCTCCGTTGTCAGGAACTTGGCGAATCGTTCCCGCATCGCCTGGTAGAGCAAGCGGTCGCCTGCCAGGAATCGCTCGTCCAACAGCGACACCGTCAGCTCGAAATTGCCCTCGTGAATTGAGCAGCACTCCTCCACGGTGCGCACCGAATGCGACGCCCGCAGGCCGGAATCCCACAATAGCTTCAAGAACTCGCTCAGCGCGTTGCGGGACGTGAGCGTGTCGAACGGACGCCGGACCAGGAGCAGCAGGTCCACGTCAGAGTATGGAAAAAGTTCGCGGCGCCCGTAGCCGCCAACAGCCAGCAAGGTGATCCCATCCGGGATCACGGGCGCCAACGCGAGCGAGAACGCCTCCAGCACCAGTGAGTCCACCAGCGCCGTGCGGCTCTTCAGGACGGGTTGCGGGTCGCCGTCCTGAAGAAATCGTTGTTGTAAGAGCTCCAGCTCCTCTTTAGAGCGCTGCTTCGCCGCGGTCGTCATTGCGAATCCGTATGGCGTCTTCTACAGCCAGGATGAAGATCTTGCCGTCGCCGATCTTTCCGCTGCGGGCGGCCTTCGCCAAGGTCGAGACCACTTCGTCGACTCTAGCGTCGGCGATGACCATCTCCACCTTGACCTTCGGCAGCAGGTCCACTTCGTACTCCTGACCGCGGTAGACCTCCTTGTGCCCCTTCTGGCGGCCATGACCGCGAACCTCTATGATCGTCATCCCGTCAATGCCGATGCCCTTCATCGCCTCTTTGACTTCTTCAAGCTTGAACGGCTGAATGATCGCTTCGATTTTCTTCATGTTTACCTCGCTCAGGACTCCAGATTGTAGCCTTCTTCGCCGTGCATGGCGAGGTCGAGGCCCTCGACCTCCTGATCCTCACTGGCCCGCAGGCCACAGATCAGGTCGGCGACCTTCAAACAGACAAAACTGCCAACCGCACCCAGCGCGATGGCGATTCCGGCGCCGATCGCCTGGTTGAGAATCTGACCCGGATTGCCATCCACCAGCCCCAGCGGCAGTGGATTGCCCGACGGATCTTTGAGTGCGTTGTTGACCAGGTTAGTGGCAAACACGCCCGTCAAAATCGCGCCCAGAGTGCCGCCCGCGCCATGCACGCCAAAGGCGTCCAGCGAGTCGTCGTATCCAAGCTTCATCTTGACGATAGTGACCATCACGAAACAGAATATGCCCGCTGCGAATCCAATCAGCAGCGCGGACATCGGCGTGACGAAACCTGATGCCGGTGTGATGGCGACCAACCCGGCTACGCAGCCCGAGATGGCGCCCAACACCGAGGGCTTGCCGTTCTTCATCCACTCCGCCAGCAGCCAGCCAATCATGGCCGCCGCCGCTCCGAAGTGGGTCGCGACAAACGCCGAGGTTGCCAGCCCACCGGCGCTCAATGCCGATCCGGCATTGAAACCAAACCATCCAAACCACAGCAGCCCCGCCCCAATCACGCTCAGCACCAGGCTGTGTGGCCGCATTGGTTCCTGCTGATAGCCCAGTCGCGGCTTCAGATAGATGGCCGCGACCAGCGCCGAGACGCCGGACGTGATATGCACCACCGTGCCGCCGGCGAAATCGAAGGAGGGGATCTTGCCGCCCAGAAACGCGTTGAGCAACCCGCCCTTGCCCCACACCATGTGCGCCATCGGGAAGTAGACAATCGTCATCCACAGCGTCGTGTACACCACCATCGCGCTGAACTTGATTCGCTCGGCATACGCGCCCGAAATCAGCGCTGGAGTGATGATGGCGAACATCAACTGAAACACCATGAAGGTCAAGTGAGGAATCGTGGCTGCATAGTCGGCGTTGGGTTCAATGCCAACACCTTTCAGAAACAGATACTGTGTCCCGCCAAATAACGAATTGCCTTCGCCAAAGGCCATGCTGTAACCGTAAACCGCCCAGATGACAGTCGCCAGCGCCATCAGAATGAAGCTGTGCATCATCGTGCTCAGGACATTCTTGCGCCGCACCAGGCCGCCGTAGAATAGCGCCAGCCCAGGGCCGGTCATCAGCAGCACCAGCGCACAACTGGCCAGCATCCATGCGTTGTCTCCGGACGTCTGAGCGGACTTCACAGCCGCTTCCAGATCGGCCACTTTCTTGGTAAGGTCCGCCGGCGCCTGCGCGTACGCCAGACCCTGCAATAGCAGGAGGGACAGCGCCGCTGGTCGGAAAGTTTTCATCACCTTCATTCGATCTCCTCTAGGACTACCCTGACGGGAAGGGAATTGCCGGACTTTGGGCACCAGACTGGGGTGGGGAAAACCGACTTGGGTTTGGCTTCCCATCCTACACGGTGCGTGACGCCCTGACTAACAGATAAATCTTTTGAAGGCCAGTAAAATCTTTTATTGGGCTAACTCATGGCAAACAAAGCGCTACTCTAGTGAGACAGCCATGACGCCACCCCTCGCCTTTCTGGCCGCCTCTGCTGAAGGTGTAAATCTACCCTTGCAGATGCTGCTCGTGTTCGGCACGGCGAAGCTTCTGGCGGAGGTCAGCGAGCGTCTCCGGATGCCCGGCATCGTCGGCGGACTGCTGGCCGGGATCCTCCTTGGGCCGTCGGTGCTCAACTGGATCGCCTATAACGATCTGCTCCACGCCCTGGCCGAGCTTGGCGCGATGTTCCTGTTGTTTCAGGTGGGTCTGGAGGTGAAGGCGAGCGAATTGCTCAAGGTTGGCAAGACGGCCCTCATCGTCGCCATCGTGGGCGTCATCCTGCCATTTCTCTTTGGCTGGGTGATTCTCGTCGCGGCCAGGCACGGGCAGTTGGAGGCCATCTTCATGGGGGCTGCCATGGTGGCCACCAGCGTCGGCATCACGGCCCAGGTACTCTCGGCCAAGGGTCTTCTCAGCCATCACACCGCTAAGATCATCCTGGCGGCCGCCGTCATCGACGACGTGCTGGGTCTTCTGGTGCTGGCCGTCGTCTCCTCCATGGGAGAAGGCCGCGGCATCGATTTCCTGGGCATCCTCACCACGGCTCTCGTCTCTATCGGCTTCGTGATGGCTGTGGTGCGGTACGGTACAAAGACCGTCAATATCGTTCTGCCCAGGATCCTCACTCAGTTCAAGGTCCAGGAGGCCGAGTTTGCCGTAGCCGTCAGCTTCCTCTTTGTCATGGCCCTGCTGGCGTCGTATTCCGGCGTCGCGGCCATTGTGGGAGCGTTCCTGGCCGGCATGGCCCTGGCGGAGTCTGCATCGCCGCGGCTGCACACGCTGGTGCATGGGTCCGGCGAATTGATGGTCCCCTTCTTTCTGGCGTCGATTGGGTTACAGATGGATCTCAGCGTCTTCAAGAGCGCTTCGACCGTGGCGCTGGCCATCGCGATTCTGATCGCCGCCGTCCTGTCGAAGGGCATCGGCTGCGGCCTGGGCGCCTGGAATCTGGGCTTCAAGGACGCAGCCCGCATCGGCCTCGGAATGGTGCCCCGCGGTGAGGTTGGCATGGTGATCGCCCAGGTGGGCCTGAGCAAGGGCAGCATCTCCCAGGACGCCTACGCCGTCGCGGTCTTTATGTCCGTCGCCACCACAATTCTGGCCCCGCCGCTCTTGAATCTCGCTTATCGCGACCTCAGCCCCGCGCCGGTCGACGACAGCGATCCCGAGGAAATCGCCTGATTGGCGGTATAATTGGGTCACTGAGTTCAAAGGAGAATTCGTATGGCTGATACTGTGACTGCTCTCGCCTACTTCGCCGTCGTTGTTCCAAACAAGATCGGCGAAGGCGCCAAGGTCCTTGCTTCGCTCAACGAAGCGGGTGTGAATATGATCGGGTTCTGGGGCTATCCCGTCAAGGGCAAGAAGGCGCAGCTTGACATCGCGCCGGCCGACGCCAAGGTGTTCGCCAAGGCTGCCAAGAAGCTGGGTCTTGAAGTCGCTCCGAAACGCACCGCGTTCCTCATCGGCGGGGAAGATCGTCCTGGCGCCGTGGCCGAGGCCCTCGGCAAACTTGCCGCCGCTGGCATCTCTACTCACGCCGCGCAGGCGATTTGTGCCGGAGAAGGCCGCTACGGCGCGCTCATCCAGGTGGGCGACGACGATGTGAAGGCCGCCAAGAAAGCTCTGACCAAAAAGAAGTAGCCGGCCCTCGACCCGGCGCACTCCGCGGAGTGCGCCGGATGCCCGCCGTGCCCCCTCCTGCCCTCCGCTCCCAGCCAGTTCAAAAACCCTTCCAAAGATCCCGGTGCGCCAGCCGATGAGTACCTTGGCTTCAGACACGTATGTCTGAATTCGCCCTATCTGAGAGGTACGGAAATGATGAACTACATGCCGCTGGGTCGAAAACTGATCCTGCTGTTTGGGGCCATGTTGCTGGCCGGGCTTACACTCAGCGTCGCCTCGCTGCGGTCAGTTGGTTCGTTGGGCGAGGAGCTGCAGACTGCAACTCGCAGGACGGGCGAGAAGATCCTGCTGGCTGGGGACTACCGGAGTTCGACGGGCGACATGATTTCACTGGAGCGCGGCATCATCAGCCGTGTCGCTGCGTTTGACCGGCAGACCGTTCTTAAGTACGAATCCGATTATCAGAAGGCCGTCCAGGAAGCGCACAGCAGTCGGGACAAGGCGCGGCCCTTGCTGACTACCGAGGCTGGCGCCCGCATGTTGGATCGTGCCGAAGGCGTTTTGAAGACGTGGAGCGGGCTGCACCAGCGCTTTCTCGCGATGGTATGGGCCAACAAGGAACCCAAAGAACTGGTTGCCTTCGTTGGCACGGAGATCCTGCCGGTAACCACCGACGCCGATCAAGTGGCCGCGGAGTTTCTGCAATCGCAGAGGAGGTTTCTGGCAGAATCGGCTACCGACGCCGATGCCAGCATCGCCCAAAACCGCGCTGTCGCAATTGGGTTATCCATCCTGACTCTCCTCATAGGCGGAATCGGATTGCTGGTGGTTCGGCAGGCGACAGGCAAACTGCGCGGGATCGCGGCCGAACTAGCCACCGGGGCCGATCAGGTAGCCTCGGCGTCGCGGCAGATTTCAGAGACCAGCCAAGGACAGGCCACCAGTGCCAGCCAGCAGGCTGCCTCGCTGGAAGAGACTTCCTCGGCGAGCGAGCAGGTGAGCGCCACGTCACGGGAGAACGCGGCCAGCGCGCGCCAGGCCGCGGAGGCCACCAACCAGGTGCGACACTCCCTTCGCGATGTGACGAAAGTGATGGAAGAGGCCGTGGAGTCCATGGGCCGCATCAACCTTGCATCTTCGCGCATCTCGGCGATTCTGAAGGTGATTGACCAGATTGCCTTCCAGACCAACATCCTGGCTCTGAATGCCTCTGTCGAAGCGGCGCGGGCGGGCGAAGCGGGGCTCGGTTTCGCCGTGGTTGCCGATGAGGTGCGCAATCTGGCTCAACGCTGCGCCCAGGCGGCGAAGGACACATCCGAAATGGTGGACGACTCAATCGCCAGCGCTGGACAAGGCAAGGAGAAACTGGACGTGTTGGCGGTCTCGGTGACAAGCATGTCCGCCGCCGCCGAAAGCGTGCAGACCCTCGCTGCCTCGGTGATGGAGGGCAGCGTACAACAGGCCACGGGGATGGAGCAGATCTCGCGAACCGTCCACGACATCCAGCGGATCACGCAAGGTAATGCCTCAGCAGCCGAAGAGGGCGCCTCCGCCGGCGAGGAGCTGTCCGCTCAAGCGGCGCAACTCCATAGCGTCGTGGAATCGCTGCGCATCATGATCGGCGCGTGACGCCGGCAGCTACAGAAACAGCTTCGGCAGATACTCGGGCGCGTCCGCAAACGCCTTCTCCGCACCTTGCGCCACGGCGTACATACGCTCGTGGCTGGCTATCGCGGCGCGCCCCATCTCTTCATACGGACGGTTGCAGATGTCCAGAAATCCGATGTTGTAGTTCTCGCCATCAAAACGTCCTAGCGCGCTCTGATCGTACAGCGTGAACCAGTGGACCCCCACGCAGTGCGGGTCCGCCGCCGCATCTTCCAGATACACACGATACGCGCGTGCGCGGTCGGCCTGGTTCTTCAAATGACCCAATCCTGGAGACGGCAGCCCCACGTCCAGCGCTCCGAAGTGCCATTCGCCCACCATCACCGGCATCTTCAACAACTCGTCGATCCGCGCCGCGTCGGCCAGTGGCATCTTCTCCTGGTAACAGTTCAGGCTGTATACGTCGAATGACTTCATGCCCTGCACCGCCCACTCCGGCGGCACGCCCGCCCAGCGCATACCCAGGTTGAGATGCTTCGGGTCGGCCGCCTTGCAGGCCTTCGAGAGTGTCACGAAATACCGCTCCACCATGCGCACGCTGAACTCACGCAGATCGGCCAGCGCCGGCTTGGTCAACGCTCCCTTCCACCGGCCGCGCGCCACCCGGTCCAGTGTCGCCGCCATCGCCCATGCCTTCTCCAGCGCCGCGTCTCCCTCGTACTTGCCCCGCAGGAACTTCGCCAGCTCATCCCGCGTGGCGCACGCGTCCGTCGTGTAGAGCATCCCTGCCGCCGGCAACTCCGACGAGAAGCCCCATGTCGGTTCGTTCATCAGGAAGTAGCCAATGAACGCAGGATCAGCCGCGGTCGTCTTGAGCTGCGCGGCATACTCGGTCGCATCCATCTCAAATCCAGCGTGAAACACATCGGGAAAGTCGCGGTAGATCACGCCACAGCGCGCGCCGTGAAAGCTCATCGGCCGCACATACGGAAACTGCGCCTTGGCCGCAAACTCCCATTCGCTCCAGTTGCCCACGGTATTAAACCGCAGCTTCTTCATCTCCGAGAGAGCAATCCGCGCCCATTTGTCCCGCCACCCGTCGCGGCCCACCGAGCGCATCATGTTCGCCGCCAGGAAGTTGGCGTACCTGCCGCGGGAGCCATCGCTATCGGTGCGGCGGACCGCGCCGGGGTATTCTCGGGCGTCAGGCATCCATGCCAGCGCGGATTCGATCCCGTCGATCCGTGCGTCGCCGTCCACGCGGACACAGTCAACGCCCGCGCTCCAGAACGCGTAGCCATCCGGATCCACCAGCCACCACCGCCCGTCCGCCTTCGCTGTGCGGAAAAACCCGCTCGCCTCCCCCAGCTTCTTCGCCTTCCACCCGCCCCAGCGCGAGAAATTGTCCGGCCATGTTGTCTGGCCTGCCGTCGCATCCTGCCCGCTGATCCGCGCCTTGAGCTCCGCCACGGAGCGCGTCTTGGCCGGCCACTCATGCAAACGGCTCTGGCCCAGTTCATCCACTAGCGGCCCTTTTGGCAGCACCGGCTCGGTGAGCTTCGGCACGGCCGTCGTCGACGTGCGCAACTCGGTCATGCACCACCGCACGGGCTTGGCGCTTTTGCGCCACACCGTGAAGCTCATGCGATCCACCTTGTCCAGTTCCACGCGCTCGCCCGAAACCAGCGGCTTCAGAAACGCGCCCTCGCGGTCCGCCATCCATTTGTTCTGATCCACCAGTGCCAGGTCCAGCCGCACTCGCGCCGAACACTGGTTCAGCGCCGCAAAGCTCAGCCGGAACTCGCGCCCATTCGCACCCTCCTTCAACGTGATCCGGAACACAGCCATCTGCGCTCCGTCCAACAGCAAGTCCGCCGTCAACTGCTTCGCCTTCGCCAGCGTGCCTGCCGGAAACTCGTAGGCCATGCCGTCGCCCGACGCCTCAGCCACAAACCAGCGCGCTCCCTCCATGGGCGCCGCGCCATCCTCTTCCCGCAGAGTCCCCAGCGTTTTCCACGTTCCAAGTTTCGGCCCGTCGGCGGCCAGGGCGGCAGCCGCGCCAAGGGTGGAGACGGTGATGAATTGACGGCGTTCCATGTCGGGACAGTATCAGACCGCACAATCTGTTTACAACCGCGCGCCGCCAGACATATGATGACGGCGGCAGATGACGAGCCGGCTACTTGAATTGATGACTCGCTGCGGCCTCTGGCACGAGTCCACGCAGAGGCTGTTCGAACAGTCGCACACGCTGCTGGAAGCGATGCACGGCTACGTCTATGCCCGCTTCCCCAAGCCCTACGTCAAGCTCCTCCTCACACCCAAGAACAAAGTTACCCACGAGGGCGTCGAGAACCTCGCGGCGCACTATCACGGCAAGGTGCTCACCCACGATCACGCCCGCGCCATCATCACGCTGAACCGTGAAATCCCCCTGCGCGATCTGGAGCAGATCATCCCCTATCCCGTCGCCCGCAACCTTGTTCTCAACGGTCCGCCCGATGTGCTCGCCTACGAGTGTCCTTGCCGCCACGCCCGCCCCAGCCCCTGCCAGCCCACCCAGGTCTGCATGGTGATCGGCCAGCCCATGGTGGATTTCGTGCTGGCCCACAATCCCAAGGACAGCCGCCGCCTCACCCAGCAGGAAGCGCTCGATCTGTTGCACGAAGCGCACCAGCGCGGCCACGTCCACTCCGCCTGGTTCAAAGACGCCATGATGCACCGCTTCTATTGCATCTGCAACTGCTGCCAGTGCTGCTGCGGCGGCATCGAAACCATGCGAAAACACGGCGTCGCCATCCTCGCCTCCTCCGGCTATGTGGCCGAACTCGATCCGTCCCTCTGCTCGCAATGCGGCAACTGCGTGGAATCCTGCCCGTTCGATGCGCTCACCCTGCACAATGAAGTGGTGCTCGAATGGGCGCGCTGCCTCGGCTGCGGCGTCTGCGGCGTCAACTGCCCCTCGGACGCCATCCGCCTGACGCGCGACCCACGCAAAGGCATCCCCATGGATGTGCGGATATTCTCCACACTCTGACCCGGGTCACCACCCTCGAATGACCCACATGGGTGTGCGGGCTGGGTGAAATCCCACACATTCTCTACTCACAAGCAGCCTTTCAGGCCCTTTTGCCAGATAAAGCCGACTGGCCACGCGATTGCTCACGTCTGCTAACCGTCGGGAGGCATCCATGAAAGATGCAGCTCATCTGCTTCGGTTGGCCGGTCTGTTCGCATTCGGCATCGTCCTCTTCCTGTTGGTCCGCCAACAGGTGATGCCCGCCGGATTTGGCAAGTACGGCCACTTCAGGCCCGCGGCGCTGGACGCCGTACGAGCCAGACCCATGACCTATGCCGGGCGCTCCACCTGCGAGGCGTGTCACGACGATCAGTTGAAGGTTCTGCAAGCCGGCAAACACGCCACGGTGGGCTGTGAATCCTGTCATGGCCCTCAGGCTAAGCACGCCGAGGATTCCAGCACCATCAAGCCGGTGCTCCCCAAGTCCAGCCAGTTGTGTCCCGTCTGTCACGAGACCAACTCGGCCAAGCCCAAAGCCTTCCCGCAGGTCGTCTCCGCCGAGCACTCCGGCGGCGAGGAGTGCAAAACCTGCCACCTGCCCCACCGTCCCAAGCCCACGAAGTAGGAGGAGACCCCATGGACATGACACGTAGATTCTTCCTGGTGCTCACTCCAGCCGCCGCAGCCTTCATGGATCGCACCGGCGGCGCCGAGACCCAGCCCCAGTCGAAATACCTGATGGCGGATCACTACTGGGCCATGACCATCGATATCGATGAGTGCATCGGCTGCGGCAACTGCGTGCGCGCCTGCGCCACGGAGAACGATGTGCCGCACGGCTTCTTCCGCACCTGGGTGGAGCGCTACTCCGTCGCCGGCTGGCCGGAGGAGCACCCCGATGTCGATTCACCCAACGGCGCCTTCGATGGCTTCAAGGACAAACCCGCCAAGCCCGGCACGAAGAGTTTCTTTGTGCCCAAGCTCTGCAACCACTGCGAGCACTCGCCCTGCGTGCAGGTCTGTCCCGTCGGCGCCACCTTTGAGTCGCCGGACGGCCTGGTGCTTGTGGATAAAGACTACTGCCTCGGCTGCCGCTACTGTGTGCAGGCCTGTCCGTACGGCTGCCGCTATATCGATCCGGAGAAGCAGACCGTCGATAAGTGCACTCTCTGCTACCACCGCATCAGCCAGGGCGAAACCACGGCCTGCGCCGAAAACTGCCCCACCGGCGCGCGCACCCTCGCCGATCTGAAAAACCCGAAGGATCCCGTCCACGAGTTCCTCCGGAACAACAGCGTGCAGGTGCTGAAGCCCCACATGGCCACCGGCGCCAAGGTCTACTACAAGTCGCTCGACCGGTCAGTTCGATAGGAGGAAGAGGCCCACAATGGATCCGATTCTACATGGCGTTCAGGGGTTCATGTACCCGGATGAGGTCGAGCTCCAGTGGAGCATCCTGATCGTCCTTTACCCGTTCATCACTGGCCTCGTCGCCGGCGCCTTCATCCTGGCGTCGCTCGAGCGCGTCTTCAACGTCGCCGCCGTCAAGCCTACCTACCGCCTGGCCCTGCTCACCGCTCTCGCCTTCATGCTGGTGGCGCCGCTGCCCCTGCAAATGCACCTCGGCCACCCGGAACGGTCGTTTGAGATGTTCACCACGCCCCACCGCTCCTCCGCCATGGCGATGTTCGGCTTCGTCTACCTCTGGTACCTCATGGCCGTGCTGGTGATGGAGATCTGGTTGGACTATCGCAAGGACATCGTGCTGCTCTCCCGCTCCAGTACCGGCATCATGCGCTGGGTCTACAAGGCCATGACGCTCGGTTCCGACAACATCAGCGAGCGCTCGCTCAAGCTGGACGACAAAACCGGCTGGATCATCACCGTCATCGGTATCCCTTCGGCCTTCCTCCTGCACGGATACGTCGGCTTCATCTTCGGCTCCGTCAAGGCGAATCCATGGTGGTCCACCCCGCTCATGCCCATCGTCTTTCTCTTCTCGGCCATGGTCTCCGGCATTGCGCTCGTCATGCTGATGTACATGGCGGGGATGAAAGCGCGCAAGCAGCCAATCGACATGCGCTGCCTGGATACCATTGCCCAGTATCTCTTCTACACCTTCGTCATCGACTTCTCCTTGGAGATGCTGGATCTCATCCACCGCATCTACGAGGCCGACGAGTCCTTCAAGAGCCTGGATTTCATGGTGCACTCGCGCCTGTGGACGTCCCAGGTGATCATTCAGATTGTTCTCGGCACCCTGCTGCCACTGGCGCTGCTAGGAGCCGCCCAGGTGCTTCGCATCACCGCAGCGCGCCGCCGCGTCATGTACTCCGTCGCCGGCGTCATGACGCTGATTGGGATCTTTGCCATGCGCTGGAATGTCGTCATCGGCGGGCAGCTCTTCTCCAAGAGCTTCCTCGGCTATACGACTTACAAATTGGAGTTTGCTACCAGAGAGGGCTTGCTGCCCGCCATTGTCCTGATGATTCTACCTTTCTTCATTCTGTGGGTGCTGGTTCGCTTACTGCCCCCATGGACGGCTGCTGGAGCGGAGACCGCGCGAGGGCACTAGAGTGCTTTCAACATGGCCGTCGACCACCGCTTGCTTACGCGCGCGGCTCGGAGCCGAGCCACGACTCGGAACCGAACTACGACTCGGAACCGAGCCACAACTCGGAACCGAACTACGACTCGGAACCGAACCGCGACCCGGAACCGAGCCACGACTCGGAGCCGAGCCACGACTCGGAGCCGAGCCACAACTCGGAACCGAGCCACGACCGTCAGGGAGTGGACTCCAAACCTTACCTTCCGAAGTTTCTCTAGGAGGCCCACATGGAGGCGTCTCAAGATCTGACGCTCGCCCGCCTGGACGAGCTAACCCAGGCCGTTGCCGATCTGAAACGCAGGGTGGCCCAACTGGAGGGACACCCGGAGCCGGATTCGGCCTCCGAGCCGCTGCCCGATCTCCCTTCCCTCGCCCTGCCCGCCGACGTAGGCGAGGCCGGCCTGGCGTGGGCCGATAGCCTGGTGCCCCTCTTCGGCTGGGGGCTCCTCGGCATAGCCGGCGCTTATCTCCTGCGCGCCGTCACCGAGGCCGGCTACCTGCCCGGCACGCTCGGTGCCGGCGTGGGCATCATCTATGCCGCATGGTGGCTCTTCCTGGCTGCCCACCGCGCCACCGAGCGCCCCATGTTCAGCATCATCCACGGACTCACTGCCGCCCTCATCATGGCGCCCATGTTGTGGGAGATGACCGTGAAGTTCCATCTCCTCTCCGGCCAGATCTCCTCCGCCGTCGCCGTCTGCTTCACCGTATTCGGCCTCGCCATCGGCTGGCGGCGCAACCTCACCGCCATCGCCTGGATCGCCACTCTGGCCGGCCTGCTCACTGCTACCGCGCTCTTCCGCGAAACCCACGATGTCACGGTCTGGGCGCTCACCATCCTCGTCATCGCCGCCGCCACCGAGTTCTCCGCCTGCCGAGACCACTGGCTGGGCCTGCGCTGGATCGTGGCCATCGTCGCCGATATCGCCATCCTGATGGTCACCTTGCTGGCCATGCGCCCTCCGGATGCCGCCCAGGTCGTGGCCGCGCCAGCCATGGGCGTGGTCCTCGGCCTCCAGATCGCCCTGCTCACCATCTACCTCAGCAGCACCATCGATCGCACCCTCTTCCGCCACCTCAACATCACCGGGTTTGAGATCGGCCAGGCCGCCATGGCCTTTGTCATCTCCATCGGCGGCGCCTTGCAGGTCACCCGCGCCGGCCAGGCCGGGGCCGTCAGTGTCGGCCTGTTCTGCCTGTTGGGCGGTGCTGCCTGCTATCTGGTGTCCTTCGCCTCGCTCGATCATCAGGATGGCCGCAGCCGCAACTTCTATACCTACTCCACCTTCGCCGTGCTCCTGGTGGTGGCCGGCTTCGACGTTCTTCTCAAGGGCGGCGCCCTGGCCGGCGCCTGGTCCGCGTTGGCCGTCGCCATGCTGCTCGCCGGCCTGTTGCGCAATCGCAATACACTGCGCGTCCACGCCTGCGTCTATCTGTTCCTGGCGGTGGCCGCATCCCGCATGCTCCAACTCGCCACCGAGCGCATCATCCGCACCAATGGGGACCCGCTCTCCGCGCTCTCCGCCGCCTACCTCCTCGCGCTGGCCGGCGCAGCCATCTGCTACGCCATCATCGTGGTGAGGCAGGGCAAGGCCCTGGACGCCGTCGTGGCCGCATCGTTGGTCTGCTGGGGTCTCCTGGGCCTGGCTGCGGGGTGGATGGACGCCGCGCCCCTCCGCACCGCCATGCTCACCGCCTTGGCCATCACCGCCGGCTGGGCAGGCAGCCGTTGGAGCCGCCGGGAACTCCTCTGGCTCGCCTATCCCCTCATGGCCCTCGCCGGCCTCAAACTGATGCTCGAAGACTTCCAGTTGGGAAGGTCATTGACTTTATTCGCCTCGCTGATATTCTTCGGGGGTGGGCTGATCCTCCTGCCTCGGCTGGTGAAGCATCGCAGAACGGCAGCCTGACAACAGGAGGCTGCCCCATGCTGGCTCGCTGGATTCTCCCCGTCCTGCTCTTGAGCGCCACGCCACTCTGCGCGCAGGAATTTGAGTACCCCGAAAACCTCGACGTCCCCTACGTCCCCTCACCCGATGCCGTCGTGAAGGCCATGCTCAAGTTGGCCGCCGTCACCAAAGGCGATACAGTCATCGATCTCGGCTGCGGCGATGGGCGCATCGTCGTGACAGCCGCCCTCGATTACGGCGCCAGCGGCATCGGCTACGATCTGAACCCAGAGCGGATCAAGGAGGCCAACTCCAACGCAGCCAAGGCCGGCGTTGCGAAGCGGGTGCGTTTTGTCGAGAAGAACCTATTTGAAGCCGACATCAAAGAAGCCACCGTCGTGACGTTGTACCTGCTGCCCGGCGTGAACGAGAAGCTCAAACCACGCCTGCTGGCTGAGTTGAAGCCCGGCACTCGTGTCGTTTCCCACAGCTTCTCGATGCCGGACTGGCCGCCCAAGGAAGAAATCCATGTGGACGGACGCACTGTCTATCTGTGGGTCATCCCCGAGAAGCAGGCCAAGTAGCGGTCATTCGGCATCAAAGCCACTCAGAATCAATCATCTGTGACAAAAACGCAAGTTTGTAGTCAAGAAGGTCAATTGATGGCTTGACCCTTGACAGCGCTTGCAATAATATTGTCCCAGCCCAAATCGTTCCCACGTCGGAACGAGCCGGGCAGCCTAGTCCGCTAGACAGGGGGTCTCTCAGCCATGCAGCTATCCGCAAGGAAGGCTCGCATCGTCCTTTCGACGATCTTCATTCTCTTCGCCTGCACCAGTACGGTGTGGGCACAACAAATCTCCGGTACCATCTTCGGCTCCGTAAAAGACGCTTCTCAGGGCGCAGTTGTGGGAGCCAAGGTAACCATCACCAACGTATCGCAAGGGTCCAGCCGCGAAGTTCAGACGAGTTCGGAAGGTGCGTTTGTAGCTGCAAACGTCCAGCCCGGAACCTATAACGTCACCATTGAAGCCGCCGGCTTCAAGAAATACGAACAGAAAGACGTTAAGCTCTTCGCCAGCGATCGTCTCAGCCTCGGCGACATCACTCTCTCAATCGGTGGAACGACGGAGACGGTTACGGTCACGTCCGAAGCCGCGCAGATCCAGGCAGCCAGTGCGGAGCGCTCCGGCGTTCTGACGAACAGCCAGGTGGTCAACCTCGCATTGACCAGCCGCAACCTGTTCGATCTCGTGAAGACCATTCCCGGCGTCGTTTACACCGGTAGTGGCGTGGGCGCCATCGCCGCCAACGGGAACCGCAACAACCAGAACAACTTTACCCTCGATGGCGTCACCAACATCGACACCGGTTCCAATGGCGGTACCCTAGCCAGCACGAACATGGACATGATCGCCGACATGAAGGTCACCACCAACTCGCAACCAGCCGAGCTGGGCCGGGCTTCCGGCGCCCAGATCCAGGTTGTCACCAAGTCCGGCTCCAAGGACTTCCATGGCACTGGCTACTTCTTCCACCGCCATGAAGGTCTCAACGCCAACACCTGGCGCAACAACATCGATAAGCGGGCGCGTCCTTTCTATCGCTACAACTACGCCGGCTTCAATATCGGCGGTCCGGTGTACATCCCCGGCAAGTTCAACAAGGACAAAGAGAAGCTGTTCTTCTTCATCGGCACCGAATGGCAAAATCAGCTTGTGCCCAACGACATCCGGAACGTGACCGTTCCCACGGCTTTGGAGCGCACGGGTGACTTCTCCCAATCCAAGGACGGCGGCGGCTCTGCGCTGAGAATCCTGGATCCCGCCAACGGCAAGAACCAGTTCCCCAACAACCAGATCCCCGTGAGCCGGCTCAGTGCCGACGGCGTGAAGATCCTCAACTTCTATCCGCTACCCAACGCTCTGGGTGTCAGCAACTCGTACAACTACCAGTCTCAGAAGTCGAATGCGTACCCACGGCGCGAAGAAATCTATCGCGGTGACTACATCATCAACGACAAGTGGAAGGCCTATGCCCGCTTCCTTCGCAATAAGGATGAGACCAGCATGGCCTACGGCCAGTGGAACGCTAACTACAACATCCCCTTCGGCCCCATGTCATTCGGCGCGCCCGGTTGGTCTCTGGTTGCCAACGTGACCACCATCATCAACCCCACGCTGACCAACGAATTCATCTTCGGCTCATCGAAGAACGTCCTGCACATCTATCCCATCGATCAGGCCTTCGATCGCGGCAAGCTGGGCCTCGCCTACAAGATGCCCTATCCCACCGCCGATAAGCTGAACCTGGTGCAAAACTGGCAATGGGACGTCCCGAACTCTCCCTCCATCAACTTCACAGGGACACCCTTCTCCAACTATAACCACACGTGGGATATCACCGACAACGTATCCAAGGTCTACGGCTCTCACACGTTCAAGGCCGGTCTCTACCTGCACAAAAGCGCCAAAGACCAGACTTCCACCAGTTCGATCAATGGCTACATCAACTTCAACCGGGACGCCAACAACCCGGGCGATACAAACTGGGCCTGGTCCAATGCACTGCTCGGCAACTACAACTACCTGCAGCAGTCCAACCACGTGTTGAATGGCCAGTACCGCGATTGGAACGTGGAATGGTTCCTCCAGGACAACTGGAAAGCCACCAAGAAGCTGACCATCGAATATGGCATGCGCTTCTATTACATCCAGCCGCAATATGACGCTGCCGCACAAACCGCCTCCTGGAACAAGACGCTCTACGATCCGGCTGCGAGGGGCGTTCTCCGCACCGCCGGTATCGAGAATGGCGTGCGCTATTCCATGAACCCCCTCACGGGCGAGCGGGGACCTGCCGCGCTCATCGGCTCCCTGGTGAATACCGGCAAGGGCTTCATCGATGGCCTCTATGCCAACGGCATGGGTCTCCCGGGTAAGAACTACCCCAAGGGCTTGCTTGACGACCGTGGCATCCACTATGCACCGCGTTTGGGCATTGCCTACAAGCTCATGAACAAGACGGTACTCCGTGCCGGCGCTGGCGTGTTCTACGACCGCTTGCAGGGCAACCCCATCTTCGACATGCTGAATAACCCGCCCGGCACCGCCACTCCGCGGTTCTACTACGGCACACTATCCACAATTCCCGCCGCCTCCGCGGGCATCTTCTTCCCCGGCGGCGTGAACGGCTTCGACAAAGCGGGCAACGTTCCGACCACCTACAACTGGAACGTGACCCTGCAGCGCGAATTGCCCGGCGGCATCCTGTTCGACATCGCCTATGTGGGCTCTTCGTCGAACCACTTGCTCTACCGCCTCAACCAGAACGCCATCCCGCTGGGCGCCGCCTGGTTGCCGCAGAACCAGGATCCGCTCAACGCGAATCCGAAGTTCGACGGTACCACCAGCAACGCGGCCAACTTCTATCGCCCCTATCAGGGCTTTACGAATGCCACGGCCTATGGTTTTGGCGCCAACGGCAACTATCACGCCATGCAGATATCTGCCAACCGCCGCATGGCCAACAACTTCACGTTCGGTGTTGCCTACACATGGTCCAAGGCTATGGGTACCACCAACGACGACTACACCGGCAACGTGCCCTTCAATATGCGCACAGCCGACTACGCCGTGTTGAATAACGACCGCACCCAGGTGCTCGTGCTCAACTACCTCTACAGCACGCCGAAAGTCATCAAGAGCAACAGCGGCTTTGCCAAGGTCGGCAAGGCTGTTGTGAACGACTGGCAGATCTCCGGCATCACCAGCGTGCAAACCGGCGCTCCTGCCGCCATCAGCTTCTCCATCGATGGCGTCGGCAACCTGAACGAACGCTACACGGGTTCGCCTGACGTCGGACCGCGCGTTGTTTATACCGGCCGTCCCAACTACCCCAGGACGCTGGATCAGTTCATCGACGCGTCTGTCCTGGCGCTCCCCACCGTAAAGGGCAGCCAGGGTTTCGATTCGTCGCGCTACCCCGTCCGTCAGCCGGGCTGGAACAATTGGGACGTCTCCGTCTTCAAGAACTTCCCGATCCGCGAGGCCATGAGCATTCAGATTCGTCTCGAAATGTTCAACGCGCCAAACCATCCGCAGTTCAACGCCTACAACACTGGCGCCACGTTTAGCTCAACCACCGGCAAGGTCATCAACACGCCTACCGCGCTGGGTGGCACGGGTGGACGCTTCGGTTTTGGCGCCATCACGGGCACCAACGATCCGCGCCGTATCCAACTCGCCGGGAAGTTCTACTTCTAGGCGATTCACAGGTATACTGGGCAATTCCATGCTCAGTTTATTGTTCGCAACCCTGCTGGCCGCTGTCCCGCAAAATGCGCTGGACAGCGGCCAGTCGGCTTTACAGGCCGGCGATCTGACCCGCGCCGAGCAGCTCTTTCGCGAGTATCTCAAGACCAATCCCAACTCCGCCGAAGCGCTCTCCAACCTGGCAGCCGTCCATGCCCGCCGCGAGCAATTCGCCGACGCCGTGCCGCTCTACGAGAGGGCGTTGAAGGCCAATCCGGAGCTCATCCCCGTCCACTTCAACATGGCCGTCTCGCTCGGCCGGCTCCAGCAATACGACAAGGCCGCCGATCATCTCCGGACGTTCCTGAAGTACTACCCCACCGAGCCGCGCGCCCACCAGCTTCTCGGCCTGTGTCTGGTGGAGACGGGCGACCTCGCCGGCGCCGCCGCGGAACTCGAGATCTCGTTCCGCGAGAACCCCCGCGACGGCAGCATCCTGTACGCGCTGGCATATACTCAGGCGCGGGCTGGCAACTCCGATCGCGCGGCCGAACTGCTGGCCCGTTCGGAGGCCATTCCCAGCCAGGCCAATATGATCAAGGGGCTGATGGAGTACCAGCGCGAGCGCTACGATCAGGCGCAGACGTTTTTCGAAGAGGTCGTCAAGGCCGAGCCGAATCACGCCGCCGCTCTGGCCGCGCTCGGCCGATTGAATCTGCTGGTCAACCGCGACAAGGAAGCAATCGGTTACTTCGAGCGGGCCTTGAAGCTGAGCCCGGCCGATTCCGAATCCACCTATCAGCTCGGCGTGTTGTATGACCGCAACGGCCGCTCGCCGGAAGGCGTCTCCCTGCTGCGCCGCGCCCTGAACCTGCGCACCAACTATCCCGATCCCCACTACCAGTTGGGGCGCATCGCCTTTCAGGCCAAGGACTACAAGACCGCCGTCAAAGAACTGGAGGAGGCGCGCCGCCTCATCCCGGATCAGGAGGCCATCCGTCTGATGCTCGGCCGCACCTATCAGGCATTGGGCCGCGAGGCCGAGGCCAAGGTGGAGTTTGCGGAGGTGCGCCGTCTCAAGACCGCGGTCATTGAGAAGAGCCGCCTGCGGCTGGAGTCTGACTCTCTCATGAAGTGAAGAGGCGCGCTCCAGTCCTGTTATCATTGACGCAATTGGAGCAAGCGTGGCTTCTCTTCTAATCAACTCAACGTCCCAGGGGATCTGTGCGCACGGCGGATCGGCCAAGCCCGTAGCGCCAATACCGCGCGTACTGCTTTCCGGCGCGCCGGCCGTACCGCAACAGCCTCCCTGGCCGGTGATCGGGTGCCCAGTCTCACCGCTTTTTGGCTCCGGGCCCACCGGAAGGCAGACCCCGATTACCGGTCTGCTGCCCTGTTTTCTGGCGACCTGGGTGACTGCGACAACGCGTGTGAAATCCCTGGGGCAGCCTCTGCTGCTGCAAAACAGCCAGGGCGTTGCCTTGCCAAATGGCCTGCCTGTCGTGTTGCAGTCCGGCCAGTTTCGAGTGACTGCCATTTAGATCAGCAATGTTGGGAGGTCCGCGCTCATGGCTCAGATATTCGGCAAATTCCGGGGCATCGTCACCGACAACGTAGATCCGACGACAATAGGCCGGGTTCAAGTCACCGTGCCGTCGATTGGTGAATTCGTCCCGTCCTTCGCCATGCCCTGCTCGCCCTTTGCCGGCCCCGACGTCGGGCTTTGCCTGATTCCGCCGGTAGGCGCCAACGTCTGGGTGGAGTTCGAAGGCGGCGATGTGAACTTACCCATCTGGAGCGGCTGCTTTTGGGGAGCCGGCGAATTTCCGGCTGAGGCTCAGGTTTCACCGCCCGATCAGGTCCAGGTCCTCAAGGGCACCGGCTTCAAGCTCGTGGCCAACAGCGTCGGCCCCACCGGACTTACCATCGAGTGCGGGCCGCCGATGCTGGGCCGCACTCTGCGAATCGTGCTGGATGACAATGGAATCCAAATCAGCAACCAGGACGAGCTGACGCTCAAGTTGACCCAGAGCGCCATCGAGCTGGACGCCTTGCAACAGAGCACAATGAGCATGTCCGCCCAGCAGATCGACATCAAGCAGGCGGCGCCGTCGATCAAGCTGACCAGCGGCGCCCTGGAACTGGTCAACGGAGGGGCCAGCGTCAAGATGTCGCCCGCCACGGTCAGCGTGAACGATGGCGCTCTGGATGTCACCTAATTCCATGCTGATGATTCGCAAGGCGCAGATGTACACGCTCGGGCTGGAGAGCCGCAGGGACTTTGCCCGGCGCGCCGCCGCGCATCTGTGCGCGAGCATTGCGGAGTGCGCGGCTATGCCAGCAGACGACCTGCGGAAGTTTGTAGATGATGGCATCGCCAGGGCGGAGCGCTACGGCATCGAGTCCGAGCAGGAAGTGTGCAAGTTCCTCAACCTCCAGGTCGTCTTCGGCCCCGGATTCGATACGGAGCTCGCCTGGGCCAGAAAGACGCTGGCGTCCAAGGACGGGGCGTCGCTGCGGCTCAACCGGCTGTATGCCCGCGGCATCCGCGTAGCGGACGGCGAGGAGCTCGCATGAGCGCCAAGGGCGATTCCTTGCGGAGCAGCGGCGCGGCGGCTGAATCGAAATTCGCCAATGTGCCGGTGGGCGCCTCCCAGAAGAAGTGCCGCCCGAAGGACTGGGTCGATTTCCGGCTCCTCGATCCGAAGGGCAAGCCGATCAGCGGGATGCGCTACCGGTTGGACGACACCGAGGGGCGCACTCTGGAAGGTGTCACCGATTTCGATGGCTGCGCGGGCGAGAGCGGGATCGATCCGGGGAGCTGCCGGATCACGTTTCTCGGCTTCGAGGGGCGATAGGGACCGTGCTGGTGAGCAGCCTGCCGCGGTCGTGCTGGAATACCAGCAGCTCGTCCGGGTTCTCGCCCTCGGTGTAGAAGCTCTCGATGGCGCCGTAGACCGTCCTCAGCTCGTCCGGCAAGCAAGTGGGGAGATAGGCTCGCAGGACGCGCGGATCATAGTAGCGAAACACCAGATTGCGGCCCGCTTCGTCCTTCACACGCAGCAGCGAGCGGAGATGCTTTCGCAGCCGTTCGATGCCGCCAGGGCACTGCAGGAAGACGCCCCAACTCTGTCCCCAGCCGTCACGGATGAGCGATTGCGTGAAGCGGTCGTCAAAGTCCACCTGCACGAGATACGGCGCGGCGAATTCGAGCTCGGGGTGGAGGTCCCCTCGGTACAGGCACACCGAATTGGCATAGGAGTTGATCAGGTTGGAGAAGATGCGGCGGTCGCGCGCGCCGTCCACAATCGCGTAGAAGTCAGTGCGAGACTCATCCGGCCAGAAGTAGTCGCGCAGCGCCGCCAGGTGGGACGTCATCGGGGTCTCTGGCACTCCTCGCAGAAGGGCACGCCGGCCTGGGCGGCATCCTTCAGGGCTTTGGCCTGGGCAACGGGATTGTGCGTGGGTGCGAAAGTGTCGGCCTCCTCAATGACAACCGTCCGCGGCTTGGGCGGAGGCGCGGGCGGCGCGGCCGAACTGGAGGGGGTCTCCAGAAAGTAGGTGGTGCGGGCGAAGCGCCGGCGCTGGACGGATACCGCGCCCCGCCACATCAACTCGGCCAAATGCTGGAGCGCCGCGTCATCGGCGAGCCGGGTCAACCCGGAGTAAGCGGGGAGCAGGGAGCGTACGACCGACCATGACGCGCCATCGCGGGCCAGGCTGCGCAGAAGCCCGGATGCTTCGGCGCGGCTGGTGAAATGGACGTATTCCGTCTCCTCGTGAATGCCGTCACGGCAGAGTGGCGCGCCGGGCCGCAGGAATAGGTATTCGCTGTCATCGCTGCGGCTGAAGAGGATGCGCATGGGGCCACGTCACCAATCGACGGCGGAGCCGTCCTGTTCATCGTAACTCCGCCGCCGATCTCCATGCCAAAGCCGGCCTGCCGCGCCGCCCCCGGTACCCGCGCTGCCGATCTCGCCGCCGCGCCGTGCCGCCCCACGCCCGCCTGCCGAACCCGCGCTGCCGATCTCGCCGCCAAACCCCGGCCCGCCGCCCCACGCCCGGCCGCGGGAATCACTCTCTACTGCCACCGCCCAGGCTGACGACTCTCCGTATGGGGCGAAATTACCAGTCGACGACGGAGCCGTCGTCTTCATCGTAGCTCTGCTGATTGGTCCAATCGTGTCCGAGCTTATCGGCCATGGCGTTGTCGTCGAGCTCGATGCCGAGGCCGGGCGCGGTGGGCAGATCGAGGTATCCTTGGCGAACCTTGAAAGGAGTCTTGATGTAGCCTTCGCCCAGCGAGACCTGCTCCTGGATAAGGAAGTTGGGGATGGAGGCAGCGATCTGCACACCGGCCGCGAGCGAGATGGGGCCGAGCGGATTGTGAGGCGCAACGCTGGCGTAGTATGCCTCGGCCATGCCGGCGATGAGGCGCACTTCGGTGATGCCGCCGGCGTGGCAGAGATCGGGCTGGAGGATGGTGGCGGCCTTCTTTTCGAGCACTTCGCGGAAGCCCCATTTGGTGAAGACGCGCTCGCCCGTGGCGATGGGGAGATGTGTGGAGCGGGCGATATCAGCCATCACGTCATGGTTCTGGGCCTGGCACGGCTCCTCGATGAACATGGGCGTGTAGGGCTCCAGCACCTTGATCAGCATCTTGGCGTGGGCCGGGCTGACGGCGCCGTGGAAATCGACACCGATATCCACACTGTCGCCCACGAGTTTGCGGAAGGCGGCAAAGACCTCGCCGGCATAGCCGACCTCAGAAGGCGTCTCGACGTAATGCGGGAACTTGCGCCGCCGCGCCGGGCCGGTCTTAAAGGCCGTGAATCCCTGCGCCAGGGCGGCCTTGATGCGTTCCGGGTTGTTGGCCGAGGCATGGGCATAGACGCGGATGCGGTTGCGCGTAGGGCCGCCCAGGAGTTCGTAAACGGGCACCCCCAGGGCCTTGCCCTTGATGTCCCAGAGCGCCATGTCGATGCCGCTCAGGGCCGAGGTGAGCACAGGGCCGCCGCGATAGAACGCATGCCGGTAGATGGCCTGCCAGTGCTGGACAACTGCGCGCGGATCCTTGCCGATGAGATAGGGCTCTATCTCCTTGACCGCGGTCTGGCAGGTGAGCGCGCGGCCTTCGGTGATCGGCTCGCCGAGGCCGGTGATGCCGGCGTTGGTGTGGATCTTGAGGAACAGCCAGCGGGGCTTGACGAGGAACGTTTCGAGCCTGGTGATCTTGAGCGGATCCTTGGGCGCGATGGGCGCGGCCTTGAGAGTTTCCGCACTGAGAGCCGCGCCGAAGATGGCGCCGAGAGAGCCTCGCCGGCTCATGTTCATTCCCACTATGTCGTTGGCCATGGCAACGATGTTATCCCAACCGAGGGATGAGGGAATCGGCGGGCGCGGCAACGGCGGCCAGACCACTGCCGCGGCGTCACCCCCCCCCCCCCCGCGCGCCGGGCCGGCGCACCCACCGGGCATGGGGCGCACGGCGAGCAGGAGACCCACCGGCGCGCGCTCGTTTCGTGTACTTTGGATGCGATGACTTCCAGAGAGCGCGTGTTGGCGGCGATCAACCACAAAGAAACGGGGCGGGTGGCCGTGGATCTATCGGGGCACCGTTCGTCTGGGATGTCGGCAATCGTCTATCCCAAGCTGCGAGCGGCGCTCGGGTTGGAGCGCCGGCCGGTCTACGTCTATGACCCGGTCCAGCAATTATCGATAATCGATAATGACGTGCTCGATCGTTTTGGCATCGACACCATCGAGATGGGGCGCGGGTTCTGCCTGGAAGACGAGTGGTGGGCGGACTGGACTTTGCCGGACGGTACACCCTGCAAGATGCCCGTGTGGGCGCTCCCGGAACGCGATGGCGCGGGGTGGCGCCTGCGCTCCAAACAAGGCCCTGTATTGGCGCGGATGCCCGAAGGGGCTCTGCACTTCGATCAGATTCACTGGCCCTTCTTTGGAGTGCAAGAAGACCTGACGAAGATCCCGGAAGCGCTGGAGAGCAGCATGTGGTCCGTTTTCGGCTCTCCGCCCGGCGCGGCGCCGCTGAACGACGCCGAACGCGCGGCCGGCGCAAAACAGCTCCGGAAGAGTACAAATCGTGCAATTATCGGTCTCTTTGGCGGCAATTTGTTGGAGCTGGGGCAGATGCTCTATCGCATGGACGAATTCCTCGTCATGCTCGCCGGAGAGCCCGCACGCGCGCATCGTTTTCTCGATGCGCTGGTGGAGATGCATCTCCAAAATCTGGAAACGTTCCTCGGCACCGTTGGCCCGTACATCGACGTGATCCTGTTCGGCGACGATCTCGGCGCGCAAAACTGCCCGCAGATTTCGCCGCGCATGTACAAGGAATTCTTCCAGCCGCGGCACAAGATGATGTGGGCGCGGGCGAAAGAGCTCGCCGATGTGAAGGTGATGCTGCACTGCTGCGGCGCGGTGAGACCGTTGCTACCGCTGCTGATCGAGGCGGGGCTCGATGCGATCAACCCAGTGCAGATCAGCTCGCGCGGGATGGAGGCCGAGGGGCTGAAGCGCGATTTCGGGGCCGACCTGTGTTTCTGGGGCGGCGGCTGCGACACGCAGCGGCTGCTGCCGGAGGGGCGGCCGGCGGAGATCCGCGAGCATGTGTTGCGGCAGTGCGCAGTGATGGCGCCGGGCGGCGGATTCGTCTTTCAGCAGGTCCACAACATCATGGCGAACGTGCCGGCGGAGAACGTGATTGCTATGTTCGACGCGGTGGCGGAGTTCAACGCGGCAGGGGCGTAACGGTCCATGTGCCGGGGGTGAGCTCGACACCGGCGATCAGCTCGGCGCCGAGGCGGACGAGGGGCTCGCCCTTGGCGGGAGTGAGCTGGTAGAGCGAGTTTTCATCCACGGTGTACCACTCCGGAAACTCGTTCAAACGAATAATGTTGGAACGAAGATTGAGGTTGCGGCGGTGGCGGGCGTAATCGAACTCAACGCGGGCGGGCTGGTTGAGGAAGAGGGTCAGCGTATCGTGGTCGCGCGTGGCTCCGAGATGCAGGCCGGGCTTCCACGGGGTGGCGCGCAGTCCTTGCGATTTCATCAGCGCCCAGAGGATGGCTGTGCGATTGAAGTTGCCCTCGCCGTACCAATCCTCGACGTGGCCGTCGGGGCGCAGCATGGCGAGCATCACCTTCATTTCGGAGTCGATCCACTCGAGAGCTTCGGGGACGGGCTCGCGATTGACGAGGTACAGGGCGGATTCGATGGCATCGGCGTAGCCGTCGAACGAGCCGAGGGCGGGCGTCTTCGCATTGCCGGAGGGCTCCCAGCAGTAGTTGCGGTACTTGGGGAGGTTGGTGAGGACGCGGATGGTGGCGTCGCGATACCTGGTCTCGCCGGTGACCTGGTAGAAGCCGTAGAGGGCGCCGTAGAGGTAGCCCCAATTGTCGGAGAGGCGAGTGTCGATGGGGACGAGGGTGCGGACGTCGATGGTGTTGTAGAAGAGGCCGTCGGGATTGGCGGAAGCGAGTAGGCGATCGAGCAGGGTCTTGAGGATGGGCTGCATGGCGGCTGCGCGCGGCGAACCGAGCTGGGCTTCGAGAGCGAACTGGAGGACGAGGCCGACGATGATCTCATTGCCGTGGTCGCGGAGTTTCAGGGTGGAGTCGCCGGTGTGAGTTTGGAAGTTCCAGTTCATGGAGGGCAGGCCCTGATTGCGGGGGAGGACTTCGTTGAGATAAGCGTCGGAGATGCGGCGGCCCCACTCAAGGAAACGCGGGTCGCCGGTGAGCAGATAGAGGCGGGGCATGACCTGGAGGTAATCGCCATTGAGCTCGGCATCCGAGGCGGGGAGCTTACCGAAGGCGGAATCGACGGGGGCCTGGTCCATGGCGTCGGCGACCATGTCGATCATGCGCGTGGTCCAGGGTGTGCGGCCGAGGTATTCGGTGACGGTGATGAGTCCGTCCTTGGCGTATTCGCCGGCGCCGAAGAGGCTCGCGGGGCCGAGTTTGCCGGTGGTGAGATCGAGATTGCCGGGGACGCCGCGATTGACATTGGTATAGCGGATCTCATTGCGGAGCATCTCCATCATGCGGCCGTGATAGAGGGCGGGATCGGTGAGGCGGGCGGTGATGATGAGGTAGGGGTAGAGATCGGCTCCGGAGTTGTGGGGAGTGTAGAGGCGCTCGGTTTTATCTACGCGATCGGGCAGGAGCAGCGTTTTGGGATCGGCATGGCGGAGCCAGGCGTGGAGGATCTGCTGGGAGGCGGCGAGGGCCCTGGCGTGATCGGCGGCGTTGGCCAGGGGGGTGGGCGGGGCCAGGAGGAGGGCGAGCAGAAGCGGTGTCACGGGAACATCATATCGGTTGCCATGGGCCTGAATGAGGCGCCGGGCGAGGAGATCCGCGGCAGCCGCGCCAACATCCGGCGCAGGTCCTCCTGCGAGAACGGTTTGGTCAGACAGTCGTCCATGCCCGCGCGAATGCAGCGGTCGCGATCGCCTTTCATGCTGTGAGCTGTGAGCGCGATGATGGGCAAACGGTGGAGGTTCGCAGCGCTCTCCCTTTCGCGGATCGCGGCGGTTGCCTGGAGGCCGTCCATGCCGGGCATCTGGACGTCCATGAGGATCAGGTCGAATGAGGCTTGCGCCCAGGCGGAGTAGGCGGAGTCTCCGTCGGCCACCAAAGTGATGTGGTGGCCGTCTTTTTCCAGCATGCGACGGACGAGATGCTGGTTCACCAGGTTATCCTCAGCGACGAGTATCCGCAGCGTGTGAGGCACGCTGAAGGCTAGAGCGGCAAGCGCCGGAACTGGAGTGGGTATCAGTGAGACCTGAGACTCATCGACGGCGGAAAACGTGGCGGTGAACTGAAAGGCGGAACCCTTGCCGGGTTCGCTATGCACCTGAAGGTCCCCGCCCATCTGGCGAACGAGGCGCTGTGCAATGGCCAGGCCCAGGCCTGAGCCGCCAAACCGCCGGGAGATTGTGCCATCCACCTGCTGGAAGGATTCGAAGATGGCGGCCTGCTTTTCCCGGGGGATGCCGACACCGGTGTCGGTGATCTCGAAGGCGATCCTGGTACAATCCCGATCCCGCGCCTGGACCCAGGCCCGCACGTTGATGCTGCCGCACTCAGTGAATTTCACGGCGTTGCTCATCAGGTTGAAGATGATCTGGCGAAGGCGCGTGGCATCGCCGGCTACGAGCGGGGGCAACTCGTCAATCTGCGACACGAACTGCAGACCCTTCTGGCTGGCTTTGGGCGAGAAGATGCGCACGGCGCCGCGGATGACCCGGCCAGGATCGAAGGGTAACGATTCGAGCTCCATCTGGCCGGCCTCGATGCGAGAGAGGTCCAGGACATCGTCAAGCACCGCCAGAAGGTGCGCGGTAGCATCCTGTGCGATGGTCAATTCCTCGATCTGTCCGGCGGTTAGCGATGAGCCGAGCAGAAGGTCGTGCATCCCCTGGATGCCGTGGATGGGTGTGCGGATCTCGTGCGAGAGATTTGCCAGAAACTCCGATTTTGTCCGCGAAGCGTCTTCAGCCTTGGCCAGCAGGACGCGGATCTCAGCGGTCTGCGTCCGGATGGAGCGACGTAGAGAGTAGATCCAGGCCAAGGCGAGCAGGAAGACTCCGAGCGCCACAGCGATGACTGTGAGCGCTTCACCGGAATGGAGGAGGCCGGGTGGGTGAACCAGAGTCAAATCGACACTATCGCGAAGGCGAAGCGCATGGCCCTCGCCGGACGACGGCATGAGGATGCCGACCGCTTCGATGAATGCACCTACCGGAGCCTGGCGGGGGAGCACTGAGGGGTTCAGCACCGGGCGTCGGGTGTAGGCCCTCAGCGTTTTCTGGCCGTTCTGAATGTAGATGTCGTCGCGCTGGCTCCCGATGGAGTTCTTGGCGACGATGCCGCTCACGCGTGCCAGCAGGCCGGCATTCTGTGGTTGCAGCGCCTGCTGGACGGTGAGATTGGCCGGCTGCACTTTTGGCCCAGCGCCGACGACGGCAACGGAGAAGGCCAGCAACTCGGGCTCGTTGTCGGCTATCCGCTGAATGGTTCCCACGACCTCCACACGGTCTGAAAAGGTGAGCTTGAGAGCCGGCGGGCCCGCCACCGAGATGCCTCCGGTCGCGTCCTGAATATAGAACGAGTTGGGAACCGTTGCCATTGTCCCGGGGAGCAGGGTCACGGTTCCAGACAATCGCCAGGTTTTGGCGGCGGAGCGTTCAACTCGCGCGTCCGCGATGTGCCTTGTGGCATCGGCGGCAGTCAGCGCCAGCGCCCAGCAGAGACAGAGCCAGGAGACGCGGACAACGCCGGGGCGCGCTGGCGGCGAATCTGCGAGCGGCGTGACTTTTCGGGATCTGGCCAACAATGTGATGGCTGCGCTCCGACTGGGGACGACCAACTTCTATCGGTGGGGTGTCCCGCCGCACATGCGGCCCTCAGTTGAATATCGACCAGTCCCCGGGGGAGTTTAGCGTTTCGTCCCGTGGCGCGCCATCACTCAACGATGGCCTGCATCACGGCGTTCTCGAAATCGCGCTGGAGGGCCGGCGTCTGAGTCTGCATCATGATGATGCTGACCATGCTCTCTTTGGGGTCCACCCACGTCTGGGTGCCGTAGGCTCCGTCCCAGCCGAACGTGCCTTTGGAGAGGCGCAGGCCGGCGGCAACGGGGTCCTGGATGACGGCGACAAGGAGGCCGAAGCCCATTCCATGCGCGGGACGGCCGAGTTTGCCGTTAAACATGTCGCCTACGTGGTTGGAGGCCATCAGCTCGACGGTGCGGGGGGAGAGGATGCGCTTGCCGTTGAGCTCTCCGCCGTTTGCGAGCATCTGTGCGAACTGGAGGTAATCCTCGGCGGTGGACATGAGGCCGCCGGCACCGGAGTGGTAGTTCGGGAGCGAGAAGCCATCCTGATTGGGCGCCCGGGTGAGGCCGTTGGCGCTGCGCTGGTAGAGGGTGACCATGCGAGGGCGGCGATCGGCGGGCGGATAGAAGAACGTATCGTTCATGCCCAGGGGCGCGAACAGGCGGGCACGGAGGAAGTCGTAGTAGGTTTGGCCGGTGACGATCTCGACGATGCGCGAGAGTAGATCGGGGCCGCCGCGGCCGCTGTAGGACCACTGCGTGCCGGGCTGGAAATCGAGGGGGACTCTGGCGAACTGGGGGACGTAGGTGGCGAGGGTGGCGGTGGGTTCCAGTTTGGGGGCGGGGATCTGGCTTTGCCAGGACATGAGGCCGGAGGTGTGCGTGAGGAGATCGCGGATGGTGAGATCGCGCTCGGCGGGCACGGTGTAGAAGGGCTCGTCACCGGGGGCTTTGACGGGCCGAGGCACGGCGACCTGCATTCGCTTGAACTCGGGGAGGAAGCGCGAGACAGGGTCGGTGAGGCGGAGCTTGCCCTCCTCGACGAGCATGAGTACGGCTACGGCAGTAACAGGCTTGGACATGGAGGCGATGCGGAAGATGGCGCCCTTCTCCATGGGCCGCTTCGATTCGGCATCCATGAGTCCGTGCGCCTCGAAGTGGACGATATGACCTTTGCGGGCGACGACGGTGACGGCGCCGGTGATGGCTCCGGCATCGATATGCCGCTGGACGGCGTCGTGGATGCGTACGAGGCGCTCCGATGACATGCCCGCGGTCTCCGGCTTGGCCGGTGGGACTCCGCCTCCGAGGGCCGCGGCGGCGAGGGGGCAGGAGAGAATCCAGCTGAGGGTGGAGGGCTTCATTGGGCACCAGTATATGCCGTGTCTTTGAATTGCGGCAGAGTGTATGATGAAACCGCTAAACAGCCATGAAACTCCTACTGTTCTCTATCATGTTGGGCGGGATCGTCCTGCCGGTGCCGGGTGCGTCTTACTATGCGCAGCGTCCGGACGAGCCGAAGGCCGTGTATCTGACCCCGGACCAGTTTCCGGTGCGCGGTGACGGCGTGGCGGACGATAGCGCAGCGTTGCAGGCGGCGATCGATCGAGTGCAGGAGACGACGGGCGAGGGGATTGTCTTCGTGCCGCAGGGCCGTTACCGTGTGACGCGGACGATCTACGTGTGGCCGGGGATCCGGGTGCTCGGGTACGGCGAGAAGAGACCGGTGATGGTGCTGGCCGACAACACGCCGGGGTACCAGCAGGGCGTCGGGACCATGTTCTTTTTTGCGGGCTTTCGCACGCGGGGCGGCCGCTTCCGGCTGCCTCCTCCGCCGCCGGGCACCGTGCCGCTGAATCTGAACATCATGAACGCCAACTCGGGTACGTTCTATTCGGCGATGGGGAACATTGATTTTGAGATCGGCGAGGGGAATGCGGCGGCGGTGGGGATCCGGTTTCATGTGGCGCAGCACGGCTATCTGGCGCACATGGATTTTCACATTGGATCGGGGTTGGCGGCGATGCAGGACGTGGGCAACGTGGGCTACGATCTGCGGTTCTTTGGGGGGCGGTACGGAATATTGACGCGGAAGCCCTCGGCGGCGTGGCAGTACACGCTGATGGACTCGACATTCGAGGGGCAGCGCGAGGCGGCGATCCGGGAGCAGGAAGCGCAGTTGACGGTGGTCCATTGTGTGTTCAAAAATGTGCCGGCCGGCATCGTGATCGACCGGAACTATTCGGACCAGTTGTGGGTGAAGGACTCGCATTTTGAGAACATCAGCGGCGCCGGCATTGTGATCAGCAATGAGAACAGCCGCATGACGCAGATCAACGTGGAGAGCTCCACGGGCCGCGGCGTGCCCGTGTTCGCGCAGTTTCGCGAGAGCGGCCGGAAGCTTGCCGGCCCTGGCGCGATGTACCGGGTGAAGACACTTTCGCACGGGTTGACTCTGGCCGGCATGGGCGCGATCGGCGAGTTCAAGACTTCGTTCGACGCCGCGGCACTGCAGAGCCTGCCGCCGCGCGGGCCGAATGCAATTCTCAGCGTGCCGCCGATGAGCGCGTGGGTGAATGTGCGGTCGCTGGGATTGAAGGGCGATGGGGTGACCGATGATACGGCGGCTCTACGGAAGGCGATTGCGGAGCATGCGGTGCTGTATCTGCCGATGGGAAGTTATGTAGTGAAGGACACCATCACGCTGCGGCCGGACACGGTGCTGATCGGGTTGCATCCGAACCAGACGCAGATTGATTTGCTTGACGGCACCGCGGGCTTCCAAGGACCGGGTGCGCCGAAGGCACTGCTGCTGGCTCCGAAGGGCGGGCGCAATCTCGTCACGGGAATCGGGCTCTATACGGGCGGGATTAATGACCGGGCCGTGGCGGCGCTGTGGATGGCCGGCAAGGATTCGCAGATGGATGACGTGCGCTTCCTGGGCGGGCATGGGACGAATGGTCCGAACGGCAAGCGGGAGAACCCGTATAACAGCAACCTGAGCGGTGATCCCGATCCGCGGCGAGTGTGGGACAGCCAGTATCCGAGCCTGTGGATCACTCAGGGCGGCGGGGGCACGTTCTCCAACCTTTGGACTCCAAGCAGCTTTGCGCAGAACGGGCTGTACATTTCTGACACCACGACGCCGGGGCGGGTGTATGAGGTTTCGAGCGAGCATCACGTACGGACCGAGGTGAAGCTGGACCGGGTGGAGAACTGGGAACTATACGCGTTGCAGACCGAGGGGGAGCGGGGCGAGAGCGAATCGGCGTCGTCGATGGAGATCAGCCGGTGTAAGAACATCACGATCGCGAACCTGCACGCCTATCGCGTGGTGCGGAGCTACCATCCATTTCCCTACGCGATCCGGATTACGGATTCGAGCGATGTCCGGTTCCGCAATGTCCACGTGGATCACAACAGCCAGGGGCCGTACTGCCCGGAAACCGGGGATTGCAGGCAGTATGTGCGATCCGGCAAGGTCTCCTACGGGACAGCGATTCTGGATCCGGTGCTGGGCCAGGAAGTGCGGGACCGCGAGTTTGCGTTCCTGACCGTGACGGGGGCGCGGACGCCCTTGCCGCCGGCGCGGCCTTCGCCGGTGCTGGAGGCTGGGGCCAAGGTGGAGCGGCTCACCGGCGGGTTCTACAATGCGTCGGGGGCGGCAGTGGATGCCGCCGGGCGGCTCTATTTCGTGGACGCGCATTGGCACCGGATCTACCGTTGGACGCCAGCGACAAAGAAGCTGGACATTATCAGGGACAACCCCCTGCATCCGGTGAATCTGTTCTTTGACAAGGCGGGGAATCTGATTGTCGTGTCGAATGGCGGCAGCGGCATGGCGGTTTATTCTCTGCGGCCGGACGGGCCGGAGGAGCAGGTGACGCTGTTGCAGCGCGAGCCGGCGGGTGATAGGCCAGGCATGAATGCGGTGTTGCCGGTGAGCTATTTTGTGACCGGCGATGCGACGAACACGCTCAATACGAGCACGTTTGAATATGTTTCATTGGACGAGCTGTTCCGGAAGCGGATGGGGACGCGGAGGACGTACCAATATGTCTCGCCGGACGGGAAGGTGTTCCTGCCCGAGGACGAGGTGTTTGTGGCTGGGCCGCCGCATCTGGGTTACAAGTGGGCGCACAGTCTGCAGGCGTTTGGACTGGTGGAGGCCGTGGCGGGGCGGCCGTTCTATGTGACGAACGAATCGGCGCAGCGGACGTACCGGGGGCAGGTGAATGCGGACGGGGCGGTTTCGCAGCTCTCCGTGTTTGCGGAGCAGGGCGGAGAGTGCCTGGCGCAGGATAGCAGGGGGAATGTGTGGCTGGCCGCGGGCGAGCTGTTCGTGCGGGATACTGCGGGGAAGCTGATCGATACGATTCATGTGCCGGAGCGGCCGCTGGACATCGTGTTTGGCGGGGCGGACCGGAAGACGCTGTTCATCCTAACGCAGGCGAGCTTGTATTCCGTGCGGACTCGATAGGGGGAGTCTCGCGACGTCAGAGCGGGCGGGCACGGAGGTCGCGGAACTCCACGCGGCCGTCGTCGCTGTGGATCTGGAGGCCGATGCGGCCGGGTTTGAGAACTTCCGGGGGGAGATTGTCGATGGCGGCGGTCTGCTGGCCGTCTACCCAGACGGTGCAACGCTTGCCCTCGACGCGGATCTGGAGGAGGAACCAGCGGCCCTCGAGATCGGCCTGGAGCGTGCTGCGCTGGCGGGCGTAGATGGAGCCGGTTTGATAGACGGCATCGACGGGGGAGTAGATCTGGACCTCGAAGCCGCGGTTGGGGCCTTCGGGCTGGCCGCGGAGGAAGATGCCGGCATTGACACGGCTATTGGTGCGGACTACGGCGGTGAGCTCAAAATCGTCGAGGACGGTGGGCGGGTAGAGGATGGAGTGGCCGTTGAGGCCCTCGATGACGCCGTTCTCGATGCGCCATTCGCCGCTGTCGCCGCGCTTGCCCCAGGATTCGAGCGAGTCCTGCGGGGCAAGATCGAGGATGCGGGTGCCGGGGCTGGGGAAGTCCTCCACGTTGATGTTGCGGATTGCGTAGGCGTAGCCCATGTCGGGGAAGCCAATGCGGCCCATGCGGAGGCGGTGGACCAGGGCGGGGACCCTGGCCATGTCGAGCTCCTGGAGGATCACGTCGTCGATGGTGACCTTGCACAGGGCGCCGCGCAGCTCGATCTCGACGGTGTGCCATTCGTTGAAGGAGGGCGGGAGGACCTTGCGGGGGGCGAGGACGCCCATGATTCCTCCGGTGATCCAGGGGGTGGATTCCTTGTGGTAGTCGTGGGCGAGGGTGATGGTGAGGCCGGCATGCTGGGGGCGATCGCTGCGGGGGGCGCGGAGGATGACGGCGGCCTCGGCCCACTGGGCGAGTTTGTACTCGAAGCGGAGGCGAAAGTCCTGGTGCTCTGAATCGGTGAAGATCCAGTTACCCGCGTGGCCTTTGCCGGAGGTGCGGAGCTCGCGCTGGGCGGTGGAGAAAGAGGGGTGGGGACCTTGCTGCTCCCAGCCCTGGAGGTCCTTGCCGTTGAGGAGGGAGCGGGGCTGGGCGGAGACGGGGAGGGCCAGGAGCAGCGGGACGAGGAGGGATCTCAGCACGCTTTCAGGATAGCGGCAGGAGGAGCTTCTACGAAGGCGACGCGGGGTGGGTGTGGTCGCGTGGGCGGGGCGAGGAGGCGTGCGAAAAGTAGCGGCGCGCATGGCTACCCTATTGAGTGCGGGTTGACTCGTCTTAGGTAGCGAACTATCCTCTTGACAGGCTTAACGAAATGAGACTGAGAAGCGTAGTGGGTGGTGGATGCTGCCTCTGCTTGCTGCTCTGCGCGTGCGGGGGCCCCAAGGCTGCGGCTCCGCTGCGAGTAGGAGTTGGCTCGTCGAGGCCGATGAGCTACCTGGACGCGGACGGCAAAGCGCGAGGATTCGTGGTGGAGGCGATGGAGGAGGCGGCGAGGCGGGAAGGTCTGACCCTGGAGTGGAAGGCCGCGGGCGACCTCGCTGCCAACAACGAAGCGTTGGTCGCCGGGCAACTCGATTTGATTGTGGGCGCGGCGACGGCCGAGCGGCAGCGAATGTTCTGGGTTTCGGACGCGTGGTGGTCCTCAGAGATGGTGGCGGTGTCTCTGGCAGACCGGCGGTGGCGGGAGCAGAAGCAACTCTACGGCACTCGAATTGTGACACCCCGGAGTGCATTGACGATTGTCTCGGGCCATTTCCAGAACAGTAAAGTGGAGGCGGTGGGTAGCGTCGTGGAGGCTGCGGAAGCTGTCTGTCTGAAGCGCGCGGACGCGGGCATCTTCGCGGCAATGTTCTTGCGCCAGATTCTCTGGTCGCCTCCGGGAGGATGTCAGGGCATTGGACTGAGCGTCATAGACGTCGAGCCTCAAATGGAGTACAGCCTGATTGCCGGAAGGCCGGCTGAGCGAACCGCGAGGAGATTGAGGGCGCGTCTCGACGAGATCATCGCGGATGGAACCCTTGCCGGCATTTCGAAGCGAAACCCGCCGGTTTCTACACCTCAGGTGATTCGGATGGGAGAGGTGATTCGGGCGCAGTACGAGGGAAAGACGGCGGACGTGACGCTGATGGCAGGTGCGACGGTCCTTCTGCTATCGATTCTGTTTGGCGTGAGGCAGTACCGTTCCGGGCAAAAACTGAGGGATATGAACCGGCGCCTGGAATCCAAGATGGTGACTATCATGCAGGGCCAGGAGGCGCTGCGCCAAAGCGAGGAACGGTTTAGGACGCTGTTGGCGTCGGCTCCCCAGGCGGTGTTGGTGATAGATGGTGCAGGGGTAGTCCGTTACGCGAATGCCCGGTGTCTGGTGCTGTTTGGCTTGCAGCCGGAAGAGATAGTGGGGCTGGACGTGCGGACGTTGATTCCCGGGTGGACGGTAGCTGATTCTAACGGTGAGAGGGAGTGGCCGGCGTCGCGCAGCGGGGGAACGACGTTCCAGGCGCTGGTCACCATGGGAGAGGTCTGGCGGGACGGTGAGCGGCTGGTGCTGGCCTTTGTGGCGGACATTTCCGAGCGTCTGGCCGTGGAAGCGAGGGTGCGGGAATCGCAGCGACTGGAGAGCGTCGGGCGGTTGGCTGGAGGAGTTGCGCACGATTTCAACAATTTGTTGACGGTGATCAAGGGGTACGCCGAGTTGCTGAAGTTGGAGGCGGCCGGCAGCGGCGGGGTGCGGGAGCCGGCGGAGGAGATAGCGAGGGCGGCGGATCGGGCGGCCGGCCTGACTCGGCAGTTGCTGGCGTTCAGCAAACGGCAACCGGCGGTCCTGCGAATCGTTGATTTGAACGCACTGGTTCGCGATGCGGAGAAGATGCTGGGGCGCCTGATTCCGGCGGAGATTGCGCTCGAATTTCGTCCGGCCGCCGGCGATGCGCGCGTGATGGCCGACGCGGGGCAACTGGAGCAAGTGGTGATGAACCTGGTGATCAATGCACGGGATGCGATGCCAACCGGGGGGCGCATCTTGATTGAGACAGCGGTGGTAGTGCGGGTTTTGGACGGGACGGACGGAAGGCCCGGACGCTACGTGGCGCTGCGTGTTTCGGATACGGGCACGGGGATCTCCCCCGAGGTGCGGGAGAGAATGTTCGAGCCGTTCTTCACCACGAAGGAGTTGGGCAAAGGAACCGGGTTGGGCCTATCCACCGTGTACGGCATTGTGAGGCAGGGCGGCGGCTTTGTCCACGTGGACAGCAACGTGGGTGAGGGCACGACGTTCGAGATACTGCTGCCGTGCCAGGAGGAGGCGCCGGAAGAGCAACCGGCGGAAGTTCACGCGGCTGGGTCCCACGCTTCGGAGACCGTGCTTGTTGCGGACGATGATCCGTCGATCCGGCAGTTAGTGGGAAGGGTACTGGAGGATGCGGGCTACCACGTGCTGTTGGCGGCCGATGGACTTGAGGCGCTGGCACTGGCGGAGACTCAGACGGCAGAGATACACCTGCTACTTACGGATTCGGTGATGCCGCGCATGGGCGGAGCGGCGCTCTCCAGCGAGTTTGCTCAGATGCATCCGAGTGCGAAGATCCTCCACATGTCGGGGTATGACGAGAGTACGGTTCCGGGAGGAGACCGGTGCCTGCTGCCGAAGCCGTTCTCCGCCGCGCAACTCGTCGCGAGAGTTCGTGAGGTGCTGAATGCGCCGGAGGCTGAGTAGGCGGCGCTGGAGTTCAGCGGGGCGGAAACGGATCTCAGCCGGCCTCAATAATTCCTGCGACGGCGTGTAGGGTGGAAGCGATGCGCACGCTGGCCACGACGGCCTCGGCGGAGACGCCCTTTTCGCGGACGACGGCGGCGTGGGATTTCACGCAGGCTTCGCAGCCGTTGATGGTGGAGACGGCGAGGCAGGCGAGTTCAAAATCGACAGGATCGCCGCCGTGATTGCGGATGGATTGCATGCGGAGGCGGGCGGGGATCTGATCGTACTCGCCGCCGGCGACGAAGTGGCGGAAGCGGTAGAAGATGTTGTTCATGCCCATGATGGCGAAGGCAGCCTTGGCGGAGCTGAGCTGGGCGGGCGTGAGTTTGGCCGCGGCCTCGGCGACGATGGTCTCGCTCAGCTTGGGGTTGCGGGAGGCGAGGGCGCAGGCGGCGGCGACGGTCCAGGTCTGCTGCTCGGTCAGCTCGGTCTGGGCAAGGACGGTCTGGAGGTTCAGTTTGAGATCGCGGGCGTAGTCGGGGAGGGTGTCTTGGAGTTCTGTGAGTGTCATAGGGTTTCTCGGGTTTTGGGATGGGGGACAGTCGGGAGACTGTCCCCAGGGCTACCGCTCCCTGACGGTCGCGGCTCGGAAACGCGGTTAGACGTGGATGGTTTCCTGGCCCTTGTTCCAGTTGCAGGGGCAGAGCTCGTCGGTCTGGAGAGCGTCGAGCACGCGGAGGACTTCGGTGCTGTTGCGGCCGACGGAGAGGTCCGTGACCATGACGAAGCGGATGACGTTCTGGGGATCAACGATGTAGACGGCGCGCTGGCTGACGCCGGCGTTGGGGTCGATGATGCCGAGGGCGGAGGAGAGCTCGCGCTTGACGTCGGCAAGCATGGGGATGGGGAGTTTGTTGAGATCGGCGTGGTTCTGGCGCCATGCGAGGTGGACGAACTCGCTATCGATGGAGGCGCCGAGCAGGACGGCGTCGCGATCAGTGAAGTCTTTGTTGAGGTTGCCGAAGGCAACGATTTCGGTGGGGCAGACGAAGGTGAAATCCTTCGGCCAGAAGAAAATGACCTTCCACTTGCCGGGATAGGTATCGGTGCCGATGTCGGTGAAGGCGGTTTTGAGGTCGCTGCTGACCGTGGCCTTCACATTGAAATCAGGGAATTTCTGTCCAACTCCAAGCATTTGCGCGGGCTCCTTAGGTAGTTTTGAGGGCATCGGTGCAAGCCGGGCAGAGGCCTTGGAACTCCACGGTATAGCGGAGGATCTGATAACCGGCCCGGAGCTTGCGGCTGAGGTGAATGGGCTCGAGTTCGGACTCGTCGAGATCGACAATCGCCTTGCAGCGGGTGCAGACCAGATGGTGATGTTCGGCGAGATTGGCCTCCAGACGGAGCGAGCCGTGATGGGGGCTGACCTCGCGAAGCAGTCCGGCTTCGAGAAAGGTGTGGATGTTTTTGTAGACCGTTGCCAGGGAAATGGAGGGGGTCTGGCGGCGGACTTCGTCGAAGATGAGCTCCGGCGAAGGGTGATGCTTCGACGAGACGATGGCGCGATAGATGAGCTCGCGCTGGTGGGTGAGAGCGAGACCGGAAGCGCGGCAGCGCTCGCGGAAGGCGGTCACCATGGTCTCAATTTGTGTCCCGGCGGTTGGCATCAATGAATACAGTTTCGTAAAGGAGAATCATTCTCCAACTGTGAGATGCGGGGTGATGGGGGGAGGATTCCGGAATTCTCAGGCCTTGGTGCCGATTTCCGGGACGAACCAGTTGTCGCAGCCGCAATCTGGGCAAGTGTACTTGTGCCAGGGGAGGGCGGTGGGGCGGAGGAGTTGGAGGGCGCGGAGGTATTCGTCGGGGTGGGCTTGGCCGCAGCGGACGCAGACGTTGAGACGCGGGGTGGGGTTGACGGGCTCGCCGAGTTTGCCGAAGAAGAAGGCCCAGCCGTAGACGCCGAGGCGGGTTTGGCGGTGCTTATCGATGGTGCGGATGATGCGGAGGGTGAGGGCCAGGAGAGGCTCCGGGAGGCCGAGGAAGCGCATTTCCGGGCGGGCCCGGTCGTTATTGGTGTTGCGGCGGTTCTGGAAGACGAGCGAGGTTTGGAGGACGCGGGTGGCGACGTGGGGGAGACCGAGGTACCAGGAGAGCGACTTGGCCAGCTTGGCGTCGTCGGCGAAGAGATTGATGTGGCCGCCGCGATCGCGGAATACTTTGCGGTACAGGCGGTCCGAGAAGGTGGAGGCGTCGGGGACAGCGATGTAGGCGGCGCCGTCCTTTTTGACGACGCGGCCGATCTCCTGAAGGGAGAGTCTCCAGTTGGGGAAGTGTTCGAGACTGTGGTTCAGGATGACGGCGTCGAAGGTGGCGGTCCTGAAGGGGAGCGCGAGGGCGTCGGCTTGGGCGAAGCGCTGCGGGGGGCGGCCGGGGCGATTGAGATCTACGCGGAAGACGCGGGCGCGGGTGGCGGAGTCGGGGAAGCTGCCGGGGCCGGAGCCGATATCGAGCACGATGGCGCTTTCGTCGAGGTGATCGAGGATTTCGTGCACTTCAACAAAGTTAGCGTGTTTTGGCGGGGTGATGGCGTTCCTGTTGGAGACGCTCAGCGAGGAAGACCTTGAGCAGGGATCGTTAGGGGACGTCGCGCTGGTTGGCGAGGATTTTCAGGTCCTCGATCATGGCGACGGGCAGGCGGAGGGAGATGGTCCGGAGCGGGGGTTTGAGGTTGGGGAGGCGTGTGAGCTGGGCGGATTTCCAGTCGATGTAGGGTGTGGAGTCGTGGGTGGCCCAGAACTGCCGTTCTTCTTCTTCGGATTGGAAGTCAGGCATTTGTTTTTTCGTGGTGGGCATAGATTTGACGCTCTTGTCCATTCATCTCTCTGCTCGAAACAACCCGAATCAGCCGCTTCCTGACGGTGAACGCGGCAAAGAGTAGCCGGCCGCCAGAGGATTGCCCCAACGCGAAATACCGCTTCTCATGTTGAGAGTGGCTCACGTCGCTCCGCACGATGAGGGGCTCATTGAAGAAGATCTCTTCGGCCTCCGCCGGTGTGACTCGGTGGCGCCCCCGGTTCTTTCCTTCATTGGCGGCAGCCCAGTCAAAGCCGATGTATTCTTCGAGTGGATTACTCCCGGGCGCCACGATGCTCAGTATACGATGGTCGTATACAAGTTGGCATCGCCGTTCCTCCGCCGGAACGTCAACCGCGAGGCGATCAGGAGTTGCCATGCCGAGGTCGCCGTGTTGCGGATCAGACAGAATGTCGAGAGCGGTTTCTCGTTGTCCAAGGCGCCGTCGAGGGCAGCTAACGCTGAGGGGCGCCCGTTCGTTGGCTTCAGTCTCCTCGCCGGGCCTGGGCGTGGGTCAGTTCGAATTTGCTAGAGAGCTAGTTTCTTCTGCACTTCGGAGGGCTTGGTTGCGACCGCGAACGCAATGAAGCCGCCGGTGACCAAGGCCACCATGGCCCCGGCCCGCAAGAGCCCAGAATGGACTGCCTCCCATTCGAGGATCACTCGCGCGCGTTCCAGTCCGAGGATGTTCGCCGAGATTCCTTGCAGGCACATAGCTATTCCCATCGCGCGTAGGCTCCGGGGCCAGTGAGTGCGCGAGGCAGCAAGGACCAGCACCAGCCCCATGGCTACACGAACAGCGCCGGCCACATAGACGCCGACACCCGTGTAGTACGACCTTCGAAGCGCCATCATGCTATCGGGTGAAACGATTCCCCCGATGCCAACGCCGATGACGAAGAGAGCGACGAGCAATGCGGCTATTCTCATGTTCTTCCTACAGGCCACGTATGGCCCGAAATCGCAGGGTCCATGCCCCCCGTCAGAAAGAGAAGCGGAGGGCGATTTGCATCTGGCGGGCGGAGGTTGTTGTGTTGCGGATGAGGCCGAAGGTGGACAGGGGCTTCTCGTTATCGACGGCTCCATCGAAGGCTGCGAGGGCGGGGGGGCCGAAGTTGGCGTGGTTGAGGAGGTTGAAGGCCTCCAGGCGGAGCTGGAGATTGGCGCGCTCGGCGATGCGCTTGAGGGCGAAGTTTTTGGCTAGGGAGAGATCGAAGGTTTGTAGGGCGGGGCCGAGCAGCGCACCGCGGCCGGAGTTGCCGAGCTTGCCGGCGGGTTCCAGAGCGAACGCGGCGGGGTTGAACCACTGGGCGGGGTCGCCAGTGATGGCGGTTTCGTGAGTGAAGCCAGGGGCGAAGTCGGGCCGGTCGAAGCCCATGCCGGCGGCGAGGGAGGGCGACCAGAGAGAGCGGGAGCGGTTGCGGGTGACGAAGACGGTGAGGGGGTTGCCGCTGCGCAGGGTGAGGATGCCGGAGAGCTGGAGGCCCCATTTCATCTGATAGATCGCGTTGGCGACGAAGTTGGATTTGGCGTGGTAATCGGAGAGACCCTTGTTGTAGTTGAAGCCAGCGAACTCGGGGAAGGCGGTGGTGGTGCCGTTGGTGGCGTCGGAGAAGAACGTGGAGGCCTGGGTGGTATCGATGGTGCGGCCGTAGGTGTAGGACACCTGGGCGGAGAGGCCTTTGCCGAAGCGGCGGCGGGCCTCGACGAGCATGGCGTTGTACCAGGAGTCGCCGTCGGAGGACTTGAGCTCGATCACGCCAAAGGCCGGATTGCGGCGGCGGGGGGCACCGGCGGGGAAGAGGAGCGAGCCATCGGGTTGGGCGGTGGGGGTGGCGATGTTCCAATCGCCGGAGCGCCACAGGCGCTGGCCGCGCGAGCCGGAATAGCCGAGGCTCAGCAGGACGTCTCCGGGGAGCTGGCGTTGGAGGGAGAGGTTGTAGAACTGGATGCGCGGGCTTTGGATGTCCCACTGGATGGGCCGGATGGTGTTGGCGACGCCGGCGGAGAGGTTAGGGACGGGGAAGGTGGAGTTGTTGACAGAGACGCGCGGGGTGGCGGGCGGATTGGTGATGGTGACGATGAGGTGTTGCTGGTTGTTGGTATTGAAGAAGAGGCCGTAGCCGCCGCGCAGGGAGGTGCGGCCGTTGCCGAAGAGGTCCCAGGCGAAGCCGGCGCGGGGCATGATGTTGGTGAACGTTGGGTTCTGGTAGAGCTGGCCGACGGTGGGGGCGGTGTCTGTGGCGAGGTTGGGGACGGCGGAATCGCGGCCGTGGATGTCCTTGGGCATCGAGGAAAACTCGTAGCGAATGCCGGCGTTGAGGGTGAAGCGGGAGGAGACGCGGAAGTCGTCCTGGAGGTAGAAACCCATCAGGGTGAAGCGCCAGTAGCGGTCCAGGGCGCCGCCGGCGGAGAGGCCGAGGAAGCGCAAGGGGGTGCCGGTGAGGAAGTCCTTGAGGCCGCCGAAGGTCTGGATGCCCAGGGAGAAAGTGGGGTTGTAGAGATTGTCTCGGTAGCGTTCGGCGAGGATTCCGGCCTTGAGGACGTGGCGGCCCTGGTAGTGGGTGAAGGCGTATTCGCCACCGAAGACGTTTTGGACCAGTTTGACGTTGACGGAGGTTTGGGGGCCCCAGCGGGGGAAGCCGCCGATATCGATATTGCCGACGAGGGAGCGGGTGGGGATGAAGGGGGTCAGCTTGGTCGCGGTATTGGCCTCCACATCCTGGCCGACGTTGGTGCGGGAAAATGACGCGCGGAAGGTATGGGAGCTGTTGGGGCTGGCGATCCAGCGGTGTTCCAGGGTGAGGAACTGGTTGCGGGAGAGGAAGGAGCGGGGGAACTGGGGGTAGTCCGTGGGCAGGCGCTGGGCGGCATCGTCGATGGTGAAGCGGCCGAAGAGCTGGTGGGCGGGGCTGAAGTAGTGATCGATGCGGGCTTGGCCGAAGTCCTGGCGGAGTGTCTGCTTGAAGGGGAAGGTGTAGACGGCGAGGCCGCCGCCGCGATTGGGGCCGTTGGGGAGGGGGAACTCGTCGAGGTAGGGCTGGATGAGCGGATTGATCGTGACGGGGCCGGTGGGGAGGATGCCTTTGCGGGCGTTCTCGTCGGGGACGATGGTGTTGATGGAGCGGCCCAGGCGCTCCTTGAGGGCCTCGTAGGCGGCGAAGTAAAAGGTCTTCTCGCGGCGGATGGGGCCGCCCAGGGAAGCGCCGAACTGATTGCGGGTGAACTTGGGCTGGGCGGCGGGATCGAAGAAATTGCGGGCGTCGAAGTTGTCGTTGCGGAAGTACTCGTAGAGCGAGCCGTGCAGGTCGTTGGCGCCGGATTTGGTCAGCGCGTTGATCTGGCCGCCGGAGTTGCGGCCGAACTCGGCGGAATAGGTGTTCAGCTCGATGCGGAACTCGCGGATGGCTTCGAGGCCCAGGACCGTGGAGGCGGCTGAGCCGGCGGGGCCGTTGGTGAAGTCGTTCTGGGGGGTGCCGTCAATCAGGTAGACATTGGAGCGCGGGTCCTGGCCATTGATGGACATGCCGAGGCCATGGGCCACCACGGAGCCGCCGTCGCGATTGGGATAGGCGGCGACACCGGGAGTCAGGAGGGCCAAATCGGTGTAGTTGCGTCCGTTGAGGGGCAGCTCGCGCATCGTCTGCTCGCCCACCAGGAAGCTGAGCTCGGAGGTCTGGGTATTGACCATGGAGGGGCGGTCCGTCACCGTGACCTGCTGATCGATGGCGCCGATTTCGAGAGTGATCTCCAGCGTGACCGCGTCGCCGACGGCGAGTGTGAGGCCCTGCTGGATCAACGGGCGGAAGTTGGCCTTTTCGACGTGGAGGTGGTAGCCGGCGGGCGGGAGGTCGGCGAAGAAAAAGCGACCCTCGTTGTCGGTGGTGACCGTTCGCTTGAGCCCGGTGGGGTCCTGCTCGGCGGTGACCTGGGCGCCGGGAATGGGCGCGGCGGCGCGATCGCGCACGGTGCCAGCGAGGCGGGCCTGGGTCTGGGCGGAGGCGCAGAGGGTCAGGATGAGGAGTGGCGGAACGAGTCGGGCCAGCATGGAGGGAATACCCGTAGTGTACCAGCGGGTGAAGAATCTCACTGTATGCAGATTGACGTTGAGAGATGGGCGGGGGTAACGGAGGGGGCGGGCTAAAATCGAAAAGCCCCGGAACGCCTATGCGGTGCCGGGGCTTTCAGATAGAACTGGTAGAACTGGTCTGGTTAGGCCACCTCGGCCGCGCGATGGCGCTTCATGATCTCATGCATCTGGTCTTTCAGGTGGAGCTTCAACTTTTTCAGGCGGTGCTCCTCGATCTCGTCCTGGTCAGTGAGGTGAGGTTTGGTTTCGATGGCGTCGATCAGCTTCGCGTATTCGGCGTGCTTTTCGGCTAGGGCACGAAACTCTTCATTCGACTGGACCAGGTAGGCCTTCAGCTCTTCCTGTGCAATTTTGTCCATCAGGGTGGTTCTCCTTGGGATCGGAATCCACGCCGAGTCTGTGGGAGTCTTGTGTGGCTCGGTGGGGTCTCGTTAGACGCATTTGACAAGCCGGCAACCCCTCTGGAGGCTACCGACACCCTGACACTACCATTTTTGGAATCGTCTTACAATCCCATGTCTACAGTAGTTGGTAGATTCCGAAAAGCCAGGCATCTGGGCATGCCTGGCTTTTCTCCGGGGGGTTCAAGCGCCTAATCAGAAATGGAACTTGGCGCCGAGTTGAATGACACGGGTGGTGAGGCCGCGTACGCCGCCGCCGACGCTGCCGAAGGTGGCGGAACGGATATTCAGGTCCACGGTGCTGGGGTCGGGGTTGTAGTGGTTGAAGAGGTTGAAGACCTCGGTGCGGAACTCAACGTTGCGCTTCTCGGCGATGCGGAAGCTCTTGTTCATGGAAAAGTCAAAGTTGATCATTCCAGGAAGCCGGATGGCGTTGGTGCGGGGTGACGTGCCAAAGCGGCCAAAGGGGGTTTGGGAAAACGCGGCCGGGTTGAACCAGCGCTGCCAGGTTCGTTCACCGCTGGAGAGATTGGCGGGCAGCCCTGTGTAGTCCGGACGGGAGCCGATGCCGGTGCCGGTTGTATCCACGCCAAAGCTGACGGGGGCGGGGAAACCGGTTTGGGTGGTCATGATGCTGGATGCCTGCCAGCCGCCGAGGAAGAAGCCGGCAACGCCGTGATTGGTCTTGAGGAAGGGGATATCGTAGATCACCGTGCCCACCAGGCGCTGGCTGACGTCGAAGCCGGAGACCGAGCGCTCGTTGCTGAGCTGATTGATGTCCTGGATGTCGCCGATAAAGGATCCGCCGCCCACCTGCCCGCCGATGTCGAGCGGGCCGGAGAGGGACTTGGACCAGGTGTAAGCGGCGAGGAAGGTGAGGCCGTTGCGCGAGCGGCGCTCGGCCTTGGCCTGGAGGGCGTGGTAGATCGAGTTGCCGATGGATTTATCGGAGCGGACGCTGCGCTGATAGGCCTGGTTGGGCCGGCGGGCGTTGAGGGAGGCGAGGCCGGGTGTGCGCGGATCTACCAGGGTCTGGGGCCGGTTGAGATCCTGGAAGGTGACGATCAGCCTGGTGCCCTTGGAGCCGACATAGCCGACATCGAGGACGACGCTACCGGGGAGCTTCTTCTGGATATTGAAGTTCCACTGCTGGATGTAGCTGTCGCGCAAATTCTGGTCGTTGCTGACGGCGAAGTTGAGCGCGCCCGAGGTGACAGCGCCGGCGAAGGGATCGCTGAAGAAGACGTTTGGCTTGCCAGTGATGTTGCCGATGATGGTGGCGCCGGCGGTGGCCTGGGCGCCTTCCACCATCGCGAAGATGGCGTTGGAGATCTGCGGCGTGTAGTAGATTCCGTAACCGCCGCGGACCACCGTGTCGCTGGCGAACTTGGGGCGGTAGGCAAAGCCGACGCGGGGGCCAAAGTTATTGCGGTCTGGCGCGATAAGGCCGCGGCCGTAGCGGGAGGTGGAGGGGTCCGTGATGCCGGCCACGATGAAGCCGTTCTGTTCCACGTTCACCATCTTGTCGTTGGATTGCTTGTACGGCTGGAAGTAGTCGTAGCGCAGGCCGAGGTTGAGGGTGAGGTTCGAAGTGGTCTTCCAGTCGTCGTTCAGGTAGTAGCCCTGCCAGAGGTTCTTCAGGTCCGTGGAGGTGTGCGCCGGGTTGATGCTGTCATTGCGGATGTAGCCGAGGAGGAAATCGGCCAGGGCGCTTCCGGTGTAGGTGCCGTCGAAATTGAAGGAGCCGCGCGGCGCGCGGGCCTGCTCAAAGGTGACGCTGCGGACCGAGATATCCGCGCCGGCCTTGATGAAGTGCTTGCCGCGCTGCCAGGAGAGAGTGTCGGTAAAGGGCATGTATCCGTTGGAGCGATCGCGCGGGCCGATCTGGCGCTGGATGTCGTACATGCTGTAGCCGCCGTCGGGGCCGCTGATGGAAATGGTGGGCGGGCCGAACTCTTTGGGCAGGCGGGAGACGAGAGGCAGCCCCATTTTGCCGACGATGTCATAGGCTGCGTCGTTGGTGGTGCCGAAGATCTCGGTTTCGCTGAATTTGTGCCAGCCCACGCGGAACTCGTTGATCAGGGTTGGCGAGATGGTGCGGGTGTAGGCAGCGGTCCAGTTTCGAGTGCCGCCCAGGTTGTTGCGCTCGTCGTGGCCCCAGAACGGGACTCCGGCCTCGTAGGTGTCGTTGAAGACGTAGCGGAATGAGACTGTGTCTTTCGACGAGAAGCTGTGATCCACGCGGGCCGTATAGGTGTCCTGTGTGGAGACGGCGCTGGCGGCGTTGGAGAGGAAGTTGAACGTGCCGTTCTGGGTGTTGGCCCGCGGCTGGAACTGGAGGAAGGTCTGCGCCTGGGGGCTGAGGGCGGCCTTGGGGATGATGTTGTTGACGATGCCGACGCCGAGGGGGTCTCTCAGGACGAGGGGCGCCTTGGTGCTGGCATTGATGAGGCCGGTGAGGTCGCCGGTGCGCTGGGCGTCGGTGGGCACAATGCGATAGGCGGCTGCGGCGCCCTGGGCGAGCCGGCCGGCTTCCCAGTTGAAGAAGAAGAACGTCTTGTCCTTGCCGTCGTAGACCTTCGGAATGCGAATGGGGCCGCCGATGTTGGCGCCGTACTGGTTGCGGTTGAGGCGGGGCGGCGTGACGTCCTTGTTGCCGATGGCGTCGTAGGTCTGGGTGAGGGCGTCGTTGCGGTTGAACTCCCAGAGGGTGCCGCGGAAGTCGTTACCGCCGCGCTTGGTGACGATATTCACCTGGCCGCCGGGGGCGCCGCCGGCCTCGGCGGAGTAAGTGCTGGTTTCCACCTTGAACTCGGCGAGGGCGTCAACGGAGGGGGAGAAGGCATAGGTCATGGCGTCGTAATCCATGAATTCGACACCGTCGAGGAAATAGCGGTTGGCGGTGTCGCGGCTGCCGTTGGCGGACATGCCGGTGGAGCCGAAGGGGGAGTCCTGTGCGCCGATGGAGCCGCGGCCGCGGCGGACGGTGATGGAGCCGGGCGTGCCGGCCTGCACGCCGGGGATGAGCTGGGCGAGCTGGACGAAGTTGCGGCCGTTGAGGGGGAGCTCGACGATCTTGCCCGCGTCGATGACGGTGCCCACCGTGGAGGTTTCGGTTTGCAGGGAGGCGGTATTGGCCTCCACATTGATGGTCTCGGCAACGTCGCCGACCTTCAAAGTGAAGTCCAGGCGTGCGGTCTGCTGAATCTGGAGGGCCAGATTGTCGATCTTCTGCGCCTGGAAGCCCTTGAGCGAGGCTGTGACGTTGTAGTCGCCAGCCTGGAGGAAGGTGACGGAGTAGGCGCCAGAGGCGTCCGTCCTGACCTCGCGGGAGGCGTTGGTGGAGAGGCTGGTGACCTTGATGAGGACGTTGGGCATGGAGGCGCCGCTGGAATCAATGACGGTGCCGAGTAACGTGGCGGTTGTTTGTTGTGCCCAGGCGGCGGGCAGGAGTAGCACGGCGAGGGCCGTGGCGAGACGGAACGGGACAGAGAGGTTCATCACACGCACCTTGTGGAAGTCGATCATGGACGGTTGGCTTTCTGAGGAGCCCGAGAAGCGGATCTTGTGGATAGTGACATATCAGAACCATGACGTGCAAGTGAATTTACAGCCGGTCTTACAGTTAGGGATTTAGGTAAGCCGTTTTTTTACAGTTGGATGCGGGTAGTGTGGTGTTTTGCCACTCGTGCGCTATTGAATGATCCGCGTGCCCAGAACTTCAAACGACTGCGCGGCGCCGCCCACGGCCTGGGCCCGAATGAGGGCCTCAAAGTAGGGCACGCGCGGGGAAGTGCGCCTAGGCAGCGCGGATTCGATGCGAGCGAAGGACTCGGGCGAGAGGAAGGGCTCCAGCGCGGCTTCGGTGCCGGACATGCCGGTGCCGGCCAGCAGGATGACGCCGGCAGTGCGGCGGGTATTGGGGATATAGGCGATGACGGCGAGTGATTCGCGGATGTCGGCGATGCGGGATATCACCCGATAGACCGGGGACTCGCCGGGCGCGGGGTGGAGGTTCGCGACAAGATTGCCGCCGGTGTCCGGATCGTACTCGATGCGGAAGTTGAGCTGGGATTCGAAGTTCTCGGCCCACGGGTTGGAGCGTTTGCTGCCGATGATGATGAGGTTCGAGGTTTGGAGGCGCTGGGTGGGGTAATCGCGGGCGTATTGCACGGTGACGGGCTTGCCATCGAGAGCGGCCAAGCGGGTGATGCGTTCGACGGCCTCAATATCGGCGTAGCTGGAGTAGCGGCGCGTCATGAGGAGGTCGAGTGTGCGGCGCTGTTCGGCATCGCGAATGGTGGCGAGGTCCTGGGTGAGGAAACGGCGGCTGAGGTAATCGTGAAGCGGGATGGGGCGCTTGACGAGATCAGTGTAGAAGCTGAGGCAGGAGTCGGCGACGATGAGATCGGTTTCGCGGGTAGGGGTGAAAAACTGAGACCAGAGTGGCGTAACGCCGGGTGCGGAGTGGGCGGCGAGTTCCCGGCGGAGGAGTACATTCCAGGCGGTGAGGGCGAGGCAGGCAAGGGACAGCAAGGCAATGATCGCCAGGGGAGCGCGGGAGCGCGGCGGCGGTGGGGGCTCCTCCTGCTCGGCCGCGGCGGCGGGGGGCGGGGCGATTTCCGCCTGGGGCCGCGGCAGGCGGACCGGCGTGTAGTTCCCTCTCGGGATCTCCAGGATGATGGGCTCAGCGGCGCCATCCTCGCGAAAGTACTCTTCGAGCTTCTTGCGCAGCTCCGAGACGTTGACGCGAACGATATTATCCTGGCTGGTCTCGTATCCGGGCCGGCGGCCAAAGACGCGAATGCCGATCTCCTGCTCGTGAATCTCCGCGTCGTCCGGGCCGAAGGCACGCTGGCAGAGGAACTCCAGGAGCTCGCGCTGCCGGGCGGAGCGGCGGAAGGGTTTGCTGGCGAGAATTCGCTGGACGAGTTCGACTTGGGGATGGTCAGCCAATTACGGCATTAGTGTAGCAACACGGCTGGGGTATACTGACCGTCATCGATGAAGTACTGGGCACTCATCATTCTGGGATTATGTTGCGCGCCCGCGCCGGGAGCCGACGCCGTGTCGTTCAACCGCGACGTCCGGCCCATCCTGTCTGACAAGTGCTTCGCCTGCCACGGCCCTGATTCGGTGGGCCGGAAGGGCGGTTTGCGGCTGGACCGGGAAGAAGAAGCGCGCGCCAAACTGGGGACGGCGCAGCAGAGCGCGGTGCTGGACCGGATCACCTCCACGAGCAATGTGAAGCGCATGCCGCCAGCCTATCTGGGGCACGAGCGTCTGACGGACCGGGAGATCGCCACGCTGCGGACGTGGATTGAGCAGGGCGCCAGGTACGAGGCGTTCTGGTCGCTGATTCCCCCCCAGCGGACGGCGGGGCGGGATGCCATCGACCGCCTCGTGCGCGAGCGTCTGGCCAAGGAGGGCCTCCAGGCATCGGCCGAAGCCTCGCGGGAGACGTTGATCCGGCGCGTGACCCTCGACCTCACCGGGCTGCCGCCCACCCGCGCGGAGGTGGCGTCGTTTGTGGCCGACACCGCGCCCGGCGCCTATGAGCGCGTAGTGGACCGGCTGCTGGCGTCCCCGCGCTACGGAGAGCGGATGGCGATCCGCTGGCTGGAGGCCGGGCGGTACGCAGATACGAATGGATATCAATCCGACGGGCCGCGCGATATGTGGCGTTGGCGCGATTGGGTGATCGCCGCCTTCCAGAAGAATATGCCGTTCGATCAATTCACGGTGGAGCAGATCGCCGGCGACCTGCTGCCCAACCCGACCACGGACCAGCGTGTGGCCACGGCGTTTCATCGCAATCATCCGACGACGGCCGAGGGCGGCATCGTGGACGAAGAGTACCGTGTGCAATATGTGGCGGATCGCGCCGAGACCACCGGCACGGTGTGGCTGGGGATGACCGTGGGGTGCGCGCGCTGCCACGATCACAAGTTCGATCCCATCAAGCAGAAGGACTATTACTCGCTGTTCGCCTATTTCAACAACACGCCGGATCTCGGGTCTGCCTACAATTTCGGAAATGACCAGCCCTACATCCCGGCGCCTCTGCCGGAGCAGCAGGCCAAGCTCGACGAGATGGAGCGCCGCATCGCGGCCGTCCGTCTGGCGGTAGAGCGGGCCGAGCCGAAAGAGCGCGCCGCCCAGGCGAAATGGGAGAAGAAGCTCAAGGCCGACGATTGGACGGTGACAGCGGGCCTGGCCCACCGCACCGCGCAGGAGGAGAAGTTCGACGGGCAGCGGATCCTGGAGGTGGGCGGCAAAACGGCGCAGTACAACTACAACGATGCCTTCACGTTTGCGGCGTGGATTCGCCCGGAGACGAAGAACGCGGCGATCCTGTCCCGCGGCGAGGATCAGTTCGAAGGGCAGGGGCACTTCCTTCATCTGGTGGACGGCAAACTGCGTCTGCACGTCATCTACCGCTGGAGCGACCTGGGGATGCGGCTCGAGACCGAGGAGCCGGTTGCGTTGAACGAGTTGTCTCACGTGCTGGTGAGCTACGACGGCAAGATGCGCGCCGCCGGCGTGCGGGTCTATGTGAATGGAGAGGCGCGGAAGTTCAAGGTGATGCTGGATCAGTGCATGTGGCCGATGGACACCAAGGAGCCATTCCGCATCGGGGCCGGCGGTGGGCAGCGGTTCACGGGCGCGATCCGCGATGTGCGCGTGTACGATCGGGCGCTGACGGAAGCCGAGGTGGGCGCCGTGGTGCTGCTGACCGAACAAGGCCGCCGGGACCGGATGCGGCTTTGGTTTCAGGAGCTCCACGCGCCCGAACGCAAAGAACTGGCGCGCCTGGAAGACGAGCGCCGAAAGTACCTCGTCACCGTGCCTACAGTGATGGTGATGCAGGAGACGCTCCCCCGGCAGGCCTATGTACTGAAGCGCGGCGCCTACGACGCGCACGGCGAGGAAGTGTCGCCCGGAGTGCCGGCGGCGCTGCCGGCAATGAAGCCGGAGTGGCCCAAGAACCGCCTGGGCCTGGCCTACTGGCTGGTGGACCGCGGCAACCCGCTGACGGCGCGTGTCACTATCAACCGCTTCTGGCAAATGCTGTTTGGGACGGGGCTTGTGAAGACAGTGGAGGATTTCGGCTCGCAGGGCGATTGGCCGGTGCACTCGGAGTTGCTGGATTGGCTGTCCGTAGAGTTCATGGACACGGGCTGGAACGTCAAGGGCATCCTCAAGACCATGGTGATGTCGGCCACGTACCGCCAATCTTCGGCCGCCACGCCGGAACTGGTCGCGCGTGATCCGGAGAACCGCCTGCTGGCCCGCGGGCCGCGCAACCGCCTGCCGGCCGAGATGATTCGCGATCAGGCGCTAGCCGTCTCCGGGTTGCTGGTGGAGAAGATCGGCGGGCCGTCGGTAAAGCCGTATCAGCCGCCGGGCCTATGGCAGGAGCTCTCGGGCGGCAAGGGTTACGAACCCGACAAGGGCGAGGGGCTGTGGCGGCGGAGTTTGTACACGTATTGGAAGCGGACCGTCGCGCCGCCCGGCATGGTGAACTTCGATTCGCCCACGCGCGAGACTTGCGTGGTGCGCGAATCGCGGACCAACACGCCGTTGCAGGCGCTCAGCCTGATGAACGACGTCCTCTACCTGGAGGCCGCCAGGAAGATGGGTGAACGCGTGATGCGAGAGGGCGGCGCCACCGATAGCGACCGGTTGGCCTACGCGTTTGGCCTCGTGCTGGCCCGCGCGCCGAAACGCGAAGAGGCGCAAATGTTTGAAACAGCGCTGCGAAGTTTCCGGAGGTTCTACGGCGAACATCCCGCGGAGGCTGCCAAATACCTGCAACAGGGCGCCGCGCCGCAGGCTGCGGGATTGCCCGCGCCGGAGCTGGCGGCCTACGCTGCGGTATCGAGCCTGGTGTTGAATCTCGATGAAGCGATCACGAAGGAGTAGGCGGCGATGACGCGACGCGACTTACTGAAGCGCCTGCCCGGCGGGCTCGGCATGGCGGCGCTGGGCAATTTGATGGGCGCCACCGGGCCGCACCACAAGCCGCGCGCCAAACGCATCATCTATCTCTTTCAATCGGGCGGACCGTCGCAGATGGAGACGTTCGATTACAAGCCCAAGGTGACGGCCATGCTCGGCAAGGACCTGCCCGAATCCGTGCGCATGGGGCAGCGGCTCACCACGATGTCGGCCTCGCAGTTGAGCTTTCCGATGGTGCCGTCGAAGTACTCGTTCGCGCAGTACGGCAAGTCCGGCGCGTGGGTGAGCGAGTTGCTGCCGCACACGGCGAAGATCGTGGACGATCTGACGTTTGTGAAATCGATGAGTACGGAGCAGATCAATCACGATCCGGCGGTGACGTTCTTTCAGACTGGCTTCCAGGTGGCTGGGCGGCCCAGCATGGGCGCGTGGGTGGTGTACGGCCTGGGCGCGGAGACAGAGAACCTGCCCGGCTTCGTTGTGATGATCTCGCCGGGCGGGGGTGGAGGCGGGCAACCGCTGTACGATCGCCTCTGGGGCAGTGGATTCCTGCCCTCGCGCTATCAGGGTGTGAAGTTCCGTTCAGTGGGCGATCCGGTGCTGTATTTGTCACGTCCAGAGGGGTTTCCGGTCGACAATCAGCGTGTTTTTCTCGATACGCTGAAACGCGCCAACGAGCTAAAGCTGGCCGAGACCGGCGATCCGGAGATCTCCACGCGCATCGCGCAATACGAGATGGCGTTCCGCATGCAGTCGTCCGTGCCGGAACTGACGGACCTCTCGAAGGAGACGCCGGCGGATCTGGAGATGTACGGGCCAGACGTCAGCAAGCCCGGCACGTTCGCCTACAACTGTCTGATGGCGCGGCGGCTGGCCGAGCGCGGCGTGCGCTTCATCCAGCTCTATCATCGCGATTGGGATCACCACGGCAAGCTGCCGGAAGGCATGCCGAAGATGTGCAAACAGACCGACCAGCCGGCGGCCGCGCTGGTGCGGGATCTGAAGCAGCGCGGCATGCTGGAAGACACGCTTGTGGTGTGGGGTGGAGAGTTCGGGCGCACCGTCTATTGCCAGGGGCGGCTGACGAAGGACGACTACGGGCGCGATCATCATCCGCGCTGCTTCACGGTATGGATGGCCGGGGGCGGCATGAAGCCGGGCTTGACCTATGGCGCCACGGACGATTTCAGCTACAACGTGACCGAGAATCCAGTGCCCGTGCACGACCTCCAGGCGACCATCCTGCACAGCCTCGGCATCGATCACAAGAAGCTGACCTACAAGTTCCAGGGCCGCCACTACCGCCTCACGGACGTGAGTGGAGAAGTGGTTCAGGACCTGTTGAGCTGACGCGTCATCATGATGGCGTCGTCGGTGGGGCGCGTGTAGTATTTGCGCCGGTGGCCCACTTTGCGGAACCCGTGCTTGCGATAAAAATTGATGGCGGTGACGTTGGACTGGCGCACGTCGAGATGCTGGATGGGCGCGCTGAGCGTGTTCAGCAGCTGTGTGCCGACGCCCTTGCGCTTGTGATCGGGATGCACGGCCAGATTGAGGATCTCCACCTCGTCGGGCGGGATCAACTGCGCGCAGAGGAAGGCGATGATGCCGCTCTCATCTTCGCAAACGATGGTGTGGTAGGCGAGATAGTCGAGCGTGTTCCACTGGGAGGCGGCGGGGTTGAGGCGCTGGAGCTCTTCGATCACAGGGAGGTCAGCGAGCTTTAGGGGACGAGTAGTGAGCGCCATAGTTTAGTCTGTAATTCTGCGAGTGCGGGCCAACCGTATTTTGCCACGGCAATGTCGCGGGCGTTGCGGGCGAGCGTCGCGCGCAGGCCGGCGTCGTCGAGCAGACGCAGAATGGCGGCGGCGAATTCGCGCGGCGTATCGGCGATCCAGACAGAGTGGCCGTGTTCGATGCCGAGTCCGGCGACGCCCGATGTGGTGGACACGATGGCGCGCTGCATGGCCATCGCCTCCAGCGCCTTCAGGTTGGTGCCGGCCGAGACCACGGTGGGGATCAGGACGAGATTTGTCTCCACGTACAGCGGCCGCACATCGCTGGTGAAGCCGCGGAGCGCGATGCGCGGGTCCGGTGAGGGATGCGGCCAGTAGAGGTGTGGATCGGGCCCGGCCACCACGGTGGCGTTGATGGCGGGTTGCTCACTTGCCAGCAGGGGCCAGACCTGCTCGACGAAGAAGCGGTAGGCGCGGACGTTGGGGAAGTGGCGGAAAGAGCCGATGAAAAGGAGGTTTCGCGAGTCGGGTTCGGGCTCGGGCGTGAAGCGGGTGAGATCAACGCCGTTGGGGATCACTGTGACGTTGGGGCCGCATAGAGCATCTTCGGACATCTCGTAGTCCACTCCCTGACCGTCGTGGCTCGGTTCCGAGCGGCGGTTCGGTTCCGATCCGTGGTTCGGTTCCGAGCCGCGCGCGTGAGCAAGCGGTGGTCGACAACAATGGTGAAAGCGCTCCAGAAGAGCAGCGTCCTTGTCGCTCATGGCCACGGCGTGGGGGAAGCGGCCCAGTGCGCGCTGCTCGAACCGGCGCCAGCGGAAGAGGTCCCACCACGTGCGGAGCGATGGCGCGTTGGCGTGGATCTGGGCGAAGAGATCGAAGGTGACGTCGTGCTCGGTGAGGATGTCGCCGCCGTAGCGGGCCATCTGTGTGTATTCGGTCTGGAGGATGGTGATGCCGAGCTCTGCGAGCTCATGGCGGAGCTGCTCGTGCAGCGCGGGGGTGTAGAATTCGCAGGCCTCGGGCGGAGTGAGCGTGGACCAGCGCGGCTCGCGGTAATAAGGCTTGGCGGCGATATAGAGGCGCGAGCAGAAAGCGAGAGTCTGATCGAAATCGGCCTGCGTCTGCCCGTCTTCAAAAGCGAAGAGTGCGATGTCGAAATCATGCGATGCTTCCCGCAGCAGGTTGTGCAGGCGCACTGCTCCGCCGTGGGCCAGCGGGTAGGTGCAGTAGGGGCTGAGCACGGCGATGCGCGGCTTCCCGGGGCGCCAGGGGCGGCCGTCCAAGGCGCGCCAGGTCTGAGGGAGGACGCTGAGGTTCTTACGCCAGGGCCGCAGGAAGATGCGGTCCAAGGGCACGCCGCTCAGAAAGAGCAATGAGGCGATGGGAGAGGACCAATGAAGGTGGTGGCGGTCGCGGTTGTCGTGGAAGGCCAGCACTTTGTTGGGAAACGCCAGCAGCGCCGCGCGGAGCAGTCCCTTCTCCCGGGTCGGGATGGCGGCGAGGGCGATCCGGTGTCCGCGGCACGCGCGCCGCAGGCGCAGCCAGGCGCTGCCGGCGGACTCGTCCGGGATCACTTCGATGAGGATCAGCTCCCGGCCGGGTGTCAGCTCCTGCATGGTGGCGGCCAGCGGCGCGGCGGCCAGCACGACGGCCTCCGGGTCCTTGCCCAGCAGCGAGAAAAGTGCGCGCTTGAGCTGGCTCTTCATGCCGGCCTGCGGCGGAGTGCCAGATGCAGGACCAGCCACGATGCCATGGGCAGCAGTGCCACGGCGAAGCAGACAGGCGTGAAGCCGTAGAGATCCACAACGCGCCCCGCCGCGGAAGAGAAGACGCCTTGCAGCAGGCCGTAGACGCTGGTGAGGCCGGAGACGGCGAAGCCGGCGCTGCTCGCTCCGAATAGATCCAAGGGCAGTGCGTAGATATTGACGCTCGATGCCACGCAGGCGAAAAACGACAGGCAGATGACGGCGGTGGCGAGCTCGGGTGTCGGCATAAACGGCACCAGCGCGCCGGCCAGCAACAGGACGGATCCGATCAGTATGACGCGCAACCGTGCGGGTGTCACGTCGCTCTGCCCTTTCGACCAGCGCAGCGTGAGCCAGCCGCCGAACAGGCCGCCGGCAGTGGCGAAGACGGGCGGGATCCATGCCAGGTGGTAGTTGGCCTGCTGTTGCGGCATGTGGTGGACCTGGACCAGAAAAACGGTGGTCCAGTTCACCCAAAGCGAGTAGACGGACATGAGCAATACGTTGGCGGCCAGCAGCGCCCAGTAGCGGCGATCGCGTAGGATTTCCCGGGCGGGTGTGGACGGCGCCAATGCCGCTTCGCCCTCGCGCGGCACGCGGCGGCTGACAAACCACCACAACGGGATCCAGACGAAGCCCAGCGCGCCGATGAAGACAAACGCGTTGCGCCAGCCATAGACGCGCGAGATGGATTCAGCCAGCAACGGCGAGGCGACGGCGCCCACCGTGAGGCCGATCTGGAAGACGGCACTGCCGAGCGCGCGTTCGCGCGGCGGAAGATAGACTGCCGACGCTTTGCCGGTGGCCGGGACACCTCCGGCCTCACCAACGCCTAGCGCGGCTCGGCAGGCCATCAGACCGCCGAGCGACGAGGTCCATCCGGTGGCCATGCCGGCCAGCGACCAGACGCCGACGGCGATGGAGGATCCGGCAGTGAGGCCGATGCGGTCAATCAGGAGCCCGGCCAGCGGGGCCGAAAGCGCATAGCAGAGAGAGAACGCCAGCAGCACGTCGCCGTAACCGGAGTTGCTGAGATCGAACTCCTTCATGAGTTGCGGTGCCAGCGCGGCGAGGATCTGGCGGTCCATGAAGTTAAGCGCGTTGGCGAGCGCGAAGACGGCGATGGCGAGCCAGCGAAGGCGAGAAGTCATTTCTGGAACTCGACCGTCACCACTTCGCGCGCCTGTGTGTAATCGATCTTCACCTTGCGCGGCGGCCTCTGCGGACCGCAGCTCAACTGCACCTGCGTCTGCCCGGTGCCGAGAATCACCACCTTCGCGGGATCCTTGATCAGGAAGGCGGCGGGCTTGCCTTCGCGGTCGCGAGCGCTCAGGCGGAACGTGCTGCCCTGGCAGGCGACCGATTCCAGCGTGCCGAGGAAGGCCGTGGTTGGCGGGCCGTCCCACCACTTCTCCACCTTGCCGCCTGTGGTCTTGCCGGCGTTGCCGGCCTCTTCCGCCCGGCGGATGGCGTCGAGCGACTCGCGGCGCACTCGTTCGATCTCGTCCGCTTCTTCCTTCTTGCGGCGCGCCCGCTCGGCGGCTTCGAGATCATAGCGCGTCTGCTCAAACTGCTCGCGCGCGGCCTTTAGTTGTTCGCGCTCCTGATCGTTGCGGGCCACCCGTTCGGCGGCGCGCCAACTACGCTCGGCCTCCGGAAACTGCTTTGCGTCGAACTGCGCTTTGGCCAGGTCGCGCCAGATCTCCGGCAGGCGCGGGGCAAGCTCGGCCGCCTTCTTCAAATGAAACGCACGGCGGACGGGGCCGGTCTCCTTGGCCGCGAGTTGCAGATAGATCTCGTGCCAGTTGGGGTTCTGTTTCTGGGCGCGTTCCAGTTGGCCCAGCAGCGCCAAGCCGCGCGTACCGGCGTGTTCTTCATCGGCGGCCATGGCCTCCAGCGCCCTTTTGGCGTCGTCCGGCATCGGCTTAATTGGGGATTGAGTCGACCGTCCCCGAATTAAACCGATGCCCTCGCAGCCGAGTGGGCCGGGGCGCTCCCTCTGGGCGGCTTCGTAGGCGGCCAGGATTTCGGCGTCAGGCGCGCCTCGGGCCATCAGTTGGTCGGCGGGCAGGACACGTAAGCGCGAGGCCAGCACCGGGATCAGGCTGAAGGCGCGCTCGGGGGCGATGGGGCGTCCGGGGAGGGTCACAGTGGGGAACTCCCCCTTGGCGTAGTAGGCCTCCACTTCCTTGTCAATGGCCGACTTGGGCTTCTCGTAGGCGTTACGGAAGGCCGTGATTTCGTCGGCGCCGGCGGCCAGATTGGAGAGCAGGACCCTGGTGCGTACCGCGGTCTCCGGGTTTGTGATGAGGTATTGCAGCAGCGCCCAGGTGCGGGTGCGCTCCGCGGCGGCGGGTGGCGCGCCCACCACCACTTTGCCGCCCTTGATCTCCAGCGTGGAGTAAAGGGTGGCGAAGGTGGGCTCCAGATCGCCGGGCATGCGATAGGTGAGGTTGTCCTCAATGAAGAGCAGCGCCAGTTGCTTGAACCAGGAGGGCGGCGGGGCGCTGCCGGCCGGCCAGGTACCCAGCCAGCCGTCGCGGGAGAACCCCAGGTAGGGCGTCTCCGCCACCTTGCCGGGTTTTCTCACGACAATCGTGATGGGCCAGACGCACTTAAGGTCGCGCTTGCCCAGCGCCTCACCAAAGATAAAGCGGAACTGCTCCAGATGGTAGAGCGCGGCGCGGGTCTGATCGTCGCCCGCGTCGGAGTAGACGATGAACGGGCCGGATTTGGTCTCCACCCAGGCGGCCTGCAGGGTCAGGCACAGCAGCGCAGTTAGAACGAGGCGCATAGGGTCAGGCGATGGGCCCCTCGCCGCGCGAGAGCGCCGTGAGAATGGCTTCCCGGCGTTCATCGGCGGCGGTGGCCGCGGATTCGAGCGAAACCAGATAGGTGAGCACGGCGACGACAAATCCGGCGCCGATCACCCCGTAGAACGCGAGATCGGTGGAAAAGGCGTAGCGTGCCAGGTAGGCGAGTGCGATGGGCAATGCCAGGACGGGGTACACCAGCAGGAGTACACCCTGGATCTTGCCGGCGTTGGAGTGGCGCCAGGAGTTGTTGGGGTCGATCGGGCGCGGGTAGTGCATGGAAGCGAGGTTGCCGATTGCCAACAGGAATACGCTGAGCATCAGCGTGACGGCGAACGCTTCCGGAATCTTGCTCAGCGGGAACTTCAGCCGCAAGGCGAGAACCACGACGGTGACAATTGTGATTTCCAGCAGCAGGAAGAACACGGCGGTGATGTTCTTGGCGATCAGCACCGTGGAGAGTTTCACGGGCATCACGTAGTACGCCTGGGCGGCCGTGCGGTCGAAGCCGAAGTTGTTCCAGAAGAGCACTTCGCCTAGCAGCAGGACCGCATACATGCTGACCATCACGAGGATATTGTCCGAGAAGCCACCGGGTGCGCGGCCCCGGCCGAGGACCAGTGGCAGCCAGATCACCAGCCCAAAGCTGAAGCCCATGAAGAACACCAGCCGGAAGCGAGGCGCGCGGCACAGCATTCGAAATTCCTTCTCCACCAGCGCGCCCAGCGGATCCGGCAGCAGTCGGGAGGGGAGGCGGTAGAAGGACTCCATCCCGGCGGCGGCGGTTTTGGAGGAAGTGGCTCGCTGGCTGGCTTTCACCGCATCGGCGTCCCAGCTCAGGCCCCGCTGGAACTGTGTGTAGCCAAACCACGCAGCCAGGGCCAGCCAGCCGAAAGCAGCCGCCAGTAAGTCAAGAGTGAAATCGCCGGCGGCCAGACGCGCCGTGATGTGCCAGGGCCATGGGAATGGCGGAATCCTGCCGCCGTATAGCTCGTAGTAGTTTTTCCACTTGTCGGGCGGAACCATGCTGAGTATCAATTGCGGAAGGGCGGTCATCAGGACGAATCCGAAGATCACCACTTCGCGCACGCCGCGCCTGGCCAGCAGCCGCGTGAGCAGATCGCGCACGCCGGCCGAGAGCAGCAGATTGCAGAGCGTGAAGGGAATGAAGAAGAGCGGCCCCCAGGCGGGGGCGATGGGGGAGCGGATCAGGCCGATGGCGGCGCCCAGCATGATAATAAGGACTTCCGTGCCGGTGGAGGCGCGCAGCAGTACCTCGATGGCGAACAGGCGCTTCGGGGCGACGGGATAGACCAGCAGCCGTTTGAGATCCAGCGACATCCCGGTGGTGGCCAGCATGACGGGGATGAACTGCCAGAAGAGCATGGCCGCCAGCAAGCCGCCGCTGACCACTTTGGTGAGCGTGTCGCGGGACCTGATTTCAGGCAGTGCGGTGGCGGCCAGCCATGCCAGAAACAGGACGCCCCCATACCACAGCACCATGGAGATCCAATAGAACACTCGTCCGGAGCCTTTGCCGCCGTGGGTGGTCTTGTTGTAGATGCCCTTGAACTGGGCCTGGACGATGGCGCGTACCTGGTCGTTGAGGAGAAAGCCCATCGCGATTTCCTAAAGCCAGTCGAGCGATTCCGAGCTGTGCGCGGGGCCGCCGACGACGCGGACAAAGGTGTCCTCCAGCGTCTCGGTGCCGCTTCTGAGCTCGTCCATTGTCCCATCGACGATGATCCGTCCCTGGTTGATGATGGCGACGCGGTCGCAGAGCCTTTCCACCACTTCGAGCACGTGCGACGTGAGGAAAATGGTGGCGCCGTGGCGGACCTGATCCAGCAGGATGTCCTTCATGAGCCGCGCGCCCACTGCATCCACTCCTTCGAATGGTTCGTCCAGCAGGTAGAGCTCGGGCCGGTGGATGAGCGCCGCCGCCATGGCGACACGTTTTCTCATGCCCTTGGAATATTCACCGATGAGTTTTCTGCCGGCCCCATCGAGCTCGAACAGTTCGAGGAGCTCGGCGGTGCGCGAGCGCGAGAGTTCCCGGCCAAGGTTATACATCCTGCCGACGAACTCGACAAATTCCGCACCGGTGAGATGGTCGAAGAGGAGGGTATCGTCCGGGACCAGGCCGATCTTGCTCTTAATGGATAGTGATTCGGCGGGCATACGATGCCCCAGGATCTCGATGGAGCCAGACGAAGCCGGCGCCAGGCCCATCAACATACGGATGGTAGTGGTCTTGCCGGCGCCGTTCGGTCCAAGGAAGCCGAAGAAGCAGCCGCGCTCGACGCGCAAGGTCAAACCATCCACGGCGGCCTTTTCGCCATAGACCTTTCGCAATTCACGGACTTCGATGGCTGGGGAAGATTCTGCGTGCACCGGTCCTTCTATCGTAGCGATTTGGGACAGCGGGGGGAGGGTAAAGAAAAAGATGGCCACTGGTCTAATCAGCTCCGGCGGAAGTGCCGATAAACCTGACGTGAGTGTGAGTACTGTACACAGAATGTCGTATCGCGATCTGGCATTGAAGAGTCTGGATCACCTGCCGCCCTTCTCCCCCATACTCAACCACCTGATGGCCAGCATGGCGAATGAAGACGTTTCGTTCGCGGAGTTGGGCGCGGTGATCGAGCGCGACACCGTTCTGACCGGAAACGTACTGCGGCTCGTGAATTCAGCGCTTTACGGCCGGCGGGGCACTATCAGCAGTGTGCGCGCGGCCGTCTCGATCCTGGGCATCAACAAACTTCGCAACTATGTCCTGGGCCTTTCCGTGTCGCGTATGTGGTCCAAAGTGCGTATGCCGGCGTCGTGGTCCATGGCGCGCTTCAACGGTCATTCGGTGGCGGCGGCCGTAATGTCTGACATCCTGGTGCAAAAGATGGCTGTGGAGTACCCGGAAGGCGCGTTTGCGGCCGGGTTGTTGCACGATCTGGGTCGCATGGTGATCGCCAACGCCCTACCGGATGAGTACGAGCGCATATCCAGGATGCAGCTTGAGCAGGGCCGGCCACTCGAGGCTTGCGAGCACGAGGTGCTGGATTGCACTCATTCGGAACTGTCCGCCGCCGTGTTGACCCGGTGGAATCTGCCGGCCCCCATTCAGAAAGCGGTTCTATACCATCACCGCGCAGATCTGGACCCGGTTGGTGGCAGCCTGCAGGCCCTCCCGCTCAGCAAAGCAGTGGAGTCGGCCAATCACCTGGTCAATGGCGCCGGCCACGCGATCACGGAATGCGACCAAAAGACCGCCAAGCCTGCCACCGAGGTACTAACCGCTTTGGGGTTGGCTGAGCAGGCCACCTTGCTGCTTGCGGATTTCGAGGTGGAGCTCAAAGCCGTCACCTCCACGCTCTAGCCACCCATCTTGGCGATGTACTGGCGCGGCAGCAGCAGGCGCACCCGTTCTTCAGCGATGTCAATGCGGCCGGGCGCCAGCCCGGCATACTCACCATCAATTTGCAGGTCGATGGGCGCCTCTGATGCTGCTTCAAACTGCACCGCACGGGCGTGCAGCAGATGCACACCGCTCATGCCGCCCAGTGTGTTCAGCAGCACACCCGCGAAATACTTCAGATAGCGAAACGAGCTGGGTCCCTCGAAGAGCACGACGGCGAATTCGTCACTCAGCAGATTGGCGTGGCGCGCAATCTCCAGGTCGCCCCCATAATTCCGAACCCGGCTCAGCAGCGCGAAGCTGGCCCGGCGGGTTTGGCCGTCGATAGTCATGTTACATTCCGGCAGCCGCTTGCCCACCTGGGCAAAGCCGCCCTCCCAGTAGCTGAGCTTGCCCCAGCGGCGCTTGACCTCCGGCTTGACCAGGCGCACGATACGCGCATCCAGTCCCAGCCCGGCCATCAGCAGAAAGTAGCGCGGCTCGCTGCCAGGCAGCAACAGGCGGCCCAGTGCGATGTCCCGCGGCTCCAGGTCGCCAAACCGGGCCGCCGCGCGCAGCAGATTGCCGCCGATGCCCGTCTCCATCGCCAACACATTGGCCGTGCCCGCCGGCAGAATCGCCAGCGGCACATCCGAGCCGGCCATCCCGTTGACCACCTCATTGATCGTCCCGTCGCCGCCTGCGACGAGAATCAGCGTCGCGCCGTCGCGGATGCACGATTGCGCGATGGCGCCAGCGGTCTGGGGTCCGGTGGTGGGCCGTGGATGGATCTTGCCGAGCGCCGGCTGCAAGACAGCGACGGCGTCCTGGATCAGTTGCGGCTGGCGGAAGATCTTTCCTGCGACAGGATTATAGACGAGGAATGCTGCGGGGGGATCGGGCACGTAGTTACCATTATAGGGGTGACTATTCCGTTACAGAAGATAGTTCAGGAAATGGACGCACTGCGCGCCGATCTCCGCCGCCACGAGTACCTCTACTACGTACTCGATCAGCCGGAGATCAGCGATGCCGCCTATGACGGGCTGATGCGGCAGCTGCAGGAACTGGAGCGCGCTCACCCGGAGCTGCCGGTTCCACCGGACTCGCCGACAGTGCGTGTGGGTGGAGCGCCCCGCGAGGGGTTTGTGAAAGTGCGCCACAGCGCGCCGATGCTCAGCCTGGACAACGCGCTGAACGAGGGCGAGTTGATCGACTTCGACCGGCGCGTGCGGGAGCTACTGAGCGGGGACTCTTATAGATATGTAGCCGAGTTGAAGCTGGACGGGCTCTCGATGGCGGTGCACTACGAGAACGGCCGGATGGTGCGGGCCATTACGCGCGGCGACGGCGAGGTTGGTGAAGACGTCACCGAAAACGCGCGGACCATCCGTGCTCTGCCGCTGCGCGTCGAGAGTGAGTGGCCGAAATTTGAAGTGCGCGGCGAAGTGCTGATGACCAAGCGCGCGTTCGAGCGGTTGAACATCGAACGCGAAGCCGAGGGGCTGCCGCTGTATGCCAACCCGCGGAATTCGGGCGCCGGGTCGTTGCGCGTGCTGGATCCGGCGGTGACCGCCGCGCGGCAGATGGAGTTTTTCGCCTACTTCCTCCTGGTTGATGGCCAGCCGGTTCTGCCTGGACAGTGGACGTCGCTGGAACGGATGAAGGCGATGGGCTTCAAGGTGAATCCGAACATCGCGAAGATCGACGGCGTGGACGGACTGCTGGCCTATTGCCGCGAGTGGGGTGAACGGCGCGAAGCTTTGCCCTATGAGATCGACGGCGTGGTGGCCAAGGTGGACTCCGTTGAGCAGCAGAACAAGCTCGGTTGGACGGCCAAGTTCCCACGCTGGGCCATCGCGTACAAATTCACCGCGAGGCAGGCGGAGACCGTGTTGGAGGGGGTGGACATCCAGGTGGGCCGCACTGGCGCGCTGACTCCGGTGGCTCGCCTGCGGCCCGTGAATGTGGGCGGCGTGACCGTGGCCAATGCGACTCTGCACAACGAAGAAGAGATCGCGCGGCTCGGCTTGGAGATCGGCGACACGGTGGTGGTGGAGCGCAGCGGCGACGTCATTCCAAAGATCGTGGAAGTGAAGTTGCGGCCCGCCGGACGTACTCCCTTTGTGATGCCGAAGCAGTGTCCCGTGTGCGGCTCGGATGTGGTGCGGCCCGAAGGGGAAGTGGCCACTCGCTGCCTGAACAGCAGTTGCCCGGCGCGGCTGAAGGAGAGTCTGCTCCATTTCGCAGCGCGCTCCGTGATGGATATCGACGGACTGGGCGAGGCCCTGGTGGATCAATTGGTGGAGACCCGCGCGGTGAAGAGCATCGCCGATTTCTATGAGCTGAAGTTTGAACAACTGGCGGCGCTGGAGCGCATGGGCGAGAAGTCGGCCCGCAAGATCGTCGATAATATCGAAGGTACCAAGCAGAAGCCGCTGGCGCGTCTGCTGGCTGGCTTGGGCATCCCGTTTGTCGGTGAGCGTACGGCGCAGTTTCTCGCGGACGATTTGGGATCGTTGGACGCGATCATGGAGGCCAGCGAGGCGCGGCTGCAATTGGTGGAGGAGATCGGTCCGAAGGTCTCACAGAGCATCCAGAAGTTTTTCGCTGAGCCGCACAATCAGGAACTGGTGCAGCGGCTGCGGGCCGCGGGTCTTAAGATGGAGAGCGACGGGCCGCGGCGTCCCCCGGCCGGGCCGTTTGTGGGCATGACGTTTGTGCTGACGGGCACGCTGCCTGGTATGGAGCGTGAAGAGGCAAAGGCGATGATAGAGGCCGCGGGAGGCAAAGTGACAGGCTCAGTGAGCAAGAAAACGTCCGTGGTGGTGGCCGGCGCGGAGGCAGGCTCCAAGCTTGTAAAGGCGCAGGAGTTGGGTATCGCAGTCTGGGACAAGGATGAGCTACTGGCGCGGATCGCCCCGGCGGCGCAGGCATGAACGGCTTCATGGAGGCGCTTAAGGCGTGGGGGCCGGCCGGTCTGATGATCATCGCGTTCATCGACGGCATCGGGCTGCCGAACCCCGGCGGGCCGGACTACCTGCTGCTGTTTTTGGCGTGGAAACAGCCGGAAAGTGCGTATTTGAGCGCGTTTTTGTGCCTGATTGGCGCACTAAGCGGCACTTTTGGACTGTTTTGGATCGCCCGCAAGGGTGGCAGGAAGTATCTCGATGCCAAGGCGAGCGGACCGCGCGCGATGAAGTTCCGCGCCTGGTTCCAGCGCTATGGGTTGGTGACGGTATTCATTCCGGCGTTGGTCCCGATGGTTCCACTGCCGATGAAGGTGTTTGTGTTGTGCGCCGGCGCGCTGGCAGTGAGTCCGTGGACGTTTTTGGTGGTGGTGGCGGCTGGCAAGGTCCCGCGAATGTTCGGGCTGGCCTACCTCGGCAAGTCGTTGGGCGAGAATTCTACACAATGGCTGAAGGACCACCGCTGGCACTTCGCGGTGGGCGCGGTGGTTTTGGCGGTACTGCTGTTCCTGCTCGTAAAGCTGGCGGACCGGTTGCATGTGCGCCGCAACCCGGCCATGGAGGTATGAGGTGACTGCGAATCTGAACCGGCGAACGTTTCTCGGCGCGGTGCTGGCCGCGCCACAGATTGCCAGCACCAATCCCTACGACATCCGCATCACGGACGTCACCATGGATGAGGAGAGCTACCTCTACCGCACGCCGATCAAGTTTGGCGGGACGGTAGTGGACCGGGTGACGTTGTTGAACGTCCATGTCACGGTGAAGAACCGCGCGGGCAAGACGGCGCAGGGCTTCGGCTCCATGCCGCTGGGCAACGTCTGGAGCTTTCCGTCGAAGACGTTGAGCTACGAGCAGACGCTGGCCGCGATGCAGAGCCTGTCGAAAGAGATCCGGCGCATCACCGCGTCGTGCAGTGAGTTTGGCCATCCGGTGGAATTGAACTATCTGCTGGAGCCGGAGTGGCTGAAGGCCGCGGGCAATTCAGTGCCGAAACTGGCGGCGCTGGTCACGGGCAGTCCGTTTGACGCGGCGGTGCATGACGCCTACGGCAAGCTGTACGGGCGCTCGACGTATCACTGCTATACGCGCGAGTTTCTGCGTGAGGGTCTGGGCCGGTATCTGGGCAAGGAGTTTCAGGGCGATCACCTGGAGCGCTATGTGATGACAGAGCCCAAGGCGCGCATGCCGCTGTACCATCTGGTGGGCGCGGTGGACCCGATTGTGGAGGCCGATATCGTGAAGCGCGTGGGCGACGGCCTGCCGGAGACGCTGCCGGAGTGGATCGACTATAACGGGCTGACGAACATCAAGATCAAGCTGAATGGCGAGAACCTCGAGTGGGATCGAGACCGGATTCTGAAGGTCGATCGCGCGACGTCCGAGACGATGAAGAAGCGCAACACGACGCGCTGGTTCTACTCGCTGGACTTCAACGAAAAGTGCCCGAACGTGGAGTATCTGATGGGCGTGCTGCGGCACGTGGAGGAGAAGGCGCCGGTGGGCTTCGCGCGGATCCAATATGTGGAGCAGCCCACGTCGCGTGACCTGAAGGGCCACCGCGCGAACGTGATGCACCAGGCGGCAAAGCTGCGGCCGGTGGTGATTGACGAGTCGCTGACCGATCTGGAGAACCTGATGCTGGCGCGCGAGATGGGTTATACGGGCGCGGCGTTGAAGGCATGCAAGGGGCAGGCGCAGGCGCTGCTGATGGCGGCGGCGGCACAGAAGTGGAAGATGTTCTTGTGTGTGCAGGATTTGACGTGTCCGGGGGCGTCGCTGATCCATTCGGCGGGGCTTGCCGCGCACGTGCCGGGTGTGGCGGCGATTGAGGCTAACTCGCGGCAGTATGTGCCGGTGGCGAACAAAAGCTGGGAGGCGAAGTTCCCCGGGATCTTCGTGGTGAAGGACGGACAGATGCAGACGGGTGTGCTCAACAAAGCGGGCCTGAGCGCGGTGGCGTAGTTCCTGATGCTTCTCTGCCCTGTCCGCGATTGCCATATGGCGCTGGAGCGCCAGGAGCGGCAGGTGCTTTGTCCGCGCGGCCACTCGTTTGACGTGGCGCGCAGCGGGTATGTGAATCTGCTGCAACCGCAGGACAAGCGATCCAAGGAGCCGGGCGATACGGCGGCTGCGGTGGCGGCGCGGCGGCGGCTGCATGGGCGTGGCGTGACGGGGCCGCTGCTGGACGCGATTGCGGAGATTGGTTCCGCGTCGGCGGCGGATGTGGTGCTCGATGCGGGCTGCGGCGAAGGCTTCTATCTGGGTTCACTGGCCAGGCGGGCCGGGTGCGTGGCGCACGGTGTGGACATCTCTATTCCGGCTGTGAATCTTGCGGCGCGGAGCTTCCCCGAATGCGGATGGATCGTGGCCAACGCCGATCGCTTCGTGCCGTACGCGGATGCGTCGTTCTCGCTGGTGATGTCAATCACGGCGCGGATGAATTCCGGCGAGTTCCGGCGGGTTATGCGCGATGACGGGCGGCTGCTGGTGGCTATTCCCGCGTCTGACGATTTTGTGGAACTGCGCGGCGCCGGGCGCGACCGCGTGGAGCGGACGTTGGAGACGTTTGCCGGCGAATTCACGCTCGTGGACCGGCGAAGCGTGACCACTCATGCCGATCTGGACGTAGTGGCGGTGGAGGACGTGTTGCTCTCGATCTACCGGCCGATGCGGCCGGGGGCGGTGGAGGCGATGCGCGTGACATTCAGCCTGGAGTTGCTGCTGTTCCAGCCAAAGTGAGGTGAGTGACGATTGGCGTCGTCAGGCCAACGCCTTGCGGCAATATTCGTATGACTTCCTGAACTCCGCAACTCTGTCCCCGCCCCGGTCGTGTTCAATATGGGCAGGGATCTTCCAGCCGTTCCGTTTCAGCAATTGCAGACACTCCCGGATGGGCGTATCACCCTCCCCGAAAGCCACGCTGCGTCCCTGTTTCCTTAAACGATCTTTCAAGTGGATGGACAGGATGCGGCCATGGTGTTGCCGGATAAACTCCACGGCGTCGAATCCGGCCGCAGTGTAGTGTCCGAGATCCAGATTGACGCCGATATTGGGTGAGGCAGCCAGCGCCCTTTCGAAATTGCCGGGTCCGGCAAACTCGTTCGGATCGGTCACGTTGGTCCGGCCGTGCATGCCGACCGGCATTTGCTGCTTCTCCAGGAAAGGCGCCATCCGCCTGGCCAGCGGCAGTGTGGCGGACGAGGTCACCATGTTGGGAGCCCCCAACTCGTGGCCGATCTGCAGGGCGCGCACGATCTCGCGATCGGTGAATGACTCGCGAAACTGGAAGTCGTAGGCATAGAGCCGAATGCCGGCAGTCCTGAGCTTCGCGGCGATGTCGCGGAAGTACGAGGCAGGCGTTTCTTCCCGCCACCTGGAAAGCTCAGCGTCCTTCCCGGCCAGCGCCCGCGGCTCCACGTGACCCTGCCAGAGCTCACAGCCGCTGATGCCGATCTCCAGCATGGCGCTGATGGCGTCGTCGAGGCTTCTATCGCTGAAGCTGTTGGTTTGCGCTCCGATCTGCACGCCGCCGACGACGGAATCCGGTTGGGCCAGAGCGGCGAGTGGCGCGGCCGCCAGGTAGCCGAATTCGCGCCTCGAATAGAGGTGGGCCATCGTGAGTAAGCTATCACGCGCGGGAGTCAGATAGAACACGGTTGTGATAGTGTTTGGACCAGAATCCAGGAGGGCGGCAGATGAAGGACAGCACGCCGGGTTTGGCGGGACGCAGGACTTTTGTGGGTGCGGCTTTCGCCGGGTTGGGCCTCACCGGGCTGAGCGCACGCGCGCAGAAGCCCCAAGTGGGCGCTACGCCGATGCGGGAGTTCGGCAAGACCGGCGTCAAACTCACCATTGTTGGGCAGGGCGGCGCGCGTCTGTCGCTACTCCGTACCAAGGAGGCAGCCCGCCCCCATGTCCGGCATGCCTACGAGCTGGGGCTCAACTACTTTGATTGCGCCCACAGCTACTGGGACGGCCATTCCGAAGAGGTCTACGGCGACGTGCTCTCCGATGTCCGCAAGCAGGTGTTCATCACGACGAAGTCCAGCAAGCGGACCCGCGTGGAGGCGGAGCAGGAATTGCATGCCTCGCTGAAGAGCCTGAAGTCCGACTATGTCGATCTCTGGCAGATGCACGGGATTCAGGATCAAAAGGACGTGGATCAGATTTTCGCGCCCGGCGGCGCCATCGAGGCGTTTGAGGCCGCGAAAAAGGCGGGTAAATGCCGCTTCTTTGGCTTCACCGGCCACCACGATCCCAATGCCCACCTCGCTATGCTCAAGGCGTACGACAGGTGGGATTCCATCCTCATGCCGCTCCATGCCGCCGATCCGGCGTATCTGAGCTTCGAGAAGATCACGCTGCCGGCGGCCAAGGAACGCGCCATCGGCGTACAGGCCATGAAGGTCTTCGGCAACGCCTTCCTGCTGCGAGTTCTCAACGCCGAAGAGTGCCTCAGATATGCGCTGAGTCTGCCCATCCACTGCGCCACCGTCGGATGCAGCACCATCGGCCAACTCGATGACGACGTGCGGTTCGCCCAGAGCTTCACGCCCTACAGCGCCGCCGAAATGGAAGACTTGCGGAAACGCGCTGTTACCGCCGGTCCGGGCGGCCTGCAAGGCCCGGCGTTGGAGTACTGGAAGATCGGCGGCGTGTGGAAGTAGCCAGGCGGCGCAACGATGATAGAGTGAAACCGCCATGAGACTCCGCTTTTCCCCGTTCCTGGTGGCAGGTGTTGTGTGGATGCTGCCGGCGGGAGCAGCCGATCTGGATGCCGCTATTCAGAAGAACCGTACTGGAACCCTGGTGATCCGGGCCAAGCCGGGGGCGAAGGTGCAAGTGGAGCAACTGCGCCACGAGTTTTGGTTCGGCGCGACGCTGCCCACCGGAATGTTCACCGGCCGCATGAGCGCCAACGACATCGCCAAGGTGCAGGAGATCTTCCAAAGCCGCTTCAACGCGGGGGTGATTGAAGCGGCGTTCAAATGGCACGACATGGAACGCGAACGGGGCATCGTCAACTATGCCACCGTGGATGCCATGCTGCGCTGGGCCGATAGCGCGGGCATTCCGTTACGCGGGCACTGTATCTTCTGGGGCATCCCAAATCGTGTGCAACCGTGGTTGAAGGATCTGAGCGATGGCGAACTGCGGAGAGAATTGCAGCAGCGCGGGCGCACGATCGGAATCCGCTACAGGGATCGCTTTGCGGAATACGACCTCAACAACGAGATGATCCACGCCAACTACTATGAGCAGCGCCTGGGCGAGGGCATCACGAAAGAGATGGCGCAATGGGTGAAGGACGGCGATCCCAACGCGAGGCTCTTTTTGAACGACTACGACATCACCACGGGCAACCGGCTGGATGACTATGTCAGGCATATCCGGAAGCTGCTGGATATGGGCGTGCCCGTGGCGGGCATTGGCGTACAAGGGCACCTCCATGGGGACTCATTCGATCCCGTGGCGCTCCAGCATTCGCTCGATGTGCTGTCGCAGTTCAAGCTGCCGATCCGGATTACGGAGTTCAACTTCCCGGGCCAGAGATCGAAGTACTACAGCAACGAGGACGCCCGGAAGACGCCGTTGACGCCGGAGGAGGAGCAGGCCAAGGCGGCGGCGCTGAAGGAGTTCTTCCGCATTTGCTTCGCCCATCCGGCCGTGACAGGCATCATGATGTGGGGATTCTGGGAGGGCTCGAACTGGATTCCGCAGTCGTCGCTGTACAAGCGCGACTGGACCCAGACTCCTGCGGCGCTGGCCTATGACGACCTGGTTTTGAAGCAGTGGTGGACTCGCTGGGCGGGCTCGGCCGGTGCGGGCGGCCAGGTGGAGGTGCGGGCGTTCTTCGGCAGGCATCGGGTGTCTGTGGATGGCAGGGAAATGGTGGTGGAGTTGAAGCGGGCGGACGGGAAGCAGGTTGTGGACGCGCGGTAACTGGAGGACACATCGATGTCAGACGAGGCGATTCGACGGCGCAAGTTTTTGAGTGGCGTGGCTGCCACACCGGTAGCGGCGGCCGCCCAACCGAAGCCAATGGCGGCGAAGATGCCGCTGGCGATTGGCTGCGACCATGCGGGATTCCCGCTGAAGGGTCCGGTCATCGCTCTACTCAAGTCCTGGGGGCACAGTGTCACAGACTGCGGCACGTTTAGCGAGGCGCCAGTGGACTTCCCTGACATCGCGCAGAAGGTCTGTGCTGAGGTCCTTGCCGGCAGAGCGCAGCGCGGCGTGCTGGTTTGCGGGACCGGTGTCGGGGCCTGCATCGCCGGCAACAAAGTGCGCGGCATTCGTGCGGCACTCTGCCACGACACTTACTCGGCGCACCAATGCGTGGAGCACGACGACGTCAACCTGCTCTGCATCGGCGCATGGATCATCGGGGTCAAGGTCGCCGAGGAGGTGGTGCGCGCCTACGTCAACGCGACCTTCAGTACGGACGAGGACTTCCGCCGCCGGGTTCGCAAACTCGGCGAGATGGAAAAGCGATAAGGCGCCTAGCCGCGCATGGATTTTTCAACCGCCGCCGCGCGCGGGTGCAGGATGTCATTCTCCAGGCGGATGTGCTCGAACAGGTCCGCTTCCAGCTCTGCCAGGGACGCGAAGACGCCGCGGAAATTGGCGCAGGCATAATCGGCTGGCACGTAGTCCCGGGTGATCTCGCGCATCTGGGCCAGCATCTCCTTCACCGCGTCGTGCTCGCGCTCCATCACTCCGATTGGGTTCAGCACCGTCCCGAATGGGGGCGGCGGCATCAACTGGCCCAGTTTGGCGGCGGCCTCGTAGCGCTCGATCACCGGGAAGAGGATCATCTCTTCCTTGTGCAGGTGGCCGTCGAGATCGGCCTGTAGTTCGCAGTAAACGGCATGCAGACGGCTTAACAGAGCGCCGTCGCGTTCGCCGTGGCGCCCCGCCATGCGGTCCAGCCGCGCCCGCAGCCGGGGCAGCTCCAGCTTGAGATACTCGTGATGCCGCACGATGATGTGGGCGATCAACTCGCGCAGCGACATGGAGGCCCAATCCTTCTCCACGGCGGTTCGGACAGCCGCTGCCGCTTCCAGTTCCGCCAGCACCACGGCCGGATCCGCGCCGTGTATCCGGCATGCCTCTTCCAATGGAAGCTCCGCCTCGGTGTGGAAGTCCAGGCCGAACTTCTCGATCACTACGACGCAGCGAAAGTTGCGCGACGTCCAATCACCGACCGTGCCGGCTGCCAGAGTGGGGGTTCCATGAGAGCTCATGTGCTCAGTCTGCCGCAGTCCGGCGCACAGGTCTGTGACCGGTATCACAAACTCCGAATTTCGCTTGCCGAGGGAATTTGGCGGCGCCTGAGAGGCGCTGAGCAGGATGTGATAAAGTCTCTACCGGAGCTCCTATGAAACGGTTCACCGCCCTTCTGCTTGTTGCCCTTTGCGCCGCGGCCCAACCCGCTACCCGCACGATTTCCCTCTCTGACCTGCGCGATCGAATCGCCGGCGGCTGGGCTGGCCAGATGATCGGCGTCTCCTATGGCGCGCCGACGGAGTTTCGCTACAAGGGGGCCATTATCCCCAAAGACAAGCTTCCACAATGGAAGCCGGAGAAGGTGGACAATTCCCTCGGCCAGGACGACCTGTACGTGGACATGACCTTCGCCAAGGTACTGGACGACAAGGGTCTGGACGCCACCACCGAGGACTTCGGCGCCATGTTCAAGGATGCAAAGTATGATCTGTGGCACGCCAATCTCGCCGCTCGCCGCGCGCTGAAGCGCGGTGTTTCCGCGACGTTGACGGGCACCCCAACCTACAACGCCCACGCCAACGACATCGACTTTCAGATCGAGGCCGATTTCATTGGGTTGATGACGCCGGGTATGCCGCAGGCTGCCAACAGCATCGCCTGGCGCGCGGGTAGGGTGATGAATTACGGCGACGGTCTCTACGGCGGGATGTTTGTCGGTTGTATGTACGCCGCAGCGTTTTTGAGAGCGATCCGCACAAGGTGGTGGAGGCCGGGCTGGCGTGTATGCCCGCCAAGAGCCCCTACGCCCTGCTGATCAAGGATCTGCTGGCGTGGCACAAGCAATCGCCGCAGGATTGGGAGAAGGTGTGGCAGCAGGTCGAGACTAAGTGGGATCGCCGCGATCCCTGCCCAGATGGCGCTCTCCGCGATTTCAACATTGATGCCAAGCTCAACGGCGCCTACATCGCGTTTGGGCTCCTCTTCGGCGACGGAGACATGACAAAGACGATCGAGATCTCCACGCGCGCCGGCCAGGATTCAGACTGCAATCCTTCGTCCGCCGCCGGCATTCTCGGCACCATACTCGGCTACGAGAAGATCCCGGGGATGTGGAAGGACGGCATTCCCAAGATCTCCGACCGCAAATTCCGCTACACGGAGTTCACGTTCAAGACCATCGTGGATAGCACCTACAACCGCGCCCTGGCAGTGGCTAAGAAGAACGGCGGCAGTGTTGCCGGCGATGTGCTGACGGTGAAGATGCAGGCGCCCAAGGAGCCCAAGTTGGAGTTGTGGGACGACTACGGCTCGCCAGTGGAGCGCATTGCCTACACCGATCCGCGCTGGAAGTTTACCGGCGCCTGGCAGGACGACGCGAAGATGAAGAGCCGCTGGGCCGAGGCGAAGGGCGCCGAGACCACAGTAGAATTCGAGGGCACCGGTGCGATTCTGGCCGGACCCTACCTGCCGGAAGGCGGGCAGGCAGATGTCTATCTGGACGGCAAGTTCAGCCGCACCGTGGATGTCTATCCCGACGAGGACAACTGGAAGGGCGGCGAATCGGTATGGCATCAATACCACCTCAGGCCAGGTAAACACACCCTGCGCGTGGTGGTGAAAGGCGAGAAGTATGGTGCTTCGCGCGGAGCCCATGTGGCTGTGACCGATCTCGTACTGTTCCGCTGAGTGGACTTGAGGGCGCTTGCCGCCGGACAATGGGGTTTTAGGCAGTTCTTTTCCTATGACCTCAACACTTGATCCTATCTCCGTGAAGATGCTGATCCCGCCCGTGCTGGACCCAGGCTTTGTGCCGGCATCGCTCTACAACCGGGAGTTCCGCCAACTGGCGGCTCGCACCGGATCCACACCCCTGCGCCTGGCACTGGAACGCGCCGATGGCTCCGTTTCGGTGTACGAAACGGTCGTTTTCGCGCCCGGTTCGGCGCATTTTGGTGCGAATTTGCGCTATGTCGAGCGCATCGTCAAGTTCCTGCTCTGGCAGCGCGGCGGCTGGCGCCTGTATGTGGGCGGTCCACGCGAGATTGGTGAGCACCTCCAGCGGGTTTACGCCACCGGCGGCGAGCGCCAGTTTGATGCTGATTTCATGGGCAACGTTCACGGGCATCCGTTTACGGTGGTGGTCACCGGGGCTGAAGACGTGCCGGCGCCCAAAGAGACCTCGCGGCCGCTGGGCCGCCATCTGGAGGGCTGCCGCGTCGGCTTCGATCTGGGCGCCAGCGATCGCAAGGCCAGCGCGGTCATCGACGGCGAGCCGGTTTTTAGCGAGGAGGTGGTGTGGGATCCGCGCAATCAGAGCGATCCGAACTATCACTACGAGGGCATTCTGGATTCCATCCGCCGCGCCGCCGCGCACCTGCCCCGGCTCGACGCGGTGGGCGGCAGCGCCGCCGGTATCTACATCAACAATCGCGCGCGGGTGGCGTCGCTCTATCGCGGCGTTTCTCAAAAGGACTTTGACGAGCACATCGCGGGAGTCTTCCTGCGGATTCGCGACGAACTCGGTGTGCCGATGGAAGTCGTCAACGACGGCGACGTCACCGCGCTGGCCGGCTCGATGTCGATCGGGGAGAACCCAGTGCTCGGCGTCGCGTTTGGTTCCAGCCTGGCTGCGGGCTATGTGGATCGCGCGGGCAATATCACCGGCTGGCTGAACGAGTTGGCCTTTGTGCCCGTGGACTATCGCGCCAATGGCCCGGTCGACGACTGGTCGGGCGATGCCGGTTGCGGTGTGCAGTACTTTTCGCAGGTCGGCGCCAACCGGATCGCCAGCGGCGCGGGCATGCAGTTCCCGGATGGGCTCAGCCTGCCGGAGAAGCTGGTTGTCCTGCAGGAGAAGATGAAGGCGGGCGATCCGCTGGCGCCAAAGGTGTATGAGACCATTGGCTCCTGTCTGGGCTACGCCGTGGCGCACTACGCGGATTTCTACGATCTCAAACACATCCTGGCGCTCGGCCGGGTGACAACGGGTGAAGGCGGCGACATCCTGCTGCGGGTGGCCAACCAGGTGTTGAACGCGGAGTTCCCCGAGGTGGCTGAAAGGGTGACCCTGGCGCTGCCCGATGAGAAGAGCCGCCGCGTGGGCCAGTCCATCGCCGCTGCCAGCCTGCCGAGCCTCGACAAGGAGAGTGCGTGATGAAGCTCAGCCAACCGACCTCGGAGATCTACGTTCCGGACGCCGTGGCAACCGGCGCGGCGCTCGCGCGAACGACGCATATGGCCATCGCCGCCCATCAGGATGACATCGAGATCATGGCGCTGGATGGGATTCTCCCGTGCTTCGGCGAGGCCGAACAGTGGTTTCTCGGTGTCATCGTGACTGACGGCGCAGGCTCGCCACGGGATGGCCTGTACGGCAAGTACACGGATCTGGAGATGCGCACCATCCGGCGTGTGGAGCAGAAGAAGGCCGCATTTGTTGGTGAATACGGCGCGGCCGTGTTTCTGGATCATCCGAGCTCCGGCATCAAGAATCCTGCCGTCAGCGGGCCCAAAGAGGACCTGCTGGCGCTGCTGCGCGCCGCCCGGCCGCGCGTCGTCTACACGCACAATCTGGCCGACAAGCACGATACGCATGTTGCCGTGGCGCTGCGCACCATAGCCGCTATTCGCGAATTGGCGTCCGAAGAGCGGCCGGTGAAGCTCTACGGCTGTGAAGTCTGGCGGGATCTGGATTGGATGGTGGACGCCGACAAAACCGTCTTCCAGTTGGACGGCCACGAGAACATCGCCGCGGCGCTGTTGGGCGTCTTTGATTCGCAGATCGCGGGCGGCAAACGCTACGATCTGGCGACTTTTGGCCGCCGGCGCGCGCACGCAACGTATCACCAAAGCCACGGCGTGGATGCGGCCCAGATGATCAATTTCGGCATGGACCTGACGCCGCTGGTTCAGGACGCTTCGCTCGATATCGCAGGGTTTGTGGAAGAGCGGATCGCTCGCTTCTCGGCCGACGTCAGCGCGCGCATCGGGAAGTCGCTCTAATGAGGAGGCACAGCCGGCTCCTGCTGATGACAATGCTGCTGGCTGTGCCCGCCGCGCCTGCGGACTGGAAGGACAAGCCGTTCCCCGGTTGGACCGACGAGGACGTAGTGCACATGGTCACCGATTCGCCATGGGCCAAGCAGAAATCGGTGCGCTTGAAGTGGGTAAAAGACGATCAGCGCCGCATCACTTACAAGGACATTCCGGGCAACGACAATTCGCCGACCGTCAAGGGCGGCAGCCCAGTAGGCGGAATTGGAGTACCGCGTACAGGACTGCCGGACCGCGCTTCTTTTCTGGTCCGCTGGGCCAGTTCACTGCCGGTGCGGCATGCCAAGGCGCTCTACAAGCTCCGCGATGAAAGGCTGGAACCCTCGAAGCTGAATGAGCTTATCGGCGTACCGGAGGCCGATTACGTTTTGGAGATCTACGGTGTGCCGGCCGAGATCGCGCATTTGGGCACTGGCAGTGTGGAGCTGGTGGTGACGCGCTCGGCCTATCTGCGGACGAAGTCAGGCGTGAAGATCCGGCCCAATCGCGTGGAGGCGCAACTGCATGCTACGTCGCTGACCATCCTGATTCACTTCCCGCGCACAACTCCAATTCAACTCAGCGATGACGAGATCGAGTGCTACGCGGACTTGCAGATCTTCGAGGTGAAGGAAAAGTTCAAGCTCAGCACGATGATGTACCTGAATCACTTGGAGCTCTGAGACGGCGCCCGCCAGATTAGCAGGGGATCGGGCTTGCCCGCGGCGTTAATCACCAGCACATTCTCCAGTGACGGGATCTCGAGCTTCATGATGTGATTCTCGGCCTGCGCTGAGATGTAGAGGTGCTCGCCGGCCGGGTCGATGGTCATGCCCTCCACGCGCTGGCCCACTGCAACACGCTTCACTTCCAGAAACGCCTGCGGGTCCAGTACGGCGACCTCGCCGGATGTGATCAGGCTGGCGAACAGGCGCTTGCCGTCCGGCGAAACGCGGAGGCGCGACGGTCCGCCCGGCACGCCGAGCCGCCGCCGGATGGTGTTGGCGACAGCATCGATCCAGATGATTTCATTGCCGGTCAGGGTGGTGGCGAAGAGCCGCTTTTCGTCGGCGCTGAGCGCCACACCCATGGGAGCGCCACCGACGGCGAACGTGTTGGACTGCCGGCGATAGTAAAGGTCGACGAGCGTCACCGTGCCGGAGCCGGCGTCGGCGGTCCACGCCTTGCGCTCGTCGGAGGAGACGCAGACCATGTGGGGGAGCTTGCTGGTGAGCTTGACGGAGTAAAGGATCTTGCGCTTCTTGGCGTCGATGATGTGCAGCGCCGCGGGCATGTCGGTAGTGACGTAGAGGCGGCCTGATGCGCCGCGGACAATGCCGTGGGGACGGCGGAATTCGCCCAGGTCGATCTCACCGACGGCCTGGCGCGCGAGGAGGTCGATCACCGTGATGGTGTTGCCGCCCGGCTCGGTGGTGTTCCACGTGCCGAGGCCATAATTGGTCACAAAAGCCACTTTTTCGTCACTGGAGAGTGCAAATTCGTGCGGTTTTCGACCGACTGGAATCCTGGTCTCCAACTGGCCGCTGGCGGCGTCGTAGATGCCAAAAGAGTCGTCCAGCTTGTGAACGACGAGGAGTTTGTCCTGCGCGAAGGCTGCGGTGCAGATGGCGGCGAGAGCCACGATGATGCGCGGGGTCATGGGGTAAAGCTCCTCTTCTTGTAAGTTACCCGATGACAGGGCCGCAGCGCCCGTTGTCATACTGGGGCTGTGTACGGAATCCTTCTTGCTGCTCTGGCCGCGCAGATCATTACGCTGAATGCGCCGAACGAACTGATGGTGGGCGAGCCGGCCTCGCTGGTGGTGACAGAGGGCGGACGGCCGCTGGCTGGGGTGGAAGTGCGCGTGGCGGGCGCCGGGCGAGTGCGGGGCGTGGTGAGGGTGGAGCTTCTCAGTGTGCGGGCTGGGGCGGTGCGGACGGCGGTGGTGCGGGCCAGCCTGTATCGCGGCGAGAGCGTGCTGGTGGTGGAGGAGGGCGCCGATGGATGGTGCCGCGTGACGACGCAGGTCGGCATGAGCGGCTTCTGCGCGTGCGAGTTTCTGGAGCGCGCGCGGATTGGCCGGACGTTGGGGCGAACTGATGAAGCGGGCCGGCTGAGCTTGAGTGCGTTGGGCGTTGTACCTGGCCTGCTGAGCCTGAGCGCCATGCGCGAAGAGGACGAGTTGGCGCGGGCTGACGTGGTGGTGAAACCGTTTGAGTATGACCGCCGGGAGGTGGTGGCGCCGGGCATCGCCTACCGCGAGCGCCGGGTTGTGAAGGGCGCCGACGGGCCTTTCACATTTCAGATCCTGGAGGTGGACCCGAAGCATCCGGCGGTGAATGTGTTGCCCGTGAGGGCGCGGGATCGTGCCATCGGGCGGGAGACGGTATCGGGGATGGCGCGGAGGCTGGGTGCGACGGCGGCAGTAAACGGGGGCTACTTCCTGACGACGGGCCCCTATGCGGGCGGGTCGTCGGGTGTCTACTTGTCGAACGGAGAGGTGGTTGGCACGCCCGCCGGCGACACGCCCCACACGGCGCTCGTGTTCTGTGCCGAGAAGAGCGATATTGAGCGGCTGGAATTTGAAGCCGTAGGCTATGCGGGGGAGGTGCGCTCCAGCACCGGCTCCACGGCAAAGGTGACCGGCTTACATCGTGCGCGCGGCCCGGAGGATCTGATTGTTTATCGCCCGATGATGGGCGAGAGGACGCTAACGGATGCGGCCGGGGTGGAGGCGAGGATCGATTCGCAGGGCGTCGTGCTGGATCTGGCGGAAGGCGCCGGGGATGTGGCGATTCCACGGGACGGGTACGTGCTATCCGGCGCGGGCGGGGGCGCGGAGTGGCTCCGGGGCAATGCCCGGCCCGGTGCGCGGATCACGCTGGAGCTGGGGCTGAAAGCGTCGTCGTGCGCGGCTGCGGATATTACGGGTGGAGGTCCTCGCCTGGTGCGCGGAGGGAAAGTGGATCTGGGCGAGGAGGCGTTCGCGCACGAGAAAGTTCGCCACCCGCGCACCGCGGTTGGGGTGACGGCCGCGGGCGCGCTGCTGTTTCTGACGCTCGATGGGCGACAGGCACGCAGCGCGGGGATGACGCTGCGGGAACTGGCGGAGGCGCTGATTGAACTCGGCGCGGTGGAGGCGATGAACCTGGATGGCGGCGGCTCGACTGCGATGGTTGTGCGGGACGAGATTCGCAACTCGCCATCGGACGGGAGAGAACGCGCGGTGAGCGACGCGATCCTGATCTACAGCGTGGCCAGCGAGGCGGAGTTGGCGCAGCTAAGGAGCAGGATCGGGCTGCACCCGCTGGGAGACCGGGTGCTGCCCGAGGCCGAACGCGGGGTGCAGGCTATTTCTTCTTTTTCGGCACGAACTCGCGAATGAGGTTGAAGGCGGAGCCAAACGCCAACTGCACGGCGCCGCTGCGCGCTGCGTCGCCCGGGCTGTTGTAGCCAGGGGGCATCCACGTGTTGCCGATGAACTCCCCCGCGAAGGACCCGGCGAACTTGGGTATGTCCAAGACTGGCTTTCCATTCCGGTCGAGCGTGACGAAGTTCCAGAGCTGGGCGTGACCGACGCGCGGGAGGGTGGCCTTGCACTGGCACTTGACGTACCTGACGTCATAGCCAAGAACTGCTGAGCCCACAGCACTGACGGATTCTCTAATTGCGGACCGGGCAAACCTGTTGCCGAAGGTCTGGCGTAGCCCTCCATGCCCTGTCCCCACTGTGGGGGCACGGTATTAAGGTGCGAGCCGAGAGCCGGTCCGGCGTTTCCGAAGAACGCGCCCGGTGTCCAGTAAGTCCCTCGCCAGTAGAGTCCCCAGCGTTGTTCGCCCGTGAGCGGCTGAAACTCATCGCGTGTGATCACAGTGCCCCAGAGCATACCTGGCCGGACGACTGGGGCCGCGAATTGGACTGTGGGCGTGGCCGGTGCCGCCGGCGCGTCGGGCGGTTCCTGAGCGTGCAACAGGCTGAGACCGAGTGGTAGAGAGACCGACAAGAGCGATTTCGCCTTCATACAGCTTCCTTTGCATGATGTCACCCCGCGGCCCCTGGTCCACAGATTTCGCGGATGCTCTGCTAAACTGGTACTTTCCACAACAGCGTTCAGGAGTCCCACTTTTTCATGCTTCAGGCGACACAATTGCGTCCGGGAATGGTTGTGAAGTTCAACAACGAGCTGCACACCGTTTTCACAATGACCCACCGCACCCCGGGCAACCTCCGCGGCTTCGTGCAGGTGAAGATGCGCAACCTCCGCAGCGGATCCATGATGGAGCACCGTTTCTCTTCCGAAGACAAGATTGAGAAAGCGATGCTCGACGAAGTCGAGATGGAGTATATGTACGACGACGGCGAGTACTACTACTTCATGAACACCGAGAACTTCGAACAGACCCACCTCACCAAGGAGCACCTCGGCGGCGGCGTGGAGTTTCTGATCCCACAGCTCAAGGTGCATGTCGAGTACTACGAGGGCAAGCCGATCTCCGTGGAATTGCCAGCTTCGGTGGACATGAAGGTGGTAGAAGTGGAGCCCGGTTTGAAGACCGCCACGGTTTCGAATGTGGGCAAACCGGCCACGATGGAGACCGGGCTGATCGTGCAGGTGCCTCAGTTTGTCAACGAAGGCGACGTGATCCGCGTGAGCACGTCAGAGGGCACGTATCAGGAGCGGGTCACCAACGCATAGGGTTCGCGGGTCGAGCAGCAGCCGGCCATTTTCAATTCTTCCAATCAATGGCGGGGATTGTGCGCGGAGAGAAGCATCCCACTCGGGTGAAAGCGAGACGAGCCACGTAGGCATTGCCTGCTGCGGCGTAGAGCCGCCGCCGAGCAGCGATTCGCCCGTAATGATCTCGGCGTCTTCGAAGTGGGTGGCGATCGCCTCGGCGCGGCTCTTTAGCTCGTCCAGGCTGATGCGCAACATCCGCAGGACAGGGATCTGATCGTACTCCCGCAATACCATGTGGCGCAGTGTGGTCTCCATGGCGGTAATTACGAGTTTGTCGAGACGCAGTGCCCGGAACATCGGGTTGCGCCTGAGCCTCTGCACGAGATCTTCCCGTCCGGCCAGAATGCCGCCCTGGGGGCCACCCAGCAGCTTGTCGCCGCTGAATGAGACCAGATCGACGCCAGCCTGCAAGCTCTGGCCAATGGTTGGCTCCTTCACCCCGTACTCGCGCAGATCCAGCAGGCAGCCGCTGCCCAGATCCTCATAGACTGGCACGCCGGTCTCGCGGCCGAGAGCGGCGAGTTCCTCCAACGACGGCCTTCCCGTAAAGCCTTCCATGCTGAAGTTGCTGGGGTGCACGCGCATCAGCAGGCGGGTGCGATCCGTGATGGCGCGGCGGTAGTCCTCGATGCGAGTCTTGTTGGTGGCGCCCACTTCCACCAGAGACGCGCCGCTGCGGGCCATGATGTCGGGGATGCGGAAGCCGTCGCCGATCTCGATCAGTTCGCCGCGGGAGACGATCACTTCACCGCCAGCCGCCAGTTCATGCAACGCCAGATAGACCGCCGCCGCGCCGTTGTTCACGAGGACGGCAGGCGCGCCGAGGAGCTTTCGCAGTAAGCCGAGGGTGTGGGTGTCGCGCTGGCCGCGCTTGCCCGTTTCAAGATCGTATTCGAGATTGGAGTACCACGCCTGCGCAGGCAGCTCCGGCAGGGGCGCGCGTCCGAGGTTAGTGTGCAGGATGACACCGGTGGCGTTTCGCACAGGTTGCAGCGAGGGCTGGCGCAAGAACTCCAAATGCGCCCGGAGGAGCGTCGCGGGGTCACTCATGAGCGCTCCGTGATTGCGGATCTCCGTGCGTAGAAGATCCAGCACGAGCCGTGCCTCTTCCACGGCCAGCTCATGCGGAAACCCTCCGCCGGCCGAGCTGGCTAGCTCGTCGACGGAGGGCAATTGCCGGAATTGATCCTGCAGGCTCACTGAATGGGGAACAGCTTGCGCAGTTCGTCGAGTTTCGGCCGGCGGCCATACTCGCAGAGTTCGAACGACTCCACGTTCTGAACCTTGGCCGCGGCAGCCTCGCCCAGTTCTTCCGAAAGAGTCTTGCGGACAGCCTCGTTGATCTCCTGCACACGCAGCTTGGAGATCCAGACTTTGCGCTCTTTGGGGTCCTTGGGCACCTGATCGAGTTTGTGATCCACCCAGGCGAGCCACTCATAGAACTGAGAGACGTGCGCGTCCAGGGCGTTCACCTTGATGTCCCACACGCTGTCGATGGGCACCACGACATCGGGCCGGAAAGGGGCCGGCTTCTGGAAGTTGTCGGAGTAGTAGAGGAAGATGGGGTTGTTTTCGAGCGGCGGAGTATCGGCCACCACGTTCGGCACCACGACCATGTAGGCAGCATCCTGGACGAGGACGCCCGTGTAGCGGTGATCGGGGTGGTAATCGTTGGGCCGCGGTGCGATGACGATATCGGCCTTCCATTTCCGGATGACGCGGATGATCTGGCGACGGACCTCCAGTGACGGGACCAGTTCGCCGTCGTGGTTGTCGAGAACCTCATATTCCTGGATACCGACGCGCCGCGCGGATTCCTGCGTCTCCAGGAAACGGCGCTTGGCCAGCATCCCGCCGCCCATCGCCTGATGGCCGGCGTCGCCGTTGGTGACCGAGAGGAACTTCACGGCGTGTCCAGCCTTGGCGAACTTGGCGGCGGTGCCCGCGAACTTGATATCACAGTCGTCCGGATGGGCGCCGATGGCGAGGATCCGGAGTTTGGGTTGAGCGGGCGAGGGGCCCTGGCCCATGGCCAGAGTCCCAAAGATCAAGCTCGCTGCGAGCAGTCTATTCGTCATACGGTACCGTAGAGTCCCTTCCACGTAACTTCCTTGCGCTCGTACATCGCCGTCCGGCCGAGGATCGCGATCATGGTGGAGAGCGCCGACCGCTGGGCGACGTTTTCGACATCGCCGGAAATGATGCGGCCCAGGAACTGCTCGATCCCCTCGAACGTGATGTCACGCTTGGAAACCATGGTCTCACTGTCGCCGGGGCCTTTGTAGTGGACCATGCGCTGGCGCGAGGTGGTGATGGTGCCCTTGGGGCCGGTGAACTCCTCGCCGATCTTGTTGTAGCCCACGGGGGTCAACTGGTTGGCCTCGAAGTTGACCAGGACGTTCTTGGGCCACTCGAGGGTGACGCTGAGGTTATCGACGATGTCCATGGTGGTGCGGACTTTGCGGGTGCTGGTCCCAATGGCCTTGATCGGCAGGCCGCCGAGGAACCAGTGGAGCACGTCGAAGTTGTGGCAGTCCTGCTCGACGATGATGTCGCCAGAGTACTTGGGATGGCAGAACCAGTTGCGCAGTTCCACCTCTTTCGGGTCGAGGCCGGGATAGTCGCGGCGGGTGAAGGGATCCTGGGCGATCCAGGAAGCTCTCGCGGTGGAGAGTTCTCCGATGGCGCCGGCCGTGAAGCGCTTGTAGGCCTCCAGATAGACGGGGCCGTAGCGCTGCTGGTAACCGAAGGAGAGCACCTTCTTGGGATCCATCTTGCGGCCGGCTTTCATCACGCGCTTGCAGCCCTCGAAATCCACGCCGGCGGGCTTTTCGCAGTAGACGTGCTTTTTGGCGTCGACCGTGGCCTCCAGCATACGGGGGTGCTCGAATGGCGGCGTGGCGATAATGACGGCATCGATGGACGGGTTGGCCAGCAACTTCTCGAACTCGTTGTAGGCGTCCACCTTGTCGAGCTGGAGGGCGGTTTTGGCCTGTTCGATGCGATCGTTGTACTTGTCGCAGAGCGCGGTGACGCGGGCTCGTGGATCGGAGTTGCTGATCTTTGCGTCGTAGGTGCCGCGGTTACCGCTGCCGATGAGTCCGACGGAGATTTTCGAATTGGCTTGAGTGCCGCGCACCGTTTGCGGGGCGACGATGGTGAAAGCGGCAGCTGTCGAAGAGATCAGTGTACGGCGCGATAGAGCGCTGGTGGGATCGAGTGACATGGATACTCCTTGCGCGACGATTTTATCGCACTTGGGGTGGCGAAGCCGCTTTGTGAGCGTGTGCGCGGTGATATATCTCGCGGATCTCGCTGCCTGTCAGGGCGAGCGCAATGGCGCCGGCGGCCAGCAAGGGCACCGTGACGACGAAGAACATCATGCCCGATACCAGCTTGGCGGTTTGCGCATCGACGCCCAGCACCTTGTTGAGCGCGAGGAAGCAGAAGAGATGGAACACGCCGACATTGCCGGGCGGGCCGGGCACGATGGTGCCTAGGCGCAGCACTACGAGCACGATGGCGGCAGAGCCCATCGGCAAGTTGATGCCGTAGCCTTCGAGCATGGCGTGGATGGGGATGATTTGAAGCAGCAGGTAGACGGTGCTAGCGCAGACGGCGGCGGGGAAGGATTTCGACTTGCCCATGGCGTGCAGCCCTTCCACGACCATCCGCAGCGGCTCGGCCCAGCGATGCTTCGTGGTGACGTGGTGGGCGAAAGCCTCGTGGAACACGGCGAAGAGGACGAGGCCGCCGATGATGCCGACCACCGTCACCAGGACCCAGACACCGGCCTCGAGGTCGTTCGGGAGTTCGACGAACAAAGAGGCAATGCCGAAACCGACGATGAGCCACACTCCGTCGATCAGCCGTTCAATGAGAGCAGAGCTGAGAACCAGGGGAAACTTGATGTGATTCCAAACCGCCAGCAGGTAGCAGCGGATCAGCTCGCCTCCGCGCAGGGGCAGCACTTCGTTGGCAAAGAGCCCGATGTAGATGGCCTGGACGCTCTTGCCGAGGGGCAGGTACACGACGGGCCTGAGGAGGATGTTCCAGCGCCAGGCCTGGGAAACATAGACGAGGACATCGCTGGCTACGGCAACGGCGATCCACATCCAGTGAATGCGAGCCAGCCTGGGCAGCTCGGTTTTCCAGTCAAAGTCGTGGTAAACCCAGAGCAAGCACGCGAGCGAGAGAGTGTAGACGATGGCGGTGCCGAGCCACGTTGGTATCCAACGTCCGCCAGACGAACCACTCGATTCCGAATTGATCCCCATCTCTCTCCATCATAGACGGCGGGGCGCCTCTACCGTCTCGCCGCCGTACTGCCGCGGACAATCAATTCCGGGCTCAGCTCGATGCGCACCGGCCCAGTGGTCTTCTCGCGGCCCTCGATTCGCCCAATCAACAACTCGGCGCCGCGCCGGCCCATCTCATAGGCGGGCTGAGCCACGACCGTGAGTCGAGGCTGGATGACGTCGCCGAAGGGGAAGTCGTCGAAGACGGCGAGGGACACGTCCTCCGGACAGCGCAGGCCGAGTTCGTGTATAGCCTTCAGGGCGCCGAATCCCATCATGGCGTTGGAGGCGAAGATGGCGGTGGGGGGCTCGGATTCTAGCAGCATCTCTTTGGCGATCCGGTAGCCGCTCTCCAGTCGGAAATCGCCGTGCCGGATCAGGGAGGGACACTCCTGCCAGCCGTTCTCGCGGATGACGTCCAGGTAGCCCTCCAGACGCTCCTTCGCCGTGTGCAGGGCAGGAGAGCCGGAGAGCATTCCGATGCGGCGGTGGCCGCGGCTGACCAGGTGATGCATGCACATGCGGGCGCCCTTGCGGTTGTCTACGCTGACGGAATCCACCTCGATGCCGCGCGGCATCCGATCGAGACAGACCACGGCCGTGCCGCTGCTGAGAGCGGCGGCGATGTGGGTGGCCTCACTGTCATCGGGCGCCATCACGAGAAGTACGCCATCCACTTTGCGGGCCCGAAGGAGCGCCAGCGCGCGGCGTTCGCGATCGACATGATCGTCGGTGTTGAGCGTGATCAACAGATAACCCCGATCGAGGGCAGCGTCCTCGGCGCCACGGATCAGCAGGGGGAAGAACGGGTTGGTGATGTCGCTGACGATAGTGCCGAGTGTCTTGGTTGTGCGCGTCTTCAGGCTGCGGGCGATCTGGTTCGGCGAGTAGTCCAACTCCAGCATGGCCTGCTCGACGCGCTTGCGCAGTTCAGGCCGGACCTTCTCGGATTCGGAGAGCACGTTGGACACGGTACCCACGGAGACCCGGGCGCGCTTGGCGACTTCACGAATGGTAACCACAGCATGCAAACATATCACCCCTCGCCATCGTGATAGCATTTCGGGCGGATGCGGTCTTCTACGTTGATCTTCCTTTCGTTCGCGCTGCTGCTAAGCGGTTGCGCTTCAGAAACCAAGCCTGCCGCGGCTCCTCCCGCCGTGAAGAAGGCGGCCAAGCCGAGCGATGAATCCCATCGTTTTCCGCCGGCCAATCAGGTGGAGACCAAGTTGATTGACGATCATCTGCTGGGTCACGACTTTCTGCCGGGCGGCAACATCGCGCATTACAAGCTGGGCAAGCAGGAGTATGACCTGCTCCTGATCAAAACGAAGAGCCCCACGGATGCGGCGATCCTGCTGCTCAATTTTAAAAACAAGCTCGAAGCCCCGAAGTTGATCGCCCACTTTGGCGGCTACTTCGGCAAGGACGGCGGGAAGCCGGCGTTTCTGTTTGCGAAGAACGAGTGGTTCTGCGGCGTGATCGGCCTGCCGATGTCCGATGGGGACGCGCGGGCCCGCGAATTCGCCGGCCGGTTGAATTGATCTGGAGATTACCCAAATGCCCAAGCTCACTAAAAACTCGAGACGCACATTTCTTAAGGGCGCAGCAGCGACGCCGTTCCTGTTCGACATCCTGCCATCGCGGGTGCTGGGCCTGCAAGGGCAGACGCCGCCCAGCGATACGGTAAATTTCGGCCATATTGGGATTGGTGGCCGTGGCCGCGGCTTCCTTCGCGCCGAGGCCAATATTGGGAAGCCGCTGACGGCGACGACCAATCTGGGTGGAGACGGCACTCGCATCATGCGGCCGGGGCGTTCGGTCGCGCTGTGCGACGTGGATATCAAGCGCGTGGATGAGGCCGCCACGAGGGTTGGAGGCAAGCCGAAAATCTACAAGGATTTCCGCAAGCTGCTGGAAGACAAAGACGTGGACGCCGTCTATATCGCCTCACCGGACCACTGGCACGCCCTCCAGACGATCCTGGCCTGCCAGGCCGGCAAGGACGTGTACTGCGAGAAGCCGGCGTGCAACACGATTGAAGAGGGGCGCGCGATGGTGACCGCCGCCGAGCGGTATGGGCGTGTGGTGCAGATCGGATCGCAGGGCCGCTCGCAGCCGGCCGCGTGGCAGGCCGCCAACTATATTCGCGGCGGACAGCTCGGCAAGGTGAGCAAGGTTTTGTGCTGGCACTATGCGAGTCCGGATGGCGATTGGACCCCGGACACGGCGCCGCCGCCTGAGCTGGACTACGACATGTGGGTGGGGCCGGCGCGTTGGCTGCCCTACAACGTGAAGCACACGCACGGGGCGTTCCGCTGGCTGACCGATTTTGGAGGCGGGCAGATCCGCGACCGCGGCGCTCACGTGATGAGCATTGCCAACTGGATCATGGAGGCCGATGAAAAGGGGCCGGTGAGCGTGCACGCGACTGGTGCGCCACCGAAGGATGGCATGTACGATGCCGCGGTGACGATGGATGTGACGTACGAGTTCAAGGACCCGGACTTCACACTGGTGTGGGCGCAGCCGGGTATTCCATCGGCGGAGATCGAGGCGCGCTACGGCGCCGTTTATCACGGCGAGAAGGGCCGGTGCACGGTCACGCTGGGTGATGGCGCGGGCACGGCGACGGATCAGAAGGTGAAGGACTATGCGGCTGCCTGCGATTGCGGGAAGGCGTTCCAGAGTCCCGGCCACAGCGAGAACTGGGAGGACTGCATCCGGACGCGGCAGAAGCCCATCATGCACATGGAGGCGGCCCATCGCGTGGCCTCGCTGTGCATTCTCGGCAACGTCTCCTTTCAACTACAGCGAAAGCTTGAATGGGATCCCATCCGAGAGCGCGTAAAGAACGACGACGAAGCGAACAGGCTGCTGAGCCGGCCCGGGCGCGGACCCTGGAATCTGTAAGGAGACACACCAAATGGCAGACGATCAGAAATTCATCAGTGATCTCCAGAGCAGCAGCGCCGACGTGCGCTTTGCGGCCTGGCGGGCCGCGGGCGAGGTGACGCCGGCCGTCATTCCGCAGGTAGGCAAGCTGGCCGCCTCCACGACGCCAGGCATTGCGAAAGCGGCGCGAGAGGCGCTGACGACGCTAACGCATGCGGTGGGCAAAGATCCGGCGGCGCCAAACCGGGCCGGTGTTGTGAAGGGATTGATTGAGCTGACGGGAGCGTCCTACGCGCTGGACGTCCGGGCTCATGCGCTGCGCCTGCTTTCGGGCATCGCGGGCGACGATGCGATTCCAGCGATTGCGAAGCACATGACGTCGCCTGAGCTGCGCGAGGAGGCGATCTATTGTCTGGAGAGGATCCCGACAGCAGGGGCCATCGCCGCCATCGCGGCTTCGTATGCGGGCGCCAAAGATGATTTCAAGCCACGCATCCTGGCTGCGCTCGGGCACCGGCGTGCGGCGGAGGGGGTGCCATTGTGCGTGCAGGCGATGCAATCGGCGAATGCGGAACTTGCGCTTGCCGGGTTGAAGGCGTATGGCCGCATTGGTCAGAAACCCGCCGCGGCGGCACGGATCCCGGATGCCAAGGCACTGGCGCCGTGGCAGGCGACCGAGCACGCCGACAGCCTGCTGCGCTACGCCGACGCGCAGGCTAAGGCAGGCAACGCGGTGGAGGCGATGCGGCTCTATCAGGCGGCGCTGAATCGAAGTGAAGAGCACTATCAGTGCGCGGCCGTGATTGGACTGGCCAAGCTTGGGACGGCCGAGGCGGCAGCCGCGCTTCTGCCCAAGCTAAAGAGCGCCAACGCGCGTGTGCGCATCACCGCGCAGCAGGCGTGGCAATCGATGGCGAAAGTCTAGCCGGGAGCCGGGCGCGGGCATAGAATCGTAGGGTGCAATCCGCAATTCTGCTTCTAGCCCTGGCCGTGCCCGGCCTTCACGATTCCTTCCAGAAGCCGCCTGACGATGCTCGCGTGATGATGCGCTGGTGGTGGTTTGGTCCTGCTGTCAGCAAGCCACGTCTCGATCAGGAAATGCGCACGATGAAGGCTGGCGGGTTCGGCGGGTTTGAGGTCCAGCCCGTGTACCCTGTCTCGCTCGACGACCCTTCGCGGGCCATTCGCAACGAGCCGTTTCTCTCACCGGGGTTCCTCGAAAACCTGCGCTACACGGCACAGAAGGCGCGTGAACTGGGCCTGCGCTTCGACCTGACTTTGGGGAGCGGCTGGCCTTACGGCGGCCCCAGCGTGCCCGTGCAGGAGGCATCAGGGCGACTCCGAGTTCAGCGCGTGAAACCGCCTGCCGGCGCGCGCCGTATTCCGATCCCTGATGTGGGCGCGGGCGAGCAGTACATCGCGGCCTTCGATTCCGGTACGCAGAAGGAATTGCCGGGGCCGAAGGAGGGAAACGTTTTCCTGCCCGCGGGTGTGGCGACGCCGGGCGAAGTCTTGTTTTTCATCAGCAGCCGTACGGGCATGATGGTGAAGCGGCCGGGCGTTGGCGCGGAGGGCTTTGTTCTCGATCACTACAGCCGCACGGCCACTGAGCACTACCTGCAAGCCGTCGGGCGGCCGCTGCTGCAGGCCGTCGCGCCGATTAAGCCGCACGCGATCTTCTGCGACAGCTTTGAGGTGTTTGGCTCGGATTGGACTCCGGATTTCCTCGCCGAGTTTCGGCAGCGCCGGGGCTACGATCTCCGGCCGCATCTGCCCGCGCTGGTGCTCGACGGAGGCCCGAGGACTGCGGACATTCGCTACGACTGGGGCCGCACTCTGACTGAGCTTGTGGAGGAGCGTTTCCTCACCCCCATGCAGGCATTCGCCAAAGCCAACGGCACGCGTTTTCGCGCGCAGGACTATGGCATCCCGCCGGCTACGTTGGGGAGCAACTTCTTCGCCGACCTGCCCGAGGGCGAAGGCACGGATTGGAAGGAGGTCCGGGCGGCGAGATGGGCGGCGTCGGCGAGCCACCTGTTTGGCCGCACAGTTACATCGTCGGAGACCTGGACCTGGCTGCACTCACCGTCGTTCCGCGCAACTCCTCTCGATATGAAGGCGGAGGCGGACATCCACTTTCTCCAGGGCGTCAATCAGTTGATCGGTCATGGCTGGCCTTACAACGCCGATGCGCAGGGCTATCCGGGGACGCGCTTCTACGCCGCGGCCGTGTTCAACGATCGCAACCCGTGGTGGCTGGTGATGCCCGAGATCTCGGCGTATCTCCAGCGCATGAGTTTTCTGCTGCGCCAGGGCAAGCCCGCCAATGATGTCGCGCTGTATCTGCCCAACGCGGATGCATACGCGAGCTTCACCGCCGGGCGCGTCCACATGATTGAAGTCTTGCGCGCGCATCTTGGCAAGAACGTGATGCCGCAGATTCTGGAAGCGGGTTATGGGCTGGACTTCTTTGACGACACATCGCTGGCGCGTGCTGGAAGTGTTGACAAGGGCGCGCTGGTATTCGACGCCAACCGGTACCGGGCGATCGTGCTGCCCAATGTGGAGTTCATCCCAATCGGCACGCTCCGCAAGCTGGAGGCCTTCGTTAAAGGCGGGGGCGTGCTGGTGGCAACGCGGCGGGCGCCGGCCGCGGCGCCCGGGTTCCTGACGCCCCTGGCAGAAAAGGATGAGGCGGCGGCGATTTTGCAGCGCCTGTTCAGCGGGCCTGCGAAGGTTGTCGCCGACGAACAGCAATTGGGCAAGTCACTCGCCGCGCTGCTCACGCCCGATATGGCGCTGGGCGCGCCGGCGTCAGAGATCGGCTTCGTCCATCGCCGCACGGCTGCTGAAGAGATCTACTTCATCGCCAACACGGGGAACAGGCGCCAGAACATAACCGCGACTTTCCGTGTGGCAGGTCTGACGCCGAAACTCTGGGATGCGATGATGGGCTCGGCATCCCCCGCCGTTCCTGTCGCGCGGGATGCCAGCACTGTCACCCTGAACCTTGATATGGAGCCGTACGGCTCGCGTGTCGTGGTGTTCTCAAAGAAGGCGGCCGCTCCACCCGCGGTAGCAAAGGTTGCTTCGCGCCAGGTGATCGACATCTCCGCGGGCTGGCAGTTTCAGCTCGGCCCCATGCCTACGCTGCACTCCTGGACCGATGACGAGGCTACTCGTTTCTACTCGGGCGTGGCCGACTACCAGCGCGACGTCACCGTGCCCGCCGGCCTCCTGTCCACGGGTGCGCCGGTGATGCTCGATTTCGGGGAGGGGAAGGCGCTGGACGAGAAGCCCGGCCGCAACGGCATGCGCGCGATGTACGATCCGCCGATCCGCGAGGCCGCGGTGGTCATCGTCAACGGCCAGCGCGCCGGAGCGCTCTGGTGCCCGCCCTACCGGCTCGATGTAACGAAGTACCTGAAGGCAGGGTCGAACCACATCGTGATCAAGGTGGCCAACACGGCCATCAATCACATGGCCGGCCGGGCTCTACCGGACTACCGGCTGTTGAATCTGCGTTACGGTACGCGCTTTGAGCCGCAGGATATGGAGCAGGTGAAGCCGGTGCCATCCGGCATCCTAGGAACCATTCAGCTTGTATCCGGTGAGGCCCAGTCTACCGCCGCCGTGCAGGACTATCCCGTGCAACCCGTTCCCTTCACGGCCGTGCATCTCAACGATGTCTTCTGGGCGCCGCGCATCGAGATCAATCGCAAAGTCACCATTCCGTTTGCCTTCCAGCAGTGCGAGGAGACGGGCCGCGTGGACAACTTCGAGCGGGCGGCCAAGGCGTTGCGCGGCGAGCCCTTTGCGAACAAGGAGCCGCCCGGATACCCGTTCGATGACACCGACATCTACAAGGTGATCGAGGGCGCGTCGTATGTTCTCACCGTGACCCCGGACCCGAAGCTGGATTCGTACATCGATACGCTGATTGTGAAGATTGCGGCCGCGCAGGAACGCGATGGCTACCTCTACACGACTCGCACCATCGACCCTGCCCATCCGCACGCCTGGGCCGGCAAGAATCGATGGGAGAAGGAAGAGGAGCTCAGCCACGAGCTGTACAACCTCGGCCATCTCTACGAGGCCGCTGTTGCGCACTATCAGGCCACGGGCAAGCGGACGCTTCTAAACATAGCCATCCGGACGGCGGACCTGCTCGATCAGACCTTTGGCCCAGGCAAGAAGGCAATCTGGCCGGGTCACCAGATCACGGAGATGGGTCTCGCCAAGCTCTATCGGGCTACCGGCGATGCGCGCTATCTGAAGCTGGCGCAGTTCCTGCTTGACGTTCGTGTGGGCGGCAAACCCTACAATCAGGCGCATCAGCACGTCGTCGATCAAGCCGAGGCCGTCGGCCACGCGGTGCGTGCGACGTACATGTACTCGGGCATGGCCGATGTCGCCGCGCTCGCCAACGACCAGGCATACGTGAAGGCGATCGACCGCATTTGGGACAACGTGGCCGGACGCAAGATCTACATCACGGGCGGGATCGGCTCCACGTCCGCCGGTGAGGCGTTTGGCCCCGACTACGATCTGCCCAACATGACCGCTTACAACGAGACCTGCGCCGCCATCGGTAACGACTATTGGAACCACCGTCTGTTCCTGCTTCACGCCGATTCCAAGTACATCGATGTGATGGAGCGGACTCTCTACAACGGCGTCATCTCGGGCGTGGCGCTCGACGGCAAGTCGTTCTTCTATCCGAACCCGCTGGAGTCGAATGGCCAGCACGCGCGCAGTCCCTGGTTCGGCTGCGCCTGCTGCCCATCGAACGTGACGCGCTTTCTTGCGTCGATCCCCGGATATGTCTATGCGAAGAAGGACAGCAGCATCTACGTCAATCTCTACGCCGCCGGAAAGGCCGATATCGAACTGGCGGACAAGCGCAGGATCACGTTGATCCAGCAGACCGAATACCCGTGGAAGGGCGCAGTGCGGCTGACCGTTCAACCCCAACGGGCGTCGAGCTTCGCCATCCATCTCCGGATACCGGGTTGGGCGCGGAACGAGGCTGCACCGACGGATCTCTATCGCTTTGCCGACACGGTGACAGCGCAGGCCACGGTGAAGGTCAACGGTGTGCCGGCGCCGATGGATTTGGACAAAGGCTATGTCGTGTTGAACCGCGAATGGAAGTCCGGCGACACAATCGAGCTCGATCTGCCCATGCCCATCCGCCGCGTGCTCGCCAATGACAAAGTAGCGGCCGACCGCGGCCGCGTGGCGCTGCAACGCGGCCCGCTTGTCTATACGGCCGAATGGCCCGACAACCCGAATGGCAAGGTTCGCAACTTGCTGCTTCCGCGCGAGGCGAAGCTCAGCGCCGAGCAACGCCCCATGCTGCTCAATGGTGTCACCGTCCTCACCGGCCAGGCGCAATCGCTGGCCTACGATGCTCAGGGGCGTGTGACGAAGACCGCCCAACCGTTTACGGCCATTCCGTATTACGCGTGGGCCAATCGCGGTAAAGGACAGATGCTGGTCTGGCTGCCCGAACTGGAATCCGCGGCGAAGCCTCTAGCGTTTCCGACTGTGGCGACCACCGCGAAGATCACCTCCTCCGGTAAGAAGGATCTGGAACCGTTGCGCGATGGCGAGACCGAGCTGTTCTTCGACTGGTGGCCGAGCAAAGGCAAGACGGAGTGGATCGAATACACGTTCGCGAAGCCGGAGCGCCTCTCGGAGACGCAGGTCTACTGGTTTGACGATACGGGACACGGCGAGTGCCGGGTGCCGGCAGCGTGGCGGATTCTCTATAACGACGGCGGTGTCTGGAAGCCTGTTAAGGCGGCGCAGGGCTTCGCCGTTGAGAAGGACTCCATGACGCGTGTCGCGTTTGCGCCTGTCACGACGACAGCGATTCGTATCGAGGTCACGTCTCAACCCAACTGGTCCAGCGGGCTGCGCGAATGGCAGGTGAAGTAGCGGCTACGGCTGCGGCAAAACTCCGGCGAGCAGAAACACGAGTGGCGCGTTCCAGTTGATGGCCACCTCGTTGGACGCATACGATTCCTGGTCATCGAGGAACATCCGCATGGGCGGACGATCCTCCATCTTCCTCATCGCCGGATCCTGCTTGGCGCGGTTGGGGCCGCCCGAGAGCAGGCCCGGCCAAGGCGCGGCATTCGTGTCTGCACCGCTGGGCCGGTGGTGGGGATGTTGATAGGCGTTGGCGCCCACGGCAGTGACATAAGACAGCGAAGACGGACCACAAGGGGAACAACTTATCATGGAGTGGAATGTCTGAAACTAGGCGTCTGCTCATCCTTGTAATTTGGGCTGCTGGCGTTGCCACGGCCGCGTCCTTCCAGCCGATGCAGGGGGAGTGGCGCTTTGCCCTAGACGCGAAGGGCGAGGGGCTGGCGCAAAGGTGGCAGGAGCGCCGCCTGACGGAGACGATCTCCCTGCCCGGCACCACGGATGAGGCGCGAAAGGGCGCGCTGAATGAAGCCCGCGAAGCCGCGCATCTCACGCGCCTTTATCCGTATGCCGGCGCTGCCTGGTATCAGCGCGACATCGAAATCCCCACAGCGTGGAGCGGAAAGCGCATCGCTCTCTTCCTCGAACGCACGAAGACCAGCCGCCTGTGGATCGACTCCACGCCGTTTGGCCGGCAGGATTCGCTGGTTGCTCCTCACGTCTATGAAATCGGTGTGCTCACGCCGGGCCGTCACCAACTCACGCTCCGCATCGATAACAGCGAACACGCACCGATCGGCGACCCCCACCAGATCACAGAGCACACGCAAACCAACTGGAACGGTGTGATCGGCCGGATTGGGCTCCTGGTGACAGACCCCGTGTGGCTGGACGATGTTCAGGTCTATCCCGACCCCCTGAACCGCAAAGTGCGGGTCCGCGTGACCATCGGAAATTCCACCGGCCGGCCCGCCAGCGGCAGCATTTCCGTTGCTCCGTGCGTGGCGGGGGCGCTGCCTTTCAGCGCCGCCGTTCACGGCGCCGTCGTGGAGGGCATCTGCGCTTTGCCGGCGAGCGTCCAACGGTGGGACGAGTTCGCCCCAGTCATCTCTGAGCTCCGTCTTGATCTGGCCTCTGGCGCTCATCGCGATTCGCTGGTGCAACCATACGGCCTGCGCTCGTTTCAAACGAAAGGGACGCAATTTGTTCTGAACGGCCGGCCCATCTTCCTTCGCGGCAAGGTGGATAACTGCGTCTTCCCGCTCACCGGTTATCCCTCCATGGACGCAAAGGAGTGGGCGCGGCTGTTCCGGATCGCCAAGGAGTACGGCATCAATCATTACCGCTTTCACACCTGGTGCCCGCCCGAAGCGGCTTTCCAGGCCGCCGACGAAACCGGCATCTTTCTGCAGCCGGAACTTCCCAACTGGGCCGCCTTTGGCCCTAAAGAGCACGACGACTTCCTGCGCGCCGAGGGCGAACGAATCCTTCGCGCTTATGGCAACCATCCGTCCTTCGTCATGCTCTCGCTGGGCAACGAGCTCGGCGGCGCGGCAGAGCTCCGCGCGCCTCTCGTTAAACACTTCCGCGAACTTGATCCGCGCCACATGTACGCGCAGGGCACCAACAACTGGGTGAGCAAGTTCCAGGCAGGCGATGACTATTGGGCCAGCTTCCAGGTCAATTCCAAACACATCCGGGGTTCTTACGCCACAACCGATCTCCCGCTCGGGCACATTCAATCCGGTCCGGCGAACACGCTGAAAGACTACGTTCAGGAGATCGCCGGAGTGCCCGTTCCTGTGGTCTCGCACGAGATCGCAGAGTTTCAGGTTTACCCTGACTTCACGGAAATCCCGAAGTATACCGGCGTCCTGCGCGCGCGCAATTTCGAACTTGCCCGCGAGCGGCTGGAACGGAACGGGATGCTTTCGCAGGCCGCTGATTTCGTCCAGGCATCCGGCCAACTCACCGCCATCTGCTATCGCGAGGACATTGAAGCCGCACTGCGGACTCGCGGCTTTGCCGGGTTCCAACTGCTGGATCTTCAGGACTTTCCCGGGCAGGGCACGGCGCTGGTGGGCATCCTCAATGCCTTCATGGAATCCAAGGGACTGATTACTCCTGCGAAGTGGCGCGAGTTCTGTTCGAGCACCGTCCCGTTGCTGCGCCTGCCAAAGTTCACGTTCACAACGGCTGAGAGCCTGACTGCTACGGCCCAAATCGCCCACTACGGCGCCGCCAATCTGACCGGTGCGGCAGAGTGGACTCTGCGAGACTCCACCGGAAGCGCCCTCGCCTCCGGGCGCCTGCCCGGCAAGCCGATACCCACCGGAGCTCTCACGACGCTCGGTGAGATCCGGATCGACCTGAAATCCGTGGCCGCACCGGCGAAGCTGATGTTGGAAGTCGCGCTGGAGAGCGCCTCTGCCCGCAACACGTACAGCCTCTGGGTCTACCCGCCCGTCGTCGCGAAGAAGTCGGCACAGGTGGCAATCCGGCGGGAATGGAACGATGAGACCCGGCGCCTGCTGGCTGCCGGTGCAACCGTCCTTTTACTGCCCGAAGCCAAGTCCTTGGCAAACTCCGTGGAGGGCAGTTTTGCCCCGGACTTCTGGAATTACGGTATGTTCAAAGGCTTCGCGATCGAACGCAAACTACCGATTGCTCCAGGTACGCTAGGCATTCTCACTGACCCTGCACATCCGGCACTGGCGGCGTTTCCGACGGAATCGCACGGCAACTGGCAGTGGTTTCATCTGATGATGAACTCGCGCCCGCTTATTCTGGACACGCTGCCACCCGGCTACCGCCCAATCGTGCAGGTGATTGACAACTTCGAGCGGGCCCACCGGCTGGGCACCGTGCTGGAAGCGCGGGTTGGCACGGGCCGTCTGCTGATCTGCAGCATTGATCTGGTCGGCCAACAGGACAAACCGGAGGCCAGGCAGTTGCTGCACAGCCTACTCACGTATATGGGATCCGCGCGCTTCACTCCCATTCATGCGCTGGATACTGACGCCCTCAGCGCCATCCTGCGCTAATCACGCAGTCAGGAGGGACAGGCGCGCCAACATTCGCAGGCTGGCCTTGAGTTTCTCAGGCAGTCCTTCTCGCAAGTCGGGCGAATCCATGCATTTCACCAGGGCGTCAGCGATTTCAGCGTGATTGCGGGTGCCGTCCAGCAGTGCCACCAGGTGTCGCGCCATCTCGTCACCGAGGTTCACGAAGCAATGCCGCTGACTGGTGACGTCGTGTTTCCCCAGTGCCAACTGAGCCCTCACTAGGGCACTGGCGCGTGGCTGCGCGGTCAGGCCGCTGACGAGTGGCGGCTCCACCCGAAACTCCAAGGCGCCCGTCATCATCAGGCGCACCAGGCAATCCAGATCCTCTGCCGGATCCACTCCGGGCAAGGGTAATGCGCTTGCCCGAATCATCTCCGGCCAGGCTTTACCCGCCGCGAGCAGGAGCGCCTTGGCCAAGGGATGGTTCGTCGATAGGTTGCGATCCTGAGCCAGCGTGAAGGTCTGCGTGCCGTCCTCCTGCTCTGGTCCCGGCTCGGCCTTGGAACTGACCCAGAGGCTCAGCAGTCGAGCCAGTTCGATATTCGGCGCCAGGGCCAAGCCTTCGCGGCACAGCAGAGTCTCGCGAAACCGACGGGCCGTCGCGAAGTCAGCGTACTGCCGTTCCGTTCCCCGATCCTCTGTCTTCACCTGGTAGGGGAGACCGTGCTCCCGCACCGGGTCGGCGTCGCCCAAATACTCCAAGCCATGCCGCTGAGCCTGCGCCGTGAACTCCTCCACATAGAACGGCTGGTTGATCCCGGCCAGGTCATCGTGAAAGACAACGTTCTCGTGCCGTTCCAGGAGCTCTTTCAGTTCTGATCGGATCACCCCTGGATGCCCTTTGTCGTCCAGTGCGCCGATCGCTTTTTCGGCAAACTCCTTTGCCGATGCCACCTTCTCGTCCGGGTCGTCGATGCCGCGCGTGTGGAACTTCAGCATGTCCCAGATGAACTTGCGAAAGTAGCAGCCGGGCAACGAGTTGTAACTGATGAAGGCTACGCCTCGGGGCGCCAGATGTTGGTGGCAGATCCGCAGGATTCCTTCGCGCGCCGCGGGCGGCACCCAGGAGTACACGCCATGCACCAGGATGTAATCGAACTCAAGTCCGGGCGCCGACCACGTTGTCAAATCACCCTGCTGGAACTCAATGTTGCCCAGGCCCAGTTGTTCACTGAATTTGCGGGCCGCCGCCAGCGGCAGCTCAGCGAGATCCACTCCTACGAAGCTGGATCCGGGATAGTCGCACGCGATGGGGATAATGTTTCCACCATCGCCACATCCCAGTTCCAACACACGGCAGGCTCCGAGGGGCGCGGTCTCCAACCCGGCCAAATATGCAATCGTGGCGAGCCGCTCCGGATGCGACTCTTTGCGCGGGCTGGTTGGGTACAGCACCTCGTCGTACTTCGTCGGCATGGGAGAGCCCTTCTACTTTGCCGCGTTCGGAACACAGCGCAGACTGTTCAGGAACTCCTTGTTAAACACGGGCGCACCGCCACCCGTGTCCACGGTGAAGCGATAGGTGACTTCCTTGCCGCCCACCTTCACTGCTCCGCCCTCCCGACCCTGGCGGAACACCCATTCCAGGTTGTACGCCGTGCCCGCCGGATCGCGCCGGTCGGCGTCGGCGAAGAAGCGGAACACCGCCCACAGACCGTCGCGGTTTTGGAATTCGAAGTCCGGCCCACCCGAAACCTTGCCGCTGAGCCGCACACTGCGCGTCCCAACGCCGGGCCACACGAACTGTTTGGCGGGCTCCGCACCTGTCAGTTTGGAGCTTTGTCCGTCCACGGCCAGCGTCATCTCTTTAATCAACTCCGAGCGCTGAAACTGGAGCGAATACCGCAGGCTCGGCTCGGTGGCTCCACCAGGATACAGCGTGTCCGAAAAGCGCGCCGCGTTGTTGAAGAAGTTCACGAAGAGCGGATTCATCTGCAAGCCCGACGCCGGGTTCGCCACGTACAGGTTGCCCTGCTTTTGCAGGAAGTTACGCAGCGATTCCTCGTAGAAGATCCAGAGCTTGCCTTCACGGGGCCGGAAGATGGAGCTCACCTCCTGCAAGGTGGCCTCTGCCGCTGCATTGGGGTTGAACGGGAACTTGTTCATCACCGGGCTGAACGCCGCGCAGAAAGCGCCGGCCTTGCCGTTCACCTCACCGGCGCCCATGTTCTTCGTCAGCGCATCGATGGATTGAATCGGCGCCTCCAACAGGCGCAGCGCCGTGGTCTCCATGTGCGCCTCGGGATCGATCTTAAACGTGTAGCCCATCTTCTTGACGACGTTGCGCGCCGTGTCGGCCGCCATGCGGATGGGCTGGGCGCGAGCCGGATCCGGCGGACCCTGCTGATCCGCCACCTGCCCGATAGTGGTCTGCAAACTCGCGAGCGAGCCCATGTACTCCTGGTTTGGCGGCAGTACATACTGCACCGTCGTAGCCGGCGGCGGTACGGTCTTGTGGACCGGGTCGAACGCCTCCAGCACCTTGGGCGAATCCACCGCCGTATTCTGCGTAGCCACCCAGAACAGGGCCATGAGCGGAGTCTGCGCGCCCGACAGCAGGTTCAGCTTCTTCGCCGCGTCCTGCAAACTCGCGTAGGGCAGAACACGCGAGTTCTTCATGAACTCGCGCCACTTGGCGATATAGTCCGCCTCATACCGTGTTCGCAACTCCTCGCCGAGCTTGGCCATATCCGGCTTGGCCGCGGCATAGTCGCCCAGAACCCACTTCTCGCCCCCAAAGAACTTGTCGGCCTTCTTGATGTTGTCCAGCATTGCCGCCCAGCCGGCCTTGGTGAAGGCGCCGGGCACATCGCGGTTGTTGATCACTGCCTCTGCCGAGCCGGGGAACTGCTCGTTGAAGTTCACCTTCTTCGACCGGCGCCCCGCGTCGGCCAGCATGAACTGATAGATCTGCTCGGTGCCCGAGAACTTGCTGAGATGCACCCGCGCGCGGTCCACCGCCTCAGCCTGGTTCTGCTCCGTGAATGGATTGCCGCGGGCCAGGTCCTCACTGTAGAAATCGAACTGCTTGCGCGCCAGCGGCAGGATGGGCTCCACGTTGCGGCCCGCGCCCCAGCGCTGCACCAGTAGGGGTGAGAGCCACGCCCCGCTGCGTTTCCACTCCGATGTGGTTACGAGATAGGCCTTCAGCGTGTCGTAGGTGGGGCTATATTCGTCGGTCGGGTCCGGCGGTACTTTCAGACGCTGCAGGTGCGCCAGCATCTCCGCCTGGGTCTGCCCGAACAGCAGTTGCTGGAACCGTGCGTAGTACAGCTTCCGCACTCGCGGCAGCAGGTCATTGCCGCTGTAGAGCAACCAGCGCAGCCGCCATGGCGCGCCCTGCTCTTGGTATTCGGTCAACTGCGCCAGCGACGCGCGTAGCCGCTCCAGTCGCTGCAGCGCGTCCTGTGATGGCAGGTTCATGCCGCTCGCCTCGCTGGCCGGAATCCCCTTGGCCGCCTCCATCGCCTCGCTTTGCAGGGCGCGGTTGCCGAAGAATGACACCGTGAACCCGATCATCGCGAACAGGCAGAGTACAGCCGCCGTGGCCAGCAACGCGCGCTGCATGGTGGATGTCTTCGTGCTGCTGCCGCTTGCTCCGAGCGCGGCCTCGTCCTTTACCAGTACGTGGTTGAAGAACTGCTGCAAGAAGATCCACTGCGGCACACGGCGCGTGCCGCCGCCGGTGGGCACGGCGGCCTGAGGCGCGCCATAGCCAGGCACTTTGAATACGCCCGTCGCGCTGCTGGGCGCCTCCATGCCGTGCGACGCCGCGCGCGGCGCTTCCGGCGCGACGTCGCGCACCGTGACGGGCCGGACACCGGAGAAGTAGAAGCCCCGCAGGAACGGGCTGACGTTCAACTGGCTGGGCCGGCAAAGCTCCACAAGAAACTGGACCAGCGGGCCGCGCAACTTACGGAACTCGCGCGGAAACTCATACGCGGCAGATGCCTTCATCGGGTCCGATTCGCGCGGCAGTTGCGTGAGGCGATGATCGGCCAGTCCCTGAAAGATCCCATCGAACGCAAATGACAGGCGCCGCGATTGCTCTTCGGCATAGACGCTGCCGCCGGTGAATGGAGCGATCGGCATCGTCGCGCCCAGCACCTGGCCGGCCTCATCGTTCGACAAATTCCGCACGTAGTCCTCAAAGAACGCGATGCGGTTCATCTTGGTGAAGATCACGTATACGGGGAAACTCACACCAAACTGTTGTGAGATCTCGCCCAGCCGGGCTTGCAGCGCCCGCCCCAGTCCCGCCAGTGAGTCGGCCGCGCCCGCTTGTGAAAACAGTTCGCCATCCACGCACACTACGGCCGCGCGCTGCGCCTGGGCCGCTCCGCCTACTACGCTCTGCAGCTTTCTCGGCTGCAAGCGCCGAAGTAGCGACGCCCACAGCCCGGTCTCTGTCAACAACCGGCCGCCGGCCTCGACAAACACCATCTGCCGCGCGAACCACACATTGACGGAGCGAGTGGGCACGACATTGGCATCCTGATAAACCTGGCCGGCGAGCAGTTCCGCATCGAGTCCGGAATTCAGGAGCGTAGTGGTCTTGGTTGACCCCGGCGCGCCGAGAACAAAGACCACCGGCAGGTTGCTCAGCTTCGTACCCTTGGCCGAACTCGAAGCCGCCAGCCGGGCTTCGGCTTCGCGCACCAACGTGTCCACTTCGTCGCCACCCCCCGCTGCGCTATCGGCCGCCGGTTCTCCCGACCGCTTGGCGCGCTCGACGAAGATGGTCCAGACCACCCAGCCGGTGATGCCGATCATGCCCAGAATTCCCCAGAACCAGTAGAGCCGAGTACCCTCCAGGTGCAGCATCATAGCGCCGGTCACCCAGGCGAGCACCAGGTATCCGATCAACGCACCAGCGGACGCAACGTAGTATTTCATGGGAATTCCTTACTGACGGACGGAAGCGGCCAGGTCCGCCAGGCTTGACACACCGGACGACAGCATGAGCTTGTAGCTAACGAACAGGATAACGGCCAAAGCCGCGCACGCGGCTGACGCAATCATCAGCGTCTTGACCCACGGATCCTTCGCCACCTGCACGGTGCCTGATGTCAGTAGCGGATACGGCGAGAACGGCCGCTCCGGCCCACGGATACGCCGGATCTTGTCGGCAGTACCATCGACGAAGCCCTTCAACTCGCCGCGCCCGGCCAAGCTGTAGCGCCCGGCGAAGCCCAGCAGAAGACACAGGTGGTAGACCTCCAGCAGGTCCGCCAGGTCGTGCGAATCGCTCTTTCCCAGCAACTGCTGCAGGTTCTGGAAGAATACTTCGCCGGCGACATGATGACCAAAGAGCTCCTCCTGCAAAGGCCGCCGCGGCCAATCGGCAAAGACTGGCGCTCGCAGGTTCAGCACAGACTCGTCCAGGAATGCCACTACGGCGAATATTGCCAGCTTGATGTCCTCCGCGGCGTAGCCCTGCCGCCGAGCCTCTCCATCGGCGCTCTTCAGTCCCTCCAGGATGAAGTGCCGGAACGCCGCCGGATCGCTGACTGCCTGGCGCCCCGTGCGCAGGCGCTCGCTGACAGTCAGAATCTCCTGGAACGCCAGTGCCAGATTTTGGGGACGCCGCTGGCTATTGCCCGCCGCAGTTTGTGTGGGAGACATAACAGACCTCACTGTTCTAGGATTCCAGAATCACCAGCAGTTCCATCTCGGGCTCAGGCAGGTCACCGGGCACATACACGCCCACTTGGCGGGACTGCACAAGGTGGTCCCAACACGGACCGGCCCGGCTGATGCTGAAGTACTGCACATCCACGCGTACCGAAATCGACGAGGGCGGCACCGGCAAATGCGTGAGTGTCATGCCCGGCAGAGCGCGCTCCACCAGTTTCGGCACGAAAAGCTTGGAACAGACTTTTACGAGCGCCGGTGTGCGGGAGATCACTTCCACTTCACCCAGCGGGGCGCGGATTGAAAACACCCAGCGCGCGCGGTCCAGGCAGCGCTGATCGGTGATGTCCGCCTCGTAGTAGTAGTCGCTGGTTCTCCGCAGGGGGATGGAGATTACGTTCGTCGGCGCCACCGTCTCCAGATGGGTTCGGATGTGATGGTCCAGCCGTCCGAAGCATTCGTCCAGATGCATGTGGTCGTAGAGGGGCAAGTCCCGCGGATGTGAGTCCAGCGCGAAGGTGCAAAGCGCTCCGGCGAGTTGCAGCATCTGCCCGAACAACTCCTCCGGATGAGTCTGCCGCGCCGCGAAGATCTGCTGGAGCGGGGCCAGGGCGGAGTTGACGGTATGAAGCAGCCAGAAGTTGGCGATGTCGCGCGTCGAATACTCGCTCCAGGCCCGGCCGCCGACGGTAGAGAGAGCGTTGCTCTTGTCTTCGAGTATGTCGATCAACCGCCGCAGCAGCATCATCAGTTGCTCGCTGGCGCCGATCGCCGTGCAAGGCGGAATAAAGCCCCCGTCAAACTCGAAGTGCCCGGTCCCGCTCCGCCGCACACGCGCGATTGGCAGCGTCAGGAGGCCTTCGCTCTCCTCCACGTCCAGCAGCAGGGTGAAGTTCTTGCGGCCCAGTTCCACTGCTTTCTCGTCCCGGCCCGTTGTCTCGTCGTGGAAGGATCGAGCCTCTGCTCGAAAACGAGTATCGGTCCCCGGTTCCATTTCCGGCAGCGTGCAGTTTCTCCCGTTCGGGAGGCGAGCCGCAATGGCTAGCAGGACCGTGACCGAGTCACGAGTTGGCGGAAAGGAGTCCGTGATGTTCCGAGGCTCGGGCGGCACATCGCATTCCGGCATATGAAAAGGCAGGCCGTCCGGAAGGATTCCCCGCGCGTGCAAGAGCGAGACCGTGCCATTGCGCAGCGCCTCGCCATCCATGCTGTATCCTGCCAACCCGAAGGAATGGCCCCACAGCGCTGACGCCGCAAACTGCACAAGATCTTCGAAATACCGGCTTTGCGCCTGAAAGTGGTGCGGCCCCAGGTGCATGCCCTCGGACCACACAACCCTTCGCAGATGCTTCATAGACCGAGTCCGCCAGCCCCAAGCTCTCGATGCACGAAAATACTCTACCACATAGCTCTGGACCGCCAGTTTCGTTCCAATCCAGCATTGAACCCGAGGCCCCGGGGTGCCATGATAATGAGAACCTGACGGCTGGCGGGAACACAATGACTTTTCACGAAAAATACGAATTGCTCAACCAGATCCGCGACGATGGCGTCAAGACGTTTGCCGCCCGGATGCGGGCCACGCGCGATACGCTCACCGTCCATGTCTTTCCGGGCAACCAAATGGAGGCCAACGCCGACCTGCTAGCCCGGCTCCGCTTTCTCATTGAGGCAGGGAATCCGGTCCTGATCGGCTTTGATGAGTTGGAAGGAATGCTCTGCATCGTCACCCACACGTCGCCGGGTGTGGTGAAATTGCGCGAGTGGGCTTTCCTCCAGCCGATGGATGGATCGGTGGCGGCGCCGCCCAGCCCCGATCGTTTTGCTAAAGCCGGTACGTGGCGCGCGCAGCCGCCCGCGCCGACGGCCCCAGTTGTTGTGGCGCCCGATCCGATCGCCGAGCCCGCGCCTCCGCCTCCGCCCACTGCCGCCGGGCCGGGCGAGTTTACACGGCAGTTCCAGGCCGTCGTGCCACCTGTTCCGATCGCCGAGCCCGCGCCCCCACCTCCCGTGGCGGCTCCGCCTCCGCCCGCTGCCGCCGGGCCGGGCGAGTTTACGCGGCAGTTCCAGGCCGTCGTGCCGCCCGTTCCGATCGCCGAGCCCGCGCCAGCGCCTCCCGTGGCGACTCCACCTCCGCCCGCTGCCGCCGGGCCGGGCGAGTTCACACGGCAGTTCCAGGCCGTTGTGCCGCCCGCGCCGATCGCTGAACCCGCGCCTACGCCACCGCCTCCACCCGCCGCCGGGCCGGGCGAGTTCACACGCCAGTTCCAGGCCGCCCGCCCGCCTGCGCCGATCGCTGAGCCCGCGCCTCCGCCTTCTGTGGCGACTCCGCCTCCGCCCGCTGCCGCCGGGGCGGGCGAGTTTACGCGGATGTTCCAGGCACCTGCCGTGCCGGCGCAGCCGTCCGCTCCAATCGCGCAGCAGCAGCCTCCGACCCCACCTGCAACGAAGCCTCCCGGCGAGTTCACCCGAATGTTCCAGGCTGCCGGCCGTCCCGCTCCTATGGGGGAAGTCCAGCCGCCACAGTCGCCTCCTACGGCGACTCCCGCCAAACCCGGCGAATTCACCCAGTTCTTCCGGTCTGCTGCTCCGCCGGCTCCAACTGCGCCCGCCGCTCCGGCCGGAGAGTTCACGCAGATGTTCCGCGCCACCGCCCCGCCTCCGCCTCTCGCCTCGCAGGCTCCGGCCAACGAGAGCGAATTCAACCGCTATTTTGCCTCCCCGCTCGGCAGCAATCCAGCCGACACAGTCCTCCATCCGCCGGCCACGCCCTCCACGCCGCCGCCACCCTCGTCCCACGCGCCCGCCGGCGAATTCACGCGGGTTTTTGGCGCCGGGGGGATGTCCACGCCGTCGCCTGCCGCGCCACCCCTTTATGCAGCGCCAAGCCAACCCGCGGCGCCGCCACAGCCGCCCACGCCCACTGGACCGGGCGAATACACCCGGATGTTCGCTTCCCCGGCGCCGGCTGCCTATACTCCTCCCCCGCCGCCCGTGTCGCCTGCGCCGCTGCCCCAGGCGAAGGGCCCGAATAAGGCCATCCTTATCGCCGTCCTCGGTACGCTCGTCTTCCTCGCCGTTATGGCCGTGCTGATCTTCGCCGTCAAGAAGTAGAGGGCCATTTGCACCATCTGCCGATCAATCCCGATGCCGCACTGTGCGCGCAACTCCGCCAGTACTTCGAATCCGCCGGCTACACGGAGCCTGCCATTTCCAGCCGCCTGGGCCTAGCGCACCTCAGCGAGTTCGAACTCGCCCGCGCGCGCCGCACAGCCCGGCCTCCCGATGAATCCCCCCTCGACGTGCTCATCTCGCTGTTCCTCGCCGGAGACTGGGTTTCGCCCATCACATTCAGCCAGCACATTCCGGAAGCAGCGGCCGCGCTACTGCATCAGGCCCAGTTGCTCCACGCCGAGGCTGCCGGTGTCTGTGCCACGCTTCACCTCTACCCGGTCGGCACGCTCCTCATAGCGTCCGATCGTTGGGACAATCCGGACGGGACCGATTCAGGGGCCGCCCGGGAGCTCGTCTATCCCGCGCTCAATCCCAACACGCGCCGTTTTCTCGAACTGCTGCCCGCCTCGCCTTGCGAGGCCTTTCTCGATATTGGGGCCGGCACCGGTGTCGCCGCCCTGGCGGCTGCCCGTCATGGCGCCAAGCACGCCTGGGCCGGCGATATCGCCGAATCGTCAACCGTATTTGCCGAGTTCAACCGCCTCCTGAATGGCATCGCTTCTGTCACCGCCGTCACCAGCGACGTCTACGAGCAACTCGGCAGCCTCACGTTTGATCGCATCGTCTCCCATCCGCCCTACGTGCCGAGCATTTTGCCGCGCTGGGTATTTTACAACGGAGGCGAAGACGGTGAGCAGATCATGCGCCGTATCGTGGAGGGGTTGCCCGCTCACTTGCGGCCCGGCGGACTCGGTTTCATCCTGACCATGGGGAGCGACCGCCATAGCCGTCCCTTCGAGATGCGGGCTCGAGACTGGCTCGGTGACGCCTCGCCGGATTTTGACGTCGCTTTCCTGCTCCATCGCACGATCTCGGCGTCAGTGTTCGCGGCCCGGACGAATCCGGGTCAGGTTCGTTCTCAGGAGGAATTCGTCGCCCTCACGACGCTCTTCGCCCGCCTCGGCGTCGAATCACTCCATCAGGGCCTGCTGCTCTTCCAGCGCCGCCAAGGCAAACGCCAGACCTTCACGGTGCGCCGCCAGATGCCGGTGGACTTTACGCGCGACGATTGGGAATGGCTGCTGAGCTGGGAAGCTGAAGCCGTCGGGCCGGATCGCACTGAACGCATCCTCGACACGCCGCTGCACACGGGGCATCCAAAATCGTTCGAAGTGCGTCACAGGTTGGAGAACGATCAATGGGTGCCTTCCGGTTACACGCTTCAGATCGATCGCCCGTTCATTGCCGATTGCGACGCTGCTCCCTGGATGGCCAATCTCATCGCAATTTGCGATGGCAACGCCACGGGACGCGACCACATGAAGGTGCTGCAGCGCGGCGGTGTGATTCCAAAAGACACGCCGGCTGCTGAATTTGCCAAGGCGCTCGCCGGACTGATCTCCGGCGGATTTGTCGAGGTGGAGGGCTTCAGACCGCCTCAGGCAGCAGGATAAGCAACTCCAACTGAGGCGCCGGAAAGTCACCGGGTACATAGGCCGCCAGATTTCGCGCCCGCCCAATGGCCTCCCACGCCACGCCGCTCTGGTTCAGACTGAAGTACTGATAATTCAACTTCACTGGGATGGCGCCCGGCGGTTTCGGTGCGTGCGTCAACTGCACACCCGGTAACGCCTGGCGCACCAGGTGCTCGATATGATTGGCCGAACAGACTTTGATCAGCCACGGTGTCTTGGCGATCAGATCCGCCTCATTCGCCTGCGCATTCACCGCCAGGTACATCCGCGTATTCAGCAGGTACTTGTCGTCCGCTAGTGCCGTGGCGTAGATCGATGGCTGGACCAGCTTGAGCGGAAGCGAAACGACATTGGTGGGTACCACCGTCTCCAGCAACAGCCTGACCTTTTCGTCGAGGTCCGTGAAGCACTCCGAGAGATCGTCGTGCTCGTATGCCGGCAGATCCCGCGGATGGATCTTCGTCGAAAACGTAGTCAGGCAACCGGCCAGTGAAAGCATCGCCCGAAAGAGTTTCTCCGGATGGCCCTGGCCGCCTTCGAACAGTTGCTGAAACTGTGGGAAGTGGGAGTTGATCGTGTAGAGCAGCCAGAAGTTCGCGATGTCGCCGGCCCCGAAATCCGCCAGGCTCAAATTCTTCTGCCGTCGTGTTCCGGCCAGTGTGCTGCTCTTGGCCGCCAGGATCTCCACCAGCCGGCGGGCGATGGAGGTCAGATACGCACTGGCCGCGAAGTTCAGCATTGGCGGCACAAACTGCGGATCGGGTTGCAGCGCGCCGCCCTGAGTTTTCACCACACGCGCTATCCGGAGCAGGGAGCATTCCGCCCGCGAATCCGCCTCGGTGAGAATGCGAAAGTTTTTGCGCGCCACCTGCACGGGCTTTTCGGAGAGCCCCGTGTTCTCGTCGCGCATCAACTGCGCCTCCGACAGGAACCGAGTGTCCGCCTGGTTCTGCGCCAACGATACGTTCAGACCTGGCGTACGGTAACTCGGGACGGCCAGAAATACATCCAGCGTCGTCTGGTCGGGTTGGAAGCACTCCAGCAGCGGTCTTGGCGGGGGGAGGGTCTCCGACGAGGGACAATCGAACAACAGGCCGTCTGGAAATATTCCGGCCACTTCAGAGAGCGCGAATTCGCCGGCCGCCAAGGCTTCCTGGTCAATTTGAAGCTTGAGAAACCCCCAAGGATGCGAGGCTAGCGATTCCAGCCGGAACTGGAGCGAATCCTCGATGAACTTGTCCTGCGCCTGCAGATGCTGCGGGCTCAGAAAGGTCCCCTTCATCCAGATGACCGGCCGCAGTTGCCTCATGGACCTTCAAAGTAACAGAACTCCGCCAGCGCGGCAAAGGTCCACACCTGACGCGGCGATCCGTTCCATCTATAATCTCGTTAGCAGGAGGATCGTGATGCGCTGGATCAAGTACGTGCTATTGACTGCTGCCTTCGTGTTCCAGGCGACCGCCCAGCAGGCGCCGGCCAAGCGAAGGATCGCCGTAATGAATTTCGACTACGGCGCCGTTCAGAGTGGAATCTCCGCCATCTTCGGCGCCAACCAGGATGTGGGCAAAGGCATCGCCGACCTGATTGTCGAGAAGCTTGTGCAAGGCGGCGTATACACAGTCTATGAGCGCAAAGCCATCGACAAGATCATGGCGGAGCAGAATTTTTCGAACAGTGATCGGGCCGACGCCTCGTCAGCCGCCAAGATCGGACGCCTCCTCGGCGTCGAGGCCATAGTCATTGGCTCGATCACACAATTTGGACGCGACGACAAGAGCACGAACGTCGGCGGTGGGGGATATGGGCTGGGTAAGTACGGACTCGGTGGCATTGGCGCAAAGAGCTCCAAGGCCGTGGTCGCTGTCAGCGCAAGAATGATCAGCACGGATACCGCCGAAATCCTCGCCGCAGTTTCCGGAAGAGGGGAATCCACGCGATCCGGCGCCAATCTCCTGGGCGGCGGTGGCAGCGGCGGCTCGGGCGGGGGCGGAGCTATAGGTATGAACGCATCCAACTTCGCCGACACCATTCTGGGTGAGGCCACTGTGAAGGCCGTGGCCAGCATCACGAGCCAGCTCAACAACAACTCGAGTTCCATTCAGGCCCGAGTCGTGAAGCTCGAAGGCATGGTGGCGGATGCCAGCGGCGGGACTCTCGTGCTCAACATCGGCAGCAAGGCCGGCGTCCGCGTCGGCGACAAGCTCTTCGTCAAACGCACGGGCCGCGAGATTCGGGATCCTGCCACCGGCAAGGTCATCCGGCGCATCGAAGAGTCAATTGGAGAAGTCACCATTACAGAAGTCGACGAGCTCTCCGCCGTCGGCAACTACACCGGCTCCGCACCTGCCAAGACCGGCGACACCGTCCGAAACTAGCGGTACCCAATCATGAACTACGATATCGGTTCGCGCATCGGCGACTACGAAATCCTGCAGATCCTCGGCGCTGGCGGAATGGGCAAGGTCTTCAAGGTTCGGAACGTCATTTCCGATCGCGTTGAGGCGATGAAGGTTCTCCTTCCCAACCTTGACGGCAACACAGAGCTGGCTGATCGCTTCATTCGCGAGATCAAGGTTCAGGCCAGTCTGAATCATCCGAATATCGCGAATCTCCATACGGCCCTCAGTATTGATAACCAGCTCATCATGCTGATGGAATACGTGGAGGGCCAGACTCTCGACATCGTTGTCAAGGACGGTCCGCTCCCGCTGGCGCAAATGACCGGCTACGCCATGCAGGCTCTGGAAGCCCTCGCTTATGCCCATGGCAAGGGTATCGTCCACCGCGATCTCAAGCCGTCCAACATGATGGTCTCGGCTCAGGGTCAGCTCAAGCTGCTCGACTTCGGGATCGCGAAGCTCACCACGGAAACTGCTCTCACCAAGACCGGCCTGACTGTTGGCTCCATCTACTACATGTCGCCGGAGCAGATTCAGGGCGCGGCAACGCTCGATGCTCGGGCTGATCTCTACTCCTTCGGCATCTGCCTCTATGAGCTCTTCACGGCCCGCCGGCCGTTTGAGGGCGACAGCGAGTACTCCATCATGGCGGCTCATCTCCAGCAGGTGCCTGTTCCGCCCATTGAGCGTGATCCTCGCCTGCCTTCGGCCCTCAACGACGTCATTCTGATGGCGATTGAGAAGGACCCGGCCAAACGTTTCCAGAGTGCCGGCGCCATGCTTGGCGCTTTGCGCGCCATCAGCGGCGGTATGCCGGCCCCGGTGGCGGCGCCCCAGCCCGTGCGTGCGCCCTCGGCGCCTCCGCCACCCCCGCCGGCCTACGCTGCTGCACTCCCGCCCCCACCCGCCTCGCTGGCCGCCGTTAAGCCCACCGGTCGCCGCGGCCTCTACATGGCGCTGGGCGCCCTGGCCGCCGTCGGTGTAATCGTGGTGGCCGCCATTGAGATTCCCAAGCGCATGAAGACCGAGGCGCAGGGGGCTGCTCCCATCGAGGCATCCGCGCCCGCCCAATCTACCCCCGTGCAGCCCTCCTCACCGGCCGAGCCCGCGCCAACCTCTCAGCCGCACACCGAGCAAGCCGCGCAGACCCAGCCGGCGGTGACGCCTCCCGGCAAGGCCTACACCGGCCAGCCCGCCGCCCGGCCTGCCGGCGCCGCATCCTCTTTTTCCTCCGCCCCTGCTGCCAACGCGCAGCCCAACCAGAGCCAGTTCGCCAGTCAGGCTCCATCCCAGCCCGCCCAGTCTGCCCCGCCGCAGTCTGCCCCGGCTCAGTCCTCGCTGGCGCCCAACCCCGCCGATGCCGCACGCCAGGCGTCGCTGGCGGAAACTCGCGAGCATCTGATGTTGCTGGGCACTCGCGCCGTCGCTGTGAAAACCAGCATCAACAACCTGCGGGCCGAGCAGCAACGGATGGGCCTCGGGCTCCGCTCGGATATCTCCGGCGGCCTCCAGCGAATGGAGTACTTTCTGGATCAGACTGAGGATGCACTCAAGCGCGGCGACGCTGACGCCGCCAAGAAGAATCTCAGTAACGCGGAGCGAGAAACAGGCAAACTCGAGTCATTCCTCGGGCGATAAAGGAATCCCGACTATCGTGCTTGATTCCCGTCAGACTGGAAGCTATACTCAGGCACAGACTTGCCGTACCTTTCTATCAAAACGAGGGTACGCTCGGAGGGCATTGGTTTCATGCGTTCTCAGGAAACCCGGGTGAAACTCGGAGGGTTGACGCTGCACCGGCCTGCGGTGCGCCGGCGTTTTCTCCATGCTCGATACCCGCATCTGGCCGCATCTTCTCCACGCCACTGTAAAAGCCCGCAAACTCTCGTTCACGGATCGACTTGTAGACAAGGGATGTGAAATGGCTAAACAAAGCACTCAACACAAGCTGGATCGTGTGCGCCCGCCGCGTGTCCACGTCACTTACGATGTGGAAGTCGGCGACGCTATCGAAGTGAAGGAACTCCCCTTCGTCATGGGCGTCTTCGGTGACTTCACCGGACAGCCGGAAAGCCCACTGCCGAAACTGAAAGACCGGAAGTTCGTTGAAGTGACCCCTGACAACTTCGACAACGTCCTGGAGGGCATGAAGCCGCACGTCGCCTTCTCTGTAGAGAACAAACTCAGCGACGACCCGGAGGCAGGCCAACTGAAGGTTGACCTCCACTTCAAGAGTCTTGAAGACTTCGAACCCGAGCAGGTGGCCAAACAGGTCAAGCCTCTGCGCGATATGCTTGATCTCCGCACCAAGCTCTCTGACCTTCGCGGTTCCCTTCAGGGCAATGACAAACTGGAAGAGCTCCTCCTAGATGCCGTGAGCAACACCGAGAAACTCGGCAAGCTCAAGACGGAACTCGGCGAAGGTACGGAAGGAGAATCCAAGTGAGCGATCTCAAGAAAGCTGCTGCTCAGCCCGTCGCCCAGGAACAGGTCTTGGAGGGATTGGGCCTTCTCGATCAAATTGTTGAAGATGGCCGCCTGGCCCGCGACCCCGCCGCCCGTGAACGCGGCAAGGATCTCGTCAAGGAATTCGTCTCCCAGGTTCTTGATGGCAGCATGACCGTCTCGAAGGATGCGGAGGCGATGATCAATGCCCGCATCGCCCAGATTGATCATCTCATCTCGCTCCAGTTAAACGAGGTGATGCACCATCCTTCGCTCCAGAAGCTGGAGTCCACCTGGCGGGGACTCAAGTACCTGCTCGATCAGAGTGAGACCGGCGAAGGACTCAAGATCAAGATCATCAACGCCTCCAAGAAGGATCTTCTCCGCGACCTGCAGCGCGCCCCGGAGTTTGACCAGAGCGCGATGTTCAAGAAGGTTTACGAAGAGGAATTCGGCATCTTCGGCGGCGCTCCGTTCGGCGCTCTCATGGGGGACTACGAATTCTCCAAATCCCCGGAAGACATCGAACTGTTGGAAAAGATCTCCAATGTGGCGGCCGCGGCCCACGCGCCGTTTCTCACTGCGGCCGCGCCCGAGATGTTTAATCTCGACAGCTTCACCAGCCTTGACGCGCCGCGCGATCTGGCCAAGGTGTTCGATACCACCGAGTACGCCAAGTGGAAGTCTTTCCGCGCTTCGGAAGACTCCCGCTATGTAGCACTAACGTGTCCGCGTACGCTCATGCGCCTGCCCTACGGCAAGGAAACCAAGCCCGTCGAAGCCTTCGCCTACGAAGAGGGCGTGGATGGCTCCACCCACGAGCGCTATCTCTGGGGTAATGCCGCCTGGACTCTTGGCGCCCGTCTCACCAACGCCTACGCTCAGTACGGATGGTGCGCCGCGATCCGTGGGGTTGAAGGCGGCGGTCTTGTGGAAGGCCTGCCTGTCCACAACTTTTACACCGATGAAGGCGATGTGGCCATGAAGTGCCCCACCGAGGCGCCCATCACCGATCGCCGCGAAAAGGAACTGGCCGACCTCGGCTTCGCGCCGCTCGTCCACTGCAAAGGTACCGACTACGCCGCATTCTTCAGCGTCCAGTCCTGCCAGAAGGCCAAGTTGTTTGAGAACGAGGCGGCCAATGCCAACGCCCGCCTCTCCACGCAACTGCCGTATATCCTGGCCGTTTCCCGCTTCGCCCACTACCTCAAAGTGATGATGCGAGACAAGATAGGCAGTTTCACGTCACGCTCGGAGTGCGAGCGCTGGCTGAATCAATGGATCGTCAATTACGTCACTCCTGACGACACGGCATCGGCGTCGGTAAAAGCTGAAAAGCCTCTGCGTGACGCCCGGATTGAAGTGGTTGACGTCCCGGGCAAGCCCGGCGCCTATCGCGCCGTCGCATTCCTGCGGCCGCACTTCCAACTGGATGAACTCTCGGTCTCTCTTCGTTTGGTTGCCGAATTGCCTGCATCTTCTCGCAAGTAGCTATTGGCGGGCGGATCGGCCCCGCCCGCCTTTCACGGACTTTACAGATTGGAGGAACGCCAAATGGCAGCAGTTGATTATTTTTTGAAGATTGATGGGATTCCGGGCGAGAGCCAGGATCACAAACATAAAGACGAAATCCAGATCGAGAGCTTCACCTGGGGAGCCACCCAGGGCGGAGGCTTCTCATACGGTGGCGGCGGCGGCGCCGGGAAAGTCCAGATGCAGGACTTTCACTTCACTATGAAGATCAACAAGGCGACGCCCAAGTTGTTCCTGGCGTGCGCCAACGGCGAGCACATCAAGTCCGCCGTTCTCACGTGCCGCAAGGCCGGCAAGGAGCAGCAGGAGTTCCTGACGGTCAAGCTCACCGATGTCCTCGTCTCCAGCTATCAGAGCGGAGGTTCGGGTGGGTCCGACGTAGTCCCGATGGAACAGATTTCCTTCAACTTCGCCAAGGTGGAGTTCGAGTACAAGGAGCAGAAGCCCGATGGCACCCTGGCCGGTGGCATCAAGGCGAACTACGACCTCAAGCAGAGCAAATCGCACTAGGCTCGTAGAACCCGGTTCCTCCCATGACTGCCAAAGATCTCTTTCAGGCAGGCAGACTGGGCGAAGCGGTTCAGGCGCTTGGCATCGAACTCAGGAGCAATCCTGCCGATGCCAAGCGTCGTACGTTCCTCTTTGAACTCCTCTGCTTCGCCGGCGAATACGACCGCGCCGAGAAGCAACTCGATATTCTTGCCGATACCAGCAAAGAAGCAGGTATGGGCTCCCTTGTTTACCGTTCTGCTTTGCATGCCGAACGCCTGCGTGCCGGCATGTTTGCTAACAACACGCTCCCGCTGGATACAGATCCGCCAACAGTGGCTGGCGTTCTGAACGGCCAACCGTTCGAGGCCATCGAGGACGCTGATCCGCGCATAGGCGCCCGCCTCGAAGTCTTCGCCGCCGGAGCCTATCTCTGGATACCGTTCGAGCATATCGCCTCGTTAGAGATGGCTGCACCAACACGGCTGAGAGACCTGTTGTGGATTCAGGCTTTCCTGCGCACCGGGCCCGCGTTCAAAGGTACTGAGCTCGGCGAAGTTCTGCTGCCCGCGCTTGCGCCGCTATCCTGCCGCAATGCAGATGATGAAATCCGGCTGGGCCGTAAAACCGAGTGGTTTGACCAGCCCGATGGCTCGGCCCTCCCCCTGGGCCAGAAGATGTTCTTAATCGATGGAGAGGAATTCCCGGTTCTTGAGGTCCGCAAGTTGGAGTTCAACGCGACTCCCGCCTCGGGCCAGTAGCCCCCTGTCCCAACATGCCCCTTCGCGATGATCTGCTGAATCCTGTCTCCGAATCGAGCCCCGGTGGCGAAAACCTCCGTTACGCACCCGTCTACGACAAAATCAAGGAGGCTCGCCGTGAAGACGACGATGCGCCTCAAGGCGAGTGGCAGCGGGCCCGAAAGGTAGCCGACTGGCCTCTGGTGATCAAACTCGCCGGTGAGGCCATCGCCACCAAGAGCAAAGATATCCAGCTTGCCGTCTGGCTCACCGAGGCCCTGCTGAAGAAAGATGGTTTTGCCGGTCTGCGCGAGGGGCTCACTCTGATCCAGGGTCTGATCGAGAACTTCTGGGATACCTGCTATCCCGAACTCGAGGACGGCGATGCGGAACTGCGCGGTGTGCCGCTGGATTGGCTCGGTGGGCGATTTGATTCCACCCTCCGCTCTGCGCCCATCACGAAAAAGGGACTGAACTGGTTCAAGTACAAAGAGTCCCGATCTATTGGCTACGAGACCGACGCGGATACCTACGAGAAGCAGGAAGCGCGTGCCGCCGCCATCGCCGATGGCAAGGTGACCGCCGAAGATTGGGACGCGTCCTTCAATGCCACCTCAAAAGACTGGTATTCCGCGCTTGAAGCTGACATCGACGCCATCCTGGAACTCCTCGAGAACCTCTCAGCCATCGGTGAGGAGAAGTTCGGCGATGCCGCCCCCTCGTTTGGGCCCATGCGCAGCTCACTGGAGGAGATAAGGAACACCGTTCACACCCTTCTGAATAAGAAGCGCGAATCTGAGCCGGGCCAGCAGGACACCACTGTCGAAGAGGCGCCCGCGGAAGAGGATTCCTCCGGATGGGATGAAACGCCGGAACCGGTTGCCGCCGCTGCCAGGCCAAAACCCCGCCGGGGTGGTCCTCTGGCCCCCGAACCCGTGGACCGCGAGGATGCGTGCCAGCGCATCATCGGAGTGGCCGATTTCCTACGCCGCGAGGATCCCTGCAACCCCGCGCCATTCCTCCTCCTACGCGCGCTCCGCTGGGGTGAACTCCGCGCCGCCGGTTATATTGATCCCAATCTTTTGGACGCGCCCCCTACGGAAATCCGCCAGGCGCTCAAAAAGCTCTCCACCGACGGCGAATGGCAGCAACTGCTCGATACCGCCGAAAGCGCCATGGGCTTGCCCTGCGGACGAGGGTGGCTCGATATTCAGAGGCACGCCTATCGTGCCTGCTACGAGCTCAGCTATACCGCCCCCGCCGCCGCCATCCAATCGGCCGTCAAGTCCATCCTGGCCGACCTCCCCGATCTGCTCACTGCCACGCTCCTCGACGATACTCCCGCGGCCAACGCGGAGACCCAGGCGTGGATCGCCGAAATCAATCCGCCCGCGGAGGCCCCTGCTCCCTCCTACAGCTATGCCCCCGCGCCCGCCATGGACGAGCCCTCCTACGATTCGTCGCCGGCTGCGGATAAGCCCGAGGATCCTGGCGATATCGCCATGCGCGCCGCCCGGGAGGGCCGCCCGCAGGAAGCCATCGAGATTCTGACACGGGAAGCTGCAGCCGAGCGCTCTGGCCGCGGCCGCTTCCAGCGCCGGCTTCAACTCGCCCAGCTCTGCACCTCCATGGGCCACGAGCGTATTGCCCACCCAATCCTCGAACAGTTGGTCTCCGAGATCGACAACCGCAGTCTGGAGGGCTGGGAGTCGCCCGACACGGTAGCCCACGTGCTCGCTTTGCTCTACCGCTGCCTGGATAAACTCAAGACCGGCGAGGAGCGCAAGCAACTCATCTACGATCGCATCTGCCGCCTCGATCCCATTCAGGCCCTGTCCTGCACGAGTTAAACCATGGCCCGATCTGATCAGGATGTTACCGTCACGCCCTCGGTGCTCGATCGTCTCATCGATCTCGATCGCGTTGCCTCCGCCGATCCGCCCGCCAACCGCACCCAGTCCGTTCGTCAGTTGAAGGCATCGCTCCGCCGCGACCTCGAATGGTTGCTCAACACGCGGCGCAACCCGGACGAGGCGCCCGAGGCTTACGAACACCTCAGCATCTCGCTCTACAACTACGGACTGCCCGATGTCTCCTCCATGAGCGTCGATTCGCCGCGGGACCGCAACCGCCTCCTTCGCATGGTTGAGCTCACCGTCCAGACCTTTGAACCCCGCCTCGCCTCCGTTCGCGTCCGCCCCGTCGAGTCCACCACCAGCGGATCGCGCAGCCTGCGCTTCCAGATCGAGGGTATGCTCCGCATCGATCCGGCTCCAGAACAGATCTACTTCGATACCGTCCTGCAGCTCAACAGCGGCGAGTATCAATTGAAGGGCGATTGAGAAGTGCGCGACGATCTGCTGCTCTACTACGAACGCGAGTTGACCTTTCTGCGGCAGATGGGTTCCCAGTTCGCGGAGAAATACCCCAAGGTCGCCTCTCGTCTGAGTCTGGAGCCCGACAAATGCGAAGACCCCCACGTCGAGCGCATGATCGAGGCATTTGCCTTCCTCGCCGCGCGCGTCCATCTCAAGGTCGACGATGAGTTCCCGGAAATTACCGAGGCGCTGCTCAGTATCGTCTATCCGCATCTCATTCGTCCGGTGCCCTCCACCACCGTCGTTGAGTTTCACGTCAAGCCAGGCGAGGCGCAGATCGGCGCCGGACTGCACATCCCTCGCGGCGCATCACTGACCTCGCGTCCCGTCGGCGGCGTCCCCTGCAAGTTTCGTACCTGCTACGAAACCAATCTCCTGCCGCTCACCATTAGCGCAGCCGAGTGGAAGTCTCCAGACCGCCTGGTTCCGCCCATCCGCGCCGCTGAAGCCGTCGGGGCTTTGCGGGTCGAGCTCAAGTGCTGGCCCGAAATCACCTTTGACAAGCTCAATCTCGATTCGCTGCGCATTTATCTGAATGGAGAAGGCAGCCTCATGTACACGCTCTACGAGCTGTTGTGCAGCCGTTGCTGCGGGATACTGCTGCGGGACCCAACCCCTGCTTCGCGAGTCCGCCCCGTGGAACTACGCCCCGACTCGCTCATCCCCGTCGGTTTCGACGATCAGGACGCGATGCTGCCCTATCCGCGACGTTCCTTCCAGGGCTATCGTCTGCTCCACGAGTACTTTCATTGTCCCGAGAAGTTCTTCTTCTTCGACATTCTCGGGCTCTCCGAAGCCCTCGCCACAGGCTTTCGCGATCGCGCCGAAATCGTCTTTCTGATCGCTCCGTTTGAGCCAGCCGATCGCCGCCAATCGCTCGAAATGGGCATCTCCGCCAAGACCATCAAACTCGGCTGCGCGCCAGCCGTCAATCTCTTCGAGCAGACCGCCGAGCCCATCCTGCTCACCCAGCGACGCTTCGAATACCCCATCGAGCCGGATATCCGCCGCCCCAACGCGCTGGAGATATTCTCCGTCGATGAGGTGCTGAGCGTCCGCCCTGGCGTCTCGGATCCCCTCTATTACGAGCCGCTCTACTCCTACCGCCAAAGCACCGTCGAGAGCGGCGGCAAAACGTTCTGGCTCGCTTCGCGCAAGCTCTCCGGCATCCGTGATGACGATGGCACGGATATCTATCTCTCTCTCGTGGATCTCGCCCAGCGTCCCATCATGCCCGACGTGGACAGCCTCACTGTCCGGCTCACCTGCACCAATAGGGACCTTCCTTCCCGTCTCCCATTTGGTCTCGAATCAGGCGATTTCGAGCTCGAGGGCGGCGCCGCCATTCAGTCCGTGGTCGCGCTCAGAAAGCCCACGCCTACCATACGCCCGCCAGCTCGCAAGGGTGCATCCTGGCGCCTAATCTCCCATCTTTCTCTCAACTATCTGTCACTGGTCGAAGAGGGCAGAGAGGCGCTCAAGGAGCTGCTGAAAATCTATAATTTCACCAACTCCGCCTACGCGCAGAAGCAGATCGACGGAATCCTCTCGCTCCAGAGCCGCAAGCATTTCGCCCGCATCATCTCCGAGAACGGAATGGCCTTTGCGCGCGGCACACGCGTCGACATCGAGTTCGACGAAGAGAATTTCGTTGGCGGCGGCGTTTATCTCTTTGCCAGCGTGCTGGAACGCTTCCTCGGTCTCTACGCCTCCATGAACAGCTTCAGCCAGCTGAGTGTGACCACCAAACAACGAAAGGAGGTTCTAAAAGTATGGCCCCCGAGAGCCGGCCAGAAGATCCTCCTGTAGTCCCCGTCCGCGCGGAAGGCTGGTCCGAGATTGAGGAGCTCCTCCGCGAGCACCCTACTTCGTTTCAGTTCTTTCAGGCGGTCCGTCTATTGGAACAGGTATTTCCAGACCGCCAGCCTGTCGGCCGCTTTGCGCAGCCTCGCAAGGAAGTCGTCCGCTTCGGCTCGAATGCCGATACGTCTTTTCCAGCCAGCCAGATCTCTTCCATCGAGTGGCCCGACGAATCAGCGCCCAATGACCCGCCGGTCATGCGTGTCAACTTCATGGGCCTCGCAGGACCATCCGGCGTCCTCCCGCTCTACTATTCGATGATGGTCCGCGAGCGCCTCCGCGCCAAGGACCCCACCATGCGCGAGTTCTTTGGCCTCTTTGATCACCGCATGATCTCCCTCTTCTACCAGGCTTGGGAGAAGCATCATTTCGCTGTCGCTTATGAGAAGGGGCATGGCGATCAGCTCACCCGGCGTGTCTTCGATTTCATCGGCATGGGCACTCCCGGTCTCCACGGCCGGCAGGCAGTACCCGACGACGCCCTACTGTTTTATGCCGGCCTCCTCGGCCCCCACCCACGCTCCGCCACCGCGCTCCAGCAGCTTCTCATCGATTACTTCGAGGTGCCTGTCGAGATCCAGCAGTTTGTCGGCTCCTGGCGCTCGCTGGACGAAGACAGCCAGTGCCGCTTCGGCGATATGCCCAGCTACTCCCAGCAACTGGGCCTCGGCGTTGTTGTGGGCGACGAAGTCTGGGATCAGCAGTCCGGAGTCTGCATTCGCCTTGGGCCGCTCTCCATGGCGCAGTATCTGTCGTTTCTGCCAAACGGCAAGGCCCACCAGCCTCTGCGCTCGCTCGCTAAGTTTTACTCCGGCGGAGAGTTCGATTTCGAAGTCCAATTGGTGTTAAGACGGGAAGACGTGCCTCAGTGCGAACTTGGTCGCGAGGGCGCCACGGCGCCTCAGTTGGGCTGGTTGAGTTGGGCGAAAACAGCGCCGCGCCAGAGCGACGCCGGTGAGACGGTTCTTCGGTTCTAAGCAATACATAGGAGGTTGGGATGGGCGTCAATCTGAAATCATTGATCGGGAAACTCAACGGCCCGACGCGTAGCGCGCTGGAGTCTGCCGCTGGGCTCTGTCTGTCGCGCACGCACTACGACATTGAGGTTGAGCACTACCTCATGAAGCTCATGGAGGCTGCCGATACCGATGTCTCGCGCATCTTCTATCGCTTCGAGATCAACCAGTCCAAGCTCTCCGCCGAGCTCACACGCAGTCTCGACAAGCTCAAGTCCGGCAACGCCCGGACACCCTCCATCAGCCCCACCGTGTTGAAGATGATGACCGAGGCGTGGACGCTCGGCTCCATCGACTTTGGCGCCGGTCAGGTCCGCACTGGCTTCACGATCCTTGCCCTCGTGCAGGACCCGGAACTGGCCCGCCTCGTCCGCGAGTTTTCCAAGGAACTCCAGAAGATCGACGACACCGTTCTCCGCAAGGACTTCGCGGCCATCGTCGCCGGCTCCCACGAGGACACCGTCACCGCCTCCGCAGCCGACGCTCAGGCCGGCTCCAGCGCGGCCCCTCGCGCCGCCGGTGGCAAGACGCCCAACCTCGATCAGTTCACCGTCAACCTCACCGAAAACGCCCGCAAGGGAAAGATGGATACGGTGCTCGGCCGCGACACAGAGATCCGGCAGATCATCGACGTCCTCATGCGCCGCCGCCAGAATAACCCCATCCTCACCGGCGAGGCTGGCGTCGGCAAGACAGCCGTTGTCGAGGGTTTTGTTCAGCGGATCGTTCAGGGCGATGTCCCTCCACCACTGCGCAACGTGATCGTCCGCACTCTCGATCTCGCCCTGCTTCAGGCGGGCGCCGGCATCAAGGGCGAGTTTGAAAACCGTCTGAAAGGTCTCATTGAGGAGGTGAAGTCCTCCGAGATTCCCATCATTCTCTTCATTGACGAAGCCCACACTATGATCGGCGCAGGCGGCGCCGCCGGCCAGGGCGACGCCGCCAACCTTCTCAAGCCCGCCCTCGCCCGCGGTGAGCTCCGCACCATCGCGGCCACCACCTGGTCTGAGTACAAAAAATACTTCGAAAAAGATCCCGCCCTCGCCCGCCGCTTCCAGGTTGTCAAGGTGGAAGAACCCAGCGAGGCGGTCTGTACCATCATGCTTCGCGGCATCGCTGGTGCTCTCGAAAAGCATCACAATGTGCGCATTCTCGACGAAGGACTCATGGCGGCCGTCAAGCTCTCCCATCGCTACCTTGCCGGCCGCCAGCTGCCCGACAAGGCCGTCAGCGTGCTCGATACAGCCTGCGCTCGTCTCGCGCTCGGCCAGAACTCCATCCCGCCGGCCATCGAAGCAGCCACCCGTCAAATCGAAGACCTCGACGTGCAGGAGCGCGTCCTCCTCCGGGAGGAATCCGCCGGGGCCGACCACGCCGAGCGCCTAGCCGAGATCCGCGCCGCCCGCGCCAAGCACGAGCCTGAACTCGCCGCGCTCAAAGAACGCTTCGACAAGGAGAACGGCCTGGTCACCCAGATTCGCGAACTCCGCGGCAAGCTGGAAGAGGGCTCGGGCGACCGCGAGACCCAGCGCAACGATTTACTGGCGCTCGACGCCGAATTAGCCGCGCTCCAGGGCGACAAGCCGCTCATGCGCGTCTGCGTCGATACTCACATCGTCGGCGAGGTCATCGCCAACTGGACGGGCATCCCGGTGGGCAAGATGGTGAAAGATGAAGTCGAGACCGTCCTCAATTTGGAGCAGCACCTCGGCGAACGTGTCATCGGACAAGGCCACGCCCTCGAGGGCATCAGCCAGCGCATCCGCACCTCCAAGGCCAGCCTCGAAGATCCCAACAAGCCCGTTGGCGTCTTCATGCTGGTGGGCCCCAGCGGCGTCGGTAAGACCGAAACGGCGCTTGCCGTGGCCGACATGATGTACGGCGGCGAACACAACATCATCACCATCAACATGTCGGAGTTTCAAGAGGCCCACACTGTCTCCACACTCAAGGGCTCGCCTCCCGGCTACGTCGGCTATGGCGAAGGCGGCGTCCTTACCGAAGCCGTCCGTCGCCGCCCATACTCCGTTGTGCTCCTCGATGAGGTCGAAAAGGCCCATCCCGACGTTCTGGAAATGTTCTTCCAGGTTTTCGACAAAGGCCGCATGGAAGACGGCGAGGGTCGCGAGATCGACTTCAAGAACACCGTCATCATTCTCACCACCAACGCAGCCACCGACACCATGGCGAAGCTATGTGCCGATCCTGACACAATGCCGTTCCCCGAAGCGTTGGTCACGGCCATCAAGCCCGAGCTGAACAAGGTCTTCAAGCCTGCCTTCCTCGGACGCATGGTCGTGATCCCCTTCTACCCCGTCCGCGACGAGGCGCTCAAGCAGATCATCCGCCTCAAGCTCGGCAAGATCGTACGCCGCCTCAAGGCCAACCACCGTGTCGATCTCATCTTCGAGCCCGCCCTCATCGACGAGGTCGCCAAGCGCTGCACCGAGGTTGAAAGCGGTGCGCGCAACATCGACAACATTCTCACCAACACCATGCTGCCCGAGATCTCACGCCAACTGCTCACCCGCATCGCGGAAGGTCAGAAGCTCGAATCGATTCGGGTGGATGTAGGCCCGGACGGTAACTTCGTTTACTGCTAACCGGCCACCGGCGGGGGCCGGCCATCGCGCCGGTCCCCGTCTCAATCCTGGGAGGAGCCAGTCATGCCAGCCAACTACACCGAATCCAATCGCTTCCTGTTCCTCGATACTCCGCTCGGTAAGGACGCCCTCCTCCTGGAGTCCTTTACGGGACAGGAGGGCATCTCGCAACTGTTCTCATACCAACTGGAGCTGCTCTCCGAAAATCCGAAGGTCGCGTTCGATTCCATCCTCGGGCAAAAAGTCTCTTTTGGCGTGAATGGCCCCAGCGGTCATGATAAGCGCTTCATTCACGGTATCGTCTCGTCCTTCACCCAGCTGCCGTCCAACCTGCGCCTGGCCCGCTATCGAGCCGAGGTGGTGCCGCAATTCTGGCTCTTCACCCGCCGCGCCAATAGCCGCATCTTTCAGGGGAAGTCTGTCGACGAGATTCTCAAGCTCGTGCTCGATGGTCTCGACGTTGCCTACGAACTGACAGGCTCCTTCCCCAAGCGGGACTACTGTGTCCAGTACCGGGAGACCGATTTCGCCTTCGCTTCCCGCCTCATGGAGGAGGAAGGCATCTTCTATTTTTTCAAGCACTCCGCGTCTACCCACAAGCTCGTCATCGCCAACGCCCCGGCCGCCCACGCCGATATCCCGGGTGAAACCCACCTCCATTACGACGAACTCGCCGGCGGAGGCCGCGATGAGGAACGGATCAGTCACTGGCAGAAGACCCAGGAAATTGGCACCGGAAAGTATTCGCTCCGGGATTACGACTACCTCGCTCCCAGTCAGAGCGTTCGAGCGGATCGAACGGTCCTGCCTGCCGTTCAGCTCGGCAAGGTGACTCACAAGCTCCAACTCCCTGCCAATGCGAAGCTCGAGGTCTACGACTACCCTGCTGGTATCGCCAGGTTGCATCAGAATGGCCACGCAAGTCTCTCCGCCGAAATGTCATCCATCGTGACAACGGGTATGCAGGAGATGGACCGCTCTCAGTTTGTCATCAGCGGCAACTCCAATGTCCACTGGCTCACGGCTGGCTGCAAGTTTGTTCTTGATCGGCATCCAAATGCCGACGGCTCTTACGTTCTCACACGTGTGGTTCACGTCGCTACCGAAGGCGGCCTGTATTCACAGAACTTCGAAATCCCTTCGCTCTACAGCAACACTTTCGAGTGCCTGCCCCTAGCTCTGCCGTACCGCCCTGCGCGCGAGACCGAAAAACCCCACGTCTGGGGCTGCCAGACAGCCGTTGTCGTCGGACCCTCCGGCGAAGAGATCTTCGTCGATAAGCTCAGCCGGGTGAAGGTCCAGTTCCACTGGGATCGTGATGGAAAGAAAGACGCCAACAGCTCCTGCTGGGTTCGCGTCGCCAGCTTCTGGGCCGGAAAGAACTGGGGGAGCATTCACATTCCGCGAATCGGCCAGGAGGTCATCGTCGATTTCCTCGAGGGAGACCCGGATCAGCCCATCATCATCGGCAGCGTCTACAATGCCGAAAACACGCCGCCCTGGGAGTTGCCCGCCAACAAGACGCAAAGTGGCATCCTCTCGCGCAGTTCGCAAGGAGGCGCCTATGCCAACGCGAACGCCATCCGCTTCGAAGACAAGAAGGGAAGCGAGCAGCTCTGGATCCACGCCGAGAAGAACCAGGACATCGAGGTGGAAAATGACGAGACCCACTGGGTCGGTCACGATCGCAAGAAGACAATCGACCACGATGAGACCGTCCACGTCAAGAACGACCACACCATCAACATCGACATGAACGACAAGGAAACTGTCGGGATGAAGCAGACCATCTCCATTGGCATGGATCAGGAGACCACGATCGGCGCCAACATGAAGGTCACTGTGACTGGGTCAAAGACCCAGACCATTACGGGCTCCAAGTCCGAAACCATCATCGCTTCCAGGAGCGCAATGGTCACAGGCACCGATTCCCTGACCGCCGTGGGCGGCCTGTCTATCACCACGCCCGCCACAGTTAGCATCACCGCCGCCGGTGGCGTCTCTATAACTTCCGGCGCCCCTCTCACCATCAACGCTCCTATGATTATGCTCAACGCAGCCATGGTCTCTGTTGCCGGCGTCCTCCAGGCCACCACAGTCATCGCCACTGCTGGCGTTGTTTCTCCCGTTTACTCCCCCGGCGTCGGAAACATGATCTAATGCCCGAGATCTCCGAAACCCGTACTGTCTACCTCGCCGAGACCGCTGACCCCGGTCTCGACGAAGTGACCGCCTGCCTCCAGGACGATTCGGAATCCGTCCGCCTGCTTGCAGCCTCGGTCCTCGGCCGTCTTGGCCCGCCCGCCGTCCCGAGTCTCATCCAGGCCCTCGCCAAGACCCAACCTGCCCCAGTCCGCAGCCTCGCCGCCTGCAGCCTCGCCACCCTTGGTCCGGATGCAGCCCCTGCCGTCGGCGAGCTCTGCCGTTGTCTTACCGCGCCGGAGGAGGCCCTCCGAGATGTCGCCGCCGTGGCTCTAGGAAAGATCGGAGCCCCCGCCGTCCCTTTCCTTCAACGGATGCTCCAGTTTTCCGATCCACTCGTCGTTGACGCCGCCAAGTCCGCTCTCAACGCCATCGGCCCGCCCGACACCTCAGCCCTTCCCGAACTCGATCGTGCCATGGCGCATCCGGATCCGTCCGTCCGCAAGTCGGCTCTCCAAAAGACGGCGCAACTCCGGCAGTCTGCCCAACCTGTCATTCCCCGCGTCCTCGCCCTCACTCGCGATCCCGACCCTGCCGTCCGCGCCGAAGCCTGCCTCACCTATGCCCGCATTCAGGCTCCGCCCCAGCAGATCCTCCACTGTATCGCCGACCCCGATCCGGCGGTCCGCCTGCACGCACTGATCGCTTTCCCCTCGTGGGACTCCCATCTGGAGCCCTGCCTCTCCGATGCCGACCCCGGCGTCGCCGCCGCCGCTAAAGCCCTCCACGACCGTTAATTCGGGGACGGTCTACTCAATTCCCAATTTCCGCCGCCGCGCGCGATCGCTCAGAAGCCCATAGTCTCCCCGCCCGCGCTCGCGCCGAACCTGTGCCGGCGCGATTTGCGCTCAAGGCAGTCGCGGATCAATCAGGCAAGTTCAGGACGTCGCCCAGGTGGATCACGGATTTCTTCATCCTTGAGCCGGTCGGGGTTGGCCGCGACAATCTTCGGGCAGAGAGTACCTGTGCCCAAATTATCGGTGGCGATCTGCCACGGCGAATCGCCGGCCTGGGCCGTGTAAGTGCGGACCTTCGGAGCGGTCACCAGACTCGAATCGATTCCGGGCTCACAGAGAATATCGCCCATGGACGGATCAACTGGTTTGATCTGATTCCAGATCGCGTTTTTGTTATCCTCCGTGGCGAGCTCAACGCCCTGCCATGGAATCAGGTTGAGCACCGATTGGTACCTGAGCTTGAGTTCGTCGAATCGATCCAGCGGAGATTGCTTTTGCGAATCGGAATATGCATCTCGCCGGGTCTGGAAAGTGCGTTGCAGGGGTGACAGAATGAGGGCATGCAACTAGTTCCGACTGAAGATGAAGTCATCGCCCTGTTGCGAGAGACAGGCGCCCTGCGTTCGGGCCATTTCCAGTATCCGAATGGACTGCACTCGGATCGTTACCTGCAGGTGGCGCTGGCCATGCGGCGGTACGAGACAGCGAAAATTCTTAGCGTGGCGCTCAGCCGCAAACTCCGGGCGCATCCCGAGATTCGAGCCATCATCCCCGAGTTGTCGGTCGTCGCTCCGGCCACGGGCGGACTGCCGGTGGCCTATGGAGTTTGCGAGGCCCTCCGAGCCAAACAGGTCTACTGGGCCGAGCGGGCAGAGGACGGCGGACCACAACGATTCCGGCCCTATCTGGCGCCGGCAAAGGGTGAGAAGATACTGCTGGTGGACGACATCCTCCGCAGCGGACGGAAGCTCACCGAGCTGAAGGCGCTGATTGAGAGCCACGGCGCGGAAGTGGTTGGCCTGGCCGTCATGCTCTACCAGCCGAATCCGGAGACGCCGGACTTTGGTGAGCTGCCGTTCTACTACCTGGCCAAGCTCGACGCCATGTACTATTGGGATTCGGCCGAGGCCGCCCAGAAGGTGCAGATCGCCGGCCCCGTGGAAAAGGTTTGGATCTAAAGCGATTCCACGTCCACCAATAGCATCGGAATCTTCGGCGCCAGCTCCCGCAGCCCAGGGAGAGCAGCGCGCAGGCGCTCTTCCGTATCGGCGGCGAGAATTGTGATGGGGCGGTCGTCGGAAACGCCGAACAGACGGTCCCGATGTACGTGGTGTCCCTGGCCGAATCCCATCACACCGCGGTGTACGGTTGCCCCGCTCACGCCCCGGCTGTTCAGCTTGCGGACTAGCGCCTCATACAACGGCAACTCGCGATGGGTGTCTGTTTCCGAGAGGAAGATCAGGAGTAGCTTCATACGGACTCCTTTTTGCGGCCGGCCACCAGCAAATACAGACTCGGTAGCGCCAATAGGGTAAGAAACAAGGTGGAGAGCAATCCACCCACTACGACCGTGGCCAGCGGACGTTGAACGTCACTGCCGATCCCGGCGGCGCGCGCAGCCGGAACCATCCCAAGCAGCGCTACAACGATCATCATTAGCACCGGTCTCATCTGAGCCAGTGCGCCCTGCACTACCGCGTCGTGCACTGGCAGGTCCGGATCAGACCTGCGCCGCCGGTTGATTTCGGCTACCACCAGCACGCCGCTCATCACGGCTACTCCAAACAGGCTGATGAAGCCTACGGCGCTGGAGACGCTGAGATTGATGCCTCGTGCGTAGAGGAAGATGATGCCCCCGACGAGCGAGAACGGCACGTTCATCAGCACAAGCCCCGCATAGGAGGGCGAGCCGAACGTCCAGAAAAGCAGTGCGAAGATCACGCCGATGGTGACCGGCATGATGAACGTGAGCCGCTTCTTGGCGCGCGTCAGATTCTCAAACTGCCCTCCCCAATCGACGTCATAGCCCGCCGGGACTTTGATGGCTTTGGCGAAGCGCTTCTGTGCATCGGCGACGAAACTGCCCTGGTCCCGGCCGCGGATGTTGGTGCGGACCGTGATCTGGCGCCGGTTTTCGCGGCGGGCGATAATGCTTGCCCCGTTGACGATCTCGATGCGCGCGATCTGTGCTAGCGGCACGCGGCCGCCCTCCCGCGTGGCCACCAGGATCTCGCCGATCATATGCGCGTCCTTGCGCGCCTCTGGGATGTAGCGTACCGTGACATCGAAGACGCGCTCTCCTTCGAAAACGGTGGAGACGGCGCGCCCGCCAATCGCCATCTCAATCACGTCCTGCACGTCCCGCACGTTGATGCCGTAGCGGGCTGCCGCCTGCCGGTCCACGGCGATCCGTAGCTGCGGCTGGTCCTCTTCCTGCTCAATGGCCGAATCAGCAGCCCCTGGGACCTCCTTGATTACCTTTAGCGCCTCGCCTGCCATGCCGCGAAGTTGGCTGAAATCAGGGCCCGTTAAGATGATGGCCAGGTCGGCGGCCGATCCGGTGACAGCCTCGGTCACGTTATCGATGATGGGCTGGGTGAAGCTGAACGCCGCGCCCGGAATCTCCTGGTGAAGCCGCGCGGACATGGCCTCGATCAGCGCCGCCTTGTCGCGTCCCGAGGTCCACGTGTCGTATGGCTTCAGAGCAACGAAGATCTCATTCCGATTGGCGCCGTAGGGATCCGTGCCTGAGTCATTACGCCCGCTCTGCGAACTCGCCAGTTTCACCTCTGGGAAACCCGTCGCGATGGCGCGAAGTTTCGTTGCGACCTCAGCTGATTTGTCGATCGAGACACCCGGCGCCAGCGTCGCGCGCACCCAGATCACGCCTTCGTCTAGTTGCGGCAGAAACTCGGAGCCTAGCGCCATCGCCAGACCGAACGCTGCAAATACGACGGCCAACGACAGGCCAATGGTCGCCACGGGCCGCGCCATCGTCGTCTGCAGGGCGCGCCGGTAGAGCTTCATGAGGAAGACGAGCACCGGATTATCCCAATCTTTCGCGCCTTTCCGGAAGAGGTACGTCGCAAATACCGGAATCAGCGTCAGCGCGATGATCATGGAGCCGAAAAGCGCGTAGCAGATGGTAAAGGCCATCGGCGTGAATAGCCGGCGCTCCACGCGTTCCAAAGTGAACAACGGGATATAGGCCGCGATGATGATGAGCAGCGAGAAGAAGATCGGACGCTCCATCTCCAGCGCCGCGTCGCGAATAGCGCCTATCACGCCGCCGCCGCTCTCCAGTTGCCCGCTGGTCTCGCGCTCGCCCAGAAGGTGGACGATGTGCTCCACCATGATGAGCGTGCCGTCCACGATGATGCCGAAATCCAGCGCGCCCAGCGACAGCAAGTTGGCGGGAATGCCCGTCAGATGCATGCACAGGAAGGCGAACAGGAGGGAAAGTGGAATTGTAATGGCAGTGAGCAGCGCAGCCCGGACGCTGCCGAGAAACAGGAACAACACCGCAACTACGATCACCAAACCTTCCAACAGCGTGTGGGTGACCGTGCCGAGCGTGTTGTTGACCAGGTCGGTCCGGTCGTAGATCGGCGTGATGCGGACACCCGCCGGCAGTCGGGTTGTGTTCAGATCGTCCACCGCGTCCTTGATGCCCTTGAGCACCTCGCTGGGATTCTCTCCACGGCGCATCAGCACGATGCCTTCGACGCCGTTGGTCTTCTCATTGACTCCGAAAATACCGGTCGGCGGTGCGCCGCCAAATTTCACCCGCGCGACATCTTTGATGAAGATCGGGACGCCCTTCGCCTCGCTCACCACGATGCTCTCCACGTCGGCCAGCGACTTCACCTGGCCGACACCTCGGATCACCAGCGCCTGCTGGTGGTTATCCATCATGGCGCCGCCCGCGTTCTGATTGTTGGCATCCAATGCCTGGCCGATCTGCGTGACGTTCAGGCCGTACTTGGACAGAGCGGCCGGATCGATCTCCACTTGATACTGGCGGATCAGCCCGCCGAACGGTGTGACGTCAGCAACGCCCTGCACTTGGAGAAGCCGCGGCTCAATCACCCAGTCTTCGAGTTCGCGAAGCTGCATCGCGCTGTAGCCCTGGCCTTCAATCGTGTAGCGGTAGAGCTCACCGATTGGCGTCGAGAGTGGCCCTAGCGCCGGTTGCACCGCCGGCGGCAGATTGGCATCGCGGAGCTTCTCCAGCACAACCTGCCGGGCAAAATAGTCGTCCACTCCGTAGGCAAAAGTCAGCTCCACAACCGAGAGGCCAAAGATTGTCCGCGACCGCCGCGCAATCACGTTAGGGACGCTATTGAGTGCCCGTTCCAGCGGCACGGTGACCTGCTGCTCCACTTCCTCGGCGGCGCGGCCCGCGTACTGGGCGATGACGACCACCTGCGTATCCGAGATGTCCGGATACGCTTCCAACTTGAGTTGCTGGTAGGCCCAGAAGCCGCCGGCGATCAACAGAAGGCCGAAGCCGAGCGTCAGAAAGCGCTGTTTGAGGGCAAAGCGAAGGAGTTTGGCGATCAAGGGTGGTGCTCCTAATTGCCTTTCAACAACATGACGCCATCGGTGACAATGCGATCACCGGGTTTGAGCCCGGAGGTAATGCCCAGCAGATCGCCGTTGCGGTTCGTGGTCTGCACCGCCGTCTGCAGGAAGTGGCCGGGCGCCGTTTCCACAAAAACGGCTGTGCCATACTGCCCCTGCAGCAAAGCCGCCGAGGGCACTGCCGGCAGGGTGCGCGTGCTTTCCACGTGGCGCGTTCGGCCATACATTTCCGGCAGCAGGCGGCCGCTCGGATTCTGTAGTTCCGCGCGGACTTTGATCGTGCGCGTTGTCGGATCTACGGAATCCGCAATCCGCCGCACGTTCGCCCGGAAGTGCTCGCCCGGATAGGCGCTCAGTTCGAGATCGAGTGTCTCGCCCATGCGGATAAACCGGATCGCGGTTTCCGGTACGTCGGAGGCCACCCACACCGTGCTGAGATCAGCAATGGTGAGCAGCGGCTGATTGGTGTCATTGCGAAACTCGCCCGGAACGATGGAGAGCTCCAGCACCTTCCCGGAAACGGGGGCGTGCAGCGTGATCTTCTGGCCAAATTCGCCCGGCTTCAGGCCGAGAAGCGCCAGGCGCCGCAACGTCTGCTCGCGCGTTGCGGCCGCCTGATCCACCTGGGATCTGGCCTGGGACATCATATTCTCCGCATTCAGGACTTCTTTCTTGGCGACTGCCTGATGCTCGAACAGATCCCGATTGCGCTCCAGATCCGCAGTCGCCTTGAGGAAATTGGCTTTCCATTGGCCCAGTGCGGAGTCGGCCTGCAGGAAACTGGAGATGGCCACATCGGCATCCGGGCTCTCGATCGTAGCCACAGGCTGACCCTCTTTCACGGAGTCGCCCAGCTTCACGAAGACCTGGATAATACGGCCGGCCACCGGTGTCACCACGCGCGACACACGGTTGGGATTCACCTCGATTTTGCCCGGTGCATCCACCTCGTCCACGGGGATGGTCACCTCCGTGACACTCTCTACTTTGATCAGCTTGAGCTTCGGCGAATCCGGAGCAAGGACCACCTCGCCGGGGCGGGCAGTCGCCACCGGCGGCGGCAGCGGCGTCTCCTTCTTCGAGCAACCCGCAAGGACGGCGGCGGCGCAGAGCAGGGGCAGATACGTCTTCATGGGGTCACCGGCTTTCCCGTGACGGCGTCAATCAGGTAAAGGCTTTTCATATGGTCGGCGCGGGCGTCATTGTAGCTTTGCATCGCATCGTTGTAAGCGCGTTGGGCATCGAGAAATTCGAGCAGGGAGGCTTCCCCGCGGCGGTAGCTGAACTCGGTAATATCCCGGACTGAACGAGCCTCTGTCAGTAATGTGCTCCGGATCCGTTCCAGCAGGTTCTTGGCGCTTGTATACTGCTGCCAGGTATTCTCCACCTCTGTGGCGACGGCGGATTCCAGCGCGCGCGTCCGTAGTTCAATCTGGCGCGTCTCCCGTGTGGCGCGGGCGATTTCACCTTGGTTGCGCTCGTAGATGGGCAGTTCCGTAGTTACGACCGCGCCGAAAGTGCGCCCGTTGGAATAGCCATACTGATGGTGGTAAAGCAAGCCAGTGGTGACATCGGGTTTAGCCACTGCCACCTGGAGACGCGTGTCGGCCTGAGAGCGCTCCGCATCCTTCCGCAGGGCGAGAAGATCGGGGCGCTGCTGAATGGCAGCCGTTTTCAGTTCGTCCAACACGAGGACGGCCGGCTCGGCGGAGAGTGAGCCAGTGAGATCGAAGCTTGCCGTCTTGGTACTTCGTCCCAGAAGTTGCTGCAGATTGTTGCGGGCCGTCTGCAGCCGCAACTCTGCCTGTTGCACCGCGGTCTGAATCTGCTGCTGCGCCACACGCGCCCGGATCAGTTCCACCCCGGCCAGATCACCCGCTTTCACCTTGGCTCCATTGACCTCGACGATTCCGTCGAAGACTTTCAGGTTTTGCCGGGCGAGATCGACGTTTTCTTTGGCGAGGAGGAAGTCCACACAGCCGAGCCGGACGGCCAGGCTCAACTGTCGCACGGAGTCCAGCAGGCGGGCTTCAGAAACAGAGGTGGCCAGCTGCGCCACCGTCATGCGTTTGGAGCGTTTGCCGGCTGTCTCCCAGATGTAGTTGAACTGCGGTGTCCATTCCGATGGGCCCGCGCTATTGTCAACGCTGAGCCCGCGCCGCAGCCAGTCCATGTAGTCCCATGTGAAGGACGCAGTAGGGTTGGGGCGGAGCGCAGCCTGGATCTCTTTGGCCCGGGCAATGGGAATGTTCTGCCTCTCGGCGAGGAGATCGAAGTTGTTTCCAAGCGCTTCCTGGACAGCCTGGTCGATCGTGATTGACAGCGCGGGCGTTTGGGCGCTGAGGATCGCCTGCGCCGATGCCATAGCCAGAACAAGGGCGGGAATGCGGGTGTTCACTGACCCTAGTATGGTCTTCGGCGCAACTGACGGCTATCCCCTGGAGTTGGGATGAAACCATCCAAATTGGAGGCACATCGGAAGATACCCGCCAATCGGTGGCCCCGCATAGCCCGGATAGGGGATGGCTGCGCTCGCTGAAATGGCGGATGCTGAGGTGAGGCTACTTCGATTGAGCAAGACGCACAAGGGCCAGCATCAGTTTGTGTCTGAGACGCTCGCGCATCCGGTCACCCAAAAGGCGATCCGGCGCGTCGTGCTTCTCGGATTCACATTGGTGATCTTCCTGCTGCTCGCAGCCGGGTTGCTGGGCGTCCGCAGCCTCAGCAGCATTCGCTCTACCATGGCGGAGTTGCAGCTGGAGCAGGTCCGCACGCAGGAGCTCCTGGACGCAGTCTTGCGGGAGCAGGGCGCGATCAATTCGATCTATGTAGGCTTTGCAGGGACGCCGGGCGCATATGACCGAGATAAAATGCTGGGTCAATTGACGGCCTCAGACCGCGCGATCGCAGCCATCGCCGCCAGCGCGCTAGGCAGCCCTGTCCACGACACGTGGCTGGAGCTCTACAAGGCCGTCACTCGCTTTTCCATCGAGGCGCGGGCTGTGCTGGCCGATCCGGAAAAGGACCGGCCCATCCAGCCGCTCATGATGGCGCATCAGGAAGTACTGATGCTGGTAGGCAAGCTGGTGGAGACACAGGCGCGGCGCGCGGCGGTGCACAAGCAGAGGCTGGAAGAGCTCTCCTGGCGCATGTTGCGGGACTCAGCCGGCCTGCTCGGCATGAGCCTGCTGCTCGCGCTGCTCAGCGCGATCTACACCGTACGCCTCACCGTGAGCCTGATCCGTCAACTGGAATGGCAAACCGCTGAACTCAGCCGGGTCAGTTGGAACCTGTTGGAGAAACAGGAGACCACCGCGCGGCGCTTCTCGCATGAACTCCATGACGAGCTCGGGCAATCGCTCACTGCCGTCAAGGCGAATCTGTCCACAATGACGGGCGCGGCAAATGGCGCCCGCGCCCAGTTGGAGGATTGCCTGCACCTCGTCGAAGAGGCCATCGTCAACGTCCGGGAGTTGTCGCAGTTGCTGCGGCCCACCATCCTCGATGACTTCGGCCTCCCTGCGGGTGTCAAGTGGCTCTGCGACCGTTTCCAGCAACGTACTGGCATCGCAGTCGAGTGCGTCGTCAGCTTGGATGGGCGCGTCGCCGATGAAACGGAAACACATCTGTTCCGCATCGCTCAGGAAGCGCTCACCAACGTCGCGCGCCACTCGAAAGCCACTCGCGTGGAGGTTTCATTGGGCAAGTCCGGTGCGGAGATCCGGCTGCGGATTGCGGATAATGGGCAAGGCGTGCAGGAAGAGGCCGAGCCAGTAGCGCGTGGCCTCGGTTTAGTCGGCATGCGCGCCCGGGCACGCAGCGCCGGAGGCGAAGTGCGGGTCCAGAGCGCGCCCGGCGAGGGGATGGAAATCATCGCTACGTTCCCGATGAGTGAGCGCGTGGAGTAACTGCCCGATGAGCGCCAAAAAGATCACGATACTGCTCGCCGACGATCACAGCATGGTCCGGCAGGGCTTCCGCCGGATCCTGGAATCCCAGCCGGATATGGAGATCGTCGGCGAAGCCAGCAACGGCCGTGAGGCCGTGGAACTGGCGGTGAAACTGATGCCGGACGTCGTCGTGATGGACGTTGCCATGCCCGAGCTCAACGGTATCGAGGCGACCCGCCGCCTCATGGAGAGCACGCCGCGCACCCGCGTATTGGCGCTCTCCATGCACAAAGATTCCGTCTACGTCCGTGAGATCCTGCGCGCGGGCGCCCGCGGATACCTTCTCAAAGATGCCATCGACGTGGACTTTCTGGCCGCCGTCCGCGCCATAGCCCGAGGGGAAGGCTATCTTTCACCCGGGGTGGCTGATGCCGTGCTGACGGACTACCGCCAGCACGTCACGGACCCCATTGATCTGCTGACCTCCAGAGAGCGGGAAGTGCTACAGCTCATTGCCGAGGGCAAGACCAATAAAGAGATTGCCGCGCTGCTCACGCTCAGCGTCTATACGGTGGATGCCCACCGCGGCCGGATCATGGAGAAGCTCAACCTGCACTCCACCGGCGAGCTCGTCCGCTTCGCGGTCCGCAAGGGCCTGATCGACTGACGCGCGGCCGGTTGCGCCTGTAACATTCCACCTCTCCTATTGCATTCCCATACGTACTTCGCGTAGTATTGGAATCCAATAGGAGAGACATGGGCAAAAAAGACGTTTGGCAGGGCACGCTCGCGCTGATGGTTCTCAAAACCCTGCAAACCATGGGTGCGCTGCACGGTTACAGCATCGCCCGGCGCATCGAGCAGATCAGCGGCGACCTGCTTTCCGTGAATTATGGCACCCTCTATCCTGCACTTCTCAAGCTGGAGCAGGAGGGCTACATTTCCTCCGAGTGGGGCCTCTCCGATAACAACCGAAAAGCGAAATATTACGCCCTGACGCGGGCCGGCCGAAAGCACCTCCAGAGCGAAACGCAGGCGTGGGACGAGACGACGGCCATCATTGCGCGGTTCTTCGCGGAAGGGAAGGCGGGCGCATGAGATGTCTGCGGGCGTTGCTAATGCGGTTGGGCGGACTGTTCGGCAAAGACCGCCGGGACGCCGAACTGGCGGCGGAGATCGAGAGCCACCTTCAGCTCCAAATCGACGACAATCTGCGCGCCGGAATGGACCCCGCAGAGGCACGCCGGCAGGCAACACTGCGGTTCGACGGCGTGGAGGCCGTCAAGGAAAGCTACCGCGACCGGCGCGGCCTGCCCTGGCTGGAAACGGCGTGGCAGGACCTCCGCTACGCCGTGCGCGTCCTCGCCAAGGACCGGGGTTTCACGGCCGTCGCCGTGATGACATTGGCGCTGGGCATCGGGGCGAACACGGCCATCTTCGGATTGATCGACGCGGTGATGTTGAAAGCGCTGCCGGTGGAGCGTCCGGGTGAGTTGTTGCAGGTAAAGATGGGTGAAGACGGCACGGTCTTCACCAACCCGATCTGGGAGCAGGTGCGGGACCGGCAGGATGTATTCTCCGGCCTCTTCGCTTACGGCGGCGATCGCTTCAATCTCTCGCCGGGCGGCGAGGCGCGCTATGTGCAGGGCGCCTGGGTTGCCGGGGGCTTCTTCGAGACGCTTGGCGTACAGCCGGCGCTGGGACGGCCGCTGACCAAGGCGGATGACCGGCGCGGCTGCCCGGCGACAGTCGTATTGAGCTACGACTTCTGGCAGAGCGAATACGCGGGCAGTCCTTCGGCTTTAGGCCGCACAGTGTCACTGGAGGGTCAGCCCTTTCAAATCGTCGGCGTCGCCGCCCGCGGATTCAGCGGCATGGCGGTTGGACGACCCATGCATGTCTACGTTCGCTTGTGCAGCGAGGCGATCGTTCATGGCAAGGAGAGTTGGCTGGATGGTCGCAGCATATGGTGGCTGACGGTGGTGGGCCGCCCGAAGGCGGGCGTTAGCCCGCAACAGGCGACTGCGCGTCTGAAGGTGCTGGCGCCGGAGATCTTCCGCGCCACCAAGCCGCAAAACTGGCGTCCGGAAGACATCGAGGGGTATACCAAGCGCACGTTCGAAACCGGGGCCGCGGCTGGCGGGATCTCCGACCTGCGCGGCCAGTACAGCAACGCGCTGCTGGCGCTGATGGGTGTTGTGGGCGCGGTGCTGTTGATCGCCTGCGCCAACGTGGCAAACCTGATTCTGGCGCGATCGTCAATACGGCAGAGGGAGATCGCCATTCGTCTGGCGCTCGGTTCCGGCAGGGGCCGGCTGATCCGGCAGTTGTTGACGGAGAGTCTTCTGCTTTCGCTGACCGGCGCGGCGCTCGGCGTGCTGCTGGCCCAGTGGGGCAGCCAACTGCTGGTGCGGCTGCTGTCGACCAGTCGATCCGCCGTGACGTTGGATCTGCACGTGGATGGGCGAATACTGGCATTTACTGCGGCAATCGCCATCGGCACGGCTCTGCTATTCGGTCTGGCGCCGGCGTGGCTGGCGACACGCGTGCTGCCGAATGCGGCGATGAAGAGCGGCGGAAGAGGAACCATCGATGGCCATTCGCGATTCGGCTTCGGCAAGGCGCTGGTCATCGTGCAGGTCGCTCTCTCACTGGCACTCGTGGTCTGCGCCGGCCTGATGTTGGGTACATTCCGGAAACTCGCGAACATGGATCCTGGCTTCCGCCAGGAACAGGTTTTGATCGCCGATGTGGATCTGCGCAATGCGCGCTACCCGGAACCGCAACGGCTTGCGGTCTTCGCGCAGGTGTTGGAGCGGCTACGCGCGCTGCCGGGCGTCCATTCGGCGAGTTCATCCGATATCACGCCGATCAGCGGCATGGCCTGGAACGGCGAGATCGTCGTGGAAGGTTACCAGGCAAAGAAGCGCGGCGACTCCATCGCGTACTTCAACCAGGTCAGCGACCGATTCTTTGAAACGATGGGTACGCCGATCCTAGCCGGCCGGGATTTCAGCGACCGCGACGGACCGGCCGCGCCGAAAGTCGCCATCATCAATGAGACGCTGGCACGGAAGTTCTTCGGCCAGGCCAGTCCGTTGGGCCGGTCTTTTGTGATGGAGCGGGGACCGAACCCTGAGCCGCCCGTTGAGGTGATCGGCATCGTGCGGGATGCGAAATACGGGACGTTGAGGGAGGAAACCAAACCGACCGCCTACGTCACCGAACGCCAGGCCATCGAACCGGCTCGAATGTCTCACAATTTCGAGCTTCGCTCCGCCACCTCCGCCAGCGATCTGATCCCCGGCGTCCGCACTGCTATCGCCGAGGTGAACCCGAATGTGATCATTCAGCTCAAGACGCTCTCGCTGCAGGTGGAAGAGTCGTTGACGCGCGAACGGCTGCTGGCCGTACTGAGCGGATTATTCGGCGGCCTCGCGCTCCTACTGGCCATGATCGGGCTCTACGGCGTCATGTCCTACAACGTCACCCGGCGCCAGAACGAGATCGGCATCCGCATGGCCCTCGGCGCCGGCCAGACGACCGTGCGCACGATGGTCCTCGGCGACGTCGCCATTCTTGTGGCCCTCGGACTTGCCACCGGCATCGGTCTTTCTCTCGCCGGCGGTCGCCTGGTGGAGCGTTTCCTCTTCGGCATGAAAGCGAGCGATCCAGCGGCATTGGCCAGCGCCGTAGCCCTGTTCGCGGCGGTCGCCGCGCTTGCCGGTTATCTTCCGGCGCGGCGCGCCTCACGAGTGGATCCGATGGTGGCCCTGCGTGAGGAGTAGCCTGCCGCACTATTCATACTAATGAGTTCAGATTATTGAATTATTCCAGATAGCCGTTTAGACTGGGCTAGCTTCTGGGAAATTCATGAGATCCATTTTCAGCGCGATCACTGTCTGCCTTGCCACCATCCTCTCGCTCTTCACCTTCGCCCGCCCGGCCTCCGGCCAGGGTTGAGTGGCGGCCAGGAGCAGCGCACCCGTGCTTGGTGCGCTTTGCGGTTCGTCGCAGCCGAAAAAGAGAGCTGCCTCCGTGGAAGACGACGCTGGTCCGAAAGTAGCGGACGAGGAGAGGATCACTGCGCGCGAAGTTTGGAAGCCGCAGCCCTGGGTGATCACAGTGGGCTATCGCCACCAAGAGTCTTTCCGCCATTTCGTCGGCACAGTGGAACAGAAACAACGGGAAGTTCTCGGTACCCAGATCCGCAACACGTACCACCTCTTCGACGTGGCCGTCGAGCGCCAGATCACCAACCGCTTCTCTCTCACTGGAAGCCTGCCGATCCTCTTCGCCTACCGCAATCAGCTCTATAACCCGCGCGGCGAATACCGCGTCAACGGGATCGGCGACATGACCGTGGGCGGCCGCGGCTGGCTTTTCAAGCCTCCCACCAAGAACGGCGGCAATATCGCCATCGGCGCCAGCCTGAAGATGCCGACAGGGCGAAAGAACTCCACCGGAAATGCGCTCACGGCGGCGGGCCTCCCTGTGGTGGCCACGGCCGATCAGTCCATCCAGGCGGGCGATGGCGGCTGGGGCTTCGTTCTCGACATGCAGGCCTACAAGCCTGTCAAATACGGCTTCATGGTGTACGCCTCGGGCTCCTATCTCTTCAACCCGATGGACACCAATGGCGTGAACTCGTTCCGTACCCGCCCCGGCGAACGCGTCTTCTCCATCGCGGATCAGTACCTCGCCCGCGCCGGCGTCTCTCATGCGGTGCCCAAGGTGCGTGGGTTGGTGGCGACGTTCGGCGGCCGCATGGAAGGCGTGCCTGTCCGCGACCTGCTCGGTAGCAGCAACGGCTTCCGCAGGCCCGGCTACGCCATCTCCGCCGATCCGGGCCTGCTCTACGCTCGCTGGGGCTACGTCTTCTCGTGCAGCGCGCCCTGGGCGCTGGAGCGCAACCGGCGGCGCAGCGTCTCGGACATCGCCAACGGCATCCACGGCGACGCTGCTTTTGCCGACTACGCGCTGACTATCGGCGTTTCGCGGAGATTCTAATTGATGCGGCTGATCCTGGCACTGATACTCCTGCTCGCGGCCCTCCCTGTTGAGGCCATCACCATCAAAAAGCAGGCAGAGCGCAAGAAAGCGCCGGATTTCGAACTGAAAGATGCCAGTGGCCGCATCGTCCGGCTCTCCGATTACAAGGGCAAGGTCGTCCTGCTGGACTTCTGGGCCACGTGGTGCGGGCCCTGCAAGGCGGAGATTCCCTGGCTAAACGACCTGTCCCGGCAGTACGAAGCCAAGGGCGTCGTCGTGCTGGGCATCTCGATGGACGAGGATCGTTGGGATGCCGTAAAGCCCTTTCTGGAGAAGGTGCCGATCGCATATCCCGTCCTGATGGGCACACGCCGCGTGGCGTATCTCTACGGCGATGTCGAGGGTTTGCCGGTAGCGTTCTTCATCGATCGGGACCAGCGCGTGGCGGCCATCCAGGCCGGCGCAGCCAGCCGCAAGAACGTCGAACAGACGCTGAAAGCTCTTCTCGCCGCAACTCAGTAAACACGAACGCAATGCTCCGGCATGGCACTGTGCGTTATGATCGCCTCTGGTGCCACAAGAAGTTCCTCAGCCCGAAATTCCCCAGAAGCCGCGTATCTCTGTTGTAGTGGTTAGCTACAACTGCGAGGACGCGCTGCGGCGCTGCCTCCGGTCTCTGGAGGCTTCGAAGCAGCGGGCCCAGTTCGAAGTTCTGGTTGTCGATGCCGGCAGCCAGGATGGCTGCCCCAGCGTGGATCTGGACTTCCCGGCTGTCACGGTGCTCCGCCTACCGCGCAATTTCGGTAAAACGCGGGCCCGGAATATCGGCATGCGCACCGCCCAATCGGACGTTGTCTTCTTCCTGGATCCCCACGTCGAGGTCCGGCCCGAGACACTGGGTCTGTTGGCGGCGGCACTCGAATCCCGTGACGATGCCACTGCCGCCGCCCCGGTGCTGGAGGATGCAAATGGTGCCGTTGTGCCCCAGAGTTTCCGACTGCCGTCCGTGGCGGAGTTGGCGGAGACCGGTCTGCGCGGCACTCCTCTGCCCCGCGCTGCCGTCACCGGGGAGGCCGTCGAAGCCGTCGAAGAGTGGGCCCTGGCTGTGCGCCGGTCGTTTGTCGCCGGGATGAACTACCTCGACGAGAAACGCTTCTCCGAGCACTGGAGTCTCCTGGAGGTCTGCTGGCAGATTCGCAACGCCGGCAAGAAGCTCCTCCTCGTGGACGCCGCCAGAGCCACCATTTACCCCTTCACGCCCATCGACGCCGACAAGACGGATTACGTGGCCGATCGCATCACCGGCGCCGGCGCGTATATCGCCAAACACAAGGGACTTGGCACAGGTATCTCCTTTAGAATCAAGTGCTTCCTGTCAGCGCTGGGGTCATTGAAGTTCTCGTTGGCCTTCCAGGTCATCACCGGGCAGAAGCTCGATCCGACTCAATAGTTGCCGTTGGTCTAAAGATCATCCCGCCAGGGGCCGATATTCACTCCAGGGTGTCACTATGACTGCGATGCTATGGATTCTACTGCCGCTTTTCATTGCCGCCGGTAGCGCGCTGCTGAGCTTCTACATCATGCAGGCCAAGCTGGAAGTAGCTGTGGCAAAGGAACGTGAAAGCCTGGCGGAGGCCAGGGCCACAATCCGTAATCAGGAACTCATGATCGTCGAGAAGGTGAAGGCGGCCGAGGAATCCACCATGCGTCACTCCTTCGATCAGTTTCTCGCGGACTTCCGCGTGGAAGAGCGGCACTATATGCGCGAGAACAAGTCGATGTTCATGAATCGCAAGTCTCTGGTTCTACAGGAACGTCTCTTCTTCCGCAACATCCCCCTCTCCAACTGGGTCGAGCACGAGATGGTGGTGGAAGAGGGCAGCGACACTAAGAACCTGGCCAAGCAGTGCTCCATTTTCAGCACACGATCATTGTCCGGAGACGAGCGGTCTCTGAATTCGCGGATGCTCAAGGCACAGGAAGCGCGTACTGCCTAGCGCATCTTCGGAAATTTCGTAGTCCGTTCTGAGGCGCGGTGCTCGGAACCGGGCCGCGCGCGTGAGCAAGCGGTGGGCGACAACAATGGTGAAAGCGCCCGAGGCGGAATCGGCCTCATTTGCCCATAATCAGGATCTTCCCCGCTACCAGCAACAGGAATACGGCGTAAGCCTTGCGGATGACAGCCGGCGAGAGCCCCAGCGTGATCTTCGCGCCAAAAAATGCTCCCACGAACAGCCCGCAGGCCAGCAGCGCCGCGTACTTGATGTTGATGTTGCCGCTGCGGTAATACTCGGCCGCACCCAGCAGGCCCACTGGAGGGATCAGCGCGGCCAACGAGGTGCCGATCGCCTCGTACTCCTTCAAGTCCATCAGGAACAATAACGCGGGGACAATCACCAGTCCGCCGCCGATACCGAACATTCCCGACAGGATTCCCGCGATCAGGCCGATTCCAAGCAGGGGCAGGTAACTCATTTTCCCGGAGTCTATCAGTTTCTTGCCAGCTGTGTAATCCGCGGGCTCAATTCCCCGTCATCCCGGTTAGGATGGGACTGATGGCCGATCAACTCGTGGCCTCCAACGGCACTCTGGCGTCGGCGTCCGACTTCTCCAGTTGGATGCTGGAGGAGCAACGACGCATTTTTCTGCTGTGCCAGAGAATGTTGGGTGAGGCGGATGAAGCGGATTCGGCTACCCAGGACGTCTTTCTGAAGGCCTACAAAGCATTGCAGACGCAGGCCAATCAGCCCGACGAACCGGCCAAGTGGCTCACCCGGATTGCGGTCAATACGTGCCTGGACCGCTTGCGGTCAAGACGCTGGCAGTTTTGGCGCAAGCGGCCGAAGCAGGAAGACGAGGCGACGATTCTGGCGATGGCGCCGGCTGTCTCGCCCGATGCCGAGGACAAGGTCTTTGCCAGGGAAATCGGCAAGCGGTTGGCGACTGCGATGGACCGGCTGTCGGATCGTCAACGGGCCGTCTTCACGCTCAGGCACTATGAAGATAGAAGCCTGGATGAAATCGCGGGGATGCTGGATTTGGACGTCGGCACGGTAAAGGCGCATATGGCGCGCGCCATGGTGAAGTTGCGAGAGGATCTGAAGGATTTGTACGCTCAGCCCAGGCGCCGGGCGGGGACGGAGTCGATAGCATGATGAACACGAACAACTCGCCCCATTGGAACGAAAGTGATCTGATCAACCAGCTCTACGGAGTGGAGCCGGCAGTTGGGCTGCATATGGAGCATCTGAGCGACTGTCCGGAGTGCGCCCAGGTCTGGGCCACGCTGTTGACCCGCCGTGGAGTTGTGCTCAGCGCCCCGGCGCAGGTATCTGACGAACAGTTGAGGACCCAACGGCAGGCGATCTGGGCCCGCATCGAGCAGCCCCAGCGGGCCATGCTGTGGCGTGCCATGCCGGTCGCGGCCACCGCGCTGTTGCTGTTTGTGGGTGTGGCGCTGCATCAGGCCCCTGTGCCGCGGATGGAGCCGGTGGAAGTGGCGTCGGCTCAGACGGTGAGCGATACGCAGTTGTTTACCGAGCTCGCCTCGGTAGTGAATCAGGACTCGCCGCGGGCGGCGGATTCGATTCAAGGCCTGTTTGCGGGTGATGCGACGACGGAGGCGCAGTAGTGATGAGACCGTTAGCGTTGTTGGTTTGCCTGTTGGGCGTGCCGCTGCTGGCGCAACCTCCGCGCGGATTCTTCCCGTGGTGGGATTCGCCTGTCGCCAAGGACCTGAACCTCAGCGAGGACCAGACGAAGCAGATCCGCACCGTTGTGCGGGAGTATCGCTCCAAACTCATCGACCAGCGCGCCGCCGTGGAAAAGGCGGAAGGCGAGTTTGAGGATCAGTTCAACGACGAGCTTTTCGATCAGCGCCGGGCCGGAGACGCACTGGAGCGCCTGATCACAGCCCGCGGCGACATGACGCGCTCTCTCTCCCAAATGAGTCTGCGCCTTCGTGCCGTGCTCACGGCTGACCAGTACAAGGAACTGCAGAAGCGCCGCCCGGCTATGCAGCCAGGCCAGATGCGGCGCGACATGATGCAGAAGCGCCGTCAGGATGGGACAGGAAACGGTCCGGGACGCCAGCAGGGTGGCCCCAATGGGCCGCCGCCGAATCAGCCGCCGCCGAACCAGCAACACCAATAGCTCGAATCTCAGAAACCGCTAAGACCAGCCGTCCGTCCGGCGGGTCTCAGCTTTGCCCGCTCCCAGCAGAACTACTGGACCGCTTCCTTGACCCAGATGTCTTTCGGATGGCTGCACGCTGCCTCACCGCCGGCGGCGGGCAAGGCACAGACCAGAACAACTGAGGGCATGGTCGGGAAATCATCGGGCACGATGAACTTGACGAGCTCGACGCCCGGCTGATCCGTGGCTGTAAACCCGGCGTCCAGATACCGATCGTGAATCTTCACGCTGAGCGGTTGAGCTGCGCCGCGAACACCCGTCACAAAGACCTGGATCGGCTTCCCTGCCAACGCCGGATGCTCCTCGGAGTTCCGCTCGTCGTCACTGTTCAGAACATACAGCGTCGCAGGGGCAACCGGCACGATGTCGATCGCCGTCGTAGGCCCGGGGCGGCTGCTGTTGGCCGGCACCACGTCGGCTCGGCCGATGGCGACATCCGGCGGAATCTCCGCCAGCATCTCCGTGGGAGTCAGCAGCACAATGCGCGCCAGCTTGCCGCCGATCGTGATACTAGTGTTCTCACCGAAATTCGTACCCGTGATCACCACCAAAGACCCCGGCGCCTCCGGCATCGGCCAACGGTTCGCGGCGTCGAGAACTTCGCTGATCGAGGGCAGCGGGATCGGTGGCGGCAGCGGCGGAGTCACGTTGAGATACACCGGAACCACCGCCTCGGTGTTGATGCCCGTGGGCGCGCCAATCTGCTGCACCACAATCTCGCCCTCGTATCGTCCCACCGGGAGCCCCGCCGGAAACATGTCGAAGCGGATGGTGCGGTTGTTGAATCCGGATTCCGGCGACACCGTAAGCCACCCCGTGGCAGAGCCTTTGAGCCGGACTGCCGCGCGCCACTCAAGCAAGCTGGCGCCCGTGTTGTGCAACAGGAAGTAGCCGTTCACGCTGCCGCTGCCGGCCGGCGCCGTGAATTCATTTACCTCCGGCTGAGTCACAGTCATCTTCGGGAAATACGGCGCCGCGCAGTCGCCCATCAGCGCGCAGTCGGATGCGATGGGCGCCGGCCGGAAGCGCGGAATCGGCGCGCCCGTCACCGAGCCCGCCTCCGTGGAGAGCGGCGCCAGCGTCAGCGTCTGCTTGATGACCGACGGCGTGACGTACCGGTCGGTGGGGAGCAGCACCCAGATCGGGATCTGCACGCTGTCGCGCTGCGAGGGATTAGCGTCCATCGTCTCGTACACCAGGTATGGCGTTCCTTGCGCCACATCGGCTTCGCTGGCCGCTGCCAGGGAGTTGGCGCCCACGTAGTTGGGATAGAAGGCAGGGAAGCCGCCGGAGCCGTCCGGCGCGCTGTAACGTATGCGCGACATCAGCAGGCTGCCCGTCACCGGATTAAACGCGTAGAGCCCGCTGGTGGGGTAGCTGCCCATGTCCCCACTCTGCGTCGGCTGGATTGTCCCGCTCCCGGCAACGGCGTCGGGCGCGAAGATGCGGGCCCCTTCTGGCACGCCGGAAAGCCGGATCATGATGCGCGTGCCATTGGTGTCGTTCCCTTTGCGCGGCACAAAGGCGTTGGCCCAGCCCTCGGTGATGCGCGTGGTGGCCATGGGGACTCGCGCCGCAATCATCGCGTTGAAGTCCGGCGGCGAGGGAAGCACGGGGCCGAGTCCCGACGCGCCCGCGCCGGTGTGCGTGGCCAGCAGCGTGTTTTGTGGAAAGGCGACCGTCACGAAGAAGGTGCCCACATTGAGTTGCTGATTGCCGGTGAATTGCAGATACGCCTGCGTCGTTTGAGCCGTGTCGGCACGGATGCCGCCGAACTTGATCGAGAAGAAACCCTGCGCGTTCATCACGATCTGGAAATTCTCAATGAGGATCGAGTTCTCCAGCGGACGGATCGTCGCCGGCTGGTCGATGAAGATACTGCCTGGGAATTCCTGTGACAGCGTGATGCCCAGATAGTTACCCGTCTCGGTCAGACTATTGGAGACCCGCCGGCTGATAAAGATCTGGAACGAGCCCGTGAGCACGCCATTGGGCGGCCCTCCCCCGCACTGCAACAGAATCGCACCCAAAGGCTCAGCCAGACCCTCGGCGCTCACCTGTAGCGGCACACCGGTCAGGTTGCACTGCATGGAGGCGGAGGCCGGTACGCACATCACTGCGAGCAGCGCGAAGAATCCAAGGCTATGTTTGGTCATAGAGATCCTCATATCGTCTAAAACAATACTCCCCTTTATTGTGCTCCTTTCCCGCACCGGCTGGGAGGGCCTTACAATACGGAGGAAACCCGTATGCGACTCATTGCCTGCCTGTGCCTTCTCCTGACGTCCGCCCTCGCCGACGATGCCAAGCCCGTTTGGTCCTCATTGAAGTACCGCTCCATCGGGCCGTATCGCGGTGGCCGTGTCGTGGCCGTTAGCGGTGTAGTGGGCCAGCGCGACACCTACTACTTCGGCGCCACCGGCGGCGGCGTGTGGAAAACCACCGACGGCGGCGATACCTGGATCGCGGTGTCCGATGGCTTCTTCCAGACCGGCACCGTCGGCTCCATCGCTGTCTCCGAATCAAATCCCAACGTCGTCTACGCCGGCATGGGCGAGGGCTGTATTCGCGGCAACGTCTCGCATGGCGACGGCGTGTACAAGAGCGTGGACGCCGGCAAGACCTGGAAGAACGTGGGCCTGCAAACCACGCGCCACATTCCGCGCATCCGCATACATCCCACCGATCCGAACACGGCGTGGGCCGCGGTGCTCGGTCACATCTTCGGGCCGCACGAGGATCGCGGCGTCTATAAAACCACCGATGGCGGCAAGACCTGGCGCAAGGTGCTCTACAAGACCAATCAGGCCGGCGCAATCGATCTGGTTGTGGACCCCACGAATCCTGACGTGCTCTACGCCGCGCTCTGGGACGTCAAGCGCACCCCCTATTCGATGGAGTCCGGCGGCCCCGCCAGCGGACTGTTTCAATCCACCGATGGCGGCGAGACATGGAAGGACATCTCCAGGAACGAGGGGCTGCCCAAGGGCCTGCTGGGCCGCATCGGCGTCACCGTCTCGCCAGCCAATCCCGAGCGTGTCTGGGCGCAGGTGGAAGCCGAAGAGGGCGGCCTGTTCCGCTCAGACGACGCCGGTAAGACGTGGAAGCGCGTCAATGAAAGCCGCAATCTGCGGCAGCGCGCCTGGTATTACACACACATCTTCGCCGATCCGCAAAACGCCGATCGCGTCTACGCCATGAACGTCCAGACCTATCGCAGCGACGACGGCGGCGCCACGTTCAAGCCCGTCGAGACGCCGCACGGCGACAATCACGATCTCTGGATCGATCCCAGAGACAACACCCGCATGATCGGCGGCGATGATGGCGGAGCCCACGTCACCACCACCGCCGGCCGCAAGTGGACGGAGCAGGATCAGGCCACGGCGCAGTTTTACCGCGTGGCGCTCGACAACGAATTTCCATACAACATTTACGGCGCGCAGCAGGACAACTCCACCGTCCGCATTGCCTCGCGCACCACGTCGTTCGGTATCACGGCGAAGGATTGGTGGGACGTCGGAGGCGGCGAATCCGGCTGGATCGCACCCTCGCCGAAAAACTCCGATGTCGTCTTCGCAGGCTCCTACGGTGGCTACATCACCCGCTACGAGAAGCGCACCGGGCAGACCCGCGCGGTCAACGTTTGGCCCGATAATCCGATGGGCTATGGAGCGGAAGGCATGAAGTACCGCTTCCAGTGGAACTTCCCCATTCTCTTCTCGCCGCATGACGGGAACGTGCTGTACACGGGCGGCAACCGCCTGTTCCGCTCCACCAACGAGGGCCAGTCCTGGGAGGCCATCTCGCCGGATTTGACGCGCAACGACCCTGCGCGCATGGGACCCTCGGGCGGTCCGATCACGAAGGACAACACCAGCGTCGAATACTATTGCACGATCTTCACCCTCGCCGAGAGTCCGGTTGCCAAGGGCACGCTCTGGACCGGCTCCGACGATGGCCTCGTCTGGACCACGCGCGACGGTGGCAAGATCTGGTCGAACGTCACACCCAAGGACGCCATGCCGGAGTGGATTCAGATCAACTCCATCGAGGCCTCGCCGCACGACGCGGCCAAGGCCTATTTCGTCGGCACGATGTACAAGAGTGACGATTTCCGGCCCTATCTCTTCCGCACCACCGATGGTGGCAAGAGCTGGAAAAAGATCGTGAACGGAATTCCGGATGGAGCGTTCACACGCGTGATCCGCGAGGATCCCAACCGTAAAGGCCTGCTGTACGCCGGCACGGAAACGGGGCTTTATGTTTCATTCAACGACGGCGATCAGTGGCAGTCCCTCCAACTGAATCTGCCCGTAGTGCCCGTCACGGATCTCGCCGTGCACAAGGGCATGAAAGACCTCGTCGTAGCCACCCAGGGCCGCTCCTTCTGGGTGCTGGACGATCTCAACGTTCTCCACAACGCCGAGCAAGCCAAAGGCGAGAACTATTTATTCCCCGTGGAAGACGCCTACCGCATGCCGGGCGGACGCTTCCGGCGGCAGCCGGGCATGAGCACTGGTGAGAATCCGCCCGCCGGCGCGGTCTTCAACGTCTGGCTGAAAGAGAAGCCCAAGGGCGAGACGGCGCTGGAGATCCTCGACACGTCGGGCAGGGTAATCCGCAAGATGGTCACAAAGGCTGAGAAGGGCGAGGGCGAGAGCGAAGCCCGCACCCCGCCGCTGAAGGTGGAGCAGGGCTGGAACACGCTCACCTGGAACCTCCGCCACGAGGACGCCAAGACCTTCCCGGGCCTCATCATGTGGGCCGGATCCACGCGCGGCCCAGAGGTCGCGCCGGGCCGCTACAAGGCCCGCCTCAGCGGCGAGGGCCTCAAGCTGGAGGCCGATTTCCAGGTGCTGAAAGACCCGCGGCTCACTGCCGTGACGCAGGAGGATTTGGAGAAGCAGCAGGCCCTGCTCGTGCAGATCCGTGACAAGCTCACCGAGACGCACGAATCGATCCTGAAGATCCGCGAACTCCGCAAGCAGTTGGACGATTGGGGCAAGCGCGACAAGGACCTTGCCGAGCCGGCCAAGGCGCTCGGCAAGAAGCTGACAGCCGTGGAAGAGGAACTCTACCAGACCAAGAACAAGTCCGGCCAGGACCCGCTCAACTACCCCATCAAACTGAATAACAAGCTCGCGGCGCTGGGCGGCATCGTGGGCAGCGCGGACACTCGGCCCACCGATCAGAGCTACCAGTTACACGAGGAACTGACGTCCCGGATCAATGCCCAGTTGAAGACTCTGGACTCCTTGCTCAAGGCCGACCTCGCCAGCTTCAACAGGCTCGTCCGCGATAAGGGCCTCCCCGCGGTGGCCGCCAAGTGAGCCGTCTGCTGTTGGTAATCCTCCTCGCTTTGCCGGCGATGGCCCAGCAGTGGCAGCCCTTGTTCAACGGCAAAGACCTCGCCGGGTGGCAGGTGCGCGGCGACGGCATCTGGACCGTGCTGGAGGGCGGTGTCCTCCTCGGCCAGCGGCGCATCGATAACGTCTCCGAGCCCTTCGCCCAGCCCTGGCCCATCGAGAAACGCCAGTACGGCACATGGCTCAACCGCCACGCCTGGCTCTACACGGAGCGCGAATTCGGTGAATTCGACCTCCATGTGGAGTACCTTCTACCGCCGCACATGAACAGTGGCGTCTCCATCCGCGACGTCACCCGCGCGCACTATTCCATTGGAGACAAGGCCGCGGCCGGCGACCCGCCGCTGCGCACCACGCTGAAAGGCACGCCGTCTCACATCGGCTACGAGATCCAGATCATCGACTCCGACACCGAGAAGTACCCCACCGGCAGCATCTACCTCTTCCGTGCCGCGCCCCAGGGTCTGCAGAAGATGGGGCAGTGGAACTCGCTGGACATCGAGTCCCGCAAGACCGGCATCCGGGTGCGCGTCAACGGCCAGCCGGCCGCGGAATTCGCCGGCGAGGAGGGCCGCCCTCTGGCCGGGCCTATCGGGCTCCAACTCCACGATCAATTCACCTTCGTCATGTTCCGGAACCTCCGAATCCGGGAATTGGCGGGCGCCACGCTACAATAGAAGATTCATGTCTCAGTTGCTCAAAGACAAGTCCACCCTCATTCTGGGGCTGGCCAATCGCTGGTCCATCGCCTACGCCATCGCCCAGGCCTTTCGCCGCGAAGGCGCCCAGGTCACGCTCACCTATCAGGGCGAGCGCCAGAAAGACGTGGTGGAAGAGCTAGCCAGGGACCTCGGTGCCTCGCGCGTGCTGTGCTGTGATGTCACGCAGGAAGCGGACCTCCAGACCCTCTCGGAGATGCTGCGCGGCGAGGGCGAAAAACTCGACGCCGTCGTGCACTCCATCGCGTTCGCCAACAAGGAAGATCTCGCGCGGCCGTTCTACGAGACCTCGCGCGACGGGTTCCTGCTGGCCCAGGAAGTGTCGTGCTATTCACTCGTCGCCGTCGCCCGCGCGGTGGCGCCGGTCATGACTGAGGGCGGCTCCATCATGACTCTGTCCTACCTCGGCAGCCAGCGCGTCATGACCAACTACAACGTGATGGGAGTGGCCAAGGCCGCGCTCGAGGCCAGCATGCGGTATCTGGCCAGCGAGCTGGGGCCCCAGAACATCCGGGTCAACGCCATCTCCGCCGGACCCATCAAGACCGCGTCGGCGCGTGGCATCAAGGACTTCTCCAAGATCCTGGATCACGTGATGGAGACCGCCCCGTTGCGCCGTAACTGCGATACTGCCGAGGTGGCTGACACCGCCGTCTTCCTGGCCTCGGAATTGGGGCGCGGCATCACCGGCAACATCATCTACGTCGATGCCGGCTATCAGGTGATGGGCATCTGAACACGCCTGTGATACAACTGCGGGATGCGATCCGCAGCGATCTTCATCCTCCTCGCCGCCACAGCCCCCGCCGCAGACTGGCGCGATCAGGCAGTTCTCGATCTCACTAAGACCCCCAACGCCCTCCTCCACCCCGTGCCCGTCCGCGCCGTCACCCTCCAGGCCGGCTTTTGGAAGACCCGCCAGGACGTCACCATCCAGCGCTCCATCCCCACTCTGCTCGCACTCCTGGAAGAGCACGGCGTCGTGGACAATTTCCGGCGCATCGGCGCACAGTCCAACTACACCCCACGCCGTGGCCCCCTCTACACAGACTCCGATCTCTACAAGTGGATCGAGGGTGCCGCCTGGAGCCTCCAGACCCGTCCGGACGCCAAGCTCGAAGCCACCATCGATAAGCTCGTCGATGAGATCCTCGCCGCGCAGGAGCCCTCCGGCTACCTGAACACCTGGTTTGTCGAAGAGCGCGGGCCCCTTCGGTTCAAACAGATGAACTCCGGCCACGAGCTATACTGCCTGGGCCACATGCTCCAGGGCGCCGTGGCCTATTATCGCGCCACCGGCAAGCGCAAGTTGCTGGATGGCGGCATCCGCTTCGCCGATTATCTGCTGAAAGAATTCGGCCCCGCGCCGAAGCGCGCGCTGCTCACCGGACACCCCGAGCTCGAATTGGCGCTCACCGAGCTCTACCGCGTCACGGGCAAGCGCGCCTATCTCGACCTCGCCGGATACCTCCTCAGCGGCGTCGAAAAAGACCGCCTCAAGTTGCGGCCGCGCGACACGCAGTACATGTTCTCTGGCATCCCGTTCACCTCGCGCGAACAGTTTGAAGGCCACGCCGTCCGTGCGCTGTATGCGGCCACCGGCGCCGCGGATTATTGGCTGGAGACCGGCAATCCGCAATATAAGCAGACGCTCGACCGCCTCTGGACCGATCTCGTTACCAGCAAAGTCTTCGTCACCGGCGGCGTGGGCTCCCGCGCCTCCGGCGAGTCGTTTGGCGATGCGTGGGAACTGCCAAACCGCCAGGCCTATACCGAATCCTGCGCCTCCATCGCGAGCCTCATCTTCAACCAGCGCCTGCTGGCCGGCTCTGGCGATGCCAAATACACAGACGTGATGGAGCGCGCCCTCTACAACGGCATCAACTCCGGCATGTCGCTCGATGGCACGCTCTACTGCTACCGCAACCCGCTGGCCACCGGAGCCGGCGAGAAGATCCGCAATCCGTGGTACGACACCTGTTGCTGCCCGCCGAATCTGCAGCGAACATTCACCGCCCTCGGCGGATACTTCTACTCCACCTCGAAAGATGGCGTGTGGGTCCACCTCTACGACAACACCACGATGGATTGGAAGCTCGAATCCGGCGCCGCGCTCAAGCTGGAGACGAAGAGCGGGCAGCCCTTCCAGGGCAACGTGGAGCTGACCCTCTCGCCCGCGAAGCCCGAGGAGTTCACGCTGCATCTGCGCATCCCCGCATGGTCCCTGAATACGAAGGTGCTGGTGAATGGCCAGCCCGCCGGCGGAGCAGCGCGGCCCAACACATACCTGGCCCTGAAACGTGTGTGGAAGAGCGGCGACCGCGTGACGATGGAGCTCGACATGGGCACCCGCCTCGTGCGCGCCAATCCGCGCGTGCCGGAAAACTACGGCAAGGCGGCCGTGCAGCGCGGTCCGCTGGTGTACTGCCTGGAGCAGGGCGACAATGGCGCGACGCCGGTTTCCGACGTGGCACTGAGCGCCCAGGGCGGCTTCCAGGTGAAGACCGGTGACGCCCAACTCGGCGGCGCTACCGTGCTGCTCCACAAGGGCCGCGCGTGGAAGCCGTCGCTGGCCAGCGAGCCGCTCTATGGCTTTGCAGTGCCCAAGCCGGCGGCGGAAGCGGATCTCACCTTCGTGCCCTACTACACGTTTCACAACCGCGGCGCGTCGGCGATGACGGTGTGGCTCCCGCTACTCCCCTGAGACCGGTTCCTCGGTGGTGATCCGGTCGATCCGCACCCGCGCGATCAAATTGAAATCCATCTCCACCACCGTAAACCGCCGGTCCCCATACTCCACCGCATCGCCCGCCTCAGGAATACATCCGAAGCGGAACAGCAAGTATCCCGCTAGCGTCTCGAATTCGTCACCCGACGGAATCTCAATGCCAAACTGCATCGCCAGATCGCGGATCGGAATCGTCCCCTCCACGTCGAAGCTCGGCGACTCCTCCTCCGGTGGTGGCGCCTCCAGATCGAACTCATCCTGAATCTCGCCAAAGACCTGCTCAAAGACATCCTCCAGCGAAACCAGTCCGGAGACCATGCCGTATTCGTCCACCACGAAGGCGACGTGGGCGCGATTCTCACGAAGATCGTCCAGTACCAGATGCAGGGCGCGGGTCTCGGGGACGATCGGCGCCTTGCGGAGGATCTGGTTGAGAGCGAACGATGGCGTGGCGCGGCGCAGCAGATTCGACTGGCGGCGGCGGGCCCAGTAATCCAGCACATCCTTGACGTGTACAAAACCAATGGGGTTGTCCGCGCCCGCGGGGCATACCGGCAGGCGGGAGTAGCGGCTTTCCCGCATCAGATCTAGCACCTCATCGATGTCGGCGCCCATGGTCACCGTCACCAGTTGGCTGCGCGGCACCATCACCTCACGCACGTTGTAATCCTGGAGGTCCACGATGTGGCGGATGGCTTCTTCTTCAAACTCGGTAAGGTGGCCGGCGGCCTGGCTGGCGGTGACCACGAATTTCAGCTCCTCCGGCGAGTGCGCACCATGTTGGTGCCCATGTACGCCCAGGGCGCGCGATGCCGCGGCGGAGGCGCGCTCGATGATCCAGACAAAGGGCTCGGCGATCTTGTAGAAGACCAGTAGGATCGGCGCCACGATGACGGCTAGGCGATCCGCCCGGTCCATCGCGATGTTCTTCGGCACCACCTCGCCGAGCACCACGTGGGTGAAGGTCATCAGCAGGAATGCCAGCACCAGGCTCACAATTCCGATCATCGGACGCGTGGCGTCCGTGATGATCGGGGCGAAGATCGAATGCAGGAAACCGTACAGTGTCTCCTCGCCCAACCAGCCCAAGCCGAGGCTCGCCAGCGTGAGGCCCACCTGGCTGACGGAGAGAAGCCGCTCCGGATTGGCCAGCAGCGAGATGGCGGCGTGAGCGCCCACCTGCCCCTCGTCAGCCATCTGCCGGAGACGGGAGGGACGCACGGACACCAGTGCGGTCTCGGCCGCCGCGAAAAACCCGTTGATCGCGATGATGAGGAACATGAACGCGAATCGATATCCGTAGCTGACATTTTCGACTGCCATGGTTGGTAAAGCTCAGAGCCTCATACAATTGTAGAGATGCCCATGATGCGAATTGTGCGGGGGTTGAATTGGCTGCTGGTCGCGGCCGGGCTGCTGGCGGTATTCGCCGTGGTCTGGTATGTGTGGCTGCCCACGCCCAAAACGTCCGGCGAACTTGGCGCTCCGGTCAGCAACGAGGTGCGCATTGTGCGCGACGAGCGGGGTGTACCGCACATCACCGCCGCCACCATCGACGACGCCCTGTTCGCCCAGGGCTTCGCCACGGCACAGGACCGGCTCTGGCAGATGGATATGCTGCGGCGCGTGGCTGCGGGTGAGCTGAGCGAGGTGGCCGGGCAGGCCGCACTGGAATCTGACATCAAGTCCCGCAAAATGCGCATGCGCAGCATCGCCGAGGCATGGACGCAGCGGATGCCGGCCAAGGACCGCGCCTGGATCGCCGCCTACACGCGCGGCGTCAACCACTACATCGAGACCAATCGCGGCAAGTGGGGGCCGGAGTTCCGCATGATGAGCTACGAGCCGCGCCCCTGGACCATGGTGGATTCCATGCTCTGCGCGCTCCAGATGAATCGCACGCTCAGCGGCAACTATGAACAGGATCTGCTCAAGCGCCGCATGATCGCCGCCGGCAAGGATAGGGACAAGGTGGACTTCCTGTTCCCCGTGCGCAGCGGTGACGAGCCTATGCCCGGCTCCAACGCCTGGGCGATCTCGGGCGCCCACACTGCGAGCGGGAAGCCGCTGCTGGCTAACGATCCCCATCTGGAATGGTCCCTGCCCTCCACGTGGTACATGGTCCACCTCCGGGCGCCCGGGCTCAATGTGGCCGGCTCCACTTTGCCGGGCGTGCCGGCCGTGATAGTCGGGCACAACGAGAAGATCGCCTGGGGGATCACGTCCCTCCAGTTCGACAACATGGATCTCTACGAAGAGAAGATCGATCTGCGCACCGGCCAGTACCTGTACAAAGGGCAGACGCTGAACGCGTACCGCGAGACGGAGTGGATCGCCGTGAAAGACGCGAAACCGGTGCAACTGCTGAATCTCATCACGGTGCATGGGCCGTTGATGACTAGCGACGGCGCCGCGAGTTTCTCGCTGCGCTGGTCGGCGATGTCCTCGCCGGACGCTGCGTTCCCGATGGTGGAGCTGAACCAGGCGGGCAATTGGGACGAATTCCGCGGAGCGCTGAAACGGCTTCCCGGGCCGAACATCAACATGATCTACGCCGACACGGCCGGCAACATCGGCTGGCAGGTGGTGGGCCGCTTGCCCCGGCGCAAGGGGTTTACGGGCGACGTGCCGCTCGACGGCGCGTCGGGCGCCCAGGAGTGGGGCGGCATGATCCCATTTGACGAGTTGCCCTCCTACTACAATCCGCCCGGCGGCATGGTGGTGTCGGCCAATCAGAATTCCTTCCCTGCCAACTACGCCGGGACGGTGAGCGGATTCTTTGCTTCCGCGCACCGCGCGCGAGGAATCACGGCGTTTCTCAAGTCGAAATCGAAATGGACCGCGGAAGATATGCTGATGGTGCAGCGCGACGTATACTCCAGCTTCCTGGCCCTGGTTTCGCGCGAGGCCGTTAAGGCTGTGGAGCGGAGCAAGGACGCCAATCCCGCCGCCGCCGAGGGCGTACGGATCCTGAAAGCCTGGAACGGTCAGGTGACCACCGAGCAGGCCGCGCCCTTCGTGGCCACGCTGCTCTATCAGCACCTGCGGCGGGCCATGGCGGAGAAGGCCGCGCCCAAGCTGGCCGACGAGTACAAGCCCTTCGTGGCTCCGGCGGCGGTGGAGCGCCTGCTGCGGGCGCGGCCCGCTGGCTGGTTCGAGGACTACGACCGCATGCTTGCCAATGAACTAGCCGACGCGGTGGAAGAGGCCCGGCGTATTCAGGGGCGCAACTCGCAGAAGTGGCAATATGGGCGCTCGAATGAAGTGAAGCTCGTTCATCCGGTGATGAGCCTCATCCCGTGGGCCGGCTCCTACTTCAACGTCGGAACTATTCCCATGCACGGCACGGGCACCAGCATCAAGGCCACTTCGCCCAGGCTCGGACCGTCCATGCGGTTTGTCGCCGATCTCTCAAATTGGGATTCCAGCCTGATGAATCTGACCATCGGGGAGAGCGGCCATATCCTGAGCTGGCACTACAAGGACCAGTGGCAGGCCTATCTGAATGGCACCAGTTATCCGTTGGAGTTCGGCAAGGTCCAAGACAAAGGGACGCTGACGCTGCGTCCGTGATGCAACAAGGAGATCGATGATGAGAGGCTCCGTAGCAATGATCCTATCCGGCCTGGCTCTCACCGCGCAGGCGGAAGTCACCTACCAGAAACCGTCGCAGGCGATCCTCGACGTGATGCATGCGCCGGCCCCGCCCGTGACTTCGCTAAGCCCCGCGCGGACCCACGTGCTACTGATGGCGCGGCAGTTGTATCCGGGCATCGCCGAAGTCTCCGCGCCCGTGCTGCGCATCGCCGGCGTGCGGATCAACCCCGCCAACAACGGGCCGCACACCTCCATGATCACGGGCACGTCGCTCACCATGAAGGTGATCGAGGGCGGAGCAGAGACGAAGATCAGCGTGCCGGCCGGCGCCCGGCTGGGCATGCCGGTCTGGAGCCCGGACGGCAAGCAGTTCGCGATTCTAAACACAACCCCTACCACCATCGACCTGTATGTGGGCGCAGTTGGCAGCGCGGCGCTGCGCAGAATCCCGGGCGCGGTGCTAAGCGATGCCATCGGCAATCCGGTGGTCTGGCTGGCGGGCAGCAAGGAATTACTCGTCAAGCTGGTGCCTCTGGCCCGGGGCAAGGCGCCTGCCGCTCCCGCGGCGTCCGCCGGACCGAACGTGCAGGAATCGTCCGGCCAATCCGGCCCGGTGCGTACGTACCAGGACATGCTCAAAACGCCGTATGATGAGGCGCTGTTTGGATACTACGCCACGGCGCAGATGGCGTCGGTAGATGTGGCCACCGGCAAGATCACTCCCATCGGCAAGCCGGCGCTGATCACCAACATGAGCGCCGCGCCCGATGGCAAACACATTCTCGTCACGCGCGTGCAGCGGCCCTTCTCCTACGTGCACACCTACACGAGCTTCCCCAAGGAAGTGGAAGTGTGGGACCGCGCGGGCAAAATGGTGTTCAAGGTCCACTCGGCTCCGCTGGAAGACAAGGTGCCCATCGAGGGCGTGGCTACCGGGCCGCGCAACATCGGCTGGCGGCCCACCGATGGCGCGTCGCTCCTGTGGTGGGAGGCGCTGGACGGCGGCAACCCCAAGACTAAGGTGGCGTTCCGCGACCGGCTGATGATGATGCGGGCGCCTTTCACCGGGCAGCCTGTCGAGATCTACAAAACCCAGCACCGCGCCATGGGCATCACGTACGGCGCCACCGGCGGGCTCGCGCTGATCTCCGATTATGATCGCGACAGGCGCTGGATGCAGGCATTCCGCGTGTTCCTCGACGATCCCTCGGCCCAGGCGAAACTCGTCTGGTCGCGCAACGTGCAGGACCGCTACAAAGATCCCGGCCAGCCGCTGATGAAGCGCCTGCCTACGGGCGGAATGGTGATCCAGCAGAATGGCGACTACGCGTTTCTGAGCGGCGCCGGCGCCACGCCGAAGGGTGACCGCCCATTCCTGGATCGCTTCAACATGACCACGTTCGAGACCGAGCGGATCTTCCAGGCCGGCGAGAAAGGGTATGAGAGCGTGGTCGGACTTCTGTCCGACGATGGGTCCCGCTTTCTCACCGCGTTTGAGACTCCCGATACGCCGCCCAATCTCTATATACGCACGCGCGGAAGCGACGAGCGCAAGGCCGTGACGGCTTTCCAGGATCCCACGCCGGTGCTGCGCAAGATCAAGCGCCAATTGGTCACCTACAAGCGCGAAGACGGCGTGCAGTTGTCATTCACACTGTTCCTGCCGCCGGACTATCAGGAAGGGCAAAAGCTGCCGACCATCCTGTGGGCCTATCCGCTGGAGTACAACGACGCCGACACCGCCGGGCAGATCGGCGGCTCCACCCAGCGCTTCGTTTCCATGCGCGGCGCGTCGCATCTCTTCCTGCTGCTGCAGGGCTACGCGATTCTCAACGACGCCACCATCCCGATTGTCGGCAATCCGGAAACCGTGAATAACACCTACGTGGAGCAGTTGGTGGCCAGCGCCAAGGCGGCCATCGACAAGGCTGTCGAGATGGGCGTGACGGATCGCAACCGTGTGGGCGTCAGCGGCCACAGCTACGGCGCGTTCATGACGGCCAATCTCCTGGCCCACTCGGATCTGTTCCGCGCCGGCGTGGCGCGCAGCGGCGCCTACAACCGTACTCTCACTCCTTTCGGATTTCAGAGCGAGCGCCGCACCTTCTGGGAAGCGCGCGATACGTACATGAAGATGTCGCCGTTCACCTACGCCAATCAGATCAAAGCGCCCATCCTGCTGATCCACGGCGAGGCCGATAACAACATGGGCACCTTCCCCATCAACAGCGACCGGCTCTATCAGGCGATCCGCGGCAACGGCGGCACGGTGCGGCTGGTGATGCTGCCGAACGAGTCGCACGGCTATGCTGCCAAGGAGAGCGTGGAGCATGTGGTGTGGGAAATGTCGGCCTGGTTCGATAAATACGTGAAGGGCGCCGCGGCGCCGGCGGCCAACGCTCTTGCCGGCACCTCGTGGCAGTTGCAGGGCAATGCCACGGTAACCATGCAGTTCGGCGCCGATGGCCGCGTGTCCGGCAGTGGTGGCTGTAACCGCTATACCGGCCAGGCGAAAATCGATGGCGGCAACCTGAGCTTCGGCCCAATGGCATCCACCCAGATGGCCTGTCCCGGAGACGCGATGAACCAGGAACGCGGGTTCCTCGCCGCGCTGGGCAAAGCCGAGCGGTTCCAGATCACGGATGGCGCGCTGCTGATCTTTGCTCAGGGCTCCAAGCAGCCGCTGACGCTTGTGAAGGCGGGCGGCCTCACCGGCACCTCGTGGGCAATGGCGGGCAATGTTGGTGTCACTCTGCAGTTCGACGACAGCGGCAAGGTCTCCGGCCGCGGCGGCTGCAACCGCTACTCCGGCCAGGCCAGGATCGATGGCGACAAGCTGATTTTCGGGCCGCTCGTCAGCACCCGGATGGCCTGCGCGGGAGACGCGATGAAGCAGGAGCAGGAGTTTCTGGCGGCCCTGGGTAAAGCGGAGCGCTTCACCCTCGATGCCGCCGGCCTTACAATCCACCTGGGCGGCGCAAGCCAGCCCCTCCACTTCGTCAGGGCCGCCGGCAAGCAGTAGCCGGACGGGCAGCAATTCCCATGGTCGGCGCCAACAGGCAGCGACTGGCTGGGCGACACCCCCGTTGGCCGGTGCAAGCCAGCCCCTCCAATTCGTCAGGGCCGCAGGCAGGCAGTAACCGGTTAGGCTGCAATCCCCGTCAATGGCGGTAGAGGGACTTCGATGTCTAAAGCCGCCGTCACGTGTTTCGCAGCTCTGGTTCTCTTCGGCTTGCTGGCTCAGGCCCAGGCTCCAGCTCCGCCGGCAGACCCGAATGTGCAGGCCACCATCACGCGAGCCATCCAGGAGGCTAAGGCGTTGAGAAAAGTGCAAGAAGCGCTCTCCACCGCCGTCACCGAGGGCAAGGCGACGCGTGCATCGGTGGCAGAGCAGATCACCCAATCCGAAAAGAGCTTCCAGGCGCTGCGGGAGGCTATCGACAAGATCGACGAACAGTATGACTCGCTCATCGAGACCCACCAGAGCGCCGTGCGTGAGGCGTGGAGCCTGGCCAAGCTGTTCGGCGTGCTGTTTGAGCAGTTGAAGGAATCGGCCGCCACCCCGGATTCTCCAGATCAGCGTAAGGATTTGCTCTCCGACTGTACGTCCACCGCAAGACGCGCAGTGATGCTGGATGAGACGCTATCGCGCATGAATCCGGCGCCTCGGACTCGCCGCCAGCCAGCGGATTGAGCCCGAACGTTACCTTCGTTCAGCCGCGGCTCCACCCATTCGTGGTGACCTACAATGGGACGGGAGAACGACCATGTCTGTCACCGCGATTCTAGAGCGTTTGGGGCTGTCGGAGACGAACTCTGGGGCATGCGGCTCGGACTGGATTGTGGCGCCGGGCGGGGGAGGGTTGCTCTCGCTCAACCCGGCTACAGGCGAGCCGCTAGCGCGCGTGTTGATGGCCTCAGAGGCCGATTGTGAGCACATAATTGGCGATTCCTGCGCGGTTTTTGCACGCTGGAGGGCCCTTCCTGCACCAAAACGGGGCGAGATCGTGCGGCAGATCGGCGAGGAGTTGCGGCTGCACAAGGACGACCTCGGCGCATTGGTCTCGCTGGAGATGGGCAAGATCCTGGCCGAAGGCAAGGGCGAAGTGCAGGAGATGATCGACATCGCCGAGTTCGCCGTCGGGCTCTCCCGGCAACTCTATGGCCTGACGATGCACAGTGAGCGGCCCGGTCACAGGATGTATGAGCAGTGGCATCCGCTGGGCGTGGTGGGTGTGATTAGCGCGTTCAACTTTCCGGTGGCGGTTTGGAGTTGGAACTCGCTGTTGGCGGCGGTTTGCGGCGATTGCGTCGTCTGGAAGCCCTCGTCGGAAACGCCCTTGACCGCGATTGCGGTGCAGCACATCTGCAATCGTGTGCTGGCGCGGAATGGATGGCAGGGCGTGTTCACGCTGGTGATTGGACGCGGCAGGACGGTGGGCGAGCGAATGCTGGCGGACCGGCGTGTGCCGCTGATCAGCGCGACGGGCAGTTGCCAGATGGGCTACCGCGTGGCAGAGGTGGTAGGAGTGCGGCTGGCGCGTACGATTCTGGAGCTGGGTGGCAACAACGGCGTGATCGTGGAGGCGGACGCGAATCTGGATCTGGCGCTACGGGCAGTGCTGTTCGGCGCGGTGGGGACAGCGGGGCAAAGGTGCACGACGATCCGGCGGCTGTTCGTGCAGAGGTCGATTGCGGCGGAATTTGTGGAGCGGTTAAAGGCGGCGTATGAGCAGGTGCGGATCGGCGATCCGCTGGACCCGGCGACGCTAATGGGGCCGCTGGTGAATGCGGCGGCCGTTGACGAGATGATGGAGGGACTGGAGAAGGCGCGGGCGCAGGGCGGGACGGTGATTTGTGGCGGCGGCAGAGTGGAGCGCGATGGAGGCTTCTATGTGCAGCCGACGCTGGTGCGGGCCACGGCGGAGATGGCGATTGTGAAGGAAGAGATTTTCGCGCCGATCCTGTACGTGATGGAGTACGACACGCTGGATGAGGCGATCGCGTGGCACAACGACGTTCCGCAGGGCTTATCGTCGGCGATCTTTACGAACAACTTACTGGCCGGAGAGAAGTTCCTTTCGAGCGCCGGGAGCGACTGCGGAATTGCGAACGTGAACATCGGGACCAGCGGGGCGGAGATCGGCGGAGCGTTTGGCGGAGAGAAAGAGACAGGCGGCGGCCGCGAGGCTGGGAGCGACTCGTGGAAGGCCTATATGCGGCGCCAGACGGTGACGATCAACTACTCCAAGGACCTACCGCTGGCGCAGGGCATCGAGTTCAAAATTTAATTGAGAATTTCGGAGAGCGTACTCCACTACTGTAGTGCCATGGTACGGTCCGTCGCCCTGCTACTTATCCTTGGCGCGGTTCTTTCCGCGCAGACTACTCCTGCCGCACCCACTGCTGAGGTGGAGAGGCTGGAGAGCCTGATTGAGGAGCTCACCGCTCTGAAGGGGCAGGTCTCGCAATCTGAGGCGAAGATTGATGCGGTGCTGCGGGCGCTCTGCGAGCAGCGCGGGTCGCTGCAAACGAAACCGGCATACAACGCGCTGAAGGTGACGCAGGATGACAGCGGACCGGCAGAGGTGAAGAAGGCTCTGATCCGGTGCAAGGCGCTCACGTCGAGCGGCAAGCGGTGCACACGGTCTGTTATCGACGGTCAAAGGTACTGCAAGCAGCACGCGCTGGCGCACCAGAAATAGGATTGGACGACGCAGCGGCGAGAAAGAAACCCGGAAGAAGAGACCCAGACCGTAGTCCGGGTCTTCAAGGGCTAGCGAACTCCGAGGAGGCCTGACGTCGAGCGGCAAGCGGTGCACACGGTCTGTCATCGACGGTCAAAGGTACTGCAAGCAGCATGCGCTGGCGCACCAGAAATAGGGTTGGACGGTGCGGCGGCGCAAAAAATCCCGGAAGGCGGGGCTCAGACCGTCTTCCGGGTTTTCATCGTCTAACAAACACTGAAAGTGTTAGTCCTGATCCTCCTCGCGAGGCAGGTCCAACCAATCCGGACGCCGGAAAATCTCGCGCGGCCGGGAGCCGTCGGGCGGGCCGATGACGCCTTCGCGCTGCATCTGGTCGAGGATGCGCGCCGCGCGCCCGTAACCGAGGCGGAGGCGGCGCTGGAGGATCGACGTGGAGGCTTTGCCCATTTCGCAGACAACGCGCACGGCGTCGCGGTACATGGGATCCTCTTCGCCATCGAACTCCTCGCCATCTCCGTCATCGTCGGCGGAGGGCGGGGCGATCAGGTAGCTCTGGTCGTAGTCGGGTTGGGCCTGGGCGCGCCAGCAATCGACCACCTCGTTGATTTCGTTTTCTGTCACGAATGCGCCGTGGACCCGTCCGAGCCGCGATGAGCCCGGCGGAAGGAAGAGCATATCACCCTTACCGAGGAGATGCTCGGCGCCCATGACGTCGAGCACGGTGCGGGAATCGACCCGGGTGGCGACGCGGAAGCTGATGCGTGCCGGGAAGTTAGCCTTGATGAGGCCGGTGATGACGTCGACGCTGGGGCGCTGGGTGGCGAGGACGAGATGCATGCCGACGGCGCGGGCCATCTGGGCGAGGCGGATGACGGACTCTTCCACACCGGCGCGCTCGAGCATCATGAGGTCGGCGAGCTCGTCGATGATGATGAGGATGTAGGGGAGAGGGCGCTCCTCGACGACGGGCGGACTGGCTGGATCGCCTTCATCGAAGAGCGACAGCGGCTTCTCATTGATCTTGCGCAGTTTCTGGTTGAACTGGTCGATATTCCGGACACCGTAGGAGGCGAGGAGCTTCAGGCGCCGCTCCATTTCCAGGACGGCGTTGCGGAGGGCGTTGACCGCTTTTTTGGGCTCGGTAATAACCGGCGTGAGGAGGTGGGGGATGCCGTCGTAGATGCCGAGCTCGACGCGCTTGGGGTCCACCATGATCAGGCGTACTTCGTCCGGGGTGGACTTGTAGAGCACGGACATGATAAGCGCGTTGAGCATGACGCTCTTGCCGCTGCCGGTGGAGCCGGCAATGAGGAGATGCGGCATTTTCTCCAGCTCGGTGACGCGGATGCGGCCGCTGATATCCTTGCCGAGGGCGATGGTGAGGCGGGAGGGGGCGTCGATGAACTCGTCGGATTCGATGATCTGGCGCAGGCTGATCATCTCGCGGCGGGAGTTGGGGACCTCGATACCGAGGGTGGGTTTGCCGGGGATGCGCTCGATGAGGATGGATTCGGCCTGGAGGCCGAGACAGAGATCCTCGGTGAGCGTCGTGATTTTGGCGATTTTGACGCCAGCATCGGGCTTGAACTCAAAGGTGGTAACGACGGGGCCGGGGTTGATCTGGACCACGTTGCCCATGACATTGAACTCTTCGAGCTTGGCTTTGATACGGGTGGCGGTTTCTTTGAGCTCGTCGCTATCGTAGCCGGCCTTTTCCGGGATGGCGTTGAGGAGCTTGGTGGGCGGCAGCCTAAAGTGGGCCTGCTGACGGGCCGGCTCCTCCTTTTTCACCGGCTTGGGCTTGGGTTCCGGGGGGAGGTCGTCTGCGAGAGCGCGGATGGGAATATCGCTTTCCCAGGGGGCGAGGTCTTCTACGGCAGCGGCGGCCTGTGCGCGGGCGGGGGCGCTGCCACTGTAGGCGCGGGCTTCCGGAATGGCGGCGGCGTGGACCTGGTTGGCGTCGAAATCGAGCCCGGCGAGGTCGTCGGTAAGGCCCTGCGGGGTGAGGGCGATAGATCCGCCGTTGTTGACGCCGGCTGCGGCGCCGCGGCCTCGCAGGCGGCGCTCGGCCTGTGCCCGGGCGAGGGGGCCGAGTGCGGGCACGCCGGGGTCAGTCACCTGTACGAGCTGGGGATGATCGTCGTCCGAGCGCGGTTTGCGGCGGAAGCGGAGGCGCAGGCTGCCGATGCCGGCGACGATGGATTCCGCGGCGGCATCACCGGCGGCGGCCATGGAGAACGTGGAGATCAGGTAGACGGCCAGCACGAAGAGAATCAGGAGAAAGATGGCGGCGCCAACGCCGTTGAGCAGGGCGCTGCAGGAGCTGGCTACCAGATATCCGGCCACTCCGCCCGGAGCAAAGGCGTGGTCATAGGGAGTGGAAGGCGACCAGAGGGCCAGCGCGCCGGAGAGAGAGACCGCCATCAGGCCGTAGCCGGCGAGACGGATGAAGGGCGAGCTGATATCGCGGTTGCGCAGCCACCGGAAACCCAGGTAGGCCATGAGGAAGGGCATCACCCAGGCGGTTAGGCCGAATACCTGGAAGCAGAGATCGGAGAGATGGGCGCCGACGACGCCGATTTTGTTGAGAGGGGGATGCTTCCACGTGGCGTTATTCCAACTGGGGTCAGAGGGCTGGTAAGACGCCAGGGCAAAGAGGAACCCGACCGATGCGAGAAGCAACACAATTCCCGTCACCTCTTTCAGGCGTGGGAATCGGGTAAAGATGTGGACTTTCATCACGCCTTACCGGCGGAAAAAAGCCAGGGCGATAATGAGTATACCAAAGACGATGCGGTAAGCAATGAAGAACCGCAACGTGGAGCGGCGCAGGTAGCGCAGAAACAGCGCGATGACGGCTAGCCCGGTGAGGGCGCTGACGGCGATGGAGACGTAAAACACATCCTGCTGGCCGACTGGAATGCCGCCGGCTTTGTGAAGGTCCCAGAAGGCCTTTGCGGCGGCGGCCCCAATGGCGGGGGTAGACAGGAGGAAAGAGAAGCGGGCGGCGGAGGGGCGGTCCATGCCGCGGAATAGGGCGGTTGTGATGGTGATGCCGCTGCGAGAGGTGCCGGGGACAATGGCCAGGGCCTGGGCAACTCCGACCGTGAGGGCGTCGAACCAAGAGACGTGGGCGATGGTTTTGCGGCAGATGGCGATCTTCTCGGCGTAACCCATGAGGAGGCCGACGGCGATCAGCATAAACCCGATGGTCCAGGGGCCACGCAGAGTGGTCTCGGCGTATTTCTCCAGGGTCAGGCCGGCGATGCCGACTGGAATGGTGGCGACGATCAGCATCCACAAGAGCCTGGGATTGTCGCGGAGATCGGGGTCGGTGCCGGTGCGGAGGCCGAAGCCGGCGCCGACCACCTGAATCAGGTCCCGGCCGAAATACAGCAGAACGGCCAGGAGCGTGCCGAAGTGGAGCGCGATATCAAACGCGAGCCCCTGATCCTCCCAGCCAAACAGCCACGGCGCCAACGCTAGATGGGCGGAGCTGGAGATGGGTAAGAATTCAGCTACACCCTGGACAATGGCAAGGATGACGGCTTGGTGCAGAGGCATAATGGAATATGAGCTATCGTAGCGCAATCAAGCTCAGCACTACTCATGACTAACACGAAGATCGTCGCCACACTGGGACCGGCGTCGTCCTCACCCGAAATGATCCGCAAATTAATGACCGCCGGCGTGGACGTTTTCCGTCTGAATGCGTCGCACGGCACAATTGAGGAGCGGAGCACAGCGGTCCGGGACATACGAGCCGCGGCGGCCGAGCGCGGAGTGAACACGGGGATCCTGTTGGATCTACAGGGCCCCAAGATCCGCGTCGGCACATTTGAGGGTGGCCAGGCGCGGCTCGAAGAGGGCGCCGAGTTTCGCATCACCACCGAGGAGGTGCAGGGTGACGCGTCGAAGGTTTTCACCACCTACAAGGATTTCGCGCGGGACGTCAAGGGCGGCGACAGGGTGCTGCTGGCGGACGGCGCGATGGAGCTGCGGGTGATCGACACGGACGGTGTGAACGCACGCTGCAAGGTGATCACGGGCGGCATCATCAAAGACAAGAAGGGCATCAACCTGCCTGGCGTACAACTCTCGACGCCATCGATGACGCGGCGCGACATGGAGAACCTGAGCGCTGGTCTGGAGACAGGCATCGATCTGGTGGCGCTCAGTTTTGTGCGGCGGTCGAGCGACGTGCTGCGGTTGCGGCTGTTTTTGGAGGAGCGCGGGTCCAACGTGCCGATCATCGCCAAGATCGAGAAGCCGGAGGCGGTGGAGAACATCAAGGACATCCTCAGCGAAAGCGACGGAGTGATGGTGGCGCGCGGCGATCTGGGCGTGGAATGCCCGATGGAGAAGGTACCGTTCATCCAGAAATCGATCATTGAATCGGCGCGGCGGGCGGGTAAGTTTGTGATCACGGCGACGCAGATGCTGGAGTCGATGATCGAGAATCCGTTTCCGACGCGGGCCGAGGTGAGCGACGTGGCGAACGCCATTTGTGACGGCACCGACGCCGTGATGCTCTCCGGGGAGACGTCGGTAGGGAAGTTCGCCGTGGAAGCGGTGCGAATGATGGACCGCACAGCGGCGCAGGCGGAAGAGTCGATCCGCAAGCACGGCTTCCGGGAGCTGCTGAGCCGGGAGTATGTGACGCACGCCGAGATTGTGGCGGATTCGGCCTACCATGCGGCGAAGATGGCCGGAGCGCAGGCGATTGTGGTGTTTAGCGCGTCGGGTTCGAGCGCGCGGCTGGTGGCGCGATTCCGCCCGCCGGTACCGATCTTTGTGTTTACGTCTTCGGAGACGGCGGCGCGATCATTATCGGTCGTATTTGGTGTGAATGCGATCATTGCGCCACCAACAACGTCTACGGACGAGATGATGGCGCAGATGGACCGCATTCTGATTGAACGCGGGTATGTGAAGCCGCGGGACAGCGTGGTCTTCGTGGCGGGTCAACCCATCGGGCGCCCTGGGACGACGAACATGATGAAGCTGCACAGGGTGGGCGAAATCGTTTAGTCTCTAATCTCAGGAGGGACTGAACTGGTATGAAGATCGTTGTTTGGATTCTAGGCACCGTGGTTGTACTGGCCGGCGGCGCTTTTGCGTTTTTGGTGCTCAAGAAGCCGGCGATGGCCGCGCCGTCCGCCGTCAAGGTGGAAATCACGGCAGAGCGGTTGCAGCGCGGTAAGTACATATTCGAGACCCTGGCGAGCTGTGAGGATTGCCACAGCCAGCGGGATCCGGCACGATTCTCCGGGCCGGTTGTGCCAGGGACCGCCGGCCGTGGTTTCGAATGGCCGGCCGAACTGGGACTGCCGGGCAAGGTGGTGTCACCGAATATCACGCCGGATGTAGAGACTGGGATTGGCTCGTGGACCGATGGTGAGATCCTGCGGGCGTTCCGGGAGGGGGTCTCCAAGGACGGGCGCGCGCTGTTTTCGTTCATGCCGTATCAGCAGTTCCGGTCGATGAGCGACGAGGATGCGTATTCGGTGGTGGCGTATCTGCGGCGGATGCAGCCGATCAAGAGCAAGATGAGCGTGACAGAGTTGGACTTCCCGGTGAAGTACTTCGCGAAATTCGATCCGGAGCCGGTGGGCGGGCCGGTAGCGGTGCCCGCGAAGGGCAAAACGGCGGAGTATGGCAAGTACGTGGCGACGATCGGCGGGTGTGTCATTTGTCACACGCAGATGGACAAAGGGAAGCCAGTTGACGGGATGGAGTATGCCGGTGGCCAGGAGTTCACGATTGGTCCCTGGTTCGTGCGGAGCGCGAATATTACGCCGGATGAGGAGACGGGGATCGGGAAGTGGAGCGAAGACAAGTTCGTGGCGAAGTTCAAGGGGTACGCGAACCTGACGTTTGAGAGCGCTCCGCGGTCCGTGCAGGCCAACTTCGCGATCATGCCGTGGATGGCGTTTTCGCAGATTGAAGAGGATGACCTGCGGTCGATTTATGCGTATTTGCGGAAGGTGAAGGAAGTGCGGCATTCGGTGGAGGTGCATCCGCCGGTGGCGCCGCCGCGGAGTTAGGCGGGCAGGGCGGCGGGCTCTTGCCCGCCGCAGCGGAATCGGCTATTTCTGAATCACAGGGAGGGTGGTGATCGCCTCTCCGTTTGTGCGGAGTAGCGATACGGAGATGGGGCCGGTGGCGGAGACGGCCAGCCAGCCGCGCTTGCCGGGTGTGCCCTCCAGGCCGGGGAGGAGGTTGACGGGGCCAGCGAGGGCGTTCTTGGCCGCTAGCGGCACGGTGGCAGTGCCGATGGTGGCGCCTTCGGAGTCGCGGGCAGTGACGGTGAGCAGAACTTCTTCGCTACCCAAATTGACGACAGATGCCAGCGTGTTGGCTGTGGTCTGATCCATGAGCATGACCGCTTCCTTCGACGACGTGGTGGCCAGGGGGACGATGGTCTCGTAGATCCGGCTCTCCACGGCCTGGCGGATCAGGCCGTAGCCGGTGACGCCATCGGGGAGTTGCACTTCTACCCAGCCGCGTGTGAGCGGTCCGCCATCCGGCAGTTCCAGTAAGCCGGAGCCTTTGGGGGCCAAAGAGATCACTTTCGTGGTGCCGGCGCCGGGGACGTCGAGCGGTTGGCCATCGGCGCCGCGGAAGATCAAGGTCGCACTGGCGGCAGTGTCATTCGGGTTGAGCAGATAGATGGCCGAGTACCAGCCGCCGCCGAACGCGAATTGCGAGAGCGAGTAGCTGGTGGGCGGCTTGCTTTCCGCGGCGTTGACGGTGAGGGACGTGGTGTAGATATGGTCGCCATCGTTGGTGTTGTCGCCATTGGCGCCATTGCCGGCTGCGTAAAATGTGACGGGGCCGAAGCTGGCGGCGGGCGGAGTCCAGAGGACTTCCCAGGTGGATGAATCCCGTTGGCCGAGGTGCGTGCCGTTGGAGTTGTGCTCCACATACTGGGTGCTGTCCATGCCGGTCTCGATGCGTGTGACGGTGGAGTCGGCCAGGGCGAAAGTACCTGCGCTGGTGGTGGGGCCGGTGGCGCTGCGGGCGGTGATCTGGAAGCCCCAGCGGCGGGCGGCGGGATCAGCGAGCGTGATGCGCACCCGCATCTGCTGGCCGGGCGTCCAGGTAGCGGCGTCGACAAGCTGGATCTGGAGTTTGCCGGTTCCTGAATTGACGGTGCCGGAGTGGCAATCCGTGCAATCTCCTTCGCCCGGTACGCCAGCCACGCCGGCGATGGGGCCGGTGATCTTGGCCATCAGGCAGGTGGAGAGCAACATGGCGCTGAGCGCCAACTTCATTGTCCAGCGGATAAAACCCAGCTTCATACCCCGTATGACAGCCGGGCAAGAAGGGCCGGAACACAAATCCCGGCCCTACGTGGCTACTTCTGAACAGCGGGAATGGACGTAAAGGCTTCGCCGTTGAAGCGGAGGCCGAGTACGGTGATGGGAGCAGTTGAGGTGAACTCCACTGTGCCGCGCTTGCCGACCATTCCGGCGAGACTGGCGAGAGATTTCACAACGACGGCGGTGCGGGCCTTCGGCGCCAAACTCAGACTGTTGGCGCCGATCGTTGAGCCGTCGACATCCCGGATCGTTACCGTGATGTTGGCGCTGGCGGTGCCGTAGTTCATGAAGGCGGCGGCTGTGACGTAGTTCGTCTCATCGAAGATGAAGGACCCGGAGGTGGAGACAGTATTGGCGAGCGGCACGACGGCCTCCTGGGGGCGGCCGCCTACGGTTTGCCGAAAGACTCCGTAGCCGGTGACGCCGTCGGGCAGTTTTGCTTCAATCCAGCCTTGTGTGAGCGGGCCGAGGTCGGCAGCCTCGACAATCGCGGTCCCCTTCGGGCCAAGATTGAGAGTCGTGGAGGTGCCGACGTTGGCGATGTTGAGCGGATTGCCATCTGCGCCGAAGTAGTTGAGGGTGGCGGAAGCGGAAGAGGTATTCGCGTTGGTCAGGTAGACGGCGGTGTACCAGCCTTCGCCGAAGGCCAACTGGGAGAGGGCGTAGCTGGTGGTGTTGGCGGCACCGGCGGGGTTGACGGTGAGGGTGGTGGTGTAGATCTTATCGCCGGCATCGTTGGTGTTGTTGTTGTTGGCCGCATTGCCCGCCGCGTAGAACTTGACCGCACCGAAATTCACGTCGGCCGGCGGTGTCCAGAGGACGTCCCATGTGGAGGGACCGGCGGTCCCTGGGCTAGTGCCAAGAGCCGTATGCGTAATGAATGCCGCCCCAACAGACCCTGGGGCGATCCGGGTCAAAGTGCTGTCAGCCAGCGCAAAGACTCCGGCGTTGGTGTTCTGATCCGAGGCGCTGCGGGCCGTGATTTGGAAACCCCAGCGCCGCGCCGTTGGATCCGCCAAAGTGATTCTGACGCGAACCTGTTGCCCTGGCGTCCAAGTGGTACCGTTCACCAGAGATACGCTCACGTTGCCGCTGCCACTGTTGAGGACGCCTCCATGGCAATCGGTGCAGTCACCTTCGCCTGGTACGCCAGATGCACCGGCCGGCGCCCCGGTGCTATGCGCCCAGACGACTGAAGCCAACACGACCGCGCACAATCCTAGTTTCTTGATCATTGTTTGGTTCCCCTATCCGTTCCTTTTTGGTTAGACCCTCCCCGCTCCAGCGGGGCTTCATGGGATCCACACCTACCCTGAAAATTGAGACAGTCGATTGGTTAGACTCGGAACAGGAACTTCCGGCTACATGAATTCCATGGCTCACACCTTTCCCCTCGGCATCAATACATATTGCCTGCGCGCGCTGCGCTGGACGGATGCCAAACTGCTGGATTTCGCAGCGAGCCTTCAACTCGACGCAATCTTTCTGCAAGATTCGCTGGACCCCAAGGCGCAGGATCCGGCGCACTGGGTGGAAGTGCGGGAGCACGCCGCTCGGTTGGGGCTGAAGCTGGAGACCGGCGGCGGCGGCATCCTGCCGAAGATGGCGGACGAATTCCCGCAGGCCGTAGCCACGCTGGCCAAAAACATTGAGCGAGCCAAGGCGATGGGCTCGCGGTTTTGCCGGGGCGTGATTGCCAGTGAGCGGGCAGCACTGCCTCCGGGCCCGATCGAGCAGCACATGGAGACCACGGTGCGGCTTCTGAAGGCGGTCCGCTCACGGGCGATGGACGCGGGCGTGAAGGTCATCATCGAGGTCCATAAGGATCTGCTGGCGTGGGAGTTGCGGCAGGTGGTGGAGACAGCCGGCAAGGAGTTTGTGGGCGTGTACATGGACACGGGCAATCCGGTGTTTGTGCTGGAGAGCCCGGTGAACACGCTGGAGACGCTGGCGCCGCACATCTGCACGCTGCATTTGCGCGACTCCGTCGTCTACGAGCATGCGCGTGGCGTGGCCGTGCAGTGGGTGCCGATGGGGGAGGGCATTATCGATTTCGCCGCCCTGTTGGCGCGCGCGGCGGTGCTGTGTCCGCAGGTGAACGTCTTCATCAAGCCGATCACGGGTAGGCCGCCGCAAGTGCTGCCGTACCTGGAGGCGGGCTTCTGGAAGGGCTATCCGGACATGCGCGCCGGCGACCTGGCGAAGTTCCTGGCACTGGCCCGAGCAGGCCGCCTGTATGAGGGCCACATGGTGATTGAGGACCTGCCTGGCAAGCCGATTCCAGAGCAGTTTCTGGCCGCCGTGCAATTCCAGCAGAAGGACCATGTGGAGAGGGGCGTGGAGTATGGCAAGAAGGTGCTGGGCCTTGGGGTGAAGTGGCGCGGCTAGACGTGATATGTTGGCGGACATCATGAGTCATCTGAGCCGCCGTCATTTCTTCCAGGGCGCCGCCATGGCGCTTTCAGCCACGCGCGTCATGGGCGCCAACGATCAGATCAATGTGGGGCTGATCGGGATTGGCGGGCGGGGCAACAATCACCTCGATACCTACGGCAGGATTACCGGCGCCCGCCTGGCTGCCATCTGCGATGTGAACCAGGCCGCGCGGGAAAAGGCGCAGGTCAAGATCGAGAAGCTCGGCACAGGCAAGGCCGCTGAATACGACGACATGCGCAAGCTGTTCGCCGACAAAACGGTGGACGCGGTTTCCGTGGCGACTCCGAACCACTGGCACGCGCTGACCACCATCTGGGCCTGCGAAGCGGGCAAGGATGTCTACTGCGAGAAGCCGGCGAGCCACAACGTGCATGAGAGTTTCCGCATGGTGGAAGTGGCGCGCCGCACCAATCGCATGGTGCAGATCGGATCACAGAGCCGCAGCACGCCGTACAAGATCAAGGCGATCGAGCTTTTGCGGGGCGGCGTGATCGGCGAGCTCTACATGGCCAAGGCGTTGTGTTTCAAACGGCGCAAGAGCATCGGGAAGGCTCCGGCGGAACCGGTGCCCGCGGGGATCAACTGGGATCTGTTTCTCGGCCCGGCGCCGTACCGCGAATTCACGCGGAACCGCTTTGCCTACAACTGGCACTGGTTCTGGGATACGGGCAACGGCGACATCGGCAACCAGGGCGTGCACGAGATGGACGTTGCGCGGTGGGGCCTGGGCGAACTGACGTGGCCGAAATCAGTGGTTTCGACCGGCGGCAAGTATCTCTACGACGACGACCAGGAGACGCCCAACACGCAGATGGCGACGCTCGATTACGGCGGGAAGCAGATCATGTTTGAGGTGCGCGGCTTGCTGACCGGTCCCGAGGCGGGGCAGCCCGTGGGTACTTATCCGGTGGGCAATCTCTTCTATGGCAGCGAAGGCTGGATGTGGATCGGCGACGGCGGATTCCAGGTCTTCAAGGGAGAGAAGAGCGAGCGGATTATGGACGAGAAGGTGGAGCGCGGCGGCGGGGACGGGACCAAGCTGCACATGGAGAATTTCCTGGCGGCGTGCCGGAGCCGGAACTACAAGGCACTGAATGCCGAGGTTGAAATTGGAGCGATCTCGGCGGGGCTGTGCCACTTTGCCAACAACAGCTACCGGGCTGGCCAGCGGAAGCTGGTTTGGGACGGGGCGAACCGCGTCTACACCGGCGATGTGGAGGCGACGAAGCTGCTGACGCGAGATTACCGGAAGCCTTACGTGGTGTAGGGTTGCGCCGGGCTCGTTGGCAGCGGTTGATGAGAGAAGGGATGGTCCTATGATTCGAGGGATTGAACACTCCGCGATTGCTTCGTCCAATCCGGCGGCGCTGGCCGAATGGTATGTGGACACGCTCGGATTCGTGATCAATTACAGGGGCTCGACGGCGTTTTTCGTCAAGGCGCCAGATGGCTCGATGATCGAGATCATCCCCGCCGAAGGCGAGCGCGGCGGGAACACGCTGAAGACGCCGGGGCTGCGGCACCTGGCGCTGGCGGTGACGGACTTTGAAACCGTGTACGCCGGCTTGCAGGCCAAGGGCGTGCAGTTTCTGAGCGAGCCGCTCTTCGCGAAGGGCAACAAGGTGGTGTTCTTCACCGATCCGGAAGGCAACTATCTGCATCTGCTGGAGCGGGAAACGCCGCTGCCGTAGAGGGGCGGGCGCGGGCTGCCGGTAAAGGACACGCTTGTCTTTTGATAAGCTTTACTTGTCCGACCGGAGCCCAGACATGAAACTGCCCAGAATCCTTCTTTTCACCGCAATCGCCGGTGCGTTGTTCTCCATGCACGCGGCCGCCCCGCAAAAGCCGAAGAGCCTCTCTTCGTTTGACCCGCAGGTGAAGGCGCTGCTGGCGAAGATGACGCTGGAAGAAAAAGTCGGGCAGATGACCCAGCCGGATCAGGCGTCGTTGAAAGACGTGGCGGACATCGAGAATCTGGCGCTCGGCTCCGTACTGAGCGGCGGCAGTTCGGACCCCAAGGAAGGCAACTCCCTGGAGGCGTGGACCAACCTCTACGACGGGTATCAGAAGCGGGCGTTGCGGTCCCGGCTGGCGATTCCGTTGCTGTATGGCGTGGACGCGCTGCACGGCCACAACAACGTGATTGGCGCGGTGGTATTCCCGCACAACATCGGGCTGGGCTGCACGCGCAATCCGGGGCTGGTGGAGAAGATCGCCCGAATTACGGCGGTTGAGGTGCGGGCGACGGGCATCCAATGGGCCTTTGCGCCGTGTGTGACGGTGCCGCAGGACATCCGCTGGGGCCGTACGTACGAGGGGTTTTCGGAGGATCCGAAGCTCGTGAAGACGCTAGGCGAGGCGGCGGTGCGCGGGCTGCAGACGGCGGATCTGAGCAATCCGCTTTCCGTGCTGGCGTGTGCCAAGCACTATGCCGGTGACGGCGGCACAACGTTTGGCACGGGCATGGGCGGAAAGTCGCCGCTGGACCAGGGCGACACGCGGGTGGATGAGGCGACGCTGCGGCGCCTGCATTTGCAGGGGTACGTCACGACGGTGTCGGCCGGCGTGGCGACGGTGATGCCCTCCTACAGCAGTTGGAACGGCGTCAAGGTGTCGGCCAGCAAACGACTGATGACTGACATTCTGAAGAAGGAGATGGGGTTCGAAGGGTTCCTGATCTCCGACTACAACGCGCTCGACCAGCTCGACAAGGACTACAAGAAGGCGATCGGCATCTCCATCAACGCGGGCATGGACATGGTGATGGTGACGGACAAGTACCGCGAGTACATCAAGGATCTGAAGGAATTGGTGAAAGAGGGTGTGGTGCCGATGTCGCGGATTGACGACGCGGTGACGCGCATCCTGCGGGTGAAGTTCGCGATGGGGTTGATGGACAAGAGCCGGTCGCAACTGGCGGACCGCTCGCTGTGGAGGAGCTTTGGCTCGGCGGAACACAGGGCTGTGGCGCGGCAGGCGGTGCGCGAATCGCTGGTGCTGTTGAAGAACGAGAAGAAGACGCTGCCGCTGGCGAAGAGCGCGCCACGGATTCACATGGCGGGCAAGAACGCGGACGACATCGGGAATCAGAACGGCGGCTGGACGATCGACTGGCAGGGCATCAGCGGTAATGCGATGACGACGGGCGGGACGACGATCCTGGCGGCGTTGAAGAGCGCGGCCAAGGGGCAGGTGACGTATTCCAAGGACGGCACGGGCGCAGAGGGCGCGAGTATCGGCGTAGTGGTGATCGGCGAGAAGCCGTATGCGGAGATGGAAGGCGACCGGAAGAGCCTGGTGCTGGATGCCGAGGATGTCACTGCCATCAACAACGTGAAGAAGGCCGGGATTCCGGTGGTAGTGGTTCTGGTTTCCGGGCGCCCGATGATCATCGGCGACGTGCTGGATAAGGCGGATGCGATTGTGGCGGCCTGGCTGCCGGGCACGGAGGGCGGGGGCGTCAGCGACGTTCTATTTGGCGACTACAAGCCGACGGGCAAGCTGGGTTTCTCGTGGCCGAAGAGCGATGCGCAACTGCCGCTGGGGACGGACAACAAGGCGGATGTGCTGTACAAGATCGGATACGGGCTGAAGTACTGAGGCCGGGAAGAGTGTTAGGATTGGGATGGGAGCCCTCCGGCTGCAAGTGCGGAGCGGACCCTGCCCAGAGTCGGGGCGTAGCGCAGCCTGGTAGCGCGTCTGCCTTGGGCGCAGAAGGCCGTGAGTTCGAATCTCGCCGCCCCGACCAAACCTACATAAGCTACCTCGTTTCTGTAGGTTAGCACCCTATCCCCAGTTAGTCCAGACCCAATGCTTAGCGCCTAAACCCTCCTATGGCAGGAGGTCGCGATTGACTTCGTGGGAATCATCCGATCAGGACCTCGACGCTAAGGGCGGCGCAGAGTGTCCCAGCACCACCAAGACTCTCAGGATTTCATTACTGCTCCACGCCTCTCGGCATCTCCACATGGCCGACCTTCGTGATCACGGATTCAGGATAGAAGAGGTGAAGCGCATCGTTCCTGCAAGCTGAGCATTTGCTCAAGAACGCCTCGGTCGTGACCGGAGCGATGTTCGTTAGCACCGTGCATTTCCCGAGCGTCAAAGACGACTCAAGGAGAAGCATTGTAGTGAAAGATGCTAGCCAGCCCAGATTTGTCCGCAGTACCGAGGGCGAGTGAACCTGTACCTTTCTGAGGCCTCCTGATGAACGGTCGATAAGGTGGCTAATCGAGTCGTACTCCAAGGTCAGGTGTGATGCGTTTGTGTTGAGATAGCCTCTGAGGTCCTCGAACTTCCCGTTGATTCGTTGAGCGATCTTTCCTGCCTTCGGAAGAGCGCTGTTCAATGCCTGGTCGACCGAACCAGGTACATCGCGCAAATACGCGAGCAGTTCAATTGCTTCCAGCAGCATCCTCAACAACGCACCAGCCTCCTGGGCGAGTCCATCCAGGGTGAGGCTTAGGCAACCCAAGGCGATGTTCTTTCCCTTCAGGGTCACCAGGACGGAGAGGTCAGCCAATGGCGTCTTACCAACGAAGAATTTCTCATAATCGTCTAAGCACTCATCCAACAAAGTGAAGACACTCGCGACCATCGAGGCTTCCGAATGGAGGTCAATCGCCAACTCGGTGAGAGCCTGATTGCGCGTATCCCAGAGGTCATCGAACTTAAGAGTCATGATTACACCGATGGAGTGATTTCCGGTGCTGACTGGGCTTTGCTTCAAATACTTAAGTGAGATGCGGCCCGTGGCAGCGTCAACTTCGACCATAGGAGCACCACCAGTTCTCTAAGAGTGACTTGTGGCCAAGCTCGCCCCTTTATCGCGACCGACAATTCTTTCGTCGAGATAGCCAAACACCGAGCGGGATACCTACTCCCACTATCGCCAGAATCAAGGTCTCAAGCTTCCCTGGAGAGGGATGAGCGACCAGGAACGAGGTAAACATATTGAAACGCCAAGCGGTGAGAAGATAGAATGCCGTGGCAGCGTAGACCCTCAGAACCTGAGTCGTGGAGAGTTCGTCGCGATCATACACTTCATACTCGTGGCTTGAGAAGAAAAGGAATCCTGAAGAGGAGATCACTTTGACTCGGACGGACCTCATCGGGACGAGTGGTACCCAGAAGAAGGTAATCCACTCTGTCGTTAGGAATGATCCGTCAGCGGCAAAGTCAGTTCGTCCAACAAAGCCCAAGCCACTACCGTTCCACCGAACATTCTCGCCCGTTGGCCAGCCGGTTCAGCCTCCAAATTGTGACTGTAGCATGGCCAGGGGAGCGTTGCGGTTGACAGCTCAATGGGACTGCGGGTGACTCCACCCATTCGCGGGTTGGAGAGGGTGCGCAATACTTTGGGGTCAGACCGCAGAGGCGTCCACAGATTTGGCCGAGTCGACTTCGGCTTACACCCAGATCCCTCAACCGAGCTGACACAGGGCACTGGCTGCGATGGGGAGTGAGCCTCTGTCGACGGCAGCAAAGTACTTAGCGAAGGCAAAGGTCGTCAGGTCTTTGCGTAAGGCGGAATGGGTCCGCCGGAGGCGGAAGTCGCCGTCAGTTCGGAACGCTGATCGGTACCGCTCGGAATGGGCAGTCTGATCGCATTTGGGTTGATTGCTCTCCGAACATTCCGGAATCAGGGTTGCACTCTTTCTGCTGGTAATCGACAATCTCGGCTTCCTCGGCATCCCTGCCGTTCCAGCAGGTTTTGTCGAAGATTCGTCTTGGCCAGCCCCCAATTGGCTGCGGCGCCCCTGACTGAAAACCCAATACTGGGGCCACTCGGGTCCGCCTCCGGTGCGGTCTTCAAAGTTGCATCAGTTCATCGGTGATTCATCCAATGCACCGACGCGGGAGCCCCACGAGGTCGCATCCGTCGCAGCCTACTTTCAAGCTCTTGAACGAGGAATTGTTGGTTCGCGGCAGCAATAGCAACCTGACGGCCACGCTCTTCAGTTAAGGCTTGCGCGGCACCCGTTTCGGCCACGATGACACGGCGTTCGTTCAATTTATCGAGGCTGTAACCCTGAATCGCACGTGTTGGGAAGTCCGTCTGCCATTGTCCACGGAAGCATTCGTGACACCCAGTGTGGTCCACCCGAAATAGGCGCTTGATAATGTGGCTGTCACTATAGGCATGGGTGATGTTTTCGCCTTGTGTTTCACTCTGGCTGAACTGTGTCCCACCTCGGACCGAAACCGGTGTGCCCCCACCCACGCTAATATCGCTGGACTGCTGACTACCTCGTTGAACGCTGCTGATCTCGGTCCAAGCCCTGGCCCCGACCTGAAACACCAGGACAAACCCCAGATCAATAGCGTTCGCTTGAGCCGTATCGGTGCTCGGGCCACTGTAAAAGGTTGACTGGCAAGCGAAATCTTGATAGCGCTGATGCCAGATCACGCCCCGGTCCAAGTTCTCAATGTGCTGAACCGCGTAGAGGCCACGTTCGTCCCGCATATACTTCCATTGCACGTATGGTGTGGCGATATTACCCATGCCTCCACCGCTGCTTGCTTGATAACAAATATCACAGCTCCATCTTTCAGTTTTTGTACTGACCGACATACGCCTCTCGCCTCCTTTCGGCCTACCAGACGGAATGTCAATTCACTTTACGAGTTTGCCGAAATGCAGCGTATGATCGACACCGAACTGATTGAAATCGTCACGTCTAAGAAACCATACGCGCACTTGTCATTAATCCCATCGGTGATCCCATCAACGGGGATCGGCTCCCATGTCCTTTTCCTCTGATCGTAGTCGTCAACGGGTGATTCCTCAGCAGTGTGCCGAAGGCACGCTACACTATCTACTCACTAGAGTCAAGCATCCTGTCGCTCCTTTGTCGCTAGTATGTGATCTGTCCGCATGAGTTCACACATGATCTGTCCGCTCGAGCAAAGCGGTGGGCGAGTCTTGGAAGGTGGAAGCCCCCAAGGTTTACTCAGCCGCAGAAGTGGAGCGGATGATGAAGCTACAAGAAGTGCTGCTGAAAGCCATGGCGAGGAAGATCACCGGGTGGAGGGCCGCGGAGATCATCGGAGTCAGCGACCGGACGATGCGGTGCTGGCGGGAGCGGTTGGTTGAGCACGGTTATTCGGGTCTGGCCGACCGGCGGAAAGGCAAACCGAGTGACAAGAGGGTGCCTTTGGCGACGGCGGAGGAGGTATTGCGGCTGTACCAGGACACCTACTATGACCTGAACATGCGGCACTTTCACGAGAAACTGCGCGAGGTGCACGGGATCCAGCTGAGTTACACCTGGGTGCAGAAAGCACTACAAGGCGCGGGTCTAGTGCCAATCACACTCCGGATGTGGACGGCCTCGTGTTCAAGTGGCTTGGTCAGTTTAGGTCGATGGAGGATCTGAAGTCCACGCATCTGTGGGAACGCATGGATGATCGAATCAAGTTGTACAGCGGCTGCGAAGAATTCGGTCGAGGCGTCATCGTGGACCCGAGTTGGTATGCCCTCAATGGGCGCTTCCCGCCTGAAAAGAAGCCAGAGCTCTGCCCCCAATAGTGAGACCGTAGTTCGGGAGAGCGGTGCGTTCAGTGGGCTGATGCTGCTGGGTGAGACGGCAGCATTGATCCATCGTAGCCAAGCGGCGGCTTCGTGGCACCACATCAACTGGACGCCGCGTTCCTCGATCTTCGTGCTCCGGAGTTGGAGGAGGATCAGGTCTCAGCGGGAGGTAAGGTCAACGGAATGCTGTCACCCATACAACGAAGAGCATCAGAGATGGGCAGAGGACCAGTGATCTTCAAGAATGGGAGAGTGCTCTTTCTTACCCCGGATTTTTTCAGAGCATATTCGGCTTTCCAAGAGAGCAACAAGTCATAACACCAAGCCGTCAACTTGCAGCTCCTGCGAGGGCGGATGCCGCTTCCATTCGGAATCCGCTCCCGAACACACGGGTGAGGGAGATTGACACTAGCCGTTCATGGCTACAATCACCCTGAGTTCCTCCATTGAGGGCCAGGGACGCCCACGATGAAGCATCCGATGGCAGTTCCCCGACCAATTTACGCTGGCGCGTCAGGTTGAAATTGCCGCCTAGCGACTAGCGAGTGAAGCCCAATAGCGATTCGCGCCCTGTTCGCCTCTAGCGCTTCGCCCCAGGCTTCCGGCCCTAGCCATTGCCTCCCGCCGAAGACGCCTCGTAGCCCCGCGTAGCCCCTGCAATGGGCATTCTGGAAGGCGATCTGGACGCCTGAGAGCCCTCGCGTCTATGCCACATCAAGCCGAGAGAGAGGCAACCCTTGGACCCCTTTGAGAGCAAGTCACTGAAGAGGCGGGAGTTGCCTTCCCCCAAGGCTTGGACGTGGCTACCGAAGGACCCTTGATGGCGATTGCACGGAAATTCCCGGCCTGAGGCTAAAAAGGGGCTGATATGTTCCCGGTGGAAGTCCTCCGCCGCCTCCCTCAATCGGCGTCTCCCCCACCCTACCTTCGTAGAGTGCGCGACAAAATGGCGCAGCCGGGACTGAGGTTGTCAGGGACGCGTCGGGAGACTGGCCTTCAGAACGTCATCGGAGAAAACGAAGTCGTCGACTTTTGTTTGCTCGATCCAGGAAGAACGGGAGTAAAATGACCTTGTGCCTTGCGAACCGTGGCAGAAACTGGCCACTTCTAAGTCATTGAAAAGTAAGTAGATCTCTGGGCGTAGCGCAGCCTGGTAGCGCGTCTGCCTTGGGCGCAGAAGGCCGTGAGTCCGAATCTCGCCGCCCCGACCAGCCTTCGCCAAGGCTTCGGCTGGCAAGCCACCTCAAGCGTATTCTACCGCCCGCTGGAACCGAAGCCGCCGGCGCCGCGGACCGTCTCGTCCAACTCCACTTCCTCCCATTCCACTGCCTCGTAGCGGGCGATCACCATCTGGGCGATGCGGTCGCCTTTGTGGACCTGATAGGGCCCGCGGCCGAGGTTGAGGAGGATGACGCGGATCTCGCCGCGGTAGCCGGGGTCGATGGTGGCGGGGGAGTTGGGGAGCGTGATGGCGTGCTTGAGGGCGAGCCCGCTGCGGGGGCGGATCTGGGCCTCATAGCCGGGGGGGAGCGCGATGGCCAGGCCGGTGGGGACGAGGGCCGGCACGTTGGGTTGGAGTTGCACATCGGCCAGGGACTTGAGGTCGAGGCCGGCGTCCTCCTCCGGACCGTGGGCGTAGACGGGCAGTTCGGCGTCGGGGTGGAGGCGCTGGATTCGTAGTTTCATGCGGTGTTCGCTATGATAACAGCCGTGTCCCGAGTGATCTCCGTTGGGCCGATGCCGCCCGAAAAACTTGCCTACGCACTGGCCCGTTACAGCCGGTCGCCTGATTCGATCCGGGAGTCCGTGGAGTGGGTGCGGTCGCACGATTCCTCGAAATTCCTGGAGAGCTTTTACTTCCAGTACGGCCACGCCTCCATCGCGGATCTGGGGCACCTGGCGCTGTGCTTTGAGGGCACGAGCGAGGTGGCTGCCATCGAGATTGAGGATGAGCAGTTGTGGGACGGGCAGGCGCGATCGTCGCGGTATCAGGATTTTTCGAAGTCCGGATTTGTGACGCCTCCGGAACTGGACGCGGCGCAGGCGGTTGCCTATCGGGAGGCCGGCGAAAGGCTGCTGGCCGGCTACCGCGAGATTCACGGGCGGGCCTATGAGCATATGTGCGCGCAGTTGCCGAAGCCGGAGGGGATGAAGGCGGATGCGTATCAGCGCAACCTGACGGCGCGGGCTTTTGACGTCGCGCGGTATCTGTTGTTCCTGGGGATTCCGACGGGTGTTGGGCAGGTGACCAGCATTCGGACTCTGGAGAAACAGATCCGGCGGCTGAAGGCCAGCGCGTATGCCGAGGTGCGGGATTTGGGCGCCGAGGCGGCGGCGGCCTGCGCGGCGCAGCCGCATTGCGTGTGGGGGAGCGAGGCGCAGGAGCCCGTGGCGCCGACACTGGCGAAGTATGTCGAGCCGGACGGTTACCCTGGGCGGGCCGTGGGCGAGTTAGCGGAGTGGGCCGCGCAGAATCTGCCGGCCTCAGGTGGGCGGATGGCTGAGCCTGTCGAGTTGACGAAGTGCGTGGAGCCTTTGGCGCAGATTGCGGCCACCTTGTTGTATGCGGCGACGGATTGGCCGTTCCAGGATCTGCACGAACTGACGGCCGGCTGGAGCCGGGCGCGGCAGGCCGAGATTCTCGACGTGGCGCTGAAGAGCCGGTCCCGGCGCGATGATCTGCTGCGCGAGTTCCGGGGCGGGCCGTATGCGTACGACATGCTGATCGATATCGGCGCCTACCGGGATATGCACCGGCACCGGCGGTGCCATCAGACGCGGCAGGCGTACACGTGGAAGCACGGCTTCTCGACGCCGGCGGTGATCGGCGAAGCGGGCCTGACGGGGTTGTACGAGGGTGCACTGGCGAGCGTGCGGGCGAGCGCCGCGGAGCTGCCGGAGCTGGCCGGGCATTACCTGCTGCCGTTTGCGATGAAGGGCCGGTTTCTGTTCCAGATGGACTTCGCGGAGGCGGAGTACATCTCCAAGCTGCGGAGCGGCGTGAAGGGGCACTTCAGCTACCGCGACGTGGCGTGGCGGATGAAGACGGAGATGGACCGTGTGGAGCCGGAGCTGGGTCGTTTGATCGACGCAACGCCGCCGTGGGTGGAAGATCCACTGGTGCGGTGATTCCGAGCTTTCGGACCCTACAATGGATGTATGGTCCGAATCTGTGTCCTGGCGCTGATTGCCGCGGTGGCGGCAGCGCAAGATTTCTCGCAAGTGAAGATCGAGCGGGCTGGAGCGGGTTACCGTTTCACGGAAGGCCCGGCGTGGTCGCACGAGGGGTATCTGCTGTTCAGCGACATTCCGAACGACCGCCTGCATAAGCTGGTGCCGGGTAAGGGTGTGGAGCTGGTGCGCGAGGGGACCGGCGGCGGCAACGGCAACGCCATCGACGACAAGGGCCGCGTGATCACTTGTGAAGGCGACAGCCGGCGCGTGACGCGGCGCAATGCGAAGGGCGAGGTGGAGGTGCTGGCGGAGCGGTTTGAGGGCAAACGGCTCAATGCGCCGAACGACGTGGTGGTGCGCAAGGACGGCAACATCTACTTCACGGATCCGGCGTTTGGAAAGCAAGACGACACCAAGGAACTGCCATTCTACGGGGTATTCCGGATTACCTCGAAGGGCGAGCTGAGCGTGATTGCGCGGAGTGACAAGCGGCCGAACGGGATCGCGCTTTCCCCGAATGGACGGCTGCTGTACGTGGCCGGGTCGGATGAGCGGGTGATCCGTGTGTACGACTTGGACAGAAGCGGCACGGCCTCGAATGAGCGGGTGCTGATCACAGGCATCGACGGCGTGCCGGACGGGCTCAAGACGGATGAGAAGGGCAACATCTATGTGGCTTGCCGGGGCGTTGCGATCTACTCGCCGGGCGGGCAGTTCATTCATATGATCGAGCTCGCGGAAAAGCCCTCGAATCTGGTGTTTGGCGACGGGGATTTGCAGGGGCTGTACATGACGACGCGGGGCGTGTTACTGCACATCAGGTTGGACGTCAAGGGCTGGAGCTCCACACAGTGAGCGGCCAGGGCACGGAGAGCCGGCGGTATCCGGTGAGACCGATGCTGGGTGTGGGCGCGGTGGTGTTTCGCGGGGATGAGGTACTGCTGATTGAGCGTGGTCAGGAGCCCTTGAAGGGCTGGTGGACTCTGCCGGGCGGCATGGTGGAGGTGGGGGAGAGGCTAGAGTGCGCAGTGCGGCGGGAGATTCTGGAGGAGACGGGGCTGACGATCAAGCCGGTGGAGGTGGCCGCGTTGTTTGAGCGGATCATGCCGGACGCCGAGGGGCGGACCGAGTACCACTACGTAATTGTGGACTACCTGTGCGAGTACGTGAGCGGCGAGTTGGCGGCGGCAAGCGACGTGGCGGGGGCGGCGTGGGTGCCGCTGGACCGGATGCATGAGTTGAAGATGGCGCCGGGCACTCCGCCGGTGATCGAGAAGGGTCTGCGGTTGAGGCGATGAATCAAGAGAGCCTGGAACTGTTGGAATACGAACGGCTGCGCGCGCTGGTGGGCCGCTATGTGGCGAGCACGGCGGGGCGGAAGCTGCTGGCGATGGTGCATCCGCGGCTGGAGCGGGGACGGCTGGAATCCGAACTGGCGGAGGCGGCGGAGGCGATCGCCTATCTGAACGACGCATCGCGGCCTCCCACGCGCGGCGGGGACATTCCGGTGCGGCTGAAGTTTGAGGGGCTGCCGGATGTGAGCGAGGCGGCGGCGAAGCTGCGGATTGACGGTACGGTGCTGGAGGGGTTGGAGATCAGCGCGCTGGCTACGGTGCTGGAACGGGCCACCGAGGTGCGGCAGGCTCTGGCAGGGCGCGGGGCGCAGTTTCCGAAGCTCACCTTGCTGGCCGCCGAAATCGGCGATTTCCGGCAGGCGCTGCGGGAGATTTCGGGCAAGATCCTGCCGGATGGGTCGCTCTCTGACGACGCCAGCGTGGCGCTGCGGCGGATCCGGCGGGACATGGAGCGGCAGCGGCACGATATCACGGATTCGCTGGAGCGGTTTCTGAAAGCGCACCGCGATGACGGGTTGTTGCAGGAAGAGTTTGTCGCGATCCGCAACGACCGGTTTGTGGTTCCGATTGTGCCGGGCGCCAAGCGCAAGCTGCCCGGCGTGGTTCACGCGGCGAGCAGCAGCGGCCAGACGTTGTTTCTGGAGCCGATGGAGACCATCGATCTCAATAATGATCTGGTGCGGCTGCAAGAGGAAGAGATCCGCGAGACGTACCGCATTCTGCGCGACATGACGGACCGGCTACGGGAGCATGCGCCGGAGATCCGGGCGGCGGCGCGAGCGCTGGCGGCGCTGGACCTGATCTTTGCCAAGGCGCGGTTTGCGGAGGACTTCCGGTGTGTGATTCCGCGGTTTTCGCCGGAGGAGAGTCCGCGGCTGATGTTGAACGGGGCGCGCCATCCGCTGCTGGAAGACGTGCTGCGGCGGCAGCAAAAGCGTGTGGTGCCGGTTTCGTTTGAACTGGACGAATCGAAGCGCACGCTGCTGATCAGCGGTCCGAACACGGGCGGCAAGACGGTGGCGATGAAGACGGTGGGGCTGCTGGCGCTGATGGCTCAGAGCGGCTTGCCGGTACCGGCGGAGGAGGCGGAGTTTCCGCTGTTCGACGATGTGCTGGCCGATATCGGCGACAACCAGAGCATCGAGCAGAGCCTCTCGAGTTTTGGCGCGCATGTGGCGCGGATCAAGGAGATGGTGGAGGCGGCAACGTCCGGCGCGCTGGTGCTGCTGGACGAACTGGGGCGCGCCACTGATCCGGAAGAGGGCGGCGCGCTGGGCGTGGCGATCCTGGATGAGTTCCGGCAGCACGGCGCGTTCACGTTGGCGTCTACGCACCTGCTGGCCTTGAAGGTATATGGCGCGAACACGCCGGGCGTGCTGAATGCGTCGATGGGATTCAACGAGGAGACGCTGGAGCCGACGTACCTGCTGCGGACTGGCGCTCCGGGGAAGTCGGCCGGGTTGGATATTGCGACGCGGCTGGGGTTGCCGCAGCGATTGATTGAGCGGGCGCGCGGTGCGATGTCCTCCACCGAGCGTGACATCGCGCAGTTCCTGAATCAGCTGGAGAGCAAGATTAGCGAAGCGTCGGCCGAGGCGATGGAGTTGCGGCGGCAGAAAGGCGAGTTGGAGGAGCGCGAGCGGCAGTTGCTGGTGGAGATGGACAAGCGCGAGAAGCGGCGCCAGCGCGAGTTTGAAGACGGCGCGGCGGAGGCGCAGAAGCGATTTGAACAGCAGGCGCGCGAGGCGATTGAGAGCGCGCTCTCGGCGCCGGAGCAGCGCAAGGTGGCGGAGAAAGTGCTGCGGCAGGTCGCCAGGACGAAGCGCGAGTTTCAGGAGTCCGTGGAGACGCTGGGCCAGCGGGACACGCCGAAGAAGCAGGCGCCGAAGGATCAGATCAAAGAGGGCGGGCGCGTGCGGCTGCGCGACGTGAGCGGTCCGGCGCGGGTTCGGAAGATACTGGCGAACGGGATGCTCGACGTCGAGGTGGGGTTCCTGAAGATGCAGGTCCCGATGAGCGAGGTGACCGAGGTGTTGCCGGACGCAGGACCGCAGAGTACGATGCTGCCCAAGGGCGTGACGTTCACGGCGGGGCCGCGGTGGGACACGCTGACGCGGGAGATCAACCTGATCGGGAAGCATGCGGAAGAGGCGCTGGAAGAGGTGGACCGGTTCCTGGATTCCGCGTATATGGCCGGCGTGATGCGCGTGCGCGTGGTGCATGGGCACGGCATGGGGGTGCTGCGGCGGATGGTGCACGACCTGTGCAAGGCGCACCCGCATGTGGAGAAGTTCTATGCGGGCGGGCCGTCGGAGGGTGGCACGGGCGCGACGATCATTGAACTGAAGGAGAGCTGAGGCGCTCTCCCTCGGATTGGGTGGCCGCTATTTCAGGATCTGGAACAGATTCGAATAGTCGTCCGTCCACGGACGGAATCCTGGCTTGGGCAGCATGACTTCACCGCCTGCCAACGCGGGCGGCAGGTGCGCCGCGGCTTCCTTGGTCATCAGCAGCGCCCAGTTGGAACGGCGGCAGACCAGATCGTCCTCTGGCGGTTTATAGCGGTAGAGGAGCGCCGTGAGGCCGTAGTGGGCCGCGGCGGCGGCTATGACGGGCTCCAGGTCCAGGTGCGAGTTGGTGATGTGCACGGCGAGGATGCCGCCGGGCTTAACCTGACGGAGGTAGGAGCCGATGGCCTCCAGTGTCACCAGATGCGTGGGGATGGAGTCGCCGGAGAAGGCATCCAGAGCCAGAACGTCGAAGTCCTGGCGGCCGTCGCGCTCCAGCATCAGGCGTCCATCGCCCATGACCATCTCGATGCTGGCGGCGGAATCGCTGAGATAGGTGAACTCCGTTCGAGCGAGGTCCACCATCTGTGGATTGATCTCATAGATCCGCATGGTGTCGCCCTTCTGTCCGTAGGCGGCGAGAGTCCCGCAACCCAGGCCGACGACGCCGATCCTGCGGGCGCCCCGGCCCTGGCTAGCCAGTAATGAGCGGCCGACGCCGGAGTCCGGGCAGTAATAGGCTGTGGGCTTGCGGCGCCAGGCGTCGGACATGCCCTGCTCGCCGTGGTAGATCCGGCCGTGCAGGAGGGAGCGCATCGGCCCCACCTTCTTGTCCTGATACTCTTCCACGCGCAACTGGCTGTAAAAGTTCCGGACCACCTTATGGTAGTCCTCGATGTAATACGCGCCGATCTGCCAGAGCCAGACGCAGTAGGGGACGACCAGGGCCAGGGCGGCGAGGCGAAGCCAAGGCCGGAGTTCGCTCCAGAGAACGACGAGCCAGAGCGCGGCGCACAGCGCGAGACCAATGGGGAACTCCAGGTAGGCGTTGAAGATCATCGGAGCCAGCAGGCCCACGAACAGGCCGCCGAGGGCGCCGCCCACGGACATCATGAGATAGAACTTGGTCAAATGGCGCGCACCAGGCTTGCGCCGCACCATTTCGCCGTGGCACACCATGCAGACAACAAACAGCGCGCCAGAGAGAGCGGCCACCAGCATCTCAATGGAACCGCCGCCGTCGTCCAGAATCCAGCCGATCGCGCCGAGTGCCACCGGCAGTGCGGTGAGGAAGAACGGCCGGTAGTAGAGCCGCGGCGCCTCGAAGCAGACGATGAAGCTCAGCAGGTACAGGCTCAGTGGCAGCAACCAGAGGAACGGCACAGGGGCGACGTCCTGGGTGACGTGACGAGTGATGGCCAGCAACAGGATGGACGCGCAGGCAGCCAGCGCGATCCAGAGCAGACTGATCTTCCAGCCGGGCCGTTCTTCCACGTCCGCTTGCGCAGCCACCGTGACCGTCTGGCCGCGCGCGGATCGCCACGCCGTCCAGGCGCAGACCGAGGCGAAGACGACATAGCCGGCGGACCAGATCCAACCCTGCCAGCGCACCGTCCAGTGCGGCTCAACAATGATTGGATAGCTGACTAGGGCCAGCATGGATGCGACGTTGGAGAGCGCGTAGAGCCGGTAGGGCATGGCGCCCACATGGGTGCGGCCGTACCAGGCCTGGAGCAGAGGACCAGTGGTGGAGAGCAGAAGATAGGGCAGCCCCACCATCAGCGCCAGCACGCCAACGACGCCTAGGGCCGGTTGCGCCATGCTGACGCCCTTCCAGGACGGATTGGCGCCGATCGGCAGCGCTATCAGGCTGAGCAGCAGCAGGGAGGAGTGGACGATGGCCTGCCGCCGCGCGGTCAGTTTCTCGTGTAACCAGTGGGCGTAGAGGTAACCCAGCAGCAGCGCCATTTGGAAAAAGACCATGCAGGCGCTCCAAACGGACGCGCCGCCGCCGAACCACGGCAGGATCATCTTGGCCGCGATGGGCTGGATCTGAAACAGCAGGAAAGCAGAGAGGAAGATCGTAAGAGCGAAAGGGACCATGTTAATTCGGGGACGGTCTACTCAATTCCCAATTTCACCGCGCGTAGCCGCTCGGTGCGAGGATCATGGGCAGTGGCCCCCCGACTAACATCCCACAGTGCGGCGCCTGCTGCCTAGTTCGGGTGACATCAAATTCCAGAGCCACCCCTTCTGGCAGGCCAAGCGCGCGGCTTCAATGCGATTTGCCGTGCCCGACGCGCTGGACATCCGGATCGCCCCGGCGGGCGCGGATGCCGGCGCGCCCAGCACCATCGCCTGATACTCCGCGATGAACAGGCGGATGCTCATGCGCGTTCCCTCGCTCCGCCCAGTTCCAGGGGCATCCGCGGCACCAGCCAGACCGCGAGTCAGAGCTCCGCGACCTTCATGAACCCAGCGTGTGCCGAACCCGGAGTCGGGACCAGTGCCGCATGTCATGATTCGGAGCTGACGCTTGTCACCTGACGGGTGCGCTGATCACGACCGCCGGACGTCCAGCCTCAGGAAGTGCGTGGCGCAGGAGATACAAGGGTCGTAGTTGCGAATGGATTGCTCACAGAGCAGCCGCAACCGCTCCTCGTTCAGGTTGGCGGACTGTTCGGCGACGCCCCAGAGATCCTCTTCAATGCCCTTCTGATTCTGCGCGGTGGGCGGCACGATGCGGGCCGAGACAACCAGTCCGTGAGCGTCGAGTTCATAGCGGTGGTACAGAATCCCGCGCGGCGCTTCCGTGCAGGCGTGGCCCACTCCGGCGCGCGGGGCGGGCTCCTGGCCGCCCAGACGCATCGGATCTTCTGGCGGCGGCTCGTATTCCTCGATGATCCGCGTCGCCTCCTCCACCGCCACTAGCGTCTCGATGGCCCGCACGATGATGCTCTTGAAGGGGTTCCGGCAAGGCGGCTCCACTCCGCTCTCTCGCGCCAGTTGCTGCACGTATGCCGGCAAGCGATCGAAGTTCAGGTTAAACCGAGCCAGCGGGCCCACCAGATAGGAACCGCGCCCCTTGATTCCGGAGTGCAGCGCGTTCGAGTAGCCGATGTGCTTCTCAAAGAAGTGCTCGCCGTACAGCTCGGGCGCGACGTCGATTCCCTGGCTCGAAACCACGCGCCCCTCGTTCATCGCGTATTCGGCCGGATGTCGCAAGGCTACGAACTCGTAATCGCGTTCAAACGCCGGAAACTCCAGTGTACGCACTAACTCCACCATCCCCAGCGCCAATTCGCGGGCCTCACGCAATGCCGGCAGCAATTGTGCGAGTTCATTGCTGGCCGGCATTCGATAAAACCCGCCCACGCGGGCGCCGACGGGATGGATCTCTCTGCCGCCCAGCGCGATCACCAGTTGATTGCCAGTCTTCTTCAGTGCGAGGCCCGCCTTAACGGCCGGCCCATGATGGTGTGCCATGGTGAGCGCGTCGGGGTAGCCAAGGAAATCGGGCGCGTGCAGGAGATAGACGTGCAGGGCGTGGCTCTCAATCCACTCTCCGCAGTACAGCAGTCTGCGCAACGCGCGAACGGCCGGCGGGGGATGAACGCCCAGGATGCTCTCCAGGGCGTGCACCGCGCTCATCTGGTAGGCCACGGGGCAGATGCCGCAGATGCGGGCCACGATGTCCGGGACTTCGCGGAAGTGCCGTCCGCGCAGAAAGGCCTCAAACAGACGCGGCGGCTCGAAGATCTTGAGCTTCACCTCGGCCACCTTGTCGCCCCGAAACCGGACGTACACTGAGCCCTCGCCTTCCACGCGGGTCAGCATATCCACCTTGATGGTTCGCACCTTGTTCATCCGTGCTCCGCCTCCTCGCCGGCTTTGCGGAACTGCCAGGACCATGCGTTGTAGCTGCGGAAGGCGTGGATGATCTCCTCCCGGCTCTGCCCCATTGCCTTGTACTGCGCAGCCAGCGCCGCGGTGTTGGGCGTCTCCATGGGGCCGAAGCAGCCGTAGCAGCCACGGCCCATGGCGGGGCAGATTCCGCCGCAGCCGGCGCACGTCACGGGGCCCAGGCAGGGCACGCCGCGTGCCACCATCACGCATACGGTGTCGCGCCGCTTGCACTCCAGGCAGACGCTGTAGGTGGGGATGTTCGGCTTCCGCCCGGCCAGCAGCGCCGAGATGCACTCCAGCAACTGCTCCTTATTGATGGGGCAGCCTCGCAGTTCGAAATCGACAGGGACGTGCTCGGCCACCGGGGTGGACATCTTCAGCGTACTGATGTGCCCTGGCGACGCGTAGACGTGCGCCACCATCTCGCCCGAATCAGCCCAGTTGCGCAGCGCCTGAATCCCGCCAGAGGTGGCGCACGCGCCGATGGTGATCAGCGTGTGGCACTGCCTGCGAATCTGATGAATCCGCTCGGCATCGTGGTGGGTGGTGACGGAGCCCTCCACCAGCCCGATATCGTAAGGGCCGCGCAGCATGGTGCTGGTGGCCTCCGGGAAGTAGGCAATCTCCACCGCACCGGCAACGGCCAGCAGTTCATCCTCCGCGTCGAGAAGGCTCAACTGGCATCCGTCGCACGACGCCAACTTGAATACGGCGACCTTCGGTTTGCCTTTAGACTTCATACTTGTGGATCCACTTGGCCACGGAGCGGAACGGGAAGACCGGTCCATCCTTGCATACAAAGGCGGAGGCAAACTGGCAGTGTCCGCACAGGCCGGTGCCGCACTTCATGTTGCGCTCCATCGAAATATAGATATCGTCCTGGGTGAGACCGCGGGATTCCAGATCCATCGTCACGTAGCGGAGCATGATCTCCGGGCCGCAGGCAAGGGCGATCGTCATTGCGGGATCGAGGCGCAGCCGCCTAAACAGAGTCGTGACCACGCCGACGTGCCCGCGGTAGCTGACCCCGCCATAATCCACAGTGGTGAGCACCTGGATTCGGGGCGCCTTGCGCCAGCGCTGTAGTTCCTTGCGAAATAGCAGATCGCGCGGGCTGCGGGCGCCATACAGGACCGTGATGCGGCCGTAGAGTTCGCGGTGCGCCAGCATGTGGTAGATAGCCGGCCGCAACGGCGCCAACCCGATGCCGCCGGCCACCACCAGCACGTCTTTCCCCTCGGCCTCCTTCATCGGCCAGCCCCGCCCGAATGGGCCCCTGACGCCGATCCAATCGTTGCGGCCCGAGTTGACCAGCGCATTGGTGGCCTTACCCACGCCGCGTACCGTATAGGTGAGCGAGTTCTGTTTGGCGGGGTCGCCGCTGATGGAAATGGGCAACTCAGCCACGCCAAAAACGTAGATCATGCTGAACTGGCCGGGTTCGAAGGCGTCAAACGCGCTTTGCCGTTCGGGGCAGACCTCTAGCGTGAAAGTGTCCTGTGTCTCACGCGTCACCGAGCGGATCAGCGCCGGTATGGGCAGGAAGGAATCGGGGGCCGTCATGATGCGCCCCGCCCGTAGACGTCGAGCAGTTGCATGCGAGTGCTCGAAAGCCGCTGCTCGATGAGGGGTGCGAAGCGCTTCAGCAACTCATAGCCAAGATCGTGATCCGCCTCGCTCTTGTTGCGAAGACACTTGGCGTCCAGCACCAGGGCGCGGACCACGCCCACCGCGCGTGTGTCGTAGTGCCAGACGTAGGGCGCTATGATCCAGGACCAGCCTAAAATGTCGTCGGCGCCCAGAGTGTCCACCCGAATCCCGCCCTTCTCCGGCAGCCGGATCTCCACTGCCACCTCGCCTTCGCGGATCAGGTAAAAGACATCAGCCTGCTCGCCCTCGCGGCTGAGATAATCACCGTCTTCGAACCGAACGTTCTTCGCGCACGAGACGAGAGAATGCAGGTGGTGTTCCGCCAGGCCGCCGAGGAAAGGATGAGTCTTCAGCACGGCCTCCAGTGTTTCGGTCTTCATCGAGCCTCCTCGGCGCGGGCCGATTCCGCAATCAGCGCCCGCGCCACTTCGGTTATGTCGATCCCCACCGGGCACCAGGCGATGCAGCGGCCGCAACCAGTGCAGCCCTGAACCTGGAACTGTTCGCGATAGGTTGCCAGCTTGTGCATCATCCATTGCCGGTAGCGCGCCGGAATGGTGGCACGGACACTGCCGCCATGAATGTAAGAGAAGCTCTGGGTAAAGCAGGAATCCGACACGCGCTTGCGCCACGCCGTTGCGCCGTCCACGCTAGAGCCATCCTCCAGGCTGGTACAGAAGCACGTGGGGCAAACCATCGTGCAGTTCGTACACGCCAGGCAGCGGGCGCCCACTGCCTGCCACTGGCGGCTGTCCACTGCATCGCCCAGCAGGACCAACTGGGCCGTGCGCGCCTCCATGCGTCGCGCCATGCCCTTCTGCGCCGTGCGGATCAATACGCGTGCGGCCGCCTCATCCTCTTCGGTGGCAGGGGCCGTTTTCAGGCCGGCCAGCAGGGTCCGGCCCAGATCGCTCCCCGCCAGCACCATAAACCGGTGGGCGCCGTCGGTGAGCTCTGTCAGAAGGAGGTCGTACTTCACCTCGGCCTGGCGCGTGACAGCCGGCCCGGTCTCCATCGATGTGCAGAAGCACGTATCGGCCGGGGTCCCGCAGTTGACGGCAATCACCACCGTGCTGGCTCGCACGGCGGCGTAGGGTCCGTCGGGAATCGCAGCGTCCAGAAAGACCCGGTCCAGGGCCGCCAAGGCATGAAGGTCACAGGGCCTTACGCCGAAAAGCGCCAGCTTGGGCGGCGCGGTGTCATTGGGCCTGATGTGGGTCCGGCCATTCTCGCGGAAAGCCGTGAAGAGCGTCTGCGCCGGTGGACGCAGCCAGCGCTTCCAACTCTGCGCGCCCACGGCATGACCAAACACCATGCCGTCCGGCCTGCGCGTGAGGCGCGCCCGGCCTGCATCCTGTTCCATGGTCCAACCGGCGGGCAGCTCGTCAAACGATTGAACGGGAGCGTATGCAATTGCGCCCTGCCGGAGAGTGGGTGCAATCACCTGGTAGCCGCTTTGCTGCAGCAGCGGGACCAGATCCGGCAGATCTTCACGTGCTACGACGAAGGCAGGGCCCATGCAGGCAACCTCCACCAGAATCTATAGCATAAGACCTGATTATCTGCAATGCTAATCTGGCGAAGGAGTTTCCGCGTGCCGCATAATAGCGGGATCATGCGAGCGGCGGGGCAGTGTGAAGTGGGAGGGCAACCGATGAGCCAGGGCGACGATCTGTGCTTTCTGCCGGCGGTGGAACTGGCACGGATGCTGCGGACGAAGCGCGTCTCGTCGCGCGAGGTGCTCGCCGCGTGCCTCCAGCAGATTGAGCGTCTGAATCCAAAGGTCAACGCGATTGTGACAGTGGTGGCGGACCGCGCGATGGAGCAGGCGAAGGCGGCCGATGAGGCGATGGCGAGAGGCGGCCCGTTGGGGTTGCTGCACGGCTTACCGGTGGCGCACAAGGATCTGAACGATACCCGCGGTATTCGCACCACCTACGGATCGCGAATCTACAAAGACCACGTCCCTGAAAGCGACGAGCTGATTGTGGAGCGGATGCGACAGGCAGGAGCCGTGACTCTGGGGAAGACAAATACACCGGAGTTTGGCGCGGGCTCGCACACCTTCAACGAGATATTTGGACGCACGCTGAATCCGTATGATGTCTCGAAGACGTGCGGCGGATCCAGCGGCGGGGCGGCGGTGGCCCTGGCCTGCGGGATGGTGGCGCTGGCCGACGGAAGCGACATGGGCGGGTCTTTGCGGAATCCCGCCGCCTACTGCAACGTGGTGGGGCTGCGCACAGCTCCGGGACGAGTGCCCAGGCTGTCAAAGTGGAATGCCTGGTCCACCCTGAGCGTAGACGGCCCGATGGGACGGACTGTGGCCGATACCGCGTATTTCCTGGCGGCGATTGCCGGGCCCGATGCGCGCTCGCCCATCGCAATTTCGGAGCCTGGCGCGCGGTTCGCCGAGCCGTTGGAGCGCAGCTTCCGCGGCGCCCGTGTTGGCTGGTTTACCGACCTGGGCGGGGTTCCCTTCCATCCTGAGATCAGGGCGGTGGTGGACGAGCAGAAGAGAGTATTCCAGGAGTTGGGGTGTGTGGTGGAGGAGGCAGAGCCGGATTTCTCCGGAATTGACGAGGCATTCAAAATGTTGCGCGGGTGGACGTTCGAGGCGTCCTATGCGGACTTGGTGGCCCAGCATCGGGACCTGGTAAAGGATACGGTGATCTGGGAGGTGGAGCGCGGCGCGCGCATCACGGGCAGGGAACTGGCACGGGCGGAGATGTTGCGCACGCAGGCGTATGAGCGGGCGCGGCTATTTTTCCAGAAGTACGAGTACTTTGTCTTGCCGGTAACGCAGGTGCCGCCGTTTGCGGTGACGCAGGCCTACCCCACGGAGATCGCGGGCGTGAGGATGTCCACTTACATCGACTGGATGAAGGCTTGCTACTACATCTCCGCGCTCGGCAACCCGGCCATTTCGGTGCCGGCCGGGTTCACGTCGGAGGGACTGCCAGTCGGTCTTCAGATCGTTGGCCGCCACCAGGATGAATGGAGCGTCCTGCAGCTTGCCCACGCGTATGAGGCCGCAACCGGCCACGGAAAACGCCGCCCGGCGATTAGCCGGTAGCGGGCCGCAGCATTTCTTCATTAAGCATTGAAACGGACGGGCCCTTCGGGCACACTATTCTAACATCGTGGCTACCAGGAAACGCTCATCGCCCGCCCGTACCATGTCTCCGAAAGAGGCATCGGAGATTATCTACCTCCGCCCGGACCTCGTCAAAGGGCAGCGCTTCACCCAGGACACGCCGGTAACGCCGGATGTCTGGCTGCGCTATGCTTCGGCACCCGGTAAAGCTCAGGAGTTGATGTTCACGCCGGATCGCGACAGCACCGTGGAACAGTTGGTGTTGGCGCTCCGGATCAGCCTGGCCCGGGTCGCTGGGGCCGCTTCTCCTCCCGTCATCTATAACCAGACTCATGCCATGGCCGTGCTGACGCTGGAGCAGCTCATCCTGGCTGTGCTGCCCGTGTCCGTGTGGTGGATGCGCGAACTGGGCGCCGACCCCAAAAAGGTTCTGTACCAGATTCCGCTGCTGCTCAAGGAGCAGTCGCAGATTGAACCTCTGCTCATGAATCCGGCCGAGGTCCGGCGGAAGGGCTCGGATGGCGGCGCGTACAGCGAGAGTCTCCTGCACATGGTGCGGATCGCGGGGGCTCTTCTCCTGGGCAAGGCGATCCCCAAATCGGCGGCAGACCGGCGCGCCTACTTCGTCAAGCTCATTAAGAATCTGGAGAAGCTTTTTGCCAGCCTGGATCTCGCCGGGCTGTGGAAGGAACTGGATAGGAGGCTGCCCGCTCCCGGGCAGGCGCCGCTCTGGCGCGTGTTCCTCAATCGCGAAGCTGCTTCTGCAATCTACCGGTCCAGGCAGACGGTCAAAGCGGATGCGGCCATCCAGCTCTTCAATATTTCCTGTGACGGGCTGCGGTGGGCTGTTGTCGATAGCGGAATCGATGCAACGCACAAGGCCTTCGGCGGAAACGGTGATGCTGCCGCCAGCCGAATCGAGCGCACCTATGATTTCACGCGCCTGAAGGACTTGCTGTACTCGAGCTTCGAAGACGACAAGGCTGTGGCGAAGACGTTGAGCGAGGCCGGGTTGACACCGGAGCAATGGAGCCCGATCCGGCAGGACCTGCAATCTCGCCTTGCGTCCGGACGCTTTTTTGAATGGGACCTGCTGGAAAGAGTGCTGCGGGTGGACCATGCAGCCGGCGCTTATCGGTCTCCGGAGAATCAGCACGGCACGCACGTCGCCGGGATCATCGCCGCTGACGGGCGGCGGCCGCCGAAAGCTGACGCCGCGGAACCGGTGGACGGCATCCCCGCGCCTCCCGAGGTCACCGGCATCTGCCCGGACCTGCAGTTGTACGATCTGCGCGTCTTCGACAAGGACGGCGCGGGCGACGAGTTCTCGATTCTGGCGGCGCTGCAATTCATCCGGCACCTGAACGCCAATCGCGACACCGTCACCATTCATGGCGTGAACATGAGCTTCTCGCTCAAACATTCGGCCGATAGCTACGCCTGCGGCGCCACGCCGGTTTGCGAAGAGTGCGCGCGCCTCGCGGGCGCGGGCATCGTCGTAGTGGCAGCCGCCGGCAATCGCGGATACCGCACCGATGATGTCGACGGGTTCGGCAACTACAACGACATCTCCATCACCGATCCGGGCAACGCCGAGGACGTCATCACGGTAGGCTCCACCCACCGGCAAATGCCCCACAAATACGGCGTGTCGTACTTTTCCAGCCGCGGTCCAACCGGTGACGGGCGCCGCAAGCCGGACCTTTTGGCCCCGGGCGAAAAGATTGTCTCCACCATCCCCGGCAACAAGACTGCCGTCCTGGATGGCACCAGCATGGCAGCGCCTCATGTCAGTGGCGCAGCCGCGCTGCTCATGGCGCGGCATCGGGAGTTGATCGGCCAGCCGCGCCGGATCAAGGAGATTCTTTGCCGGACAGCCACTGACCTGGAGCGGGAACGGTCGTTCCAGGGCGCGGGGTTGTTGGATATTTTGCGGGCTCTGCAGTCCGTTTGAACAGTCAGATTAAGGAGGAACCGTCGTGATCTTTTCACTGGAGGCGCTTCAGGCGCAAAAAGGCGATTGCCTGGTTCTCAGTTGGGGCAAGTCCGCCTCGGAGGTTCGTCACATCGTCATTGACGGTGGGCCGGACGGAATATGGGAGGGCTCTCTCTCGAAACGGCTGGCGCAACTCCGCAAGAGTCACGCCGTGCCCAAGGGCGAGGCCCTGACGATTGAGATGGTGATGGTGAGCCACATTGACGACGATCACATCAATGGTGTTCTCGGCCTTTTCACCGCGCTGGAGGATGCACAGCCGGCGGTCCCCTACCGGATCGGCACGCTCTGGTTCAACAGCTTCGATGACATCGTCGGCAATGGTCCCCAGGAGCTGAAATCAAAACTGGCGTCGTTGAGCGCGGGCGTGGCCGCGGGCAAGGTCGCCTCGGCGGCTTTTAGCTCGGGAGAACGCGGACGCCACTCGGCCGCCATCCTGGCGTCAGTGGGGCAGGGGCGCGATCTGCGATCCAAAGCTCTGGGGCTGAAGATTCTGGTCAACGCCGGCTTCAAGGGTCTCGTTATGACCCAGACCAAGCCCGTGACAGTGCCACTGGCCGACGATCTGAAACTCCACGTCATTTCTCCCAGTCTGAAGCGCCTCACCGCGCTGAATGACGAATGGGAGAAGGACGTTGCCAAACATCCGTCCGATGCCAAGGTGGCTGCCTTTACCGACAACTCTGTTGCCAACCTCTCCAGCATCGTTGTCGTCGCGGAGTTCGGCGGCAAGACAATGCTGCTGACCGGCGACGCCCGTGGCGACGATATTCTGGCAGGGCTCACCAGCGCCGGCTTCATCAACAATCCCAAGAAGGGTAAGGTGCATTTTGATGTTCTCAAGATGCCCCATCACGGCAGCAACCGCGACATGACGTTGGATTTCCTGCAGCGCATCACGGCCGATCACTACGTCATCTCGGCCAACGGCGAGAATACCAATCCCGATGCCGATACCATCGAGTGGATCGCCGAGGCGCGCCAGGGCGATTCCTATCTCATCCATCTCACCAACGAGAAGATGGTCGATCCGGCGAAGAAGAACTTTGATGTGGGTAAGGCGGTGAAGGATGTGCTCTCCGCCCACAAGATTCAAAAGCAGGCTCTCTTCCGCCCGGACAGCGCTCTGAGCCTGTGCGTAGATCTCTTTGACGCTCTCAAGCTGTAGTTCCCAGGGGCGCGGTCCGGCCCATTGATCACCGGTAAAACGGTTGCCACGTGAGCCAGTTCGGGCCGTACTTTGGTATCGGCGCGCCGAGTTCCAGCGCGCCGAGATCCGGCGCGCGCCCCACGAAGCCGTCGTTCACCGTGGGGATCACAACTCCCGCGTCCACGGCCTTGCTCCCTGCCTTCAGTTGGAAGTTCAAGTCCATGGCGTGATACACCGCATGCCGTTTCGCCGGGTCCGGCGGCGTCATCCGCTGGAAGATGTCGAAGTCCACTTCCACGCCGTGCGTCTCCTGCCCCGTCGCCGCGCGGAGATCAGCCAGCGTTGAGAAGCTCTTCCAATCCTCGCGTTTCGCCTCGTACGCGGTCTGGCCGGCCGCCGGCGCCAGCCACAGATACTGCGCGGTCACACCCTTGTTCGGCCGGTAGCCGTTGTAATCCGAGCTGTACGCTCCCGTCGCGTTGGCCCAGGCCATGATGCCGCGGTCCGGCGTGTCCCGCCCCAGAAAGAGGTTGTTGCGGAAGTGGGTGTTCGAGTACGGGTCACGCACGGTCTGCTCGCCGATCAACGTGTTGTGATATACGAGGAGTCCCGCTGGCTTGGCCGAGAACTTGAACGAGACGCCGGAGGGCACGTGGTACAGCAGGTTCCGCACAAAGTACACCGGCCCGCCGAATACGGGCTGGGAGCTGTAGCCGCCATGGGCCGCATTCACGCCGCGATTCTCAAACACACGGATGTTATGCACTCCGCCGTCAGTCTCGATGAAATCGTCGTTCGACATATGCATGTCGTTGCCGTAGATGTCGATGGATGAGGCCTGCCGCTCAGGATCCTTTTCCGGCGTTCCGTAAGTGGAGATTCCAATGGCGTCATGGAAATATGCAATCGCATTGCGCGCAATCACGTGCCCCGGACCGTACACCTTGATGGCGTAGTAGCTGGTCAACAGATGTGACGCGTAGGGCCCAGCGCTCGCCCAGAGCGGGCCAGTCCAGCCGATCAGCCGGAAGCGATCGTCGCGCCCCAGGAAGAGATTGTCCGCTATGTAGAAATCGCTGGAGCCCGCATACTCGGTCCACACGCCAAAGCCCACGCCTTCAAACCGGCAGTTCTTCACAGTCAGCCCCACCGCGCCCAACACTTCCTTCTGCCCGGCGAAGATGCCAACGTCGGTGTTGCGGATGGTCAATCCCTCGAAGATGTGATACGCCGAGGCCATCACATCGAAGAGCCGGTGGTTGCCCGCGCCATCGAGCACCACCTCGCCGTCTCCCGCCGCCTTGATCGTGATCGGCTTCTCCTTCGTGCCCTTCAACGTGAGCGACATCGAGCCGTCGAACGGCGTCATCATCGGATCCACGTAATTCAGCCGGTCTGTCTTGTATAGCCCGGCGTGCAGCACGATGTTGTCTCCGGCCTGTGCCCGCCGCTCCCACATCACGCTCCAGTCGCCCAGCCCGGAGCCGTAGTACGCCTCCAGAATGCTGTTGAAGCTCGGCTCCATCCGCTCGCCTTTGTAGTCCGGCGGGTAGACATGCAATGTGCGCCCGCCCGCATAGGACACCGGCTCCGTACGCGTCTTCACCTGCACCATCTGCGCTGCCGTCCCGATGACCCCATCGGGGTCTTTCATCTGGAATCGGCAATCGTATTCCGTGCCTGGCCGCAGGTTGAGGATGCTGCCGGCGAAACCCTTGGGCACGGTGTAGTCGAAGTGCTCGCGCTGCCGGAAGAGCCGCTCTCCGCCAATCCGTAATAGCGGCAGCGCTGGCCGCCACGCCGTCTCTCCGACGGCGCGGTAATCCACCGTGACGGTCGCGTTGCGGTTGGCATCCCCGCTGATCGCCCACTCGAACCCGAGGTTCAACAGTGTCGGATGCTCCACGACGAACTTGCCGGCGGTAGTGCTGTTTTGCCCGAACGCGCCCGCCGCCACCACGAAAAGAGAAAGTATGTGTTTGCACTTCATCGTCGTCAACTCCGCTTCAACTCCGCGATCACCTGCTCACAGTTCAGCATCTTCTCCACCAGGTCCCACGGCGTGTAGTAGTAATGGTTCGACGCCTCATATCCGATCAGCGATTCCCGCCGCGCCACCAGAAACTGCGCGCGGCCCAACTCACGTTCCCGCTCCGCCAGGGCGATCATCCGCCCGCGAATCTCCAGGCGCCGATCCTTGCCGGCCGCTGCCCGCTCATCCCGCAAAAGGTAAAACTCAATCTGATTCGCCGTGCTCTCAAAGTGCGTCTGGCAGGTCTGCGCGATGGCAAACTCCAACTGCGCCGCCTTCTGCCCGCCCGCTGGAGCGCGCGCCCCAGCCTGCTTCAGCACCTCTACTCCGGCGCTCCACTTCGCGGTCATCTGCGCCATCAGACGCTGCACTGTTTCAGCCGGATACGCCCCTTTCCAGCTCTGGTACTGATCGTAAGGGAAGAGGATCATGCCCGGCTTCAGCCCCGTCGGTTTGATCCGCAACAGGTTCGCCGGACCGTGCTGCGTGGGTAGGATGTAAATCGCCACGCCATAGGGGAACATCTGGAACGCTTCGCTGAAAAGTCCCCACGCCTCCAGAGCCTTCGCTGCCCCTTCCGCGCCGTAGATCCGCTCCGCCGCGTCCCCCAGGATCAGTTCGCGCGCCGGCCTGGGCTCTGAAGCAAACGCGCCCGCCGCCTGGAGATTCGGAGAAGGGAACCCGCCGCACGTCCACGACGCCATCACGCCGCCCACTCCGGCCTTCGCCAATCCCTCGCAGTGATCCAGCACCAGCGGCAGCACGGGAATGTACGGCACCGCCGAGATCTCCCACGTGTTGTTGAACTGCGTCTTGGCGACAGTTCTCAATCCGGCCTTCTGCGCCAGGGCCCAGTTCTTCGCCGCGCGCGGACCAGGCCCGACAACCGACATCGAGTACTCGCCCACCACCGTCTTCACGCCCCCGCGGCTCACCGGTTGCGACCATTCGCTGATACTCAGGACGCTGGTGTCTTTCGGGAGCCGCGGGATCAGCGCTTCCGCCAGCGGTGTGCCCCAGCCCCAGTCATAGCTCATGATCTCGGCCGTATCGCTGGCCGAGCGAATGCCGTCCCGCATAGCCCCGATCAGCTCCGCGATCACCTCCGCGCCGGTCCTCTTCGAGCAACGTGGGCACCCTGCCGCCACAGGGTTCCGGTCGCCCCAGGCGCCGCCATGCGAGAAACAGTTCGTCGGGTTCTCCGACATCGTGATCGTGAAAACACCGCCCAACCCAGGCGCCTCGCGGAACACTAGCGCCAGGCTGTCCCGGATCCATGCACGCACCGTTTCGTTAGACGTGCACATCGTGTAGAGCCCCAGCCGCGCATCGCCCCGCATCTCCGCACGCTCGCGAAAGAATGCTTCCGGCATGGCCCGTGGCTCGTTCAGATACAGGAACACGCGCATTCCGTACTTCGCCGCCCGCGCCACCAGCGCGCGCAGGTTTTTCAGCCGGATTTCCCAGCCGTTGCCAAACTCCGGAAACGCCGGCGACGGCGCCAGCGTGTTCAGCACACCCTGCACCCACACACCCTCAACACCGCTCGCGGCCGCGCGGTCCAGATACCCGTCCGGCAATCCGGCTGCATCGCCCTCCATCAGGGGGTCGCCATAGAGGGCGAAGTACGAATACAGGAATCGCGGCGACCATACCTCTCGCGACACTGCCTCGCCGCGCGGGACCACCGGCAGATGACGCTGATCCATTGCACCCCGCAGGTGATAGAGCGCTCGAATCGCCGCGCGCTCCGTCGGCGCCGTGATCCGCACACCGCCGGCCTCCGCCTGAACCCGGAAGTCGCCCGGCCGCAGATCCCCACCGCGCGCCACCGCAATCCCGAACGTCCTGGTCTCTCGCGAGGACGCACCGCCGTTCGTCACATAGTCTCGAAACCGCTCGACAGCGCTCGTCAGAGCGGCCCCCCCGCCCGTAACCTCATAGCGCCAGCCCTGCCCCAGTTCGATTTCGCCAGGGTCCGCTACCGCACCGCCCAGGCCCGGCAACGGAGGCGGCAACGCAGACAGTTCCGCCACAAACGAGAATCGCGGTTGCGCCGGCAGCCTCAACTCCCGCCCAAACCAGCGTTCGACATTCGTCCGAATCTCACCGGCTCGGCGCCTCTCCGCCGCCGTCGGAGCCTGGTAGCGCAACGGCTCGCACGCCGGCTTCACGCGGCCCAGCTTCACATCCAGGAAATCATCCTCTTTGAGCGTGAACTCGAACTTCGCGCGGTCCCAGCCCAGTAGCTCCCGAATCTGCGCCTCGGGCAACACGTGCCAATTCTGGCGAATGACCGTGATGTAGATCCGCTTCAGGTAGTCGTTCGAAAGCCTTGCTTTCGGTGGCAGCCCCATTGCCCGGCCCAGCGCCTCCAACTCCCGCGCCGTGCCTCCCACCACCTGCGCCATCCGGTCGAGATTGGCCAGCTCCCAATTGCGCCACACGAACAGATACAACCGGCTCGGGAAGTGCGCCTCCACCAACGCGGGGACAGCCGGGAACGATGCCTGCTCCGGACCTCCCGCGAGCGCCAGGCCGCTGGTCCACAGAGCCGGCGGAACTGTCTTTAGAAACGAGCGGCGCCGCATCGAGCGTTGTCCTTCAGGCACCTACCGATTGTATGCCGCCCCAGCAGCCATCGAACTCCGAGAAACCTCGGAGCTTCCGAGCGCCCCACCATGCCGCCATCCGCGCAACAATAGGCCCATGAACTACGTCAACCTCGGCGCCACCGGCCTGAAAGTCTCCCGCATCTGTCTCGGCGCCATGACCTATGGCTCCAAGCAATGGCGCGAGTGGGTGCTCGAAGAGGACGAGGGCCGCCCGTTCATCCAGCGCGCTCTCTCGCTCGGCATCAACTTCTTCGATACCGCCGATATGTACTCCCTCGGTGTCAGCGAAGAGATCCTCGGCCGCGCCCTCAGAGACTTCGCCGCCTCGCGCGATCGCTTCGTCATCGCCACCAAGGTTTTCCACGCCATGGGCGACGATCCCAATCAATGCGGCCTCTCTCGCAAACACATCATGCACTCCATCGATGCCAGCCTGCGCCGCCTCGGCACGGACCACGTCGATCTCTACCAGATCCATCGATTCGATTACTCGACGCCCATCGAGGAGACCCTCCAGGCCCTCCACGACGTGGTCCGCGCCGGCAAGGCGCTCTACATCGGAGCATCGTCCATGCACGCCTGGCAGTTCGCGCAGATGCAGTACATAGCCGATAAACTCGGCCTCACACGCTTCGTCTCCATGCAAAACCACTACAACCTCGTCTATCGCGAGGAGGAGCGCGAGATGATCCCCTTCTGCCGCAACCAGGGTGTCGCCGTCATACCATGGAGCCCGCTAGCCCGCGGCTTCCTCGCCGGCAACCGCACCGCCACCGGCTTCGGCGCCACCTCGCGCGCCAAAACCGATGACATCGCCCACCGCCTCTACTACCAGCCCTCGGACTTCACCGTCGTCGAGCGTGTCACCGAAATCGCCACGCGCCGCGGCGTTCCTAACGCGCAGGTCGCCCTGGCCTGGCTGCTCCATCAACCCGGAGTCACCGCGCCCATTGTCGGCGCCAGCAAGATGCACCACCTCGACGATGCCATCGCCGCACTCGCCATTCAGCTCGATCCATCTGAGCTCAGCGCGCTGGCTGAGCCCTATCAGCCCCACCCCGTGCTGGGACACCAGTGATCCAGAGCGATAATCATCCTCGGCTCTGGCTGTGGTGCCTCTTTCCGGCCATCACGATGTCGCTCGGCTGGGGACTCCGCGGCTACATTCGCGGCGGCCCGCTCGGAGCGATGATTCCTGGCGCCATGATCGGCCTGGCTCTGTGTCTGCTCCTGAGCCGTGAGAGGGAGTCCGCCCTGGTCGCTGCGTTCGCCGCTGTCGGCGTCGGCTTCGGCGGTCAGGAGACCTACGGCCAGACCGTCCACATCGCCACCCTGCCCGAATCCTGGGCCTGGGGCATCACCGGCTTCACGCTCAAGGGCGCAGCCTGGGGCCTCCTCGGAGGCGCCGCCATCGGCATCGCGCTCACGCGCGAGCGCTACCGGCCCGCACAGCTCATCTCCGCTTTCAGCTTCATGGTGGCCGCCACGTGGGCCGGTTGGAAACTCATCGATCAACCCAAGCTGATCTACTTCTCCAATCGCCTCGACAAGCCTCGCGAGGAGATCTGGTTCGGCCTGCTGCTCGGCGGCATCGTCCTCCTCGCCTGGCTCTCGTTGATCGCCGGAGCCCGCCTCCCCTGGCGCTTTGCCCTCTGGGGCGCGCTCGGCGGTGGCATCGGGTTTGGCCTCGGCGCGGCCATCCACGTCTGGGGCCGGGTCCACGCCCCGGACTTCCCCTTTGAATGGTGGAAGACCATGGAGTTCACCTTTGGCGCTCTCCTCGGCTTGTCCTACGGCTACTGCGCCTGGCGCCACCGCAACGATCTCGCTCCGCCCCTGCCTGTAGAATCCACTCCGCCCGCCCTGATCCCCTCACTGGCCCTCGCCGCGGTTGCCATCGCCATCGGAGTCGCCGCCGAAGACTTGCTGCCCGTCCGCTTCGATTACACCATCATCGGCGCCGTGCTCCTCAGCCTGGCGGTCTTCTCCCGCGCCTTCTCCTGGCAAACCGCCATTACCGTCACCTACTGCGCCTTCGCGCTGGACTTCGTCAAGAACCGTGCCGATTTCCCGGCGCCCGTGCTCTGGGCTTTCCTTATCCTCACCACCGCGGCCACCGCCATCTACACTGCCCGCACTGCCCGCATGCGGACGCTTTTCCTGTTCCTGGTCGCCTCCGCCGTCGCCGTCGCTCTCGGCAAGGGGCTACTCGTGCCGCCCAAGGGCATCGGTCTTCATCTCATGGTCACGGAGATGACCTTCGTTGCCCTGGCGATCGCGGCGGTCCTTCTGGCTCCGCGGCAGAGTCACTCCTGACACCGCCCGTCGGTCACAGCTTCACAGCGTTCTGCCGCACGTACTCATCCACCCTCGCCGCGGCTGGCCCGATGTAGTGATACGGCTCCGCATACGCCACACCAAACTTCCGGCCCGTTTCCGCATCCCGCTCCAATACGAACTGCCGCGTGTACTCGCGGTTCGCCGTCTCGTCGTCGTTGCCCAGCAGCGGCAGCCGCAACCCCTGCTCCGTCAGTCGCCGCCGCAGCATCGCCCCGCTCTGCCCGGCCGGGCCCTGCGCCGCGTTCAGGATGTTGATGGCGATCTTGCGATCCATCACGCCAGTGATGTCCACCACGCGGTTCACATTCTGCGGACCGCGCGCAAAGTAATACTTCTCTTTCACTGAATGCGGAGTCAGCCCCGCATCGAAGTGCTCCGGATAGTCCTTGCCCATGCCTGCCATCCAGCACGCCGCCTCCACCGCCTTCGCCGTCACCGAGTGGTCCGGATTCTCCTCATAGTGCGGAGTCGGGTCGTAGCAAATCACCGTGTCCACCTTCAGTAGCCGGAAGAGGAAGATCAACCGCAGCCGCAACTCCAGCGGCGAAACGGAGTCCAGCATGTGATTTCGGTAATACAGATCGTAGGTCTTCTTCAAACCCAGCGCCCGCGCCACCGCCAGATTATCCCGCTCGTTTGCCAGCACACCCTCGCCCACGCTCCCCGGCCCCGTGTGGTCGTCGTTGGTGGTGCGGATCATGTAGCCCGTGTACCCCTCCTGAATCAGCTTCAGCACCAGGCCGCAGGAAAAGAGGGGGATATCGTCGGCATGCGGCTGGATCGCCGCCAGCACTTTGCCGGTGTGCGGCTTGCCCGCCAGCGCGCGTTCAACGTAAACATCGGTGGAGGCTAATGGCCCGTCCGCCGTCATCCCCTCCGCCGTGGAGGCCGCAAGTCCGCCGCCGGCGATGCCCGCAAGAAATTCGCTGCGCTTCATCGGATCACCTCAGAAGCTATTCTGCCTCCGTTTCCGATCCGAAGGTTCAGCGCGTTTTCTTCGCTTCGTTCTGCGCTACCCGCGCCTTGACGATCTTCTTGACCAGTGACGCCGGCAGAGGCTTGTCCATGGAAAATTGGATCGTGCCCTTGGAGGTCCGGTAGCCCTTCACGTCGTCCGGCATCGAATCGATCAGCGACGCACTCATTGGAAAGAAGCTACAGTGCGCCTTGAAGGCGGCATAGGCCACCAGTGCACCCTTGTAGCGGAACGCCGGCATTCCGTAGCTGAGCCCCTCGGTCGCCTCCTCAGGAGCGGCGGCGCGGATCATCGCCCGCATCTTTTGCAGGGTGCTGTGCGCCGGCTCCGGCACGCGCGCCAGATATTCATCCACGTCGTTTGGGCTCGGACCGGCATCACCAGTGCTGGTTTTTCGCATAGAAATATCTTACAGCGAGGGCAGCGCCGTAGGCACAGCGATTTGCGTTCCTACAGGCAAGATCCGGCAGCGGCCGCGAGGCCCCGCGGGCCTTCCTACCGCCCCTCACTCCCGCCACGCAGGCTGCGGATCAACCCGGCACTTGCCCCAGTCCTGTCTGTGGTGGGGGCTGCGGCGTGCGAGCCTGGGCTGAGGGGGTGCAACTGGACTCGTCAGACTTGGAGGAAACGCTCGGTGTCAATGCCAGCCTGCTTCAGGATCGCTCGGAGCGTTCCTTCTGGCATGTCCCCAGGATGATTGGGGACCGTCGTGTAGCGATTTGTGTTTCGGTTGAACCAGAGCTCGTGGCTTCCGGACGCCTGACGGTCGAACACGAAGCCGCACACCTGCAGCTTCCGAACGATCTCTCGGTATCGGAACCCTGCCAGACGCCCCACTTACGCGGCGACTACGATCGTGTAGTCTCGCCTCTCACTGGTCGTCGGTAGTTTCGGAGCGCCTTCGCGCTCCCGCCGAGCCTCGATGAGCTTGCGGGCGACATCGCGGGCTATTTCGAGAGCCTCTGCAACGGTTCGCCCCTGCGCAACCAGTCCGGGCAGTTCATCCGAGGTAGCGAGAATCATACCCTCAGGCAACTCCTCGATTTGTATCCGAATCGCCAGTTCCATACAACCTGATGCTAGCATTTCATACCCAAAGAAAACGCCCGCCGACCCCGAAGAGCCAGCGGGCTTTTGCTCGGTTAGAGAAACCAGTGCTTCAGCAGCCCATCCCCGGGGCCGTGGCCGCCGCCGGGCATCGGAGCTGCCTTCTTCTCGAGGATCTCGCAGATCACGGCTTCCGTGGTTAGCATCAGGGCGCTGACCGAGGCGGAGTCCTGGAGGGCAGTACCGGTCATTTTGGCCGGGTTGATCACGCCGTGATCCGCGCTCAATTCAGCGAGTCCATTGCAGTTAGCGAAGGAGATGAATGCTCATATGGTCACGAACACCTAAGTTCAAAATAGGCCCGGTGGCGGCTGTCGACTGCCACTCGTCTAGTTCACCGGGCGAACGCAGTTTCATTCGAAGCAATCGGCTGAGATGCACGCGAGCCGCGCCGGTATCGCTTGACGTCGATCTGATCTTGGTGGAGCTGTGCCAGATCGTAGTTGACCTGGAGGCGTAGCCACATTTCCGGGCTCGCGCCGAACGCCTTCGACAGCCGCACGGCCATTTCTGGAGAGATCCCGGATTTTCCGTTCACTAGATTGTTGAGAGCTTGGCGGGTGACACCGAGAGCCTTGGCGGCCTCAGTTATCGTCAGCCCCAGAGGTTCTATGCAATCTTGCCTGACAATGCGCCCGGGATGCGGTGGATTCTTCATCGGCATGACGGCCTCCTAGTGATAGTCCGTGAGATCAACATCGAACACATTTCCGTTCTCGATCCGAAATGTGATGTGCCAGTTGCCGCTGACCGTCACCGACCAGATTCCCTTCAGTTCGCCGTTCAGGCGGTGGAGACGGTAGCCGGGGAGATCCAGATCGGTCGGGTCAGCCGCGGCATCAAGCACCGATAAAACGTTTTCGAGTCGCTCTCTCAAGGCCGCATTCACGCGGCTCGGATCGCCCTCCCATAGTCGCTTGACGCCCCTGTGCCGAAAACTCCGGATCACATCCGTCAGTGTATAGTGACACGCGTCACTTGTCAACGACTCAGTGCCAGACGATAACGAAAAAGCCCGCCAACCCCGGAGGGCCAGCGGGCTTTTCTGTGCTTGAAGAAAACTACTGTTTAGTAATCCATCTCCGGGCCGTGGCCGCCGCCGGGCATCGGGGCTGCCTTCTTCTCGGGGATCTCGCAGATCATCGCTTCGGTGGTCAGCATCAGGGCGCTGACGGAAGCGGAGTTCTGGAGAGCGGTGCGCGTGACCTTCGCGGGATCGATCACGCCGTTGGCGACGAGATCCTGGTACTCGCCAGTGGCGGCGTTGAAGCCGTAGTTCTGGTCGGAGCTGGTCATCACCTTCTCGACGATGATGGCGCCTTCAAAACCGGCGTTGCCGGTGATCTGGCGGAGGGGCTCTTCCGAGGCGCGCTTGATGATGTTGATGCCGATCTGCTCGTCACCCTCACCCTTCAAACCAGCCAGGGCCTTGCCGGCGCGCATCAGTGCCACGCCGCCACCAGCCACGATGCCTTCTTCCACTGCGGCGCGGGTGGCGTGCAGGGCGTCTTCGACACGGGCCTTCTTTTCCTTCATCTCGGTCTCGGTCGCTGCACCCACCTTGATGATGGCAACGCCGCCCGCGAGCTTGGCCAGGCGCTCCTGGAGCTTCTCACGGTCGTAGTCCGAGGTGGTCTCTTCGATCTGGGCGCGGAGCTGCTTGATGCGGCCCTCGATCTGCTTCTGCTCGCCGCCGCCGTCAACGATCGTGGTGTTGTCCTTGTCCACCGTGATGCGCTTGGCCTTGCCGAGGTCTTCCAGACGGACGCCTTCCAGCTTGATGCCGGTCTCTTCCATGATCGCCTTACCGCCGGTGAGGATCGCGATGTCCTCGAGCATGGCCTTGCGGCGGTCGCCGAAGCCGGGGGCCTTGACGGCGCAAACGTTCAGGGTGCCGCGGAGCTTGTTGACGACCAGGGTCGCCAGCGCTTCGCCTTCCACTTCCTCAGCGAGGATCATCAGCGGACGGCCGGAACGGGCAATCTGCTCCAGGACGGGCAGCAGATCCTTCATGTTGCTGATCTTCTTCTCGTGGATGAGAATGTAGGGCTCTTCCATCACGACTTCCATGCGGTCGGGGTCGGTGATGAAGTAGGGGGAGAGGTAACCGCGGTCAAACTGCATGCCGTCGACGGTGAGCAGCTCGGTGCTCATGGTCTTCGACTCTTCCACCGTGATGACGCCGTCCTTGCCAACCTTCTGCATCGCTTCGGCGATCTTGTTGCCGATTTCGGCGTCGCCGTTGGCGGAGATGGTGCCGACCTGGGCGATCATCTCACCGGAGATGGGCTTGGCCTGCTTGCGGATCTCTTCGACGACCACTTCCACGGCCTTCTCGATGCCGCGCTTCAGGGCCATCGGGTTGGCGCCAGCCGCGACGGACTTGACGCCCTCGCGGAAGATGCACTGAGCCAGAATGGTCGCCGTCGTGGTGCCGTCACCGGCCACGTCGGAGGTCTTCGATGCCACTTCGCGCACCATCTGGGCGCCCATGTTCTCGAGCGGATCCTTGAGCTCGATCTCCTTGGCGACAGTGACGCCGTCCTTGGTGATCGTGGGGCCGCCGAACTTCTTCTCGAGGACCACGTTGCGGCCCTTTGGGCCGAGGGTCACCTTAACGGCGTCGGCCAACTGGTTCACGCCGCGCAGGATCGCCTGCCGGGCATTCTCGCCATAAACTACTTGCTTTGCTGCCATGTTCGAGATCTCCTTATTACCGGTTGCTTACTTGGGGTCCAGAATGCCGAGGACTTCGTCCTCACGCAGGATCAGGTATTCCTGGCCGTCGATCTTGATGTCGCTGCCGGAATACTTGCCGAACAGAATCCTGTCGCCAACCTTCACGTCGAGCGGAACCACGGTGCCGTCTTCCAGACGCTTGCCGCGGCCGGCTGCCATCACTTCGGCTTCCTGGGGCTTCTCTTTTGCCGAGTCCGGGATGATGATCCCGTTCATGACTGTTTCCTGGTTCTCGATCCGGCGGACGACCAGCCGGTCATAGAGGGGGCGAATTTGCATAACTCTCAAAACCTCCGTTGGTTTCGATACGCGTGGGTATTCAGGTTGTCCGGTCCTCAGCGGCCCGGACATCGAACCCATTATTAGCACACTCCACGGAAGAGTGACAAGAGAAGACTGTAAGTTATTCATAAAAAACAAAATAAAAATCGGTCTGCGCACCGGGTTTCAGCCTCCTGTGACGCGTCACTGCGCGCCCGTGTAGGAAATATGAGTGTCTTAGACTCAACATCGGCGGTGGTATGCTGGACGTATGCTCCGGCGGGCCCGCTGGCTGATCCTGCTCGCCATACTTGGCATCGCGGCCACGGTCGGCTTCATCTTCATCGCCCGCAAACGCGCCATCCGCAAGGCGCGCCCCACCATCTCCGCTCCTCTCCCTGTCAACACCTCCGCCACTGCGTCGCAATGGGAGTTTGAGATCAAATCGGGCGATAAAGCCAAGATTCGCGTCCGCGCCCGGAAGTTCGAGCAGATCAAAGATCCCTCTACTTTCCTGTTCGAGGGGATGGAGATGGAGATCCGCAGCGTGGACAAGCCGAAGTATCACCTGGTGAAGAGCGAGCGCGCCTCGTTCGACCAGGACGGCGGCCAGATGTACTCCGATGGCGAAGTCGAGATCACGATGAATCTCAGCCAGGAGACCGGGCGGCCCATCGGCCGGCTGATGAAGATCCATACCTCCGGCGCGACGCTCGACGTGAAGACATCGCGCGTGTCCACGGATCGCAAGGCAACGTTTGAGTTCAATGAGGGCCGGGGCGAGTGTGTGGGCGCGATGTACGATCCCTCCACGCGCGAGCTGTTCATGAGATCCGAGGTGCGGATCGATTGGCGCGGCAAGGACGAGAAGAAGCCGCCGATGCATCTCGAAACCGGCGCACTCATTTATAAGGAGCTTTCCAGCCAGATCCTGCTTTCGCCCACGGCTTCGCTGCGCCGCGGCGGATTCACGCTCGATTCCGGCCCTAGCGTCGTCTTGCTCAAGAAGGGGCAGATCGATCGCGTCGAGGCCAAGCAAGGGCACGGCACGGATGTGCAGCCGGGCCGGCAGGTGGAGTATTCGGCCGATCAGCTCAATCTCATGTTCACGGCCAAAGCGGAGATCAGCAAGATCGAGGCCAGCGAGAACGCGAAGCTGGTGTCGACATCGGCGGCGGGCCGCACCACCGCGACGGCCAACCGTTTTGACCTGGACTTCGATATCACCGACGAGGGTAGCGTGCTGAAGCGCGCGCTGGCGACAACAAAGGCGCGCGTGGAATCGCAGGCCGCCGCGCGGCCGGGCGCCGCGCCGCAAGGGGCGCGCATCCTCACGAGCGAAGTGATCGACATGACCATGCGGGCCGGCGGCAAGGAGATGGAAAAGGTAGTGACCCATGCGCCGGGCCAGGTTGAATTTCTACCGGGAAAGAAGGGCGACAAGCGGCGGCAGCTGAACGGCGAGCGGATCACCATCGATTACGGCGCCGGCAACATGATTGAGAAGTTCCGCGCCGTAGGCGTCACAACACGTGCAGAAAGTGATCCAAAAGACGCAAAAAAGGACCCCAAACCGGTCATTACGGTGACAAAAAGCAAGGATCTGGAGGCGTTCTTCGATCCGCAGACTGGTCAGATGACGCGCATGGAGCAGTGGAACAACTTCGAGTATGAAGAGGGCACGCGGCGCGCGACAGCGGACCGTGCGGTGCTCGATTCCACCAAAGAGCTGATCACGCTGGAGACCAGGGCGCGGATGTGGGACGAGACGGGCTCCACGTCTGCGGACAAGATCGTGATGGAGCAGCAAAGCGGCGACATGGTGGCACTGGGCCATGTGTCGTCCACGCGCATGCCGGACAAGAAACAATCCAGCGACGGGATGCTCTCGGCGTCGGAGCCGCTGCAGGCCAAGGCGGACCGCATGGCGGCCACGGAGAAAAACCAGAAGATCCGCTACGAGGGCAACGCGATGCTGTGGCAATCGGCGAGCAGTCTCAAGGCGAAGACGATTGTCATCGACCGCACTACGCAGGTGCTGGAGGCCACGGGCGAAGTGGTGAATCAGCTGCCGGATCAGACCAGCGACGAGACGAAGAAGAAGCGGAATGCGTTCACGATTGTGAAGGCGCAGTCGCTGATGTATACGGACAAGACACAGATGGCGCACTATACCGGCGGGACGACGCTGGATCGGCAGGGCCTGAACGTGCGGGCAGCGGAGATGCGGGCGTGGTTTGTGAAGGAGCCGAAGAAGGGCGGGGGCGAGGAGACTAAGCTGGACCGGATGTTCTCCGATGGCGACGTGAAGATCGCGGAGCGGAGCCCGGAGCGGACGCGCGACGGCAGCGCGGAGCACTCCGAATACTATCTGGCGGATGAGCGGATGGTGATGAACGGCGGCAATCCGGTGGTGACGGATTCCAAGCGGGGTACGTCGCGCGGTGCGGAGATTGTCTGGTATTCGCGGCAGGACAAGTTGACGGTGGACAATTCGGGCAGCGGGCCGGCTGTCAGCCGGATCAAGAAAAAGAAGTAGGGCGGCTAGGGTTCCGCGGGTTTGAGTTCCACCATTTGGTTGGCGGACTCGGCGAGGGTGAGTTCTTCAGCGCGGCCGATGAGGCTGAGCAGGAAGCCCGGCTGTTCGAGTTTGAGGCGCAGGGCGGGGTCGATGGCAAAGACGCGCCATGTGCCCGGAGCGAGGCCTTTGAAGCTGAACGCGCCGTCGTCGCCGGCGGCGGTGCGGGTCGTTTTGGGCCACTCGGCGCGCAGGGCCGCGGGCCAGGGGGCGATGACGACGATTGCGCCGGCGACGGGTTTCTCCCTTTGTACAACTTTGCCGGAGAGCGAGGCGGGCTTGCTCGAGAGCGTGAACTCGACGATCTGGGAGGGAGCGTCCCGATTGACGCGGAAGGCTCCGTCGTCGGTTGTGCCGCCGTTGTAAAGGATCTCGCGGATGCAGTATCGCTCGGGCAGTTTGGGGATGGAGGCCTGGACGTATTCCGTGGGCGGCGCCAGTAGCACCAAGTCTCTGGTGCGGTTGGCCAGCGGCGCCGCTCCGGGCGTGTATTCGGGGCGTCCCTTGGGCTTGAGCACCGGAGTGACGTTCGGGGCGACTCCGCGGAACTTGTATTCGATCAGAAGTGGGGGGAGCGGCAGAAGGGCGAGCTCCACGTCCTTGTCAGTGATGGAGAAATCCGTGGAACTGCCCTCGGCCTGGTAATCGAAGACGCCTTGCAGCTCCGTCTCCAGCGTCCACTGTCCGGGCCGCAGATTGTGGATGGTGAAGGCGGAGTTGCAGTGGGCCAGCAGGTCGCCGCGGAGAACCAGGCGGCCTTCGCGGTGTTCCCAGAGCTGGAGGCGATGGCGTGAAGTCTCGCCACAACTGGGAGTCGCAAGATTGCCGTGCACACGGTACATCCGCGACTTGCGGATGAAGACGCTGCCGAGCGGGAGGTGTCCGCCGGCCACGAGCGGGAGGGGGATGGCCGCTTCCAACATTCCGCCGCCAGGCCAGTATTCTCGAGCGTAGCCTTCCACCGGCTTGCGCGCGGCGATGGCGCGCTCCTCGATGCGTTCCTGCTCCTTCTGAGCGATCTCGAGGAAGTAGTCGGCGGGTGGGAGGCCGGCGAGGCGGAAGCGGCCCTCGGCGTCACTGGAGGCGGCCGTGCCGGCAGGCTTCAGGACTCGCTTGCCGCGGTCAAAGATGGACCAGTGGGCGCGGACGGTGACGCCAGGAACCGGCTTTTCCAGATCGTGATCGAACAACTGTCCTTCGATTTCAGCGGCGCGGTGCAGACGGAACTCCACGGTCTCCCGCTCGCGCTCCCGCTGCGGCACGATGACGACGGGGCCGCGCTCCAGCGCGGCCAGACCGTCCACATAGCCATCGGCCTCCACACGGATCAGTAGCCGCTGGTCGTTGGCGAGCCCGGCGCCGAATCTGCCGCCGAGCTTGGTGACGAACTCCACTTCTCGCGTGCTGGTATTCGGTTGTGTGGTGATTAGCTTCACGCGGGCGCCGACAATCGGCTCGCCGGAGTCGGCATCGGTCACAGTGCCCGTGACGCTGACATAGAAGTAGGGCGAACGGTAGTTGCGCGGGGAAGTCGGCCGGGTGGCCGGTTGTTGGGCTAGAGCGGAGACGGTGACGAGGAGCGCAAAGAGGTACCGCATCTGATTGCATGACGATTCTCAGCGGGACTCTGTGCAAGCCTGGCCCGCATTTAAGCGATAATGCTGGATAGTGTCGCCTGAACCGGCCAACGGCCATCGACGTACCCTGCGGACTGAAGAGATCTCCAAGACCTATCGCGGACGGCGTGTGGTGGACGGAGTGTCGGTGTCCGTCGAGATGGGTGAAGTGGTGGGCTTGCTGGGGCCGAACGGGGCGGGTAAGACGACATCTTTCTACATGATCGTTGGATTGATTAGTCCGGATTCCGGGCGGATCGTACTGGATGATAGCGAAATTACCGGCTTGGCGATGTATGAACGGGCGCGTGTCGGAATTAGTTACCTACCACAGGAGCCTTCCGTGTTCCGCAAGCTGAGTGTCGAGGACAATCTGCTGGCGATCCTGGAGACGCTGCCGATCCCTTCACGCGAACGGCGGGAACGGCTGGAGTCGCTGCTGGAGCAGATGGGTTTGGACAAAGTCCGGAAAAACAAAGGCTACATGCTATCCGGTGGTGAGAGGCGGCGGGTGGAAATCGCGCGGTCCCTGGCGATCAGCCCGCAGTTCCTTCTGCTGGACGAGCCGTTCTCCGGCATCGATCCGATTCAGGTGCTCGAATTGCAGAGGATCATCTCTGATCTGAAGCGCAATGGTATCGGGGTCCTGATCACGGACCACAACGTTCGAGAAACTCTTGCCGTCACTGACCGGGCCTACATCATCAACAACGGGCGAATCTTCCGGGCAGGCACACCAACGTCGCTCGCCATGGATCCGGAAGTGCGGCGCATCTACCTCGGCGAGTCATTCGAACTCGGACTGTAATTCACTCGCAACACAAATCTGGTACCATCTGCACTATCTAAAGATATGGGGAGGGGCCCAATGTCTTCGCCACGAGCAGCGGCCGAAGCTGTATCAATTTGTACTGAATGCGGATTCCAGCAGGCGGTGATCCCGACGGCTGACGGCCGGCTAAAAGCCTGCCAGAACTGCGCATCCAAGCTGCGTTTTGAAGTTGAAGTCCTATGCCCGCATTGCCGCAAACGAGTCACTTGGAGCGCAGGCGTCAAGCGGTGCGCGAGGTGTGATGGCCGATTTGCACCGGGCATTCCGCTGACGCCAAAACCGAAGCGCTCGCTGACCCTGGCATTGGCCGGCGCACTGGATACATCGAAGGCGCAGCAACGGGACTACCAGAAGCGGGACGCACAGCGGCGCGCGGAGAGCATGTACCGAACATGGGCGGCGATGTCGCGGGAAGGGATGGTGAGCATGGAAGAGGGGACCCGGATGGCGCGGCGGGAAGGGGAGAGGTCCGGGGCGCGGCAGGCGAGCTGGTACGGGAGAGGGGCGATATGGGTGGGCCTGGCGTCGATCCTGTTGCTGCTGGCCTGGGGTGGCGTGGCGGCATGGCGATCGGTGACCAGGCAGGCAATAGAGGAGCAACTCAATGCCCTCTCCGCGGCGGCCCGGCGTGCTGACGGGCGAGGGGCCAGCGCCTTCTACGGAGCGACGCTGGTGCGGTTTCAGAACGGCTTTGACGTGCCGCACGAGAAGGTGGCGTCCGCTTTGGCGAAGGTGTTCCGGGAGTATCCGTTTGTGCTTGGGTTTGAGTACCGGAATCCGCAGTTTGAGAGCATCTCGATTGACGAAGTCTCGATGCTGGTGGACCAGCAGTGGGAGTTGCGCGGGAACGAAATCTATTCCGGTTCTGAGCGTCACCGCCTGATCTGGCGGAAAGAAGACGGGGCGTGGAGGATTGTTTCGCAGGAGCTGATCAAGACGCATTGGAGCAGAAAAGCGAAGTCCGCGGTGGACGCCTCGGCGGGTTCGGTGGCGATCGGGGTACGCCAGTAGGCCGGGGTCAGGCGAATTGAGGCTGGACATGGCTGTCCCTTGCGTTATCATGAGGGTCAAATGGGACCGCTTTCGCCCAGACTGCAAATCTCGGTAAAGCAGTCGCAGATCCTTACCCCTGGACTTGTCCAGATGGTGAAGGTGCTGCAACTGAATCGCCTGGAGCTCCGCGACATGATCGCGGAGGAAATCGCGCAAAACCCGGTATTAGAAGAAACGGGGGAATCCGGCGATGAACTGACCCCGGCCGAGGTGCAGGTGCTGTTGGAGGCCGAACGGGCGCCGGATCCTTCCGATGCGGAAGTGATGGCGGTAACGAAGGAAGCGACGGCCGGCACGTTTGAGGTGGAGGTGGAGACGTACGACGGCCCGGAGACGGCCGACGCGACGCTGCCCTCGGCGGACTTTGACACGCAGGCGGAGACGGCCGCGGCGCAATCCGAGGACCCGTTTGACCAGATCGACTTTGGATCCTATTTTGAAGACTGGATGGACCCCGGCTTTCGTTCGCCGGGCGCGGAAGACCCGGACAAGCCGTCATTCGAGACATTTCTCTCGTCCCCGGTCACGCTGACCTCGCACTTGCGGCAGCAATTGGCGCTGCTGGTGATGGACCCGGAGGTGCGCGACGCGGCCGATGCCGTGATCGGTAATCTGGACGACACAGGTTATCTTTCCGTACCACTCGATGAGATTGCGGAAAGCGAAGGGTACGCGCTCGAGAACCTGGAGCGTGCGCTGGAAGAGGTGCAGTGCCTGGATCCGGCGGGGGTCGGCGCGCGATCCCTACAGGAGTGCCTGCTATTGCAGTTGGAGAGCCGCCATGGACGGGACGGAGTGGCCTGGCTGATTGTCCGCGATCATCTGAAGCTAGTGGAGACCAAGAGTGTGCGGGAGCTGGCGCGGCTGCTGGGGCGGCCCATCGAGCACATTCAGACTGCGCTGGAGGTGATCCGCCATCTGGATCCGAAGCCCGGCATACGGTATTCCGGTCCTGGTGCGCGGCAGGTGGAGCCGGACGTCTATGTCTTTAAAGACGGTGACGACTATGTGATCCAGATCAGCGACGACGACCTGCCGCAATTGCGGCTAAACGGCAGCTACCGCAAGTTGCTGGACCGCGAGCAGGAACCGAACAAGGACACACGGAACTACATCAAGGAACGGTTTCAATCGGCATTGCAGCTGATCCGGAACATCGAGCAGCGGAAGCAGACGATTCTGAAGGTGTGCCATTCGATCGTGCGGCGGCAGACGGAATTTCTGGAGCACGGCATCGATTACCTGCGGCCGATGATGATCAAGGAAATTGCCGAGGAGATCGGCGTACATGCTTCGACGGTGAGCCGCGCGGTGGCGGGCAAGTACGCGCATATGCCGCATGGTGTGTTTGAGCTCAGGTTTTTCTTTTCGGAGGCGGTGCAAGGCCCCTCCGGCGGCGGCATACCGCTACAGACATTGAAGCGTATGGTGAAGAAGATGATCGACGATGAAGATGCGACGAAACCTCTCACCGATGATCAGATTGCCGCGATGCTGCAGCAGCAAGGCATCCAGGTCACACGCCGCACGGTGGCGAAATACCGAGAAGATCTGAAGATTCCCTCCACGCACCACCGACGCGAACGGAACTAGCAAGCCGGCTTGCGACGTATTCCAGGTGTGCGGAGGAGAAAGGCAAGGCCATGAAAATCACCTTTACAGGGAAACAGGACAAGCTGAACGCGTCACAGGAGCGCAAGCTCGCCATGGCGTTCGCCCGGCTCTCCAAGCTATTGGAGCAGAAGGGAGAGAAGGAAGCTCAAGTCATCTTGAGCTCCGAACGGCACCTGCAGAACGCCGAGATCCGCCTGAACTACTATGACCACAAGCTGGTAGGGGCAGGGGCGGCTGCGGATCAGTTCACCGCCGTAATGGACGCTGTTGAGAAGGTAGAGAAGCAGGCCATCAAGAATCGGAGCAAGTGGCGCGAGGCCAAGCGGGACACTCCTGTGCGGACCGCGCGCACGACGGGCGCCACCACGGTAAGCGCCGAGGCGCCGGCCAAACCGGTGAAGGGCGAGAGCAAGGCGAAGGCGAAGGCCAAGAAAGCGGCGCAGGCGCCGAAGCCGTCGAAGATTGTGCAGGCGACGGCCAAGACGAACGGCAAGCCGATGACCATCGACGAGGCGATGCTGGCGATGGAGGACAACCGGGAGTACATGGTGTACCGGGACACGGAAACCGACAAGGTCAACGTACTGATCCGCCGCCGTGACGGCAAAGTGGACCTGGTGGAAGCGTAGGCGTAGCATGGCGGAACGGTCCCCCCAATCCGAACTCATCGTCATTACCGGACTCAGCGGTTCGGGCAAGGGGACCGTTCTCAAGAGCCTGGAAGATCATGGGTATTACGCCGTAGACAATCTTCCACTGGACCTGATTCCGAAGTTCGCCGAGCTGACGCGTGATGCGCCCAACATTCGGCGGGCGGCGCTGGTGGTGGACATCCGCGAGGGTGACAACCTGATGCGCTTCCCGGAGGTGTACTCCAAGCTGAAGAAGAAGGTGCGGGCGCGCCTGGTGTTCGTCGACGCGGAAGACGACGTGCTGGTGCGGCGTTACAGCGAGACGCGGCGGCCGCATCCGCTGGGCGCGTCGAAGAGTGTGCTGAAGAGCGTGCAGGATGAACGGCACCAGTTGGAGGCCATCCGAGCGCTGGCTGATCACGTCATCCACACTTCGGCGATGAATGTGCACCAGTTGCGGAAGCGGGTGGGCGAGATCTTCGGCGCGGTGGACGAGGCAAAGCTACGGATCAGCGTACTGAGCTTCGGATTCCGGCACGGCGTACCGCCCGAGAGTGACCTGGTGTTCGACGTTCGATTTCTGCCGAACCCGAACTACATTCCGGAGTTTAAGCACAAGACGGGGCGTCACGTTGGGGTGGCGCGCTACATCCGCGGATTTGCGCAGACTGGCGAATTTTTGGAACGGCTCACGAGCATGCTGTTGTTTCTGATGCCGCACTATGTGGCGGAGGGCAAGAGCTACCTGACCATTTCGATTGGCTGCACGGGCGGGCATCACCGGTCTGTGATGATGGCGGAAGAGATGAGCAAGCGGTTGCAGAAGGCCGGTTACGCGAGCACCTCTTCGCACCGTGACATCCAGAAGAACTGAGCCGGCGCGGGCGGCGCCTGCAATCCGTTGACGAGGCCGCCGGCGATGGCATGCATGGCTTGGGCCAAGGGGCCGCTGCCGGAGAGCCCGGACTCGCTGGAGAGCTGGAGCCTGCGATAGTCGTCGGGTATTTTCCATTCCACCTTATGCTTCAGCGCGAGCTGCGCGTAATTGGCAGAGTGCGAGCCGCACGAATCTGCGCGGTTGAGGGCCAGGCGGATGTTGGCGGAGGGGACGCCCGCTTGCGTCAGCAGCCTCAGGCTCCGCTGCGCCATGCGGAGCGCGGTGAGATCCGGCGTGGCGGCAAGAACGATGTCGTGCAATTCGGGCGCAAGGGCGAGTGTCAGTTGGGAAGCGGCGCAGGGCAGATCGAGGATCACCCAGTCGAACTCGCTGGCGGCTTCGAGGATCCGGGTGCGGGCGAGGGCCGGCGAAATTGGGGCGGAGGGCTGCTCATCCACGGTGATGCCTTGCCACTGCTGGCGCGGATCTGGCTCGATTACGAGCTCCGGATTCAGGTCCATCAGAAGCACTCTCCGCCCGGTGGAGCGGCCGAGCGCGACGGCGGCGTGGCGAGCGAGGGTGGAGGCGCCGGCGCCTGGTGTGCTGGCGGTGAAGGCGGCGATGCGAGCCGTTTCCGATGGACAGTGGCGGTTTGGCCGGGCGGCCAGGTGGTCGATCAGGCGGGCGCGGATCGAGGCGAGTTGTGATTCGGGGGTGCCGAGGTCAAAGAACTCGAAGGCTCCGGCGCGCACCAGAGGGAGGGCCTCAGGCACCGTGAGCATGCCGGCAAATGCGATGATTGGGTAAGAAGAGCCCATTGCCTGAAAATGGCGCAAACTATCGAGGGCACTCTCCTGATCGGACGCATCGAGGAGAATGCAGTGTGGTTGGTTATGGGCGAGGAGGGCGGACCAGCGCTGGCAGCCTGGGCGGGGTTCGAGAGCACAGAGGAGCTCGAATCCCGCCTCCTCCGCCAGGCGCGCGTGGAACTCTTCGGCCCAGAGGCGATTTCGGGTAACCAGCACAGCTCGGAGACGTTGCGTGTCCACGGCGATCCTAGAAGCAATTCAGATGCCATCCGGGAAAGTGCGTATTGATTGGGAAAATGATGGGAGTGCTGTTTTGGGGAGGGACAAATTGTCCGGATGGGGCAATTTTTGGCACTGCCGAGAGCGGGGCGAGCGTTGATGTGCGATAATTGAAGAGTTCGATCCCCGGTTCGGGCCGTGGCGCAGCCTGGCTAGCGCGCTTGCTTGGGGTGCAAGAGGTCCCGAGTTCAAATCTCGGCGGCCCGACCAATCTTATCAACGACTTAGAGTCGTGCACCCCGCCTCCATTCCCGCACAATTCCCGCACAATCCTACGAGACCTCCGTTTCCGGCGCCCCGAACAGCCTCGTTTGAAGCCTCCGGACCGCCTGTTCCCGCCTGTTCAGATCGATAATCGTGTACTCGCTGGTCATCGCCGTTCGGGAATGGCCTGCCTGCGCCATCGCCTCAAAAGCCGTGGCCCCCTCCTCCTGGAGAACCGTCAAGTTCTGTCGTCGGAAGGAATGCCAACCGAAACCTTCAAAGTACATCCCAAGCTTCTCTGCGGCGGGCCTGATGATTTCGCCCAGGATCCCACGGTCATCGAGTGGAGCTCCTTCGCGTTCGAAAACATAGGACTCTGGTCTGCAGGTTTTCGGCCGCAGGGCCGCAAATGCTCCAGTCAGAATCCCAAGCGGAAGTACCCGTATTGAGCGATCTGTCTTGGGTTCGCTGGTGTCACCACGGTAGTATCGTTCGGTGACTGACAACCGGCCCCGCTCCAGGTCCACACAGCGCCATTTCAGGCCGAGAATCTCGCTGATCCTCATGCCCGTTGAAACGGCCGTCTGGACCATCAGGCGCGTGTCGGCAGGCAGCGCTGCCAGGAGAAGCCCCAGTTCCTCGTCGGAAAGGATCCGGCGCTCCCGCTTAGCCCGCTTTTTGCCGATCGTGGTGCCCTTGATTGGGTTTCGCCCGCTCCAGTAGTTCCACGTCTCCGCCTTCGCGAAGAGGGCGCCCGTTACAGCCTGAAGGGCCTTGCGCGTCCACCACGAGAGGCCTTCCTGTGCCTTCCGGTTCAGGAAGGCCTGAATTGCCAGCGTAGTGATATCACACAAGCGCTGCCCCAGGAACGCTGGGACAATATGGTTGTCCAGCAAGGAAAGGTTGCGCTTCTGTCCGCCGGGCGCCAGTGTCACCAAGTGGTGCTCCTTGTACGCCTCGACGAAATCTTTAAAAGGGATCTGATTCTGGAATGTGTGGACTTGGGTGTTGACCTGGCGCAGAAGCTCATCGCGCAGCCGCTCGGCTTCCCGCTTCGTGAGTTCGTCGCAGTACCCAAGTGTGTGCCAAACCTCCTTTCGTTTGACCTGGTCCATTGCTTCGACCACCCTGATCCGATACCGGACGTACCAGTATGGTCGGGGGCCTTCCTGCCGAATCACGTTCGGCATTTGGTGTTCACGTCTAGCCATCCGCTTTCCTCGAGATGGCTCGAACAAGATCGACTCGTGGGGCAGCTTAGCACATAGGAACGGCTTGCTGCGGAGGGGACGAATGAGGCCGTCATTTGCGGCGCGTGATGATCCGGCCGGCCTCAATGGACCGCCACCAACGGTGTAGCTGCCTCATAGAAAACAAGCCCGACTGTAGACGTGCTGGTTGAGGTGATGCGAGCCTCGCTTCGTCCCTCCGGGGCCGCCGCGACTGGCGGATCAGTCAATTCGTCAGGGTACTGCCGCAGCACCCATTTCCGGCAAATTTCTTCCAAGGAATCCAACCGCGTTGTCAGAATGCGATAGACGCGGGGCGGTCTGGATGCCAGGGCGTCCGGCTCACGTGGTCTGGCGTATCTGAATCGGGACCAATAGCCAATCGGTCTGACACCCGGGAGCCTTTGACGGCGCCCCCAATGGTCTGAGGGGACGCCGGCTACATTACTGCTCCGCCGAAGCGATTCGAATCGCCGCGCTCCCCGAATGTGAAAGGTTCGCGAGAACCGTGAGCAGCGAAGGCTCGTGCCGGCCAGGGATTTCAATCCGATGCTAGAATGGGAGCTGGTTGTCTGATGCTCACCAACATAAATTCGCGTACGTAACTTCATAGCTACCTCCACGAATCCTTGTTAGTATAGGGTCCCCTGCTCAGCCCTCTGAGTGATGTGGCCTACTTCCTTCCAATTCCATCATCTTAACGACTCCAGAACATTCGGCTGGGGGCTCCAATTTCAGGTTGGGCGAGGTGTGCGATGACATATGGCAGTAAAGAACGAAGCCGCGTGGCTCCCAGGAGATTCGTCGTGAACCGGATGACACTGCCGTCGATGAGGAGCGCCACGCCTCGGAGCTCGCGAGGCTCTCCGTCGGCCGCTATCGGCTCGTGACGTATCCCGAGCTCAGAAACTTTGGTCCGGACATGGTTGTCGCGGCTTCTCCTCTGCTCGCCAAGCCCGGACAGTGAGATCAAAGTTGCGCTCCGTCACTCCGTTGCGAGATGCTCATGCTCGGATATATATGCCCGTCCTGCTTGTCGTCACCGTCGGGGGCAGTCCCCGCCCCATCATCGAGTCGATCCTCGCGGCTCCCCGTCCGGACCGCATCCTCTTCCTCTGCTCCACCCAGAGCCGCGAGATGCTCGGTGAAGATGCCGGCGCCGCACCCGAGACGTTGCTCCCCGCGCTCCGTGCCGCCGGATGTCCATACGCCTGCGGCCAATATGAGGTCTATATGATCGGGGATCCCCAGAATCTCACGACCTCCGTTCGGGACATCGAGCGCCACATCACACCGGAAGTTAGCCGCTGGCGAACGCGCGATCAGTCAGGCGCGTTCACCGTTGCCGTCGACTTCACCGGCGGCACCAAGGTTATGTCTGTTGCGCTCGCCTATGTCGCCCGCCGCTGGGACTGCACCTTCCGTTACGTCGGCGGTACGACCCGCACCAAAGCGGGGCTCGGCCCGGTCCAGGACCGCTATGAGGAGATTCTCGAGTCAGTGAATCCTCTCGAAGCACTCGGCTACCAATTGGCTGAGGACGCCCTGACCCTTTGTGCAGAAATGGACTTTCGCGCGGCCGAGCGATTGCTCAGCGATACAGCCTCGCGGCAGCGCCGTCCCGAAGTCCAGCGTTCTCTGCAAACCCTCCGGCAGCTCGTGCAGGCGTTCTCCCACTGGGACAGCTTTCGTCACAAGGAGGCACGGACCGCAATCGAGCAGGTCGAGAAGAATCAGAACGATTTGTCGCTATTCCTGGCGCCCTCCTCGGTGGATCGGATTCACGCTGGTATACCGGGATGGTCCGAGACTCTTCTTGTCCTGTCGGAGGCAGCCAACTCCACCTTTCCACTGGTCGAGGATCTGCTCTCCAACGCTCTTCGCCGTGGCAAGGAACGCCGTTTTGACGATGCGGTGTCTCGCCTTTACCGGGCCGTGGAAGCACTCGCGCAGGCTGCCTTGGCTACCCGGCACGATGTGCCGAGCACCTCGCGAGTCAACTCCGCCATCATCCCATGGGACCGTCTCGCTCCGGATGTGGCCCACCGGTGGCGAACCTCCGCCAGACGGGAAGACAACAGCGTGGAACTCGCGCTGACGGACTCCTACCGCCTGCTGGATGCCCTCGGTGATCCTTTGGGAGGGGCCTTCTCCCGGAGTGATTTCGCCGACCCGAAGCGAAACCCGCTGAAAGCTCGCAATCACTCGATCCTCGCTCACGGCTACAGGCCCATTCAGGAAGGCGACTTCAGGAGCCTGAAGACTGCCGTCTTCCAGCTCGCCCAGGCAGAAGGGCTCTCGGAAGAATCAATATTCCGCTTCCCCATCCTCGAACGCAGAGGCCTCTGACTCGCTGAGCGCCGCCGCCGTCCCGCGACCCAGCAACTGACCGGAGCTCAACAACTGAATCAACTGCCGGTCCACGAGTTCAATCCCTCGCGGAAAAGCCCCCGGTCCAAACACATGCGTCTCGCACAACGCCGGCAGCGGATACACGCGCACGTCATCCTCAGTCTCCTCAATCTCCCGGCGCACACGCGCCATCACATTCTCTATTTGCCGCTCACTTCGCAGTGCGGCAAAGACCGAATACTGTACCGCTAGCGCGTGTTGCTTCAGTAAACGGTGCACTCGCACCAATCGCCGGCTCTCAGTGATATCGTAGGCCACCAGCCACGCCCGCTCTTCGCTCAGGCTCATCTTGTCCCTTTCAGCCAGACCTGAAACCGCCGCCACAGCGTGCCAATCCGGAGCTCGTCGCGTTCCGCCAGGCGTTCCATCTCGACCGTCTCTGCCCGTCGCCGATCAACCTCGTCAGTGGCTGGCTGCCTTGGCCCGCCCATCCGGTAATCCACATAGATCTGCCAGGATAGGATTCCTCCGAAGTCCCGCAGCAGTGGCAGTCCCGCCTCATCCGACTCCAGTAGTCGCGGATCTACCGCGAGCCCGCCAACCCACTCCGCCACACGCGAGCTCAGCACACCCCGCCGCCAGGCCATCCACTGACTCGCCCCGACATCGCCGCACCCGGTTCCTGTGCAGCGCTCCAACTCGGCTCGAACACTCTCCGTCTCCAGCCTCGCCGTCCGGATGCAGAGACGCCGCAGGACGCCAAGCATCGCCCGCCGCTCCGCCGCCCGCCGCCAATCCTCGTAGCGTTCCATTCCGTGCTGGGCCTCCAGCAGATTTCGCAAGTTCTCATTCACCGGGTTCAGGCTCGTCTGCTCCGGCAGCGCCCAGCCCGCCGGGGAACCATCGTGGTTCAGAAACGTCATCGTAACGCCCCGCTCCAGGCATGCCGCGATGGCGGCGGCCTGAACCAGGATTCGCCCACTCACCACCACGCGGCTGAGCTCTCTGAGCGGAAAACGCTGTCCGGCGCTGCCGTCCAGCTTCACCAGCAGCGACGGTCCGTCCAACTCGGCACGGCCCTCCCGTTCAGGCGCCAGATAGAGTGGTCTCATTGGGCGTCTCCTCGCTGCCAAAGGCTGGTATCCACGCGCCAGGCGCCGCTCCGTATAGAGCCTTGACAAAGACTCGAACCCAGCGCCGGAACCGTCGCTCCGTGCCGGTCCGGAACAACTCATACTCCTGATAGAAGATTCCTCGGCCCGCCTTCCCCAGTAAGCATCGCCCATCTTTGCTCTGGAAATGCTCGGTCCGAAGGGTCCGTTCTCGCACCAGTGTCCAGACCCAGCGATCGACCCTCGCCCGCTCGATCTCAACCAGATCGCAAGCCAGTGAGGCGCGCCCCGGCTGCGGGTCGTGCAGGAATCCCAGGAAGGGATCCAGGCAAGCCACGCCGATCTGCCGCAGCGCTTCCGCGTGGATCAGGGTATAGCCCAGTGACAGACACACATTCACTGGATCGCGTGGCGGCCGCCGGTTCCGCCCGTGAAACTCCATCGAGGGCGGGAACAGAGACTCCAATGCGTGAAAATAGGCTGCGGCCCCCGCGCCCTCCAGCCCACGCAACTGGTCCAAACCGAACGGCTGAGCTCCGCGCGTCTGCCCAATCACTCCCCGCAGCGTCGCAATACCGTCGAATAGGGGCTTCGCTGCATCGGCCCGCTGTCGCCTCGCTGCAACCAGCAAGCGCATTTGGCTTGCCAGCTTCGCCCGAACCAGTCGGCGCGCCCACGGCACCCGCTTTTCGTCGCTCCGGAACTCCTCGTATTGCCGCAAACGGCGTGCCCCGTTTTGCCCACTCCACGGTGCGATGTGCAGGCTGCTCTCCGGATCCCGCGTGTTCAGGATCGAGACCGGCACACCCTCGGCCGCCAGCCGAGTCAACAGGCCGCTGCTGAGACTGCTGTCCGCCGCGACCACGACTCCATCCAGCAATCGGATCGGCACGGCGCGCGCTCGGTCCTCGCCCACTCTAGGCACCACCGTGTCGCCCTCCAGCCGCAGCGAAGCCCCCTTTCGATCCAGGTAAAGTGTCGCCATTGCTAGCTCACGTAAAAAAATGGTGGATCTTTGGGTGGCACAGCGATCCCGAAGGCCTGAACCCGGCTGCGCGGATCTAAACGGACCAGCAGGAATCGATCCTCTGCCGGATCCACGGTCTCTCCGATTTCCCGCAAGAGTACGCTCTTCTCAGCCGGCGTCAGGAAGCACTCGAAGACGGACTTCTGTCCGCCGCAAGAGTAGCCCTTGAGTATCTTGAGCGCCTCCCTTAGCCTCTTGGGGGTCGTGATGTCATAGGCCGCTACGTAGAGATCTCTGCATTTCATGATCCCAGTGCATCATGAAATGTCCATTTCTCATCACCTCACAAGCTTGCCAGCTCCCACCGGCCCGTCAGCCCGACTCAATGCAGCTTGGCTCTGCTCCGGAATCTGCGCGTGGCCGCAGAGACTCTGTGGATTCATCAGCCCCGCTTCCTGCCGTGGTCTCATCTTCCGTGCGCAGGTGAGGAACCCTCTGCTGTCACGGCCCAGTCGATTCCTTCTCACTTAGGTCGGAGTATTACGATGACGCGAATAGCACTTCCCCCTGCAAGGTGCTCCGGCTGCTCTCGTTCAGGTCAGACGATCAATCTGTCTGGGGCAGAAGTTGGGAGACGGCCACACGATTGAATCCCTTCTTGTTCAGGTCACTCTATCAATCGCAGGCAGAACAGGCGTGGGACGCGTTTGCCGCTTCGATCCCGTCTTGTTCAGACCAGGTCATCAATCGTCGTAACGCCATATTTGACGAAGTAGCACCGTTTCGATCCCTTCTTGTTCAGGTCAGGTTATCAATACAGCTACGGCGCGAATAAGGGCAACGGACTGGTTTCGATCCCTTCTTGTTCAGGTCAGGTTATCAATGTGTGCGCCTTGACGCTATGAACCCCAAACGCTGTTTCGATCCCTTCTTGTTCAGGTCAGGTTATCAATACTGCGTGGAGTGGCCGCATGACCATCGACCCCCTCGTTTCGATCCCTTCTTGTTCAGGTCAGGTTATCAATTGGGATGCGATCAAGTCGGCGGCTGCATTAAGGTTTCGATCCCTTCTTGTTCAGGTCAGGTTATCAATATCGGAGGGAAGGCAAATGTCCAAGCGTAATTTCCGTTTCGATCCCTTCTTGTTCAGGTCAGGTTATCAATAGGCACGAGCGGCGACATCGCTGCGAGAGGCCGAATTTCGATCCCTTCTTGTTCAGGTCAGGTTATCAATAATGGGCCATTGCAACCTTCGTCGTGGCGGTGTTGTTTCGATCCCTTCTAGTTCAGGTCAGGTTATCAATCCCATCGACATTGAGCCCCTGCCGATTGACTTCCGGTTTCGATCACTTCTTGTTCAGGTCAGGTTATCAATACAGCCGCCCGGTGGCAGCGGCTCCGCTGGCTATGTTTCGATCCCTTCTTGTTCAGGTCAGGTTATCAATAATGTCTGAAAACACAACCGCTACCGTCGCCGAGTTTCGATCCCTTCTTGTTCAGGTCAGGTTATCAATGCGGAGGGCCGCATGATCCTCTACTCTCTCCTGGTTTCGATCCCTTCTTGTTCAGGTCAGGTTATCAATTGCAGTTCAACTGATCGAACCTTACACTCAAGGTTTCGATCCCTTCTTGTTCAGGTCAGGTTATCAATTATCGATACTCCGCGATATTGGTTTGAGACATACGTTTCGATCCCTTCTTGTTCAGGTCAGGTTATCAATAAGTAGTTGGGACTAATGGGCGCTATGAGGTGTCGTTTCGATCCCTTCTTGTTCAGGTCAGGTTATCAATAGGAGCTCATGTGAAACAAGAGAGTACAATTGATGTTTCGATCCCTTCTTGTTCAGGTCAGGTTATCAATACCCGGTAGAGCTTGATGAAGCAACCACCAGAGTGTTTCGATCCCTTCTTGTTCAGGTCAGGTTATCAATATCCGGTGGAGCTTGATGAAGCAACCACCAGAGGTTTCGATCCCTTCTTGTTCAGGTCAGGTTATCAATCGAACTGACCGGCGTGTCGGCGACGAAAGTTGTTTCGATCCCTTCTTGTTCAGGTCAGGTTATCAATCAAACTCGCATGGCTGCGTGGAGAGATTACCGGTTTCGATCCCTTCTTGTTCAGGTCAGGTTATCAATTCGAGGCTGGCTACATCTACAGCATCGCCAAGCGGTTTCGATCCCTTCTTGTTCAGGTCAGGTTATCAATTGGTGCGCGACGGAATTGCCGCTAGGCGACGGTTTCGATCCCTTCTTGTTCAGGTCAGGTTATCAATGACCGCATCCACACCATGAACGAACTGTGGCGGTTTCGATCCCTTCTTGTTCAGGTCAGGTTATCAATAGGTGCTGTAGATGAGTCACCCTGCGCCCGGCCCGTTTCGATCCCTTCTTGTTCAGGTCAGGTTATCAATATCAAGAACGTGTTTGGTGTGATCGGCCAACCGATGTTTCGATCCCTTCTTGTTCAGGTCAGGTTATCAATAAATGTCTGAAACAACTACGACTCGTACGCCCAAGTTTCGATCCCTTCTTGTTCAGGTCAGGTTATCAATGAACTGGCGGCGCAATGGGAGCGTGTCAAAGAGTTTCGATCCCTTCTTGTTCAGGTCAGGTTATCAATAAACCACAGTGCATCATCACCTACCAGCGACGGGTTTCGATCCCTTCTTGTTCAGGTCAGGTTATCAATCAGTCCGTAGGCGTGCAGCAGAAGGTCCATGAGTTTCGATCCCTTCTTGTTCAGGTCAGGTTATCAATGGAAAGTCCACAACATCGGTGCGGACATTGCGGTTTCGATCCCTTCTTGTTCAGGTCAGGTTATCAATCTACGCTATCGCGGACTATAGCGAGGCTATCGTGTTTCGATCCCTTCTTGTTCAGGTCAGGTTATCAATTTATTGAGCCAGACGAGATAATCATCATTCGACCGTTTCGATCCCTTCTTGTTCAGGTCAGGTTATCAATGGTTAATGGCTAACGGCTGCGCCGTCTAGGACTAGTTTCGATCCCTTCTTGTTCAGGTCAGGTTATCAATGGCGCTGCCCAGACAAACAAGAGGCGCTTGATGCGTTTCGATCCCTTCTTGTTCAGGTCAGGTTATCAATAGCAGGGCGCCACCATCCTGATCCCGCGCAGGTTTCGATCCCTTCTTGTTCAGGTCAGGTTATCAATAGATTCGGTCGATCAAGGAGATCGCGGATGAATTGTTTCGATCCCTTCTTGTTCAGGTCAGGTTATCAATCGCCACCATCGGTCAACCGATTCCGGCCGCGTGGTTTCGATCCCTTCTTGTTCAGGTCAGGTTATCAATCAACCATAACCACTAACCTAGGCCGTGCGCATAGCGGTTTCGATCCCTTCTTGTTCAGGTCAGGTTATCAATAGATTGCGGGCGACAACCTGCGCGGGGCCAACCTGTTTCGATCCCTTCTTGTTCAGGTCAGGTTATCAATACCACCTCCGTGTAAGCTCCATCGAATCAATCATGTCCGTGCTTGACTGACAACATTCACGTCCTGTCGTGATCTGTGCTCTGATCCTGACGATCATGGGACCATATCCAACAGCACCCAGCCGTATGGAGCTTCTCCACCTGTCGCCAGATCGCACGACATCCTGGTCGCTCCTGTCTCCGTAAGTTTCTCGTGGGTCCTGTGGTTTTCACCTTCCCGGAACACGTTGACCGAGAGCGAGTCGAAATGGCACCAGCGCCCCACTCGCAAGATCATCTGATTCGCCTCGACCGTTGCCGGCGCCCAGCGCTCGCTCCCACGCGCAAGCCACTGAAAGGTGTCCAGTTCCTTTTTCAGCCGCGTGAGAAAGAAATAGTCGGCGGCCTCTTTCATCATCTTCCAGGTGACCACGGCAGGAAAGAGCTGAGCGTTCGTTGCCACTATGCGCGACTTTGTCTCCAACCGAATCGTGATCCGCGACTCCGGCATCTCTTCTCCGTCCGCCCGGCTCAACAGCCGTTCCGCGTGGACCTGAACCCCCACCTCACTCCCTGGGTCTGCGCCAAGCTTCCGCAATCGACCCTGATCCACCCTCACACAATCAGCCGGCCACTCCCCGTCAGAAACGTGCACCAGCCTGAGCGGATCACGCTCCATTTCCCTTCTCGTGTATTGCAGCGCCGCTTCCTCCATCGCCTGCCCGTTCCATCTGCGACCCTCTTCGTCCATTCGAGAACGTACCCTTTTCTGGCCATCTGGCGATTCCGCAAACCAGTTGGTGATCGCCGTCCGTAGAGCGCCCTTGATGCCTGTTCCCGGAATGGTCACACAGCCAGTGTGGGGGTTTCTTGGAAGCGCATTCACCGCGCCGTTCCGCTCCGGGCGCTCGACCATCGAGCGCAACTCCTCCCGGCTCCCCTCGCCCAGGAACGAACGGTGCCTTACGAGCTTGTCCGCATCCTTTGTATCCTGCTTGCCAAGAAACACCCAGAACTTCTGGATCAGTTCCTGGGCGGCCTTCAAGTCGCCCCGGTCCAGCAACGACTCATATTTAGCGCGGCCGTCGCCATTCATCCGCCGCAGTATCGCCCGGGCATCCAGCCTTACGAGATGGACGCCATCCAACGCATACTCCTCCGGGTTCAAAACAGCCCCGGTGCCGAAATGCACCGGCGTCAGAGGAATCAACCGGTAGATCCTTGTTTCATCGGCCATGGTCTGCCCCCATTTCTGATTCCGAAAACGGCACCGCCAGATGGTATGCGTTCTGCACGACCTCCGGCCTTAGCGGATGCATCTCGGTCAAGAGCCTGCCCCAAGGCCCATCCGACTCCCCGGAAAACGTCGTCCCCGGCAGCAAAAGTGTTACCGGGTGCTTGTTCGGCGCGCCCGTCACGGCAAAGGCTGAACCGAGCTTTCCAAAAGTTGTCTTCACCTTGTACCTGACGTCCGTCATATTCCCGGAAACAACTCCATGCGACAGGGACAACTGCCTGTTCCCCCGATACTCGAAGAGGCCAGGCGCCGGCAGGTCCAACTCCACCGAGAACCGTCCGCGCCCCAACGACGCATCCCGCCCATAGCCGTGTTCGCCCAGGTAATCAAACGCTTCGGCGAGGCGCGACTCCGGCCAATTGCCTCGGACGTAGATATCCCAGAGGTCACCTTTGGACTCGGACGACCAGTACTCGTCCAGGAAATACAATCCGCCCTGCTTTGGCGTGGTGCCGGTCAGCCGGTCGATACGGTTGTGCGCCATCCTCTGGTCCTGGCCTGACACCGGAGGCTTGTCCCGCAACAGCGCTGCCGCGAGAGTCGTTGGGTCCAGTGCGCTCCGTTCCGCCAGAAACGCAGCCACGCTCAGCCATAGCCTCCGTTTCAGCTTCTTCCGCTCGTCCAGGTTCGCCAACCGGGTTTCGACGCTGCCCGCTTCCGGGCGACTGTTCGCCCGCGATGTTGGTTTCAGCAATGGCACCGGCAGATAGCCGGACGGGATGCCGCTGGAAACCAGGAACGGCGCCTGCTCCTGCTCGGCCAGGAACCGCACCAGCGCCTCTTCTCCCTCCCGCAACCGGACCCACCAGCAGAGATGGCCGAACACGGTGCCACTGTCCAAGGGCGTACTCAGCGGAGACTTCAACCGCAAGCGGACCACGCGCGCTGTCATGCCGCTACGCCTCAACCACCACGTTTGGCGACGCCGCATCGATCCGTGTGATCGCATCGAAACGGGACTGCACGTCCACGCTGTTCACCTGTAGCTGATGGAATAGGACTCGTCCGTATCCGCGCGAGCCGGAGCCGCCCAACGCATCCAATTCCAACAACTTCAAGCCCTCCAGCAGACGGTTCAAGCACTCCCGGTCCCGTCGGCCGCCGTCGCCGTCTACAGAGTATTCCTTGAACAGCATCTCAAACTGAAATAGCGCCCCGGACGGAATCCGCTCCATGACGCGGGGTCCCATCTGAGCCGCTTTGCCCTTGATCCGGTCGATGGAGACCTCGGATTTCTCCTCCGTCAACGGGAAGCCGCGCGTAATCTTGTCCCGCCGCCACGTTTCGTCCAACTGCGCGTCCCGTACGATCAGGCGCGTGGGCCCTTCCTGCCAACTGTCCAGAGTGCAGCCAAATATTCGCAGCACCTCATCGCCGGCCGGATAGTTGCCGTTCCTTTGCGAGCCCCACACTTTCCCATCGGTCTCAATCTTGTTCAGTGCCCACTCCAGCAAGCTGCGCACTTTGCCCTTCAGACTCGATCCTGGAATATACGGGTCCTGGGAGTGGGGGTGCTTCACGATCGGATTGTCGATGCCGCCGATCTCGATGGTGTCCCTACCTGCGCCGATCCGCAGGCCGGTCTTCACTTCCAGCGTCCCGCTGATCTTGTGGGTCTTTCGGTACTCAATCCTCATCGCCATCAGTTTCCCCTCCCTTTTACTTCGTAGAATTTGTGAAATGCCACCACCGATTCGAAGTGCCGGCAGAACACCTCAAAGTCCTTCATGGTTTTCACGGAGTGAGTGTGGTTCACGCAAAACTGGAGCAACGCCAGGTACTTCGGCTTGTCCCGGCGATCAGCGCGCCCCGCCGTGTACGCAGCCTTCGCCTTCATCATCTTGAACTCCGGACGTATTCTCTCGAAAACACCCTCGTCGCCCAGGTTGGGATTCTGCTCCCGTTCGATCTCCGCCGTTCGACGCAGCGTCACCACATGCTCGTAGAAGCGGCGCAACTGGCTGGTGGCGATCTCCTTGAACTCCTTCGCCCAGCGCTCCGCCTCCTCGTCAAAAAGCGTCGCATTCACTTTTCCGGTCTCCAGGTAGACCACCGGCTGTGCGGACGGAATCCGCATCTCCTCCTGTTGTTGTGGACCACGTCCGCCATAGGGAGGCCCTCCCTGCCCGCGTGGAAATCCCATATCTCTACTCCTTTCCTCGGCTCTTTCTGTTTCGATAAACCGCGATCGTGATGGCCGCCCGCGGCGGTACGTAGATGGCGTCTCCCTGCGTTGATTGCAGCTGACGATTCAACCCCAGCAATCCGTTCACAACCTGAATTACAGCCTGGTTCCCCGGTTCGTCCCGCTTTGGAAACTGCCTCGCGATCTGATATCCAAACCGTGCTCTCCAGTTGGCGGCGCCCAAGTCCAATGTGGTCTCCGCCTTCTTCCGCTCTTCGGCGAAATGCAGAATCTTGTACACAAACGCCAGCGGCAGCACACCGTCCCTCAGGTAGCCGTGGAGCGGCTCGCTCTCGTGCAGTTGGCTCAGAAAGACATCCCATCTCAGCGCATCGTCACTGAATGCGCAGATGCGGTTTCGTCCCTGGTTCTTGGCGCGTTCCAGCCGCCTGTCCGCGCCCTGCATGGCACGGTTCACGGGCTGACTGGCCTTCATCAGTTCCATCCCCGCCGAGATCGTGATGTTCGGGTTCCTGCCGGTCCACTGGTTGAAGTCGTCCGAGAGCGTCGCCGCCAGTTGCGGCATTTGAATCCACGGCCCAATCAGCAGCAGATCGTCTCCCCCCGCATACACAGAATACGTGTCCGGGAAACTATTCTCCAGCAGGTTCCACAGCCGACCCGTGAAGAAGAAGTCGGTCATCCGGCTGATGGCGGCAAACCGGCTCATGGCGGGCTCTCGAATGCCCCCTCCGAAGACCGAGCCGAGCCGGTCCACGTCTGCCTTCAGAACGCCTAGCAGGGGTTCACCCCGCCATGCGCCCTCGCTGTCCCGTTCCAACGCGTCGAACCCCAGCATCTCGAAGGTCTTCGTGTCACCCAGCGCCACTCCGTCACTTTCTGACGGGTCCAGCAGTTCGCGGTAGCGTTCCAGGTCCAGGCCCCTTACCCTCGGCACATAGTTGGGCAGAAAGCGCAGCGCGGCGGCGCCTTGGGCAGTGTCATGACCCGCGTAGATCCGGCTCAGCGAAACGAATTGGCTCGATGCCGTTGGCACCTCATCCAACCCTTCCAGGAATAGCCCGCCAAAGAAGGGAATCGCGTCCTTCGAATGGCTCCGTACGGTCCACCCCAGTGCCCGGATCCTCGGCAATCTCCGTCCGAGTTGCGCTTCATCATCGCAGGCCGCGCACCGCCACACATCGCCTTCCGCTTGACTTTCCCGCTCCGTGGCCGGTCTCACGCCACAGGCACTGCAACGCCCGTTCGCATAATCAGCCTGGCGATGCACGGGATCCGCGCAAGTCGAGAAGGCCCGCTGCTTTCCCTCCTCGGCGGCCACGCCCGTCATCTCCATCACAGTCGTGAACCGACCGTCCAGAAAGTCAGCGCCTGCGAAGCTCTCCGACAAGCTGAGGTTCAGCGACAGCGCGCCATAGTAGCGGGCGTACATCCAGGCCTCCATCGTCTGCCGGATCCGCTCTACTTTCTCCTCGATGTCATCCGTCGCGGGCACCAGCAGCAACAGCCGCCCGCCCGCGTTCTGGACGATGCTGAAGACCGGCAGCCCCAATTCCCGCCGGCAGTGCAAAGCTGCCGCCTCCGCTATCATGCCGAACAGGAATGAGCGCGCCCGCAGAATCCGGTTCAGACCCTTCACCTGCTCGTTGGCCAGCTGGAACAAGGTACTCTGAATGCCCGAGAGATCGCCCACCAGGAAACGGAACTTGTTCGCCCCCCTGTCCCGGATCGCCTTAACGTCGTCCAGAGTCCCGTTCGCCGCGTGCCACCCGTAGGCCGCCGCCGCAATCGCCGCCGCCACCCGATGGTGATCGTGCAGGCTGATATCCGGCTGATCCATTGTGGACGACGGGATCGCGAAGAGATACCGCTCCGAGATCGAGAGGAGCCCCTCGCAAAAGACCTCCGCGTTCTGAGTCTGGATCAATGCCCGGAACTCCTCGCTGAACCTCTTCCACAGATCATGGTATTGATCCTGATAGCACTCCACCTGAGCCTTCTTCACCGGTAGAATCCCGGTACCAGGCTCTAGCACCCCCAGAGGGACGACGTGTGGTTCGAATCTGCCCAAGCCCAGGTCCACCGAGTTGTACGGGCAGAGCAAGGCGGTTTTGATGAACTGATCCCACGCGCCTTTTCCCCCTGTGGCCTCGGCGTCCTCGTCCTTCTGCTTTCTCTCCATACCCGAAGAGAGCCGGTCCGCCTCCGCGCAAAGCCAGCCCAACGCACCGGCTTCGCCGTTCACAGTCGGATTGTGGTGGAAGACGGCCACATCGCGCACCTGTTGCCGGTTGATTCCCTCCGGAAACGAGAGGCCCTCGTCCTCCATCCACTGAAAGAACTGCTCGCTCCACAGCGCATGCTTATGCGTATAATTACCGCGGAACACTGGCAGGAGGACGGAGTCCAGTTCCTTGACCTTCGGCGACAGGTTCTTGACCGAGCCGTGCGCCCTCTGCATAAATTTCCCAATGTCATGCAGAAAGACGCCCAGCGTTGTCTCCATCAAGTTCGGTCTCATTAGTTCCTGCTCCTTCTCTCCAGCCTCTCGAGCTCCACAAAGCGGATCCTGCCCGGCTCCAGCCCGAGCTCATACTTCGTCTCGGGACGTTTCCCAATGGCCTGAACGTAGTAGCGCTCCGCCTCCGGGCCGAGTACCTTATCCAGGAAACGGTGCAGCCGGGCCTTCCGCTCCAGGAAGAACGACTTCTCCATGCCGCCTCGCAGCGCACGGGCCGTCCGGTCTCCGGCGGCGCCAGCGGTGCGTAAAGGCTCGTACTCCCGTAGGTACTCCAGGGCAATATCCCGATCGGGAGCTCCATCTGGTGGGCAACTCACACAGGCTCGGGCCGTCTTTCGTCGTCTTGCCAACCACGAGAAAAATGCCAGCTCTGCCGCCGGCAAATCCACACTCGCGTGATACGTCTCCAGGCGTCCCCCAGGCAGATTCACACGGACCTCCGCCGGCTCCATCCTATGCCGTGCTGCCGCCACCGCAGCCGTGAACGAAAGCCGGTTCGTCAGCAGGCACGCCGGAATCCACTCCCTGAGGGGCACAAAGGGAATCTCAGCCAGAGTCACCTCCGCCGCGGAGGTGTCCAGCGGCCGGCTGTCCGGCGGCGGTGTGAAGATCACTCGCCGCCGTTTCGTTGGATAGTAAAACTCCGGATGCCCTTCGTACTGGGCCGGAGCCAGTACGTGAGAGAGCCGGTCTTGCGTCCGGCCCAATAGCGAGAGCGCATAGCCGGCATAGAAACCAAGCGTCTTTCTGCCTCCGGCAATCGAGACATGCAGGGCACACTCACTGTCCGCTGTCAGTTTCCTGAGCAGGTCGATAATCGCGTCTGCCGCGCAGAGATTATCCTCTGGTGTCCGGATGTCCTCCAATGGCGCCGACTCCTGATTCTCGATGACGTGAATGCTGCTGTCGTCAAACCCCATCGCGGGTAAGTCATACTCCACTCGCAGCCTCTCGAACCATCCTTGCTCCTCACCCAGCAGGCACAGCCGCGCCCGCGAAGCTCCCTCGTTCGTCGTGATCAGATGGACCTCGGTCGGGATGAAGCGCGGCTCCTGGCGAACACTCAACCAGTACAGGGTTTCAGTCAGGATCTGCGGAGACAGACCTGATACCGCGACCAGAATCCGGTGTTCGAACTCATGCGGCGCTTTCGTCTGGCCCGTGCCCGTCACGTTTCCAACTCCGTGATCCGGTACCGCCCCAACCCCATCGTTGCGCCCTTGCCAGCATGCACCCACTGGCCCAGCCACAGATAAGGCCACAGGTCCTCTATGCCACCGAGCCGAACACTAAACCCACCCACCAACCCACCCATTTGCAGTTTCTCCTGCTGCCGTGTCGAGTAGCGAGTCCAGTCCCGCCAGCGGAGGACGGTGTTGCCGATGCCAACCTCGCGCGAGCGGTGCACCAATCCGGCGAAATCCGTTTCCAGCGGACGCTCGGTGTGAAAGTAGGTAAGGAACGACACACGCCTGAGAATGTTGCGGAAGAGATCGGCGAACTCAAAGCGTTCCGCAGAGACATAGCTGTTCTCATGGCGCAATCGCAACGGCGACTCCAAATGGATACGAATCAGCGCTGGGGCGGGCGGCGCCACCACCGCCGCCGGAGCCAAAGCGTTCAACTGCGCTCCATCTGCGAAAATCTCAGTCCAAGTTCCGGACCCTGCCGCGCTCTCCTGCTGCACGCCGGCCAGCGTTAACGGCCCAAGCGGGTTGACTCCCTCCTCGGCTGCGATCTTCAGCGCAAGAATGACGTAAGCGGCGCACTGGTTGCCTCGCCCGATCAGTGTCAGTTCCAAATTGTGGTCGCCGTCCTCGCTCTTTCCGTCCCACGGTACGCTCAGGACAAAGGGATGTGGAACAGAGAAATAGCTCGGGAGCTTCTCGGTGTTCTCAGGCGGAGGAGTCTCGAACACATACGGGTAGACGCAAGAGCGGTAGAGCATGCAATGGTGGCACTCCTCGGCCCGTGTGATGCAGACCAGCTTCTTCAAGGCGCGCCCGAAGACGCCACGCCAAGCCGACCCGAGGAATCGGTCGGTTCGGATTCCGCCCGCACTTCGAAACCTCAATTTGTACCTGCCGAGCGGCAGGTACGGCACCTCAGTGCGGAAGGCTCCAGTAATCCCGATCATATGCCATTCCAGAGTCGTAGGATCATTCTCGAAGTTCGTCTCCGTTCGTACGGCAATCTGATACGCCACTATTCTATGCACTCTTTGCTCGTCGTGGACGCACTGGCAAGCTTGTCACACCGAAATCGGACACATTTGATGCAGAAGCGAGAATTTCCGTGGCATTTCTTAAGGTGATTGCGGTTCCCGGCTCTCTCCCCCGACGGCATAAATTGGCACCTCTGACGTTCAACGCGAGAAAGGACGGCTTGGGCTGTCCGTTTTGGTCGTGGAGCTGTAGTCGCAGACCGTACCGTCGTGTTAATCCTTGTCGACACCCCCTCAGCGACCGACCACCACCATGACGCGCTACGCCCGGTGATGAAGCTCCCGGTCCCTACAGCCTTTCGTCTTCAGCACACCCGGCCGGATTCCCTACTCGACCCGGATCCACCCGTCTTTCTGACTGTCCCCGCTCAAATCCAATACAGAACCCACATCCACTGGCGCAGATCCCACAAACTGATTGGCGGCACTACCCTGGTCTTCACCTCCCTCAACCTCTTCAGCAGGCTAGATTCCTCGGGCCCTCGCTGGTTGATCACTAGCTGCAAGCTGGCCAATTCGTGATCGGTGACGCTGCGACCCAGCAACTCCGAAGCCAGTTGCCGAATCTCCTTCAATGTCGGTGGTTCCGGCCGCGGGGCCAACCGGGCTCGCTTCTCTCGCCCCGGCTCAAACTCCAACTCCAGCGTCGGCGTGAACTTGATGGCCTTCTTGTTCTTGTTATA
>DASXVP010000025.1:0-714905 GCA_036504135.1 Paludibaculum sp.
GGACCGCCGCCGTTCCCGCGGCATCACTGAATCCGAGGCCCGCAAGATGGCCCTCGATCCGCTCGTCTTCGCTGGCCTCGCCGTCTCCTGCGGCGACGCGGACGGCTTCGTCGGCGGCGCTGCCACCACCACGGCAGACACGTTCCGCGCCGCCCACATGACCATCGGCATGCGCACCGACATCAAGACCGGCTCCGGCGTCATGATCGTGAACACCCATGCCACAGAATGCGGCGCGGGCGGCACCCTCGCCATGGCCGATCCCGCCCTGATGATTGAGCCCACCGCCGTCCAGCTCGCCGACATTGCCATCGCCACCGCCGAAACCACCCGAACCGTCATCGGCGTCGAACCCGTCATCGCCCTGCTCTCCTTCTCCACCAAAGGCAGCGCCAAACATCCCTGGGTTGAGAAAGTGAAAGAGGCCGGCCGGATTATCCAAGCCCGCCGCCCAGACCTCCACTTCGATGCCGAACTCCAGGCCGATGCCGCCCTCATCGAGAGCATCGGCCGCTCCAAGGCGCCCGGCTCCACCGTCGCCGGCCGCGCCAATACGCTGATATTCCCGGACGTCGGCGCCGCCAACATCGCCGTCAAGCTGGTAGAGCGGCTCGGTGGCGCCATCTGCACCGGTCCGCTCTTCCAGGGCTTCCTCAAGCCCGCCAACGATCTCTCCCGCGGCTGCACGGCAGAGGACATCTACCGCCTCGGCATCCTCACCGCTCTCCAGGCCGGTGACTAATCCATGCTCCCCTTTCCCCTCGTCTTTCACGACGGCTACGATCTGCATTTCGGCGACCACGTTTTCCCCACCGCCAAGTACCGCCTGATCCGTCGCAAGCTGCTCGATGACCTCTTCGCCGGCCCGGAGGACTTCCTCACACCGGAGCCCGCGACGCGCGAGCAACTGCTGCTGGTCCACACGCCCGAATGGGTGCGCAAGCTGGAGACCGGCACGCTCACCTATCACGACATTCTCAAGCTGGAAGTCCCCTACTCGCGCAAGATGGTGGACGCCTATTTTCTCGCCGCCGGCGGGACCATTCTCGCCGCGCGGCACGCTCTAGCCAAGGGTCTCGGCTACAACATCGGCGGCGGTTTCCACCACGCCTTTGCCGGGTATGGAGAGGGCTTCTGCGCCGTCCACGATGTCGCCGTCGCCATCCGCACTCTCCAGCAGGAGGGCCTGATCCGCACCGCCCTCATCGTCGATGGCGACGTCCACCACGGCAACGGCACAGCCGCCATATTCGCCGGCGATCGCTCCGTATTCACGCTCTCCATCCACCACTTCAACAACTACCCCACCGAGAAGCCGCCCTCCAGTATCGACATCCACCTGGCCGACGCGACGGGCGACAAAGAGTATCTCGATCATCTCCGCCCTGCCTATGAGACCGCCGTTAGCGGCTTCCGCCCGGATATAGTCTTCTTCGTCGCCGGTTCGGATCCCTACTACGACGATCAACTCGGCGGCCTCTCTCTTACACGGGAAGGCTTGTTCCTGCGGGACCGCCTCGTCTTCGATATCGCTCTGCAGCGCCATATCCCGGTCGTCGTCACACTGGCCGGCGGCTACGCGCGCCGCCTGGAGGATACGGTTGAACTGCACGCCGCCACGGCCCGCGCCGCACTCGAATCTCTCCAGGAGTGGAAATCATGGTAACCCGCCGCTCGTTTCTCGCCACCAGCGCCACGGCGCTCTCCGCCACCCGCGCCATGGGCGCCAATGATCGCGTGCGAGTCGGCCTGCTCGGCGCCGGGGGCCGCGGATCCTATATCGCCCGCACCGCCAAGGAGTTCGGCAACGCCGACATCGCCGCTCTCTCCGAAATCTACGAGCCCAACGGTGAATCCGCCAGGGCCGCGCTCAATCCCAGCGCCGCCGTCGTCCGCGATTTCCGCGCCATCCTGGATCGCAAGGACATCGACGCCGTCATCGTCGGCGCGCCCGATCACTGGCACGTTCCCATGACCATCGCCGCCGTCCAGGCCGGAAAGGACGTCTACGTCGAGAAACCCCTCACCCACTCCATCGAAGAGGGTGCCGGCGTCATCGCGGCGGTGCGCGCATCCAACCGCATCGTCCAGGTCGGCTATCAGCAGCGCAGCTACCCGCACTTCCTGCAAGCCAAGCAGCTCATTGATTCCGGCGGCATCGGCAAGGTCACCCAGGTCCTCACCTGGTGGAATCAGAACTACGCCACACGGAGGACTCCGCCCGCCGTCGACGTCGCCCGCCTGGATTGGAATCAGTTCCTCGGCAATGCCTGCTCTCGTGAGTTCGACCCCTGGCGCTTCACCAGCTGGCGCTGGTTCTGGGATTACGGCGGTGGCACCATGACCGATCTCTTCTCCCACTGGATCGATTCCGTCCACTGGGTCATGGGCGACAGCGTTCCTCTCGAAGCCTGCGGCCAGGGTTCGAAATACCAGGTTGCCTGGTTCGAGGCCCCGGATACGGTGAACGTCTCGTTCCTCTACCCCAAGCAGTTCCAGGTCTCCTACGTCAGCACGATGGTGACCCAGATGGAGGACGGCGGCATTCTCTTCCGCGGCACCGAGGGCAGCCTCCGCCTGCTGCGGCCCTTTTTCGAGGTCTACCCCGAATCGGGTAAGTTCGACCGCAAGACCTCCCTTCCTCCCGTCTCGCAAAAGGTGGAGGCCACCCGCGACGGCACCGTCGACCACGTCCTCAACTGGCTGGATTGCATCAAGACCCGCAAGCAGCCCAACGCCCCTGTCGAGAGCAGCGTCGACGCCGCTAACGCCGCCCATTGGGGCAACGAGGCCATCCGCAGCGGCCGCTCGCTCTCCTTGCCCGCCCGTGTCTCCGCGGCACGCAAGCTGTTCAACGGCGCCAACCTGGAAGGCTGGGTGGAAGACACGCCCAACGTCTGGCAGGCCCGCGACGGCATGATCGTCGGCCGCCACGCCGGCCAGAAATGGAACGACTTCCTCCGCACGCGGGACGCGTTCCAGGACTTCGAGCTCACACTCGAGTTCCGATTGCTCAATGGAGAGGGCAACAGCGGCGTCCAGTTCCGCAGCGTCAACGCCGTGCAGGCCCATGAACTCTCGGGCTACCAGGCCGACATCGGCCAGAACTACTGGGGCTGCCTCTACGACGAGTCGCGCCGCAACCGGGTTCTCGCCCAGGCGCCCGCGCCGGCCATCGCTAAGCTCGATCGCTCCGGCTGGCATACCTACGCGGTGCGCGCGCTCGGCAACCACATCACTATCACGCTGGACGGCATGCGCACGGTCGATTACACCGAAGCCGAACCCGGCATCAACCAGCGCGGCATCATCGCGCTACAGGTGCACTCCGGGCCCGGCATTGAGGTGCACTTCCGCAACATCGAGATCCGCGAGTTGGCGTGATGCTGCGCGTCGTCGCCTTCTTCACCTATCTCGCTGCGTGGGTGGTCTTCGCCATCGGCGCAGCCATCGGGGCCCTGCCAGCACTCCGCCGCCAGGCCGCCGCCGCACAGAGTATCACCGCGCCCACAATCGTCGGCGCGCTACTCCAGGTCGCCTCCGCGATGGCACTCACGCTGTCCATGCCCGCCGGCCCCCTGCGCCCCCCGCCCCTACATCTCGCCGCCGTGATCGTGCTGGCGCCGTTTGGCGCGGCTGTCTTCGTCTGGTCGCTCCGCTCGGCCCGCGAAGGGCTGGTCACCACTGGAGCCTACGCCATGCTGCGCCATCCCATGTACCTGGCGTTCCTCGCCATGCTCCTCGCCACGGGCCTGCTGGTCACCGCTATCCCGAGGCTCGCCATTGCCCTCGTTATATACCTGGTGGGCACCGAACTGCGCATCGCGGAAGAGGAGGGGGAACTCGCCGACCGCTACGGCCCCGAATACGATCAGTACCGCCACCACACACGCTGGCGCTATCTCCCCTTCATTCGCTGAGCCCCCGGAGACGAGGTGGTGAGACCCGTCACCTGGGCTCATGACGGCATTTCGGACCTGCTGTCCCCCGTTTACCATGCTAACTATTCAGGATAGATAACTCCTTTGTAACAAAGGGCTTGACGGCGCAGATTCAACCACCTAGAATTGCTCATACGCTTTGAGGGCCCGCATTGCCCCGTCTGCAAAGGAGTCTATGAGACATCTCTACTTAACTGCGCTGCTATCAGCGGCGCTCGCCGTGTCCGCCTGGGGACAGGTGGCCACAGGATCGTTGGCAGGAACGGTGGTCGATTCCACCGGCGCCGCTGTACCGTCAGTCAGAATCACCGCAACAAACATTGCGTCGGGCGCGAGGATTGAAACGGTTGGCACAGATGCCGGACTGTACGTTTTCCCAGCACTCCCCCCTGGCGTCTATTCCATCACCGCGGAGAAGACCGGCTTCAAGAAGCTGAACCGGTCCGACATCGAGATTCGTATCGCCCAGCGCATCGACATGAACATAGGCCTGGAGGTGGGCGATGTCCAGCAGACGGTCACCGTCACCGCCGAAGTTCCAATTCTGGACACGTCGACGTCGGAACGCGGTAACAACGTATCGGTCAAACTCATGAGCGATCTGCCGCTCTTTACGGGCGGCGTCCGCAACCCCCGCAGCTTCGTAAACTACATGCCGGGCGTGACCAACAATGGCGAACAGAGCGTCAACGGCTCCGGCGGGCGCGGGCAGGAAATCATCATCGACGGCGCCAGTTCCCTCAATGTCGAGTCGAGCACCATGCTCACTTTCCCTTCGGCGGAGATGTTCTCCGAGTTCAAACTGGTGGGGAGCAACTTCTCGGCTGAGTATGGCCGCATCGGCGGGAGCATTGAGATGTACGTGGCGCGCAGCGGCACCAACTGGTTCCACGGCACGACATTTCTCAACATGCGCCGCGACATCTGGAACGCTAACGCGTGGGCTCGGAATTCGAGTACGAATCCAGCCACCAGTTTCAAGCCCAAGGAGCGGATCAACGAAGCCGGCGGAGCCGCAGGCGGACCTGTGATCATACCGAAAATTTACAACGGGAAGGATAAGACCTTCTGGTACTTCACGTACACGAAAGACATGCGGCCCATCACGCCGGCGTTTCCTGTGATGACCGTGCCCACGGCGCTGATGAAGCAAGGCAACTTTACGGAAGCCGGTGTGCCGTTGATCTACGATCCGGCGACCACAGTGGGTAATGTCCGCCAGCCCTTCGCAGGCAACATCATCCCCCAGTCTCGCTTTAGCCCAATTTCGAAGAACATCGTCGCTCAGATTCCCAATCCGGACCTGCCCAAGCTGGCGTCGAACTATAACTTCGTGAACCAGACCGTATTCAACCGTTATATCTGGAGCATGAAGTTCGACCACGCCTTCACGGCAACCAACCGCGTGTCGTTTTTTTATAACAATGATGTTCAGGATTCAGAAGGCATCCAGGGCTTCGCAGGCTATCTGGGCAACGGCCTGCTGGACTCGCAGAAACCGTACAGCTACCGCATCAACCACGACTCCAGCATCAGGCCCAATCTGCTGATGCACACCACGTACGGGTTCTATAAGTCGCAGCAAACGTGGGACAATCCAGCCCAGAAAGGCGGGGGTACCGCTCTGGGATTCAAGGGGCTTTCGGGCGACTCCGATGCAACGCCCCGCATCCGGTTTTCAGGTCCTGCGGGGTTGTCGTATTTCGGCATGGACCAAGGCAAGGTTGGCAATGGCGCACAATACAACAGGCAGCACTGGCTCAGCCAGGGCTACACACTCCTCAAAGGCAAGCACGAATTCAAGTTCGGCTGGAACTGGCGGCGGTTCGAGACACTTGGCCAAGATTTGGCTGGCACCAACGGCCTCTATCAATTCAACCGGGCGCAGACCGCGCTGCCGACGGCGCTGACTAGCACCGGCCACGAATTCGCGAGTATGCTGCTGGGGACGGTCGATATCGCTTCGACCGTTGTGCCACCGGTACTGTTCGATACGACAATCTACTACGACTCCTCCGGCTACTTCCAGGACAACTGGCGTGTGAATTCGAAGCTAACTTTGAACCTGGGAATCCGTTATGAAGTGCCAATCGGCTGGCATGTGCCTGGTGGGAATGGTTACTCGATGGTTGACATCAACGTGCCGAATCCCGGCGCCGGCGGTCGTCCGGGTGCCTTGGTGTTTTCCGGTACCGGGCCGGGCCGCAACGGGATGAGGCGGTTCTACCCGACCGATTGGTCTGCTCTCGGACCTCGCCTCGGCTTCGCATATCAACTCAGACCCAAGACCGTCATCCGCGGTGGCTGGTCCATCTACTATCAGGGACTTTCGAGCGGCGGTTGCGGCTGCCGGGCCGGCTTCTCGGGCTCCAACGACCTGCAGAGCGACGGTGTGAACCAGGTGCTTAACTGGGACTCGGGGATTCCCCTGGCTCCCGGTTATCGCCCGCCACCCATCATCGACCCGACCTACGTCAACTACCAGAACGTGCAATATCAGGGACCAACGGCCGGCCAACCTGCGCGCATCTACAACTGGAGCGTGAACATCCAGCATGAGATCAAAAACTGGTTGATCGACATCGCGTACCAGGGCAATCGGGGAACCCGCCTGAATTCCACAATGGACCTGAACCAACTTCCGGCGAATGTGCTGCAGTATGGTGCGGTGCTGGGAAAGCGTATCGATTCGCCCGAGGCGGCGGCGGCAGGCTTCAAGAAGCCCTATGACAGTTTTCCGGGCAACCTGAGCGTGGCTCAGTCGCTGCGCGCTTACCCGCAGTACCTCTCCGTCAGCAGCCTGTTTGCCGGCTATGGCCACAGCTGGTATGACGCTTTGCAGGCCAAGTTGGAACGGCGCTTCGGCTCCTTCCAGTTGATGTCCAACTACACATGGTCCAAGAGCCTGGGCTATGGGCACTATCGCCAGGTCTTCGGACAAGGTGGCAGCCCTGGCGCGACGCCGCAGGACTACAACAACGTCGCTGAATCAAAGAGCTTCATGAACATGGACGTTCCGCACGTGTTTAACTTCCTGCTGTCGTACGACATGCCGTTCGGCAAGGGCAAGAAGTGGCTCGGAACCTCCAACGGTCTCGTCAACGGGCTGGTTGGAGGATGGACCATCGCATCGGCGGACGTCTACCGCAAGGGCACACTGATCTGGCTTACGACTCCCGGCAATCCGCTGGGCAACGGCGTGATGTTTGCCCCGACAACCAAGGCAAATCTCGGAACAGGTTCCATCCGGACAGGCATCGACCGGACGACCCTGGACCCGAACAATCCCAGCGCGCGGTGGTTTAATGCGGCCGCATTCACGCCAGCGGCGGCATACAAGATGGGTTCGGCGGCGTTCTTCTACAACGATTTCCGCCAACCGGCGGTTTTCACCGAAAACCTGTCAATCGTGAAGCGGACTACGCTGTGGGCCAACGACAGGAATCCTGTCGTCCTGACTTACCGTGCGGACGGATTCAACATACTGAACCGCACGAACTTCGGCGGCGTGGTGGGAACGATTGGCAACGCCAACTTCGGCCGGACCACGGCCCCGCAAAACACCGCGCGCGCAATTACCATGGGACTCCGCCTCGAGTTCTAGACCCGCAACCGAAAACCACCAAGGGCCGCCAGCGATGGCGGCCCTTGTCACGTCTGCAGACGGTCAATCATGCCGCAGCGCCGTCATCGGGTCCACCCGCGACGCCCGCCGCGCCGGCACCCATGTCGCAAAGAACGCGATCACAGCGAGGAACACCGGCACCCCCGTGAACGTCACCACGTCGTGCGGCTTCACCCCGTACAGAATCCCCGACGCCAGCTTGGCCGACGCTAGTGCCGCCGCCAGCCCCACCACCATCGCAATCCCCGTCAACACCAAGCCCTGCCGCACCACCATCCGCTGCACCCCGCCCGTTTCCGCCCCCAGTGCGATCCGGATCCCGATCTCCCTCGTCCGCCGGCTCACTGAATAGCTCATCACCCCATACAGCCCCACCGCCGCGAGCAGCAATCCCACGCCGCCAAACACGCCGAAGAGCGTGCCCGCCAGCCGCGGCAAAAACAGGGCGTTCTTCAAATGCTCCTCCATCGTCTCCGCACTGAAGATCGCCAGCCCCGCATCCATCTGCTGAATCTCCCGCCGCACCGCCGCCGCCACGTCCCCGTTCCCCCGCACCAGCAGGGAGTAACCCATGAACGACGGCGACAGCCCCACCTCCTGCGCCAGCGACCGGTATAGAATCGATTTCTGGTTCTCACCCAATGTCCGAGATTTCGCGTTCTTCACCACCCCGATCACTTCATACACCGCGCCGCCGCCCGTCACTCGCTGTCCGAGCGGATTGCCGCCCCCCATTACCTTCTGGACAAACGCCTCGTTCACCACCGCCACCTTCTGTGACGCTGCCGTTTCCCCGCCGAAATCCCGCCCCGCCACTCGTCCAATCCCAAGCGTCGTGTAGTAGTCGCTAGACACCATATAGAAGTCCGCCAACTGCGACGGCGCCCCCTCCACCTTCGGAGCGCCTTCCAGCCCCACACCATTTGTCGTCCCCGCAACCGACAACGGCACGATGTCGGTCACGGCTACTGACTGCACGCCCGGCAATTGCGACACGCGCGTCCGCACCGAATCCAGGAACTGCGCCGTTCGCTCCGGCGAATACCCGTGCAGCGCCGGATCCACCGCCATCATCGTGATGCCCTCGCCCCGGATTCCGATGTCGATCCCCGCGGCACTTTGCAGACTTCGCAGGAACAGCCCCGTCGCGCACAGCAGCGTCAGCGACATCGACACCTGCGCCACCACCAGCACATTCCGCATCGTCCACTTCCGCCCCGGCCTCGACAACACGTCCTCGCCCTTCAACGCCGCCGTGAGAATTGGCCGCGATGCCGCCAGCGCCGGAGCCAGGCCAAACAACAACCCCGTCCCCAGGCTCAATAGAAAAGTGTACGCGAGCACCTTCCAATCCACACCCACCCGCAAGTCCAGAGGCATTGGAATCGGCAGGTGGAAACTCGATAGCGCCTGCGTTGCCCACACCGAGAGCAGTACGCCGAACAGCCCGCCGGCCAGCGAGACAATCAGGCTCTCCGTCAACATCTGCCGCATCAACTGCCACCGCGTCGCTCCCATCGCCAGCCGCACCGCCATCTCCCGCTGCCGCGCCGAAGCCTGCGCCAACAGCAGATTGGCGACATTCGCGCAAGCGATCAGCAGCACCAGGAACACCACCACGCTCAACGCCCCCAAGAACATCAGCAAGGCGGTCTTCATCGCCGGGTGCACGGCCCCTGCTTGCGTCGATTGGAACGCCAGATCCTTCTCGGTCTGGGGATTGGTGGCCGCGATCCTCCTGGCCAGCACCTGCAACTCCGCCTCGGCCTGTGAACGCGACACGCCCGGCTTGATCCTTGCCGTCACCTCCAGCCACGAGTGCCTGCGATCCGTGCGATTGCCCATCGACGGCATCAACTGCTCCGTCATCCCCAGCGGCACCCACATCTCCGCCTCGAACCCCAAAACCAATCCGCGATAGCCCGCCGGTGCAACGCCCACCACCGTGAATGGACGCCCCGAAACCGGCACCGCCTGCCCTACAATTCCCGAATCCCCGCCGAATCGCCGCTGCCAAAGCGAATGGCTCAGCACCACCACCGGCACCCGCTCCTCGTCGGAGGTAAACCCGCGCCCCATCGTCATCTTCAATTGCGCCGTCTGGAAGTAGTTCGCCGAGACCAACTGTCCCCATACCCGCTCCGGTTCGCCCCTGCCGCCAATCGACGCCGGCAACAGAGGAAAGTACGCCGAAACGCCCGAGAACGACCTCATCTGGTCCCGGACGTCCTCAAACTGGGGATACGAGAAGCCCGAGCAGCAGTCTCCGCTCTGCTTCTTGGTATAGAGGCTCACCATTGTGGCCGCATCGCCCACCGGCGCCGGCCGCAGCACAAACGTGCTCACCATCGAGAAGATCGTCGCGTTCGCCGCAATCCCCAGACCGATGGAGACCACCGCCGCCACCGTAAATCCGGGCGACTTCATCAACCGTCGGCAGGCGTACTTCAGATTTTGCGTCAGGGCTGCCATGGGGATTCCTCTATGGCTCTAACGTGCCAGCCACCCCATTTGTTCACGCGAAGCCCAAACTAGAACAGCCGGTAGTCACCCAGGCTCCCCGTCACGTCAAAGATCTTCTGTGCGTGTGCCCAGCAGTTGCGCCGCTCCCGCCCGTCTATCAGGCCGCATCGGGCGGTACGCCGGTCTGAACTCTCCAGCGTCCAAACCAGCCCTCTCTGCATCTGACAAGTGCGAAGGAATTCTTGTAGGGGTAGAATATGACTCAGGGACGCTCTTCCTGAGCACCCTCTGGGCTTTCCAAGATTGAACTCTTTATGACGCCTGTCTGGCTGCACCGAACCACGGTCCTGCTGTCTGCCTGCACGTTCTCACTGATCGTCGCCGGCGGCGTAACTGTCAGCAAACAAACGCAATCTGCCATTTCCGCCGATCATTTCCTCCTCAGTGCGCTCACGGCAATACTGACTCTCGCCACCGCCTGGGGCCTCTACCTTTACGACACGCGCCCCTGGATGAAGCGCCTGGGCCTCATCGCCGTCCTGGCCGTCGCCGCCCTGGCTGCTCTGGGCATCTCCCCGGCCCCCGCCGCCGGCATCGCCCACGCCTGTGCCGCCCAATCGTTCCTGGCACTGACCTTTCTGCTGGCCCTGTTTACCTCAAAAGCGTGGCGATCGGCTCCGCTGGCAATGCCCGACGGCGGCTGGCCGTCGCTCCGCTCGCTCGCCTGGATCACCCCGGCGGTCGTATTGCTTCAGGTCGCCCTCGGCGCGTCCTACCGGCACAAGCTCTTCGGCGTGGTACCGCATATCGTTTGGGCGTTCGCCGCCGGCATCATCATCATGATGTTCGCCACCTTTGTCGTTACACTCGCCCAATCCACGCGGCCTCTACGGCTCACCGCCATCTGGCTGCTGGCTCTGGTTGGTGTTCAAATCATGCTCGGCATCGCGGCCTTCGTCATGCGCCTGATTAGCGCCGGCCCGGCCGATCTGTGGATGATCCTCACGACGGTCACCCACGCCGCCACCGGTTCACTGGTGCTCGGCTGCACCACGCTGCTCTCGGCACACGTTCTCCGTAATCTGGCATCCGCCCGCACTACACCAACGCCGCACTCTCAACTGGCATCGTCAGGTCGTCCCTCATGAAGCATTTTTTGGAACTCACCAAGCCCCGCATTACCTGGCTCATCCTCATGAGCACGGGCATCGGCTACTTCTTTGGCCATCAGGGCTCGGTCGATTTCACCCTGCTCTTTCACTGCCTCCTGGGCACCGCGTTGATCGCCTCCGGCACCGCCACGCTGAACCAGTGGTATGAGCGCGATGCCGATTCGCGCATGAACCGCACCAACCAGCGGCCCATCCCGGCCGGCAAAGTCAGCGCCCGCGATGCACTGCTCTTCGGTATCGCCCTCCTGGTGGCCGGCGAGCTCGAACTCGGCCTCGGCGTCAATCCGCTGACTGCCTGGCTGGGCCTCTTCACCATCGCCAGTTATCTTCTGCTCTACACGCCGATGAAGCAGCGCACATGGTGGTCCACCACAGTTGGCGCCTTCCCCGGCGCCATGCCGCCGCTGCTGGGCTTTGCCGCCGCCCGCGGCGTCCTCACCGCCGAAGCGTGGATCCTCTTCGCCATCATCTTCCTCTGGCAGTTCCCCCACTTTTACGCCATCGCATGGATGTACAAGGAAGACTACGCCAAGGCGGGCATACAGATGCTACCCGTGGTCGAGCCGGACGGCGCCTCCACTTCGCGCCACATTATGGCCTTCGCCATCCTGCTGATCCCAATCAGCCTGGCGCCGAGTTTCTTTCAGATGACGGGCAACTGGTATCTCGCCGCCGCCTTGATTCTTGGCGGCCTGTTCCTGAAATCAGCCACTACCCTCAGCCGCAATCGCACAGCCGTCAACGCCCGCGGAGTTCTAAAGGCCAGCGTGATGTATCTGCCGCTGCTCTACCTGGCGCTCATTCTGGATAGCCGCAGCCTCTGGTCATGAAACCCGGCGCACCTCTGCTGGCGGTCCTCTGCTTCGCGCTGACGGGCTGCCTGACTTCCGGACTGCCCACCTTTGCCGACGTCCCGCCCTTCACCCTGACGGCGCAGGACGGCCGGGAGTTCCGCAGCGCCGAATCGCTGAACGGAAAGATCTGGGTGGCCGACTTTTTCTTCACCACCTGCAACGGCCCGTGCCCGCGAATGTCCGCCCAGATGAAGAAGATCCAGCAGGCCACCGAGGCCACGCCGGATGTCCAGCTCGTCTCTTTCACCGTCGATCCCGCCCACGATACGCCCGAGGTCCTGGCCGCCTACGCCCAGCGCTTCCGGGCCAACCCGGCCCGCTGGCATTTCCTCACCGGCCCCGCTGCCAGTCTCCGAACCCTCAGCCAGGATGTCTTTCAACTGGGAGACATTGGCGTCAAACTAGACCACAGTACGCGGTTCCTATTGATTGACCACAAGGGCCGGCTGCGCGGCTACTACGACACCAGCGACGCCACCACCATCCAGCAATTGACCGAGGATATTGCCAAACTCAGGAAAGAGGCATTCTAGGCAACCTGCATGGAAATTCGCGATCTGCCCGCGCTCAACGCCACCCTGAACACCACCGCAACCTTGCTGCTGCTGTGGGGTTTCGCCCTGATCCGCCGGCGGAACTTTGAAGCCCACAAGAAGGTGATGCTGGCCGCCTTCTCCACCTCAGTCCTATTCCTGGTGAGCTATCTGATCTACCACTTCAATGTGGGCTCGGTAAAGTTCCAGAAGACCGGCGCGATCCGGACGGTATACTTCGCCATCCTTCTGACTCACACCGTGCTCGCCGCCGCAGTCGCTCCCATGGCGGGCGTTACGCTCTACCGCGCATGGACCAATCAATTGCAGCGCCACCGCAAACTCGCCCGCATCACGCTGCCCATCTGGCTCTACGTCAGCGTCACTGGGGTGGTCGTCTATTGGATGCTCTACCAACTGTGAACTCCGGCCAGCGCCTCATCGAGCTTCTGGCTCCACAGCCCGGAGAGCAGATTCTCGATATAGGCTGTGGGATCGGTGATCTTACGGCGCGGATCGCGGCGTCGGGCGCTCAGGTCACCGGCCTCGATCACTCCGCCGTTCTGCTGGAACAGGCCCGGCTCCGTTACCCGCAGATCACTTGGCTCCACGCCGATTTCCTGCTCGCCGAGCCGGCCCCCATCTACGACGCCGTCTTCTCCCACGCCGCTTTGCACTGGATCGGCCACTACGCCGAAGCCGCTCTGCTCCTATTTGACTGGCTCCGTCCCGGCGGCCGAATTGCGGTAAGCCTCGGCGGCATGACCCCGGCGCTCGCTATGATGGAAGGCGATCTTCCCTCGGCCAGCGAGCTGGAAGACATTCTGAGCGCCGCCGGGTTTGACGCTGTGCGTGTGAGCAGCGAGCCGGGCCTACTGCTGGCAGCCGCGCGTTGTCCCCAATAAACAATGTTTCCTAAAGTCATCAGTTTTGGCGATTTCTTCCTGCCCACCTACGGACTGTTGGTGGCGCTGGGCTTCCTGGCGGGCATCGCCATCGTCACCAGACTGGCCCGCCGAGAAGGCATTGATGTCGAAAAAGTTACGAACCTGGCCGTCTATTGTGCCTTAGCCGGGCTTGCCGGTGCCAAGGCCCTGATGTTCGTCATGGATTTCGACTTCTACTGGCGCAACCCGGGCAACATCTTCTCTTTCGACACGCTGCTTTCCGCCGGCGTATACTACGGGGGATTCCTCGGCGCTCTCGGCTTTGCGTGGCTCTATATGAAGCGCCAGGGCCTGCCCTGGCTCAAGACCGCCGACATATTTGCCCCCGGCATAGCGCTCGGCCATGCCATCGGCCGCCTCGGCTGCTTCGCCGCCGGCTGTTGCTGGGGCTCCCTCTGCGACCGTCCATGGGCCGTCACGTTCACAGATCCTGGCGCCCATGCACTCACCGGCGTCCCTCTCGGCATCCCGCTCCATCCGGCACAACTCTACGAGTCCGCCGCCACGGCGCTGGTGGCCGCATGGCTCTACCGACGCAGTCTCAAAGCGCACCGTCCTGGTCTTATCATTGGGCAGTATCTGGTTCTCTATTCCGCCGCGCGGTTTTTCATTGAGTTCCTGCGCCACCACGAGCAATCTTTCCCCCTGGCCGTCCTACCGTTCACCTGGACGCAGTGGATTGCCCTCGGCTTGGCCGCCGCCGGGGCTGCGCTTCTAGTGCGCCGCCGCTAGACTTGCCCGAGCTTTTCTCCAATCGAGTACATCTGCCACGATGCCGGATCGAGCGTCGAAACCGGGTCGCCGCCGTAGCCGCCAATGTGTTCGTTCGGCATTACCGGCCCGGCACGTTTGCGCTGCCGGGCGCGATCCGGCGCTACTTCAGCCGGACCGCTTTCCCTGTCTTGACTGACTCTTTCGCCGCCTCGATGATCTCCACCACACCGACGTTGATGTCGATGGCGGTCATACCCTGCGGCGCCGTTTTGGTCTCAATGGAGTGGATCATGGCCGCGATGGGCTCGGCTGCCTCCGGCGCCAGGGCGCCTAGTGCCACCTCCTTCGCCGGCTCACGCCCCTTCCTCGTCTCCACCTTGCCGTTCGTCATGTACAGGCTGCCTTCGCGCCCGAAAACCTCCAGATCCTGAAAGCTGCGCGGCAGATCCCAACTGCCCTCCAGGATCGCGGTCGCCTGCTTGTAGTTCAGAACGATCGTCGCGTTGTCCTCCACCTTGGGAAACTCCGCCGGACGCAGTTGATTGGTCTGCGCGTAGACCGTCTCCGGCCGGCCGAGGTACATCAAGCTCCACAGCGCGTTGTAGCATCCGAAGTCCACCAGCGCGCCGCCGCCGTTCTTCACTGGATCGGTGAGCCAATCGAAAAAGAATTTGTTCAGGCCTGTCGGGCCGCCCGGGCCACCGTGGCCCACCACGCCGCGAATCCGATAGATCTTACCCAGCGCGCCGGAATCGGCCAGGCCTTTTGCCGCATGGTTGGCCGGCCACCAGGCCATCTGGTAGTTCGACATCACATAGATGCCGTTCTTCGCCGCCAGGTCGCGAATGGCGACGGCGTCTCTGTACGTGGAAGCCAGTGGCTTCTCAAACAGCACATGGATCTTGCGCGGCGCGCAGTACTCTACGATCTCGCGGTGCCGGTTGTTTTCGACGAACGCCCAGACAATCTCCGGCTTCTTCTCGTCGATCATCTTTCTCCAATCGGCGCTGATCAACTCCGCCGCCACGCCGCGCCTCTGCGCCTCCGCCGTCAGCATAGGTTCCGTCTCGGCGACACCCACGAGTTTGGCCGGCTTGCCCTGGATCATTTTGTTCAGGTGTCCCCAAACATGGGAATGAACCAGACCCACAACCGCAATTGTGTGTTCCGCGGCACTCATCGGAACAGTCATACACAGAAGTAGAAAAATTGCGCAAATCCGCATGGGAATGAATCGGACCTCCAGCCTTCAGGATACGCCCCGGGAATACGCTCCGAATGGACTGCATCCAATCCCGCCAGGGAGCATCCATTAGCGTTGAAGGTTCGCATCGCTCGCGGCTCCAGAGTGGGGCCGGAGTGTGGTACATTCGTTCACCACATGGCGCTCTGGGGAGGGCACAGTGACAATGAACTCTGGTTCCTGTCGTCTGGCAGTTGGACTGCTGGGCTCGGCCGCGATTCTGTTGGGGGCTGACGAACTTGCGACGCGCGCCCGCCAGCTTGAGTTACAGGGACAATCGCGCCAGGCGAAGCAGTCCCTGGAGAGCGCGGCCAGATCCGCGCCGCGCGACATAGCCGCGCTGACGGCCCACGCCGAGTTTCTGGACGGACGCCGCGACCCGGAAACCCGCGCGGCATTTGAGCGCGTACTCTCCATTGCCGGCCCGAACTCAGCGGCCGGCAGGATGGCGCTCCGCAGGCTGACCTCGCTCGATCTCCTGACTGGCAACCGCGTTTCGGCGGAGCAGCGGCTCGACGCCCTCAGGCAGGCAGGCGACACCAGATTCAAGCTTGCCGCCTCCGGCCAGGCCATCGCCTCATTGCCACAAGGCATCATCGAGATTACAGGCCCCATCCGCAGCTTCGCCCGCATGGCGGCGCTCTCTCCGGACCTGCCGCCTGAAGAGATACTCCTGGCACTCGCGCGAAACGTTGTCACCACTGGATATCAGGCCGTCAGCGGCTCCGATTCGCTGGAGCCCACCGAATATCTCAAGCTCGTGATCCGCTACCTGGGCCAGGCACGCGAACTGGATAAGTTCGCAGGCGAGAGCAGAATGGTCAGGCTCGATTCCTGCGATTCCACGCAAACCGGCGAGCTGCTGAAGATCCTCGGCTTCCGCATGCGCGGCGGCTGCGGCAGCGACGTGGTGCTCGAGACGGTAAATGCGACGCGCGCCTTCCTCTCCATGGATTCCGGCTTTCCGCTCGCCGACCTCGAGCAGGCGTTGCGCACGAACCGCCCCTTCAGTTACGACTATCATCCAACGCGGGTGCCGGTGCTTTACAAGCCGGAATACTGGCTTTCGTCCAAGGAAAGGCAGTCCGGCGAGTTCATCGACGCTTTCCTCGGCGATCCGTCACTCTGCCGCCTCTATCTTGGTCTTGCCAAACTGGACCCGGAAACTGCGGAGGAAGTCCGCCAGAAGCTGCCCGTCACCCGTATCCGGGCGTTCGCCCACGTCTTTGATTTCTTTGGAGGCATGTTCCGCATCCGTGATGGCAAGGTGAACGTCCCGGGCGGGGAAAAAGCAGCAGCCGCATGGGCCGATCTCGCCGGCGCCTCCCCGAATCAGGGAGTGCAGTTCATCGAGAAACTGGTGACCAAGGACGACGGCTGGCTGGCTGCCTACTTCGATTCACTCCTTCGGATTCACGGCCCCACGCAGGAGTACCTCACCGATATCGCCCGTCTCAAGCGCTACTACGCCGCCCTGCGAGGCAAGGTCACCAGCCCCGGCCCCGCGCGTCCGGTCTTTCGCGCCAACACGGACCTGATGCTGCTGACGGCGCGCCTGCGCGTAGTGAGCGGCGTACCGCAGATCCCGGGCGGCATCGAGGTTTGGAAGAAGCTCTTTATCGAACATCCCAACGGCAAGTACGACGGCAAGCTGACCAAATCAGCTACCGGCTGGAAGACGCCGGAAGACCTCCTGGAGGCGCTGTTCGGGCTCTCCCGGAAGGCTGTGGAGAACGAGCCGTTGAAGATCTTCCTGGCCGTAAGTGACATGGACCGCAACCGCCAGCAGCCCTTAACGCCTGCCACCGTGGAGCGGCTCATGTTCAAGTACCGGCTTTTCGGCGCGCAGTACCCGCTGCTGAACGAATCGCCCAGCCTGACGGATAAGACGATCCTGCAATACCTGGACGTGGCGGCTGCCATCAGCGATAACAAGGACAATCTGGCACGCGCCGACGTCGCCGGCACCATGCAATCGCTGGCCGCCCTGTGGCAGATCTTCGTGAGGCAGAAGCTAATCCCGTCCGATCAGGCGGACTCCACGCTTTCCGCCCTGATCTCGCCTTTCGCGGCGATCAAGAACCCGCGCGACCTCTTCGACGCCGGTCGCAGCGGGGTGCAAATTCTGCTGAAGGCAACCGGCGCCGCTGACAGCGTCAATCCGCACGACCGGCTGCTGGACCTACTGGCCGGCGCCGTGGCGCCAGCCGACGATGAGACTCACCAGTTGATGCTGACCGAGATGATGAAGGTGATTGAGGCGCAGAAGCTGGTCTCCATCAAGGTGATGTTCGATCTGGCCGACCATCTGGAATCACTCTCCAAGGGCGAGAAGCTGAACTCAGCACTGTTGAACCGGCTGGCGGCGCGAGTCTCCGACCTGAGCCTGCCCAAGGGCTCGATGACGGCGCAAGAGCGCAATTCCTACGCATTTGGCTTCTGGACGGACAAGCACGTCGAAGCTCAGCGCAAGCTGAACTTCCGCGCCGTTGTGGAGAAAGCGGCCGGTCAGCCGGAGAAGCTGAGGGAAGCGCGCGGATTGCTGGCGCCGCTGCTGCGGGACACTCTGGTGGGGCTGCTCTATGCGCACTACGCGCCTCCTGGCGCACAGATTCTGTACACCAATCCGCTCTTCGCCAGGAGCCACGATTTCATCGGCATTCAGAACAACAATCAGACCTGGAAGAACACGGAAGTACAGGGCTCGGGCTGGCCATCAAGTGCGGGCGGCCGGCTGATCGGCTCGCTCGCGGGATTGCCGTACGCCCTGGCCGAGGCCGAGCAGAACTTCCTGATCCCCACGCGGGAGCAGGCGTTGATCTGGGGAGACCTGGTACCGCAGATGCTGGTGTCATCCAAGCTTCCGCGGTTTTGGAGGGTGGAGCCGGTGCAGATGCACTATGTTGGACTGCACATGCGGGTAGGCGAATCCGTATTGGCGGAGTCGGCTCTGTCAGCGGAGACACGCGTTCGCACCTTGGAGGTGCTGGACCGAGTTGCGCCGCCGGCGCGAGTGAGGCGCATCGGGGATCTGCTGGCCGCGGGAGAAGTGCCTGCGGCCCTGGAGCAGGTAACGCCGGCTGAGCTCTACCAGTTGGGCGTGCAGGCTGTATCTCAGAAGCTGGACGTCAGCGGCACGGCGGCAGACGAGATCCGCCACCTGGCGTCCGAGGCGCCAGACCGGTGCAACCAAGCGGCCATATCCGAGCTTTTCGGCACACCCAAACCCACGTTGACCAACTCTCAGCACCCGGAACTGCTGAACCTGCGTACATTCCCGACACTGATGGGCTATTCCAGCCGGATTCTCGCCGAAAGCTGGGAGAGCAACAATTTGTTCTTCGTGTCCGTTGCCGACGAGTTGTATCTGCCGCCGTCGCAGCTGAACTTGCTGGTGCCGGAGTGGACGCAGAAGACCGTGGAACAGATCTTCGCAACGCACCTTGAGGATTGGCCGGCTCTGTTGCGCTCCATGCGTACCATCGCCGACGGAGTGCGCGTGCAGACCAGAAAACTACAGGCGCTGGAACAAAAAGCGTCGGTGCAGGAGTAGAGATCGATGCCCAATTTCACACGACGTCACTTCTTTGCCACAGCGACGGGGCTGATTCCCGCGGCGGTAGCGCCGCCCCTGGTCTTCGGGCAGGACGCCGGCCGGCCCACCTTCCGAGTGAAGGTGGACATGGTGGTGCTGAGCTTCACCGTGACCGACTCCAAAGGCCGCTACGTAAACGGCCTGAAGCCCGCCGATTTCCGCGTCCTCGAGGACGGCATTCAGCAGAAGCTGAACACCTTCGCGGAAGGCAACAAGCCTCCCCTTCAGATCATGGACGACGGTTCCAGCAAGCCGATGGCGACAGCCCAGGCCGATCCGGAGAAGGGCGGCATCGCGACGGACGCGTTTGTCGGCACGAACGTATTTGTTCTGTTCGACACGTCGAACTACATGTACCGTGGCTTCGTCTACGCCTCGGATGCGATCGCCGATTTCGTTCGTGGCATGGACCGCGCGGACTCCGTCGCGGTCTACACATTCTCGCGCAATCTGACACGCGCCTCGCAACTTTCTCGAGACCGCAACGACGTCTTGCAGGGCCTGCGCAAGGCTGTGGCGGGCGACGAAGCGGCGCTCTACAACGGCCTGCTGCTGACACTGCGCGACGCCGCCAAGGTTCCGGGCCGCAAGGTCGTCATCGTGTTCTCCAACGGCCCCGATTCCGCGTCCATGGTCGCTCCCGACGATGTCCGCGCCGTGGCGGAGGACGAGGGAATCCCTATCTACGTCATTTCGACAAGCGACGTGAACCGCGATCCCATCTCCACCGGCGTCTTCCGGCGCCTGGCCTCACGCACTGGCGGCAAGAGCTTCTTTGCCAAAACCTGGCAGAAGCAGGTGGAGGCGTTTGAATCCATCCGCGAGGATCTGGGCAACTCGTACACCGTGACTTACTATCCGGCGCCGAACCCGAATGAGGGATTCCGTAAGATCGGCGTGGAGGTCAAGAACGACGTTGGAAAGAAGTATCGCGTCAGCGCGCGGCCCGGGTACCGCCCGCGCACAGGCACCTGACACGCACCGCGGAGTTCGGTTAAGCTCGTCCCAGGGAGGCTCTCAATGGAACGACGCTCTTTCTTGAAATCGACAATCGCCGGGACCGCCGTGGCGGCCGCCCTCGACGCGAAGACCACGCTGCCCCGCCGCCTCTACAAGGACGGCGTAAAACTGTCGATTATCGGCTTCGGCGGCATCGTCGTGATGGGCCACGAGCAGGCGGAGGCCGATCGGATTGTCGCGTCCGTCGTGGACCGCAGCGTGAACTACTTTGACGTGGCGCCCTCGTATGGAGATGGCGAAGCCGAGATCAAACTTGGCCCGGCGCTGGCGCCCCATCGCAAGGACGTCTTCCTGGCCTGCAAGACCGGAAAGCGCGATGGCAAGGGTGCGCAGGCAGAACTGGAGCGGTCTCTGGTCCGGCTGAAGACGGATCACTTTGACCTCTACCAGTTCCACGGGATCACCTCGATGAAAGATGTTGATCAGATCACCGGACCCGGCGGTGCCGGCGAGTTGTTCCTGAAGGCCCGCGAGCAGGGAAAGGTGAGGTACCTCGGCGTTTCGGCTCATTCGGCGGAGGCAGCGCTGGCGCTGATGGACCGGTTCCCGCTGGATTCCATCCTGTTCCCTGTGAACTTCGTCTGCTGGGAACAGGGCAAGTTTGGCCCGCAGATCCTGGAGAAGGCGAAGTCCAAGGGCATGGCGAGGATGGCGTTGAAGTCAATGGCCCATACGAATTGGGCGGCTGGCGATGTGCGGAAGTACAAATACTGCTGGTACCGGCCGGTGGACGATCCAGCCAAGGCGCGTGAGGTGGTGCGCTTCACCTTGTCTCAGGACATCACTGCCGCCATACCTCCGGGCGACAACGCGCTCTTCGAGATGGCGATGTCGGAGGCGGCGAGTTTCAGGCCGCTTACCACGAACGAATCGAAGGCGCTGCTGGCGTCTACGGCGGGCGTCGAGCCGCTGTTTCGGGCCTGAGCGGAGGCCACTCGGCCATGGAGTTTCATCGCGCGGGCGTGGCGGAACTGCCGGAGGTGCTCGCTCTGATGCGCGAGTTTTATCCCTCAGAGGGATTGCATCTGGACGAGGCGCTGGCGCTGCGCGGGCTGCAGTGGGTGCTGGCCGATTCGCAGCGCGGCGCGGTCTTCCTGCTGCGGATCGAGAGCGAGCTCGCCGGTTACTTTGCGCTGACCGCCGGGGTGAGCCTGGAGTTTGGCGGGCTATATCTGTTGCTGGATGAATTCTATCTGCGCGAGCCGTTCCGGGGCCAGGGACTGGGCCGCCTGGCGATGGATTTTATCGAGGATTACGCCCGGCAGTCGGGCTCCGGCGCGTTGCGTCTGGAAGTTCATGACTGCAACGAGCGCGCGAAGGACCTCTACCGAAAACGCGGCTTCCTGGACGATCGCCGTTGGATCTTCACAAAACCCCTGCCCTAGGGAATGCGCCCGACGTCCGCGGTGGCCTATATAATCGAGCCAGTTCCATGCAACGCAGAGACTTCCTCCATCTCGCGGGCCTCGCCCCACTGGCCACTCAGGCCGCGCCTCGCCGCCACACCACAGTGTCGATCCGGAAAGACCAGTTCTTCCTCAACAGCAAGCCGACTTACGCCGGCAGGTCTTACCAGGGGATGCGGATCGAGGGCCTACTGATGAACAACCGCGCGGTGCAGGCCACCTTTGACGATCTCAACCCGGAGACACGTGGGAAATGGGCCTATCCGGATACCGGCAAGTGGGACCCGGACCGCAACACGAGGGAGTTTCTGGCCGCCCTGCCGGAATGGCGCAAGCATGGGCTGCTGGCCTTCACGATCAACCTGCAGGGCGGCAGTCCGGAAGGCTACTCCAAGAATCAGCCCTGGGAGAACACGGCGATCGCGCCCGATGGCTCGTTGCGCCCCGCCTACATGGAGCGGATTGCCAGAGTGCTGGACCGGGCCGACGAACTGGGCATGGTGGCAATCCTGGGCTACTTCTATTTCGGCCAGGACCAGCGCGTGAAAGATGAGGCGGCCGTCAAACGCGCCGTGGTCAACGCGACAAACTGGCTGCTCGAACGCGACTACGGCAACGTGCTCGTGGAGATCGACAACGAGACCGACGTCCAGGCGTACGATCACGACATCCTGAAACCACCCCGGGTGCACGAGTTGATCGACCTGGCCAAGAGCATCCAAAAGGGCGGCCGGCGCCTGCCAATCGGCACGAGCTATGGCGGCGGCTCGCCAGCCAGGCCGAATGTCATCCAGTCTTCTGACTTTCTGCTGTTGCACGGCAACGGGCCCGACGACCCCGCCAGAATCCGCAAGATGATCCAGGCATCGCGCAGCGCGGAGGGCTACCGGCCGATGCCTGTGCTCATCAACGAGGACGACCATTTCCGGTTCACCGAGGCCGACAACCACATGATGGCGGCGCTCGGGTTGTACGTCTCGTGGGGCTACTTCGAGCCGGGCAGGAGCGACTACGTGGATGGCTACCAGTGCCCGCCGGTGAACTGGGGCATTAACACGGAGCACAAGAAACAGTTCTTTGCCAAGGTCAAGGAGATCACCGGCTCATAGCCGGAAGCGCGGTCACGAGCGCGTCGCACCGGCAGCAGAGGCGAGGTGGCGATGATGCTCGCTTTGGCTGACACCAATTCAGGGGTGGAGCCTCATGCTACACCTTGCCCCGATGATTGCGGCCACGGACCAGCAGGCGGTCCATCTGCACCGGCTCGCCCTCGCATTCCAACTCGATTACCGTTACCGGCTCGTCGGGAGGCGTCGCCGGCAGGCCGGTGAACAGCAACCTGTATTGGTCCTGTTGATAGGTGAGCTTCTCCCCGGTGGCCAACAGCCGAGCGGAAAGAACCTTGGTCTCCAGGCCGGGGATGGACAGCGTCGCCCCATCCCAGAAGTGGACCTGCAGGTAGAGCGTGTTGCCCCGCCGCGTGAAGCCCGTCATCTCCGAATAGCGCACACGGGCGCGCTCCGTCCCGTAGATCGATTTCCCGTTGCGTTCCAGCCAGTTGCCCACGCTGTTCAGAATTTGGACCGACGGCTCCGGCACGGAGCCATCTCCTCTGGGGCCGATGTTCAACAGATAGTTCCCACCGCCGCGCGCGCAGTTGCCAAGATTTCGAATCACCGTCCGGGCGGTTTTCCACTCGTCATCCGTACGGCAATAACCCCAGCTGCCGTTGAGCGTCATGCACGACTCCCACGGCCGCGGCTCCTCGGTGATGTGCTGCTCCGGCGTGCCGAAGTCGCCGGCCAGCTTGTTGCGGTTGTTCACGATGATCTCCGGCTGAAGCTCAAACACCATGCGATTCATCCGCTCGGACTCCCAACCCGCGGCATCCAGCGGATGGGCCACGTCGTACCAGAGGATGTCGATCTTTCCGTAATTCGTTAGCAGTTCGCGAACCTGTCCGTGGATGTAGGCCACAAACCGCTTGCGCGCGCCCTCGTCCTTGGCGCAGCGTTCGCCGTCAGGGTGATGCCAGTCCATCAGCGAGTAGTAGAAGCCGACGCGCAGTCCCTCGGCGCGGGCAGCCTCTACGTATTCGCGGACCAGATCCCGGCCGCACGCCTGTCTCGGGGCGCAGTAGTCCGTCAGCTTGGTATCGAAGAGGCAAAACCCCTCGTGGTGCTTGGTGGTGAGCACCATGTACTTCTGGCCCGCCCGCTTCGCCAGACGCGCCCATTGCCGGGCCGCGCCGGGCTGCGGCGTGAAACGCCTGGCCAGTTGCTCATACTCCGATATCGGAATTGCCTCCTGTTCGAGGACCCACTCCCGGCGGCCGAGCACGCTGTAGAGCCCCCAGTGAATGAACATTCCGAATTTCGCATCGTGCCACCAGCGCAGCCGCTGCTCGCGCGTGCTGTCTCCGGGTTGCGGCGCCGCCGCCGGTTGCTGCGTGTTCACAGCCAGCCCTGCGCCAAGCGCCGAACACCATGTTCTTCTTGTGATCATTGGCACCTCTTTGGATCGGGAACGGGTGGATCCCTGGATCCAGACCCCGGGGTCTCGAAAACGGAATTCCATTCTACGATACGCGCGAGCGTAGGCCATGGATCGGTCATCACGGCCGGCGCGCTGGTGGAGCTATTCTCTGCCCCGCAGCCTCTCGAAATCGCGGCGATTGCGTTTGGACAGTCTCCCTTCCCGGAACCAATCGAAATCTCCGGTCGCCTTCCGCTCGGCGGCTGCCTTCACTCGCGCCTCGCGGCTCGCCTCGGTTTCGAGATAGAGTGTCTGTGCCACCGCCGCCGGTCCGCGCATTTCGCTCAACACCAGCACTTCCACCTGAAACTCGCCGCTATCGTTCTTCACCTGCAACCGGTCGCCGACTCCCACCTCACGGCCGGCTTTGGCCGGGTGTCCGTTGGACTCAATCCTGCCAAGCTCACAGGCTCGCGCGGCCAGCGAACGGGTCTTAAAGAACCGGGCCGCCCACAGCCATTTGTCGAGTCTCACACGAGGCATGATTCTATTCTCATCGCAAGGCCGCTGCTCCGCGCGGGCGCCGCCTCGCTGAAAACGCCCGCGGGCACTGGAAACACGTCATTAGCCGAGTGGAGCAATCGTGAGTGGATGTCTCCTCCGTGCTCGCGGCGATGATGGATGGCCGGCGATAGATCCACTGAAACAGCATGCTGGCTCCTACGTAAAGAACTGTAAATGGCCCAGGGCTAGGTAAGCCCCGTCCCAGTACGTCCGTCTATCCTTACTGAACGGGATGATCTCCGTCATGAGACGGCTGAGGAGCTAATCAATGAGATTCACGGTGTGCCTGGCCACATTGAGCCTGGCAGCAATCGCACTGGCACAGGGTCCGGAAGGCGGCCCTCGCGGCGGACGCCGCATGGACCCGGTCTTCACCGCCCTGGATACCGACCACGATGGCGTCATCTCCGCCGAAGAACTCAGACAGACCGCGGCATCGTTGAAGAAACTCGACAAGAACGGCGACGGCAAGCTGACCGAGGACGAACTGCGGCCGGCGCGTGGTCCGGAGGGTCAGGGCGGGCCTGGCGCGCCGCCACAAGAGGACTTGGCCGAGACGCTCATGGCATTTGACAAGAACGGCGACGGCAAGCTGACCAAAGAGGAGTTGCCGGAACGGATGCAGAATCTGTTCGCTCGGGCCGATGCCGACAACGACGGTTTCCTCACTAAAGACGAATTACGCAAGCTGGCGGCGTCCCAGCGCGCCCCAGGGGCAGGCGGAGCGGGACGGCCGGACGGCCGTGGCAGGCAGGAGGGCGGCCCCGGCGGTATGCCAGGTGGCCCAGGCGGCATGGCAGTTGGAATGATGCGCTTTAGCCCCGTCCTGGCCGCTCTCGACGCCGATCATGACGGCGTGATCTCCGCCGAGGAGATCGCGAACGGCCCCGCCACGTTGAAACAGCTCGACAAGGATGGCGACGGGCGCATTACCCAGGAAGAAGTGCGGCCCAATTTCGGACCGCGCCAGGGCCGCCCCGAGAGTCGCGAACAACACTAGGACCGGAAGCTACAAAAACATGAATCTGTTACCTTGGATCGCCGCCGCCGCCATGGCGGGCGGAACTGGCGCGGAACGCGTCCGCACTTACCACTACGAAAACGTACTGGGCACCTCGCTGGAATTGAAGATCGGCGCGACGTCGCCGGCAGCGGCCCAACGCGCCGAGTCGGCGGTAATGAAAGAGATCGCGCGGCAATCAGGCATCCTCAGCGCCTACAACCCCGCGAGTGAGTTCAGCCGCTGGTCCAGGACCACCGGGCAGCAGGTGCAAGTCTCGCCCGAACTGTACGAAATGCTGGGCTTGTTCGATCGCTGGCGCGAGCAGAGCGGCGGCGCCCTGGACGCATCGGCCGAAGTAGTGGGCCGTGTCTGGAAGAACGCCGCGGCGCAAAACCGTCTGCCCACCGCGGCCGAGTTGGATGGCGCCGTGGCCCTGGTCAGGAAAGCTCACTGGCGGCTGGACCCCTCTGCCAACTCAGCCGAGCACCTGAGCGACGCGCCGCTGGCGCTGAACTCGTTCGCCAAAAGCTACATCGCCAATAAGGCGGGCGAGGCCGCGCTTCGGGAATCCGGCGTCTCGGGCGTCGTGGTCAACCTCGGCGGCGACATGGTGATTCGGGGTGCGCACGCCGAGCGCGTGGACATCGCCAATCCGCTCTCTGACGCCGAGAACAGTGCTCCTCTCGCGCGGTTGCTGGTGAAAGACCGCGCAGTCGCCACCAGCGGCAACTACCGGCGCGGCGTCTCCATTGACGGCAAGTGGTATTCCCACATCGTCGACCCACGCACCGGTATGCCGGTGGATCACGTGGTCAGCGCCACGGTGGTGGCGCCAACAGCGGCCGACGCCGGGGCGCTCGCCACCGCGCTGAACGTCGTGTCCGTCGAGGAAGCGTCGCGGTTGGCGGCCAAGACCCCGGGAGCGGAGTATATGCTGATCGCCGCCAACGGACGGCGCATCCAAAGCGCAGGCTGGAAAGCGATGGAAATGCCACTTGCCGCCGCCCCCGCGGCACAGCCTGCCGCCGCCGGCACATGGAATGCCGCCTACGAGCTGGTGGTCTCCCTGGAGCTGAGCCGCTTTGATGGCCAGCCCTACCGCCGGCCGTTCGTCGCCGTCTGGATCGAGGACAAAGACAGATTTCCGGTGCGAACACTGGCTCTCTGGTTCGATAAGGAACGCTGGCTCCCCGATCTCAAGCAGTGGTATCGTGACGAACGTCTCCGCTCGCTCGCCGAGGGCAACGACATTACCGCCTCAGTCTCCAGCGCGACTCGTCCTCCGGGCAAGTACTCGCTGAAGTGGGACGGCAAAGACCAGACCGGCAAGCCGGTGAAGACCGGCCGCTTCACCGTCTGCATCGAGGCCGCCCGCGAACACGGCACCTACCAGGTGATCCGTCAGGAAGTGGATTTCAATGGGAAGCCCCAGCAGTTTCAGCTCCCGGCCAACATCGAGATTGCAGGCGCCGCGCTGGATTACCGAAAGGCGGCGCAGTGATCCACCGCATGAAAAGGCAGCTTGCCACGCTCTCGCGCTGGCTGCACATCTACATTTCGATGATGAGCTTCGCCATTCTGTTCTTCTTCGCCATCACCGGCCTCACGCTGAATCACACGGAGTGGATCGCGGGTCAGCAGAAGACCACTCAGGCGCGTGGCGAGTTGAAGCCGGAGTGGCTGAACGGCCCGCAGGTTGCCAAGCTTGAGGTCGTTGAGCACTTGCGGAAGGCCCACAACATTCGTGGCGCTCTTTCCGATTTTCGGATCGATGAGCTCCAGTGCGGCGTGTCGTTCAAAGGCCCCGGCTACGCGGCCGATACGTTCGTGGACCGGAAGACCGGACGGTACGATCTGACGGAGACCCGCAGTGGAGTGGTCGCGGTCCTCAACGATCTGCACAAAGGGCGCGACTCGGGCGGAAAGTGGTCGCTGCTCATCGACATCTCGGCGGTGCTGATGACACTCGTCTCGCTCACAGGGATCCTGCTGATCCTGTTGCTGAAGCGCTATCGCATGTCCGGCCTGGTGGTGGCCCTGGGCGGCACCGTGGCTAGTTGGGCCGTCTACGCGGTCTTTGTGCCCTGAGACAACGCGCCGGGCTAACGCCCAGCCTCGAACACCGTCCAAGGCTGCGAGGGCAGGTCCTTCAGCAGGGGCTTCATCCATGCATACTGCGGATACTTTTTCAGAAACTCCGCCGCGCGGAAATGGATGCCGCACGAGTGGCCCATCGCCGCCTCCATCATCATCCGCTTCGCCATCGTGGCGCTCGCCGCCTTCGATTGCACCGTGCCCGCCGGACCGTTCTCGCTCTGCCATGGCTTCAGACCGCGCTCTGAAAGATCCACGTGCCCGCACAGTGTCCGCTCACTTGGCGCGTTTGCCTTGTTCGCAAACGCGTCGAAGTGATCCCCCAGAAACTTCTTGGCCGATTCCTGATCGATCTTGCCCTTATACTCCTTCATCAACTGCTCCCACCGCGTGCGGCGCGCGTTGGCGCTCACGCTGCCGTCCTGGACCGGAAAATCGGTTTCCTCTGCCGTCAACTTGGGATCAATCGGGAAATTCGCGCCGATGAAATAGCCGTCCTTGGTCCGCGCCAGATTAACGTTCTTCAGACCTAGCTCCAACCGCCCGATCTCGTTGCGATTCAGATCCGCGACCAGCCAGGTATTGGCGTAGCCGCCGTTGTTGCCGTCTTTCATGATCGCCACAAATTCGTCGATGCTCGCCGCGTACTGCATCGCCTTGCGCGCCCGTACGAACTCCGGAATCCCGGTGGTATCGAAGCCGTGGAACTGCGTGATCGTCGTCTCCGTGATCACCAAGCCCGCCGAGTTCATGCCGAAATCGTCCCCGCTGTGAATGAAGCCAGGGAAGCCGTCCATCAGAATCCGGTGTCCCTTCGACGGAGTGATATCGAAGATCACATTCCAGCGCGCGCCCTCCAGATAGCCGGACCAGTTGTTGTGCGCGATCACCGGTTGCCCGTCGCGGGTGTAGCTGCCTGTCGCCACAAACGCGCTGCAGCGGTCCGGCGCCGGAGACGTCTTGCCCTTGTCGAGAGCGCTGGTGTAGTAGCCCAGTTCCAGGCTGGCGTTCAGCACCACCAGGTCATAGACATCCGCTTTTACCCCGTGTGCCGCCAGCCCATCCGACATGCCCCGCAGCTCCTGCCGGTACTCTTCCTCCACCTTCGGCCACAGTATCCGCTCGGCCGTCGTGCGGTAGAAGTTCCAGTCGCGCTTCGAGTCGTGCGTCAAAGTGAGCCTCGTCACCTTCAACGCATCATCGATCTGGCGCGTCAGCAGGTATCCGTGCTGATAGCCGATCTGCTCCGGGGTCCCGCTGAGCCGCACCGGAATCCAGCCGTTCTTCTCCGCCCCGAGCGCAGACCCGGCGAGACGGGGATCCTCCTTGGGCTGGTGCGACAACAGCGTCGCGGCCAGAAGAGTCAATACGAGCGAGGCAAACAGAGCGCGGAGTTTCATGGATTACCAGATTATACCCGCCTTGCGTGCTATCTTGACCCCATGAATCGCAATCCAGCGGTAGACGCCTTTATCGCCGGCGCACCGGAAGAACAGCAGGCCCTGCTGAAGCGCCTGCGGAATCTGATCCGGAAAGCCCTTCCCGATAGCGAAGAGGGTTTCAAAAACGGAATGCCCGTCTACACCGTGGGCAAGGCGCGCGCCTGGACCGCCGGTTTCGGCTCGCGCAAGCACTGCCCCATGTTCTACATCATGAGCTCCGCACACCTGGACCGCTATGCCGAAGAACTGGGCCGCAGCCGCACTGGGAAATCGTGCATCGCCATGGCGCCCACCAGGATGCTCTCGCTGCCCCAACTCGAGGCCATCGCGGCCCGCATCCTGTCGGATTTCCGAGCTTAGAGAGCCATCCATGCCAGCGCATATCGCCTACCCAATTCCCGCAGACCGGCCGAATCGAAATGAACTTCGTCGCCCTTGTGGCCCAGCCCGGCCGAGGACACAAAACCCGTGTGTTTCAACCACAGCGGCGCGGTCGCCAGTTGCTCATTCACCACGGGCGCAAACTGCCCTTTGTAGAACCCGCCCAACTGCCCCACCACCAGTGGCAAATCCGGCGCGCCCAGCTCAGCCCGCAGCGCCGCCACGATCACCGCAAACCGCGCACCGTAAGTCCGCGCCGTCTCTTCTTTAGCGGATTCCGCCTCGCCCTGATGCCACAGTATCCCGCGTAGCCGGCCCACCGGCGCCGCCGCCCTGGCCCGCGTAATGGCATCCGCAAACAGCTTGCCGCCCACCTTCCATTCCTCCAGGCTCGTCCCGCCAAACGCCGCCGGGATCAGGCCCACCTGCCGCGCCGCGCCATATTTCTGAAGCGTGGCCGCGAAGCTTCGGCCCAGCCCCACCGCCGCAATCGGCTTATCCCAGTGCAACGGATCCACCGCCGGCCCCCACGCCAGTTCCTTGTTCAGCGCGAGCACGCCCTCGATGGGTACGCGGTCCTGCGCCTCAATCTCACCGCGGCCCGCCATGTTGGATTGCCCGGCCAGTAGAAAGAGATCCAGTTCCGCGGGCGCCATAGCCCCCGCCGCCGACATCAGAAACGCTCTACGTTGCATACGGTTCTCCGATCCATCCTAACCGGAAACACCGCCACCACCTGCGCCTCCCGCCAAAATCGTGTAAAACGGACATAACCATGCCGGAACTCACCCGCCGCACACTGCTCGCATCGCCCGCTGCCGCTCCACTTCTTCTGGCCTATCAAAGCGCCTCCAGGCCAGACGACGTGCCGCCCTTCCAGCATCTCCTCTCGGCTGGACGCAGGGCCGCTGACATCGGCAAGCTCCTCCTCTCGCGCAAGCAGTGGAAACCCTACCCCACCGCGGCCGACCGCGCCGCCTGGCAAGCCCTGCCGCCCGATTCCACCCGGCAGATCGTTACTTCCGCCGAGGCGCTCCTCGGCCAGCCTTGGGCATCGCTCCCCGCCTCCGTCTTCCTGGACTTCGCCCGCAACGGCAATCGCACCCGCTGGGAGAAGCTCCACTTCGATCGCCGCAACCGCCTCCGCGCCCAGGTGCTCGCCGAGTGTGTCGAGGCCAAAGGCAGATTCCTCGACGATATTCTCGACGGGCTGTGGCTCCTCTGCGAGGAGACCTTCTGGGGCGTCTCCGCCCACATTGGCGTCCAGCGGGCCGGCAAGGGCCTGCCAGACGTTTCCGAGAATATCGTCGACCTCTTCGCCGCCGAAACGGGCAACGCCATCGCATGGACCGATTACCTGCTGGCGCCGCAACTCGAGAGGATCTCGCCCCTCCTCCGACCCCGCGTCCTTTACGAGGTGGAACGCCGCCTCCTCACGCCACTCCTCACCCGCGTCGACTTCGGCTGGATGGGCACCGACCCCAAGGCCCCGCGCCGCGTCAACAACTGGAACCCTTGGATCGTCTCCAACTGGCTCACCTGCACACTGCTCATGGAGCCGGATCCCGCCCGCCGCGCCGCCTCCGTCCAGACAGCGCTCCTTACAGTCGATCGCTTCCTGGATGCCTACAACCCCGATGGCGGCTGCGACGAAGGCCCCAGCTATTGGAGCCGCGCCGGCGCCTCGCTCTTCGATTGCCTCGAACTCCTCTACTCCGCCAGCGCCGGCAAGCTCGACTACTACCCCATGCCGCTCGTGAAAGAGATCGGCCGCTACATCTATCGCGCGCACATCGCCGGCGACTGGTACACCAACTTCGCAGACGCCTCCGCCCGCGTCACCCCGGACGCCAACCTCGTCTGGCGCTACGGCACGCGCATCGGCGATCCCGTCATGGCTGCCCACGGTGCCTGGCTGGCCGCAGGAAAGACGCCTGAACAGGAACTCTCCGGTGGCGCGATGGGCCGCTCGCTGGATTCGCTGTTCCACCTGAAAGGCCTCCGCGCCGCGGCCGCCACAGCCCAGGCGCCGATGGTCCGCGACGTTTTCCTGCCCGGCACGCACGTCTTCGCCGCCCGCATGAAGGCCGGCTCAAAAGAGGGCTTCTACGTCGCCGCGCAAGGCGGCCACAATGCCGAAAGCCACAATCACAACGACGTTGGCAACTTCATCGTCTTCCACGATGGCCAGCCGGTACTCATCGATGTCGGCGTCGAGACCTATACCGCCAAGACATTCTCCGCCCAGCGCTACGAGATTTGGACCATGCAATCGGCCTGGCACAACACGCCCACTGTCAACGGCATCATGCAAAGCCCCGGCCGCCAATACGAAGCCCACTCCGTCAGCTCCAAATCAGACGACACTGCGGCGTCATTTGAATTGAATATCGAGCGCGCCTACGCCGCTACCGCCGGCCTCCAATCCTGGCACCGCGCCATCACCCTGAACCGCGCCGCCGGCCACGTGCAGATCCAGGACACATTCCAGCTCAGCAAAGCCGCCCCAATCGAACTCAACCTCATCACCACGCGCCTGGCCCGCCAGAGCGGCCCAGGGCAGGTCACGCTGGCCGGCGGCTTCGTTCTCAGCTTCGATCCATCCCTGCAGCCCTTCTTCGACGAACACTCTTCCCAGGATCCCCGCCTTCTGCCCAACTGGGGCCCGGTGGTTCGCCGCATCCGGCTCATCGCCGCAAGCTCAGCCATCAGCGGCAAATATACTGTCACAATCAAAAAGTCGTGATCGCCAACGAACAACAACTCGAAGAAATCCTCAGTGTGCCTTCGGCTGCTGATATTGAAGCCGCACGTTCTCTGGAGGGGCCGCTGCTGATCCTCGGCGCCGCCGGCAAGATGGGGCCATCGCTCGCCCATCTCGCCAAACGCGCGCTGGAGGCCGCCGGCAACCCGGCGAGGGTCATCGCCGTGTCACGCTTCTCCAATCCGGATTCCCGCGCCCAATTCGAATCCTGGGGCATCGATACAATGCCCTGTGACATGCTGGAGCCCGGCGCGCTGGAGCAGCTCCCGGACGCCCCCAATGTCATCTTCATGGCCGCCCGCAAGTTCGGCTCCTCCGGCCTCCCCTCGCTCACCTGGGCCACCAACACGCTGCTGCCCGGCCTCGCCGCCCAGCGCTACCGCCGCTCGCGCATCGTCGCCTTCTCCACCGGCAACGTCTATCCACTCACGCCCGTGGATTCCGGCGGCCCCACGGAAGAGTCGCCCACCAGCCCGGTCGGCGAGTACGCCCAATCCGCCCTCGGCCGTGAGCGACTCTTCGAGCACGCCGCGCTCACCTGGCAGACGCCCGTCACACTCCTGCGCCTCAACTACGCAGTAGAGCTGCGCTACGGCGTGCTCGTCGATATCGCCCGCAAGGTGCATGCCGGCACGCCTGTTGATCTCACTATGGGCCACGTCAATGTCATCTGGCAGGGCGATGCCAACTCCGCCACGCTCCGCGCTCTGCCGCTCGCCGCGTCGCCGGCATTCATTCTCAATCTCACCGGAGCCGAAACCCTGCGCGTCCGCGATATCGCCGAGGGCTTCGCCCGCCGCTTCGGCAACCAGGCCATCCTGCACGGCACGGAGGCGCCCACGGCGCTCCTCAACAACGCCTCGCTCTACCACCGCCTGCTCGGCTCGCCCCGCGTCTCTGTTGATCAGATGATGGATTGGATCGCCGCCTGGATTACGCAGGGTGGCGCCTCGCTCGGCAAACCCACGCACTTTGAAAATCGGGAAGGAAAGTTCTAAGTCATGTCCTGGCGCGACACACTCCTGGAGGGCGTGGTCATCCCCGCCCACCCGCTCTGCCTCACCGCCGATCGCAAGCTCGATGAGCCCAGCCAGCGCGCCCTCACGCGCTACTACATCGAATCCGGCGCCGGCGGCATCGCAGTTGCGGTCCACACCACCCAGTTCGCCATCCGCCAGCCGGAGATCGCATTGCTCGAGCCAGTCCTCCGCATGGCCGCCGAAGAGGCCCGAGGCACGCAGACGATCCTCGTCGCCGGAGTCTGCGGCCCCACCCCGCAAGCTCTCCGCGAGGCCGAGCTGGCCGTCAGTCTCGGCTACCACGCCGGGCTGCTCAGCCTGGCCGCGCTTAAGACAGAATCGATCGATCAGCTCGTCGCCCACGTCGAGGCCGTCTCGCGCATCATTCCCGTCGTCGGCTTCTACCTCCAGCCCGCCGTCGGCGGCCGCATCCTGCCCTACGCCTTCTGGCGCCGCGCCGCCGAAATCGAAAACCTCATCGCCATCAAAATGGCGCCCTTCAACCGTTACCAAACCCTCGACGTCATCCGCGCCGTCGCAGATTCCAGCCGCGCCCGCGACATCGCCCTCTACACCGGCAACGACGATAACATCGTCGCCGATCTCCTCACGCCCTTCACCGTCAACGGCGTCACGCTTCGCATCTGCGGCGGCCTGCTCGGCCAGTGGGCGGTCGGCACGAAGAGCGCCGTGCAACTCCTCCAGCGCATCCGTGACGGCGCGCCGCCGTCCCTCCTTCTCGCCCTAGGAGCGCAGCTCACAGACCTCAACGCGGCCCTCTTCGACGCCGCCAATGCCTTCCACGGCTGCATCGCCGGCATCCACGAGGTCCTCATCCGGCAGCGCCGCATGGCCGGCCGCTGGTGCCTCGATCCCCACGAGGACCTCTCCCCCGGCCAGATGGAAGAAATCGACCGCGTCCTGGCCGCCTATCCGCACCTTCTCGAGTAGGCACTTACAATAGAAACTGAGCCGCGACCGTCAGGGAGCGGTGCTACCCAGCATCCATGCGTTTACTCATCCTCGCTCTCTCCGGACTCTGTCTGGCCCAGCAGCCCACCCCGTCCGGGCCCATTCGCTTCGAAGATATCGCCGCCCGCGCCGGCGTCAACTTCGTGACGAACAGCTGTCCCACGCCCAACAAAAATCAGCCGGAAACCATGGTGTCCGGCATCGCCCTGCTCGACTATGACAACGACGGCTTCCTGGACATCTACTTCGTCAACGGCGCCGACATCCCTTCCCTCCAGAAGAACGACCCCAAATACTTCAACCGCCTCTTCCACAACAACGGCAACGGCACTTACACCGACGTCACCGAAAAGGCCGGAGTCGCCGGCAAAGGTTATGGCCTTGGCGTCTCGGTCGGCGATTTCGACAACGACGGCTTCGCCGATATCTTCCTCGCCAGCGCCACCGCCAACCAGCTCTACCGCAACAATGGGGACGGCACCTTCACCGACATCACGGCCAAGGCCGGCCTTACCGGCGGCATCTACGACGGCAACAAGAAAATGTGGAGCGTGGCCGCCGCCTGGGTAGACTACAACCGCGACGGGCTGCTGGACCTCTTCGTCACCAACTACTGCAAGTGGGAAGTGAACAAGGACCCGGTTTGCGTCTCCGGCAAGTATAGCGAGCGCGGCTACTGCGATCCCCGCCGCTATGAGCCTCTCCCCAATCAGCTCTACCGCAATAACGGGAATGGCACGTTCACCGACGTCTCCGCCGAAACCGGCATCGGCAAGCATTGGGGCAAGGGCATGGGCGTTGCCATTGCCGACTACGACGGCGATGGCTGGATCGATATCTTCGTCGCCAACGACAACAGTCCCAACTTCCTCTTTCACAACATCGGCGGCAAGAGGTTCGAACAAGTGGCCCTCGACGCCGGCGTCGCCTTCACCGATCAGGGCATGGCCGTCTCCGGCATGGGCGCCGATTTCCGCGACGTCAACAACGATGGGTCCCCGGACATCTGGCACACCGCGATCGAGAACGAGACCTTCCCCATCTACATCAACAACGGCAAGGGCCAGTTCGTGGAGGCCACCGGCCGCAGCGGCATCGCCAAGCACACCATCAACATGTCCGGCTGGTCCAACTTCGTTGCCGATCTCGATAACGATGGATGGAAGGATCTCTTCGTCGCGCGCGCCAATGTGCTCGACAACTCCATGGCACTCTCCAATCGCACCTATCCCGAACCAAACTCCGTCTTCCACAACGTCACCAAGCCCGGCTCGCTGAAGTTCGAAGAAGTGAGCGCCGGCGCGGGGCCGGATTTCCAGCTCTCCGCCCCCCATCGCGGCGCCGCTTTTGGTGATCTCGACAACGACGGCCGCCTGGATGTTGTAGTCTCGGCACTCAGCCATCCCGCCAAGGTATTTCACAATATCTCCGCCAACGACAATCACTGGATCAGCCTGAAACTCACCGGGACGAAGAGCAACCGCATGGCCATCGGCGCCCAGCTCCGCCTCACCACGGACGACGGCAAGGTTCAGTACAATCAGGTAACTACAAGCACCGGCTTTGCCTGTTCCAGCGACGTGCGTGTACACTTTGGCCTGGGCCCGTCAAAGTCGGTGCGGGAGCTCCGCATCATCTGGCCGAGCGGTATTCGCCAGGTTCTCACCACGCTTCCCATCGATCGCGTCGTACCCGTGCTGGAACCGCAGCAGAATCCAGCCAAGTGAAGGAACATCGCCCTTGAACCGGCCCCTCGTCATCCTCCTCGGCATCCCTGCCGTTTTCGGCCTATTGGCATTCCAATCCGCCGCGCCCGCCAGGCGCCCCACCTTCACCGACGTCGCCCCTCGCTCCGGCGTCACCTACAAGACAAACAACAGCTTCACGGGCCGCAAGTATTTCGTGCAACCCATGAGCGGCGGCGTCGCGGTCTTCGATTACGACAACGATGGCCGCCTGGATATCTTCTTCTCCAACGGCGCGCAGCTGCCCGACATGAAGAAGATTGATCCATCGTTCTACAACTCGCTCCTGCATCAGAAGCCCGACGGCACGTTTGAAGACGTCACCGTCAAGGCCGGTCTCACCGGAGCGGATCTCGACTACAACATGGGCATCGCCGTCGGCGACTACGACAACGACGGCTTCGAAGACATCTTCCTCGTCGGCGCGGCGAAGAACACGCTCTACCACAACAACGGCAACGGCACGTTCACGGACGTCACCACGGTCTCCGGCATCGGCGCCAAGCCGGATAAGACCCTCAGCGTCACCGCCGCCTGGATCGATTACGATCGGGACGGCCTGCTGGATCTGGTGGTCTCCAACTACACCTTCTGGACGCCCAAGCTCGACATCCACTGCACCATGGGTGACAAGGAGTTCTACTGCGATCCGCGCCGTTATCCGAACGTGCCGCACAGCCTGTATCGCAACCTCGGCAACGGCAAGTTCGCCGATGTCACCGCCAAGGCAAAGCTCACCGGCTCGCCCGGCAAAGGCATGGGCATCTCCGTAGCCGATTACAACGATGACGGCTGGATGGACTTCTTCATCGCCAACGACACCGAGCCCAATCAGCTCTTCATGAATCAGAAGAACGGCACCTTCGAGGAAGTGGGCCTCACGCTGGGCGTGGCGTATAACGACAACGCCCAGACCGGCTCCTCCATGGGCTCCGACGCCAAGGACTACGACAACGACGGCAAGGTGGACATCTTCTACAACAACCTGATGGGTCAGATCTGGGCGCTCTTCCGCAACCTTGGCGATAGCTTCCAGTACCTCTCCCACACATCGCAGATCCGGAAACTCAGCACACCCTTCTCCGGATGGAGCAACGGCTTCATCGATTACAACAACGACGGCTGGAAAGATATCTACTCGGCCAACGGCGACGTGGACGATGTGAGTCCAAAGGCGCGGCAACACGACACCATGTTCGAAAATGTGGGCGGCAAGACCTTCATCGACGTCTCCCAGGAGATGGGCACGGACTTCAACCATGTCGGCTATCAGCGCGGCTCGGCCTTCGGCGACATCAACAACGATGGCTCGATGGATGTCGTGGTGACGTCGCTGAAAGAGTCTCCGCGCATCCTGATGAGCTCGGCTGATAGCGGTAACCACTGGCTCATGCTGAGCCTCACCGGCCGCAAGAGCCCGCGCGACGCCATCGGCGCCAAAATCAAGCTCACCACCGCCGCCGGCCGCGCGCTCTACAATCACGTCGCCATTAGCGTGGGCTTCATGTCCTCCAGCGACAAACGCGTCCACTTCGGCCTCGGCGCAGAATCCCAGGTCTCCTCCATCGAGATCACCTGGCCCAGCGGCATCCGCCAGACCCTGAAAAACATAAAGGCCGACCAGTTCCTCAACATCGAAGAACCGGCCGGCCAGTAGCCCTTTTTCGCGGTCTACTTCTTTTCAGCCACGGTGACAAACGCGGTTTCTTCCGCGCTGGTCGTCCCCTGCTTCGCGGTGAGCTTCACTTGATACTCGCCCGCAGGCATGGTCTCCGCCGAGGAAGACATTACGTACGGGATGCGGCCCAGCGCGTCGGCTGGCGGAAGCTGCAGCTCGCCCTGGCCCACCACAATGCCGCCCGAGAGGAATTGCATGGTGACCGTGGCCTTGTCGGCCATGGCCGGATCGGGATACACCACGAAGAAGAGCGAGAGCATCGCACCGGGCGCGTTATAGATGGTGCCGCTCAAAGTCGGTGTGATCTTACCCCCCTGGAACTGGAAGGGATCAGCCGCCTCTAGACCCTTTGCGTTGGGTTGATAACCGCGAACCACGGTGACGGTGCTGAGGTTCACGCCGGCGCGCTTCGGCAGGACGACAAAAGCCGCCTTCTTCACGCCAATTTTGTTCGCCTCGTGATCCATCACGGCCGTCTCCACCGTATACCGGCCCGGCGGCACCGTGAGCTGTTCCTTATAGATGAAGTTGCCCGCTCGCGCCTGCGGCAACAGGGCTAGTTGCCCGCTGCGCGGCAGGTCGTACGAGAGCTTCTTCACCACTTCGCCGTTGGCATCCTTCAACAGGGAGACCAGCGACACACGGGAACGGAAGCTCTGCTTCTCCTTCACCTCGGTGAACTGCACACCCGACATCGGCACTTCCACCATCAGCGTGGCGTTGATACCCTCCGGGCCCGGCTGGAAGCGGATGGCGGACGCGCGAAAATCCACGTCCTTGGGAAACGGCGTCGTCGAAATCGACTTCATCAGCGGCAGCTCATAGGGCATCATGATCGGTCCGCGCACATCCATCGGCAGCGCAAAGTAGCCGGCGCGGGCATGAACCACGGTATCCTTGCGCGCCACTTCCACGCGCGTGCCGCGGAAACTGCCGTCGTAGGTCTGAATGCCCGGACTGTAGAAGACTTCGTAGTAGCTGTTGACCTCTTCATTCACTCGTCGCAGCGGCGTGCGCAGGTCGTTGGAATCGCCAATCAGGAATCCGCCCGTGCTGTCGGCCATCGCCCGCAGTGGCATCTGCACGTTCTTCCGCATGGCATCCTCCGTGCGATCCGACGCCCGGATCTGGTCCTTGCTGACCGCGCCGTCCGTGGAGGTCGTGTCCGCCTTTGTATCCTTCGCCACCTTCGCCATCTCGTCCATCACGCCCCTATTCTGGCTGTCCATCATCACCCCGCGCGTGTCCACCGGGTAGATGGTGACGTTGCCGCGATTGGCGGTGCTGGCGATGGAGTTGAATGGCTCATCCAGGTTAGTCGGCAACTCCATGCCGGCCGTAAAGTAGATGATGCTCTTTCTGCCGGGCAGCGAATACTGGCCGCGCGCCAAGGAGAGAAGGGCAAAGATCGACGTGCGCGTCGACTCCGTATTGGACATCGCCGCATCGAACTGCAGCATGTCATTCATCACCTGCGCCAGCTTGCTCTGCATCGCCGCTCCTCCAAAACCGGCGCCCGCCGCCGCCGAATCGATCGGCGCCGTGCCGCTCACCGCCGGGGCCGCTACCGGATTGGCCATCATCTCCTTCAGCTTGGCCTTCACCTGCGTCGACTCATTCGAAAAGATGTTGTATTGGCCGGCCGTCGCCTTGTCTATGGCCTTCCTCAGCAACTCGCGATCTTGCGTGAAATCCTGCAAGGCGTAAAGCTGGTTGTCGATCGCAACAACCGAATAGAAAACGTTCGTACCCTGATCGCCCTTGATCAGATCCAGCGCCGCCTGCTTGGCGGACCGGCGCTGCTCCGGGCTCAGCCGCTCGAAGACCATCGTCACCAGGCGCACCTGGCGCATGACATCCAGCGGGACCCGCGCGCCCTGCGACAGTGCCTCTTTGCCTTCCACCAGGCGGAAGCTCGTCGGCTTCTGCTTGACGCCGTTGTCGGTAACCTGGAAGTCGTCAATCGTCAGATCCTTGACTGGCTTCCCCTTCTTGTCGCGAACAACCACGTCAAGCACCACCTCGTCAACGGTGGACTTGATCACGGGCGTCTGCTCCTTCTGAGCCTGCTGTCCGAAGCTCGCTCCGGAAACCAGCACGCTCGTCAGAACCATCACTCTGAGAGTAGTCTGCTGTAAGTTCATTGGCCTTCTCATTAGTTATTAGGAACACTGGTACTCGGCGCGGATCGCTAATGCGTCTCCTGTCCGCCGCTGGGATTAAACAACTTCTTCAAACGGGCAAACTCTGCCTTTTCGCGATTGGCCTCCGCCGTCCGACCTGCCTTGCCATAGGCTGAGCCCAGCGAGAAACGCACCTCCGGGCTGTCGGGAGCCAGCGCGCGCGCCGCCTCCAACTCCAAAATGCCCCGCGCCACATTCTCCGTCTCAACGAGGAGCCGCCCATACGTGGCCCGAGCCGCAAAATCTTTCGGCCCCGCCTTCGCCGCGCGCTCCGCATAGGGCAATCCGTCTGGAGCCATTCCGCGCTTCAGATAGTACGCCGCCAGCGAGACCAAGGCCGGAATGTGGTTCGGTGTGACTTTGAGCTCGGCGATCAGCATCTCCGCGCCCCGTTCCGGACTGGTGGTCAGCAGCACGGTCCCAAACGCGTAGTGAATGGACGAGACGTTCGGGTACTTGCTGACCACCTCCTCATACGCCGCGATCGCTTCTGCCACACGCCGCTCGGATTGGTACGCGAACGCGCGGCCCAACATCATTACCATCTCGCGGTCTTCAGCGGCAATCTCCTGCGGAAAAGCCGGCCGCCGCAGTTGCGCAATGCCCATCACGGCAATGATGCCGGCGTCATTTGGGGCAAAGCGCGTCACCATGGCGCATAGCCGCAACGCCCGTTCAAAATTCTGCGCCTTGGTGTGGAGCAGCGCCGCGTGATACATCGTCACGCGCGTCAGGTCTTCACCCTCCGGCAACCCCATGGCGATCGCCTTTTCCAGGTGAGCGAGCGCCTTCGGAAACTCTTTCGTCTGAAACTCGCACAAGCCCAGGAGCGAGAAGGCCGGCACGATGTTCGCATTGATCGCGACAAACTGCCGGAAGGCGTCCCGGCACCCCGCGTACTGGTCCTTGTCATACTGCATCGTGCCCAGATACCACCAGCCCTCTGCCCACTTCGGCGCCAGCGTGACCGCCTGACGGTAGAGCTTCAGCGCCTCAGGCAGATTGTCGGCCTCGCGCGCCGCCGCTGCCTTGGCTGCCAGTTGCGCGATAGCGGCGGGTGGCTTCTCCGGCACGGGTTGCCCTTGCTGCGCCCGCAACGCCGCGGCCGCGATAAGCAACCCTGCTGCAATCCCAACTCTCATCAGTTCTTCCGCTCCTGCGCCGGATACTCCTGCCGCTGCCGCGCCTGCACAGCGTCATTCAACTTCTGAACAATCACGCGCTCCCTGTCGCCTTCCACCTTCATCTTCAGGCGGTAATACACCGCCGCCAGAGAGACGTGCGCCTCAATGAAATCGGGCGACTCCCGGATCAGCCGCTCCAGCGTTGTTCGCGCTTCCGCCACCTTGCCCTCTGCAAAGTCGATGGTGGCCAGTTGATACCGCACCCCCGGATCACCTGGGCGCACTCGCAGCGCGGATCCAAGCAACTGGCGTGCCCCCGCGTAATCCAGATACTGCTTGGCCAGCACCGCCAGATTCAGCAGCGCTTCAAAGTCCGCCGGGTTCACTTCGATCTCCGCGCGAAACGCCTTGGAGGCATTCGCGCTGTCCCCCGCCCCCAGATACGCGCGTCCCAAAAGGGCGTTCAACGTAGGCAGCTTGGGATTCAACTCCACCGCGCGCGACAGATCCCTTATCGCGCCCGCGTAGTCGTCGGAAACGGCGGCCAGCGCCAGCTTGGCCGAGCCCATCAACAGCCAACCCTCCGCCGATTCGCCTTTGGCGAAAATGCGGTTCAAAATCGCGGTGCCCTCTGCCGTGCGCTGCTCGCGCACCAGCGCGGTGCCCAGCATATACGCCAGGCTCATATCATCGGGCGTCTTCTGGTCCAGTGGTGTCAGCAGTTCTATCACTTTCTTGTTCTCGCCCATCCGCAGCCAGCAATCGGCCAGCAGCAGATTCACCTGCCGTGTTCCGCCGGTGGCGCCACGAAGCTTGCCCAACTCTTGTGCGGCCTCCGCGATGTCGCCATCCTTGTAACGGGCCAGCGCCAGGTTCAGAGCGATATTGGGATTCTTGGGGTCGAGTTTCAGCGCTGCCTTGTACTCCTGCGCCGCCTCCGCATACAGACCCATGCGCGACAGCGCCGCCCCCAGATTCGAGCGAATCTCAAAGGAGTTTGGCTTGCGGCTCAGATAGTCGCGGTAGCCGGCAACCGCCGCTTCGAAGTTGCCTGCCTGATGCGCGGCCAGCGCCTTCTGGAGCGCCGGGTCCTGAGACTGCGCCAAGAGGCCTCCGCACAAACAGAGCGCCGCGATTGCAAGCCGGTAGTTCATGACCCTATTAACTCAATTGTACCGGATGGCAGTTTCTGAACTCCGCGCCGGCGAATTCTGTCCCATCATTGAAAAAGGCCGGGGCGGCGGTTGCCACCCCGGCCTTCGACGACGTGCTCGGTGAGGCTTAGAAGTAGTACTTCAAAGCCAACTGAACGATGCGGCGTCCCTGCTTCTCGGTCGTGTAACCGAAGTAGGGGTTGATCTTGCCGGTGGTAGAATCCCACGTCAGCTTAGTGGTATTGCCGCCCACGAACGAGTTCAGCGGGTGGTTCAGGAAGTTATACGCGTTGAAGCGGATCTGCAACTTCTTGGACTCGCTGATCTGGAAGTTCTTGAACATGCCCAGATCGTGGTTCATGTAGGCAGGGCCGTAGACTGGCATGGAAGCCAGCGGGCCGTTGGCACCGGCGACGGTCGGAAGCTTGAAGCAAGCACCATTGATGTACTGGTTGTTGCCCAGGCCCGAAGTCGGGTCGCAGGTCAGGATCGGGCGCAACGGAATCGAGTTGGTCCCGTTGATCGACTTCGCGGATATGTCGTATCCGAGGGTGGTCTTGAAGCCCGATGCGTCCATGTTGTAGTTGTAGCCCGTCGCACCCAGCAGGTTCACGCCGCTCTGGACCTGTGAAATGCCGGAGATCTGCCAGCCATTCACAAAGCCCTTCGCGATCTTGCTGCCGGACTTGATGACGTTGCCGGCATCGATCGAGTAGGCGACGTTGAAGATCTGACGGCGATCGTTCGGCATCACGCCGTAGTTGTTGGCCAGGTTGAACTGGTCGTAAACACCGGTGATGCCCAGGCTCTTGCCGTAGGTGTAGTTGGCGTTGATGTTGTAGCGGCCCTTCGTACGCAACCAGGTGATCTGCATCGAGTTGTAGTTCTGATACAGGCCATGGGTCTGGTTGTTGAGGTCCTGGAAGTTCTTGATCGGGCGGTAGTCGTCATAGACTGCCGAGTTGGGATCGCCAACGCCCGGCTTCAGAAGCGTTCCGTAAGGAACCGCATTCAGGTTCTGGCCCCAGATGACGTCGCGGCTCTTGTTGCCGACATACGCCACTTCCAGGAGACTCGACCACGGCACTCTCTGCGAGACCGTCACGCTGTAGCTGTCGGAGGAAGGCGACCGATCGTCGTAACGGTCCACCGAACTGGCGGTGAGCGCTCCGCTGGTGGGCGGCAGTGCGTCGATTTCCTTCAGCGTGTAACCATCCACGCCGCGGGACTTCGCGCCAGCAGTCACGTTCAGGCTGTTCGTGAACTGCGGCGAGTGGTAGTAGTAACGGCCCCAGCCGCCACGAAGTACGGTCTTGCCAGTGCCGAACACATCGTATGCGGCGCCCACGCGCGGAGCATAATACAATGCACGAGTCTGGAAGCCGGCATTCGGGATGCTCGGGTCACGCTTGTTCCAGTAGAAGCCGGAGTAGTCGGCGGCCGGAGCAGCGGGGTTGTACTTGGACTGGTCAAACACCGCGTAGCCGAACCCTTCTCCATCCTGCCAAGGCTGATAGTGGGAGATACGGAGACCGTATTCCAACGTCAGGCGGCGGTTCACCTTCCAGCTGTCCTGCGCGAACGCTTCGTACTGGTAGTAGGTGATGTTGTTCAGGCGGTTGAAGCTGTCCTCGGAGTAGTTGGCGACGCGGCCCGTAAGCATGTCTGCATACTGGCTGCCGGAGCTGTTGCCGCCCCATGTCGCAAACGCAGCCGTGCCGTTGGTGGCGCCGCTGTTGGGCTGCGAGTTCTTTATCCACTCGTAGAACACGCCAAACTTCGCTGTGTGGGTGCCCCAAACCTTCGAAACGTTGTCCGAAACCGAAGGTAGCCACTTGTCTGCGAACAGGCCGCGGCTTCCGCCGACTTCGAATCCGCCAGGGTTGTACACCGTCGCCAGCTCGCCGCCCCAACCGGTGATCGAAGGCATCTGCGCGACGCCATTCTTCCACAGGCCCTTGTAGGGGTAGCCCAGCTTGTTACGGTCGATCTTGGACGGATCTTCAAAGACGTTCGGGAACTCGATCTTGGTGTAGCCGAACACAAACTCGTTCGTCAGCGTGGGCCCAAAGGCGCTGGTCAAGCTGGCCGTGGTCGAGTAGGAGCGGTTCTTGCCAAGAATCGTGGTCGGATAAGGCGTCTGCTGGCCATTGCGCCACCACAGGCCGATCGGGAACTTCTGCGTTTCCGCCTGCAGGTTGTAGCGCACATAAAGGCGGGTATTCTCGGTGATCGTGTAGTCCACGCGAGACATGGATTGCAGACTGTTCTGGTCGAACACCTGTTGGCTGACGTAGTTATATCCGCCGTTGGCGTTCGCGTCAGCGTTGGGCAGCGGCACCATGTTGGTCAGCGCCTTGCCGCCAGGATCGATCTGGCTGGCCGGGACGATCGCGCCAGGATACATCGTCTGGTTGATCTGCTGGGGCGAAGAACCCGAACTGGTGATCTTGCCCAGCTTCGAGATTTCGGCATCCGTGAAGTTGCCCGTGCGCATGCCAGCCGTGGGAACGGTGGCGCGGACCAGGCCGGTGTCGAGGCGCTGCAGGTAGTACTCAAAGCCCGTGAAGAAGAACATCTTGTTCCGGTCTTTGTTGAAGTTCGTACCTGGAATCAGCACCGGTCCACCGATGTTGCCGCCGGGGAACAGGTAACGGTTCTCCGGACGGGGAGCCGCCATCTTGCCCGTATTCTTGTCGATGCCCTGGGCGTTGTTCAGCCAGTCGTTGGCGTTCAGGTGATAGTCACGAGCGTACATATAGGCGCCGCCGTGGAAGTCACGGCCACCGCTCTTTGCCACGCTGCTGACCACCGCCGGACCCTTCTGGTTCTCAGCGCCGAAGTTCGAGGTCTGCACCTTGAACTCCTGGATCATGTCCGTGTTCGGATTCACCGGCGTCGCGCAGTTGCAGCCCGGGTCGGACACGTGCGCGCCGTCAGCCGTGATGTCCAGCGAGCCGCCAGGCAGGCCGTTCACGCTGTAGGCGCCGTTGAAGGCGCTCTGGCTGCCGCCGTCACCGTTTCCGTTGATGCCAATAGTCTCACCCGTGAAGTTCTGGCGGTTCTGAGTTCCCGTTCCGGAAATCGAGAAGCCAGGCAGAATCTTGATGAACTCGGCCGCGCTGCGGCCTACCACCGAGAAGTCCTGCAGTTGTTTCGTCGTAAGCGTCGCCGACTTCTCACCCGACTCAACCGGGGTGAGAACGTCCGCCACACTGGTCACTTCAATTCGCTCCGACGTGGAGCCGACCTTTAGCGCAACGTCCTGCTTGCGGAGGTCGCCACCGGTGAACGAGATTCCTTCGACTTTCGCCGAAATGAACCCCGCCGCCTCTGCCTGCAAGTCGTATGTACCTACCGGCACGGCCGCAAAGGTGTAATACCCTTCCGAGTTGGTGACCGTATTGCGAGTGTCGCCTGACGCCTTGTTCTTCAAGGACACTTTGGCGTTCGGTACAACTGCCTGCGCCGGATCCGACACCGTGCCCGTCAAAGTCGCGTAGATCGACTGAGCGGGAAGGGTCCCGGTAAACAATGCGAGACTGAGCACCAAACAGATGATCTTAAGCCACTTGGTCATGATCGACTGTCTAACCTTTCTTATAACCATCGCCTAAACTTCGGTGTGGACGAGAGGCGTGTTGCCTGAAGACCGCCCGATTCGGCTAGTGGACTAATACTATAGGATGTCGTACGCACTGCATAGGATAAAGCGGTTACTCTGTGCCCATGCGGTACGTTAACCTAACTATCTCGTTTAGAATCAATTACGTTACACCCATCACACGCTACGCTGACGCCACCTACGGCCACTTTCGTCACACTGCCGGACTCTCGGATTCGCCCATCAACACTAGTAAAAACGTATCAGTCGCTCCACCACCCCGCTCCCTGCCTCCATCGTGCGCCCAGTCCGTACCACTTTTTCTCAACACACACGCCCGCCCACTGCCTCAAGTAATGCCTAGTCGATTGTTACTAGCGGCAAGTCCTTCTGAATCAACCGTGTTACAGCCGGATGCACTAGCGGTTACCGGAAACCCGTCACGTTCCTTTACCAGCCGCCCCTATAGTGATATAGTCTCTGTGTCCCTGGACTTCGCACCAACTACGACCGCATGCTGGATAACAAGACCAACTTGGCAGCCGAGCAGGCCGAACTCGCAGCCGTGTTGTCCTCTGGCATTTTTGCCCGTGCGCCGTCTCTCGCCCAACTGCTCTCCTACATCTGCCTCAAGCATTTCAACGGTGAACAACACCTCATCAAGGAGTACAACATCGCCGTCGAAGCGCTCGGCCGGCCCGCCGACTTCGACCAGAAGCGCGACTCCATCGTCCGCGTCGAGGCCCACCGCCTCCGCAAGCGCCTCCGACAGTATTACGACGGGGAAGGCGCCGCCCACGAGATCCGCATTGACCTGCCCTCCGGCGGCTACACGCCTGTCTTCTTGTCGGCCGCCAGGCTGGAAACTGAGGCCCCGCCGGCAGAGCCTTACCCCGAACTTGCCATAGTGCCCGCGCCGCCCGTCGCTGCGCAACCCCCAAAACCCTGGAACTCCCGCTGGGTGCTCGCCACGGCGGCGGTCGTGCTCCTCGGGGCCATCCTCGTGCTTGTCAGCACAAACTCCCGCCGCAACGCAGGGCCGGAAACCAGTCCACCGCAGTTTCAGCCTGTAGACCTCTCGTCCACCGCCAACGTCAGCGAAATCCGCATCAGCGCTGGCGCATCCACTGCCTTCGTCGATGCCGAGGGCCACACCTGGGTCGCCGACCGCTACTTCAAAGGTGGCGTGGCCGGCGCCGACTCAAAACTCGAAGTCACCGGCACCCTCCGCCCGCAGATGTACCAGACTTGGCGGCAAGGCGACTTCACCTACCGCATCCCCCTCAAACCCGGCGTCTACGAGCTTTCACTCCACTTCGTGGAACCCACCTTCGCCCACAACTCCGACAACAGCCGTACGTTCAACGTCTTCATCAACGGTGTTCAGTCCCTCCAGGAGTTCGAGATCCTCAATGAGGCCGGCGCCGGCCAGATCGTCACCGCCCGCACCTGGAAGGACATCCATCCGGGCAACGATGGCTTCCTCACCATCGATTTCAAACCCAATAGCAATTCCGCCGTCGTCAGCGCCATCTCTGTCATCGCTGGCACCGCCGGGCGCCTCCGGCCCATCCGTATCGCCGCACGCGAAGAGCCCTACACGGATTCCGCCGGCCGCCTCTGGTCGCCAGACCGACACTTCGCCGGCGGGAAACTCGTCAAACGCATCGAAGGGATTCATGGCACCGAGGATCCGGAGATCTTCCGCGGCGAACGCTACGGCCGCCTCACCTACTCCATCCCCGTCCCGCTCGCCTCCTCCTACACCGCCATTCTCCACTTTGCCGAAACCTGGTTCGGCGGCACTGGCGCTGGTGCCGCCAACTCCCGCATCTTCGATATCCTCTGCAACGGCCTCATGTTGCAGCAGAATCTCGACGTCTATAAGGAAGCCGGCGGCCCCTTCCTCGCCATCCACAAGACCTACCGCGGCCTCAAGCCAACAGCCACCGGCAAACTCGTGTTCCAGTTCGTCCCATCCAAAAACTACGCGTTCATCAACGCCATCGAGATTCTCGACGAGGCCCCCGCCCCCAAACGCTGACGCCTGTATCACCTCCCCTGATACAATAGAAATTCCACTGCCGCTCTCTGGCAAAGGCCCCTGGGAATGCGAACACTCTTCTTAAATCCTCCTTCGTTCGAAGGCTTTGACGGCGGCGCAAGCTCCCGCTGGCCCGCGACGCGCGAAATTGAGTCCTACTGGTATCCCGTCTGGCTCTGCTATCCCGCCGGCATGCTGCCAGACTCCAAAGTCGTCGACGCCCCGCCCCACAAAATCACCATCGAGCAAACCGTCGAGATGGGTAAGGAGTTCGAACTCCTCGTCCTCTTCACCTCCACTCCTGGCTTCCAAGTCGATGTCAAAATCGCCGGCATGATGAAGGACGCCAACCCCAAGCTCAAGGTCTGCTTCGTCGGCCCGCCCGTCACCGTAGACCCCGGCATGGCCCTCAAGCACACCGCCATTGACTTCGTCATTCGCCGCGAGTTCGATTACCAGATCGTCGCCTATGCCAACGGCACCCCCATCGAAGAGATCCCCGGCGCCAGCTACCGTAAGCCGAACGGCGAGATCGTCAACAACCCCGAGGGCGCCTACATCGAAAATCTTGACGAGCTCCCCTGGGTCACCAAAGTCTATAAACGCGATCTCGATTACCGCCGCTACAACGTCCCGTTCCTGATGAACCCGGCCATCGCGCTCTACACCTCGCGCGGCTGCCCCGCCATGTGTACGTTCTGCCTCTGGCCCCAGACCCACTCCGGCCACCGCTGGCGCCTCCGCTCGGTGGATGATGTGGTCGCCGAGGTCGCCTGGGCCAAGGAGAACTTCCCCGGCGTCAAAGAGTTCTTCTTCGACGACGACACGTTCAACTACAAGGGCGCCCGCACCATCGAGCTCTGCAAAAAGCTCGCCCCGCTCGGCGTCACCTGGTCCTGCACCTCGCGCGTCACCACCGATTACGACACCCTCAAGGCCATGAAGGACGCCGGTGGACGCCTGATGATTGTCGGCTATGAATCCGGCGACCCGCAGATCCTCAAGAACATCAAAAAGGGCGCCACCGTCGACATGGCGCGCCGCTTCACTGCCAACGCCCACAAGATCGGCCTCACCATCCACGCCGATTTCATCGTCGGCCTCCCCGGCGAATCGCGCGAATCCATCCGCCGCACCATCAACTTCGCTAAGGAGCTCGATTGCGAGACCATCCAGGTCTCCATCGCCCACCCCTACCCCGGCACCGAGTTCTACGATCACGCCGAGAAGAACGGCCTCATCCAGCTCGGCGCCTCCATGACCGACGAGGGCGGCCACCAGCTCCCCAACATCATTCACCCCGGCCTCGACCGCGGGGAGCTCGTCGAATGGGTCCAGCGCTTCTACGACGAATACTACTACCGGCCCAAGGCCGCCTTCCGCGTCGTCTCCAAGGCGATTCTCAACGGCGACGCCCGCCGCCTCTACAAGGAAGCCCGCGAATACCTCAGCCTGCGCTCCAAGCGCAAGCAGTTCGTCGCCGATCAACAGGCCGCCACTGCCGAGGCCACCCGGGCCCACGGCGACTAACGTGAAGCCGTCCACCCTGCTGCTCACCGCGGCGGTCGTGGTGTCCAATGTCGCCGGCAACTACGCGCTGAGCTGGGGCATGAAACACGCCCCCGCCACCGCCGGCCCCATCGTGTCTCTCTTCGAGCCCTGGGTCATCGCCGGCATCGTCCTGCTCATCTCCTGGACCCTCATGCGCATCCAGCTCCTGGGCATGGCCGACCTCAGCTACGTCCTCCCCATCACCGCCATCGGCTATGTCCTCAATGCCGCCATCGCCGCGGCGTTGCTCCATGAGCAGATCTCCCCCCAGCGCTGGGCCGGGACCCTCCTCATCGTCGCCGGCGCCGGCCTCACCGCCTTCACCCCGCCCGCCAGCACGAATCAGGAGCCAAAACGCCAATGACCCCCTGGCTCCTCGTCGCCGCCGTCGTCCTCTCCACCGTCTGCGCCGATCTCCTCCAGTCCCACGGCATGCGCCAGGGCGGCGCCCGCTGGAAAGTCCCCCTCTCTTTCCTCTTCATGGCATCGTCCTTCTTCGCCTTCACCCAACTCCTCAAAGTGGCCGACCTCAGCTTCGCCGTTCCCGCCACCGCCGCCAGCTTCGTCCTGGAAACTCTCTTGGCCCGTGTCATCCTCAAAGAGAATGTAGATCGCCGCCGCTGGGCAGGAGCCCTGCTCGTCGCATGCGGCGTGGCGATTCTCGCTCAATGATGTACTACCTCAACTATCTGCCGGTCCTCGCCGCCGTCATCGCCCTCGGCTATCAGATCTTCGCGCTCCTGGGGACCATCGTCTACTTCGCGAAATCCGCCTTCCTTCTCTCCAAACCCACCGGCCCCTACACCCCGCCCATCTCCATCCTCAAGCCCGTCCGTGGCCTCGATTCCGCCCTCCACGACGCCCTCCTCAGCCACATGACGCAGGAGTACCTGGAATACGAAATCCTCATCGGCGTCCGCGACATGGAAGACGCCGCCGTCCCCGTCATCCGCCAGCTCATCGAGGAGCACCCCGAACACCCCATCCGCCTAGTCCACTGCCCCACCGACGCCCCCAACGCCAAAGTCGGCATCCTCATCGACCTCGCCCGCGAGGCCCGCCACGACATTCTTCTCGTCAACGACGCCGATATCTCCGTCCAGCCCGCATACCTCCACCGCGTCGTAGCCCCCCTCGCCGAGCCCGAGAACGGCCTGGTCACCTGTCTCTACCACGCCACCGCTCACTCCCTCCCCGGCAACTGGGAAGCACTCGGCATCGCCACGGATTTCATCCCCTCCACCCTGGTCGCCCCCATGGTCGGCATCAACGAATTCGGCCTCGGCTCCACCCTCTGCTTCCGCAAGACGGACCTCGACGCCATCGGCGGCTTCGACGCAGTCAAGGAATTCATCGCCGACGATTACCAGCTCGCCAAGCGCATCACACAACTCGGCCGCCGCGCAGTCCTCTCCGAAGTCGTCGTCGACACCACCCTCAACGCCCCCACTTGGCACGACGTTTGGCGTCACCAAGTCCGCTGGGCCCGCACCATACGGGTGTCGCGGGGAGACGTCTACCCCGGCCTCCCAGTGACCCACGCCGGCCTCTGGGCCATCGTCGCCATGGCAACCGGACACTGGCCACTAGGCCTGACGCTCTGGCTCGCCCGCGCCACCATGGGTGCCACCGCCGGCTTCGTCGTCCTCCGCCACTGGCCCGCGCTCCTCGCCGCCCCCCTCCTCCCCCTCTGGGATCTCTGGGCCTTCACCGTCTGGCTCACCGGCCTCGCCGGCCGCACCGTCCACTGGCGCAACAAACAGATGTCCCTCAACCGCGACGGCCGGATCTCGCCGAACTGACTGGCACGAATAACAGACTATATGCCCAATCTATCGGATGAGCAGCGAGAGGCACTCCAGAAACTGGCCGCCCGTCCCGACCATGAGATAGACCTCACAGACAGACCTGAAATTCGGGAGATCCCTGCGCACGCGGCGATCGGGAGGTTTTACCAGCCCGAAACACCCATTGCGACGATGCGCGTGGATCGCGAATCAACACGGACCTCTGGTAATTGATGCGGCAGCGCCGCTGAGACGCCCGGTCCACTTCCCCGTCCCCATTCGCCCGTCCAACTCCACCGGCATCCTCCGCGTCTTCGCATCCAGCACCCGCGAAGGCCGTGTCAAGAAGAATCATTGAACCTCTTCACCTGTAACCGCCATCCCCGGCGTCAGAAACGTCGAGGGCATTTCGCCGTTACCGGCAAGCGTAAAACTCCGGAAGCGCTTGTACCACTTGCCTTCAGAAACATCCGGATCAGAATCTATTCGTTGCTTCAACGCGAGGAATTCGGCGGCGGGAATTCCTCCGTCCCGAAACCGCTGGATCAAGTGATCCATGATCCCCCGGGACGGCGGTTTTCTGAGCTTTGGCACCAGCTACGCGTTATTAAACTGGTTCTGGAAAATCAGTCGCTCCAACTGATCGGTTAGAGTTCGAAGCTCCGCTGGTTTGCTCGCCCCCCGGATCTGCTCCAACAGCGAAAGCAGCGCACGGTCCGAGGCACTTCTAGCAGCGATGGCGGGTTTGGCTTCGGTGGCCTGTGCGGCAATCCGCCGGCCTCTCGTGCCTGCGGTCTCAGCGCCCACCGCCGCCTTCGCCCAACGCGCCTGAACTGCCTTGCGCGCACTTTCGCTACGCTGCTCGGCCGCCAGCTTCGCCGCTCTCGCCGGGCCACCCTTCTGGCCGCCCTTTCGCCCCAGTGCGACAGCGGCAGGGTTCTTCGTAGCTTTCTCCATGACTTCAGCATACGTGAGCGGTCAAGTGGCCAAGCACAAGAGGGTCCACCAATCAAGAAGGGCGTAGGCAATGTTGCCTACTTCCCCTTCCCCTCCAGCCCCACCTCCGCATACATCCCCGGCCCCAGCGCCCCATCCCCATTCGCCACGTCTAGTTCCACCGGCATCGTCCGCGTCTTCGCATCCAACACCCGCGCCCGTCTCGCCACCACGCCCGCAAACGTCCGCCCCGGCCACGCCGGCACGGTAAAGCTCAACCGCGCCCCCATCACCAGGCCCTTCCACTCGCTCTCCGGCAGCGCGACGACGAGCCGCAGCCGCGACACCTGCTGCAACTCCACCAGCGCCCCGGCCGCCGGCCCGGCCAGCGCCCCCGGGCTCACCATCCGCTCCGTGATCACACCCGCGAACGGCGCGACGATCCTCAGGTACCCCATCATCTCCTTCACCACCTCGGCCTGCGCCCGCACCGCCGCCGCGTTCTTCTCCAACCCCGCCAGCAGCGCTGTCAGCGACGCCACCTGCTTCTCCGCCTGGATCAGCTCATTCGCCGACACCGCCCCCGCCGTCGCCGACGCAGTCTTCAGTCTCGAGGCCAGACTCTCCGCCGCCGCCCGCCGCGCCTCGGCCTCCCCCTTCTGCGCCTCCACCGCCAGCGCCCGCACCTCCACCTCCGCCAACTGCGCCTTCATCTCCGGAGCCGATAACTCCACCAGCAGATCGCCCTCTTTCACCACCGACCCGCGGTCCACCAGCACCCGCTCCACCACGCCCGTCACGCGCGCCGTCACGGCCACCTTCTGCCACGCCTGCAACTCCGCCGGCAGCTTCACGCCCTGCGCCCACACCACCGCGCTGAATACCAGCCACACGCTATGCCGCATCGGTCTTCCTCCCTGACATCACCACCGCATACACCGCCGGCAAAACCGTCAGCGTCGCCACTGTCGCAAACAACAATCCGCCGATCACCGCACGCCCCAGCGGCGCCGTCTGCGCCCCGCCTTCGCCCCAGCCCAGCGCCATCGGGATCATGCCCGCAATCATCGCCGCGGCCGTCATCAGAATGGCCCGCAACCGCCCCGCGGCCCCGCTCCGCGCCGCCGCCACCACATCCGAGCCCTCCGCCCGTGCCCGCTCCGCAAACGAGCACAGCAGGATCGAGTTCGCCACCGCGATCCCCGTCGCCATGATCGCCCCCAGGAACGATTGCACGTTCATCGTCGTCCCAGTCGCCAGCAACGCCAGCACCACGCCCACCAGCACTGCCGGCGCCGTCAGCACCACCGCCAGCGCCAACCGGAAGCTCTCAAAGAACGCCGCCAACAACAGGAAAATCGCCACCAGCGACGCCGCAATCCCGTACTTCAGATTCGATTCCGTCTCCAGCAGCGCCGGGATCTGCCCCCGCACTTTCACCGAGACGCCCTTCGCCGGCTCGCCGGCCCGCTTCACCGCCGCCTCAATCTCCGCCGCCGCCGTGCTCAACGCCGCACCTTGCACGTTCGCCGTCAGGCTCACCACCCGCTGCATGTTGTACCGCTCCACCAGTCCCATCGTCGTCCCCGTCTTGATCTCCGCCACATCGCCCAGCAACGGCCGCGCCTCGCCGTTCTCCATCACCGGCACGTTCATCAGCGCTTGCGCCGAATCCATCCGCTGATACGGAATCTCCACTTGAATCTGGAACGCGTTCCCCGTCGCCGGATCGCGCCAGTAGTTCGGCTCCACAAACCGCGAGGAAGACGTGGCCGCCACCATTGAGCGCGCCACCTGCGACATCGTCAGGCCAAACTGCCCGGCCCGCTGCCGGTCGATCTTCACGTCCAGCGCCGGGTAGTCCATCGCCTGCGCATACTGCAAATCCCGCAGCACGCCGATCTTCGCCAGTTCCACCCTCACCTTCTCCGCATGGGCCCTGTTGTTCGCCACGCTCGGCCCCTGCACCGCCACCTCTACCGGCGCCGATGCCCCACCGCTCATCACCTGCCCGATGATGTCGCCCGGCTCAAACGAGAACGTCGTATCGGGCAACTCCCGCGCCAGCGCGCCCCGCAGTCTCTCCCGCAGCGCCGCGCCCTGCACCGGAGCCCCCTTCTTCAGCGCCACCTTCAACACAGCCTCCTGCGGCCCGCTCGTCCATAGAAAAATGGTGTTGATCGGATAGCTCGGCGGCTGCACGCCAATAAACCCCGTCGTGATCTCCACGTTCTCCTTGCCCGCCTCGCGTTGGATCACCGCCAGAGTCTTCAGCGCAATCTGCTCCGTCTTCTCGATCCGCGTGCCCGATGGCGCCCGCAGCCGCAACTGGAACAGCTCCTGCCCCGATTCCGGAAACACCTCGCGCCCGATGCCCGGCGCCAGCCACATCAGCAGCCCAATCGACGTCACCAGATACAGCCCCACCAGGGGCCACCGCAGCCCCAACACGGCGTCGAGATACGCGCCATACCATCGCCGCATCCGCCCCGCCTCGTCGCCGCCATGCCCCGTCCGGAGCAGCCTCGTGGCCATCACAGGCACCAGCGTCGACGACAACACATACGACGAAACCATCGCGCACGCCACCGCCAGCGCCAGCGGAACGAACAACTGCCGCACCACGCCCGTCATGAACGCCGCCGGCACAAACACCGCCAGGATCGACACCATCGCCAGCAACCGCGGAGTCGCCGTCTTCCGGCAAGCGTCCACCACCGCCTGCCCCCGCTCCAGCCCGCTCGCCATGTGCGAGTGGATGTTCTCGATCTCCACCGTCGCCTCGTCCACCAGCACGCCCACTGCCAGCGCCAGCCCCCCCAGCGTCATGATGTTGATCGTCTGCCCAAACGCCCACAGCCACACCACCGCCGAAAGCAGCGCCACAGGGATCGTGGTGACCACGATCAGCGCACCGCGCCAGTCGCGCAAGAACAGCAGCACCGTCAATCCTGTCAGCAGCGCGCCCAGCACCGCCTCCGTTCCCAGGTTCTGTATCGCCGCCCGCACAAATCCGCTCTGGTCAAACTCCAGCGTCACGCTCACGTCATCCGGACACACTTTGCGCATATCCGGCAGCGCCTTCTTCACACGCTCAATCACGCGCAGCGTCGAGGCATCCGCCCGCTTCGTCACCTGGATATACACCGTTCGCTTGCCGTTCACATGCGCGTAGCCCGTCACGATGTCGGTGCCCGCCTCGATGCTCGCCACGTCGCGCAGATACACGCCCGGCCGCACCATGGCATCCAGCAACTCGTCCAGCTTCGCCCCCAGCGCCGCGTTCGATGTCGCGATGTAGTTCAGATCCCCCACCCGCACATTCCCCGATGGCAGCACCGTACTCGCCCGGCTCACCGCCATCATCACCTCGTCAGGCGAAAGATGATATTGCCGCAGCTTCTCCGGCTGCACCCGCACCAGGATCGACTTCTGATTCCCGCCAAACGGAGGCGGCGCCGAAACGCCCTCCAACGTCGCAAACAGCGGCCTCACCAGGTTCAGCGCGATGTTCTGCAACTCGCCCGCGTTCTTCGTCGGGCTCGAAAACACAAGCTGCCCCACCGGCACGCTGCCCGCGTCAAACCGTGTGATGAATGGCCCCACCGTCCCCGGCGGCATGAACGCACGCGCCCGCCCCACATACCCCACCACCTCCGCCATCGCCGCGCTCATGTCCGTGCCCGGATGAAACACCAGCTTCATCAGCGACGCGCCTTGAATACTCTTCGATTCCACATGCTCAATCCCCGTGATGTACAGGAAGTGATACTCGTAGTAATAAGTGAGGAACCCTTCCATCTGCACCGGGTCCATCCCGCCATACGGCTGCGCCACGTAGATCGCCGGCGCACCCAGTTGCGGGAAGATGTCCACCGGCATCCGCACCACTGCCAACCCGGCCAGCAGCATAATCGCCAGCACGCACACGGCAATCGTCACCGGACGCCGCAACGCCAGCAATACCAGCTTCATCGCTTCGTCCTCTCCAGAAACGGCCCCAGATCCCCTGCCGCGATCGCCACGCCCAGATGCGCCCGCCACACGTTCAGCTTCGCCAGCCCGTCATCGATCTCCGCCTGCAACAGCAGCCGCTGCGTGTCCGCCACGTCCACCATGTTAGCCAGCCCCGCCTGATACCGCGCCACCGCCTGGCTTTGCGCCGCCCGCGCCGCCTCCAGTTGCGGCGGCGTCGTCGCCGCCATGCGGATCGCCGTATCCAGCCCGGCCCGCGCCCTCTCCATCTCCGCGTCCAGATCCGTCGTCAGCTTCCGCAGCCGCGCCGTCTCGCCCTGCGTACGGTGCATCTCCTCCTGCCGCTTCGCCCGGATCTGCGGCAGATCCAGCACCGGAAACAGCACGCTCAATCCGATGCCCCAGTTATAGATATTTGGCCCTGCGTCGATTCCGCGCGCGAACAGCGCTGTGTCTGTCTGAAACCGCGGACGCCACGCGATCAGCGCTTCGTGCCGCCGCAGCTCCGCCTCGTTCACCGCGGCCGATTGCTCCTGCAACGCGGGATGCAACGAGACCGCCCCGCCTGGGTCGGGCAGGTTCGCCGGCCTCGAAACAAACGGCGCCACCGGCCTCACGTCCTGCCACGTTCCACCCGCATACTGCGCCACCGCAATCCGCCCCAGCCGCGCCGCGTGCTCCGCCTGGATCACTTGCGCCTCCGACAGCACACGCTCCGCCCGCGCTCGCGCCAGGTCCGCTTCCGGCCGCAGCCCCGCCTTCGTCTGCGCCTCCACGATCTTTTCCAAACTCGCAGCTCGCTCCACCCCGGCCCGCGCCCGCGCCACCGTCTCGTCCGCCGCCAGACACGTCAGAAACGCATCCGCCGCCGTTGCCTCCACTTCCAACCGAGTCCGCGCCACGCCCCACACCGCCCGCTTCTGCCCCGCGTCCATCGTCGCGATATGGGCCTTCCGCTGGCCCATATCCAGCGGCTCCCAATTGATTAGAAAGCCCACCGCCGTCCCAAAAACATTCGTACCGGCATTTGTTGCGGACGGCGGCCCCGAGATCGGCGCGATCACGCGGTTTGGCATCAACATTCCATACACGTTGTTGCGCGTCGCCAGGTTGGCCTGCGCGTAGAAATCCCCCCGCGGCAGATACGCCAGCCGCGCCTGCTGCACCGCCGCCGCCGCCAGCGACGCCTGCTCAATCGACACCTGCACACCCGCGTAACGCTCACCCGCCCGCCGCACCACGTCGTCCAGAGTCACCTGTGCCCACACGGGCGCCGCCCACAGCGCCGCCAGCATTCCCAAGTACCGCAAAACGGCCCTCCCTACTCGCGGCAAATCCCTCGCTTGCTGCCGCGGATGAACTCTATCAAGTGTAGAGTATGCTCCGTCGGCACTTCCGCTTCAATCCGGTTAAGCGCCTCTTCCAGCTTCAATTCTGATCGGTACAACAGCTTGTAGGCCGCCTTGATCGCCGAAACTTCGCTCGCCTTGAAGCCCGCCCGCCTCAGCCCCACTAGGTTCAGCCCCTTCGCCGCCACGTTGAAATCCGAGTACATGAAGTACGGCGGCAGGTCGCTGTTCACGCGCACATTCCCCGCCACCATCACGTTCCGCCCGATCTTAGAAAACTGGTGCACCACCACCCCGCCGCTGATAAACGCCTGATCGCCCACCTCGACGTAACCTGAAAGCAAAGTGCAACTCGCAATCACGCAGTTCGATCCCACCTGCGCATCGTGCGCGATGTGCCCCGACGTCATCACGAAATTGTCGTTGCCGATCACCGTGCGGCTCTCCGGCGCGGTCCCGCGCGATACCGTCCAGTGCTCCCTCATCTTGTTCCCGTTGCCAATCAGCAGGTAGCTGCGCCGCCCGTCAAACGCCTTGTCCAACGGATCGGTCCCCAGCACCACGCCCGAGCTGAATTCGTTGCCGTTCCCGATGGTGGTCCAGCGCTTCACATACACATACGGCTCCAGCAGGCAGTCCGCTCCAATCACCACATCTTCATCCACCACGCAAAACTCGCCCACGCGAGTTCGCGGGCCAATCACGGCATCAGGATGCACACGCGCCGTCGGCGCAACATAGGCGGAAGGATCAACCGGCATAAACTAAATCATATGATCGTCAGCGACATCGCCGCCTTGCTTGCGCTCCCGTTCGAAGGTGACGCCACCCGCGACATCACCGGCGTCGCCCCGCTCGATACCGCCGCCGCGCACCATCTCTCCTTCGTCGGCAACCGCAAAGCCCGTCGCGAAGCGCAACTCTCCGCCGCCGGTTGCCTCCTCGTCCCCTTCGATTTCGACAACGCCGCCGCCCACACCATCATCCGCGCCGAAGACCCGCGCGGCGCTTTCGCCAAAGTCGTCTGGCATCTCCAGCCGCCCCCCGCCCCACCCTCCGGCATCCACCCTACAGCCATCATCGGCGCAGACTGCGCCATCGCGCCCGACGCCGTCATCGGCCCCTACTGCGTCATCGGCGATCGCGTCACCATCGGCCCCGCCAGCCGTCTCATGCCCCACGTCACCATCTATCACGACGTCACCATCGGCGCGCGCGCCCTCATCCATTCCGGCGCGGTCCTCGGCGCCGATGGCTTCGGCCTTGTCTTCGAAAAGGACCACTACGAGAAGTTCCCCCAGATCGGCCGTGTCACCCTCGGCGATGACGTCGAGATCGGAGCCGGCTCCGCCGTCGATCGCGCCGCACTCGGCGTCACCTCCATCGGCGACGGCACCAAGCTCGACAACATGGTCCACATCGGCCACAACTGCCGCATCGGCCGCCACGTCGTCATCGTCGCCCAAACCGGTATCGCCGGCGGCTCCGTCGTCGAGGATTACGCCGTCATCGGCGGCCAGGTCGGCATCGGCGACAACGTCACCATTCAGGCCCGCGCCGTCATCGGCAGCGGCGCTGGCATCCTCACCGGCAAAATCGTCCGCGGCGGCGGCCAAGTCTATTGGGGCACACCCGCGCGCCCGCTGAAGGAGTACCTCGAAGCCCAGGCCAACGTCGCCCGCCTCCCCGCCCTCAAGCGCGAATTGGCCGAACTGAAAGCCCGCCTGGCGGCATTGGAAAAGAAGGCGGAGTGAGAATCATCCTCGGCGGCCTCGCCCGCAAGTGCGGCAAAACGACACTCGTCTGCCGCATCCTGGCTCTCTCGCCGCAAATGGGCTGGACCGCCGTCAAGATTTCTCACCACCCTCCAGAGCCCGGCGCCCTCTTCACCCTTTCCCAGGAACTCCAATCCGGCGGCACGGGCGACACCTGCCGCTACCTCCAGGCCGGCGCCGCCCGCGCCTACTGGCTCCGCGGAGACCTCCACGCAGCTCTCCCCCAACTCCGCACACTCCTGGCCCTCTCTGAAAACTGGATCGTCGAATCCACCACCGCCATCCCCTCACTCGAGCACGACTATGCCTTGCTAGTCGTCGACCCAGCCAACACAGATGACGCCAAACTCCGCGCCTTACTCTCCCCGCGGCAGCCAGAACGTTAGCGTCATCCTCCGCCCGTCCATCCCCACCGCCATCTGCCCGCGCGCCGCCGCCGCATACGCGCCCAACCCACCGCCGTTGGCCGGATTCACCATCGGCAACAACTCGTCGGCCTCTCCTGCCACGTCCGCGCTGAACTCCAGCCGCACGTCGTCGCCCGCCAGCGCTGTCACCCGGATCGGGTCCTCGGCATGCGCAACATTGCGCAGGAATGACACCACATGCCCGCATACGCTCGCGGTCTCCAACGCGGGAGCCGTCACCATGACGTCCTCGCTCATGTGCAGCTCCAGGCTTCGCTGCTCATGCAGCGCCAGCTCAGCGTCCAGCTTGTTCAGCACCGCCGGCACAGACACCAGCCCACACTCAGCGCCACGAAGGGAAACCGACAGCGACGCGTCCTCCAGCAGCCAGTGCGCCTGCTGCACCATGCGTCGCAGCGTCTCGCACTGCCGCTGCAACTCCGGCTCCCCATCCCCCAACACCATGTCCAGGTAATATCCTATGCACTCGATGTTGGAGAGCGGTTGCCGTAGATCGTGCGCCAACCGCTGGATCAGGCTCGCTTGCCCGTCCGTATCTTCGGCCTCAGCCTTGATGCACTCTGTGGTGTTCTTCATGGCTCTCATTCGCCTCCAGGTGCGTAGTCACTTGCAGCGGCCGTCCGAATCCGGCAATTAGCCGGTTCTCCACGCGCGTCGCCACCTCATGCGCATCACCTAACGGGCGATCACTGGAGAATAGCAGATGCAACTCCACCAGAATGCGTCCCCCGGTCTCCCGAAAACGCAGTTCGTGATACTCGATCCCTTCACTCGCCGTCAGCTCGTCCAACAACGCCCGCAGCTTCTGCCCCACCACCGGGTCCGCGAAGTCCAGCAGCCCCCGCGCACTCTGCCACATCAATTGCCCGCCCGCCCACAAGATATTCAGCGCCATCACGATCGCGCAGATCGGGTCAAACTCCTTCCACCCCGTCAGCATCACCAGCACCAGCCCCACAATCACTCCCAGGCTCGTCCAGCAATCCGTCAATACGTGCTTGCCGTTCGCCACCAGGATCAGCGAGTCGTTCTTCTTCCCCGTGCGGATCAGATACCACCCCAGCAGACCGTTCACCAGACCCGCGCCCAGCACAATCAGCGTGCCGGTCCCCAGATCTTCCAGCTCCAACCCGTGCATCCACTTGTAGACTGCCGTCACGATAATCGCTACCGCCGCCGCCGTGATCAGCGCCCCCTCAAACCCCGCCGAAAAGAAGGTGATTCGCTCAAACCCGTACTGAAAACGCGCATTCGCGGGCCGCACGCTCAACCACAGGCTATAGGTCGCGAACGCCACCGCCACCAGGTGGATCACGGACTCCAATGCATCCGAGAAGATCGCCGACGAACCCGTCAGATACCACGCGCCGCACTTGCTCAACAGCATCAGCACCCCAGTCCAAAGCGATAACCGCATCGCAAACGCCGATACTTGCCCGGTTGGGGTTTGAGCCATTCGCACATTGTAATAGAATCGGCGCATGCAAAAGATTCAGCGCCGCACCGCCCTCGCCGCCACCGCCGGCATTTTGATCGTCAAGCCGGAGACTGCCTTCGGCTACCAGGCCAACTCAAAAATCCACCTCGGCATCATCGGCACCGGCAATCGCGGCCGCTACGATGCCGACTTCTTCTCCAAGGACCCCCGCGCCGAAGTCGCCGCGCTCTGCGATCTCTACCCCGATCAGCTCGACAAGGCCAAGACCCAGGTGCCCGCCATCTCCGGCGCCAAGACCTACAAGGATTACACCGAGCTCCTCGCCCACCCCGGGCTCGACGCCGTGCAGATCACCACGCCCGTCTATCTCCACCCCGAGCACTTCACCGCCGCCGTCAAGGCCGGTAAACACATCTACTGCGAAAAGCCCGCCGGCGCCAGCGTCGCCGGTGTCAAAATGACCCTCGCCGCCGCTAAGGCCGCCAGCCCCAAACAGGTCATCTTCTTCGGCTTCCAGCAGCGCTGGAGCCCCGAATACCAGGCCGCCGAGAAGATCCTCCGCACCGGCCAGATCGGCGAACTCGTGCTCATGCGCTCCGAATGGATGGTCGGCGGCATCCGCCCCGGCGTCGGCCCCCAAATCACGCCGGAAATGGAGAAACGCGCCTGGTATCCCTACCGCGAAAAGTCCGGCGACTTCATCGTCGAGCAGGATTGCCACGGCGTCGATGTCCTCAACTGGTTCGCCCGGGCCCGCCCCGTCAGCGCCATCGGGGGCGGCGGCAAGGGCAGGCGCCCCGTCGGCAACAACCTCGATCACGTCAACGTCACCTACACCTATCCCAACGGCCTCTGCGGTTATCTCCACGGCACGCAGCTCATCACTGGTTGGGGCGAAGTGCGCGAGCAGTTCTTCGGCCAGACCGGCTCGCTCACCACGCACCGCAGATACTACGAGTGGTATCACAACGACTCGAAGCGCGACCGCGTCGAATCGAAGCGCGAAATCACCATCGACGCCATCGAGCAGTTCCTCGCCCACATCCTGGAGGGCAAGCAGAAAAACATGGCGTTCGACGCCTGTGACTCCACCTTCACGTCGCTGCTGGGCCGCTTGGCCGTGGACACCAAACGTGTCGTCACCTGGGATGAGCTGATGGCTTCTGAATAGCCGCGCGCTTACCGCTTCGTACTGATCGAAAGCCCCTGAATCGACTCCGGTAGGAACACTGTCTTCACTGCCGGATCGTTCTGGATCTTCTCCAGAAACTCCGCCATCGGCCCGGCCGCGTTCTTCGTATTGTGCGCCAGGATCAGCCCGCCGCTTCGCACCTTGGGCAGCACCAGCTCGTAGTACTTCAGATAATCGGGCTTCCACGCATCGATGAAGACAATGTCCAGCGGCCCGTCGATCTTCATCACCTCGAACAGCGCATTGCACAGCCGCGTGTCCACGATATCGGCCACGCCCAGCGACTCAAACGTGCGCTTGGCCTCGGCCTGCCGGTCAGGATCAATCTCCAGCGTGATCAGCCGCCCGCCCGTCTTCTTCAGCGCCATGGCGAACCAGCCGCTCGAATAGCCGGTGGACGTCCCGATCTCCAGCACACGCTTCGCCTTGATCTCCTGCGTGACTCTGTAGAAGTACTCGCCGTCCACCGGATCGATGCTCATCCCGCGGCGCGAGTCCTTGCGCATCGCTTCCAGATGCGCCCGCGCGCCCGCCTCCGTGTACGGCACCGCAAACAGGGCGAGCAAAACCACCAGTGATGTCATCAGGGAGAACCGGTCTGATTATACCTTCCAGGCGTCGATGCCGCCCTTCACGTTCAGCACGTTCAGGAATCCCTTTTCCCGCAACAGCGTGCAGGCCTTCGCGCTGCGCACGCCGCCCTTGCAGTGCACCACGATCTGCTTGCTCCCATCGATGGTGCCAAGCTCCGCCGGCAACGTCGCCAGCGGGATCAGCCGCGCCTGCGGGATGTTCCGCACCTGGTGCTCGTGCGGCTCGCGCACGTCGATCAGAATGAAGTCGTCTCCGCGCGCGATCATCGCGTTCACATCTTCCGGCAGAATCTCACCGGACTCCAGCGGAGCATTGGTCTTAGGCATACCGCAAAATTCCTGATAATCGATCAGTTTCGTAATCGTGCGGTTGTCCCCGCACACCGGGCACTCCGCATTGCGCCGCAGCTTCAGCTCGCGGAAACGCATATTCAGAGCGTCGTACAACAACAGCCGCCCCTTCAGCGTCTCGCCCACGCCCAGCAGCAGCTTCACCACCTCGGTCGCCTGGATCAGTCCAATCACGCCCGGCAGCACGCCCAGCACGCCGCCCTCCGCGCAACTCGGCACCAGCCCCGGAGGCGGCGGCTCCGGATACAGGCAGCGGTAGCACGGCCCATCCTCATGCGCGAACACCGAGGCCTGCCCGTCGAAACGGAAGATGGAGCCATAGGCGTTCGGCTTGCCCAGCATCACGCAAGCGTCGTTCACCAGATACCGCGTCGGGAAGTTGTCCGTCCCATCCGCCACCACGTCGTAATCCGCAATGATCCCCAGCGCGTTCTCGCTGGTCAGCGCGCCCTCGTGCCGCACCACGCGCACGTTCGGATTCAGCTCTCGAATAGAATCCTCGGCCGAGTCCAGCTTCTTGCGCCCAATGTCGCTCGTCCCGTGTATCACCTGCCTCTGCAGGTTCGAGCTGTCCACCGTGTCAAAGTCCACCAGCCCGATCGTGCCCACGCCGGCCGCCGCCAGATACAGCGCCAGCGGCGCGCCCAACCCGCCGGTGCCCACCAGCAGCACCTTGGATTCCTTGAGCTTGAGCTGCCCCTCCATCCCCACTTCCGGCAGGATCAGATGACGCGAGTAGCGCTGTAGCTCTTCATTCGTCAGCGCGCCCGTGCTCATCGCCCGCCCCCGGCAATCGAGGGCACCAGCGTCACCACGTCGCCATCCGCCGTGGCCGTGGCCTCTTTGTCCAGGAATCGGATGTCTTCGTCGTTGTGGTAAACGTTCACAAAACTGCGGATCTTCCCCTCGTCGGTAAAGATCTGCGAGCGCAGCTCCGGATGAACCTCCGCCAGGTTCTTCAGCGATTCGCCAACCGTGGCGCCCGATACGGCAACCTCGGCCAAGTTGCCGGTGAACTTACGAAGCGGGGAGGGGATCAGAATTTTGGGCATTTCAACTCTTCAGTAGTGGATTCGGTCTGGTCGTCGTTGGCGCGGAACGCCTTGGCGTCACACACGGCGCCGTTGCGTACGCTCAGCACAACATTGGAATACCAAGGCCAGGAGTACTTGAGGTCCGTGGCCGAAAAATACGCGTCGCAATCCGGGTGCGAATGGAAAAACCCGATCACCTCCACGCCCAGCCGCCGCGCCTCGCGCTGCGCCTCAAACTGGTCTTTGGGATCGAGCTCGAAATGATCCGCCTGCTCGCCCTCATAGGCATTGCGGCAGACAACAGCCTGCACAACGGAACGCTCATCGTCAGCGGAAACTGAGCCAAGCAGAATCCCGCAGCACTCGCGCGGATAGCACGCGGCCGCATGGTCGGCCATCACGGCCCAGGGTTCAGAGGATATGGAAAGCACCAGGTAATTTGAGGATAGCGAACCACTCACTCGCGGGGCAACAGCCGCAGAAGCGAGAGGTTCACCGAGAGCTGGCGCCCCTCGCCTGGCTTCTGGTTGGGCTCCGGGAAGACCGGCGACGCCAGGATCTCCACCGTGTACTCCTCCGCCTCCGGCAGCGGCGTCTCCAGGATGAACAGGCCCGGCCGGTCCAGCTTCCACTCCCCGGCCTCCTGGCCATTCGCCCGCAACTGCACCGTGGCCTCGTCCTTTTCAAAGCACTGCGCCGGCGCATAGCCCTGCACACGCAGCAGCGGCAGACCCGGCCGCATCTTCACCAGCCGCGCCGTAGCGCGCGCGCCAATCCAGCGGTACTTGCTTCCGAAGTCGCCTTCCACCTCGTAGAAGCCCGAAAGCAACCCCGCCTCGTGCCCGTCCTTGGAGAAATCCAAAGTGTCGGCCCGCGGCCCCGGATACAGTTCAGCCCGCAGCGTGGAGCTCAACAGATTGTACACGCCAGTCTCATACGCCGCCTCGTAAGGACACGCTGGACATCTCAGCGGACCCTCGCCAGCCATCGGGAACGCCGCTCCGCAATCCGGACACGCCAGCGCCGAGCTCGTGCTCAGCCCCGGCGGCAGTTCCCCCGCCTTCCGGCAGAACGCCGCCAGCGTTGCGCCCAGCCAATCGGCCATGCGTGCCTCCGCGTTGGCCGGCCCCAGCCGCGCCAGCGACTTGACAATCTGGTTGGCCCAGCCGCGCTGCCGCGGAAACGTAATCAACCGCGTCTCCCCAAAATAGGCGTGCAGCAGCTGCGACCACTCCCGCAGCCCGAATCGATGGTTTTGCCGGATGCCAAATGATTCTTCCTGATCCGCCCCGATCACGTCCATCGCCACGAAATCCAGCAGCCCGCTCTCGTAAAACCACCGCTCCACCGGTTTCATCCGCTCCGGATAGGGCGCGCGGTGCAGCCGCAGCGTCAATTGCCGCCGCACCGGCTCCTCCGCGAAATAAAACACGCCCCCCGGTGCCAGCACGCGATGCACTTCCCGCACCACGCTCTCTACATCCAGGAACTGCGACAGCGTCTGAAACGACATCACAAACGCCAGCGAATTGTCGCGGTACGGCAGATGCGTGGCATCTCCCGCCGTCAACACCACCGCGCGATCCAGGTGCCACGCCTCGCGCAGAAACTGCCCGTGGCGCAGAGCGTCTGCCGAAAGATCCAGCGCAAACCCATCGGCCTGAAAGTCGTTGGCCAGCAGATACGAGGTGTGCCCGGCGTTGGCCCCCACCTCCAGAAACGGCGACAGAGACCCGATGAAATCGAGATTGGCCCGCAGGATCGATCCGCGCCGCATATTCTCGTCCGCATAGGCGGCGAGCGCCCGCTCGGGTTCTCCGAGTGAGGCAAAGTTGTGGAAGTCCACCTGGGCGCGTTTAACAGCCAGCGACTGGGCGGGATCGCTCATGGAACTCTTGTTTGTACCGCAGTGCGGCGGCCTCTGTCTATTGCAGAAGGTCCAAAGTCTGCACGGCCGGGGGCTGTCCATCCTGAAATAGCAGCGACGGATCCTCGCGCCACAGCTCGGCTCGTCGCACCAGCAGCCATACGAATAGCGCGGCCAGCGAAGCGCAGGCGACGGTGAAGGCGACGGGATGCGGCAGCAGCATCGCTTCGATCCTCACGGTCACCCATGAGTAGACGATGAACGCCAAAAGCCATAGCGTTAGGGCGAACGTGATATTCCATTTCGCGGCCCCAAAGGTGCACGTGAACGGGATCTTCTGGAAACCCAGGCATAGCGTCTCTGCCAGAACCAGCGCCAGCAGCAGGCAGTACACGGTGTGCATCACGGCCGGAAGCGTTGGCAGAAGAGTGAAATTCATCGCGCTAATAATCACAGCGTTCGGCACGAGCGGCAATCGGTGGAACGCGATCGGTTCGCGCGGCGCGGCCAGCCGGAATGCCCAGTGCGCCGGCAGTTCAGCAGGAATCTCGTAGAGAAAACGGAAGCCTGCAAGGAGGAAGAAACTCACCGTAAGCGGCGCGGAGAGCATTTGCACGCTGCCGTCTTTGCCCGAAAGCACCAGGCTGACGCCGTCGCTGATCAGGAGCGCTGCCGCGAAGGAGAGAAACACACCAAAAAGAAGCCGGTGCACTCGGCTGCGCGCAAAGACCTTCATCATGAAGACCAGAATCGCCAGCCGCTCAGGGCGCCGCTGTACCAATCCGGCCAGATGCTCCACGCCGCTCCACAGCGGGGCGCCGAGTGTCGAGCCGCGCTCCAGCACCTCCGGGATGCGCCGGAAGTGGCGCGCATAGCTGAGGCCATAGGTGGAGACCGCAATCACGGCAGCCCCACCCAAAGCACGGATGGCATTCCCCGCCAGTGTCCGGTACACGCCGTCGGCCTTCCCCAGAACCATTTCGTAGAGCCCCAGAAACCAGAAGGGCGGCAGCCAGTCCGCCGCCTCGGACAACCGCAGTGTGCGTACGTTGCTGCCCAGTGTCGGCGACACAATCAATAGCGTGAGCAGCGCGGTGAGCAATACAAATTGCAGGGCCGCCGATGCGCGCCGGAACCCGGCCAGCCCCAGCAGGAGCTGACCGGTCCCCTGGATGGCCACCAGCGCCAGGCACGCAAACAGCGAAGTCGCCGTCGCCGCCACAAAATGCGCCGTGAGGTAACGGACCAAATCGGAGAAGGTCCCCGTGTCTCCCAGCACTACGGCCGGGTAGAGTATTGTGCCGGCCGAGTTCACTGCCAGCGCGAAAAGCAGAATGAACATCCCCAGCGCGGATGCCTTTGCAATCAGGATGGTCGAAAATCGGATCGGCAACGGCACCAGAATCGCGTGATCGGCACGGTTCGGTAGCAGGCTCTCCCACTTCAGCAAGGCCGCCAGTGCGGGTATCACCAGCGCCAGCGTCAGGAAGACTAGCTTATCGGCGTGCGTAGCGCCGTCGCGATCCACCACCCGGTGCGCGTTGATGAACGCGATCAGCGTTGAGTATTTCTCAAACAGAAAGATCGGCAACAACAGCCCAGGCACGGCGGCCAGCGCCAGAAGCCCACTGATGCCCGAGCGCATCTCCCCCTGCGGACTCAACAATTCGTTCTCGAAAAACTGCGCCAGAAAATGGCGGTACAGGACGGCAACCAGCCCCGGCGGTTTCATCGCCGAATAACCTGGAGGATCCCTGCGGCCACTTGGGCCGAGTCCCTCTGGTCCACCAATTGACTGAAGATCTGCTCCAGCGACGGAAGCGTCATCAGGCTGCGCAGTTCCTCCACGCTGCCGTCCGCCACCACCTTCCCCTTGTGCAGGATGATGAGGCGCGTAGCCACCTTCTCCACTACTTCCAGCACATGCGACGAATAGAGGATCATCTTGCCCGCCGCCGACAGGTCTTTCAGCAGTGCTTTCAACACTTGCGAGGCGCTGACGTCGAGTCCGGAGAACGGCTCATCCAAGATCACCAGATCGGGATCATGCAGCAGCGCCGCCGCCAGCAGAACCTTCTGCCGCATGCCTTTGGAATAGGTGGCAATGGCCGAGAACCTCGCCGTGGAAAGACCCAGCAGCGCCAGCAGTTCGTCGATCTTCTGGTCCAGCGCCGGTTGCGCCAGCCCACGCAGACGGCCGGTCAATTGGAGATACTCCCGCCCCGACAGAAACGAATAAAGCTGCGGCTCCTCCGGCACGTACCCAAGCCGCATCTTGTATGCAACCGGGTCCTGTGCCAGCGCCTGCCCGTCCAGCAGGATCGCCCCGCGAGTCGGTTGCAGAAGTCCGGTGAGCATCTTCACCGTGGTGCTCTTCCCGCTCCCGTTGGGCCCCAGGTAGCCGAGAATCTCCCCCGGCGAGATCGTGAAGGACACGCTCTCCACGACAGGGATCCCCGCATAAACCTTTGTCAGATGCGCGGCTTCGAGCATGTGTCAGTATAGACGCCGGAACGCTGGATTCGACTCAGCATGGCGTGAACGTTGGTTTCAGGGAATAATGGTGGGGATGAATCGACGTGAGTTCGCCGCCGCCCTCCCCTTCGCCTCGCTCGCCGCGCAAACCCGCGAGAAGCGCCTGATCGTTCACGCTGACGACGCTGGCATGTGCCATTCGGTCAACGTGGCCACCATGGAGGCGATGACAAAAGGGCTGGTCAGCTCGGCCAGCGTCATGATGCCCTGCCCCTGGGTCTCCGAATTCGCTGAGTGGGCCCGCGCCAATCCAACGATGGATCTCGGCATCCACCTCACTCTCACCAGCGAGTGGAAGCACTACCGCTGGCGGCCCGTGGCCTCGCCGGAAAAGGTGAAGGGCCTGCTGGATCCGGAAGGCTACATCTGGCGCGACGTGCGCAGCACCGCCACCCACGCCACCCCCGCTGAGGTCGAGATCGAACTCCGCGCACAGATCGAGCGCGCCCGCTATTTCGGCATCAAATTCACCCACCTCGATACGCACATGGGCACGCTCTACGCACGCCCCGATTTCTTCGAGGTCTACACGAAGCTGGCCCGCGAGGCCGGCGTACCCTGCATGATGCCCAAGCCCACGCCCGAGGCCGCCGCCGAGATGAAGGAGTACCCCATCACCGCGGACATGCTCAAGGCCAAGGAGGCCGCAGGCATGAAGCTGCTGGACCGGCTCGTCACCGGCGTGCCCGGCAAGGACTACGAGGAACGCCGCAAGAGCTATCGCGAGCTCCTGGCCACTCTGAAACCGGGCGTCACCAAGCTCATCATCCACCTCGCCAAGGACGACGCCGAGATCCGCAGCGTCTCCGGCGCCTGGGGCTACCGCTGGGCCGATTACCAGTTCTGGACAAGCAGCGAAGCCTCCGATCTTCTCGCGAAGAACGGCATCAAACTGATGACCTACAGGGAGTTTGGCGCATAATGGCATCTATGAATCGTCGTGATTTCCTTGCTACTGCCATCGCCTCCCCGGCCGTCGCCTTTGCCGTCCCTGCGGGCGTAAAACTGGGCGTCGATCTCTTCAGCCTGCGCTCCCAGGGCTGGAATGCGTTCCAGCACCTCGACTACTGCTCGAAATTCGGAGCCAAAACCGTCCACTTCTCCGAAATCCGCTTCCTCGGATCGCTCGACGACGATCATGTCAAAAAAGTGGGCGCCCGCGCCGCCGAGCTCGGCATTGAGGTGGAGATCGGCATGCGCTCGGTCTGCCCCACCTCCACCGCGTTCGATAAGAACGCTGGCACGGCCGAGGAGCAGCTAACGCGCGTACTCCGCGCCGCAAAACTGGCCAACTCCAAGCTCGTGCGCGCCTTTCAGGGCACAGCGGCAGATCGCAAGACGCCCGGCGGCATCGAGGCCCGCATCGAAGACACCATCAAGGTGCTGCGCAACGTCGGCCCCGTGGCTCGCGACATGGGCCTCAAGATCGCCATCGAGAATCACGCCGGCGATATGCAGGCGCGCGAGCTCAAGATGCTGATCGAGGGCGCTGGCAAGGATGTCGTCGGCGCCTGCTTTGACTCCGGTAATCCGTGCTGGGTCCTGGAAGACCCGCACCTCACCCTGGAGACCCTCGCGCCCTACATTCTCACCAGCCACATCCGCGATTCCTATCTCTGGAACGACGACACGGGCACACAGGTCAACTGGACCCGCATGGGCGAGGGCAACGTGGATATCGGGCGCCTGCTCAAGCGCTTCATCGAGCTCTGCCCCGGCAAGTCCATGTCTCTGGAAGTGATCGTCATGGGCCCCCGCGGCTACGCCTGGCGCAAGCCCGAATTCTGGGACCCTTACCGCAACGTCCCGGCCGCCGATTTCGCGCGCTTCCTGAACATCGCGTCGGCCGGCAAGGCCCCCGCTCCGCGCCCGCCCGTCGCCAAAGAACAGGCCGCCGCACAGGAACGTGCCGATTTCGAGGCCTCCATGGCCTGGACTCAGTCCTTCCTCGCCTGACATATCGCAGGGCCGCGTGCGCGCCACAAACCTGGAGCTCGTGAACGCTACTAACTGAGCCGCGACCCTCAGGGAGCGGTCGCGGCTCACCAGGTCACCCATCTTCCCAATCGGACCCCAAGCGTACCTGGCACCCGCGGATCTCGCCACTCGAACAGGATCCACCACGTCCAGTCACGCTCGCCCCCCAGGCCCGCCCGCACGGCCCATCTGGGGGGATGGTGAGACAATGAGAGCGTACCCGTTATGAACGCTCTCAAAACAGCAGTTCTCCTCGGCGTCCTCAGCGCCATCATGATGCTCGCCAGCCAAGCCATCTTCGGCGGACGCGGCGGCCTCGGCATCGGCCTCCTCATCGCCATCGGCATGAACTTCTTCGCTTACTTCTTCTCCGAGAAACTCGCCCTCAGCTCCAGCGGCGCCATCCTCGTCAACGAAACGCAAAACTCCGAGATCTTCTACCGCATCGCCCCTATGACCCGCCGCCTCACGGAGAAGATGGGCCTCCCCATGCCGCGCCTCTGGGTCATCCCCGAAGACGCCCCCAACGCCTTCGCCACTGGCCGCAATCCCGCCCACTCCTCCGTCGCTGTCACCGTCGGCCTCCTCCGCCTCATGAACGACACCGAGCTCGAAGCCGTCATCGGACACGAGCTCGGACACGTCAAGAATCGCGACATCCTCATCAGCTCCATCGCCGCCACCGTGGCCGCGGCAATTACTTACATGGCCCACATCGCCATGTTCTTCGGCGGCGGCCGACGCGACGACGACGATGCCCCCAACCCCATCGTCATGATCCTCACCATGATCCTCGCCCCCATCGCCGCCGGCATGGTCCAGATGGCCATCTCCCGCACGCGCGAGTTCGGAGCAGACGCCGCCTCCGCCAAATACACCGGCTCCCCCTCCAACATGATCGCCGCCCTCCGCAAGCTCGAAATGGGAGCCCAACAGATCCCCATGGACGCCTCCCCCGCTATGTCGCACATGTACATCATCAAGCCGTTCTCCGGCGCCCAGCTCTCCAGGCTCTTCTCCACACACCCGCCCACCGCCGAACGTATCGCGCATCTCGAAAGGCTCTCCACCACGTGAATTCAGTCAAGGTCAGCCGCAAGGCCGAGCTCCGCGTCGAGTCCGGACACCCCTGGATCTATTCAAGCGATGTCACTGACCGCGCCAAGGCCCAACCCGGCGAGGCCGTCCGCGTCCTCAACCAGCGCGGGCAGTGCCTCGGCGTCGCCCACTACAGCGCCGCCTCCCAGATCACTCTCCGCCTGCTCACTCACAAGGACGAGCCGCTCGATCGCGCCTTCTACCTCAACCGCCTTCGCACCGCTCTCGAGTTCCGCCAGCGCGCCGTCACCAACACCGATTCCTACCGCCTCGTCCACGCCGAGGGCGACCTCCTCCCCGGCCTCATGGTCGATCGCTACGGCGATTACCTTGTCCTCCAGCTCCTCGATCAGGGCATGGATTCCGCCAGCGCCACTATCACCGATTGCCTCCAGGAGCTCCTCCAGCCCAAGGGCATCCTCGCCCGCAACGACGTCTTCGTCCGCAAACTGGAGGACCTCAGCCAGGAGCCCGAAGTCCTCGCCGGCGAAATCCCGGAGCGCGTCCTCGTCCACATGAACGGTCTCCAGATGGAGGCCGACCTCCGCCACGGCCAGAAGACCGGCGTCTATCTCGATCAACGCGAAAACTACGTCGCCGCCGCCCGTTGGGCCCACGGCCGCGCCCTCGATTGCTTCACCTCCTCCGGCGGCTTCGCCCTCCACATGGCGCCCAAATGCGAGTCCGTCGAAGGCGTCGACTCCGGCCCCGAGGTCCTCAAAACCGCCGAGGTCAACCGCGCCGCCAACGGCCTAGCCAACGTCTCTTTCCGCGAGGCCAACGCCTTCGATTACCTCAGCGGCCTCGCACAGGCCCGCCGCGCCTTCGAAACCGTCGTGCTGGACCCACCCGCCTTCGCCAAGTCCAGGGCCAACCTGGACGCCGCCCTGCGCGGTTACAAGGAGATCAATTTCAAAGCCCTCAAGCTTCTCTCCCGCCGCGGCATTCTCGTCACCTGCTCCTGCTCCCATCACGTCGGCGAAAGCGACCTTATGGAAGTGGTGGCCCAAGCCGCCCTCGACGCCGGCCGTACCCTCCGCGTGCTCGAGCGCCGCACCCAGGCCCAGGATCACCCCATCCTCCTCACCGTGCCGGAAACACTATATTTGAAGCTCTTCATCTGCGAAGTCGTTTAGCGTTTTTGCTTGCCCGGCGGGGGTGGGTGTGATATCAATGTAGGCAGATTGAGATCACCGTGGGCGCTTATCCCCAAAGCCCCGGTGCCATGCAGGAGAACCACTGTGGAATCCCCCAACCGCCGGCTGATCCGTCCACCACTGGCTGATTCAAAAGAGAGGCCGGCCAGCGCTGCACGTGCGGCCGCCATCCAGAAAAAGCAGGCTCCGCCGGAAACCACCAACGCTGAGAACTTTTACTACGTCAAGCAGATGCAGACCAAGACGCCCATCGTCGTCATCCTGCAGGACGGCGAGGAACTTCACGGCGTCATCGAATGGTATGACAAGCTCTGCTTGAAATTGACCCGTACCGAGGGTCCAAATCTGCTCATCTTCAAGTCGTATATCAAGTACATTTACAAGCAGGAAGACTAGCAGTCCACGCTTCACTCCAGATAGTAGCCCTGTCGCCCGCGGATCTTGTAGCCTTTGTGCGTCCGCAGTTGGACCTCCAACTTGCGCCAGCTCTTGTCCGCGGGAGATTGATATCTCCGCCAGCTCCGTCAGCATGTGCGGAATCACAAGCGCCGCCCCCCCCTTCACCACGGCGCACACCCGCACCATCGCGTCGCGCAGCGCCGTGTCGCCGGTCAAGTTCGCACGCCCCGTCGCCCACTATCGCTCGATCGCCACCGGCTTCGGAATCGGCGAGCCGTCCGCCATCACCACCTTACCCGTCAAGACATAATCCGACTGGCGTGTCGTCTGCCCGGACACCACCATCCCCGCTACCAACCGGGCAACCGCGCAACGGCCGACTATCCCGATCACTCACCCCATCTCGCCTCAAACACGCAGGAAAATCTTCCGCCGGTACATCCACCACAGGATCAGCCAGAAGCCCAGCAGCACCGCCGCGCCCTGCAGGAAAGGCTCGTACGCCTCGCCCAGAAACCGGAAGAACCCCGGCCCCAGGTGAATCCGGAAAGTGTCCTGGAAAAACCGCCCCATCACGTGTGCGATCAGATACGCGGCAATCGAGTTCATCCCGATCACGATCAGCGGGTACGTCCAGCGCCGGTAGCCCTTCACATCGATCACCCAACTGAATCCGGCCAGCAGCAGGAAACACGCCCCGCCGCTGAACAGAGTCCACGCCGGAGTCCAGATCCGCTTCACCACCGGGCAGATCCCGGCAAAGTGCAGCAGCAGCCCGCCCGCGATGCACGCCGCCCCCGCCACCAGCAACTGCCGCATCGGCACCTTCGGCGACGCCGCCCTCAGCCAGTTCCCCGCCAGCAGCCCCAGGATCATCGTCCCCAAAGTCGGGATAAAACTCAGCGTCAAATACCCGCCGCCATTGGCCACAAACGGCTGCACCCGCGGAAACAGGTTCAGAAACCACTGGTCGAACGCATTCCCGAGATTGGCGTTCTTGTTCCAGTGCGCCATCAGCCCCGTATAGTGGTGCGGCCAGTCCGCCGGCACCCGCACCGCCTGATAATCGAAGCCCGGGCCCGGCAGCGGATACAGCGCCCACGCCGCCCAGTAGCCCACCAGAGTCACGCCCAGCGCCGCCCACTGCCACTTCGGCGGCCGGAATCCCAACAAGAACAGCAGCGGATACCCCAGCCCGATCTGCGTCAGAGTGTCTTCAAACGTGAAGTTCGTCATCGTGCTGCTCATCGAGCGCAAAAAGATCCCCAGCGCCGCCAGCAGAAACGCCCGCCAGATCGCGTGCGAGAACAGCTTCCCAAAGGTGCCGCCCTTCGCCACGCGGCTCGCAATCGAGTACGGCAGCGCCACCCCCACCAGGAAAGAAAACGAGGGTTGGATCAGATCATGCAGCGAGCAACCCGCCCACGCCACGTGCGATTGATTGTAAGCGAGGAACCGCCAGAACCCGCTATCCGGCAGCGCGCGCGACACCTTGGCCAGCTCCAGCACCTCCGCCATCATCAGGAACATCACAAACCCGCGGTACACATCGACGGCGATATTGCGCGGCGGAGCAGGTAAGGCAGTGGCGGCGTTTGACAAAGCAGACCTCTGAGCTATTGATCATACGCCACCGCGCGCGATGGGCGTACGATGGATTCCATGAGCGATGTCATTGCCGAATACCAGAGGTGGAAGCAGCAGGGCGGAGACCTCCGCGCCAAGGCCCGCGTAGCCATGGAGTCCCGATTCCGCGAACTGCTCACCGAGGCAGTCAAGGTGGCCGAAGAATACCACGCCGATTTCGGAGCCACCCTCAAGCCCCCCGTCATCGTGACGTCTTTCCGCTTCAAATCCGGCAAGGCCAAAAAGGCAGCCGCCCCCGGCGCGAAAAAGACCGCAGCCGCCGCCCCGCCCACGCCACCGGCCAAGCCCGACGCCAAAGTGACGGCCCTCCAGAAAAAGCTCGCCACGGCCCGCAAGAAACTGGAATCCGCCAAGGCCGCCGGCCAATCCACCCGCGATCTCGACGACCGCATCTACGAGATCGAGGACGAACTCCGCCTCGCCATGGACGCCGGCTGATCCCAGGCCCTTTGAAGGTGGCCCTCCGTGCCTTTCCATCACGAAAAACCGGACCTGCAACTCCCCGCCTCGGGCGTCTCCGGTAACGACCTCTGCGCCCCGGATATCGCCTCGCTGCCCGAAGGCGATGAATGGGTCTTATTCGGAGCATTCGCCGTGCAATCGGATGCCATCCTCCTGCGCGGGTTCCTGGAATCCGAAGGCATCCCGTGCCTCCAACCAGACGAGAACGCGGCAAGGATGGGCGGCGAAGTCACAACCAGTTGGGCGCCGTTTCGGCTCCTGGTCCCCGCTTCCCATCTCGCTCGCGCCAGCGAACTCCGCAACGCGCCCCCGTGCGACGACGCAATCGTCGATGAGGCGGAACAGCAGGACGAACAGGCCCGGCGTGCGGCGCACGATCGAACCGCCGAATAGAGTTCGCGCAGACTATCAATCCCCGCGTCGTCTCCGTCAAAGACATGGCCCGAACGCTTGCCGGTCCTGGGATCAAAACGAATCAGAAAACAATGGAGGCGCGGGGCGGGATCGAACCGCCGAATAAAGGTTTTGCAGACCTCTGCCTTACCACTTGGCTACCGCGCCGGCGCAACGATCGTATGGGTACTCTACTCTTGGAGGCGCGGATCGGAGTTGAACCGATGATGGAGGTTTTGCAGACCTCTGCCTTACCACTTGGCTACCGCGCCCCATCTCTGAAGCAAGTACACCTATACTATAACCCGATGGAGCCATTTGGGCGCGGGCGGCGTCTACAATGGTGAACGTGCCCAGCCGGTGGATCTCTGTCATTCTGCTCGCCTGCGCCGGCCTCACCGCCGCCGCGCAGTCCACCCCCATGCTCCCCCTGCGCGACATAAAACCCGGCATGAAGGGCACGGGACGCACCATCTTCAACGGCGCCAAGGTCGAAGAGTTCCAGGTCGAGATCCTCGGCATCCTCGAAAACGCCGGCCCCAAACAGTCCATCATCCTCGCCCGCCTCTCGGGAGGCCCCCTCGCCCACACCGGCGTCATGCAGGGCATGAGCGGCAGCCCGGTCTACATCGATGGCAAGCTTATCGGCGCCGTCGCCCTCTCCTTCCCCTACTCCAAGGACCCCATCGCCGGCATCCGCCCCATCGAGGAGATGCTCACCGCCGGCCCCGTCGCCCCGCGCCAGGCCGCCGCCACCCCCGAGTCCCTCCCCAAGCCCCAGGAATACAACCTCGGCCCCACCAAAATGGCCGAGATCGCAACGCCCTTTTACCTCTCCGGCTTCACCAGCGGCGCCTTCGATCACTTCGCCCCCATGCTCCGCGCCGCCGGCCTCGAGCCCGTCCAGGGCGTCTCCGGCGGCGGCCGCCCCACCGCCCCCACTGCCGCCACCCCCAAGCTCGAACCCGGCTCCATGATCAGCGTCCAGCTCGTCTCCGGCGACATGAGCGTCGGCGCCGATGGTACCGTCACCTGTATCGATGGCAACCGCATCTTCGCCTTCGGCCATCGCTTCCTTTCCGTCGGCGACACCGAGCTACCCTTCGCCCGCGCCGAGGTCATCACCCTCCTCGCCAGCCAGAATTCGTCCTTCAAAATCTCCACCCCCAAAGAGTGGCTCGGCACCGTCACCCAGGACCGCACCACCGCCATCTCCGGCGAGCTCGGCCGCAAGGCCGCCCTCCTCCCCGTCACCATCAAGGTCAGTAGCCACACCGGCGCCGCCCGCGATTGGTCCTATCGCATGAACATCGTCCAGGACCGCCTCTATACTCCGCTCCTCCTCCAGATGGCCGTCTACTCCGCCATCGACGCCACCGAGCGCACCATCGGCCTCGGCACCATTTCGATGCGCGGCCGCCTCCTCGTCGATGGCGCACCTCCCATCCCCCTCAGCAATCTCTACTCCGCCGAGCTCGGCGCCCCCAATCAGGCCTCCGCCGCCGCCGCCGCGCCCATCTCCGCCCTCCTCCAGAGCGGCTTCGATGCCCTCAAGCTCCGCGGCCTCGATCTCGAATTCGACGTCTCCAACGACAAGAACCAGATGCAGATCGATTCCGCCTGGCCCTCCCGCCGCGAAGTCCGCCCCGGCGAATCCGTCGAAATCACCGCCATCTTCACCGGCGAGCATGGTGCCGAGCTCTCCCGCACCTCCATCTACCACGTCCCCGTCGGCGCCCCCACTGGCACGCTCTACTTCACCATCACAGATGGCCCCTCCGCCAACATCGCCGAATACCGCCAGTTTCTCCTCACCCCGCCGCGCTCGCCCGCCCAGCTCCACGCCTTCCTCACCGGCCTCCACCCGAATGATCGCGCCTACGTCCGCGTCTGGCGCTCCGCCCAGTCGTTCCAGATCATGGGCGAAAATCTCAACGCGCCCCCGCCCTCCGCCGCCCTCACCCTCGGCCGCACCGTCACACCGCAGTCCATGGCCCTCGTCAGCGAGCTCACCATGGCCCCAGGCCCGTTTCAGTTCACCGGCTCCAAAACTGTCCAAGTAGAAGTGAAGGACTAATCTCGGCATGACCCGCGCCACGCGCTTGCTCTCCACCCTCCTGCTGGCCGCCACCCTCTTCGCCGGCAGTTCCACCAGTTGGGAGAGCAACACCTTCTCTGATTTCATCAAGGGCCGCTTTCAGGGCATCTCCCTCACCCGCGACGGCCGCCTCACCCCCGCGCCCGCCCTCCAGACCCTCGCCGCCACCGGCGACGCCGGCATCTGGAGCGTTGCCGCCGCCGCCGACGGCACCCTCTACTTCGCCACCGGCCATCGCGGCCGCGTCTATCAGCTCAAGCCCGGCGGCCAGCCCACCGTCATCTTCACCGCCACCCAACCCGAGATATTCGCCATCGCCCTCGATCCCCAGGGCCGCCTCTACGCCGCCACCTCCCCCCAGGGCAGGATATACCGCATCGAAAACGGCAAGTCCTCCGAGTTCTTCGATCCCAAATCCAAATTCATCTGGTCCATGGTAATCGCCCCAGACGGCACCCTCTACGCCGGAGGCGGCGACGATGGCAAGATCTTCCGCGTCTCTCCCAACGGCCAGGGCCAGCTCTGGTACGAAACCGGCCAAGCCCACATTACCGCCCTCGCTCTCGATGGCGAAGGCCGCCTCCTCGCCGGCAGCGAGCCCAACGGCATCCTCTACCGCATCGACGCCAAGGATAAGGCCTTCGTCCTCTACGATTCCTCCCTCCCCGAGATCCGCTCCATCGTGCCCGCCACCGACGGGTCCATCTACATCGCCGCTCTCGGCGGCGGCCTCGCCCAGAAACAGGCCCAGGCCGCCGCCGCGGCCACCACCCCCCTCACCGGCGCGCCCATGATGACCACCAGCATCACCGTCTCCGCCGACGCCGCTGCCCTCACCCAGGCCGGCATCGACCTCAAACCCAAACCCGACCCCGCCAAACCCGCCGCCCCCCCCACCATGGAGACCCCCGCCCCCGCCGTCGTCGATGTCAGCGGAGTAGAAAAGGCCGCCATCTACAAGATCACCCCCGATAATCTCGTCGAAACCCTCTGGTCCTCCAAGGAAGAAAACGTCTTCGATCTCGCCGTCCGCGACAACGACCTCATCTTCGCCACCGATCAGCGCGGCCGCATCTACCGCCTCTCGCCCGATCTCAAATCCGCCCTCCTCGTCGAAACCCGCGAGGGCGAAACCACGCGCCTCCTCCCCACCCCCGAGGGCATCCTCGCCGCCACCAGCAATCTCGCCAAGCTCATGCGCCTCTCCACCGGCGCCGCCCCCACCGGCACCTACGAATCCCCCGTCCACGACGCCGGCAACGCCGCCCGCTGGGGCCGCATCGATTGGCGCGCCGATTCCACCGCCGGCCGCATGGCCTTCCGCACCCGCTCCGGCAACTCCCTCCGCCCCGATAGAACCTGGTCCGATTGGTCCGCCCCCGTCACCAATCCCGCCCAGGCCGCCATCACCAGCCCCAACGCCCGCTATATCCAATGGCAGGTCGAGATGACCCCTGGCAACGATGCCTCCCCTCGCCTCGATGCCGTCTCCCTTAGCTACCAGCCCCAGAACAGCCGCCCCGTTGTCCGCAGCGTTCAGGTCACCACCCAGTGGGTCGCCGCCACGCAGAAGGGCGTCTCGGCTCCAGCCCCTGCCGCCCCCGTCTCCTACTCCATCACCGTCACCGATAGCGGCGACGCCGCCAACACCCCCAGCACCGGCACCCCCACCCAGAACATCAATCGCAGCGGCGCCCCCCAGCTCTTCATCTCCTGGCAGGCCGACGACCCCGATAACGACCGCCTCCTCTACTCCATCTCCTACCGCGCCGAGGACGAGCGCGATTGGAAACTCCTCAAATTCGACCTCCTCGATAACACCTACCTACACGACGCCGAGGTCTTTGCCGACGGCCGCTACCTCTTCCGCGTCACCGCCTCGGACCGCCTCGCCAATCCCCCCTCCACCGCCCGCGAAGCCGAACTCGTCAGTCAGCCCGTCCTCATCGATCAGACACCCCCCCGCGTCACCCTCTCCAACATCCGCCGCAACGGCAACGCTGTCGAGATCGATGTCGAAGCCGTCGACGACGCCTCCCCCATCCGTCGCGCCGAGTTCTCCCTCAACGGCTCCATCTGGCGCCTCATGGAATCCGCCGACGGCATCACCGACGGCCGCACCGAGCGCTTCGCCGTCCGCTTCATCGCGGTCTCCCCCGAGGTCAGCGTCGTCGTCCGCGTCTTCGACGCCGCCGGCAATCCCGGCCTCGCCCGCGCTGTGATCCGATAGGGTGTGCGATAACAGGGAGGATGCGCCCGGCTGCCGTATTCCTGGCCCTTCTCCTTCTCTCCGCCTGCTCGCGGGAGTCTCCCTTCGCGCCCATCCCGCCCCAGGCACCGCCCGTCGTGGCCCCAGATCCCCCCTCCTTCCCCTGTCTCTTCTCCATGACCGAGACCCGCGCCGATCAGTTCATTGTCACCGGCATCCCCCTCGGCCTCGGAGCCGGCGCCCACCGCTGGACCAATGAGAGCCCCGCCGTCCACTGCACCATCCCCTCCCCCGGCCCCTGGAACATCGCCATGGATTTCATCCTAGCCGGCGTCACCCTCCGCGCCACCGGCCCCATCACCATCACCTTCACCGTCGATGGACACGAATTGAAGCGCCTCCGCCTCGATAAGTCCGGCCCCTACCAGTTCCGCGCTTCCCTCCCCCCGGAGCTCGCCACCCCCGGCCAGGACCGCGTCTTCCAGGCCTCCATCGATAAGCCCTACATCGCGCCCGCCGACGGCACCAAGCTCGGCGTCCTCGTCAGCGCCATGGGATTCGTTCAGCCATGAGCCCCCTGCTGGCCCTCGCCGCCCTCGCCCTCGGCTGGCTCGCCCTCGGTGTGTTTCATATAAAACTCCGCGCCGACGAGCGCTGGCCCGCCGCCCTCGCCGTCGGCACGCCGCTCCTCGCCGCGCTCGTCCTCCTCCTCGTCAAGCTCCACCTCTTCCGCCGCACCCCACTCCTCGCCGCCACCGCCGTCCTCGTCGGCCTCGCCCTCTGGCGCCGCCGCGGCATCCTCCTCGAAGACGCGCCGCCCCTCCCCCGCCCCATCCTCACCCTCTGCGCTATCGGCCTGCTCGGCCTCTCCGCCTGGGCCGGCTACAACGCCTTCGGCCCCGACACCACACCCCCAGGTGAAGACCAGACCTTCGCCGCCGCCGCCCAGATCTTCCGCGGCGCCGCCAAGCCGCACTGGGACGCCACCGCCCTCTGGTCCGCCGCCTTCCAGTTCAACGGCCACGCCGCCGTCCCGCCTCTCCACGCCGTCTATCTCCCCGCCCTCGCTCTAGCCTTCCTCGCCTTCCTCCGCCGCCATCTCCCGCCGCTCGCCGCCGTCCTCGCCACCCTTCTCCTCGCCACCGCACCCGCCTTCCAGCTCTTCGCCGCCCGCTCCGGAGCCCAGCTCGTCTGGCTCCTCTGCCTCTTCACCGCCCTCTGGCTCGCCCACCTCGCCGGTCGCACCAGCCAGCCTCGCCTCCTCCTGCCCGTCCTCCTCCTAGCCGTCTTCGCCGCCAAGCTCCACTCCATCGGTGGCGATGCCCCCGGCGGCTACCTCTTCGGCTGGTTCCCCTGGCTCGCCACTTTGCCCCTCGCCGCCCTACTCGCCTGGGCCCTACAGCGCCAGCCCCTCTGCCTCGCCGCCCTCGCCGCTTTCCAGTTCGCCGCCAGCCTCCCCCCCCTCACCCCGCCGCCCCAGCCCACCAGCCAGGAGACCGCGCGCTTCCTCGAATCCGACACTCCCGCCCACGCCCTCACCTGGGCCGAGCATCCCGTCGCCGGCGCCTGGACCACCCGCCGCTCCACCACCGATCCCGCCCTCCTCCTCATCCTCCAATCCGCCTGGGACGAGAATCTCCGCCCCGCCCGCCAGCGCCGCCAGTTCGTCACCAGCACCCTGCGCCGCACTTTCTTCATCGAGCACTCCGGCCGCATCGCCGAGGTCCGGTTCTACCGCAACGACGTCGAGCTGCCCCGCAACCCCGCCTGGCGCGTTCGCAACCTGGATGGCGAAGCCGCCGCCACCCTAGCCTTCGATAACAGCCCCGTCACCGGTTGCCACTGCGCCATTGGCATCGACTTCGGCGCCCCCGTCGAATTTGATGAAGTCCGCATCAGCGGCACCGAGGGAGAATACATCGGCGCCCCCAAGGGCCTCCGCCGCGCCGCCACGCTCGAGCTCAAGCGCCGCGGCATCACCCACATCCTCGCCTGGGAAAAGGGCACCCTCTACGGCGAGCTCAGCCGCAATGCCCAATACTGGGGCCTCAGGGAGGTCGGGAGCCGCGATGCCGCGCATCTCTTTACCCTGGACTAGGGCGCCCTGGATTAAATCCGCCGCCGCCCTCCTCGGCGCCGCCTTTGCCTACTACGTCTGGCGCGCCGCCACGCTCTCCATCACCACCGACGAGGCCTTCACCGCCACGTCCTTCGTCACCCCCCCGTGGCTTCAGATCCTCACCACCTACGACGCCAATCATCACTTCCTCCACTCCTACCTCTGCAAGCTCGTCACGTCCGTCTTCGGCATCGCCCCCTTCGCCCTCCGCATCCCCGCCCTCCTCGGCGCCGCCCTCTACCTCTGGAGCGCCTGGCGCCTCACCCGCACCCTCTGCGGCGATTCGCCCGTCATGCCCGCCCTCTGCGCCCTCCTCGCCTTTCATCCCGGCCTCGTAGATTACTTCTCCCTGGCCCGCGGCTACAGCCTCGCCCTTGGCCTCCTCCTCTACGCCCTCGCCGAAACCAACGAGCAACGCTGGCGCCGCGTCTCCCTAGCCCTCGGCCTCGCCGTCGCCGCCAACGCCGTCTTCATCCTCCCCGCCGCCACCTGGATCGCCGTCACCCTCCTCACCCGCCGCCTCTGGAATCAGGCCGACTCCCTCATCGCCCCCGGCGCCGTCGCCGCCTTCATCCTGATGATCGTCCCCGTCACCCACGCCACCGAAGCCAACTTCTACTTCGGCGCCGGCGACTTCCTCACCAGCATGCAGACCGTCTTCCTTTACCCGCTCACCCTCCTCCTCGTCCTAGCCGCCGCCCTCTACGAACGCGGCCGCCTCGCCCTCACCCTGGCCCTCACCCTCGCCGGCCTAGCCGCCCTCCACTTCGCCAAGGGCCTCCCCTGGCCCCAAGGCCGCACCGGAGTCTACCTCATCCCTCTCGCCATCCTCCTCCTCGGCCAAGCCTCCGCCCGCTGGCGCTGGAGCGCTCTCCCCCTAGCCGCCGCCGCCGTCTTCTGCCTCGCCACCCTCACCCCCACCTACACCCGCGAATGGCAGTTCGATTCCAACAACCGCGAAGTCTTCGCCTACCTCCAATCCCACTACCCCACCACCCCCATCGCCGCCGAGCCCCCCCTCTTCAACAGCCTCGAATACTACCGCCGCCTCCACGCCGTCACCGCCATGCCCCCCATCGTCAAGCTCGACCCCGCCCACCCCGCCGCCGTAAATATCCTCCTCGCCCCCAACCCCCAATTCCGCGAACTCACCCGCTTCCAACCCTCCGGCGTCCTACTCGCCGCCCCAGCTAAATAGCCCCACCACCTCAATCGCCACCCTCCCCGCCTCCCACCCGAAATTCCACGAACTCATCCGCAGCCCGCCGTCCGGAAGCCCGAAGCGGCAACGTGCCGATTCACGCTGCCCCCTCTGAATAAGAACCGTAAGCCGCCCACATGGCATTGGTATATATACCAATGCCATGACAGTGGTATCAAATGTCGTAGGTATATATACCTACGACACAGAGTTCCCAAAACTCGCCCTCGCCCCAAACTCATTCACACACCCTGAAAATTTTCCATCTCACACAAAAACAACCACTTACCTCCACCCCCTCCTCCGAAAGCTTGGAAGCACCCCCCATAATGGAATCAGGAGTAAATCGCCGGCCGGCTTGAGACTCCCATCGCCGATCAGTAGAGCGGCAGCCGCAAAGACGTGGCTGTTTCCTACGCGGGCCACCGTTCAGGACGGTGCGCGCAAAACCGGTTTTTGTCCCGATCAGCTCGAAAAATACGGGGTTCCGCAAGAGCCCCGGGCGAATCAACCTGTCCGTCGCCTCGGAAAACGCAAAAGGCCCGGCCCGCTCCCAGAACAGGGGAGTAAACCGGGTCTTTCTCCGAGGCCGCAGTGTGTCCGGAGGTATCCATATGGCAAAACAACAACTCGTCCAACTCCTGGCCGGCGAAGGCAAGTCCGAAACGCAGGCCGCCGATCAACTCAACCGCGCCGTCGTCCACATCCTCAAGCAACTCCGCAAAGGCGAATCCGTCGCCCTCCCCGGCCTCGGCCACTTCGAGCCCGGCCCCACGCCCACCTTCCGCTTCGAGAAATCGTCCCTGCTGAAAGGCCCCCGCCGTGCCCGCAGCTAAATCACCCAACACCAACGACATCGCCCGCCTCGTCAAACGCTGCCTCAGCCAGGGCCACAGCGTCGAAATCGAGCGCATCGGCCTCTTTCAACCCGCCCCCGCCGGCGGCATCGAGTTCGTCCCCAACAACCGCCCCACCGTCTTCCTCGCCTACGTCGAAGAGGACGCCGCCGCCATCGATCAGCTCTACGCCCGCCTCCAGGACGCCGGCTTCGATCCCTGGATGGACCGCCGCAAACTCCTCCCCGGTCAGAACTGGGCCCGCGCCATCGAGGGCGCCATCGATACCGCCGATTTCTTCGTCGCCTGCCTCTCCTCCACCTCCATCCGCAAACGCGGCAACTTCCAGCGCGAAATGCGCCATGCCCTCGATTGCGCCCGCAGCGCGCCCTTCGACGATGTATACTTCATCCCCATCCGCCTCGACGATTGCCCCGTCCCCACCCGCATCCGCCAGCACCTGCAATACCTCGATCTCTTCCCCGATCCCCTCCACGGCGCCGGTCAGCTCATCAATCTCATCCGCCGCGAGCTCCGCCGCCGCCCTACTTCTTCGGCAGCTTCCCCAGCCGCTTCTTCACATCGTCGGCAAACTTCCCGTCCGGCGCAATCTCCAGATACTTCTGATACGCCGCCCGCGCGCCCTTCGCGTCCTTCAACTTCTCGCGCGCCTCGCCCAGCATCAGGTAACCCTCGGAAGACGCGGGGTTCCACTTCGTAGCCTCGTCAAACCGCCCCGCCGCCGCGCGAAAGCTGCCCTTCTTCATGTAGTAGCGCCCCACCCGGATCTCGTTCTCCGCCTGGATCGGGTTCAGGTCATACTCCTTCGGCTTCAGCGAGGGCTCTTCCTCTTCCGGCTCCGCCGGCGCTGGAACTGGCGCCGGAGCAGGCGGCTTCGGAGCCTGCGCGCACCCCAGTCCCGCCGCCAGAATCAACATCAGAAATACGCGTGCCACAATCAAAGTATAAAGCCCTCCCCATGACCGACCGCATCGACGCCCTTCGCGAAAAAGCCGCGCAACTGCCCCTGCAGCCCGGCGTCTACCTCTATAAGGACGCGTCCGGCACCGTACTCTACGTCGGAAAAGCCAAGAATCTGCGCGCCCGCGTCCGCAGCTACTTCAATGAGGACCGCCTCGCCGAGGCCAAAACCGGCAGCCTCATCCGCGAGGCCCACGAGCTCGAGTTCATCCTCGTCGATAACGAGAAGGAATCCCTCGCCCTCGAAAACAACCTCATCAAGCAGTATCACCCTCGCTTCAACATCCTCCTCCGCGACGACAAAACCTTCCCCTACATCAAGCTCACCAACGAGAAATACCCGCGCGTCTTCGTCACCCGCCGCATCCGCAAGGACGGCCAATACTTCGGCCCCTACATCCCCGCCAGCCTCGCCTACCGCCTCGTCAAATTCATCCACCGCCACTTCCTCATCCCCTCGTGCAAAGTGGATTTCAGCCGCACCCACACCCACCCCTGCCTCGAGTTCCACATCCACCGCTGCCTCGGCCCCTGCGTCCAGGGCCTCACCACCGATGCCATCTACGCCGAGCACGTTCAGGACGTCCGCACCTTCCTCGAAGGCCGCACCCACGATCTCACAGCCGGCCTCCGCACCCGCATGGAACAAGCCTCCGAGAACATGGAGTTCGAGCGCGCCGCCGCCCTCCGCGATCTCATCCAAACCCTAGGCGAGGTCGAGCAGAATCAGAAAATGGCTGCCGCCTCCGGCGACGACACCGACATCTTCTCCTACTACGCCGAGCTCCCCCAGGTGGCCGTCAACCTCTTCCACCTCCGCAACGGCCGCATCGTCGATCGCCGCGAGTTCTTCTGGGAAGACATCGCCGAGCTCGACCCCCACGAGTTTTTCTCCACCCTCCTCATGCAGGTCTACGCCACTGGCCAGCACCTGCCCTCCACCATTCACGTCCCCCTCGAGCTCGAAGATTGCGACGTCCTCGAGGAGCTCTTCACCGAAAAACGAGGCCGCAAAGTGGAGATCCACACCCCCCAGCGCGGCCAAAAAAAGGCCCTCCTCGCCCTCGTCGGCTCCAACTCCCGCCACAGTTTCGAGCAGCGCTTCCGCGTTCTCAAGCCCTCCTCCAAAGCCATCGGCGAAGCAGTCGAAGAGGCCCTCAACCTCCCCGCACCGCCGCGCCGCATCGAGTGCTTCGACATCTCCCACATCCAAGGCACCGACAAAGTTGCCTCCATGGTGGTGTGGGAAGAGGGCCGCATGAAGAAGGCCGACTACCGCAAATTCATCATCCGCACCGTCGAGGGCAGCGACGATTTCGCCTCCATGTTCGAGGTCGTCACCCGCCGCTACTCGCGCCTCCAGGAAGAGGGCAAGCCCATGCCCGGCCTCGTCCTCATTGATGGCGGCCTCGGCCAGCTCCACTCCGCCGCCGCCGCCCTCGACGCTCTCGGTATCCTCAATCAGCCCCTCGCCGCCCTCGCCAAACGCGAAGAGACCCTCTACGTCTTCGGCCAGGAAGATGAGCCCATCCTGCTCGACCGCGCCTCCCCCGTCCTCCACCTCGTCCAGTTGATCCGCGACGAGGCCCACCGCTTCGCCGTCACCTTCCACCGCAACCGCCGCGACGCCCGCACCCTCACCAGCGAGCTCACAGAGATCCCGGGCATCGGCCCGCGCACCATCGAGAAACTACTCAAGCGCTTCGGCAGCCTCACCGGAATCAAGGCCGCCACCGACACCGAGCTCACCGAATCGGTCGGCCCCGCCGTAGCCGCCAAGCTCCGCGCGGCCTATCCGGATAGTTGACCTATCTCCCGGCCGCTGGGTTCTGTATACTGGCAGACAGTCTGTACGCGCCTAAGGTGTTTAAGAGGTGAAAACCTGAGATGGAGGATTATGAGGCACCCGCTTGCAATTTCTGCCATCCTGCTGGCACTCTCCGGTGTGTGCCCGGCCACGGCTTCCGTCATCTACGAATCCGCAACACTCCAGAATTACGGGCTGGCCATCGTCACTGAGTTTTCTGGACAGCAGTTCCTCGGCGCGCGCTTCCACGTCGCCGGCGCTGTCCATGTCACCGCCATCGGCGGCGTCATGTACGGCGGAGGCAACACTTTTTTCGGCGCCATCGTGCCACTCAGCGGACCCACCGCGCTGCCATCGGGCTCGCCCTTCAGCGCCCCCGTCACGGCCTCCACCACGTTCGATCCCGGCAACCCCGTCGTGGATTTTCTCACTCCGCTATCCGTGGACCTGAACGCCGGTTGGTATGGCCTGATCTTTGGCGCGGGTCATTTCGGCTCGCCGTCTGATGCCGGCGGAGGCATGCTGCTGAATAACCACGACGTTCCAGATGCCTCCTACTTCAATTGGAGCGGCACGCTGAACAACGGGCAATGGGGCGACGGCGGGTTCTCGGGAGCCCGCTTCGTAGTAGAAGGAGTGTCACGCAGTATCGAGGGCGATCCAGCCGGAGTTCGTGCACCGGAGCCGTCCACCTTCCTCATGCTCGGCGGTGGATTGCTCGGCCTGGTCTTCCTACACCGGCAGTGCGCGCGCGGCTGAAGTCACGCGGCCCGAATTTCTAGTGGAGCCGCCGCCACGCCGCCATGGACCGCCTCAGGTTCTCCTCGATATCCCCCGCCACCTGGTAACTCTGCAGGCCGATCGGCCCCCGATACCCCATCGCCGCCAGCTTCCGCAGCAGCCCGCCCACATCAAACTCACCCCGATCCAGAGTCTGGATCAGCCTGGACCAATCGCCCTTCCGCCACTCCCCCTCGTGATCCGCGCCGTTGATGCTCACCATCTCCAGCAGCGGCCCAGCCTCTCTCAGCCTCGCCTCCAGATTCGCCTCGTCCCCCACTGCCAGAAAGTGGGCTAGGTTCAACGTGACACCCACGTTCGCGCGCCCCGCCAGCTTACACACGCGCACCGCATCCTCAATCCGCTCCACGTGAAATCCCACATGAGGGTACAGCACTACGCGCAGCCCTGATTCCGCCGCCAGATCCGCCACGGCCCGCACCGCGGCCGCCGCCCGCGCATCCCCATCCGCTACCCGGCCCTGCACCGTCAGCCAGATCACAGTTCCGTACCCCTTCAACTGCCGGATCGCCTCCGGCAGCGCCGCCTCATAACCCGGCTTCTCCCCGTCGATCCGCACCGGCACATAGATGCTGAACAACCGCAGCCCCCGCGATTCCAGCGCCTGCAAAACCTCCGGAATCCGCAGCGCCCCGCTGAACCCCATCCCCGCATACCCCGTGCGCTTCAGCATTTCGGCCTGCACGTCCAGCGGGATCTTCTGATCCCGCCCCGTCCCATTGTCAAACGCGAAGAACGGATTCGCCGGCGCCTGCCCGCGGCCCACCGCCGCCAGCGCCAGCACGCCCGCCAGCCCAACCACCGGCGCTCTCATATTCGCCTCGGCGCGATCACTGGCCGGTCCAGCCACCGGTTCGCCGCCTCGCTGTTCGTAAACCGTTCCTTCACCGGATCCCAGCCCAGCTTCCCCCCCACCTGCACGGCAATATTGGCCAGCAGGCACAGCGACATCGTGCGATGCCCCACCTCCGCGTCCTGCAGTGTCTGCCCCCGGCTCTTCACCGCGTCGATGAAATCCTGCTTGTCCGATTTCAGCGGAAAGTGAATCCCGTTCTCCGGGATCGTCGCATCCAGGATCGACGCCGACCCCGCCTGCAGAGGCTTGCCGTATTCCGCAAGGATCCATCCCTCCGAGCCCTCAAAGCGCACATACGGCTTGTCTGTTTTGTAAAACAACCGCACGCCGTTCGCATAGCGGTACTCCGCCTCAAAGCTCAACATCACGTTCCAGAAACTCTCCGCCGGCGGATAAATCCCGCGCGCCTCCACCTCCACCGGCCCGGTGCGATCCGTTCCGTTGCCCCACTGCGCGATGTCGTTCAGATGCGCGCCCCAGTTCGTCACCATCCCGTCGCAGTAATACGTGTGCCGCATCCAGCCGCCCCGGTCATACGAGCGCGGCGTGTGCACCCGCTTCTCCGTGTACGGCGCCCGCACCGCCGGCCCCTGCCACCGCTCGTAATCCAACTCCGCCGGCACCGGCATATCCGGCTGCGGCGGGCACCCGACATCGGACCCCGGCACGCCCGTCCGGATCGTGTGCAGTTTGCCGATCTTCCCATTCCGCACCAGTTCCACCGCCCGATGGAAATAGTCCAGAGACCGGAACTCGCTGTCGTTCCGGAAGACCCGCTTGCGGCTGGCCGCCAGGTCGCTCAACGCCCGCCCCTGCGTGATGAAGCGCGTCAGCGGCTTCTCGCACGAGACATCCTTGCCCGCCCGGATTGCATCCATCGACATCGGCACGTGCCAGTGATCCGGCGTGCTGATCATCACCGCGTCGATGCTCTTGTCCGCCAGCAACTCGCGGTAGTCCGCATACATCCGGCACCCGCGGTTTGCGTAGGCCGTATCCACCTGGATCTTCGCCTGCTCCAGCCGCCAGCGATCCACGTCGCACACGGCCACCACCTGCACGTCATTCATGCCGAGAAACTGCTTCAGGTTCGCAAACACAGCCTGCCGGCCCACGCCGATCATGCCGACGGTAATGCGGTTGGAGGGCGAACTCTGCCCGAAAAAGGAAGCCGGCGCCAGCAGCGGCGCACCGGCCTTCAATACGCTTCTGCGGGTAATGGGGGAATGGAGCGAAGAAGTGAGGCGCATCGGTAAAGAGACAGTATGCACCGAAATCAACTATGGGTGATACTGTGAGTTCCCCGGGAGGAGACCCGCCTATGGCCCGCCGCCCGTTTGCGCAGAGCTTCCGCCAGCGCATTGTCCGCCAGTACATGGTCCGCTTTCACATGAGCCTGCTCCTCATGGCCACCGCGGCCACCGGTGTGCTCACCAGCAAGCTCCTGCTGATGGCCGGTCTCCACAGCGTCCTGTTTCGCTATCCCGCTGCCGTGCTCGGCGCCTACCTGGCCTTCACAGGACTCGCGCGCCTGTGGGTGGCCTACGTCCTGATCAATGCCGTCACCGTCAAGGGCCACTCATGCTTTTCGGGCTGGTCCTCCTCCTCATCCTCGTCTTTCGGAATCGACATCGGCGCGGATCTTCTGCCCGGCGGCGGGTCGTCCGGCGGTGGCGGCGTCTCATTCGGAGGCGGCGATTCCGGCGGCGCCGGCGCATCGGACCTGTGGGACTCTTCCGCCTCCGAGCTCGTCGCAGTCCCAACTCCCAGCGGCGGTGGCGGTGGCGGCGGCGGCTTCAGCTTCCCCAGCCTCGATCTCAACATCGACTTCGACGACGGCTTCTGGATCCTGATCGTCCTCGGCGCCTTGATTGCAGTCATTGCCGGCGCGGGCGGCTACCTCATCTGGGCCGCCCCCGAGATCCTCCCCGATCTCGCGCTCAGCGCGCTGCTCAGCTCCTGCCTCACCGGCGCCGCCAAGCGCGCCGAGGCACAGGGCTGGATGATCAGCGTGCTGCGCGCCACCTTCATCCCGCTCCTGCTGATCCTCGGCGTCACCATCGCCCTGGCACTCACAGTCCACCACCACTGCCCCGGAGCCGACAAGCTCACCACCGCCCTGGCCTGTCCCGACCAGATGCGCCCGCGGACTTGACAGGCGGCGGCCCGTTGGCAAGGGGAACTCGATGAACCAGACCATTCTCCCGGCCGCCAATCCAGCGAACAGAAACGCGTGATCAAATGATCAAACGCCGGGCCCCCAACACAAGTTCCGTCGCGGGCATCGCCCCATCGCCCCAGCGCCCCAGCGTCCCTATCTGAAGGCCATCTTGTCCGGCCTTTTCAGAGGGAGTAGACTGCAAACAAGGTCCGGTTTCTTCCGTGCCTCGGTCGATCCCGGATCAGGGTTCGCATCGGTTCTAAATCTACGCACACATGGAGTTTGTCCCATGAAATTAATCACCCTTCTTTCCGTTTGTATCGTTCTAGTCCTTGGCGGCTGCGGCGGTGGCGGACCACGCCACGAGCCCACGGAGAAGTACTTCCTGGTTTGCACCAACACCAAGATTCCGTACTGGCAGGAGGCCGGCGCGGGCCTGGTGGCCGCCGCCAAAGAGCTCAAAGTGCAAGCTGAGCTCGTCGGTCCCGAGACCTATGACCCCAACGCGCAGCGGGAAGAGTTCCGCCGCATCGTCGGCAAGAAACCGGCCGGCATTCTGGTGTCGCCCGGCAACGCCGACGTGCTGAAGCCCGAAATTGATGCCGCCATGGCGGCCGGAATTCCCGTCATCACCATCGACTCCGACGCGCCGCAGAGCAACCGGCTCTTCTTCGTCGGGACCAACAACTATCAGGCCGGTCAGATGGGCGGCAAGCACCTGGCGAAGCTGCTCAACGGCAAAGGCTCGCTGGTCTTCTTCACCATTGCCGGCCAGACCAATCTAGCGGAGCGGCTCAACGGGTATCAGGCGGCGCTGGCGGCCTTCCCCGGGATCAAGGTGGCGCAGGTGATCGACATGAAGGGCGATCCACGCCTGGCATTTGATACCGTCAAATCGCTGCTGGATAAGAAGACTGAGGTCGACGCATTTGTCGCCCTGGAAGCGCTGGCCGGCGCCGAGATCGCCGAAGTGCTGGAACGGGAAAAGGTCACCGGCAAAGTGATCCTGGCCATGGACACCGCCGCCACCACGCTCGAATGGATCGGCAAGGGCCGCATCGCCGCCACCATCATGCAGAAGCCTTACACCATGGGCTATTACGGCCTGCGCGCGCTCGCCGAAATCGTGCTGGACAAGCCCGCCGCTTCCAAGCCTATGAACGCCACCGACCCCAAGGCGCCCTATCCCGTCTTCATCGACACGGGCACAATGCTCGTCGATAAGGACAACCTCGCCACGGTGAAGAAGTAGCCGCCACGCTGGCAATGGCCGGCGCACTTTATCCTTGACAGAAACGTATGGTCACCCTAAGATGAACCAACCCTGGAAAAGACTCTAGGCTTAGTTCTGACGTAAAAGGGGACCATCCATGCCTGTTGCCACATCTCTGGCCGACATTCAGATCAACAAGACCGGCGCCGGCGGAAGACCGGCCGCTACCGTGACCGTTGATGCGGGCGTCTCGCTCGATAAGCTCGTCGGTGTCCTGCAAAGGGAGATCACGCGCAATTCGAACCTGCGCAAGAAGCTCGGGCTCAAGGCCTGCACGGCCTGCATCTCGGGGATGGATCTCGACATCCGTCACCGCTTTGACCATGTGATGCAGGTGGATCTGAACAAGATTGGCTGACGCTTTGCTGAACCGGCCTGGGGTTGGAGTGCTCTTCAACCCCGCGCTGGCCGACTTCGTCCACTCCGACTCGGCCAGCCTCGACTACCTCGCCGTCATTCCGGACCGCTCGTGGGTGGATCACGGCCCCGGCGCCTCCCCCAGATTCGACGACCTTCCGGAATCCGTTCGCCTCTTCCAGCAGACCGCTCTCCACATCCCGCTGGTTATGCATTCCATCGGCATGTCCATCTGCAGCGCCGACATCTTCGACTTAGCCTACGTGGACCAGTTGGCGCGCTGGCGCGGCCTCTATCAATGCGAGTGGGCCAGCGATCATCTCTCGTTTTCCCGCAGCGGCGCGGGGCACGAAAGCAATGCCGCCATGGCGTTACCCTCGCCCTACGACCGGGAGTTGCTGGACCTGCTCGTCCCTCGAGTGGACACCGTGCAGCAGCGCCTGGGCTGCCCCTTCCTGCTCGAAAACAACGTCTACTACTTCACCTACCCCGACCAGGAATTCACTGAAGCCGAGTTCCTAAATGAGCTGACCGCGCGCACCGGCTGCTCCCTCCTGCTCGACCTGCACAACGTCCACACCAACGCTGTCAATCACGGCTTCGACCCCATCGAATTCCTCGCATCGCTCGACCTCAGCCGAATACTGGAGGTTCACGTCGCCGGCGGCAGCGCGATGATGGGCTTTCATACCGATTCGCACACCGGACCGGCGCCCGATGCCGTCTGGGAACTGCTCCGCTATGTCGCGCCCCGCGCACCCGCCCTGCGCGGGGTCACTTTCGAGTTTCACGAATCCTCCTGGCCGCTGCTGCGCACCGGGGGTGTGCTGGCGCAACTCGACCGCGCCCGCTCCATCGCGGCCCAGCCGCTGCTTTCGTCAATATGGCCCTGAGCGACTTCCAACGCGCCCTCTCCGAGATGACTGTGTCTCCCAATCTGGCGGCACGCGTGCGCGCCGAGGGAGAGCGGCCGCTGGCCGCCTATGACCTGACCCCGCGTGAGCGGGCACGCCTGGTGGCCGTGGCCCGGCACCCCGGCATGGATCTCAACTGCACCCTCGCGCGCGGCAACCGCTTCGGCCCCATCGTAGACGTGCTGCCCCTCACCTGTACGCTGCTCAAGCCCTGGTTGCGTGAGCTCCTCGAAGAGTTGTGGCAGATCAAGCGCCCAGGCAACTACCAGCTCTCGGGCGAGGAGCACGCCTTTGCCGCCTTCCTCCAGGCCAAACTGGCCGGCGGCGAGCTCAGCCATCCTTATCTGGCCGAGGTGCTGGAGTACGAGCTCGCCTCCTGGGCGCTGGTCCAATCGCTGCGCCACACTTCGGCCGGAGACGAACCGCAACCCGGCGGTGAGCCGTTCCGTTTGGTCCACTTCAGCCACGACCCCGCCCTGCTGCTGCCCCCGCTGGAGGCCGGCGCGCTGCCGCCTGACGGCCTGCCGGGAGGCCGCTACCCGGTCCGAGTTACGCTACGGGGCGACACGCTGGTGGTGGAGCACGAAGCGCCCGGCTGGTAAATCCTTCCGGCAATTCTTGCCGTAACTTGCCGTAGCTCAACCGCAACTCTTTGAGACTGCGTCGGCCGCAGTGCGGCCCGTGTCGTGCATGAGACCGGGTATCCAAAGTGAAGTGAGGAATTGTGCAATGACCTGGCCCGGACAACTCGCCCTCGCCCCGGTATGGCATACCACAGCGGGATCGATGTCAGTCAACACCACTCATCCCGACGACGACGCGCTCGAGCGGTACGCCTTGGGCGCCATCAGCGATGAATCCGAGCTCGCGCCGCTGGAAGAGCACCTGCTGGCCTGTACGGACTGCCTCACCCGCGCCGAACGGATGGAGGATTACGTCTTGAGCGTCCGCTCAGCCCTCAGCCAGTCCTGGATCCAAGTCATCGAATCCGGCGGCTAGTTGGGGTCGATCCGCGCCGGGATCTTCTCCAGGTTGGCGAGTTCCAGCCCCAACGCGAAACCGAACCGGCCAAACTGCTCCATCCCGCTGAAGTCCCAATCGGCGCGAAACTCGTCGCTCGGCTGGTGGTACCGCCCGCCAAACTCCTTCCGTTTCTCCTCCGCAAAACCAGCCGGCTTGCCAATGTAGGCGCCCACCATATTTACGGAGAACGCCGGCACACCCTGCCACGCAAAGGAGTAGTGATCGGAACGGTAGTAGCTACCGGACGCCGGGCTGCCGTCGGGCTGAATGGCCAACTGATGGCGGGCGGCCACGCTCTGCACGGTGGAATAGAAGGACGTCCGCTCGGCCCCTGTGACCACTGTGCTTTGCACACGGCCAAAGGGCGCGTAGGAGTCGAAATTCAGATTGGCGGCGATGCGTGCCGTGGGAACCGGCGGATTAGCCGCGAAGTACTGGGAGCCGAGCAGGCCACTCTCCTCGGCCGTCACTGCCACAAAATAGGCGCTGCGCAGCGGCTTGGGCTCCATGGACGCCCAGGCGCGCGCCATCTCCACGAGCATTGCGCAGCCCGTGGCATTGTCGATGGCGCCGTTATAGATGGCATCGCCCTGCACGGCCTCACCGACGCCCAGATGGTCCCAGTGGGCGGTGAAGACGACGGCCTCGGCCGAGAGGCGCGGATCGCTGCCTTTCACCAGCCCCACTACATTGTGCGTCTCGATATCGCGCACGGTGAACTGAAAATTGGCCCGCGCCCGCAACGTGCCCAGGTCCCGCGCGCGAAAGCCCGGCTTGTCCGCGGCCGCCAGCATCCCCGCAAGTGTCGTGCCGGTCAGCGTGGCAATCCGCTCGCCCGCCTCCGTGGTCACCCATCCGGCAAAGGAGAGCGCCGGCTGCCCTGCCGCCCGCTTCACCTGCACACTCGGCCGCCCGTTCGAGGTGCGCACCACCTGCCAGCCGTAGCTGGCCGTGCCATTGGTGTGGATGATCAGCGCGCCCACGGCGCCTTGCCGCGACGCCTCTTCGTACTTGTAGGTCCAGCGGCCGTAGTAGGTGAGCGCCGGGCCCTGGAAGAACTTGGCGTCGGTGGACGGTGGCTCGCCCGTGAACAACACCACGATCTTGCCCTTCGCATTGACGCCCGCGTAATCGTCCCACTGAAACTCCGGCGCGCGAATGCCGTGGCCCACAAAAACCAGGGGCGCATCCAGCATGGCAACCGGCTCCTGAGCGTGCGAAGTACCGACGAACGATTCCAGCCAGGGCAGGTCTATCGTCTGCTCGCCACCGGTCACCGTCAGGCGCGCGCCGGGCCCCATTTCCACGGTGCGCAGCGGGACGCTTTGGAGAAACGTGCCATCGGCCGCGCCCGGATTGAGCCCGGCCGCAGCAAACTGCGCGGCCAGATACTCGACTGCCAGCCGCCCGCCGCGCGCGCCCACGCCGCGGCCCTCCAGCAGGTCACTCGAAAGAAACTGCACATGCGGCCGGATGCGGGCGCCCTCGATGGTGTGGAGTTGGGCTGGCAGCAAGGCTGCGGCGACCATCAGCAGCAGCGGCACTCTCATTCAGGCAGTCCTCTTGCCCGCGAGACGGGCGATGAATTTGGGGATGTTGACGACAAAGCGCTCGTGGGTGCCCTCGCCCACCAGTTCCTTTTCGTCGCGGGCTTCCACGCGGAACACGACACGACGATCTATTACCTCGAGCACTGTGGCCGTAAAGCGGACAGACATCCCGACAGGCGTCGCCGCCAGGTGGCGCATGTTGACCGTGGCGCCGACGCTATCCTCGTTTTCGCCGAGAAACGGCTTGATAGCGTTGCGGGCGGCCCACTCCATGTAGGCAATCATGTGGGGAGTGGAGAGTACGCGGGCCTCATCGGCGCCGAGGAAGTCGATTGCCACTTCAGGAGTCACCAGCAGGGGGTGGTGGGCCGTAGTACCAACCGGTATCGCATTCATGTCATTATGGTAACGCGTAGAGACGGCGTGGTTTCCGCGTTTGATGTAACGAATCCGCCCGCTGCTGCATCCATAATGCTGATAGCTGTGTACTAACGAGGATTTTCTGTTGACCGCCATTTGCGCACTACTGTTGTTCTCTGTTTTCAGTGGCTTGCCTGCCGGGGCGCGGGTCGAGGCGGGTCCTGCTGCGCTGTTCCCCGATACGGCTTTCGTGACGCCGGACAAGGACCAGGATGGCGAAGGCGACATGGTGTTGAACCGCTATTTCCAGGTGAGCAAGAAGAACATCCTGCGCGGTGTCATCATGGTGGCTCACTTCGCCGGCCGGCTCCCCAAGATGGAGAAGTCCGCCACGCTGGATGCCAAGCGCCATGTGAATAAAGAAGGCGTGATCGAGTACGATACGACGGACCGCCAGGGCGACGTCACCATCCAGAAGTATCTGATCGCCACCTTCATCAACGGCGAGATGGAAAACTCCGGTAAGGATACGTCCAAGATCGCGGTCACGCGGGACAACTATAAGTTCAAGTACAAAGGAAAGCGCGAGAAGGACGGGCGCCCCGTCTTCGTCTTTGAGATCAACCCCCGCAAAAACCGGGAAGGCTTGTTCAAGGGCGAGATCTGGCTGGATTCCGACACGGGCCTGACAGTTCGCGAGGCGGGCCGATTTGTGAAGAGCCCGTCGGTGTTCCTGAAGAAGGTTTACTTCGCGCGGGAGTACACGATTCGAGATGGCTTCGCGGTGCCGAAGTTGATCCAGACCGCCATCGAGACCCGCTTCTGGGGCCTGGCGGAGCTGGACGTCCAATACAGCGCCTTCACGTGGGAAGACCACCAGGCCGAATTGAACTAACCGATTCCTTCAAAAATGCAGAAAGGGCCGCCCATTTGGGCGGCCCTTTCTGCGTATCAGAGATGTTGTTGCTACCAGCGCGGCTCGCGCCGCCGGTTTCCACCGCCGCCGCTACCGCCGCCAAACCCGCCGCGGTCACCGCCCCGGCCAGCACCGCCGCCACCGCCGAAGGGGCGCTCTTCGCGAGGCCGCGCTTCGTTTACGTTCAGCTTGCGGGCCCCAAAATCAGCACCATTCAGCGCATTGATCGCGCGCTCGGCTTCCTCATCGTTGCCCATCTCGACGAAAGCAAAGCCGCGAGAGCGGCCGGTTTCACGGTCCGTAATGATGCTGACGCGATCCACGGTCCCATACGCCTCAAACAAGCCACGCACGGCGTCTTCGCTCGAGCTGAAGCTCAAATTGCCAACGAATATATTCTTCAAGCAGACACTCCTTCGTATTCCAACGGCGGGCGCAGGCAGGGGAGTTGGGACGGGTGGGATAGAACGTGAGCCACAGTCAGACCTAACATACGCAGGCAATCAAAATACGCCTCAGGATAACAGAAGATGTCAGTTTTGGGAAGGGAAAAGTGCCTGCAAAGACGCGTCTTTGCAGGCTATCGGCTGGTCACTTGGATGTAGTGCGCCCCGAAGATCCGCCCGCCGCCGCGGACGCGGCCCTCGATGCGGCCCGGGCCCGCGGGCAGAGGCACGGCCTGGAACACCGCCTCGCTGGCGCCCGCCGCCGCCTCCGCGCTCCAAACGGTCCCGCCAAAATCGAGCTCGGCCGTTCCGGCGGCCGCCAGCGCCGGAAACCGCAGCGTCACCTGATAGGCCCCGGCGCGGCGCACATCGACTTCGTAGTGGCCCAGCCCGCCGGCGTCCCAACTGGCCGCCGGCCCTCGCCAGTCCTGACGAGTAAGCAGCACCGGATTCTCTTCGCGGCTGCCCAGGGCGATCCTCGGCGGGGCGTAGCCGTGGTCCCGCGCGACATCGGCAAACCATTCGTCATAGGAGCGCCGGAGCCGCGCTACGGCGGCCGGTTCCTGTGCCGCCAGGTCGCGGCTCTCGGCCGGATCGGCCTGGAGGTCGTAGAGTTCCGGCGTTTGCTTCGCGGTGCCGATCAGTTTCCAGCGCTCCGTCAGCACGGCGCAATCGCGGAAGGGCTGGGGCTCGTCCCCGCGGTGCCATTGGAAGAAGAGGCTGCGCTCCCGTGGCGGCTGGAGCAACGACAATCCGTCGATCCGGCGGCCTTCGGGCAAGCGTGGGAGCGCCACGCCGCACGCATCGAGAATGGTGGGCATCAGATCAATATGGGCGCTGATGCGCGAATCGGTGGTGCCGGGCTGGATCCGCCCTGGCCAGCGCAGGAAGCACGGCACGCGGATGCCGCCCTCATAGACAGTGCCCTTCAAGCCGCGCAGATTCGCGTTGTAACGGCGCTGCTGCGGGCCGTTATCGGTGAGGAAGACGACGAGCGTGTCCCGCTCCAGATCCAGCTCCTTGAGGCGCCCCAGCAGGCGGCCTGTATAGTGATCCACGTTGGCCACCATGCCGTAGATGCGGGCCGTGGTGTCGTCCAGGCCGGCCTGCCGGTAGGGCGCCACCCACTCCTCGCCGATCTCCAGGGGCGTGTGCGGCGCGTTGCAGGCGATGTAGGCAAAGAACGGATTCCTGCGGTTGTGCTCGATGAAGCCCTGGGCGGCGTCGAAGAAGATATCGGTGCAATAGCCGCGTCCGGTGAGAGGCCGGCCGTCGTGCTCCAATGGCGGATCGAAATAGCCGGTGCCGGGCGGGCTCGCCGGCTGGGCGAGCCCTCCGCCGCGCAGCGTGAGCGTCTCCTGAAAGCCCTGATCCATGGCCCGCATGGGGTAGTTGTCGCCGAGATGCCACTTGCCGAAGATGCCGGTGCGGTATCCGGCCAGGCGCAGGCATTCAGGCAGAGTCACCTCATCGGAGTGCATCATGGAGCGGCCCAGATAGGTGTCCACCACGCCGGTGCGGTAGTTGTAGCGGCCGGTCATCAGGCTGGCGCGCGTGGGCGAGCACACGGGGCTGGAGTGGAAGCGCGAAAACTGCACGCCCTCGCGGCCGATGCGATCGAGATTGGGCGTCTTCAAATGCGAATTGCCGTGCAGCGACAGATCCCCGTAGCCCTGATCGTCGGTCATGATCACGATGACGTTTGGCCGCCGCGCGGGCGCGGCCGGTTGCAGCGCGGGCGCGGCCGCCGCGGAAAAAAGTGCGCGCCGGGAGATCATTCAGGCCTACAATAACACCGCATGAGGCTCTTCATCACTGTCACTCTTCTTCTGGCGGCCACGGCATCCGCGCAGCCGCCCAGAGGCTATCCGATACTCGGCAAGGTCGTGCGGCAAAACCCGAAGCTGGACGCGCTGATTGAGCCGGGCACACAGATCGAGATGCTGGCCAGCGGCTTTGAGTGGTCCGAAGGTCCGGTGTGGGATCGCAAAGGCCAGTTTCTGCTATTCAGCGACATCCCCAACAACGCGGTGATGAAGTGGAGTAGAGAGAAGGGCGTGGAGCTGTACCTGAAGCCCGCGGGGTATACGGGCGTGGAACCCTATGGCAAGGAACCCGGCAGCAATGGCCTGATTCTGGACCCGCAGGGCCGCCTGATCTCGATGGAGCACGGGGACCGGCGAGTGTCCCGCATGGAGCTTGGTGGCGGCAAGGTAACGCTCGTCGATCGTTATGAGGGCAAGCGGCTGAACAGTCCCAATGACGGCGTGCTGAAATCCAACGGGGATCTGTACTTCACCGATCCGCCCTACGGCCTGGCCAAGGGTCCGGACGATCCGAGCCGCGAGCTCGATTTCTGCGGCGTCTACCGGCTCTCCGGCGGGAAGCTGACGCTGCTCACCCGGGAGCTCACGCGGCCGAACGGCATCGCGTTTTCGCCCGACGAAAAGACCCTGTACGTGGCGCAGAGCGACCCGCAGAAGGCGATCTGGATGGCGTACCCCGTGCAAGCGGATGGCGGGATCGGCAAGGGACGCGTCTTCGCCGACGTCACGGCGATGGTGAGCGATAACCTACCCGGCTTGCCCGACGGCATGAAGGTGGACCGGGAGGGCAATCTGTGGGCCACAGGTCCCGGCGGCGTGCACATCTACGCGCCAGACGGGACACTGCTGGGGCGGCTGGAAACCGGCGAGGCGACGGCCAACGTAGCCTGGGGCGACGATGGATCGACGCTCTATATCACCGCCGACATGTACCTTTGCCGCATCCGCACCAAGACGCGCGGCGCGGCCTGGCGTTGAAACCGCTCCCTGACGGTCGCGGCTCGGAACGGAGCGCGCGCGTGGGCGAGCGGTGATCTAGCCCTTGGTTTTGGGGGCGACGAAGTCCGGCGGGAGTTGGGCGCCGGCGCCGAAGAAATACTCGTCCATCTGCTTGAGGAGGAACTCCTGGGCTTCGGGATTGCCGAGGTTGAGCCGGTACTCGTTCATGAGCATCTTCATGTGCTCCACCCACATCTTCCAGGCCTCTTTGGAGACGTTTTCATAGATCTTCTGGCCCATCGGGTGATTATCAAACGGGGGCTCGTCCAGACCTACCATCTCTTTACCGAACTTGACGCACATCACCGTGCGCTTGCCGGTCTCGTCTTCCCTGATTGGGGGCATCCCGCCACCACATCCCATGTTGCAGTCTCCTTTGATTCCAGCTTAACTTAGCGGCCGGACGCGCGTTGGGTCCAGGCACAGACAGCCTGCACATCCTGGGGCGAGAGAGTCGCATCGGGGTGCAGGAGCAGATAGCCCTTCATGGGCATGCCGCCGGTTTGCACCTCGCGGCAGATGTCCTTGAATGAAGTAGCGTCGTCCCAGTTATCGAGGTTCATCTTCTGGCGGCCGTCGTTGACGTGGTGAGTGAGCAGCCAGGAGACGGGCGCGATTTCGCTGTACCAGGGCCAGCGGGTGCGGTGGGAGTGGCAATCAACGCAGGCCCGGTTGAAGACGGCGCCGACAGGTGGCGGCACGTCCACCTGGGCGGAGAGCGTGTTGGCGGGCGCGGTGGGCGGATTGGTGCGGGCGGGCCGCACGAGCTGGATGCCAACCAGCACGAGAGCCAGGGCGACGAGGGCCCGGCGGACAAGCTTCTGATTCATAGGCACCCGGAATTATACGCCGCGAGCCAACAGCGCGCCCCAGTTGAAGCCCGCGCCAAAGGCGGCGAAGATGACCGGCTCGCCCGGCTCGAAGCCAAACTCGCGGGACCATTCGGCCGCGGCGATGAGCATCGACGCGGAAGACGTATTGCCGTACTTGCGGATGTTGGAAAAGAACTTGGCGCTGGGGACTCCGAGGGCGTCGGCCACGCGATCGATGAGGTTCTGATTCGCCTGGTGCATGAGGAAGGCGAGCACGTCTGGCGGATCAATGGAGTACTGCTCCAGCAGGGAGCGGATGGCGGCTGGAATCTTGCGAGAGGCCTGGAGGATGACGCTGCGACCGTTCATCTTGATGGGCCGGTCACATTCGAGGGTGAGGTCCTCGCTAAAGCTGCCGTCGGTATTGAGGACGGAATCGACAATCTCGGCCTTGCCGCTATCGGCGGTGATGAGGCAGGCGCCGGCGCCATCGCCGAAGAGGACGGCGACGCCGCGCTCCTGGGGCTCGCGGGCGACGATGCGCGACATCTTCTCGGCGCCGATGACGAGGATGGGGCCGAGCTGGGCGGCAAGCCGGGCCGCGAGGGAGATCCCAAAAAGCGAGCCTGCGCTGGCCATGGTGAGATCGAGCGCCGGCACGCCGGACGCGCCCATCTTCTGGGCGGCCACGCACGCAGGGCCGGGGAAGGTGCGCTCGCCGGAGCCGCTGGCGACCATCACCATGCCGAGGTCTTTACCCTGCATACCGGCGCGTTCCAGACAATCGTTGCCGGCGCGGGCGGCGAGATCGGCCACCATGTCTTCGTCGGTGGCGAAGCGTCTCTCCTCGATACCGGAGACATTCTTCACCCAGGTGGAATCAGCGCCCACCCAGGAGCCAGCCTCCTCGCTGGTTACCGCCCGGATGGGCAGCCAGCAGCCAAATTCCTTAATAAATGCCATGTCTGTGCTCAGTTCCTGGAGTCGAGGTACTCTTCAATTCGTTCGAGGGTGTCGAACTTGCGCGGGTTGAGATCGGAATCCGGGACCTGGATGCCGAACTCCTTCTCCAGGGCGCTGATCAGATCCGGCAGCCCGAAGGAATCCAACAATCCGGATTCAAACAGCGACTCGTCCGCGCCGGGCACGGCGTCCTGTTTGGAGACCTTCTGGATGATCTCAATGAGTTTTGCTCGACGGTCCATTTTCATTACTTCCTAGCACCTGGCGCCGCACGGATTGAAAGATGCCGTACTGGCCCATGATCAGTTCAAAAAGCGAATCTCCAACCAGACGGTATCCGGGCGAGGTGAGATGCACGTAGTCACCTTGCGCCAGTCCGGCCTGTACCCATTGTTTCATGGATCCGCGTCCGCCCATGGCGGCTCTCAGATTCCAGAAGCCGCAGCCGGTGGCGAGGGCGGCATCGCGCTGGGCGAGGAGGATGCGTTCGAGGCCATCGGAGGGGAGGATGCGGCGGCGGGCGCGCATGAGTTGATCGGGCGCGCCGATGATGAGAATGGACGCGGCGGGCGCGGCCTCGCGGATCAGGCGGACGACGCGGGCGAGGGATTCGGCGTAGGATTGCTGGGTCCAATCCGTGCGGCGGGCCTCATTGGTACCGTAGGCCAGAACGACGAGGGCGGGCGCGCGATGCTCGATGTGGCTCTTGAGCAGGACGGAGTTGCTGAGCAGGAGCAGATCGGCCTGAGCGCCGTTGACCCCGAGGGTTTCCCAGGTGATGCCGCCGCGTTTTTCCAGCACCCAGCCGAAGACGCGGACGGGCTTGTCATCGAGGGTGCGCAGGACGAGGCGGTGCAAGCCCGGCGCCAGTTCCTTGCGGTAGTAGCCGGGGCCGGCTTCGCCATCGGTGGCAATGGTATCGACGACTGTGTCCTGATCCTCAAGGGTGAAGGAGCCGCCGCCGGGCTGGCGGAGATAGTAGAACTCGAGGCTCTGGCCTTCGGCTTCGAGGGTGAGGGTCTCGCCCTCGCGGCTGGTGTGGAGGCTGACGCCGGCGAGGCCGTAGAGGCCGTCGCCCTCGCGATCCTGGAGGCCATCGGGCTTCCACCCGCGGGACATGGCGTTGCGCGAATCGAAGCGGCGGAAGCCGGCGAAGGGCCGGCCGGCCTGGGTAAAGCCGGGGCCGCCATCGCCGAATTTCTGTTGGAAGCGGGCGCGCAGGGTGGCGGGCCAATCGTCGGAGGCGGTGTGGGAATCGCCGAACTGGAGCACGCGGAGCGGCTCGCCCGTGCCGGGCTGCTGCTGGCTGCGAAAGAGCTGCTCGTAGAAAGGCACCATGGCGGCGGCGTTCTGGATACCGAGATCGACGGCATCGGCCATGTGGGCCTGGACGGATTCGGCGGCCACTCCCTTCAACGGGGCGGAGAGGGTGGCGGGTTTCTTCGCAACAGGCTTCTTCTTTTTGGCCGCGGCGGGGGCGACGGCGAGAGCGGCGGCGAGGAGCAGCGAGAGGGACGTGGCGAGCATCAGGGCCGAGCCTCTCCCCCAGGTGCACCGGCCGCCGCGGCTGCCGCGGGCGCGGCAGTGGCGACGTTGTGCCGCAGTTGCCTGAGCTTGTAAGAATTGTAGCCGTCCATCAGCGCCTGATAGAGCAAGGTGCCGACGATGCGGGCGCCGGCGGGCATGGGGTGGATGAAATCGGCGCTGACCAGGCGGGGCTCGGCCATGTACCACTTGCCCATGGTGCCGGGTCCGCCCATGGCCTCGAAGGTATTGAAAAAGGCGCAGCCGTTTTCGGCGGCGAGTTTGGCCTGGACGGAGATGAGCTTGGGGAGCGTGGTAACCGTGCCGATCACGCCGCCGGGTTCACGCGCACCGCGGTCCATGGGGCTCATGATCATGACCGACGACTCGGGCACGGCCGTGCGGACACGGCGGATGATCTCCCGGACGTCTTTCGGATAAGAGGTCTCCACGTAGTTTCGATACCCGCTCTCGTTGGTGCCGTAGTTGATGATGACGAGGTCCGGCCTGGCCAGCTTGAGCTCTTCAATCCAGTGCTGCCCGTTGATGTGGACGGCCAGCACGCCGGCCCAGGTTCCATTGAGCCCGATGCTATCGTACACGACGCCGGGCCCCTCCTTGCGGAACACGACATTGAAGAGGCGGACGGAGCCGCGGGTGACGATGATCTTGAAGCTCTGGGCCTCGGGCGGAACGGGCCAGGTTTCTTCGGCGTCGCCGGGCTCGGGCAATTCGGTATTGAGCGTGGCGACCTCGACATCGCCGGCCATGATTTTGACCTCGCCGCCGCCTGGCTGGCCGAAGTAGGAGAGAGTCAGCTTGGTGTGGCCGGGTTTCTTGAGCTTGATCTCGCTCTGGGCGCCGGTCTGGCCGATGAAGCTGACACCGCCGAGGCCATAGTGGCCGTCCTTTTGCCCCTTAAGGGTGGCGGGATCCATCTTCCATCCACTAGCGGAGACGTCGACGCCGCGATGGGCGTACCAGGCCCAGGGCTTGGCAATGAGATAGGCGCCGTGGCCGGCATCGCCGAAGCGCTGCTGGATGAGGCCGCGCACGTCGGCAGTGATGAGATCGGCGGTGGTGGGCGAATCGCCGTAGTGGAGAATGCGCGTGACGGCGCCGTTCTGGAGCCGCTCGGTTTTGAGGAGCGACGCGTAGAAGTGATCCATCGTGGCGGTGGGATCGTGGATGCGGGAGCTGTTGGGCTTCACCGGGACGGAATCGGGCCGGAGGCGCTCGGCCTCCTCCTGCAAAGGTTCCGCCGCGCGGGCGCGGGGCTGGAAATCAACGACGGCGGGGACGGTGGCCCACTCAAAGATGCGCCAGTTGTACCACTGGGGAATGTACTGAGGCAGGGCGATACCGACGGCGAAGGTCGCAATGACGAGGAACGGTTTGACGGGCCAGGGCGATTGGATCTTCATGCGTCAGAACTTGGTGTAGAGGAATGGCGCGGCACCGGTGACGGCGACATATTGGATGGCCAGCACCAGCGCGGCGAGTGCGGCGGCCTGGGCAAAGAAGGGCGAGCGGATGTAGAGGCTGGCCGAAAACTCGTAGACGCGCTTGGGCAGGTAGTGGGCGATGGCGGCGATGAGCAGTACCACAGCGATGGGCATGGAGATGTTGGCGAGACTGACAGTAAGAGAGGCGATGCGAGCCAGAACCTCCATGGCGTTTTCGAGCGTTGAGGCGCGGAAGAAGACCCAGGCGAGGATGACGAAGTGAGTGGTTAGGAGACGCGAGGCCACGCGCACGGCGAGATTGGCGGAGGCGGGCTTGTTGCCTCGCAGGGAGCGCCAGCCGTGATGGAAGGCGAGCGCGGCGCCGTGGAGCGCGCCCCAGATGACGAAGTTCCAACTGGCGCCGTGCCAGAGGCCGCCCAGCAGCATGGTGAAGAAGAGATTGAAGTAGGTGAAAACCTTCCACTTGGAGCGCAAGCCGGGGAGGGAGAAGTAGAGGTAATCGCGCAGCCAGTTGGAGAGCGAGATGTGCCAGCGCCGCCAGAACTCGCTGATGTTGAGGGCGAGATAGGGGCGGTTGAAGTTCTCGGGCAGTTTCAGGCCGAGGAGTAGGGCGCTGCCAATGGCGATGTCGGAGTAGCCGGAGAAATCGTAATAGAGCTGGAGGGCGTAGGCGTAGACTCCGATGAGGGCTTCCATGCCGGTGTAAAGATTGGGCGTATCGAAGACGCGGTTGACGAGATTTTCGGCGAGGTAATCGGCGATGAGGAACTTCTTCATCAGGCCGAGGCCGATGCGGAAGAGCGCCTTGCCGCCATCCTCGGAGGAGAGCTGGCGGCCGGCCTTTTCGAGTTGCGGAGCGAGGGCGAGGACGCGGGTAATGGGGCCGGAGAGCGTGGTGGGGAAGAAGCTGACGGCGGTCATGTGGGTGAGCAGGCTGCGCACCGGTTTGCCGTCTTTGCGGTAGAGATCGATGGTGTAGGTGAGGGACTGGAAGCAGTAGAACGAGATGCCGAGGGGGAAGGTCCAGTGCCAGACCGGCGCTTTGGTTTGTGAGAAGCCGGCGTAGGTGGCGAGGAAGAAGGGCATGTACTTGAACGTGGCGAGGATGCCCAGGTTCATGAACACGCTGAGGCTGACTAGGGTGCGGCGGAGCCAGGGGGCCTTGGCGGTGCCGAGGCCACGGCCGATGAGGTAGTCAATGAACGAAGCGCCGGGGATGAGGATCAGGTAGAAGAGATCCCACTTGGCGTAGAAGAAATAGTTGGCGAACAGCAGCACGGAGAGACCGGCGACGCGCCATCGCTGGAGCGGCCAGTAGAGCAGGAACAGTCCCGTTAGGAAGACAAAATAGACCGTGCTGGAGAGGAGCATGCAAACGCGGCTGCGGGAACCTTCATTATAGAGGTTTGTATACCTTTTTCGCGCCGTTTCGTGTGTTGGTGACGGTCATGGTGCGGTTTTTGGCGGCCTCCACCTCGATGTTGGCGCCCTGGCACTTCTCTTCGACGTTGGCGATGCGCTCTTCGGGGACGTTGGCATCCTTGGCTCCGGCGATGGAGTAGTGGATCTGCCAGAGATCCTGGAGGCCGGGCGAGGCGGAGACGATCTTCCAGACCGAGGGCGAGCCGCCCTTTTTGGCTCCGTTGTTCATGACGGCGACTTGCGGGTGGAGGCCGTGGACGATGGCAGCAGGGCCGGAGGCGTCGAAGCCGTGGTGGGTGGTGAGGTAGAGATCGACGGGGCCGATCATGTGATCGGGGCAGGCGATGTCGAGTTCTTTGTTCCAGGTGAGGTCGCCGAGATCGACGAAGCGGAACTTGCCGTAGGTGATGAGGACACCGATGGAGCGGCCGTTTTCGGTGGTGTCGTCGGCCTTACGTGTCTCCTGGGCGCAAAGGGGATTCTTCTGGCCGCCGCCCTTGAGGGGCTTGATGATGCGTTCGCCGCGGGCGGTGATGACTTCCACCTGGATGTCCTTGAAGGGGAGGGTGTCGCCGGGCTTGACGGTGAGGCGCTTGGCGCCGGAGGCGAGAACTTTCTGGAAGCCGGCTTCGAGCTCTTTGGCGCCGCGGTTGGTCTCGGTGTTGGCGCCGTGATCGATGAGAGTGCCGATGGGGAACTTGGCGGCGAGTTCGGGGACGCCGCCGACGTGATCGAGGTGATAGTGGGTGACGAGAAGGTAGTCGATTTTGGTGAGGCCCAGCTTCTTGGCGGCGGCGATGATGCGGTCTGAATCGCGGCCGCTGCTGGTGGGCCAGCCGGCGTCGATGAGGAGGGACTGGCCGGCGGGGGTAACGAGGAGGGTGGCCTGGCCGCCTTCGACATCGACGAAGGTGATTTTGAGGTCGTTCTTCGCGGCGGGGAGGGGGGCAGCGGCGAGGAGGGCGAGCAGCAGCAGGGAGATCGTACGCATGGCGGCATCCTATCACAGGACGGTGCTCTACCCGGTGTGGGCGTGGTTTGGATATGCTAGTGGGTCGGGGTCAAATCAGGCCTTTTTCTAGTCAAGGAGCATCCCAACCCATGAGCCAGGAATTCTCTCGTCGCAGCTTCGCCCTCAAGGCCGCCGCACTCGCCGCCGCCCCTGCCGTTTTGCCCGCGTTGGGCGCCAATAGCAGGGTGTCGCTGGGCGTGATCGGAACCGGGGGACGCGGATACTATCTGACGCAACGCGCCTATGCCGGCAACGCCGGCCGTTTCCAGGTGGAGGCGGTGTGCGACACCTTCACGGGCAATCTCGCCCGGGGCAAGGATCTGGTGCAGACGCAGGGCAAGAACGTGCCGAAGACGTATGTGGATTACAAGGAACTGCTGGCGGATAAGTCGATTGACGCCGTAATCATCGCCACGCCGGAGCACCTGCATCACCGCATGCTGCTGGACGCGCTGGCGGCCGGCAAAAACGTGTACGTGGAGAAGCCGCTAGCGCACACGGTGGAAGAAGCGCAGGAGATCATGAAGGCGGTGGCCAAGAGCAAGAGCGTGGTGCAGGTGGGAACGCAGAATCGCTCCAACAGCCTGTACCAGATGGCGAAGACGATGATCGGCCAGGGGCTGATCGGCGATTGCCATTATGTGCGCGCGTTCTGGTACCGCAACCAGTTGCCAAACGGCGCGGGTGCGTGGCGCTACAGCATGCCGGCCGATGCCAACGAGACCAACATGGACTTCAAGCGGTTCCTGGGACCGGCGCAGGCTCGTCCGTTCAACAAGCCGCGCTACTTCCAGTGGCGGCTGTATTGGGACTACTCCTCCGGCATCGCGACGGACCTGATGGTGCACCAGACCGACATCACGGCGTTCGTGATGAACAAGGGGATTCCGGACAGCGTGGTGACCACTGGCGGAGTGAATCGCTGGACGGAGAACGACGACCGGGAAGTGCCGGATACGTGGAGCGTGTTGATGGACTACGGCGACAAGTTCCACATCAACTACTCGTGCTACCTGGGCAACTCGAAGTTCGGGTATGGCGAGCAGTTCATGGGCAACGACGGCACCATCGAGATCATCAGCCGGCAGACGTTGAACTTCTACCCGGAGGCCTACCCGGGTGTGAATGACACGATCAAGGCGCGCAAGGAGCTCTCGATCACCATTCCGAACAATGACAATCTGGCAGTGGAAGCGCACATCCGGAACTTCCTTAACTCCATCATGGGGATTGAGAAGCCGATCGCGCCGCCGTCGGCCGGGTATGAGGCGGCCATTCCGGGCTTCCTCTCGGTGATGAGCTACCGCACGGGCAAGAAGATGCTGTGGGATCACAAGGCCGACAAGTACACGTCGGCGTAGTGGTCCGGTTCAGTTTGGGTGACAGAGGCCTCGCTGCGAAGCGGGGCCTCTGTGTTTCTGGAGGGGTCAGCGGATGGTGACGGCGAAATCGACGTCGAGGATGATGGCGTCGCGGCCTACTTTGACCTGGCGGAATTCGAAGGCGGAGACATTGCGAAGGAAGCCGGCCTTGGGGTCTTTCTGCTCCAGGAGTTCGCGAGCGCGGGCGGCGACATCGAGTCCAAACTGACGCTCCAGGCTGTCGCGGAGTGTGTCGCTGACGCGGCGGGTGTAGAAGGAGTTTTTGCCGCCGGTATCCACCTTGACGTCGGCGAGGGTGAGGACGCCGCGCTTGACGACGGGTGTGGCGGCAATGGTGAGATCGATCTCGTCTCCGAGACCGACGCAGCGGCCGATGACGTCGAAGGCTTTGCGACCGGAGAAGCGGGCCTTGATGATGAGGAGGCCGTTCCACTCGCCGACGCGGGGATTTTCGAGGTAGGCGTAATCGCAGCGGTGGGCGCGATCGCCGCTGACGTAACGCCTGCCTTCCTGGGTGAATACCTGCTCGGCCATGAGGCGCTGGACGACGGGGAAGGTGATGCGGACCTCGGCGGCGTAGGCCGTGGAGAAGCAGACGGTCAGAAGGAGCAGGGCCGGGCGCACGATGGGATGCCTCAAACCTTTTGCAGCCGGCGGAGGGTGAAGATCTCGCTGTGGGCGTTGGCGTGTTCCAGTCGCCGCAGGTCATCGGAGACGGAGATGAGCTTACCGCTGATGTGGTTGGAGCGGTCTGAGCAGAGAAACTGGGCGAGGTGGATCTGCTTATCGGGGGAGACGCCGCCGGAGGTGCGCACCTGGGAGGCCTCCTGCGATTCCTTCCAGCCGGCGCGATCGCCGGCGCTAAGGATCTCGTCGGTGAGGCTCGTGTAGGTGAGGCCAGGGTTCATGCAGTTGACCTGGATATTGGAATCGCGAACCTCTTCGGCGAGGGTTTCGGAGAGGCGGACGAGGGCGGCCTGGGTGGCGCTGTAGCCGCTGAGGTTGACGCGGGGCCCCTCGGCGCCTGGCCCGACGAGGAGGACGATTTTGCCGGAGCGGCGATCGAGCATGGAGGGCAGAACGGCGCGGCAGGCGTGCACGGCGCCGAGGAGATTGGTAGTGACGGCATCGGACCAGGCTTTGGGGTTGGAAAGAGAGAGGGGGCCGACCTCGCCGAGGCAGCCGTGGGCGCAGACGAGGATCTGGACGGGGCCGAAGTGGACGGACATTTTATCGACGGCGGCGCAGACCTCTTCGTAATCGCGGACGTCAGTGCGGAGGCGGATGGCGGCGCCGCCGGCGTGTTCAATTTCGAGAGCGGCGAGATCGAGCTCTGCTTTGGTGCGGGCGAGGAGGCCGACGCGGGCTCCGGCGTGGGCGAAGCCGAGCGCCAGACGCTTGCCGATCCCGCGCCCTGCGCCGGTGATCAATATCGATTTTTCTTTAAACGGACGCACGGATGAAAATTACCCACCCCGATCCTAGCAGAATGACATCGACGGGAAGTCAAGCGGGTCTGCGCTCCTTGCGGGCATAGAGAACGCTATCGGCGCGGGCGAGCAACTGATCGGCGGTCTCGCCGGGTTTGTATTCGGCGACGCCGAGGGAGATGCCGAGATTGACGCGCACGGTACGGGGCTCCATTTTGAGAACGTACTCGCCGTGGAGGGCCTGTTCGAGGAGTTGGGCTCGTTTCATGGCATCCCGCAGAGCGCAAGGGAGAAGGACAACGAACTCGTCGCCTCCCCAGCGGGCGGAGGTATCGTCGCTGCGCATATTGCCCTTGAGCCGTTGGGCGAAGGCGCGGAGCAGTTCGTCGCCGGCGAGGTGGCCGTAGTGATCGTTGATCATCTTGAAGCGTTCGAGATCCATCATGAGGAGGCAGAAGACGGCACCACCGTCGATGAGGGACTGAACGCGCTGTTCGAGCATGCGGCGATTCGCGAGGCCGGTGAGGGCATCGCAGTTGGCCATTTCCTCGGCTTCGTCGAGTTTCCGGCGATAGTGGTTCATCTCGGTGCCGAGCTCCTGCACCAGTTGGCGGTTCTCCTCGCGCATTTCGTCGACGAGGCGCCCCAATTCGTTGACCTGCTGGAGGATGCGGCTGCGGTACTCCGCTACGTTTTCGAGGGAGGCGGCGGTTTCGAGGCCCTGCTTGACGCCGATGAAGCGGCTTTCGCGGGCGTCGCCGCGGCGGACCATGGATTGGGTGGTCTGCTCAAGAAGTTTGAGAACTTCGGCCAGTTCGACGCGTCCGGCGAGCTGGCGCTGGATGCGATCGGAGGCGAGGCGGAGCGAGCCGTCGAGAGCGTTGCGGGCGCCCTCGAACGAGGCGTCATCGGGTGTGGACTTGAGGCGTTGGCACTCGGTTTGCAGAGTGAGCGGCGGCTCGCCGAGCTTGGCGGCGCACTGTTGGAAGACGTGCTCCTCGACACCGGTGAGCGCGGCCAGGTAGCACTTGAGCGCCTTTTGAAACAACGCATCCTGGCGGTCCAGCGTGTTGAGGCTGTCTCGCAAGCTCACTATCTCGTGGGCCATCTTTGGTTCCGATTCTCCTTACACCCATATCGGAGGACGGTGAGCAAAACTAAGGAATCTTCGAATGGGAAATGGCAGGACTCAGCCGGGGCCGCGGGAGCGGGAGTCCTCGTACTGGGCTATACTGTGATTGCGCGAGTGCCGTGAACGTCACTGGTGCGCCAATTCATAAATTGTGGAGGAAGATGAGTAAAGAAGATTGCATTGAAGTGACCGGGACTGTGGTTGAGAAATTCCCCAGTGGTCTGTTCAGTGTCCAGCTCGACGCGGAACGTCTGGTTCTGGCGCATCTCGCCGGCAAGCTCCGCCGCAACCGGATCCGGGTGCTGGCAGGAGATCGCGTCACGCTTGAGATGTCGCCGTACGACCTGACCAAGGGCCGTATCACCTACCGCCACAAATAGATATCGAGGCTTCGTGCCCTCGCACCGCTGGCAGGCGCCAGCCCCGTGCTCGTTCTAACTCCACACTCTTCCCATTCGCCCGCGTCTGGGCACTCCCCACCGAACTTGAATCGCGATCAACTCTCCCAGTGATGGAGGCTGATCACGTCGGCCACCGGCGCATCGGTGACGATGCGTCCGGATTCGAAGAAGACGGCGCGCGGGCAGAGCAGGCGCGCGAAGGCGGTATCGTGCGTGACGACGATTTTGGCTTGGGGCAGGCCGGCGAGGAGATCTGCAAGGTGGCGGCGGGCGGGAGGGTCGAGGTGGGTGGTGGGCTCGTCCAAAACTAGGATTTCGGGGTCGACGGCGAGGATGCCGGCGAGGGCGACGCGCTGTTTTTCACCGCCGCTGAGCTGATAGGGGGGGCGATCCCAACCATCGACGAAACCGACGTGGCGGAGGGCCTGGGCGGCGCGCGCTTCGGCGGCGGGGCGGGTGAGGCCGGCCTGGAGCGGGCCGAAGCAGACGTCGTCGAGGACGGTGGGGCGAAAGAGCTGGTCTTCGGGGTCCTGAAAGAGGAAGCCGACTTTGCGGCGGATTTCGCGGAGGTGGCGGGGCTCGGGCGGTAGACCACAGACGCGGAGTTCGCCCTCGCCGCGGAGGATGCCATTGAGGTGGAGGAGGAACGTCGTTTTGCCGGAGCCGTTGGGGCCGAGGACGGCGACGGATTCGCCTGGGTGCAGATGGAAATCAACGCCGCGCAGGGCTTCGAAGCCGGTGTCGTAGTGGAAGCGGAGGCCGCGAGCCTCGACGACGGGGGTCATGGGCGCTCCGTGGAGGGCGGCCGGGTTGGGGCGCCGGAGGTCGGGATGCTCCGCGGAGGACGCGGCCAGGTAGCGCTGGGGGGGAGTGGCGACCGGCGGGCGGCGGGGGTCATGCGTTTTCCCCGGTGGCTCCGCGGGAGAGCATGGCGCGGTGGATGCGCTCGGCGCGGGCGTAGGAGCTGGCGAAGAGGACGGCGAGGCTGGCGGCGGAGATATCGAAGGAACGCTCGCCACCGCGGGTGAGGGCGGCGGTTTTGAGGCGCCAGGCCTGGGCGCCGATGACGCCGAGGTAGCGCCAGGTGAAGTGGGTGACCTCGACGAGCAGGCGGGGGACACCGAAGCGGGCGGCGGTTTCGAGGACGGCTTCGAGGGGGGTGGTGGCCATGAGGAGGCTGACCCAGAGGGCGGAGAGGTAGCTGCGCCAGAGGAGGGCGGCGGCGCGTGGGTAATCGCCGATGAGGGCGGTGACGGCGGCGAAGATGAGGGTGAAGGGTAGGACGAGGGCAGCGCGGCGGGCGAGGCCCAGCAGGGGGATGCGGGCGGCGGCGGCGATGAGGACGGCGATGGGGAAGACGCACCAGGCGGTGCTCCAGAGGCTGGTGAGGATGAGGAGGAGGAAGCAGGCTATGACTTTGAGGCGCGGGTCCAGGCGGTGGATGGCGCTATTGCCGCGGCTCCACTGATCGAAGACGAAGATGCCGGGGCCTATGCGTTGCGCCACCGGCTGATCCATTTACCGACGAGGAAGCAGGCGAGGGTGGTGACTCCGAGGCCGAGCAGGGCGGCGGTGGCACGGCGCAGCCAGGGGTTATCGATGACGAGTGTGTCATAGTCCGGCAGGGGCGCGGCCAGGACGGCGTGCTGGCGGCCAGCGATGCCCACCAGGCCGGCCACTCGCTCCAGGCCGTCGGGCAGGGCGGAGGCGATGAGGAATCCGGTGGAGGCCAGGAGGAGGGCAGCGCAGGCGAGCAGGGCGAGGGCGCGACGGCCCTCGCCGGAGGGCTCGCGGATCCAGCGGGGGTTCATGCGAGTGAGCGAACCGATCACGGCGACGGTGATGAGCCCTTCGAGGACGCCCGTGACGGAGAAGACAACGACGGAGATGCCGAGCACCTGGGCGGGCATGCGGACGCCAGAGAGGGCGAGCTCGCCGAGGCAGAGGGCGGCGGAGACGATGACGCTGAAGAAGCCACCAAAGAAAAGGCCGGCCATCTGGACGCGCGTGCCGGAGAGGATGCGGCAGGGCCAGTATCCGGCGAGGACGCCGGCGATGGCCATGTTGAAGACATTGGCGCCGAGGGCGAGCAGGCCGCCGTCCTGAAAGATGAGCGCCTGGATGGCGAGGATGGCGGTCATGACGACGACGGCGGGGGCGGGGCCGAGGGTGGCGGCGAGGAGGGCGCTGCCGACGAGGTGTCCACTGGCGCCGATGCCGACGGGGAAATTGATCATCTGGGCAGCAAAGACAAAAGCGCCCATGACGCCCATGAGGGGCACGCGGCCATCTTCCAGGCCGGATTGCGCCTTGCGCGCGAACGCTGCGGCGGACGGCAGGCTGAGCGCCGCCAGGCTCGCCCACACCGGCGTGGTGAGAAACCCGTCGGGGATATGCATAGGACGCTTTCACGGTATCAGAATCGCGCTGCGATACGATAGTCCCGATGCCACACCGCCAGACCGCCATCCTGCTGATCAACTGTCCGGACGCGAAGGGGCTGGTGGCGGCGGTGTCCGGGTTTCTGTACCGGAATGGCGCCAACATCCTTTCGACGGACGAGCACCGGGACGACACGTCGGGACAGTTTTTCATGCGGATCTCGTGGGATCTGGAGGAGTTTGCGCTGGACCAGGAGGCGTTCCGGCGGGCGTTTGATGGCGAGGTGGCGCGGCGATTCGCGATGTACTGGAGGGTGGAGTATTCGGGGCGGCCGCTGCGGGTGGCGGTGTTTGTTTCGCGGTATCTGCATTGTTTCGCGGATCTGCTGCACCGGCTACGGGCGGGCGAGTTGCAGGCCGAGGTGCCGCTGATCATCTCGAATCACGAAGAGGCGCGGAAGCACGCGGAGTTTTATGGGATACCGTTTCACCATCTGCCGGTGACGGCGGGCGGGAAGGCGGAGGCGGAGGCGCGACAGATGGCTCTGCTGGAGGAGCACGGGATCGACCTAGTGGTGCTGGCACGGTATATGCAAGTGCTATCGCCGGAGTTTGTGGCGCGGTTTCCGGGGCGCGTGATCAACGTACACCACTCGTTCCTGCCGGCGTTTAGCGGGGCAAAACCATATCATGCGGCGTTTGAGCGCGGGGTGAAGCTGATCGGGGCGACGGCGCACTATGTGACGGAGATCCTGGACGACGGGCCGATCATCGAACAGGAAGTGATCCGGGTGTCGCATCGGGATCAACTGGACGATCTGGTGGAGAAGGGGCGGGACGCCGAGCGGATGGTATTATCGCGGGCGGTGCGATGGCACCTGGAGCACCGGGTGCTGTTGTACGGCAACAAGACGGTAGTATTTGTTTAAAACAAAGGAGGGTGGGGATGATTTTGGGGACGGGCATCGATCTGTGCGAAGTGGACCGCATCAAAAGCGCGATTGAGCGGTATGGGGAGAAGTTTGTGCAGCGGATCTACACGCCGAAAGAGATTGCGTACGTGCAGCGGAAGGCGAACAAGTACGAACGGTATGCGGCGCGGTTTGCGGCGAAGGAAGCGGGGATGAAGGCGATTGGGACGGGGTGGCGGCACGGGATCACATGGCAGGATTTCGAGGTGACGAACCTGCCATCGGGACGGCCGACGATTGCATTTCATGGGGCGGCGGCGCGGTTTGCGGAGCGGATGGGGGTGAAGCACGCGCATCTGTCACTGACGCATACGGCGCAGTACGGGCAGGCTTTTTTGATCCTGGAGGGGGAGTGATTACTGCTAAACACAGCGTCTCAAGTTCTTCGGCATCCGCTCCCTAACGGTCGCGGCTCAGAACGAACGGGTGCGGCTCGGAACGGGTCCCGTAAACATCAATGACGCCGCGTTTAGCGATCGTCGTTGTCCATCTGCCTGGTGACGTCCCAGGTATGCATCATGCGGTGGATGACCGTGATATTGCCGATGACGGTGATGACCCAGAGGACAGGCGCCATTTTGTCGAAGAGGGCTCCGATGATGAGGAGGACGACGCGTTCTGGTCGCTCGAGGAAACCCACCTTGCAGAGGGGGATGACGTTTTCCGAGCGGGCGCGGGTGTAGCTGATCATGATGGAGACGGTCATCACGACGCCGGTGAGGACAACGTAGAAGTTGCGGTTGATGTTGGCGTAGTAGACGAGGAGGCCCATGAGGAGGGCGAGATCGGAGTAGCGATCGATGACGGAATCGAAGAACGCTCCGAAGCGGGTGACGCGATCTGTTTCGCGGGCGACACGGCCATCCACCATATCAAAGAGGCCGGCGCCGATGATGACGAGGCCGGCGTAGAAGAACTTGCCGGAGGCGAGGAGGACGGCGGCGTAGATGTTGATGAGCAGGCCGATGAAGGTGAGGACGTTGGGGTGGATGCGGGAAAGGGAGAGGCCGCGCACAATCCAAAAGAGGATCTTGCCGCAGACTACCCCGATGATCTTGGTGAAAGGCATTGCCGCTAAACCTGCTCGGCGACGTCGTAGATGGTGGCTAGCTTGAGGATCTCCATATTGCGGACGCCGCCGGGGCTGGGGATGGAGACCTCGTCGCCGACCTTTTTCCCGAGGAGGCCGCGGCCGATCGGGGAGCTGGTAGAGATGAGGCCCTTGGGGACGTCGGCCTCTTCGCTGGTGACGATTTTGTAGGTGACCTCGACGTCCTTCTGAACATCAAGGACGACGACGGTGGAGCCGAGGCCGACCTTGTCGTGCGGGATCTTGGACATATCGATCATGGAGAAATCCATGAGCCGCTTCTTGAGTTGGGAGAGGCGGGCGTCGACGTAGCGCTGGCGCTCCTTGGCGGCGTGAAACTCAGCGTTTTCACGAAGATCGCCGTGAGCGCGGGCTTTCAGAATCTCCTTGGGAAGTTCATTGCGCAGCTCGTATTCGAGCGCGGTGACCTCCGCTTGGAGCTTCTTGATGAGATCCTCCATGGATGTGGTTGTACTCCCAGACTTCGATTATAGACTAACGGGGCGAGGCGGCTAAATGGCGGTGATGGTGTAGAAGTAGGCGACGTCGCCGATCTGGATGCGGAACTGGTGGAGGCCAGGGGAGCCGAGGTGCATGGTGAGGCGCCAGCAGTTGGGGTAGGAGTTGGAGGGCTTCACGTTATCGACGGTGCCACCGCTGCCGGGAACTGGTGTGACGATGGGCTCGACGTCGGGCAGGGGGAGGCCGGCGGCATCGTGGACGCGGACGATGAGGGTGATCTGCTGGCCGGCGGAGGGAGGATTCTTGGGGTTGTAGGGATCGACGATCAACGAGAGGCTGGCGGGCACTCCGCCGGTGACAGCGTACCAGTAGGGGATGCGAGCGGTGACGCCGGTAGTGGTGTCCTGGACCTTGACGAAGCCCTGGAAGGCGCCGGCGGCGAGGCCGGCGGCGAGGAAGCTGAGCTTCACCGGGGCGGATTCGCCGGGGCCGACGGTGAGGGTATCGGCGGAGAGGGCGGGCTTGGTGTCGTTGGCGGAATCAACTGAGAGGGTCCAGGTGGCGGGCTCGGCGGCGAGGTTTTTGAGGGTGAGGTTTTTGGTGCGATCGACTGTACCGTCGCCGGCAGCGAAAGAGAGGGAGACGGGGGCGGCGGCAATGGTGGAGGAGAGGGCGTTCTTGAGGTTGAGGGCGCCGTTGCCGGCGGCCATGACATCGGCGGTGGAGCCGCTCGCGAGGATCATGGACGAGGCGGCATTGATGAGGAGCGAGCGGTAATCGTCACTGGTGAGGCCGGGGCGTGCGGACTTGAGGACGGCGGCGGCGCCGGCGACGAGGGGGGCGGAGAAGCTTGTGCCTTGGGTGACGGTATAGCCGCTGGGGTCGCAAAGCGCGCAGGAATTGGCAGGTCCGACGACGGCAGCAGTGTAGAAGGAGGTACCGGTGGCGACGAGATCGGGTTTGATGGCGAGGTCGGTAATGGCGGGTCCGAGGCTGGTAAACCAGGCGAGGCTGTTGGGAGCGCCGCCGGGGAATCGCAACTGGACGGTGAAGTCCTCGAGTGAGTGGATGAGTTCCTTGAGCTTGCCGCCGTTTGTATTGCCGATGAAGAGGCCGGGGAGGGTAGAGGCACCGGCTTGCATATACACCAGATCGTCTGGGCCACCGCTTGGCGGGTTGGGGCTGTTGTACACGATGGCAGCAATGGCACCGGCGGCAGCAGCGTTGGCGAGCTTAGTGGCGAAGGTGCAGTCCCCGCGGCGGATGAAGGCAATTTGGTTGGTCATGCTTTCCAGGGGGAAGGGATCGCAGCCGAGGAGATTGCCGTTGAGGGTCTCGGCATCGACAACTGGGCCGGAGACCGGCGCCAGTGTGGTGACATTGTCGGATTCGGCGGCTGGGTACGGACGCCCCACCGAAGGGAACACGGACGGGGACGCAGTGGAAGTGTTTGCTCCGACAGCGATTTCCTTTTCGGCGCTGGCGGCGTCATCGACGGTTTGAGCGCCGGGGGTATTGCCGGCAGCGTGAACGACGAGGATGCCGGATTCGGTCGCGCGTCTGGTGCCGCTTTCAAAGATGAGATCCCCGGTCGCGCCGGTAGTGCCAGGAGAGCCGAAGCTGAGGTTGACGACATCCATGCCATCCTTGACGGCCCAATCTAGGGCCTGAAGGATGGTGTCGGTGTAGTAGTACTGATCGACACTGTTGGTGACGCGATAGATGCCCAGCCAGGCATGAGGGGCAACGCCGGAGATTGTTCCGCGCGGACTGTCGTGCTGGACGCCGGCGGCTGCCATGGCAACTCCGGTGCCGTGGCCGGTGGTATCGGTGATGGTGCCTCCGTCGAAGGCGCGGGCAACGATGATTTTGCCGTTGGTGAACTGGAGGTCTTCTTCCGGTGTGGCTTGGGGGAAGTCCTTCGGGGCAGTCATGCCCTCAGGCGGCTTGAAGCCCAGGTGATCCGTGTTGAGGCCGCTATCGAGAATGCCGATCTTGATGCCGGCGCCGGCCTTTTCGATGCCGCCAATGGCTTCCCAGGCTGCGGCGACCTGATGATTTTCGAGCTGGGGCAGGAGCAGGGGCTTGAAGCGGCGGACGGGCTCGACGCGGCGGACGCCGGGGAGGCTGGCAAGGCCGGTGGCATTGGGGGCGTCAACAATGAGGGCGTTGGCGACGGTATCGACGCGGGCGCGGACGGTGGCGCGGCGGGTGCGGAGGGCGCGTTCGAGGGACTGCTGCTCGGTTTGGATCTCAACTCGGCGGCGGGCACGGTCCTTGTGGACGATGGCGGGGTCGCCGGTGAGCTCCAGGATATAGCGGCCGGGGACGATGTCCTGGGCGAAGGCGGCGGTGGCGAGACAGAGGGCGAGTATCCAGCGCAATTTACTTACACCAATCCTGATATTTAGGATAACCCCGCGGGGGTGGGTGGAGTTTCGGGGTCGATTCGATCCGTTCGGTCCAGTGGACGGAGGCGGTGCCGGCTGGGGGCGAGGATCGGCCCCCATGCGGACATTCCAGCGAGCTAATTCACTGAACCCTACAGCCCGGGTTAGTACGGGGTGTGGCGGAAGGGGAAGGAGTCAGTCCAAGCGGCCTGGCCGACAGTCAGGAGATAGGTCTTCATTAGCGTCAGATCGAAATTCGGCACGAGGCTGAGGTTGACCTGGATGGTGCTGGAATCGATCACCTGGATCGCGTCCTGAGGCGCCACGATGTCTTCAAAAACGACTTCGGTGCGGCCACCGGTTACGAAGCGGCCCTTGATTTCGACGATCGTCGCCCCGCTGCCATTGGTGAATTCCAGCCAGGAGTTGATGCCGGGCACCATATAGCTGGTGTCGCTGGCATTGCGGTAGAAGCCTTGAGTGCCAAAGTCTGTATTGGACATGGACAAGTTGCCGTTGGGGTCGGTGACAACAACCCAATAGGTGGTGAGGCCCATCTGCCAGAAATCGCCGAGAGTGCGGATGCCTGGGAGAGTCAGAGAGTAGCCCGGGAGGAGGTCGCCGGTGACGCGGAGGGCGTCCAGGCCCCATTCCTGTTTAAAGTCGGGCTGAGCGATAAACGCCTGAATTGTGCTGCCAACGGGAATCGTTTGGGTCACCACGAAATAGGACTCGCGGGCACTGTCGAAGAGATTGACCTGGATGACGCCGGGCGCTTGCGCCTGCTGCGCCTGCTGGTCCGTGGTGGCGCTGCGTGTGATTGTCTTTCCGGCGCGCACGCCGGGGCCGTTGCGGACGAGTTGGGAGCGAACGAGGGCGCGGGCCTCGTCGGTGATGGGGATGTGGGTGACGAGACGCTCAGTTTCGGCGCGGGAGCGGTCGGCACGATCGGCGCGGTCGGCGAGGGCGATGGGGGCGGCGAGCGCGGCCGCCAGTGCGAGAGAAGATAACTGCTTGATCATGGCTGCCTCCTAGGGGATACAACAAAGTCCCGGAACACCCAGTATGACGGAGTGGAGGGGCAACAGGTTGCATCGGGTGGGGGGCGAAACAATTGGGAATTGAGTAGACCGTCCCCGAATTAGGCGGGGAGTTCGATGGTGGTGCGGGTGCCTTCTCCTAGTTGGGAGGTGACGCTGAGGCGGTAGTTGGCTCCGAAGAGGACGAGGAGGCGCTCGTTGACGTTGGAAACGCCGATGCCTGGCTGTTCGAGGATGGAGCGGAGGCGGGCGTCGTCGATGCCGATGCCGTCGTCGGCGACGGAGAGGAGGAGGCGGAGGCCTTCGGGGCGGCGTTCGTAGCGGCTTTCCAGGCGAACGGTGCCGCCTTCAACTTTGGGGGAGAGGCCGTGCTTGATGCTGTTCTCGATGAGGGGCTGGAGGAGCATGGCGGGGATCTGGCAATCGAGAGTGGATTCGTCGATTTCCTGGACGAATTTGAGTTTGTCGCCGAAGCGGGTCATCTCGATATTGAGGTAGTCGTTGATGAAGGAGAGCTCCTCGCGGAGGGGGGTGAAGTTTTCGGTATTGCGGAGGAGGCGGCGGAGGATGGAGGAGAGCTGGTAGACGACTTTGCGGGCTTTGTCGGGATTGGTGCGGATGAGGGAGCCGACGGTGTTGAGGGTATTGAAGAGGAAGTGGGGGTTGATCTGGGCGCTGAGGGCGTGGAGTTTGGCCTCGACGAGGAGGCGCTCCTTATTTTCGAGAAGGCGCTCGTTGCGGGCGCTGCCCCAGATGCGGATGGGGATGGAGACTGTGAAGATGGCGGCGACGAAGACGGCGGCGTCGGCCCAGCCGGAGCGGGGGGTGTAGAGGGTGAAGAGCAGGCCGGGACCGAAAAGGGTGAGGAGGGTGTAGCGCATCAGTTCGGCGAGGAGAATGGTGAGGAGGCCGGCCATCTGGTAGAGGCTGCGGCGGCGGTGGGCGGGGTAGCGGATGAGGCGGTAGAGACTGAGATCGAAGAAGGGCGAGAAGCGCCAGACTTCATCGGGATCGTTGGCGAGGTCGCGGACCAGGCCGCCGAGGACGCCGATGGCGGCGTAGAGGGGCATGGAGAGGTACTCGCCGGCGAGCATGGCGGGGATGGAGCAGAGGACGCCGGTGATGAGGCCGGAGACGTAGCCCCCGATGATGCCGGCGAGGAGGCTGCCCTCCAGACACATATCGGCGGCGGCGTAGCTCTGGGTGAAGATGCGGACGCTGGAACCGGCGGCGCAGAAAGCGGAGATGCCGCCGCTGAGCTGGAGGCGCTCGGCCATGTTGCGTTCTTCGCGCAGGAGGAGATTGAGGAAGCGGGACGAGCGCGCGAGGATGCTGGCGATGGAGGCCGCGGCGGCCAACTTGATCAACAGGGTGATGAGCTGCTTTTCCATCCGCCTCCCGACCTATCCTATCTCGTCCGTACTAAAGTAGAGATAGAACCTCCCGTCTCCATGCCCGAACCTATTCCCTTCGAAGTCAAAAAAGTAGCGGAAGCCGACTTCCCGACCGAGTACGGTCATTTTCGCATTCACGGCTTCGAAGGACGCCGCGGCGAGAAGCGGGAAGAGGCGGTGGTGATTGTCATGGGCGACGTGACGACGCCGGAGCCGGTGCTGGTGAGGATCCATTCGCAGTGCCTGACGGGGGATGTGTTCCATTCGCTGCGGTGCGATTGCCGGGCGCAGCTGGAGCTGGCGATGGAGACTGTTGCTGGCGAGGGCCGGGGGATGGTGATCTACGAGAAGAAGGAAGGGCGCGGGATCGGTCTATTGAACAAGCTGCGGGCGTATGAGCTGCAGGACGGCGGGGCGGACACGATTGAGGCGAACGAGCAGTTGGGATTTGAGGCGGATCTGCGGGTGTATCAGCTGCCGGGGGCGATCCTGCGGCATTTCGGGGTGCAGGCGGTGCGGCTGATGACGAATAACCCGGAGAAGATCGCGGCGCTGGAGGCGGGGGAGATCGTGGTGACGGAGAGGGTGCCGTGCAACGCGGTGCGGGGGGGGCATAGCGCGCGGTACCTGAAGACGAAAAAGAAGCGAATGGGGCATTTGCTGGAGCTTTGAGAGGCGCGGGCGTGTAACAGATCCGGTACACTGAAAACTGGATTTCTCTGACGTGCGCCGCCTGGCCTTCTCCATATTGGCCTCCGCTCTCCTCTGGCTCCCGGCCGGAGGACAGAACCGTCCCGGCGGGGAAGCGAATCAACTGGACGGCAACGAGGGGCTGTTCACGGTGCTGGCGGCGATTAACTCCGCCGGCTATGACGCCGAGATGAACTCTCCGACCAACCATCGATTGCGTGGGGCGGTACGGGCGTATGTGGCGGCGAAGAATCCACCTTCGGTGGCGGCGCTGAAGAAATTTTTCCTGAGCCACCGGACGGAGAACGCGAGCGCGGAGCTGAGCCAGTACATCTCGTGGGCGTTGAGCGTGGACGGGCCGCCGGCATTTCAGCCGCGAGTGGGCCCAAGCCAGATGCCGCCGGACACGATAGCGTTGCAGGGGCTTTCGGCGCTGATGGCGGAGTTTTACAAAGAGGCCGGGATTGCCGAGGCCTGGAAACAGGCGCAGGCGGACTACGATGTGGAGTTGCGGCGCTACCAGGGGCCGGTGATCCAGGCGATTTTTGATGCGAACGCGTATTTGCGGAATCCAACGTCGGGCTCGCGCGGGCGGCGGTTTCTGGTGTACTTGGATTTACTGGGGGCGCCGAACCAGGTTCACACGCGGTCGTTTGGCGATGAGTATTTTGTGGTGGTGACGCCCTCGGCGGAGCCGCGGGTATCGGACATCCGGCACGCGTATCTGCATTTCCTGCTGGACCCGCTGGCGATCCGCAACTCGGCGGCGCTGGACAAGAAGAAGGGGCTTGGGGATCTGACGCAGGCCTCACCGATCCTGGACGAGGCCTATAAGAACGATTTTGTGCTGCTGGCCGGGATGTGCCTGGTGAAGGCGGTGGAAGCGCGGATGGACCGGCGAGACGGCGTGGCGCAGGTGAATCAGGCGATGTCGGAAGGGTTCATCCTGACGGCGTATTTCCACGAGGCGCTGGAGTTGTATGAGAAGCAGGAGCAATCCTTGCGGCTGTACCTGCCGGCGATGGTGGAAGCGATGGATCTGAAGAAGGAAGACCAGCGGATCGAGAAGGTGCAGTTCGCCTCTGAGAAGGCGGCGCGGAAGACGAGGCTGGTGGAGTATCAGGTGAAGCCGCCGGAACTGACAGGGGCGGCGAAGTCGGCGGCCGACGCGGAGAAGCTGTATACAGAGCGAAAGCTGCCGGAGGCAAAAGAGGCGTTCCGGAAGCTGCTGGCGAGTGGCGCGCCGCGCGTAATGCAGGCCAAAGCGTATTTCGGGCTGGCGCGGATCGCGGTGATCGAGAAGCAACCCGAGCAGGCGGAGCAGATGTTCCAGCGGACGCTGGAGATGGAACCAGAGCCGTATGAGCGTGCGTGGACGCACGTGTATCTGGGGCGACTGGCGCGCGCGATGCAGGATCCGGATCCCCAGGAGATCCGCAAGAATTATGAGGCGGCACTAGCCGTCGCAGGCGCCCCCGAGGGCGCATTGAAAGCAGCCAGGCAGGAGCTATCCGCCCAGCCGGCGGCCGTGAAGCCTTCCGTTCCGGAAAAACCATAAACCTACCAGAGGAATACCCATGAAACGTACTTTTCTAACCAATCTGCTGATGGCTCTGGCAGTCTCAATGAGCCTGCTATGCGCCCAGACATCCAACGCGAAGGTGCCTAAGCCGACGAACCAGAAGGAGGCGGAGGCCCTGATGGCGCTGTTCCAGACGCAGGATCCGGACGCGCGCATCGCGGCGGCCAATAATCTGGTGACGAAGTTCTCGGAGACGGAGTTTAAGGCGACGGCGCTGTACGTGGCATCGTTCTCTTATCAGCAGAAGGGCGACATTGAGAATTCGATTGTGTACGCGGAGAAGTGCCTGGAGACGGACCCGAAGTACTTTGGCGCGATGCTGACGATCGCATCCGGTCTGGCGCAGCGCACGAAGGAGTTTGACCTGGACCGGGAAGAGAAGCTGGGCCGCTCGGACAAGATGGCCAAGGCCGCTCTGGAGCTGATTCCGTCGGCGACGAAGCCGAATCCTGGCATCCCGGACGATCAGTGGGACTCGGCGAAGAAGGATTTCTCGGCGCAGGCGCACGAAGCGATGGGCATGGCGGCTCTGGTGCGGAAGAAGTACGATGTGTGCGCCACTGAGCTGGGGATCGCGCTGGCGAATGCCCAGCAGCCTGATCCTGCGACGATGGTCCGGATGGCGAGCTGCAACATGAAGGTGCAGAAGTGGGATGAGGCGAGCGCGGCTCTGGACAAGGCGCTGGCGGATCCGACGGCGGCGCCGGTGGTGAAGAAGGCTGCCACGGATTTGAAGATGGAAATTGGCAGGGCCAAGGCGGCCGAGAAGAAGTAGCCAGAAGCATGGAGGCGCACTTTCTGGAGGAGTTGGAGCTCCGGCTCGGATATACATTTTCGAACCGGGCTCTGCTCCTCCGCGCCCTGACGCACAAGTCGCTGCTGGTGGAATTGCCGCCGGACCCGGAGGCGGGCCTGATGCCTCGGGACAACGAGCAACTGGAGTTCCTTGGGGACGCGATATTGGGATTCCTGGCCAGCGATCATCTGGTGCGGCGATGTCCGACGTATCCGGAGGGGAAGCTTTCGAAGCTGAAGGCGCATCTGGTATCGGCCGTACAGTTGCACGAAGTGGCGAAGCGGCTGGGGGTGGGCTCGCATCTACGCCTGGGCAAGGGCGAGGAGACCAACGGCGGGCGGCAGAAAAAAGCGTTGCTGGCGAATTCGGTGGAAGCGATCATCGCTGCGATCTATCTGGACGCGGGGCTGGTGGCGTGCGATGCATTTCTGGCGCGGCACGTGTGGAGCGTGATTCCGGACGGCGAGCCGGAGGAGACTCCGGTGCCGATTGATTCGAAGAGCGCGTTGCAGGAGTTGGCGCAGGCACGGAAGCTGCCGGTACCTCGGTATGCGATTGTTCACATGTCGGGGCCGGAGCACGAGCGGATGTTCACAGTGGAGGCGCGGATCGGGAAAGACTTCACGGCACGGGCCGAGGGGCCTTCGAAGAAGGTGGCATCGCAGCGGGCGGCGCGGGAGTTGCTGGATCACCTGCGGGCCGAGGTGAGAGCGCGGGTGTAGGGGTGCTCGGGGTGATGGAAGAGCTTGGCGGGCGGGCCTTGCTCCACGATGGATCCTTCATGTAAGACGGCTACGCGGTGGCAGATGGCCGCGGCGTGGAGGTCGTGCGTGATGAGAAGGACGGCGGCGCCGAGGGTGTCGCGGAGGGTGCGGAAGAGATCGAGGACGGCGGACTGGTGGATGAGATCAAGGGCGCTGGTGGGTTCGTCGGCGATGAGGAGTGCGGGTTTGTGGAGGATGGCCATGGCGATGAGCAGGCGCTGGGCCATGCCGACGCTGAGGGCGGCGGGGCGGAGATCGAGGAAGGCGGGCTCGGTGGGCAGTTGGGCGGATTGGAGAGCGGCGAGACTGGGTTGGCGCCAGTCTGCGCTGTGGCTGGGTTCGTGGATGAGCCAGGCCTCGCGAAGGTGGGCGGCGACGGAGAGGCGGGGGCTGAGGGAGGCGATGGGGCTTTGGGGGACGTAGGTGATGGCACGGCCGCGGAGGCGGCGGAAATCGCGGTCCGGCAGGGTGAGGAGGTCGTGGTGCTGGAAGGTGAGGGTGCCGGACAGTGTGGCGAGGGCGGGGTGGAGGAGTCCGAGCAGGGCGAGAGCGAAGGTGGACTTGCCGCCGCCGCTTTCGCCGACCAGGCCGAAGATCTCGTTGGATTGGATATCGAGGGTGAGATTGCGAAGGACGGCGGGCTTGCCAGTGTAGTTGACGGTAAGGCACGAGCGGACGAGAGTTGATTCCATGGGTGGTTGAGCGTCCGCCATTAGTTTTGGAGGTAGAGGCGGGGGACGTTCCAGAGGACCTGCGGTCGCACGGGGGCGGGCTGAACGCCGCGGAGGCGCGGGGAGACGGCGACCATCGAATTGCGATAGATGAGATAGATGAAGGGGGCCTGCTCGGCGACGATGGCCTGGACCCGGTCGAAGGCCCGCTTGCGGACAGCGGGGTCCATGGCGAGGGCCTGGGATTGCATGAGCTTGTCGATTTCGGCCTCCCAGGGGGTGGCCGGCGATTTCTGATTGGGATTCCACTGGTGGGTGGCGGCGGAGCTGAGCCAGACGTTCATGGCGCCGTTGGGGTCCAGGTCGGAGAAGACGCCGCTGAGCAGGCAGGCGTCGTAATCGAAAGTCCTGGTGATGCGCTCGATGAGCGAGGGGAAGTCCAGCGGGGCGAAGCGGAGCTGGATACCGATGGCGGCGAGATCCTGTTGGATCATGGCGGCCATGCGTTCCCGGCTTTTATTGCCGGCGTTGGTGATGATGCTGAACTCGATCGGGCGGCCTTGCGGATCTTTGAGGACGCCGGCGGAGAATGTGAAACCCTCGCGGCGGAGGAGGGCGAGGGCCTGCTGCGGGTTGGCTGTGGGGGCCTTGAGGCTGGTGTTGACCCAGAGCCGGTTGGCGGGGGAGACAGGGCCTGCGGCGGGGGTGGCGTGGCCGCGGTAGACGACACGGGCGAGGTCTTCGCGACGGATGGCGAGGGAGACGGCCTGGCGGAACGAGGTGGTGCGGAACCAACCCTTTTTGGAGTCCGGGATAGGGGCGGCGGGACTTTGGTTGAACCACATCTGCTCAGTATCCAGGGACGCGCCGAGGGAGATGGCAGAGTTGCCGCCTTTGGCGCGCAGGCGGTCATAGCTATCGGGATCGAGGTTGTTGATGAGGTGGAACTCTCCCTTTTCGAAGCGCATGAGTTCCAGATCGCGGTTGCGCTGAACATCGAGGCGCACGCCGTCCAGATAGGGCAGAGCGGCTCCGGCGGCGTCCCGCTGCCAGTAGTGGGGGTTGCGCTCCAGTGTGATGAAGGCTCCGGGTTGCCACTCCCTGATCTGGAAGGGGCCGGCGCCGATCTTCTCTTTGCCGGAGGCGGGGAGAATGGCTATGCCGTCGAACCAGCGTTCGGCCGAGGCAAGCGGTTTTTCAAAAATAATGGTCACGCGGTTCTTTTCGGGGGCACAGCGAACGGCACCGGCGACGCCGCGGAGGGAGTCGCCGTTGGGTGCGTCGAGTTTGGGCTCCAGAATGCGGGCCAGGCTGTAGCAGACGTCGGCGGAGGTGACGGCGGCGCCATCGGAGAACTTCACGGTAGGACGAAGGGAAAAGACGATGGACTTGCCGTCGGGACTCGATTTCCAGGATTGCGCGAGCTCGGCGTCGGACTGCTGGGTGAGGCGGTTTATGCGGACGAGCACGCCATGGGTGAGGTAGGCGAGGAGCTCGGAAGGCTCGTCGGCGGCGATGTGGGGATCTGCCGACCTGGGCTCGGCTTGCACGGCGAGGCGAAGCTCGCCGCCGCGTTGCGGCGCCGGGGGCGGCGCGAACAGGAGGATCGCGAGCAATCCGACCAGATGACTCATGGAGTGATCTCCCTGGGGGCAAGAATAAAGAGGCTGCCGGTGGAGAGCAGCAAGCAGGCCAGAGGCGCCAGCATCCACCAGGATTGGACTAGGGCGGCGGGACCGGCGACGGCGACCGATTCGAGTTCCTTCAAGAGGTTACCCCAACTTGCCATGGGCTCCGAGACGCCGAGGCCGAGTAGGCCGAGATTTGCTTCGGCCAGCAGGAACACGGGCGCCAGCGCGAGGAACTGTCCGGCGAGGAGCGGAGCGAGTTCCGGCAGCAGGTGACGGGTGAGAACCCTAAGGGGAGCGGCGCCACGGGCGCGGAGGGCGAGGATCCGGGGGGAGCGGAGGGTATCCTGGACGCCGGCCTGGACGACGCGGGCCGGGCCGGCCCAGCCCAGCAGGCCGAGCAGGGCGAAGGTCACCAGAAGCGAGACTGCGGGTGCGACGTCGATGGGGATGAGGGCGCGGAGGGTGAGCAGGAGGAAGAACCAGGGGAGCGCGAGGGTAAGGTCACAGGCGGCCGAGAGCAAGTGGGCCAGCCAGCCGGGGCGAAGGCCGGCAGCGATCCCGATGAGTGCGCCGAGGAGGACGGCAAGCAGGGCCGCGGCGGGGGCGAGCAGGAGAGAGATGCGAGCGCCGCTGAGGAGCCGGGCGAAGCGGTCGCGGCCGAGCGGGTCCGTGCCGAGGGGGAATTGGGGCGAGGGCGGCTCATTGATGTGATCCCGAAACTGCATCTGGCCGCCATCGGGCGCGATCCAGGGGCCGGTGAGGGCGGCGAGGGAGAGGAGCAGGAGGACGATGGCGGCGGCGAACTTCATGCGGACTTGCTCCGGGCGAGTTCGCCAGCGACAACGACGACGAGAGTGACAAGGGTCATCAATTGGACGAGGAGGGGCAGATCGCGAGAGAGCGCGGCCTGCCAGGCGAGTTGGCCGAGGCCTGGGACGTCGAGGATGGTCTCGAGGGGAATGGCGAGACTGATGGCGAGGGTGACGCTGACGGCGCCGAGGGCGCGCAGTTCGGGGGCGGCGAGGGGCAGCAGGCGGCGGGCGATGAGACGCCAGGGGCCGAAACCCTGAGCTCGGGCCAGGAGCAGGCAGGGGGAGGAGGCGGCGCGGGCAAGGATGGCGCGGCTGACTTGCCAGACGCGCGGGCCGAGCGCGAGGGCTAGTGCGAGGGCGACGGCGGGGGTACCGCGGAAGCCGAAGACGAGCAGGAGCAAGGCGACCAAGCCGGCTGGCAGGCATTGTAGGAGCATGGCGCCGACGAAGGCGGTATTCAGGAGGGCGCGGCTGGGCCAGCGGGTTGAGGCGAGGGCGGAGGCGAGCGAGATGAGCCACGCGAGGGCGAGGCCGCCGGTGACGGCCAATGCCGTGGGCATGGCGCGCTGGGCGACGAGCTGGTGGATGGGCGTCTGGAATTCGCGGGAGTACCACCAGGGCAGGGATAGTTGCGGGCGGGTGGGGCCATTGCGACGGATGTCGAGATCGCGCTCATGGACTCCGTAGCCGGGCGCGGTGCGGACCAGGAGGGCGGTAAGGAGGGCGCCGGCCGCCAGGGTGAGGAGGAGGCGCCAGACCAGCCTCATCCGGCGGCTCCAGCGGGTGGCGGCATGCGAACGACGCGGAGAGAGGGCCTGGGCGCTGATTTGGCACGTTTTCTCTCCATCACGCGGCGATTGGCGATAGCGAGGAGGTCCTCGGCGCCGGCGGCGTCCTCCGGAAAGGAGGCAGCGCCAGAGCTGAGGGTGATGGAGTGGTCATTGCAGATGGCGGCGCCGGCCTCGCGGGCGGCAATTTCCAGATCCAGCATGCGCAGTTCGACAGCAGCGGGGTCCAATGCAGGAAGGACCAGGACGAATTCATCGCCACCCATTCGCGCGGCGAATTCGCCGGCCGCGCAGAGCCGTTGGATTTCGCCGGCCAGGCGGCTGAGGATGCGGTTGCCGTTCAGATGGCCGAAACGATCATTCACTATTTTGAAAGCATCGAGATCGCAAAGCAGCACAGTCACGCGACATTCACTGCGCCTGGAAGCATCGACCTCATCCTGGAGGCGGAGAAGCATGGCGCGGCCGTTGGGCAAGCCGGTAAGTGGATCGGTGGCAGAGGCGCTGGCGGATTCGCGATCTTTGACAGCCTCCTGGATCACGCGGGTGAGCCTGGGCCTTACGGACTGGAGCAGCCGGAGTTCATCGCGGGAGAAGGCATCGCGGGCGGAGCGATAGAGGGTGAGGACACCGCAGATGCCGGAGTCGCCTTCGAGGGGCACGGCGAGGGCGGATTCCAGGCGGCTGAACAGGCCAGGATCGTTGAGATAACCCATCTCGACACTGGGGGTGCCGTTGATGATGGACTGGCCGGTTTCGGCGACCCATCCTGAGATGCCCTGGCCCATGGGAATTCGCAGGGTCTGGAAGATGGGAGCCTCGTCGCCGGCGGTACACGCCGATTCGAGTTTGCCACCGCGAACCAGGTACATGGCGAGGGTGTCGTAGGGGATGAGGGACTTGAGGCGTCCGGCGAGAGCGTCGAGAGTCTGGTTGAGACCGAGCGACTGGCCGAGCTCGGCGGTGAGCTCGACAAGTGCGCGGACCTCCTGCTGGGCGGTGGCGATGGTGGTGAGGAAGCCGGCGGTGCCCTCGCGAGGACCCTCAGCGGCGACCTCGAAGCCGGCGCCAGGGGCGGCGGGATTGGAGCTCCGGGTTGGGATGGAGATCGCAATCTGATCCATTTCGCGAACAGCGAGCTGCGCTTTCTGTTCGTACTGGAGGTAGTTCTGGCGAAGGATCTCGACGATTTGCGGATCGTAACTGCGGCCGGACTCCTTGACAACCCAGGCGAGGGCCTCCTCGAGGGGGAGGGCGCGGTGGTAGGGCCGGTCCGACGCGAGGGCGTCGAAGCAATCGACGACGCCGAGGATGCGGGCGCCGATCGGGATGTCTTCGCCGCACAAGCGGTGAGGATAGCCGCTGCCATCCCATTTTTCGTGGTGGGCGCGCACCATGGGCGCCACGGGATAGGGGAACTGCACGCGCTCCAGAATATCGGCCCCGATTTCAGGATGGAGCTTCATCTTGTCGAACTCTTCGGGGGTGAGTTTGCCGGGCTTGGAGATGATGTATTCGGGGACTGCGAGCTTGCCGATGTCGTGTAGGACGGAGGCGGTGCGGAGGGCTTCAATCTCCAACTCATTCAACTTGAGCGCTTTGCCCAGCTCCAGGGCATAGATCTGCACACGACGGAGATGCTCGTGGGTATTGTGATCCTTGGCGTCGATGGACAGAGCCAGGGCCTCGATGGTGCGCAGGTGGACGGCGGCCATATCCTGGGCATGCACCTTTTCGCTCTCCAAGCGATCCAGGTATAGCCGGTAGGAGCGGTAGAGCAGGAACATGGGGGGAAGGACGAGAAGTGCCCATTCCCAACCCCACCAGCGACTGGTGACATCGTAGAGCCAGGCGATGGAAGCGCCGACCAGATAGTAAGGGAGCGACCAGAAGCAGGATTCCCGCCAAACGGCGCCGGAGTCTTTGCCTTCCGTGAGTGCGATGACGACGGCGACGGGCGCGGTGTTGGCGACGAAGAAGAAGAGTGATGCCAACCCAAGGCGGAGGGGCAGTTGGGCACCGTATTCGACGAGGAGCGGCCACTGAAAGACGGCCTGGGCGGCGGTGACGCCGAGCGACGCGGCGGCCACGTTAAAGAGGACCTGAACCCAGCCCGGCCGGCGTTTGGCGCCCCAGAAGCATTGCACCAGAGTGGCAGCCTCGGCCAGGATCAGAGTTTGCGCGGGCGGGAGCCGGACAATGCCGATCAGCACGAAGAGGAAGTAGAGCGACATTGTGCCGGTAGCGCCGGGCAGCGAGACCTTGAGGCGGGAAGCCAGCATTGCCACGACGGTGAGGACGAGAAACTGGAGCGGATCCTGCAGATTTAGCTTGGTAAGTTCGACGCCCAGCACCAAGGCACCCACGAGGATGATGGTCGCTATGTAGCGGCGAGCTGCGGGGGACATGGGGGTGCGTACTCCAGACTAGAGCTCTTTTTGCACAAAATGCAACTGATTCATTATCGGTAGATTGGCTTCTCCAGGATAGCCCCCTGTACAGATTGGGCTTTCCGGCCGATAGAGGAAAGGGTTGGGTGTGTCTCAGCATGACGCGCTCTAGCCGGTTTGGAACAAAGTACCTGGCAAAAGAACAGGCATAAACAGGGGTCCTTTGGGCGACCGCGAATTGCTAGCGCTATGAGTACCAGTCGAAGGAGCTAACTGAAGATGAAGTCGCGTTTCTGTCTAACTGTGCTTTTCGTATTCCTGGCCGCAATGGCCACAGTTTGGGGTCAACCGTCTCATCCGAAGTATTCCACGGACCTGAACGCGGCCATGAGTGCGGGGGAGACCGACATAATCGTTCAGTATGTTCGAACGCCCGGAACCACTCAGAAATCGAACGCGGAGAACAGGGGCGCGCACTGGAAGAATGATTTGCCACAGATCCGATCCAGCCATTATTCGGTGAATCCGAACCGTTTGCGGGAGATTGCCGACGATCCCGACGTCGAGTTCATCACGCCAGACCGCCCGGTGGTGGGAACGATGGACGTGACGGCGCCCAGCGTGGGCGCGAACTGGGCCTGGCAGTACGGATGGACCGGACGTGGGGTAGGCGTGGCGCTGATCGACAGTGGCGTTTCGAAGGTAACCGACCTCAAGGACCGGATCGTATACGAAGAAACTTTTGTCAATGGCGGCACGGAGGACCAGTATGGCCATGGAGTCCATGTTGCCGGAATCATCGCGGCGGACGGGCAGAGCTCCAACGGGAAGTACAAAGGGATTGCTCCGCAGGCCTCAATTGTCAGCCTGAGGGTCCTGGACAGCGAAGGCCACGGAAAGGATTCGGATGTGATCCAGGCCATCCTGCGGGCGATCCAATTGAAAGACCGGTACAACATCCGCGTCATCAATCTCTCACTGGGCCGTCCGGTTTTTGAGAGCTATACGCGCGATCCGCTGTGTCTGGCGGTGGAGGCGGCCTGGCAGAGTGGGATTGTGGTGGTGGTTGCTGCCGGCAATGAAGGCAGAAACAATACGGCGGGGACGCAAGGCTACGCCACCATCGGCTCACCGGCGAACGATCCGCTGGCGCTGACGGTGGGCGCCATGAAGACGATGGCGACGGTGACACGCGCGGACGATCAGATCGCCAGCTACAGTTCGAAGGGACCGACGCTGCTGGATCATGTGGTGAAGCCTGACCTGGTGGCGCCGGGCAACCGCATTGTCTCGTTGGACGGCAGGAACAAGACAACGCTGGAGAAGCTGTATCCTGAGAACTTCATCAAACCAGCGCATTTCATGCTGAGCGGAACGTCGATGGCGGCGGCAGTGGTGAGCGGCACGGTGGCGGTGCTGCTAGATAAGGAGCCGAGTTTGACGCCAGATCAGGTGAAGGCGCGGCTGATGAAGACGGCGGCGAAGACGTTCCCGAATTCGAGTTTCGCTTTTGACCCGGTCTCGGCAAAGAGCTTCACCAGTCAGTACGATCTCTTCACTGTGGGTGCGGGATACCTGGACTTGATTGCGGCGTTGCGGAGCAGCGAAGTACTACCGGCGGGTGTATTGGCGGTATCGCCCAACGCGGTGTATGACGCAAAGCGCCAGACGGTCAACGTTGTCTTCCCGGACGGCATGGTGTGGGGCACGGGCATGGTGTGGGGCACGGGCATGGTGTGGGGTACCGGAATGGTGTGGGGCACGAACGTGGTCAATGCCTCCGGAATGGTATGGGGCACGGGCATGGTGTGGGGCACCTCCGGCACGGAGGGCTTCGGTATGGTCTGGGGCACCGGGATGGTGTGGGGTACAGGCATGGTATGGGGGACTGGCGCAGACTGGGGCTCGCAGGGCCTGGGCGTGCTGTCCAAGGGCGAGAACTAGGCACTCCGGAAAGGCTGGGCAACAGGAAACAGACCTGATAGTCTGTTTCGCATGACACCCGGAACCAGGCGCACGTTTTTCAACCAGGCGGCCGGACTGGCGGCAACCGCGGGACTGGCTGACGGCGCAGCAAGCATCGCGGCCCGTGGAGCGGCCGGCGCGATTTCATTGAATGGGGAGTGGGCGTTTCGAATCGGTAGGGAGGAGAGCTGGAGGAAGATCACCGTGCCGCACACCTGGCAGGTGGATTCCTCCAGCGTGAATCATTTAGGAAAGGCGTCATACCGGCGCCTTTTTTTTGCGCCTGCCGCGTGGAAGGGCGGGGCGGTGAGGGTAGAGTTTGAGAGTGTGTACCACACGGCGAGGGTGGCGGTAAACGGGCGAGCGGTGGGGGAGCACATTGGCAAGGGCTATACAGCGTTCACGCTGGATGTGACGGATGCGCTGAAGTTTGGCGAAGAGAACGAACTGACGGTGGAGGTGGACAACTCGTTCTTCGACGGGATGCTGCCGCGCAACAACAGCTATGACTGGACGCCCGATGGGGGGATCTACCGGCCGGTGTGGTTGCACGCGACTCCGGCGCTTTACATCGAACGAGTGGAGGTAGACGCGGCTCCGGAGGCGGCGGGCGGGCGCGGAGTGGTGGGCCTGCGGGCAGTGCTGCGGAACAAGGGGACGAGATCGGCGCGTTTGGTGGTGGACGTGGAGGTCATCGACGATGCGACGGGACTGGCGGTGGCGCACAGTTCCACGGCGACTGAGGTTGGGGCCGGCAAGACGGAAACCGTGAGACTGCCGGCGGCGCGGATCGAGCAGGCCAAGCTGTGGCACTTTGACCATCCGAATCTCTACCGGGTGCGGGTGACGGCCGGGGGGCACTCGGTAGAGGAATCGTTTGGGATTCGCCGGTTTGAGGTGAAGGACGGGTACTTCCATTTGAATGACGAGCGGGTCCATCTGATGGGTGTGGAGCGCATGGCGGGGAGCCATCCGCAGTTTGGCATGGCGGAGCCGGTGGAGTGGATCGAGCACGATCACCGGGACATGAAGGAGCTGAACTGCGTCTTCACGCGGGTGCACTGGATGCAGGACAAGCGGTTGCTGGACTGGTGCGACCGGAACGGCATGCTGATGCAGTTGGAAGTGCCGACGTGGGGTCCGGCGACGTGGAGGGGCATGACGGGGACGACGGCGCCGGCGATCCTGCAGAACGGACTGGAGCAGTTGCGGGAGATGATCGCGCAGAACCGGAATCATCCGTGCATTTTCGCGTGGGGGCTGTGCAACGAGATTGGCGGGGCGAATCCGCCGGCGAAGCAGTTTGCGCAGGCTATGTACAAAGAGGCGCGGCGGCTGGATGGGCAGCGGTTGCTTTCGTATGCGTCGAATACCTTGCACGCGGACCCTCGTGGGGATGTGGCGGGCGAGATGGACATTCTGGAGTGGAATGAGTATTACGAGAGCTGGTATGGAGGGGATGCGAGCTCGGTGAGGGAGGCGTTGCGGAAGATCCGGGCGGTGTATCCGAACAAGTTGATTGTGATTAGCGAGTACGGCTTGTGCGAGTGCGATCCGAAGAATCCGACGAGTGATGAGCGGCGGGTGAAGGTGCTGGAATCGCACGACGCGGTGTACCGGGAGGATCCGCTGGTGGGCGGACTGATCTTCTTCTGCTACAACGACTACCGGACTCACATTGGCGACAAGGGCCAGGGTGTGATGAAGCAGCGGGTGCATGGCGTGGTGGACGTGTATGGCGAGAAGAAGCCGAGCTACGAGGCGCTGCGGCGGGAGTCGAGCCCGGTGGAGACGTTCACGGTGACGCGGGAGGGTGGCGAGTGGAGCGCGTCTGTGAAGACTCGATCGCTCATCCCAGCCTACACGCTGCGGGGATATCAGCTTCGTTGGACAGTGTATGCCTTTGGCGATCTGCCGATGGAGCAGGTGGTGACGGCGTTGCCGGATCTGAAGCCGGGCAGCGCGCACACGAGCAAAGTGCGGTTTGTGGAGACGAAGATCGGGCGGGTGGTGGTGGAGATTGTTCGGCCTACGGGATCCACGGTGTTGCGGACGATTTGGCGGGCGTAGCGCCCACAGGGAGGCTCCGATGGATGATGTTCATGCCCTCACTTTGAGCCGGCGCAACTGTCTGCAACTGGCGGCGGGCGCGGGGCTGGCGCCGGCGGTAGCGCCCGTCGGAATTGATTTCCGGTATTCGCCGCTGCAACATCAGGCGACATACTGCTTTCCGGATGACCCTTACAAGAGCCTGGTGGACCAGCGGGGCCGGCTGTTGTACGGCAACCCGGGGCGCAAGGGCGCCGACTTCTACCCGACGATTGTGGAGTTTGGGCTGCAGGGCATGGAGGAGAGGCCTGTGGTGCGGCAGACGCTGGACGCGCCGGGCGTGCCTGTGGTGACGACGCGGCTGGAGGGGCCTCGCGGAGGCGCGCTGGCCCTGATCACGTTTGCCACGAACCGGGCGGGCGAGGGGCGGGTGGACAATGTCATTCTCACCACTGCGAGCGCTGCGATCCCTTTGATTACGGTACACACGCGGGCGCGGCTGCGGGTGGAGGGCCAGTCGGCGACACTGGATGACGCGGCGTTTTTGACACTGGACCGCAAGGCTTCGCTGCGGAACATGGGCCACGCGTGGCAGTTGGTGCTGCCTCTGAACGCGGCCGGGACGGCGGTGTTGCTGCGGTTTCCGCAACAGGGACAGAAGCTGCTGCCCGGGGAGGCGCAGAGCCTGCTGGCGGAGGTGCGGGCGTGGTGGCGGGCGTGGAGCCCGTTTGGCGCGGGCGTGGAGTGGCAACTGCCCAAGCCGTACGACAACTTCCTGCGGGCCTGCGGGCGGAACATCCTGCAGGCGCGGGAGGCGAGGCAGGGGCGGCTGACATTTCAGGTGGGGCCGACGTGCTATCGCGGGCTGTGGGTGGTGGACGGGCATTTCATACTGGAATCCGCGCGGTATCTGGGATATGAGAAAGATGCTCTGGAGGGGCTGAGGACGACGTGGACCTACCAGCGGGCGGACGGCGCGCTGGACGCGGGCGGGGGTCCGGAGCACTACAAGGACGCAGCGATCGCGATGTTCTCGACGGTGCGGCAGTGCGAGTTGTCCCAGGACTGGACTGCGTTCCGGGAGTTGGCGCCGGCGATTCGACGGGCGGCAGCGTTTCTGCGATCGAGGCAGGATGCGGCGCATGGAGGATTGATCGTACCGGGATTCGCGGATGGCGGGTTCACGAAAGGCTATGAGCTGACCAACACGCTGTGGGCGCTGGCGGGGTTGCGGGCGGCGGCGGGTCAACCGGGGATGGAAGAGCTGGGCCGTTTCCACAGTGAACTGAGGGCGGGCCTGGATGCGGCGGTGGGGCGAGAGATGGTGCGTCATGCGGCGGGGTTTGATTACCTGCCGATGGTGATGAAGGAAGACCCGGCGTGGCAGCGCAGCGAGTGGGAGAGGCCGCGGCCGCAGACGGCGCAGTGGGCGCTCTCGCAGGCGATCTATCCGGGCGTGGAGTTCGAGGCGGGGCACGCCGTTGTGAAGGGCCACATGGAGTTGATGAAGGCGTGTACGCAGGAGGATGTGCCGATTGAGACCGGGTGGCTGCCGCATGGCGGGCTGTGGACGTATAACGCGGCGTTTGCGGCTCACGCCTACTTGTGGGCGGGCGACCTGGTTTGGGCTCGCCAGACGTTTGTGGGCTTTCTGAATCACGCCTCGCCGCTGTACTGCTGGCGGGAGGAGCAGCCGGTGCGGGGCTCCTCGGTGGCGGGCTATGTCGGCGATATGCCGCACAACTGGGCCAGCGCCGAGTGCGTGCTGTACCTGCGGCATATGCTGGCGATGGAGGACGGACAGGCACTGCGACTGCTGGCGGGCGTCGGCAAGGCGGATCTGGCGTTTGGCGAGCCGTTCCGTGTGCGGGGGACGCCGACGCGCTTTGGCGTGCTGGACATGGAACTGACTCCGGAGCGGCGGGGCTGGCGGTTGACGTACCGGCGCGGGCGGGGTCCGGCTCCGGGCGCGCTGCGGCTGCCTGCGGTGTTGGGAGGCCGGCTGGTTGGCACGGTGCAGGGGGCGAAGGCGCGCGTGTCCGGCGAGGCGATCGAGGTGGATCCGGGGACTGAGTCATTCACGGCCACATGGTATAATTATTCATAGCAATGTATAATTAGCCATTGCGGGAGGTCCGGGCGGACTCATGACCATGCACGTCGGAATCGTCGGTTTTCGTGGATACAGCGGAGTGGAGTTGCAGCGGATACTGGCAGCGCATCCGCGCACGACGCCGTGGCTGCTAGAGCATCGGGCGGAGTCCAGCGAGGCGCCGCGGCCGCTGAACCGGCCCGGACTGGCGCGCATCGCCTGCACGCCGGCGGCGATTCTGGAGGCCGGTATCGAGGTGGTGATGCTGGCGACTCCGCCGGAGGTTTCGATGGATTTGGCCGCCAAGCTGATCCCGGAGGGGATTCGGGTGGTGGACCTGAGCGGGGCATTCCGGCTGGGCACGGCGGAGACGTACAAGCACTGGTACAAGGAGGAGCACACGGCTCCGGGCTTGCTGCCTGGCGCGGTGTATTCGATACCGGAACTGCATCGCAGCGCGGTGGCGGGAGCGAGGCTGGTATCCAATCCGGGTTGCTATCCGACGGCGGCGAGCCTGGCGTTGCAACCTTTGGTGGCGGCGGGCGTGATCGACCGGGCGGCGGGGATTGTGTGCGACGCCAAAAGCGGGGTGAGCGGGGCGGGGCGGAAGGCGAGCTTGAAGACTTCGTTCTGTGAGGTGACGGAGAACTTTTCGGCATATTCGATCCTGAACCACCGTCATGTTCCGGAGGTGTTGATGAACTCGGGGTTGGAGGAGCACGAGTTCAGCTTCACGGCGCAGCTGATCCCGATTGACCGGGGTATCCTGGAGACGATCTATTTCCGCGCGCAGGGATTGAAGGACACGCAGGGGTTGCTGGACGTCTATTTGGCGGCGTATGGCAAGGAGCCTTTTGTGAGGCTGTATCCGGTGGGCGCGATGCCGGACCTGCGAGGCGTGAACCGGACGAATTTCTGTGACATTGGCGTGAGGCTGGATGAGAAGACGGGCCGGGCGGTGGTTGTGGCATGCATTGACAACCTGGTGAAGGGCGCCGCCGGGCAGGCCGTTCAGAACATGAACCTGATGATGGGGTACGGGGAGACGGAGGGTCTGCTATGAAGGTGCTGATCAAATTGGGCGGCACGCTGGTGGACAATCCTGAGTCGCTGGCGGGGCTCTCGCGGGAACTGGCGGCGCTGCCGGGGCGTGGTGTGCAGGCCGTGGTGGTGCACGGCGGCGGGAAGCAGATGACGCAGTATCTGAAAGAGCGCGGGGTGGAATCGAAGTTTGTGAACGGGCTGCGGGTGACGTCGCCGGATGTAATTGACGCGGTGTTGAAAGTGTTTACGGGCTCGGTGAACAAGCAACTGGTTTCGAGCCTGGTGGCAGCGGGGGCGGCGGCGGTGGGAATTAGCGGGATTGATGCGGCGCTGGCCGAGGCGCGGCAGATGGATCCCGCGTTGGGCGCGGTGGGCGAGATTGTGCGGACGAATCCGGCGGTGCTGGACTTGCTGGCGCAGGGTGGGTTCTTGCCGGTGGTGGCGTGCGTAGCGGGCGACCGGCAGGGGAATGTGTACAACGTCAACGCGGATCAGATGGCGGTGGCGTGCGCGACGGGGTACGGGGCGGAGCGGTTGCTGTTTCTGACCGATGTGGACGGCGTGCGTGATGGCAGTGGGGCTACGCTTTCCGTGCTGACGGCCGGCGGAGCGCGGGGGCTGATTGAATCCGGTGCGGCGACAGGCGGGATGCAGGCGAAGCTAAACTCGGCGCGTGCGGCGCTGGCGGGCGGGGTGAAGGAAGTGGTGATTGCGCCTGGCGCGGCGGCGGGGATCATTGAGCGGCTACTGGCGGGCGAGGCCGTGGGGACGCGGATGATGGCGGAGGGGGAGGTGGGCGGATGACGCGCCGGAAAGCGACGATGCGGGACATCCCGGCGATACTGCAATTGATCAACGACTATGCGCGACAGGGCATCATGCTGCCGCGCAATGAGTTTGAGCTGTCGGAGGGGATTCGGGACTTCACAGTGCTGTACGACGGGGAGAGGCTGGTGGGGTGCGCAGCGCTGCATTTTTACGGGCCGACGCTGGCGGAGGTGCGATCGCTGGCGGTGGATCCGAAATCGAAAGGGACGGGCGCGGGGAGCTTGCTGATGGAGGCTTTGGAGCAGGAGGCACGCGACTTCGATCTGGACATTCTGTTTGCATTCACGTATGTACCGGGCTTCTTTCGAAAAATGGGATATTCCGAGGTGGATCGTGGGGAATTGCCGCTCAAAGCGTGGAAGGATTGCCTGCGGTGTCCGAAGTTCCAGGCGTGTGATGAGATCGCAGTGCTGAAGCCGCTGAAGGCCGGGGCATCGGTGTTGGCGGGGGCCAGGGGCACTGTGGATGACACGCTGGTGCAAATTCCTGTATTTCGCAGGAATTAGTCTTTACTGAATAAAACTGAGAGAATCTTTGACGCGTCCGCACTAATCGAGTGAAGCTCCACAGAATGGACTTCCAGGAGAGTGGGATGCGCGCTCAGACCGTCAATGTCCGGGAAGCACACGGCAGGATTCTCTGCTGCACGATCTTTCGCCCGGGCGGCAAGAAGCTTCTGGCGAAAGGCCACCTGGTGAGCGAGGAGGACGTGCTGCTGCTGGAGACCGAGGGCATGCAGAAGGTTTGGGTGACCGAGCTGGACGAAGGCGAGATCCCGGAAGACGATGCGGTGACGCAAGTAGCCGCGCTGGTAGGGTGTGGATCGGTGGAGATCCGGCTGGCGGCTGGCGGCAGGGCGAACCTGTTTGCCACCGAGGACTGCTCGGTGCTGGTGGATGACGAATTACTGAAGCAGATCAACTGCACGGCGTCGGTAGTGATCGCGACGCCGGTGAATTTTTCTTTCGTCCGCGCCGGCGAGCGGCTCGCTACCATCAAGAGCGCGCCGTTCGCCGTTTCTCAGCAGCAACTGGAGGCGGTGCTTTCGATCATTCGGGAACGGGGTCCGATCCTGCAGGCGCGGCCGTTGCGTGATCCGTCCGTGGCGATCTTGTATTCCGATCCATGCGCGGGCGACCGGGCGCGGCAGCAGTTTGAAAACATCATGAAGCAGCGGCTGGACCGCTACGGCATTACACCGCGTTTCTCGCTGGCGGCGGTGGAGGACGAGGCATCATTGAGCAAGGCGCTGGGCCATCTGCTGCGCGCACAGCCGACGGTGGTACTGGTGGCGTCGACGACAGCGCCGGCGGGGCCGGAGGATGTGGTGGGACGGGCGATGGTGAACGCGGGTTGCCAGTTGGAGCGGTTTCTGGCTCCGGTGGAGCCGGGTACGCTGTTGTTGTTGGGGTATAAGGACGACATTCCCGTGCTTTCGGCGCCGGGCTGCTTCCGCAGTGCGAAGTCGAATGTGGTGGATCTGGTGCTGCCGCCGATGCTGGCGCGGTATCGGGTATCGGGTTGGGAGATCGCGTGCCTGGGGCATGGCGGACTGCTCGGCTGATTCGGAGTAGGCTTGGAGTTAGTACTCCATGCACAAGCTACTGTTGTTCTCGACTATAACGTCACTCCTGTGGGCTGGCGAAGCGGAAACCAAACGACTCAACGCGGCAACTGAAGTTTTGTCTGAGATTATGGGTGCGGCGGACAAGGGTATCCCCCAAGACCTATTTGCGAAGGCGCAGTGCGCGATCGTTGTACCTGGAATGAAGAAGGGCGGCTTCATTGTTGCCGCGAAGTTTGGAAAAGGGTTTGCGACGTGCCGGATGCCGGACGGCAAGGGCTGGACGGGGCCGGTGGGCGTCAGGGTGGAAGGCGGCAGTGTCGGCTTCCAGATCGGTGGAGCAGAGAGCGACATCATTTTGCTGATGATGAGCCAGCAGGGGATGGAACGGCTACTCTCCAGCCAGTTCACTTTGGGGGGCGAGGCGACGGCGGCAGCGGGGCCGGTGGGGCGGGATTCGCAGGCGCAGACGGACGCGTCGATGCGGGCCGAGATGCTCTCGTGGTCGAGATCGCGCGGGCTGTTTGGCGGCATTGCGCTGCAGGGCGCGACGATGCGCGAGGACAGCGATGTGGATAAGGAACTGTATGGCGCCGGCGTAGACCGGAAGGAAGTGCTGCGGGGGAAGAAGGCTGCGCCCGCTGCGGCGGGGCCGTTGCTGGCAGTTCTGAGCAAGTATTCGGCGTTTAAGGGGAAGTAGGGGACATCAATCCCACTGGGCAGGTTCGGCAGGGGTGAACTCCAGCCAGCCTTGGGCGGGGGCGGCATCGAGGGGGAGGCCAGCGCGCCAGAGCGAAAGCTGGAGACGGACGTGATCTGACGCACGAACGCCGAGGGCCGCGAGGGGTACGCCGAGCTCGAGAATGTGGAGGTAGGCGGACTCCACAACCACACCGGCAGGGGCAACGAGCACGGCACAGTCATGACGGAGATCCAGCCGGAACTCGGTTTCAGAGAGCTGGGTCTTAACGTTGAGACGAACCTCGGCTCCGGCCATGCCGCCCGGGCTGGATTGCTCCATATCGAGGCGCAGGAACAGGCTTGTGCCGTCGCTACCGTAGCGCAGTTCCTTCACAACGTGCTGGCGGCCATGCATGGCGCCCTGGCGACGATCGGGGCAATAGCTGCCGGAGCCGAGCCATTCAAAATACGATGAAATCTCGCCGTCCACCTTGGGATGGATGAGGCCGCAGGGGGGCTGGTGGAAGGACGGGATGGCGATGCGGAGGATGGTGCGCGAGAGTGACTCGGGCGGGATGAGGCCGAGGGCGCGGTAGACGTGGGCGAGGTGATCGCGAAAGAGCTTGTCGAACTCGGGGCGATTTTCGGAGTGGTGCTGGGGACCGTACCACCAGCACCAGTCGCTGCCCTCGGCGATGAGCAATTCCTCGAAGGCGAGGTCCTTTTGCGCCTGGGTCAGCTTGGCGCCCTCTGGGCCATTGACGACGCGGTCGTAGGTTTCGCGGGCTTCGAGGAGGAACTCCCAGGCTTGATTGTCCTCCTCATGACCGATCCAGATATCGAAGTTGGCGTTGATCCAGGAGCCGGGGTGAATGCGCGGGAGCTCGACGGGCGGTATGCGCTCCAGGGCTTCGCTGACGGTGACGGCGGACATGGAGGTATCGGCCGAGATGAGGCGGTAGAGCTCGTGAAAGAAGGGGCGACCATTCTGCTCGTAGTGTTCCCAGGCGTTCTCGCCGTCGAGGATGACTGGGACGAGGGCGTCGCGCCCTTCGTGGTGAATGGCGCGGCAGTTTTCGCGGACGCGATCGAGGAAGTGATGGGCGGCGGCGGAGGGCTCCATGCGGGAGTAGACAAAGCCGATGAGGTCGCTGAGGAAGTGGTCGCGGAAGATGAGGTCCATCTGGCGGCCGTCCTGTTTCCAGCGGTAGGGGCGGTAGGTTTCGCGGACACCGGCGAGGGTATTGAGGGTGGCGCCGAGGACCCCATTGTCGGTGGCCATCCACTTGACACCGCAATCGGCGGCGAGGGCGAGAGCGGCATCGGAGACGGAGCCCTCGGAGGGCCACATGCCGGCGGGGGTATAGCCGAACTTTTCGAGAGCGTAGGCGCGGGCGGTCTCGATCTGGTGGCGGGCGTCCTGCGGGTAGTGGAAGCGGCGGGGGAGCGAGACGCCGGGGCGGGAGATACTGGCGACGTTGGAATCGCAGAGGAGGGGCAGGATGGGGTGATAGAACGGCGTAACGCTGAGCTCGATCTGTCTGGTGGCGGCGAGGCGCTGGTAGGCGGGCAGCACGGCGGCGCAGAGCTCGACCTGTTTGCGGCCCATGAGGGCCTGGTCCTGGAGGGTGAAGTCGCGGCCCTTGGCGAGCAGGGCGCGGACTCCGGGATCATCCCTCTGGTAGATCTCGTCGAACCAGGCGAGCTGGGAAATGACCTGGAGATCCCGCAGGCCGGAAGCTCCGAGGCTCTTGCGGAGGCGCTCGACGTTGCCTTCGCCGGCGCGGTAGGCGTCGTGGAGCTCGCCGTAGCGCGGGTAGCGGTAGATGACCTGGGCGGAGTTTGCCTGGAAGAAATACTTAAGGATGAACTCCTGCTCGGCGGGGGTGAGATCCTCGGCGGGCTTGAGGGCGCAACGAAGGAAGGGGTCCTGGGCGCGGCCCTGGGCGTACTCCTCGATCTGAACCATCATGGACGGGACGAGGTTGAAGGTCTGGCGGATTTTGGGAAAATCGGCCAGCATTTGCACCATGCCGTAGTAGTCCTTGAGGGCGTGCATGCGAGTCCAGGGGAGCTGGTATTCACCGGTGGCCAGATCCTTGTAAAAGGGCTGGTGCATATGCCAGACAAAGACGAGGTAGGTATGGGGCATGGCTCAGCGGCCCCAGAAGCTGCGGACGGGGGCCGGCGGCGGTGAGGTCTTCATGGCCTGCCACAGGATCTGATTGAGGGCGTCGTCGTCGATGGCGTCGGCTTCGGCGAAGTTCATGGCGCGGGAGCGGGCGGCTTGTGGGGCGGTCTCGGAGTTGCGTTCGTCCATGGAGACGCGAGCGCGCTCGGCCTGGTAGGGTTTGGGATCGGGCGCGGCATTGAAGGCGGCCCACATGACGCGGGCGCCGGCGTCGTGCATGGTCATGGGATTGATGCCGAGGAGCTTCTCCATGGTGTGAAGCATGGAAACGGTGTTGTACATGGAGGAATCGATGCCGCGGGCGCGGGTGTAGGGGGAAATAATGTAGGCGGGGGAGCGGTGGGAATCGACATGATCGGGGCCGTTCTGCGCATCGTCTTCGAGGACGAAGATGGCGGTGGTGGCCCAGAATTTGGACCGGCTGACGGCCTCGACGAGAAGTCCGAGGGCTTGATCGTTATCGGCCATTGCGGCGCGGGGCGAGTATTTTTTGGGCGTCGTGCCGGAAGTGTGATCGTTGCCGAAGCGCATGGTGATGAAGCGCGGCATCTGGCCGGTGGATTCGAACTGGGCGAGATCTTTGAGGAAGACGGCGATGCGGTCTACGTCCTTATAATCGAGATCGAAGGCGCGGTAATCCATGTTGGTGTGGGGCGCAAGCGCCGGATCTTTCATGCGGCTGAGCTGGTGCCCGGAGGTGGGGGCGGGCGTAATGTTCACGCCCCACCAGCCGTAGTTGCGGTAGGTGAGCCTGCGCTGGAGAGCGTTGGACCAGATGTAACCGGCCATGGGCACGGCGGCCGCTTCGCCGCCCTCGTAATCGTAGTGTTTGCGGCGGGCGGCGTAGCTATTGGGCCACATGCGCTGGACGTAGGGCGGAGCGATGGCGGCGGCGGACCAGTTGTGGCCGTCGGCGCTGACATCGGCATTGACGTAGAAATTGTCAAGGAGGACGAACTCGCGGGCGAGCTTGTGGTGGTTGGGAGCGATCTCCTCATTGAAGAGATTGAGCGAGGGGTCGCCGTTGCCGATGCCGAGGTCGCCGAGGACCTGATCGTAGGTGCGATTCTCCTTGACGACATAGATGACGTGTTCGATGAGCGGGAGAGCACGATCGAGGTCACCGGCACGCGGGCCCTTAAAAGGATTCTGACGGAGGACCTGGCGGGTGTAGGATTCGAGCTGTTCGGGAGTGGGAGGGGGAATTAGGGAAGCGGCGCCGCGCTGGATGGCGCCGACGTACTGAACGGCGACGTTGCCTTCGTGGAGGATGGCCTGCTTGCGCGCGGGGTTGGGGCCCTCCGGGTTGGGGAACGACCGGACGCCGCGGCCATTGAGGACCATGAGCGTCCTGTTGGGCAGGACGCGGGCAGCGGTGGGATACCAACCGGTGGGGACGAAGCCCTGGACGACGCTGCGCCTGCCGCGGATGTTGACCTGGGCGATGGCGTTGGCGTCGGAGCAGACGACATGGAGCGTATCCTGATCGTCTGAGAGAGCGAGAGCGGCGGGCGTCATGCCGACGGGCTGAAGGCGGGGGTAGAGAGCGATGTTGATGTTTTCGAAACGGCGGAGATTCTTGTTTTCATCGATGCCGAAGACCACGACGGAGTTGTCGCCCCCGAGGGTGACGAAGAGCCGGGCGGAGTAGGGCGGGGCGTCTTCGCCGGGCTCGACCTGCGGGGCGCGGGTACGCCACAGCATATCCATCGGCTGGTGGCCGACCCCGTAGCGATTGAGGATGCGGCCGTTGAGGGCATCGTGATGGTAGAGCATACCGTCGCCCCAGCCAGTGACGAAAAAGGTCTTGCCATCGGGGTGGAAGAGGATGCGGTAGGGGCGGGAGGCGGACTTGAACTCCTCGATGACGATTCCAGTTTGGGGATTGATGACGACGATGGAGTTGCGGAATAGGGCGGAGACGTAGATGAGGCGGCCATCCGGCGAGAGGGCGACGTCGCCGAGGAAGTCGGTGTGTTTGCGGGTGTCGGCGGGGGTAACGACGAACTCGCGCCGGAGTTCGAGCTTGGAATCGTTGGTGATGGCGAGCTCATAGACGGTGGAGCGAGAGCCGCCGCCGACATAGAAGACGTTGCCCGCGGGGGCGAAGGCGAGGCCGAGCCAGGCATCGGGGAGCGTGATCTGGTGGAGTTCGGCAAGGGTGTCCGGGTTGCGCAGAGTGATGGAAGGGGGGAGATAACCGCCCTGGAGGATGACGAGGTATTTGCCATCGGGGCTGAGGGCGCTGGCCATGGGGAAGGTGCTGAGCGGCACCTGGCGGCCGGCGGGTTGGAGGATGGCGCCGGAATTGAGCAGGAAGCTGCCATCGGAGCGGGGCCCGACGCGCTCCTGGGGCTCAGGTTGGGAGATGAGCAGGCCGGCGGCGGCGAAGGCGGCGACGACGAGAGCGGATCGATGGATATTGGTCATTCAGAAAACCTTTGCGCGATGGGAAAGCGGCGGCCGATGCCGAAGGCCTTGGAGGTGACCTTGAGGCCGGGCGCGGCCTGCTGGCGTTTGTACTCGTTGCGATCGACCTTATTGACGATTTCGCGGACGAGGGCGATGGGAAGTTGGAGGCGCTCGGCGATCTGAGCGGGGGGCTGGAGGTCCTCGACGTAGGCCTTGAGGATGCCGTCGAGGATGTCGTATTCGGGGAGGGAGTCTGAATCCTTCTGATCGGGGCGGAGCTCGGCCGAGGGGGGCTTGGTGAAGACGGATTCGGGGATGACGCCGGGGGTGCGGCGGTTCACCTCGCGGCAGAGGTCATAGACCATTGTCTTGGGGATATCGCTGATGACGGCGAGGCCGCCGCACATATCTCCATAGAGGGTGGCGTAGCCGACGGCGATTTCGCTCTTATTGCCGGTGGTGAGCACGAGGGCGCCCCACTTGTTGGAGAGGGCCATGAGAGTGAGGCCGCGGAGGCGGGCCTGGATGTTTTCCTCGGTGACGTCGCGGGGGGCGCCGGCGAAGACAGGGGCGAGGCCGGCGAGGACCTGATCGTAGGCGCCGACGATCGGCGCGATCTCGAAGCGGACGCCGAGGTTTTCGGCGAGGGCGCGGGCGTCGGTGAGGGAGTGATCGGAGGAGAAGGGGCCGGGCATGGCAACGCCGACGACGTTTTCGCGGCCGACGGCATCGGCGGCGACGCAGGCGACGAGGGTGGAATCGACTCCGCCGGACAAGCCGAGGAGGACACGCTGGAAGCCGCATTTGCGGAGGTAATCGCGGGTACCGAGAACAAGGGCGTCGTAGGTAGCGGCGATCTCGGTGGGGTGGGACTCGCGCCTGTCGCCGTTCATGGTTGCGGTGTCGAAGAGGATGAGATCCTCGTCGAACGATTTGGCCGTGGCGGTGACGTTCCCGCGAGAGTCGACGGCGAAGCTGGAGCCATCGAAGACGAGCTGATCATTACCGCCCACCATGTTGACGTAGATGTGGGGCAGGGCGTGGCGTTGGGCCATGGCGGAAAACATCTGGCGGCGGACGGCGCGCTTGCCAATGTCGTAGGGGGAGCCATTGATAGTGATGACGACATCGGCGCCCTGGGCGACTAGAGATTCTACGGGGTCGTTTTGATAGAGGGGGCGCTGCCAGTATTGCTTGTCGTTCCAGGCGTCCTCGCAAATGGTGAGGGCGATGCGTTTGCCGCGGAAGGTGGCGACGTCCTGATGGGTGGCGGGCTGAAAGTTGCGCCACTCGTCGAAGACGTCGTAGGTGGGCAGGAGCATCTTGGTCTGGGTGGCGAGGATGCGGCCATTTTCGATGAGGACGGCGGAGTTGGTGGCGCGGCGGGGCGAGAGCTCCGGGGCGCGACCGACGTAGCCGACGATGAGGCCGAGGGGCAGCTCGGCGGAAGCGGCTACGAGCTGCTGGAGGGCCTCCTGGGTGCGCTGGAGGAACGAGGGCTTTTCGACAAGATCGCGGGGGGGATAGCCGGTGAGCGCGAGTTCGGGAAAGACGGCAAGCTCGGCTCCGCGGGCGGCGGCATCGCGGGCGAATTGAAGGATCAGGGTGGAGTTGCCCGGAAGATCGCCGACGGTGTTGTCGATCTGACAGAGAGCGATGCGCATATGGAGAAAGGAGCCTCTATTGTAGCGGGGCGGGCGTGGAGCCTGCCCTATTGGAGGAAGGCGGAGACGGCGGAGATGAGGCGGGCGGACTCGCAACTGGTGGCCATGTGGCCGCAGTTGCCGGTGAGCCGCAGGACCGAGAAGCCCGATTTCTCAGCCATCTGGAGCGCGGGCGTGGGATTGACCATGTGGTCCTGGGTGGCGACGACTACCAGCACCTGCGCCTGGACGGCGGCGCCGGCCTTTTCCATGGAGCCGCCGTAGTTGCGGGCGACATCCTGGGCCATCATGGCCCTGAGCTGGGCGGCCCAATCTAGGGGCGCCATGCCGGATTTGGCGTCGTTTTCCAGCTTCGCGCGAAGGGCCGGGAACTGTTCGGGCGCGGTCTTGCCGACGTGGTCGGCGGGTGTGGTGAGGGCAAATTGATGCATGGCGAGGACGGCGGGCATAACCGTGCGGGGATCGCCTCCGGCGGCGCGGACCGATTCAATTGCGGAGAGCTCGGCTTGCCAGAGGAGGAGATCGGCCGAGGTGAGTTTGGGCGAGCCGATGATGGGAACGGCTTTGCGCATAAACGCGGGAAACGCAGTGATCCACTCGAAGGTCTGCATGCCACCCATGGAGATGCCGATAACGGCGTGGAGTTTCTTGACGCCGAATTTCTCGGTCATCAGGCGGTGCTGGGAGCGAACCATGTCGCCGATGGTGACCTGTCCGGCGCCGGCGCCACAGCTGACGCCGTTGCTCAGGGCGTCCACGGCGACGGCGAAGTATCTGGAGGTGTCGACGAGTTGCGCGGGACCCATGAAGGCGGCGAGGTCCTCGGATTTGCCGGAGAACCATGTGGGGAAAAGGACGGCGTTGGAGCGATCAGCGTTGAGTGTGCCGAAGGTGCGGTAGCCGATGCGGCAGGCGGGCAGGGTCTGGCCGCTTTCCAGGCGCAGATCCTTCAGTTCATGGAACTGCTGGGTGGACTGGGCGAATAGCGGCGCGACCAACAGAACGAACCAACTAATTCTCATACGGATGAGCTTACAGCGTTCCAGTAAACTGAGTCATATTCAGGAGACGGGACTCTGAGCAGAAAAGCACGCTCATTCACGGCCGCGGCGATGATCGCCGTGGCAGCCACCGTGCTGTCGCTGGCTCTGGCGGAGACGCGGCTGGTGCGTCTGCTGCATCTGAAATCGGGCGATCTGTATTTTCTGCTGGCGCCGGAAGAGCGGGTGCAGGACGTGGTGCTGATCGTGGTGGATCAGAAGTCACTGGACGCGTTTCCGGAGCCACTGCTGTTTTGGCATGGATACTACGCGGAAGCAATTGAGGCAGCGGCGGCCGGTGGCGCCAAGGTGATGGGGCTGGACATCGCATTCCCCATCCCGGTGGAGCAGTGGGCGCCGGGTCTGGACCAGCGGTTGGCACAGGCCATGCTGGCCGCGGCGCCGGTGATGCCCGTGGTTTGCGGCTACGCGCCGGGCACACTGGCCAACCAGCGGCGCTGGCCGGTGCCGCTAAACATTGCGGCGGCGGCACTGGATCAGATGGGGTATGTGAACCTGCGGGCGGACGAAGATGACTTCATCCGCTCGATTGAGCTTTACGATGCGACGGGCGCCCGGTCGTTCTCGCTGGCGACGGCGGAGCGGTTTGCGGGGCGGGCTCTGCGGCCCGCAGAGCCGGTGATGCTGATTCGCTACGCGGGGCCAGCCGGGACGTTTGCGCGCGTGTCGCTTTCCGAATTCATTGGGGCGGCGCGGGCCGGCAAATCCGAACAGGTGCGTCAGTGGGTGGAGGGCAAGTTGGTGATGCTGGGCGCGGACCTGATTACGGACCGGCACGCGACGCCGTTCTATGCTTTTCGCGTGGGCGCGCCCGCCAATACATCGGGGGTGGAGATCCATGCCAACGCCATCTGGACGCTGCTCCATGCGCGGGCGTTGAGCAGGATGAGCGCGGCGGCGGTACGCGGCGCGGGGCTGGGTGTGGCGTTCGCGGCGGCGCTGCTGGTCTTTGCAGTCACCGGCTGGCCGCTGGCCGTTTCCATGACGACTCTGGGTGTGGCGTGCGCCGGTGCGGGTTACGCGCTTTTCCGGGCAGGCAGCCTGGTTGCTCCCACTGAACTCGCGCTGCCAATGCTGATCTCTTTGTTCCTCTCGGTTGTCTACCAGTACTTCAGCGCCGCCCGCGGGCGTGAGGCGTTCCGGCGCGCGGTGCGCGTCTTTGTCGGCCGGCACGTGGCGGACACTCTGGACGAGACCGGTGCGTACAGCCTGGCGGGCCGGCGGGAGAACGTCACGATCCTGTTCAGCGACATCCGCGGATTTACGGCGTGGTGCGACCGGCACGAACCGGAGGCCGTGGTGGCGCGGCTGAACGAGTATTTCGCGGGGATGACCGGCTGCATCGTGCGGCATGGCGGGGAGGTGAACAAGTTCATCGGCGACGGGATTCTGGCAATCTTTTCGGGCGAGGATCATCCTCTGCGGGCGGTGCGATGCGCTGTGGAGATGATCCGGCAGCCGGGCGAATTCCGCACCGGGGTGGGCATTCACACCGGCAATGCCGTGGTAGGCAATCTGGGCTCAGGGGATAAAATGGACTACACTGCACTCGGAGACACGGTGAATCTGGCTGCCCGGCTGGAGGGATTGAACAAAGAGTGGCAGACGCAGATCATGATGAGTGAAGCCACCTGGGCTTGCGTGCGAAGCGAGGTGAAGGCACGCCGGGTGGGCGAGGTGGCCGTCCGCGGAAAGAGCGCGCAGCAGGCCATTTACACGGTTGCGGAGGAGTGACATGCGGAGACCTGTGCTGGGCGGAGTGACACTGGCGCTGCTGGCGTGCGGAGCGGCTGCGCAGATCCGGAAGCCGCAGCCGGTGGGTCTGGTGCTGGGCGCCGGGGGCAGCCTGACGCGGGGCGCGACGATCGTGCCAGCGAAGCCGGGAGACGTGCTATTTGCGGGGGATACGCTAAAGGCCGGGTCGCGGCCGGTAGCGTTTCTGTTCTGCCCGGAGAGGTACTCTGCCGTGGCGCCGACCGGCTCGGAAGTGACGTTTCACGAGGCTGCGGCGCAGGTGAGAGCCGGGGCGCTGGCTGAGCGAAAGGCGGTGGCCGCGTGCTTTCTGCCGGAGGTCCAGAGATTGCCGGTGGCCAGCCAGCAGCACTACGGCGTGATGGTGACGCGGGCCGGATCTCAGCCTGCGCCGAAGACGACGTTTGAACAGCGCGTGGCGGCGCTGCCGGGCGACAAGCGGAATCAACTGCAGGCAGAACTGGCGACGGCGCGGGCGGGCGATGCGGCAGCCGTGATCCTGCGGGCCGCGGCGCTGGAGCGAGCTGGGCTGTGGTACGACTCGGGCGAGGCCTACCGGCAGGCAGGTGAGCAGTATCCAGAAGCGGCGTGGATCCAGCACAAGGTCACAGAGATGGAAAACGCGATCCTGAAGGAGCAGACCCGATAACGAAAACGTCGCTCGGCCTCCTCGGATTCGGTTTGTTGAATGTCTGGCTCTACGCGGCGCTGCTGCCGCTGTGGGATGGGTTCGATGAGCCGTTCCACTACGGCTATGTCCATCACTTGCGCCATTCCGGAAATCTGCCTGTCTCCGGGCGGACGATGATGCCAGCGGAGTTGTGCGAATCCCTGCGGCTTGTGCCGGCGGGTGTGGTGGCGCAGCGCAATCTGAAGTTTCCGCTGACGCATGAGGCGTATTTGCAGTTGCCGGCCGCGGAACGTCAGACGCGGCGCGCGGCGCTGCGGAGCCTGCCCACGGCTCCGGAGCCGGGCGGGTGTTTTGTGAACTACGAAGCCCAGCAGGCGCCGCTGGCGTATGCAGTGCTGGTGCCGCCGGATCTGCTGCTGGCGCGGGTGCCGCTGCCGGACCGGATTCTGATTCTGCGGGGGATCTGCGGGACCATCGCGTTGCTGTTGCTGGTGGCGGGGTTTGCGATGCTGAGCGCTGAGCTGAGGGTGGCCGATTCGGTGCGTGACGCCGCGTTGTTCGCGACGGTGTGCGTGCAGATGTTCTACGCCACCACAACGCACATTACGAACGACTTTCTGGCGGCCCCGCTCTTTACGCTTATTCTGTCCACTTCGTTGCGTTTCTTCCGCACTGCGGCGGCGCGCGATGGTGTGCTGTGCGCGGTGACAGTGGCGGCGGCGCTAGCGACGAAGGCGTACTTCCTGGCCGTGCTGCCCGTATTCGTCGTGATGCTGGCGGCAATGTGGCGCGTCCGGCGAGTGGCCGCGCCGCGGGTGCTGCTGCTGTTGAGTGTGGCGCTGCTGCCTATCTCGTGGTGGTATTTCCGTAACGTGGCGCTATACGGCTCGCTCTCCGGGATGAACCAGGCGTCCGGTGGGGCGACGCTGCCCCAGGCGCTGCGGAGCCTGCTGGAGATCCAGTGGCCCGCCAGCCTGGCGTATATGCTGCGCGGCATGCTGTGGACTGGCAACAATTCGTTCACGGCATTTTCGCAGGCGACCCTCAACATCCTGCTCGCCCTCGCGGGCATTGGCGTTGCGCGGTTCCTGTGGCGGCGACGGGGGCATTATTTGATGGCCGGTTACTATGGCATGTTCGTGGCGGCGCTCATCTATTCGGCGGGGGTGTTCTATTTCGAAGCGCCTGGCCAATCCCGTGGTTCGAGCCCGTGGTACATCCTGCCACTCGTGCCCCCGCTGTACTTGATGGCGACGCGTGGATTGGGCGCGTGGGCTGCACCCTTCCTCGTGCTGAACGCCTATGTGATCAACGCGACGTATCTGGTGAAGCTGATACCACAATATGGCGGGTTCACGGGCGCGCGGTCCACGCCCGGCGCGCTGTGGAACTGGTACACGAAGGACCCGGCGATCACCGCCAACCTGCGCGATCTTTGCCTGGGCCCGCCGGTGCTGATCGCGGTGCTAACGGGTCTGGTGCTGGCGGTAAGCGTTGCGCTGTGTGTCACCGTAGTGCGGAATTTGTCATGCGCGCCTCCGACGAATCAGGAATAGCAGCAGCAAAGGGAGTAAAAGCAGGGGCCACCATGTGGAGCGGGCTGGCGGCGTTTCGTGCAGGCCGACGAGGATGCGCTCCATCGCACGCCGCGCGGCCTGAGCTCCGGCCTTTTCGGAGACGAGTTCGAAGAGCGACCCGCTGCGGAGGACACTGTGGATGACGACCGTGCGGCCGTCGGATTCACGCGACTCCTCGGTCCATTCCAGACCGCCCTTGGATGCGCCGGGCGGCGCGGACACGACGACAAACCAAGCGAGATCCGCCGCGCCGAAGACGGCGACTTCCTTGCCCGTGAGGGCGTTTCCCGTGGCCACGAGAAATCGCCGCATCTCGTCGCCCTCCGCGTAGACGACGCCCTGCGGTAGGGGCAACACCCACGTCTCCCTCAGCCGCAACTCGTGCGGACCGCGAGACCAGCGGATCTCCACCATGGGCAACTACCCCAGCTTTTTCTTCAGAATCTCCGTCGCGGTGGCCGGATTGGCCTGGCCGCGCGTGGCCTTCATCAACTGGCCGATGAAGAATGCCATCACCGAGGTCTTGCCGCCGCGGTACTGCTCCACCTGCTTGGGATTGGCCGCGATGACCTCGTCGATGATCCGCTCGATTTCGCCGCTGTCCGAGATGGCCTTGAGGCCTTCGCGCTCCATGATCACGGGCGCGGCCTCGCCGGACTGGTACATCTTCGGCAAAATCTCCTTGGCCAATTTGCCCGTCAACTCGCCCTTGAGGATGAGGGCGATCAACTCGCCGAGGCGCGCGCCGGAGACTGGCGATAGCTCGATCTGGCGGCCGTCGGCGTTGAGCATGCCCATCAGGTCACCGGTGGTCCAGTTGGCCGCGAGCTTGGGATCGCCCGAGGCTTGGACGACCTGCTCGTAGTAATCGGCCAGGGCCCGTGTCTGTGTCAGCACCTGAGCGTCGTACTCGCTGAGGCCGTAGGCCTCGATGAAGCGGCGGCGCATATCCGCGGGCAGTTCCGGCATCGAGGCGACGACGCGTTGGAGCCATTCGTCGCTGATGCGGAGGGGCACCAGATCGGGCTCGGGGAAGTAGCGGTAGTCGTGCGCCTGTTCCTTGCTGCGCATGCCGGCGGTCTCGTCGAGATCCGGATTGTAGAGCCGCGTCTCCTGGATGATGGTCCCGCCATCTTCCAGTACGCCAACCTGGCGCGCGATCTCGTAATCGATGGCCTGGCGCAGGAAACGGAACGAGTTGAGGTTCTTGATCTCCACCTTGGTGCCGAACTTTTCGGCGCCGCGCAGGCGTACGCTGACGTTGGCGTCGCAGCGCAGGTGGCCTTTTTCCATGTCACAGCTAGAGACGCCGACGAACTGGAGCGCCAGCTTCATCTCGGTGAGGTATTGGAACGCCTCTTCACTGCTGCGCATATCGGGCTCACTGACGATCTCGGCGAGGGGCGAGCCGGTGCGGTTCAGATCGACGTAGGAGTACTGATCGCTATCGCGGTAGCCGTCGTGGGTGTTCTTCCCGGCGTCGTCTTCCATGTGGAGGCGCGTGACGCCGATGCGCTTTTTCGTGCCGTCGCCCAGAACGATGTCCATCCAACCGTACTCGGCCACAGGCCGGTCATACTGCGAGATCTGGTAGCCCTTGGGCAAATCGGGATAGAAGTAGTTTTTGCGGGCGAAGATCGAAGAGGGCCGGACCTCGCAATGGAGCGCGAGCGACGCCTGCAGGGCGTATTCCACGGCCTGTTGATTGAGCACCGGCAGGGCCCCCGGCAGGCCGAGGCAGACGGGACAGACATTGGTATTCGGGGCCGCACCAAACTCATTGGGACACGAGCAGAATATCTTGGTATTGGTGCCGAGCTGGACGTGGACTTCCAGCCCGATGACGGGCTCGTACTTCGCGATCTGTTCCTGACTGGCGAGGGGGGGTGCAACAGCGGCCATAGATTACCATTGTAGGACGATGCGCACCCTATTCCTGCTCGCCTTCTGCGTTTTGGCGGCCGCTCAGGAACCGGCCACGCTGATCATCCGTAACGCGCGCGTGTGGACCGCGAACCCGGGCCAGCCCTGGGTGGAGGCGGTAGCGATCCGCGGTGAGAAGATCGCCGCCACGGGCGCCAACAGCGCGATTGCCAAGTTCGCCGGGCCGGCGACCACAGTCATTGACGCGCAGGGCCGGCTGGTGACGCCCGGCTTCATCGACGCGCACATTCACCTCTCCAGTGGCGCGCTGGGCCTCGCTGAGATCGATCTCACCGGCTTGTGCACCCTGCCAGCCATGCAACTGCGGATAGCGCAGTGGGCCGCGGCGAACCCCAACGAGCCGTGGGTGGTGGGCCGCGGCTGGGAGTACAACTGTTTCCCCGGCAAGCGCCTGCCGACGCGCGAGGATTTGGATGCGGCGGTGAAGGACCGCCCGGCGTATCTGCGCGCCTACGACGGCCACACGACGTGGGTGAACTCCAAGGCGCTGCAGATGGCCGGCGTCACGAAGGACACGAAATTCGATGGATTCGGCGAACTGGTGCGCGACGCTGCTGGGGCGCCTACTGGCTGTCTCAAGGAAGGCGCGGCGTCCCTTGTGGGACGGCTGCTGCCGGCAGCGACGCCGGAGCGGCGTCTGGCAGCCCTACGGCAGGGGTTGAAGCTTGCGGCCTCACTGGGGATTACCAGCATCCAGAACGCCTCCGGGACGCGCGGGGAACTGGCGCTGTACGAGAAGCTGCTGGCGGCGGGCGAGCTGACCCTACGCGTGGATCAGGCGATGTCCACGGGCCGGAATGGCGACCCCTGCTCGGGATTCGCTGATTTGCTTGGGAAGTACAAGGGCGACCGGCTGCGCGTGGCGATGGTGAAGTTTCTGGTGGATGGCGTGATCGAATCCCATACCGCGGCGATGATAGAGCCCTACTCGGATGGGAACAACACGACGGGCCAGCTCTCCTGGGACCCGGATGTGTACCGCCGGGCGGTGAAGGCGTGCCACGATGCCGGATTTCAGGTGGAGACGCACGCGATTGGCGATCGCGGCGTACGGCTGGCGCTCGACGCCTATTCGGCGCTGCCGGCGACGGCCCGCGCGCGGGTGGAGCATATTGAATCCGTCCACCCCGCCGACATCGCCCGCTTCGCCAAGCTGGGCGTGATCGCATCCATGATGCCGATTCATGCCGATCCCGCAAGCGTGGACGTCTGGTCCCGCGCCGTGGGCCCGCGGCGGCTACCGTATTCGTTTGCGTGGCGCTCGCTGCAGAAGGCAGGCGCACGGCTGGCGTTTTCGAGCGACTGGCCGGCCTCAATCTCAGTCGACCCGATCCGGGGCATTCACAGCGCAGTGAATCGTCAGAGGATCGACGGCACGCCGAAGGGCGGCTGGTTGCCGGGTGAACGCGTCTCGATGGAAACGGCGCTACGGGCCTACACTACCGATGCGGCATATGCCGCCTTTGAGGAGACCACGCGGGGCGCCATTGCGCCGGGGCAGGCCGCGGATCTGGTGATACTCAGTGCCGATCTGTTCCGGATCCGGGCGGCGGACATACACAAGACGCGCGTGGCGACCACGATTTTCAACGGGGCCGTGATCTACCAGCGCGATTAGGTTACTTGGAGCTCTTGCTCCAATCGGCGAACCAGGCCGCCACATCCACTTCGTTGGTCAGGCCCGGATGGATGACGACGCGGTAACGGAAACGCACCTGCTGGGATTCCTTCAAAGCCAGGCTGCCGTTCTGCGACTTATCGTTCAGGAAGTCATGGACACCAAACGCGTTGGCCGCGAAGAGGCCGTAATCGCGGGCGTGCCAGTAGGTGGGGTGGCGCGGATTGGCGGGGTGATCCATGATTGTGACGCCCACTTTCTGGCCTTCCAGCGTGCCGGCGTAATCGACCCACGGCGACTTCTTGCCCCACACCTGCTTCATGCCGGCCTTGCCTTCGGCGTTGGTCATCTTGCCGGTACCCTTGGTTTCCGAGAGTTCATCGCGGAGGCGGATGGCGAAGAATCCCTCCTTGGTATCGCCGAAGACCATGGGCTGCAGGGCAGTGAAGGTCACGTCGAAATCGACGATACGCATTTTGGGATCGGCGAGGAATGTCATAGTGCGATCCTCGCGGAGGGCTAGGGTTCCGTCATCGAGCTTCCAGGTGTAGCTGGCCTTGATGGTCCCTTCCTTCCTCCCCCCCTTGAGCTGCTCTGGCTTGTTGAGGGCAATTGTGCCGTGCTTGCCTTTGGCGCCGGGCTCGTTCATCCAGAAATCCACCTGGTTGATGTCGCCGTGCGTAAACCAGAGTCCGCGGTGATGCGGGTGGTCCTTGGTTTCACCAGCTACCACTTCCATGGGTCCGCGCCGGGTGATCACGAGACCATCCGCCGTGCGCAATGGCGCCAGATAGGGCTTGGGGGCATCGCCCCCGGAGTAGAACGTAGTGAACGGCTTCCCGTCGATGGACACCTCGATCTTGCCGGGCGTCTGGGTGAACTTCACTTGGGCGCACAGCGGCAGCGCGAGCAACAGGGAGAAAAGGACGCGTTTCATCGCCTTCCAGTAGATCACACGCTCCTGGCAGTCTCAAGGACGAGCGTCCCGGCGGCATCGCGTTTCATGCGCCAGCCGGGCGGGACGAGCGTGGTGGATCCGTAATCGACGACGAGCGCAGGCCCGCTGATCCACTTCCTGCCGACCTGCTCCCGGGCGTAGGCAGGCGTAACAGCAAAGCGTCCGCCGGCGTAGACGCGCCGTTTCTGCACGGGCCCGCGTTCGAGGACAAGCGGCTCGAGCAGGGGCGGGCGCTTCACGCCGATGCGTGCCCGGACGCGAACGGTGACCAGCTCGACGGCGCGGTCCAGGTTGGCATACCCGTAGGTCTTCTGGTGCAGGGTATGAAAACGCCGCTCCGCGCCGGCCCGGCCCCACGGGACGGTGAGTTCAAAGCCCTGTCCGCGGTAGCGCAGATCGGCTGTGCGCTCGAGCCTGGCTCGGGGCATTTCCGCGCGCGCCTGGGCCTCCAACTGGGCGAACAAGGCCTCGACATCTGCGCGGCCCAAGGCTCCGGCCGCGTAGTCTCGCACGCGGTCGGCCAGCAGCATGCCCAATGCCGAGAGCGCGCCGGCCAATTTCGGCACGAGCACGGTGATGATGCCCAGATCCTCGGCCATCTCGCAGGCGTGGAGGCCACCGCAGCCGCCGAAGGCGACCAGGGCAAAATCGCGTGGATCGTAGCCGCGCTCCACGCTGACGACGCGGACGGCCCTGCTCATAGTGGCGTTGGCCACACGCAGGATACCGGCGGCGGCGGCTTCCAGGGTAAGGCCGAGAGGCGCAGCCACGCGTGCAACGGCCTGGCGCGAGCGTTCCGCGTTGAGGGGCATGGAGCCGCCCGCCAACTGACTGGCGGAGATCCGTCCGAGGACGACGTGGGCGTCGGTCACTGTCGCCTGCTCGCCGATGCCGTAACAAGCCGGGCCGGGCACGGCGCCGGCGCTTTCGGGTCCGACGCGGAGCAGACCGCCCTCGTCCACTCTCGCCACCGATCCGCCTCCGGCGCCGACGGTGTGGATCTCCAGCATGGGCGTCTTGACGGGCAAGCCGTCCACGGACGCCTCCATGGTCTGGCGCGGCGTTCCGTCACAAAGGCTGACGTCCGTGGAAGTGCCGCCCATGTCGAAACCCAGAATCCGGGTGAAGCCGGAGGCCCGTGCTGTCTCCACCGCGCCGGTGACTCCGCCCGCGGGGCCGGAAAGGATGGTGCGCACGGCCTGCCGGCCGGCCTCCGCCACCGTGATGGAGCCGCCGTTGGACTGCACCACCCAGACGCGATGGTGGGTGGCGGCGGCGAGTTTGGACAGATAGGCAGACATCATCGGCGCAACGTAGGCGTTGAGCGCGGTAGTTGAGGCGCGCTCGTATTCGCGGAACTCCGGGCAGATCTCGTGGGAGATGCTGAGGGGGAATGCTCCGCGCAAGGCGGCAGCCACGGCCTGCTCGTTTTCCGGGGTGCGGTAGGAGTGGAGGAGACAGATGGCTACGCTCTCCACGCCGGCGCGGAGCAGTGCCGCGCGCAGCCGCCGGAGGGCCGGCGCACCCGGCCGCAGTTCCACGGCGCCGTCAGCCAGGGTACGCTCCGCCACGCCGAAACACAGTTCCCTTGGGATCAGCAGACGTCTCGGCCCTGGTGTCAGATTGTACAGTTCCGCGCGATTCTGCCGTCCGATCTCGAGCAGATCCTCGAAGCCGGCGGTGGTGAGAAGCGCGGTCCGCGCGCCCTTGCGCTCCAGCAGCGCGTTGGTGGCGACGGTGGAGCCGTGGATTACGTCGCAGCAGGCTGAATTACCGATCCGCGCCAAGCCGGCCAGGATTACCTCGTCGGGCGCCTTGGGATTGGACCGCAGCTTGAATGTCTCCAGCTCTCCGTTGGCGTGCAGCACGACGAAATCAGTAAATGTTCCGCCGGCGTCGATTCCGATTCGCATAGGCACCTACCAATCTAAACTGATCCTCCGGGCAGCGCGCGAAACTGCGATTCTATGGGGGAAGAGGCGACCATGACGATGATCCGATGTGCTTTCGGCGCGTTCCTAGTGCTGTCCGTTCCGGTGCAAGCTGAGCCGCCGCGGACCTGGATTGATCCTGACACCGGGCATCGCATCGTGCGCCTGACCAACGAGCCGGGCAGCGCCAGCCTTTACTTCAACCAGAACGGCTATACGGCCGACGGGAAGAGCCTGGTCTACACAACGCCCGGCGGCATCTCCGTGCTCGATCTGGCCACACAGCAAGCCAGGCAGGTGGTGGAAGGGAAAGTGCGGCTGATCGACGCGGGGCGAAAATCCCAGCGTGTGTACTATACGCGCGACGGTGTGGCGTTCTCGACGGATATCGATAGCGGCGAAACCCGGCGCATTGCGGCGTTGCCTGCGCGCGGCTCCATCGCCACGGTCAACGCCGACGAGACGCTGCTGGCCGGCACGTACATCGAAGGGGATGGCACGGACTACAACAACAACCGGCCGGCAGCGCAGACGCCGGGGCAGCCCCCGCAATCCGCGCCAGCCGCGCAACAGAGCCATCCGCTGGATCAACCGCGTAATAAGGGTGAGATGATGGAGCAGCGTCTGGCCGCTCGGCTGCCCATGGGGCTTTTCACTGTCAATGTGCGCACGGGCGAAATCAAGACGATTCACCGGGCCACGGACTGGTTGAACCACCTGCCATTCTCTCCCACGGACCCAGGCCTGCTGATGTTCTGCCACGAGGGGCCGTGGCACAAAGTGGATCGCATCTGGACAATCCGCACGGACGGCACTGGGGTTCAGAAGATCCACACGCGAACGATGGCCATGGAGATTTTCGGCCATGAGTTCTGGAGCGCGGATGGGAAGACGATCTGGTACGATTTACAGACGCCGCGTGGTGAGGACTTCTGGCTGGCTGCGTACCAGGTGGAATCAGGCCGCCGGTCCTGGTATCACCTGCAACGCAACGAGTGGTCGATTCACTTCAACGTCTCGCGTGACGGGAGACTGATTTGCGGGGACGGAGGGGACCCGGGCCAGGTGGCGAAAGCACCGGACGGCCGCTGGCTGTACCTCTTCCGCCCAGAGATACTGGAGAATCGCGGGGCTGACGACGGGGCTCTGATCCAGCCTGGGGTGCTGCGCGCCGAGCGCCTGGTGAACATGTCCAAACACCAGTACCGCCTGGAGCCGAACGTGAGCTTCACGCCAGATGAGAAATGGGTGGTGTTCCGTTCCAATATGTTTGGAGCGACTTACGTGTTTGCGGTGGAAGTAGCGCGGAGCGTGCCACGCTAGCAGCCCGCATTGAGATTGCGGGCAGACCTTAGTGTCTTCCCCAAGAACGCCTCACCGTTTTCGACCTTAGTTCCTACAGCTATTCGCCAATTGTTCCGATAGGTCATTGTCCCGAATCATGGGTGAAGACATCCCGGGACGATCGGACGCCGTTGGGCGCCGAGCTATGCCATTTCCATTGGCTGATGGTGGAAGGTTAGGAATTCGATGGCTGAAGCGACGTGGGTCACCCCACAGCTTGCACTCTCCGAGGCGATTACGGCCGCCAAGCTGGGCCAGTTGGCGTTGGCCCGGAAGCTCCTTGCGGATCTTGTCTCCAGGGAGCCCAAGAGCGAGCAGGCCTGGCTCTGGGTGGCCGCGCTGACAGAGGACCGGAACGTTGCGTATGAGGCTCTCAATCGGGTGCTGGACATCAACCCGAACAACCGGCAGGCAATGAACGCACTGGCGCTGGCGCGCCTGCAGGAGAGTGCGGTGCAGAGCGGGCTTCCCGTGAGGCCGACCCCGGAGGGCCAAAGGCGGCAATCAGCCGGCGCGGCGCCAGCTCTGGACCCGCGGGCACCCGCCCAGGCCGTGGAAGATCCGGCTGCAGTTTCGTGGACTTGCCCGCTCTGCGCGACGCCTTCCGGCCAGGCTGCGCGGCGCTGCCCAACCTGCAAGGCCATAGTCGGGTTGGTCGCGCTGGAAGAATATGCGGCGAACAAAGGGGTAAACGAGGAGCTGCTGCTGGGCACGGTGCAAGTTCTGGAAAAGCGGCTCGCGGTAGAGGATTCGCTGGAGCGGCGCGTGAATCTGGCACTCCTTTACCTGAACATGAACCGCTCCGCCGAGGCGCTCCCTCATCTCAGAGGCGCCGCACAAATGAGGGGCGCTACGCCGCTATTGGGCCGTTTGACCGAGACGCTGGCGGCGCGAAAGCTGATCGTCGCCATCGATGACAGTCTGACAGTTCGCAAGATCGTCTCCATCACCCTGGAGCGAATGGGTTACCGGGTGATGACCGCGCTGGAGGGCAAGTGCGGTATCGAGCTGGTGGCACGGGAGAGGCCGGACCTGATCCTGCTGGACATCACGATGCCAGGCATGGATGGTTACCAAGTGTGCAAGGCGATCAAGCAAAACCAGGCCACGAAGAGGATTCCTGTCGTCATGCTGTCCGGCAAGGACGGTTTTTTCGACAAAGTAAAGGGCCGGCTGGCCGGCGCGACGGATTACATCACCAAGCCATTTCGCGAGGCGACACTCGCTGAGGCTGTGAAGAAGTACTCCGCCAGGACGTAAGTCATGCGGACGCGAGTGATTGAGGGAGAGTACTGATGGATAAGCGAATTCTGCTTGTCGAGGACAGCCCGGCGTACCTGTTGCTGATGCAGAACGCGCTGGAAGGTAGAGGGTATACGATCCTTACCGCCGCTGACGGAGAGCAGGCGATCGAACAGGCGCACCTGCACACGCCGGACCTGATCCTGCTGGACGTTGTATTGCCCAAGAAGAACGGGTACCAAGTCTGCCGCCAACTCAAGACAGAGGCGGCCATGAAGGCGATCCCCATCATCATGGTGAGCAGCAAAACACAGGATTTCGACAGGTATTGGGGCATGAAGCAAGGCGCGGACGGCTACATCACCAAGCCTTTCGCCCCTGAGCAACTGGTGGCGGAGATCGAACTGAAGCTGCAATAGGCTGGCGCATCGAGGAGAACCGGATGGCAGGGCCATGGGATAGCGAAAACAATCGGGACCAGGGGCAGATCGGCGAACTACCCTTGGGCGGGCTGCTGTCTGAGCTGCTGGCGTCAGAGGGTGTGGACCCCTGCGAATTTGCCGAGTTCGCGGCGTTACCGGCTTCTCTGGCTTCCACGAACTACCCTGAGAAGCCCGCGCCGGCGTTGGCCACACCTCTTCTGGAGACAGAAGCTACCATAACGCCGCCTGAAGCGCTGGGCGATGCTCCGGTGGCCCTACCCGGACTCGCCGCCCAGCTATGGGCACTCAACCAGGCAACCACGACGGATAGTGACACGTGGCCGACGCCGGAAGCCGCGGAAGCACAGCTGGAATGCGCGCCCGTACCCGAAACGCAGGACTTTGCTCTCCCAGGACTGCTGCTTTCGCTCACGGAAGAGGCCGGAGAAGCCGAGCCGATGCCGGAGCCGGATGTGACGCTGGAGCCGGCGGCGCCGCTTGAGGCGGTGCTGGTTGAAGCGGTGGAGGCGGCGCCAGAACCGGAGGCTGTCGAGGCGCCCGAGTCGGAACCATCCATCCCCGCGGCAGTCGAGCCGCCGATAGAAATCGTCGAAGCGCCGGCGGAGGAGTTGCCCGATATCGTGGTTGCGCTCCCGCATGGCCGCGCCAATGATTTATCGAATCTGATCGGCGCCATCGACAGCGAGTTGGCCGAGGCGCCGGCGCTTTCGGCTGGAAGGGCACACGAACTCGACAAGACGCACGAGCGCTTTGTCTGCTTCCGGCTGGGCGGGATCTCGTACGGCCTGCATATGCGGCTGGTGCGGGAAGTGGAGCGGCTTGGCCGGGTGACGCAGGTGCCGGGCGCGCCCAAACTGGTCTGCGGCCTGATCAATCTGCGAGGAGAGATTCTTCCGTTACTCGACACGCGCCTTCTGCTAGAGCAGGAACCGGCGGGCTGGCCCCCCAGTGGCTACCTTCTGGTGGTGCAGCCTGACGCGGAGGAACCACCGCTGGCGCTGCTGGTGGATGAACTCGGTGGAGTGGCGATTGTGGATCCCGCCAGCGTGGAGACCGACTTGTCCGAGTTGGAAGGAATGCTAGCGAAACACACGCTCGGCCTGGCCGAGCACCGGGGCCGCGTCGTGCTGCTGCTGGATCACAGAAACCTCGTCACGCATGAAGCGCTGATGGCATCCGCCGGAACCGGCAGTTCGAACTGAAGGAGGGATCCGCAAATGTTTCGCAATGTGAAGATCTGGCAGAAGCTGGTGTTGGCCGGAGCGCTGGCCGTGATCCCTGTACTCATGTTGGCCGCGCTATTCCTGCAAAGCAGAAATGAGCAGATCACGCGCACGCAGACCGAGCTGGATGGGTTGGACTATGTCGTGCCCATGCGGCAGTTGCTGGAGCGCCTGCCACAGCACCGAAGCGCCGCCAGCGCTTATCTCAATGGCGCCGAATCGGTGGGGCCGATGATGATGTCCGTCCAATCGCAGGTGGATGGGGCGGTCAGCGTACTCAGTGAGATCGAACAGAAGAAGGGCAATTCGCTGGGGACCCTGCAATCGTGGGAGTCCATTCGCTTGCGGTGGCAGGACCTGAAGCAGCGGGTCAACTCCTTAAGTGCTGATGAGAGCAACCGGCGGCATACGCAGCTGCTGGCCGACGTCCTTTCGCACCTGCGAACGGTGGGCGACAAGACCGGCCTCTCGGCCGAGCCGGATCTGGAGGCGTTCTATCTCTCGGACAGCATTTTGAATCAAATCCCGTGGACCACGGAGTATCTGGGGCAACTGGCGACGCACGGATCCGGCGTGGCGGCGCGGCGCACGATGACGGCGCAGGAGGAGGCGCAGATTCGCTTCCTGGTCCGGCAGGTGAGCTCCTCCATCGAAGTCATGGACCGCAACTTCCAATCCGCCTTTCGATACAACTCGGATCTGCGCAAGGGCTTGGAAGGAGGAGTATCGAAGGCCATCAGCTCGGCAGGCTTTCTGCGAAATCTGACCCAGCGGGAGATCCTGGATAGCGCGGCTATCACCGTACTTCCGCGGACTTATCTGGAAAACGGCTCCTCCGCGGTGACGCAGCTCTTCAATCTCCACGACCAGGCGACGGCGGAGATCCGCGGACACCTGCAAAGCCGGATCGAACGGCTGGTGGAGCAGAAATGGACCCAATTGGGCTGGGCGCTGGGCTTGCTGTTGCTTTCTGGCGTCCTGGTGTTCGTAATTCAGAAGGGCATCGCCGAGCAGGTACGTAGCATGAGCGAGACGTTCCGGCAGGTGAGCAAAGGCCATTACGACGCGCGTGCCGAAATCTACGGCAAGGATGAATTGGGGATGATGGCGGAGACGACCAACGCCATGCTCGCCAATACGCTCTCGTTGATTCAATCGCGGGAGGAACGCGACAGAATCCAGGAGAGCATCCGGAAGTTGCTCGACGACGTCAGCGGCGTGGCCGAGGGCGATCTGACCAAGGAAGCGGAAGTGACGGCCGAGATGACCGGCGCCATTGCTGACTCCATCAACTACATGATGGCGGAGTTGAGAACGATTATCGGCGCGGTGCAGAGCACTACGGCTAACGTGAACTCGTCGGCCCAGCGTGTGCAGGATGTCACCGAGGTGCTGGCCGACAGCAGCCAGCACCAATCCGAGCAGGTGCGCGCCGCGTCGCAGATCCTGCACATGATGGCGCAATCGATCCGCGATGTCGCTGAGCGCGCCAACGACGCGGCCACGGTGGCGGACAGCGCGCTTTCCGGCGCGCTGGCGGGCGGCGCCGCGGTGCGCCGCACGGTGGAGGGCATGAACAGTATCCGCCAGCACGTGCAGGAGACGTCGCGGCGGATGAAGCGGCTGGGCGAGAGTTCTCAGGAGATCGGCGAGATCGTTCAGCTGATCTCGGACATTTCGGACCGCACGTCGATTCTGGCATTGAACGCATCCATTCAGGCTGCCATGGCCGGCGAATCGGGCAAGGGCTTCGCGGTGGTGGCCGAGGAGGTGGAGCGGTTGGCCGAACGGGCGACCGAGGCCACAAGCCGGATCACGGTACTGATCAAGTCCGTCCAGACAGAGACGTACGAAGCGATCTCGGCCATGGAGGAGACCACGCGAGAAGTGGTGGATGGATCCCACGTCGCTGGCGAAGCCGGCGAGCGCCTGGCGCAGATCGAAGACGTCTCGCGGCAAATTACCGGTCTGGTAAAGGAGATTTCCACAACCGCCAGCGAGCAGGCCTCGAGTTCGGACCGCGTGGCCGCAACCGTCGCCGATGTCTCCGACGGCACGCAATCCACGGCCCAGGAGGCGCTGCGGACGGCGACCGATATCCGGCAACTGGCCACGATGGTCACCGAACTCAGTCACTCACTATCGAAATTCCGACTGCCCCCGAGTGACTCAGACCGCCCGATCCCTGTCACCGTGGTTGTGTCCTAGGGAGTCGGTCTCGGAGAAGGAGAAACCGGAATGGCAGTCATCACGGACAGAGGCATCCTTCGAACCTTCCTGGAGGAGGTGCGCGGTCATGTGCCGGCGCTGGAGCGCGAGGTCAGGCGGTTGCGGGAGCCAGGTACGCCGGACAGCGTCATGGAAGAGGTACACCGGCTGGCTCACACCATCCGGAGCGCGAGCGAGATGATCGGCTTGGCGCATCTGGCGGAGGCGGCGAGGGGCGTGGAGTCGATGGCGTCGGACCGGACCTGGACGGCGCGGTTGAACCCGGACCGGATGGAGCATTTGGATCAGGGAGCCCGGGTGCTGCGCATGGTAATGGACCAGGTGCAGGACGATGGCAGCATGACCGGTGGTGAGACGGCTAACGCTCCAAGCTCGACAGCTCAAGACGAGGTGGACGAGGAGGTATTTGGGGCCTTTTCGACCGAGGCCGAGCAGCTCCTGGATCAGATCCGCGGCCAACTCCAGATTCTGGGCGAGCAGACGGAAGAATCATCTGGCGCGATGCCCCCGTTGAGGCACGCCGTGCACACGTTGAAGGGGGCCGCCGGGATGGCGGGCCTCTCCACGGTCTCCGGTTTGGCGCACCGCATGGAGGACGTGCTGGCGCTGATCGAAGCTAAGACCCTGCCGGCCGAGCCGGAGATCATCGATCTGCTGCTCTTCACCCACGATCTGATTGGCGACGTAGTGGTGTCCCGCGGCGTGACGTCCACGCTGCAGAGCGCGCTCGAATCCGCCAATGAGCGCTATGACCTGCTTGCGTCCCTAGCGGAGGAATCCGCAACGACGGCGGCCACGCCTCCGGAGGAGGAACCACTTTCCGAGGTGGAGGAGACCGACGAGAGTCTGCTGGATACGTTCCTGGGCGAGGCCGAATCGCATATGCTCCTGGCTGGCGATGCGTTCCGGACGCTGGCCACCGCCCCGGCCGATCCGCAGCCCTTGCTTGCCGAAATGCGGCGCGCGGCGCACACCATCAAGGGCGCGTCCGGCATGGTGGGGCTGATGGCCGTGTCCCGCCTGGCGAAGTCGATGCAGTTTGTGCTGGACGCCATCGGAGCGAGGAGCCTCCGCTACACGCCCGGCATCTACGAGTTGCTGGGCGATACGTTTGACCTGCTGGCCGAGCTCATCGAAGCCCGTGGCCAGAACGCGCCTTTCCTGGACCGGTTGAAGGCACTGCTGGGCCAGTTGGACCGGACGCTCGCCGACCGAAGCGCGGCCGGAAGTATCCCAGCGTCTGGCGCTGCGCGGAGCGAAACGATGACGCTGGCCCCACCGCCGCCGGCCACCTCCGACGCGGGGCTGCAGACGGTGCGGGTGTCGATGGACCGGCTGGCCGGCGTCAGCCGGGTGGTGGGCGAAATCTTTCTGAACGCTTCGGCGTTTGAACAGCAGATTGCCGCCTTCAAGAGGGAGATGGACGAACTCTCACTCAACCTCTCGCGCATGCGCCGCATCTCAACGGCGCTGGCGGAAGAACAGAGCGCGGAGGGCGAGGGGCCCGCCGCGCAACCGGCCCAGACATCAGGCTCGGCCTCTGAATTCGACGTACTGGAGTTCGACCGTTACTCGCGGTTACACCTGCTTTCAAAGGATCTCTCGGAGGCCACCAGCGACCTTTCGGCGCTGAGCGCGCAGCTCAACGCGATGAGGTCCCAGATGGATTCCTGGGTCAGCCGCCAGCGCGGGCTCAGCGGAGAGGCGCAGGACAAACTGATGCGCATGAGACTGGTGCCGCTCTCGACGGTGGCCAACCGGCTGCAGCGCACGGTTCGCATGAGCGCCTCCAAGACCGGCAAACAGGCGGCGCTGTTTCTGGAAGGTATGGATACGGAGTTCGACAAGTCGGTGGCCGAGCAGTTATCCGGCCCTTTGGAGCACCTTCTGCGCAACGCCGTGGATCACGGCATCGAGTCGCAGGAAGCTCGCCTGGCCAGCGGAAAGCAGGCCGTTGGCGTAATCCGGCTGGAAGCCTCCAGCCAGGGCGCCAATCTCGTCATCCGGCTCTCCGACGACGGAGCGGGACTCAACGACGACCGGATCCGGGAACAGGCGGTCAAGCTGGGGTGGTTGACGCCAGAGGCTGCGTGCGCGACTGAATCCGAGGAACTGGCCAGGTTGATACTAGAACCAGGCTTCTCCACCGCCAAGACCGTGAGCGAGATTTCCGGCCGCGGCGTGGGCCTCGACATTGTCTCAGCCGCCGTCGACGGATTACGGGGCCGCATGAGCGTCCAAAGCGTTCGCGGCGAGGGCACCACCTTCACGCTACGTCTGCCGCTCTCGCTGGCCATGGCCAAGACAATGATCGTTGAGACGGCGGGCGTCCGTCTGGCCGTTCCGATGGTTACTTTCAAGCAGGCATTGCGCATCCACCGCTCCGAGTTGGAGACGCGCGACGGCCGGCCGGGCATCGATCTGGCCGGCGGCTGGGTTCCGGTGCTGCACCTGGCGGAATGGCTGGGCCTGCCCGAGATGGAAGACAACACAGAGCGATGCACGTTGCTCTTCGTGGACAACGGCGAACGTGAGATCGCCCTGGCCGTCGATCGCGTCATCGAGGCGCGCGAAGTAGTAGTGAAACCGCTGACAGGACTGCTAGCGCGCCAAACGAACTTCTCCGGAGCGACCATTCTTGGCGACGGCGCGGTGGTTCTCATTCTCAACGTATCGACACTGGACGTGGGCGCCACGGGCGCGAATGCTGCATCCGCCCGCCGCGCGATGCAGCATCAGGAGCGTCGGGAAGTTCTCATCGTGGACGACTCGCTGTCCGTCCGGCGTTCGGTGGCCAACCTGATGAAATCTGCCGGTTGGATGGTAATGACGGCGCGGGACGGCCAGGAGGGTCTGGAGCAGTTGCAGCAGATGACCCGCCGGCCGGACCTCGTCATCATGGACATAGAAATGCCGCGCATGGACGGCTACGAACTGGCCGCAAAGCTCCGGGCCCAGCATGCCTTTGACTCCGTGCCGCTGATAATCCTGACTTCGCGTGCCGGAGAGAAGCACCGCCGAAAGGCAACGGGCCTGGGCGTCGACGGGTATCTGGTGAAGCCCTGCCCGGACGATGTATTGCTGGACGAAGTTACCCGCTGCCTGGCCGGCGGGCGCCAGCCGAGGATCGCATCGTGATGAGAACTAACGAAGATCAAGTCAATCCCCTGCACCGCGTCTCACTCGGAATGCAGAACGGACCCGCGAAGACGCTCCTCTTGCGTCTACCTGGCGTCCCTCTGCAACGCATCGTGATCGGCATCAGTGCCCGGCAACTGCTGGGCATCCAACCGGCGGACGCGTTCGCCCCGTGGCCAGCCGATCCTCCCCGGTGGATGGGCGTTGTGGAATGGAGCGGCCGGCAGGTGCAGGTGGTGGACCTGGCGGCATGCCTTGGCCTCGGCGCCTCCGATTACCGGATGGCCCGCCGCCTGGCGTTTCTGCGGTGTCCGCGAAACCCCGGTGTGGTTGCGGTCCCCGCCATGGGTGAGATGATCCAGTTGGAAAACACTGACGACGCACGGCCGGCCGCGCTGGAGAAGGGTCTGGCCGGGGAGTTTGTCCGCGGTGTCTTCCACCTTGGCTCCGAACTGCTGTTGATACCGGACCTGGACGCCATCTGGGAGCGGGTCCTCCATCCGGTCCTGGACGGCACTCGGCGGGTTTGAGGTCCACCAACGGTCCGCGCTGAGACTGGGATTCGGAATGATCCTTGCCGAGGCGGCGCTCGCGAAGTTTATCGTGAAGCACGAACACACGCGGATGAGCCGCGAGCGGATCGGGTCGAAGTGGTTCGCGGCATGCCGAACTCGGTTTGGGGCGTCAATCTGCCGCGGGATCCTGGGAACGCACGGCACATTCGAACTCCACCGGAAGAATCCCCTCCCAGACGCCGGCCACGGTGACAATCTCCTCGCTCAAGCCGAATTGCCGGTGGTATTCGCCCTTCCGCTCTTCCCGCCGCAAGCGCGCATCGAGTTCCACGACTTGGCCATTTTGCCCCGGTCCAAGGTGGAACAGCACCTCCACTCGATGTCGCCCTCGGCCTGCCAAATCGTCCATCACCAGTACGGTGCCAGGAAGCACGCTTACCTTCCTCCTGTGTTTGACACCCACCCGCAGATACCCGTCATGCGCGGCTGTCACCCAGTTCCGCCCATCCGTCGATCGCTCCACCACCTTCGCCCGTCGTGCGACCCGGAACTGATCGCACACCTCGCTGGAGTCCAGCCCGTCCACCAGGACGGTGCTGTGGGCCGCCGTCCCTCGTTCCCACTGGCGTTGCGAGTTCTTTTCGTAGGTGGAGATTCCCGAGTTCACGATCAGGCGGCGTTTACCCGACGAGACCTCCAGGCCAAGCGTTCCCGCGTGGGCATGCGCCGGCTGGTAGCTGGGCCCCACGCTCCCCACATCGACCAGAGCAAGGATTCCCTCGGCCTCCAGCCGCACAAAGCCGGACTCCGCGAGGGGCCGCCGCTCCTTCTCAATGCCCAGGCGTTGGGCGAACCCTGCCAGCGCGCAGAGGGTTGGCGCCACACCGGTGGTTGCGTCATTGAAGAAGGCGATTTCGCCATCTGCATGCGTCATTTGCTCCAGCCAGCCCCACATACGGCCGGCCACCTTCTCCAGGGCTGTGGATTCCGCCCCGAATGCACGATGCGTGTTCACCAACTCCAGGACGTCCTCCAAAAGTAGCGCTTGGTACATCGGACTCCGCTCGACGTGGCCCCCGTCCGGCAGTATCTGATCGTGCAGGGCAGCCTGCACGATATCGGCACCTTGGCGCCGCCACTGCTCCGCCTCCGCTCCGTTCAAGACGAGCCTCGGTACCGGAACCGCTCCCTCCCGGCCGGGGCACGGTAACTGGCTGACACGCGGGCTCTCGGGGGTTCCTTCAAACAGCAACCCGGCCTGTAGCAGCGCTTTCCCGTTCACCAGCAGGTGGTTCCCTTGCAGGTGCCATTCGATTTCGCCGCGCAGATAGCGCACCTGTGTGGCCAGGCTCTGCCGCAGCGGCCCGCTCAACTCTCCCCCATCCGTCACCCAACGAATCCAGCTCCCGATTCGTTGCGACAACGGATAGGGCTCCCATCCATTTCCTCCCGCTGGGGGATTCTCCGCGCGCCACCATTCCATCAACTCGCTCGTAACGCCGTGCTGGTAGTGCAGGGAGTAAAGCCACAGCTTAGGCGTGCCGGGGTCGTTCCAGGTGACGATCTCCCTTTCTTCATTCAGGAAGCGGAAGCGCCGTCCGCCCAGCCAGCCGCATTCATGATGCACGCCAACCGTCGTTTGCCCCACCCGTTTACGCAATTCCGGCGCCGGCCTGCCATCGACCTTCGGCGGGCGCTGTAGCGCCTTCCCGTAGATTTGGATGGGCCGGGAGTGACGCACGGTGTGCCAACAGAGCAAGGCCCTGCTCCACACCTGGCTTAGCCTGCTAACGATCACTCTCGTCCCTCGCGGAGGAACCGGGGCAGACTGCCGGTTTGCTTCTAGCCCCTTCCGCGATGAAGCCGGCGAGATTGGCGATGTGCGCGAACACCAGCAGGCCGGACATGTAGATTGCGGAGAAAGCGGGATAGGATCGAAACAGCTCGCTAAAAAGTTCGAAGTAGAAGTTCAGAGGTTGGAAGGCGAATTTGCCATGACGCGCGGCGCGCCTGGCGCTCAGCAGCCGCGCGCCGCGGCCATAATTGTGCTGCTGTCGAAGGAAGTCGGTGAAGGACATCTTGTGATAGTGGTCGACCACCGCAGAGGGCGCGTAGTGCAAAGCTCCGCCGCTTACTCTCCAGCGGTCGCACAAGTCACGGTCCTCGGCGGCGGCGAGTGGGAATTCTGCATCGAAGCCGCCCAAGGCGACGAACTTCTCGCGCGCTCCAGCCAGATTATTACTGGTGAAGAATCGCTCCTGGGGACGCCGTTCAAAGCCCACGTAGAGCCGGTCAATTAAAAGCTGGCTGGTGGCAGCGTAGAGATTGCCGGAAAGGGCATTTCGCGTGTGGCCGCCGATCAGGGTTTCCGGCTCGTCAATGAGAATACCCACCAACCGGGACAGCCAGTCAGGGCGCGGCCGGCAGTCGTCATCAGTAAAGGCGATGAATTGACCGGAGGCTGCACGGAGTCCGCGAGTCCGCGCGGCGGCAGGCCCCAACCCCGGCTGCCGTATCAGCTGCACGCGCGGATCTTGGAACAAGGGCAGGGGAGGCTCCGAGCCATCGTCGACAACGAGGATCTCGCACCGGCTGGCGGGATAGTCCAGATTGAGGCAAGCAGTGACGCACTCCCGGATGGTGCTGTGGCGATTCTTCGATGGAATCACGATTGAAACGAACGGTACTGTGCTGGGATCATTCACTGATGTTTAGCGGCAGAGAGCCGCGCGGTCGCCAGGAGTGACGTGGCACAATTAGGCTGTCGCCAGGTCGATCTGGCCCTGTCCGACTTCCACGCGGATTTCGAGCCCCAGGAAAGGGAAACCGATAGCCGCAAGCAGCTCATTGAGTAACCTCCACGCAAAGCGCGCTTCACCCTGGCTAGACAATCCGGCCGAGTCTGAAAGGAGTGATCTTATTCTAGCGAACCTGGACAGGAGTCCATGAACACACCGATATCACCTCGACGGTCGATCTCCGGATCCTGGGGCAGCAAGACCATTCGTCCATTGCACATTTTCGAGAGTTGGCTGCCTGTGGTTTCCGGCTACACGTCCCGAAGCTGGGAGATCATCGCCGGCCAGATTGCGGCTGCCAGCCTTGAACCGCGGGTCCTGGTGAGTTCCCGACAGCAGACGTACGGCCAGGAGACTCTGACCTCGTGCGAGGGACTGGAAGGCCGGCTCCATGCTGTGCGTCCCTCGGCACTCGAGTCATGGACCCGGCGGCTCCGCCCCTTCCAGATTCACCGCCAGCACCTGGAAAGAGCGATCATTTCCGCCGTTGAGGAGACGGGCGCCGAGCTCATCCACGTTCACTGGTCCTCCGGGATCGGAAAGGCAGCAGCAGCAGCGGCGAAGCGGCTCGGCCTGCCATTGGTGGCGGAGATCCGCTTTGACCTGGCCGGCGCCGTGATGAGCGAAACGGTGCGGCTCCCGGCCCCTCCGCTTGAGCGGGCGCTTAGACGCTACTTCGATGGTCATCTCGATGGGGCGGATGCCATCGTCGCCGCGGGCGACTCCCTCGCGGCTTTTCTGCGGACCGAACGACCCGAGCTGGCGAGTCGCGTTTTCTCGGTTCCTAATGGTGTGGATAGCCAGCGATTCCAGCCTGGCCCAGCCGACCCGGATCTTCTGGCGCGCCTCGGGCTGGAGGGGAAGTTCGTGGTTGGCTCCACCAGTAATATGCTCCGCTATGAGGGGCTGGATCTCCTCCTTCGTTCGCTGGAAGTGGTCCAACGTCGGGTGCCTATGGTGCACGCATTGCTCATCGGTGGGGGCACCCAGTTCGAGCAACTCCAGGTCCAGGCCCGCACAACGGGAGTTCCCGTCACATTCACGGATAAGGTGCCAGCGGACGAAGTTCCGCAATTGCTTCGACTGTTCAACGTATTCGTCATCCCCCGCAGGGATGTCACGATCACCAGATTTGCCGGGCCGATCAAACTGGTGGAAGCGATGGCCAGCGGACTGCCGATTGTCGGGAGCCGGGTTGGCGATATCCCCACGCTGCTCGCCGACGGCCGCGGGGTTGTCGTGGAGCCGGACTCGATTCAGGCACTGGCGTGCACTTTGGCTGACGTAGCAACCGATGCTGGTGGGCGAGCCCGGATGGGCGGATTGGCTCGTGCCTGGACTGAGACCCACCTCCGCTGGTCCGGAGCGGCCGATCGCTATCGCGAACTTTACGAGATGGTGCTCGCCGGGGCTTCCGCACAACCCGGGCATGCTCCGGAAGTTTAGGCGGCGCACTACCCCAGGCGCCGGCAGATGAGTGTTCCAGGCCGGCGCGCTTACGTCTGGAATCTCCATTTGCCACGAAGGCTCGCACTATCCTGAGACCGTCCGGGTCGCCGAGAACACCTGCATTTTCGCCACGGTCAACTACGCCAACGACGGGGCGCCCACCACTTTAGCGATCGTGCGGCCTGACGGAACACTGCTCAGCTTCCAACCCTATGGCCAGCTTGGACTACTCACCGCCGACATCGATCTCAGCGAGGCCCCGCGGCTCCTGGCCACGCGCTGCAAAGATGGCGGGGGCGCCTAGCAGACCTGTATCGTCTCGACGCCCAGAATCGACCCCAACTTGTGGATTCTGGCCGCGATATGGCCCAGACCGATCGCGCAGTGGTGCGCCGGGCCTTGCGCATTCCACGCCTCAATGAACTTGCGAGCCCCGATCGGGAAACGATACCGGCTATTCGTGTTCCCGATCTCCAAAATCGGGCCGGGCACAGACTCAGCCTCAGCCACCAAGAGTCGTAGCCGCCCTCCGGCGCCCTCCACCACCGAAAGCAGCGTCGTCGGGCCGTGCTTCACCGACATTTCCACCGACAGGCCGCGACCCACCTTTCCGTGGAAGACGCCGAGCGGCCGCACCTTCGTCCGGCCCTGCGCGATCGCCAAATGTCCCGGCCCGTCGTGCCCCATCAGCACGACGTCGTCACTGTAATCGGTGGCGTAGTATTCGGTGAAAGACCCGCCGGCGCCGAACGAGTCCATGATTTTCATCGCTTGCGCGTTCTTCACCTCGCATTCACCAGCCACGGGAATGCCACGCGCGGTCAGCAGACTGGTGCCGAGGATAATCGACGTGAGCGCGTCCTCGTTCGCGCCGTCCCGCGTGCCCTGGTAGAAGTAGGCCAGCGATCCAAGTGCGTGCCGCTCCACCATTCGGTCCAGCGCGACCGACGTCCTGGCCGCACGTTCGAGTTCGGCCGGGGGGCAATCCGCCTGCACGTCAAAACTCTCGTGAAAGTGCGCCACGCGCTGCCGGATCTCCTTACCCCCGACGTCCTCACGTAGCGTGGCCAGCTCGTCTACTTCCAGCAGTTCGATGTGGCCGCCGAAGACCGCGCACTGTAGCGTGAGATCGGAATAGACGTCCAGCATCCCGCCATAGTAGTGGCCCATGACCCCGAGCCGGTTGTGCTCCATCACATGCGCCACGCGGGCCGCGTCCAGCCACTCGTCGACTTCCGCCCAGACCGCCGGATCGCCGTCCAGCACTCCTGTCACCTGAAAGAAGGGGATACCACAGCGCCGGAAAACATTGGCGATCTCCGGCACCGGGCATGCCTGGCACCACGCCAGCCATTCTCCGGTCATGCGGCCACGATCCGCCATGGCGTTGAAGGCCGCGTAGTCGATAGCGGCGCCCGGCGAGAGGTTCAACACAATCACCGGCACCTTGGCCCGCCGGACCACGGGCAACACGGTGGACGAGAGCGCATAGGTCGTGACGTGCAGGAACAGCAGATCCACCCCGGCCCGCCGAAACTCCTGGCCTGCCCAGGCCGCCTTCTCGGGTGTGTCGATCATGCCGAGATCGACGACCTCAATGTCCGGCCGCCCAAGGCGCCGCGCCACCAGGCCGGCCGCATCCTTCAGGCGCTGCTCCAGGCCCTCGAACTGAGGCCAATAGGCGTCCAGGCCGATGGCGAAAACACCAACTTTCAGAGTGGAACCGACAACTGGAGCAGCCATCCGGAATCCTCCTGCGGTCATCGTATCAACATCCCGCCTAAGGATCGCCGCAGATCCCCCGCATGATCTCCTTGACTTAGCCGTCCGTCGGGCTTACGCTCATCTGGCGGTGCGTTCGATGCTAGTCCGGAGGAATCATCGCCCTATGCCCACTCTGACCGCTTCTCAGGTGGAGATACTTCACCGAATTCCATCACTGGCGATTGCGATCTTTGTGACTGACCGCACCTGCCACTTCGGCAGTTTCGCCCTCGAGTGCCTCGTTTTTCTCAGTCTCTGGTATGGTTTGGACGCTCTCTATCAGCATTTCGTGCGATAGCCAGGATACAGCGAAATGGTAGACAAGCCCCTCAATCCGCCGGATCCACCGTCCGACGAGAAGGCCACTCCTCCGCCGGATAACCCTGGCCGCCGTTCCGCCGAATGGGAAGACGCAGAGCGGACACCGGAGGAAGAAGAAGAATTTGCCCTGCGCCGCCTGCGGGCGCTACGTGACTCAAGGAACCAGAAGAAGCCGTAATCGGAGAGACTCTGATGCCCGCCAAGAAGTCGAATGACAGCAACACCTCCAAAGCCATCTGGAAGGCCCAGGGCGGCAAGATATTCGCCAATCGGCCGCTACTCCGGGAACTCGACTCGGCCGTCCATCGCATCGAGGCCGGCGCTTCGTTCGATACCCAGGACGCCGCGCCCGCCGCCCAACTCCGCCTGGACGCCCTCTCCGCTTCGCGCGCGACCGATGCCGAATCATTCACCGCGCCCATGGCCGGCAGCGTCAACTGGACTCCGCTGGGCCCGCTGGTCATTCCCAACGGCCAGACCTACTCCGCCCTCCGCGTAAACGTCTCCGGCCGCATCACGACTATCGCCATCGACCCCTCAGCCCCTCAGACCATTTACGCCGGATCGGCTCAGGGTGGAGTGTGGAAGACCACCGATGGCGGCGCCAACTGGGCGCCGATATCAGACAACCAGCCGTCACTGGCGATTGGCGCGGTCATTCTGGACCCGAACAACTCGCAAACCATCTACGCCGCCACAGGCGAGGGCAATTTCAGCGCTGATAGCTATTACGGGCTGGGCGTGCTCAAGTCTCTCGACGGCGGCGCCAACTGGACGCTCAACGGCGCCAGCACGTTTGCGGGCAAGCGTTTCTGCCGGCTCGCCATCCACGCCTCCAACTCTTCTATCATTCTCGCTGCGGCCTCTAACGGCATCCACCGCAGCACCAACGCTGGGGTGGCCTGGGCTGCGCTCGCGGGCGGATTGCCCGCAGCCAATGCGACTGAGGTGGCGTTCGATCCGGGAAACGGAAGTGTCGCTTACGCCGCCTTTTACGGCAACGGCATCTACAAGTCCACCAACGTCACGGCCGCCGCGCCTGCCTGGACCAAGCTCGCCGGCGGTCTGCCCACCACGCAACTCGGCCGTATCGTCCTCGCCGTCTCCCCCTCGTCGCCATCCACGCTCTACGCCCTCGTGGGCAACGGCAAAACCGACAATATCGACCGCTTCTACGTGTCCACTAACGGCGGCGCCAACTGGTCCGCGATTCCCCTCCCCGGCGGCAATATCGGTGGCCAGAGTTTCTACAATATTCATCTCACGGTTGATCCCACCACGCCTGACATCGTCTACCTCTGCGGCATCTCGTTCTGGAAAGCGGTGCGCTCCGGCGCAGCCTGGACCATCACCGACATCGGCGGCGGCTTCCATCCGGATTGCCACGTCAGCGCCATAGATCCCTCCAACCACCTCACCATCTATGCCGGCAGCGACGGCGGCATCTATCGCTCCACCAACGGCGGGACTACGTGGGATGACTCCATCAACCAGGAGATCTGCATCACCCAGTTTGAGTTCATCGACGATCATCCCGTCTCCGGCGCCTCTGTCTTTGGCGGCACCCAGGACAACGGTACGGAGCAGTACCGCAATCACCCCGTCTTCTATCACGCCGACGAGGGTGACGGCGGTTGCGCCATCATCAACGGCAACACGCCGTCGAACGTCCTGAGCACCTACTACGGGGCCTCGCCCAAGCTCAGCACCCAGGGCGGCAAGTTTGGCACCTGGACCACCAGATGGAACGGCATCACGGGCGAAGCGCTCTTCTATCCCCCCATGGTGGCCTGTCAGACCGATCCCAACCGTATCGCAATTGGAACGGATCGCATCAACATCGACGCCTCACAGGGCAGCGGCGGCTGGCCAGTTAAGATTCCCGCCGGCGGCGGTCTCGGGAGCGTCTCCGCCATTGCCTTCATCTCGCCCACGCTGCTCTACGCCGGCAATACCGCGGGACAGGTCTTCAAGATCGCCGGCTCGACTGTCACCACCATCAGCCTGGCGCCGCTGCCAGGGATGTACGTGTGGGACATTGCGGCTCTGCCTGGCAAGCCCGACGAGATCGTCATCGTCATGAGCGGATTCGGAGTGCCGCACGTCTGGCGCGCCGCCGTGCCGGCGAGCGGACCAGCGGTGTGGACCGATATCTCGTCAAATCTTCCCGACATCCCGGTAAATGCCCTCGTTATCGATTCCGCCAACCCGGCCGCGTTCTACATCGGCACCGACATCGGCGTATTTCGCACGCTCAACGCGGGCGGAGCCTGGAGCCTCTATTCCAACGGCCTGCCAAACTGCGCCATCTACGACCTGAAGCTCCATCAGCCAACTCGGGTGCTGCGCGCCGCCACGCACGGCCGCGGTCTCTGGGAGATCCCCGTGGATGCCCCAGCCACGCCGGTCACTGATCTGGTCTTCCGCGACCATCCCATGGACACCGCGCGAGTATTCCCAACCCCCAATGCAATCGCCGCCTGGGACGACCCGCTGCACTACATCGCCCTGGGCAGCGATCTCTATTGGTGGATGAGCGCGGACATCAAGGTGGATGCTCTGGAAGGCGCTACGCCTTCGTACCAGATGCAGGTTTCCCAGGTGGGCTATATCCTCTACGAGACCAAACTCCAGCACCGGCAGGCCCAGCGCGGCCGTGTCAATCGCGTCTACGTGCAGGTCCAAAACCGCGGCTACGTGCCTGCCGCCAATGTCCGCGTGAAGCTCCTCTACGCCGACGCCTCGGCCGGCTTGCCTGACCTGCCCGCCGATTTCTGGAGCGCCTTCCCGGCAGACTCCGCGGACACGTCGCAGTGGCGGCCGATCGGGGCAGCACTGACCATTGCTTCTGCCGCACCGGGTATCCCCACCATTCTGGAATGGGACTGGACCCCGCCTGCGGGCGCCGCCACCCATTCGTGCCTGCTGGCCGTGATGGACAGCCCGTCAGACCCGATTCCAGAGGCCGCCAAAGTGCTGACCCTTGGAACCCTGGTCCCGGGTGAGAAGCGGGTTTCGCTCAAGAATCTCCACCTGATCGATCCCGCAACCGCCCCCTCGGCGTCCATACGCTTCACCGCCAGCTCCAGAAAGGTCCAGACCATCCGCGTGATTCCGCACACGCCGAATGTCCCGAACTTGACCTTCACGTTTGAGCCGGCATTCGTGGAGAAGATCAAGCTCTGGGAAGGCTTCAAGAAGCAGACCCTGCCGAAAGCAAAAGCCGGCAGGCTCCAGTTCGTCATTCCCAAGGAGGGCGCCGCCCTGACCATCAAGCCCGCCGCCCTGGCTGCCGGCGAACGCCCCGCGAGCTTCTCACTGATTCAATACGAGGGCGAGACCATCGTGGGCGGCAGCACGTTTGTGATCCGGCCCAAGGATTAGCGTTGCGGCGGCGGCGCGCTACTTCTTCGCTGCCGCCTGACGCTCCGTCTCAGGCGGAACCACGCCTTTGAGGCGCATATAGGTGATGAGATTTCCATAGTGCAGCGCCGTGTGATCCAGCAGGTGCAGTGCTGCCATCGCTTTGGGCCGCTCGGTGTTGCCGCGCTTTACCGTCTCGGCGAATTTCGCATCGGTCCAGCCTTCCATGGCGGCATAGCAGTAATCGAACGAGTCGTTGATGGCCTTCGTCAACTCCGCCTTGCCCGGATTCTTCTTCTCCCATGACTCCTTATTCGGATTCGGCTCCGGCTTCATCCCGGCGCAGATCGAATAGTTGGCATCGGCGATGTGCGCGAACATCCCACGCAGGGAACGCACGTCCGGCGACGGCTTGAAGTCGTAGTCAGACTCCTTCACCTTCGCCAGTGCCTCATTGATGTTCACGCGGTATCCCTCAACGAGAGTCTTCAAGCTCTTCGCCACCGCGTCCTGTTGCCCGAAACACGCACCGGCGCTCAGCACGGCACCCAGAAGAAAACGGCCCAGTTTGTTGTTCATAGTGGTTTACCAGCCCAGCACCGTCATCCGTCCCAGAATGATTGCGCTGTATCTGTCCATCCTCGCAGGCTTTCGCCTCCTTGGGGCGGGCACCACGGCCGCGAGCCGCGCACCCTGTTCGCGGTTGATCCGCGCCGCCGTCGTGCTGTAGTGGGCCTGCGCCGCCGCCTCCGCGCCAAAGACCCCTGGGCCCCACTCGATCACGTTCAGATACAACTCCAGAATCCGCTTCTTACCCAGCACCAATTCCGCCACGGGCACGATGGCGAACTCGGCCGCCTTGCGAACCGGGTTTCCATGCGTGGTGAAGAACAGGTTCTTGATCAGTTGCTGCGAGATGGTGGATGCGCCGCGCGGATGGCCCGCCTCGGCGTCCTCGATTGCATCTTGGATCTGCTCCCAATCGAAACCATGGTGCCTATAGAAGTTCCCGTCCTCGGCCGCAATCACGGCGTGCTGGAACACCGGGGAGATTCGCGACAACGGCACGAACTGCTGCCGCTTCACATACTTGCCCTTCGCGAACCACGATTCCACGCGGCGCTGCATCTGGACACCCGTCGTCGGCGGGTCAATGAACTTCAGCGCCAGCAGGCTCAGCGCGACCCACGCCGCTGCCGCAGCCAGGCTGAGGCCGGCCCACCGCAACCACCGCCTTAACGGACGTCGCTTGCTTGCCACTTGTCGAAATCCAGCAGCCTTTCCTGGCCCGCACCACGCAGCGTCAGCTTGTTCGAGCCACGCTCCTGCTGCATCCAACGGCTGTCGTACATTTTCTTGCCGCGCACAATCTCCTTGCCATCCACCTTGGGCGCCACCCCGTACTCACACTCCAACACGTGGCCGCGCAGGGTTTCAAACTGCACGACAGGACGCGGGTCCATGCGCGACTCAAGCTTCAACGCACGCACTTTGCCTTTAAACTCCTCCCACGACCCAAATTCGCGCGGTGACGCCACCTGCATCACCACGGCGTTGTGCAGATGGGCGCTCACCATTCGTCTGCCGCCGCCCTCGATCGGCTTCCATTCATAGGGCTGCAGCGGCCGGAATGCGATCCATGCCTTGCCGCCCTGCGCGAACAGCCAGCCACTGGCGTCCTCCTCCAGCTTGTCGAGGTCCTTTGAGAAGAACCCGTTGATGTGCTCATATTTCGTCCCTTTGGGGATGTCGTAGAGCGCCACGATGGCGTCGCGATCCTGCGCCACCTGCTCATAGAACGATCCGCTGAGCAGCTTGTCGGGCGAATCGTACATCTTCTTCGAGCGCACCACGCCCTCAGTGCCGAAGTCCGGCATGAACGTGAAATACATTTGCAGTTCCCGCAGCCCGGAGTACGGGTGCATGGCGAACAGAGTGTTTTCCTTACCGCGCGGATCGGGCAGAGACCAGGTGACATCCCACGAGTGCTGCTGTACCGGCTGCAGCATGCCGCCCTGATCTGAACCCACGGCGTAATCCGGGCACATGTAGGTCATCTTGTAGACGTCGCCGTTGCGCTCGTCTTCAAACCGCCAACGGTGGCGGGTGCGCTTCGTCTCTACATGGGTGTAGCATTCGGTGCGATCCGTGGACATGGCTTTGGTCGCCGCAGGCGGGTCAAACAGGCCCGCCATCGCGGCCAGCGAGGTGTAGCTATAGAAGCCCGGATACGGATAGCCCTCGCCAAAGAGCAGCCACGAGAAGTCGCTGGCTACGCCGGCCCACTTCTCCTTCACCATGCGGTCGTCGCTGCGGGCGTGCGCGCCGACGAAGAGCCCGTGCAGAGTCTCGACGCCGAAATCGGCCATCAGCATCTCCAGCATCACATGCGCCTTCTGTTTCAGCAGCGGGTCCTCGGCCCACGCCGCCAGATAGGACAGGGGAAGGAAATACACGCCAATGTAGTGAGTGCAATCGTACTCGCCCTGGCCGCGCTTCACCGTCAGATCCATCCACTGCTCAATCCAGCCGCGCGCTTCCGCCATGTTCTCTTCACTACTTTTGCCGGTGTACCACTCACTCCCCGGCTCGCCCTTCCACTTCTGCGACATCAGGTAGAGCGACGTGTAGTACAGCAGCCAGTGATTTTCCGTGTCACCGCGAAACGGCATATACGTTTTCCACGCCCGGCGCAGGGCCGTCCGCGCTTCGGGGCTCAATCGCCCCTTTTCCGTGTAGGCCAGGGCCGTCACCGGGAACATCCAGAACATGTCGCCCGACGGCTCTTTCAGCAATTCGATCAGCTTCGGCGAGCACCACACGCACTCCTCGTTCAGCCAGTACTTGGCGGCCATGGTCGTGTAGCTGCCGCGCTCCTCGGATGCAGCGTGCGTGCGGATCACTTCCAGACGCCGGCCCTCAAACGTGTCCAGGCCAATTTCCGGCGTGAACGCGATATCGTAGACAATCGAGCCCTCGAGCCCGATCTTGCGCCACGCGCGCCCGGCAATGTCGCTCTGATAAAGCGCGTCTTCGTGGACGGCGGCATAGAGGCGGCCATCGATATCGGGGTCCCACGCCACGCGCCAAATCTGCCCGTCGTGGCGCCGCAACCAGGTCGCGCCGCCGTCCTCACTCACCAGCGCGCCGACACCCCAGCCGCTGACGGCGATGCGCGCCGCGCTGCGCGGATCGAAGGCGATGTTGTAGATCGTCCGTGATCCGTCCACGCCAGCCACGCGAGTCCACGCTCCACCGCCGTCGCGCGACACCCACAGCCCGGCGTGCTGCGTGGCCGCCATCCACAGCTTCGGGTCATGGGGCGATTGCTGGATTTCCGTCGTCTCGGCCGCCTCGCGGCACGCCGCTCGCCAGGTCTCCCCGGCGTCCTCGCTCACCCAAACGCCCGCCTCGCCGCCTCGAAAGACACGGCCGGTCTTCGTCCGGTCCACTTTGACCGCGTGCGTGTACTTCCGCGTGAATCCGGCGTCCTTGTGCGCCCAGGTCTTGCCGCCGTCACGCGATACACCCACGCCGTCTGGCAGGGCAACGTAGACGTTGGCGGAATCCGCATCCACATCCTGCAATTCGGTCATGTCCCACGAAGTAGTAATGCGCCACGTCTTGCCGCCGTCGTCGGAGCGCACCGCGCCGTTGCCGGCCGCCAGCCACAGCGTGGAGCCTTGAAACGCGATGCCCTGCACCAAAGGATGGCTGAAGCCCAGCGGACGGAACGCCCCGCCCGGATCGCGCACCGCCAAGCCGCTCTGGCGCACCGGCAATCCGGCCACCCAGCCCTTCGAAGCCACACTACTGACGTACATCCGGTGGCGGGTTTCCGCGGACAACGTAGCCACGCAAAGAGCAATCGCGAAAAGATAGCGCATTCTGGTTATTGTAGGACTATGGTGACCCTGATCCTCGCCTGCCTTCTGGCGCCCGTAGCGGAGATCCCCGCCGGCGCCCATTTGCTGCTACGGCTGATCAACACTGTGAACACCGCCACGGCCAAGCCCGGCGACTTTGTCTACATGACAACCGCCTCACCCGTGAGCGTCAACGGCTCCATCCTGATCCCAGTGGGAACCCACGTTCAGGGCGTCGTCGCCCACGCGCGCCGCTCCGGAAAGGTCTCCGGACGGGCCGAGCTCGCCCTCCGCATCGAGACGTTCACGCTCAATAGCGGCAAGGTCTTGCGCTTCAGTCCGGAGCTCAGCTCGGTCGATAGCGGCGGCACCACGCAAAAAGCCATTGGCAAGGAAAATACCGTGCAGCAGGGATCCGACGCGGGGCGCGATGCCGCGCGCGTGGCCATCCTCGCCGGCAGCGGGGCCTCCATCGGCGGAATGGCGGATCGCAGTTGGTCCGGCGCCGGCATCGGCGCGGGTATCGGGGCCGGCGTGGGCGCCGCCACCACCCTACTCACCCGCGGCAAGGAAGTGGAGTTGCGCTCCGGTTCTACCCTGGATGTCGTCTTCTCTCGGCCGGTCCCGGTGGAATAGCCCAGAGTTTCGCTGTTTTTTTGCTACGGGGACGTCAAATGGACCATATCCCATCGGACGGACAGTTGAGCTACACCGTCCGGGGATTCTACAATGCAGAGTGGACCCACGCGGGCCGTTGCTGGCCTTGTGCGTCCGAATTCGATTTCCTGGCGTCTAACAGTAAAGAGAGGTTCCATGACATTACGCCCCTTGCATGATCGTGTGCTGGTGAAGCGAGTCGAAGAGGGCGAATCCGTCATCGGCGGTATCATCATCCCGGACTCCGCGAAAGAGAAACCCCATAAGGGCGAAGTCGTTGCCGTGGGCAGCGGCCGCGTTCTGGATTCCGGCAAGCGCGTCGAGCTCGACGTGAAGGCCGGCGAAACCATCCTCTTTGGCAAGTACTCCGGGGCCGAGGCCAAGATCGGCGGCGTCGAGTATCTGATTCTGCGTGAGGACGAAATTCTGGCGGTGCTCGGTTAGGCCGCGCCGCGCCCATTTGAAGGAGATAGTATACCTATGATTGCCACCCGCTGGACCCGCCTCGCCATCCTCGCCACGCTCACCCTCTGCGCCTCGCTCACCGCGTCCGCTCAGCTGAAGGTCGGCACGGTTAGCCTTTCCAAAGCCCTCGCGGACACCGCCGAAATTAAATTGGCCGAGGCCGACCTCAAAGCCAAGTTCGGCCCCCGCCAGGAAGAACTCGCCAATATGGAGAGAGAAATCGCCAAGCTCCAGCAGGAGGGCGAGGCCAATCAACAGAAGTACAACGAGGCCACAATGGCCGAGTTGTCCAACCGCATCCAGATCAAGCAGCGCCAGTTGCAGCGCAACAGCGAAGCGCTCCAGGAGGCAGTCAACCGCGAACGCCAGGACATCCTTCAGCGCGTCGGGCAGCGCCTCCAGGAAGTGATCAAGAAGGTGGCTGAGGAGAAGGGTCTGGACATGGTGGCCGATTCGGCCAACCTGCTCTTCTTCAAGCCCACGCTCGACATCTCCGCCGAAGTAACCACGGCTTACGATAAGGCCTATCCGGCCAAGAAGTAACTGCTCAAACTGGAGAGGAGGGCCAGCAAATGCCCGGCTATCTCGACAACTACGGCGCATCGGACGCCAAACGCGAACGCGGCATGAAGAGGATCTTACTCGCCGCCCTGGGTATCGTCGTTGTCACGCTGGGCGGTTACTGGTTCCTCCACGACTTCCAGGAGAAGCGGCAGATTTCGCAATTCCGGAATCTGCTTGAGGAAAAGAAGTACGAGGACGCCTATAGGCTGTGGGGCTGCGACCCGGCTAAGCCCTGCCGCGATTACAGCCTCGTCAAGTTCATGGAGGATTGGGGGCCGAAGAGCCCTCATCCCGACATCACCCAGGCCAGCATCCGCCGCACCCGCTCCTGCGATGGCGGCATCATTCAGATTCTCCAGTTCAAGTCCGGCGACGAGGTCCTGCTCTATGTCGATCGCCAGAGCCGTACCATCGGCTTCAGCCCCTTCGATTACTGTGTGGACCCGGCCGGACGCAACACCAAACTGCTCGACATCTTCTTCCGTTGATCCAACCCTCACCTCAGCTTCGCGAACTGCTCGCAGGCGCCGAATCCGCTCTGACTCTGGATCTCGCCGCATTGGAACTTGCATCCATCGACAACCCCGAGTTGGACTGCGCCGCCGCGCTCCGCACTTTGGATGAATGGGCCGCGGCCATCGCCGGGCGGGTCTCGCCCCAAGCGCCCGGCGCACAATACCTTTCCGCGGTCAATCGCTTCCTCTTCGATGAGATGACGCTGCGCGGCGACAGCGAGGACTACTACGCGCCCGCTAATTCGTGCCTGGATCAGGCGCTGCTGCGCCGCCGGGGCCTGCCGCTCACCCTCTCCATCATCTACACCGAAATCGCCAGGCGCCTCGGCCGGCCGGTCTTCGGCGTGGGCCTGCCGGCGCACTTCGTTTGCATTCACGATGACGGTGAAATCCCGGTGTTTATCGATGTGTTTGACCGCGGCCGCCTGATGACAGAGGACGATTGCCTCGAACTCATCGAAGAGCGTACCGGCCAGCGCTTCGAGGTGACGCCCATGCTCTTCGCACCCGCGGCGCGGCGCGAAATCGTCCTGCGGATGATGAACAACCTTTACGGCGCTTACCGCCGGCGCGGCGATGAGTTACGCGCCGGCACCGTGGAAGAGTGGTTTCGACTATCGATTCCGCGCTAGGACGGAATACTGTACAAACGTTGATCGCACGACACAGGAGAGCACACAATGAAGGAGCTCGAGGGAAAAGTCGCGGTGATTACCGGCGCGGCGAGTGGCATCGGGCGGGGGATCGCCGAACGGTGTGTCAGTGGCGGCGTGAAAGTGGTACTCGCCGACATCGATGAGGCCAACCTCGCCAGGGCCGAATCTGATCTGAAGGCTGCGGGCGGAACTGTCCTTGCCATCAGGACGGACGTTTCAAAACGGGGTGATGTCGAATTGCTGGCTGGCCGGGCGTTTGACGCATTCGGCCAGGTGCATCTGCTGTTCAACAACGCGGGCGTCGGCGCCGGCGGAGCGCCATGGGAAGCGACGTGGAACGATTGGGAGTGGGTAATCGGCGTCAATCTATGGGGCGTGATCCATGGCGTCAAGGTGTTCGCACCGCTGATGCTTGCACAGAACACAGAGTGCCATATCATCAATACGGCTTCGGCCGCCGGGCTCATAGCCGGTGGCGGCTCCGCTCCCTACTCGGCGACGAAGCATGCCGTGGTCGCACTTTCGGAAAGCTTGTACTTTGCGCTGCAACAACGGAATTCGCTCGTCAGAGTATCGGTTCTCTGCCCAGGGCTTGTGAGGACGGATATCGCCAACGCGGAGCGTCACAGGCCGGCCGAGCTGCGGAATGAACCGGTCGTGCTGACCCCGGAAATGCGGGCCGGTCTGGCCGCATTCAAGGCCGCTATCGAGGCAAGCATGCCTCCTCTTCAAGTGGCTGACGCGGTCTTCGATGCGATTGTGAAGGAGCAGTTCTACGTTCTGCCCCATCCGGAATGGACCGAAGCGGTCCAACTCCGAATGGACAAGCTGCTCCTGATTGAGAACCCGCAGAGCCCTGCGGCAACGGTCGCGAAACTCATCGGTCTCCGTCGCTGAAGCTCAGTTCGACTAACGCGTTACGCCGAAATATCGCCGGTTGGTCTTCCAGCGCCCGCGCGTGAAATCAGGGAACGCCAGTGGCACACTGCCTTTCGCGATGGATTGCTCCGACATCCCGATCACGGCGCTCATCGTGACGGAATCATAGAGGTCCAGCGGCGTGGGGGTCCTGTCTCGCGCCGCCGCCAGGAATAGGCGCACTTCCAGATCATCCGTTCCACCATGCCCGCCGGCCAGCGGATCGGCGCCGCCGCCCTCGCGCGATACCGGATTCCACCACGCGTGATCAAACTCACGCTGATAGGGAGCAAAGTCTTCCCACTCGTGATATTTGGCCGTCCGTCCCTCCACGTACACCGTGCCCGGCTGCTCGCGGTATAGCCCTCGCGTGCCCTGCACCATCCAGCGGTTGTCGTAGGGCCGCGGCAGTTGCATGTCGTAGTTCAGCACAATGCTCTTGCCCTGCTTCGTTCGAATCACGGATGTCACAATGTCGCCCTGCCGGTACACCCGTTTCGCGTTGGGATGATCCGCGCCAAAGGTACGCCGGAAGTACTCGTTGATCCCGCGGGATTCCGTCGCAGTTGACGAGATGGTGTCAAACGCATCGCCGCGGTTGATGTCCAGCCAGCTCAACACCGGCCCTAGCGCATGAGTGGGATATTGATCCGCATTGCGTTTCACCAGATACTCGCCGCCCCAGCGCATGTTGCCCTGCTTGTCGAAGAACCAGTGATCCACGCAATCGTGCGAGTGCGCGCAATGACAGTGCACCATCGTGCCAAACAGCCCGGCGCGGATCATGTTCAGCACCGCCAGATTGTCGCGGCGGAAACTCCAGTTTTCCATCATCATGCAGGGCGTGCCGGTCTTCTCGTGCGTCTCCACAAGCTGCCAGCACTCCTCCACCGTGAGCGCCGCCGGCACCTCGACTCCGGCGTATTTGCCGGCCTGCATGGCGTGGACGGCCATCGGTGTGTGGAGATGCCATGGCACGGCGAGAAGCACGGCATCAAGATCCTTACGGTCAAGAAGTTTGCGGTAGGCTTCCGGCGAGCCGGTGTAGCCGTCCGGGTTGGGTTGTCCAGCCTTCACAACCCGCGCCTGTGCGCGCTCCAGCATGGCCTGATCTGTATCGCACAATGCCGTCACCGCCACGCCCGGCGCATTCAATGCCATGCCCAGCAGGGCCGAGCCGCGGTTGCCCACACCCACGATTCCGAGCCGCACCGGTTTGACCTGCGCCCACGTCGCCGATGCCAACACGCCTGCCACAAATGTTCGTCGCTCCATCACTTGCCTCCCGTGCAGTTATACACCCGCTAGCCTACGGGTGGTATTTGTGGATAGAATCAGTATCCGGTATTAATGTCCTTGCACGTCGACGAGTTGGAAGCCCGCCTCCATCAGTTCAATAAGCTGATGGCAGAACTGCTGCGCGGTCGCATGGCCCGGAACACGTTCCAGCCCTGGGAGGTGGAGGTTCTGTTAGATATCGAAGCCTGCGCGCTACGGGATGCCAACCGCCGGGAGATGTTGCGCCGCTATCAGCGCGCAGCCAACCGCTATTTTGAGCGCGGCGGCCGGACCTTGCTGAAACTCTCTGAGTATTTGGAGAAGAAGCACCGCCTGCCGCTGACGGCTGACCCGGAATAGCGTGGGCGCGGGCTTCGCCTGGGCTTAGCCGTTCCTATTTCTGTTCTGACACCGAGCGCTCGGCCAGCTCGCCCAGGATTGGCAGATGGAAAACGACGCCCTGATTGGTCTTCACCAGCATGAAGATCCAGGTCCCCATGACGACCAACTGGAGCATCTGGCCCATATTGCGCATACCGCCAACCGAACGCGTGATTGGGCTAAAGACGTGCTCTACGAACAGCCAGAGCACGAAGATATAGAGCCCTTGAAAGGCGTGGAAGCGCACGCTCCGGTCCTCGCGAAACCGGTTGGAGGCAAGCATGACGATGGAGGCCACCCATCCGACAAGCGGGATATAGCAGAGGGTCGACGCTTTTTGTGGCGTCATAGTGCCTAGGAATTCGTCGATTTTCGTGCCGGCATCCTGTTGATCCGGCTTTGCTTTGGGAGGCGGCGCGGAGTCGCCCTGCGCAGCCTGCCGCGTGCCGCAGCCGGCGCAGAACACGTCCGCCGGCTGAACCTGGCTCCCGCACTGTGTACAAAAGGGCATGGCAACTAACCCCGTAGTGTACTACGACAAGCAGGCCGCCCTTGTTCCGTACACTAACGTCCGCAGGGCGCGCCCGGCTATGTGAAGTGCCGCCGATGGCGGCTGCGGATCTCGTCGAGCGCCATTTGGAGGTCACGCTCGCCCACTTGGACGATCCTTGTCTCACCGCCCTCAATGGCTCTGTGAATGGCGGCGCGAGTGGCTCGTTCGCAGAGGCTGCCGAGGTCCGCGCCGGACAGACCGCCGGAGAGCCTGGCAACCTGGCCGAGTTCCGGGGGACCGAGGTTCGGCATCCGCCGAAGGTGCAAAGCGAGGATCTCTTCCCGCTCTTTCTCATCGGGGAGGGGCAGATCAATGATCTCTTCCAGCGCGCCGGCGGCGAGAACTGCGGAGTCGAGCCGCTGGATGAAGCTGGTGGCGGCCAAAACCGCCACACCGCGCAGATTGGCGCGTGCGCTCATTTCCGCCAGAAAGTGCTGAGTCAGTCCGCCGGCGAGTAGTTCATCGACGTCGTCCAGGAACAGAATGCAGGGCGCGGCCTGACTGGCCAGGCGGAATGCCTCGTGCAGAGTGGCGATGGGATCGGCGTGGATGGAATGGAACAGCCGCCCGCGCAGGGCCAGGAATCCAGCGCCGCTTTCGCTGGCGACAGCCCGCGCCAATAGGGTCTTTCCCGAGCCCTGGGGGCCACTCAGAAGTACGCCAACCGCCTGGGCCAGCCCGGAGCAGGCATAGAGCTCGGCGTGGCGCAGGGGCCACTCCACGAGCTCGCGGAGCCGCTGCTTCGCTGGTTCCATGCCCCCAATGTGCGTCCATCGCGTCGCCGGAGTCTCCAAGAAGATCTCGCTGTCCGCCGTGCCGTCGACCATTCCCAATGCCGCCAGAAAGTCCTCGCCTCGCACTTTGGGTGGTTCGCCGCCCCGTCGCATGGCCAGCAGGACGGCCTCCTGGCAGATGGCTGCCAGGTCGGCGCCCGTGAGGCCGGACGTCGCCCTCGCCAAATGCTCGAAGTCCACCTCTCCCTCCACGGGCAGGGATCTCACGCGGGTCTCCAGAATCTCCCGACGCGTGGCCCGGTCCGGCACCGGCACCACCACTTCACGATCCAGCCGCCCCCGCCGGCGCAGTTCGGCGGCCAAGCTGTTCGGCCGGGCGGTGGCGCCGATCAACAGGATCCGCCCTTCCGGCGAAAGCGAGTCGATCTCGGCGAGCAGATGAGCCAGCAACGGTCCTTCGGTGCGGCCTTGCTCGAAAGTGTCCCTCGGACCCAGAAGTTCAATGTCGTCAATGTATAGAACACTGGGCGCGCCGCGGCGCGCTTCGTCAAACGCCAGAGCCAGCGCGCCAATACCGTCCTGATGGAATCGATCCAGAAGATCCGCCCCGCTTCGCATCAGAAAGTCGGCTCCGCATTGCTCGGCGATCTTCCGCGCCAAACAGAACTTGCCGCACCCGGGCGGCCCAGATATTAGCAGGGCCCGCGGCGTCTCCAATCCCATCGACAGGACGCTGGGGCTGGGATCCAGTGCCCATCTCGCCAATTCCAGTACGCCGCCGGTTCGTTCTCGTGATTGAACTTGCATGAGTGTATTCACCCCTCCGCGCAGGTGGCCAATACCCTCTTCGGTCACGACGCGACGTTCTTGAGCCGAATCGGCAGCAGCCCTCGCCGCGGTTGTGCCGCAATCACCGCCGGTTCCAGACGCCGCAGCCGGTCGTCCATCGCAGACAGTTCGATGGCCTGTGCATCGAGCGCCGTGTGCAGTTCCTCAATATACAGTTCGCGGAGCTCCAGCTCACTCTTGACGCGCCGGATTTCGGCGTCTTTCTGAGTGAGAATTGACTCCAGACGGTCCAGCTCGGCGGAAAGTACTTCTTCGGGCTGATCAAGACGCTCCACACCCACTTAGTGGGCCGCGCCTGAAAAGATTCTCAGACAGACTGGGCTTCGTGTCCCGATAATGCGGCATGACGTAATCCACCCGGTCAAATCCTCGTCATCGGAAGTGAACGGGCCAAACGACAGCCCGAAACAGAAGCGGAAGGGAAGAGAGTCATGAAGAACAGATTGATTTTGACTTTGGCGCTGGCGGCAGGAACCTTGCTGGCACAGGGACCGGGTGGACCCGGCATGGGCCGCGGCATGATGGGCGGCCCTGGTGGCCCGTTCGCGGGCGGAATGCAGGGCCGTGGAGCGGCCCTTGGCAATGCCGACGCCCTGAAGACCGCCCTGGGGCTGACCGATGCCCAGGTGCAACAGTTGCGCGATCTCCGCACACAGCAGGCTGAGGCGGCAAAACCGGTGATGGAGCAGATCCGCACCAAACGGCAGGCACTGGCCGAGGCGATGAAGGCCACCTCCCCCGACTCCGTCCTGATCGGGCAGTTGATGGTGGATATTCGCAAGCTGACCGACTCGCTGAAGAGCGCTCGCGCCGACCGGGAAGCCAAGGCGCTGGCGATATTGACGCCGGAACAAAAGACCAAGCTCACGGCCCTCCAAGAGGCTCAGAAGTTGATACCGGCCGTCGGACAGGCCACCGCGCTCGGCCTGCTGGCGCCCCCGGCGGACACTGCGGCTCCGGGCATGGGCAGGCCGGGCGGGATGGGCCGGCGCGCTCCGGGCATGGCCGGACGCGGACAGCGGCAATAACGGTTTGAATTTTCGCGGTTGGCGGGGCTCCGGCCCCGCCTTTTTTATGGGCGCGGCGCCCAGGTGGGCATCACGTACGCGTAGAACAGAACGACGACGCCTATCACGCAGGCCAGGAAGATGCTGTGCCGCAGCGTAAAGCGGAATAGCCGGGATTCGTCCTCCTGCGGCATGCCGGTGGCTGCCGCCGCCACGGCGATGCTCTGCAGGCTGATCATCTTGCCCATCACGCCGCCGCTGGAGTTTGACGCCGCCATCAGAATCGGGTTCAGCGAGAGGCTCTGCGCGGTCACCACCTGCAGGTTTCCGAACAGCGCATTGGCGCTGGTGTCGCTGCCCGTGAGAAACACGCCCAGCCATCCAAGCAACGCGCTGAAGAACGGAAAGGCCGCGCCGGTGGCAGCAAACGCCAGGCCCAGCGTGGCGGTGGCGCCGGAGTAGTTCATCAGAAATGCCAGGGCGAGCACGGAGGCCACGGTCAGCGCCGGCTTGCCCAGCTGGCTGCACGTGGTCCGGAATACCAGCAGCAACACGCTTCCGGGCGCGCGAAGCACCAGGGCCGAGAGCGCGCAGGCTACCAGGCAGGCAGAACCAGAGGCCGATAGCCAGTTCAGCGCATATCTGGCTGCATAGGGCGCCACCTTGGCCGTAACAGGCGGCGCCTGCAGTACCTGATTGTGCAGGCCCGGCCAATCGATCAGCACAGTGTAGCTATTCAGCAACGCTTTGAATTCCACCCTGCTCCAAACCAGTACGGTAACTACCAGGAGCAGATAGGGAGACCAAGCCAGGGCGACGGCGGAAAAGCTGTGCCGCGGCGGCAGCTTGGATTCGGCGGCGGCGCCGTCAAACGTGAAATGATCCTTGGGCTTCCAGACCAGCGTGAGGACGATGCAGGCGGCAATCGCGGCGAGTGAACCAAAGATGTCAGTCAGTTCGGGGCCCAGGAAGTTGGAGGCGTAGATCTGGGCGCCGGCAAAGGCGATGCCCGCCGCGGCGGTGGCGGGCAGTACCCCGCGCAGCGCGCGCCAACCGCCCATCACAGCGATCAGATAGCTCGGGATGAATACGGAGACCGGCGCGCAGATGCGACCCACCGTGGCGCTGAGCTTATCCAAGGGCAGACCCGTGATGCCGGCCAGAGTGATGACGGGAATCCCCAGGGAGCCAAAAGCCACGGGCGCCGTATTGGCCAGCAGGCAGATGGCGGCGGAATAGAAGGGCGAAAACCCCAGCCCGGTGAGCATCGCGGCGGCCACGGCAACCGGCGCGCCAAATCCGGCCGCGCCTTCCACAAACGCGCCAAACGCAAAGGCGATCAGCAGCGCTTGCAGCCGGCGATCCTGCGTCAGACCTCCGATCGAGTCCTTAATGGTCTCGAACTGGCCGGTCTCCACGCTCAGGCGGTACAGAAAGATCGCCCAGAAGATGATCCAGCAGATGGGGAACAGGCCGAAGGCCGCGCCATAGGCGATGGCGCCCAGCGTCTGCGCGGCCGGCATCCGGTAGACGAGGAGAGCCACGGCCGTGGCCGCCGCCAGTCCGGCCAGCCCGGCCACCCAGGCTGCCTTTCTCCTGACGCCCAGCAGATAGAGCAGCGTGAATAGCGGAAGTGCGGCAGCAAGGGCGGATAGGCCCAAGCTGCCGGCGATAGGTGTATAGGCCTGCTGCCACATGGCCCACTATTGTATGGCAGCGGGTATGGTGCGCGCTCCCACGAAAACCGGGACAGACAGAGTGGCGCCATCTTCAGCGCGGAACTCCAGCGTGTACTCGCCCAGGAATCCAGGGCCAAGCTGCCAGTAGAAGATCCCGCCCTCGGCATCGAACGTCGAGCCGACCGGCAACTCGCGCAGTTCTTCGCCCACGCGCAATCCCGCCGTCCACGCCTGCCCGGCCGCCAGATAGATCTCCAGATGATCGAGTTCCGGAATCTCGATCGGCGCTAGCAGCCCCTCACCGCCCTGCCGCACCGGCGTCAGCGCCGCATCCAGATCGTAGCCGCGCCGGAATGCCGGATAAGCCTCCGGCGCCACCGCGGCACGCTGGCTCCGGACCGCGCGGAGTAGAGTCGTCCGGTCCGCGGCCGCCCCCACCTCCGCCGCAGCCGCCTCCGGCAACACCGGCCCCGAGCCGGCGCTGGCGCCCACAACGCCGTTTACGATGTTGAAGAACCGGCTGCCAATTCCGTCATTGTGCCCTAGATTGTCGGAAACGATCCAGGCGATGGAGTGCATCCCGTTCAGATAGTTGGTGGAGTTCAGGCTGTACTGCCCCAGGCTGCCGTTGCTATTGGCGTAGCCGGGGAACAGCGACGCCACATCGCCGCGGAAGAGTCCGTAAGCCGGATGCCCGATGTTCACGCCATCGACGTTCACCCAAATTGTCGAACCATCGGTCGCAATCAGAGCCGGCTGCGGCGTCAGCGCCCAGCCATCGTCAGTCATCGTGCCGGAGATCGTCTGGCCCGGTTGGGGGTTGTCGAGCGCGCCGAAGGGTTTGATCGAGTGGGCGTTATCGACAGTGATCGTCTTGCTCCCCAACTCCGTCTGGTTCCCCTCCTCGTCCACCGCGATGGCGTGCAGTTTGAAGATTCCATTGCCGTTGCCAGGGAGGGCATTCGTCAGCATCATATAGCCCCAGCCGGCTCGATTTGCATTGGGATACGTCGAGAACTGGGCCTCCACATCCGGCCGTGCCCCGGGCACGAACAGCGAATCGCCGATGTAGACGTAGCCATTCGGGTACCTCTGCTCGGCCCCGATGGGATCGCGCCAGATCGTCAGTTTCTTCACACCGAGGTCGTCCAGCGCCCACCCGGTGACGGCAATGCTGCCCGATATGCCAGTGAGATTGTTCACCGGCGTTTCGAAAACGCCAAAGGGGACGGTGGTCGCACTTTTGACCGTCAGCGTGCAGGTCAGAGTCAGTGGCCCGTTCGTGGCCCCGGTCGCATTCACTGTGACGGCGCCCACATAGGTGCCAAGCCCTGGTAGGGCAGACGGCACGATGAAAACGGAGAACTTGGTGCTACCCGTGCCCGCGCCCGGCGTGACGCCCAGCCACGCACGGTTGGATACCGCGGTCCAGTTGTTGGTGCCGCCGGCCACCGTGAGAATCACATCCTGGGGCGAGGTAACCCCCGCGCCGCTCCCGCTCGCGCCAAAGAGCAGCGCCGTGCGGCTGAGCGAGATGGTCACTGAAGGGGCCGCGCCTTCCACCGTCAACGTGAAGATCGACTCCTTGCCACCGGCCTTCACCCATACCTGGAACACCCCGGGCGTGGAGCCAAGCTGGACCTGCGCGCTGGCGTTGCCGTTAGCGTCGGATTGCGTAGCCGCGTTCACCAGAGTCCCGCCGACGTTCGGCACCACCAACCACGCCACCGGCGTCGCAGGCAGGGCGTTGCCGTAGGCATCGGCCGTACGGACCACCAGCGAGATGGGCAGCAAGGCGCCGGGCTTGCCGGTCTGGCCGTTCCCCTGCAAAATGATAGGCGCCACCGGGTCGGCGCCAGTGACAGTCAACTGCAAGCCGGGAAAATCGCGCAATGCGCCGATGTTCACCGGGAGCGGCGCGCTTCCGATGCGCCCTTCAACAATCAGATCGCACGAGACAATTCCGTTCACGTCGCTCAGAGGAGTCCCGCCCGCGCACCGCGCCACAACGCCGGCAGCCGGGTCCGTATTGCTGGTGGAGACATTCAGGGCAACGCCAGGTATCGGCGTGGGGTTGGTGGCATTGCCACCTCCGCTCAACACCTGCGCCCGGACTGCATCCACAGTGGTGGAGCCCAGTGGGGCGGAAATCGTGAAGCTCCCTTGCGCCGGCTTAATCAGAGTAATCATCGGCGGCGGATTGTAGTTGGTTACGCCAGTCACCGGGTAGGAAGTCATGGTGAAGACCGCGGCGCCGATATCGGTGGTGGCGGTGATGGAATACACAAGGAAAGGCGTGCCAGGATTGAAGAACCCGCCCGGAATAGCCACAACCTGTGCCAGCCCATTGGAATCCGTAACGGTATTGCCGTTGGATCCGCTGAAATTGACGCCTCCCTGCTCGGTCCAGGTGACGGGCTTGCCCGCGATGGGCGCTCCCGCCGCGTCCACTACCTTCACCACCAGCGGCACCGTAAAGCCGTTGCCGAGCATCGTCAACTGGCCGTCGCCGGCGACCTTGATGATCTTCGACACACCGCCGGCCACGGCGGTGACGGTCAACGTGCAATTCAAGAAGACCGGGCTGTTCGATGCGCCCGGCGCAACCACCGTGATCTTCCCGGTGTACACCCCGGCGGCCGGTAGCGCGGCGGCCACAATGGAGACGTGGAGCGCGCCGCCCGGCGTGCCGCTACCCGGCGTGACGGCCAGCCAGGCACTGTCTGACGAAGCGCTCCAGGACGTGATTGCGCCGGATGTGGCGGTTACGGTGATGTCCCGTGCGGGTGAGATGGAGGAACCGCCGGCCGTTGCCGTAAACGCGGCCGTGTCGCTGCTGAGCAAGACGCTGGCCCCGCCACACGCGGAAATGGTAAGTGGCGTGAGGGCATTCGCGCTCTGTACAAACCGGGGCGCCGCCTCCGTGGAGGCCACGAAAGTAGAGGCGACCGGCGCGTAGCCTCCGGTCACCGTGATGGAACCAACCCCGGGCTGGGGCGAGGCGGCGTAGGTAGCCGTGGCGTTGAATGTGAGTGCCGAGTTGTTGCCGACATTGGACGCGGTCACCTCCCAAACAGCTGTGCCAGTCCCGCCACTGAGCGCAACAATCCCCGTGCTGGCGTTCGCGGTGGAGCCACCGACGCCAACCGCCACCAGAGACGCCGCGTCTCCTGCGGCGTTCGATCCGCTGACTGGCACGGTGATGGTCACATTGGCCGGCACATTCGAGAACACGGCTCGTAGGCGCGTGCCTTGCGACGCTTTGCCGGCCCCAACTCCGATACCGGTGAAGGCGTTGCTGAAGAACATCGACTCCGTGTTGTAGATGGTCCCGGGCGAGTTCTGGCTCGACGCCGCGGCGGCGTGGCGAAATGCGCCGCCAAACAGCTCCGAAAAGACGATCGGAATGGGATATGTCCCCGGCGTGCACTGCTGCGCGGTGGAAGGGGTGGTGGACACGAGCATTCCGGAGAAGATATAGGCCGCGGTTACGCCGGGGACAGCGATCGAAGCGCCAACCGGCGCCGTGGCGGAAACGGTCATCGAAATCAGGGACGGCGAGAATATGCCACCGGCGCCCAACGCGTTGGCATTGGCGCGCACGTTGACCAGGCGAAGGGTGCGTGGGATGTCGTTTCCGGTCGGGTCAAACGGGATGTTGGACCAGCGGAGTGAAGTCGGCGTGGTCTGCTGCGCGCCAAAGACGTTTGGCCGGTTCGGGCCCTTGTACTGGCCGGTGCCGAGCGCGGTCACGGAGCCGGCAAAGGGCACGGCGGACGCTTCCACCTGCTCGCCCGGTTGCGGCTCATCCAAAAGCAGCAGGGCCTCGGAACGGTTGCCCGACGGGTCCAGCAGACGGCTGGTGACATTGGTATTGAGCGTGGCATCGATGTTCACCGTGGGGATAGGCAGGCCTGCCGCCGTGGGGGTGCCGCCTGTACAGGAAATGAGTACCTGGCCGACCTCTTCGGCCACGCCTTCCACGCGAACCATCGGCGGAACGCCGGAGATCACCGTGCAAACCAGCGGCGCCTGGGCGGCGGCGAGACTGGAAAAAAGAACAAAACTCAAGAATAACCGGAAGGAATGAGTTCTCACTCCTTCACAATACTCCACTCGTCAGCGAGATACGCGGGCCGCCACCAGGACGGACCGCGCGCTACCCGGCACCGGGGTTGGCTGCTCCGCTTCAAAATCCGCTTCCCGCAGTATCGCGCCATATTCGGCCAGAGTGTAGGCATCGCCGCCGGCCGTCGTCGCCAGCATCATCATCGCGAACCACGCCGCGGCCGAGGGCGAAACGCGGTCTTCGTGCGGAATCATTTCCACGATAAACAGGCGCGCATTTGCGGCCATCGCGCTGTGCAGACGCCGCAACATCGTCACGCAGCCGGCCTTGTCGAAATGATGCAGGAGGTTGGGCAGCAACACCGCATCGTAGCCGTCACCCAGTTCCACATCGAACACGCTGCCCGGCAGCGCCTGCCAGCGCTCCTCCACCGCCGCGATCCGGGCATTCTCCTCCGCCAGCGCCAGCACGCGAGCCCAATCGACCGCCACGCAGCGGGCCTCGGGACAGGCTTGCAGAATCGAGATGCCAAACATACCATGCCCTGCGGCCACGTCCAGCACCTTCTCCACCGGACCGGCGATCTGCGCCGTGAAACGCGCCTGCGGCAGCGCCATCGGGATCATGGCCCGGGCAAAATCGAGCCACACGGCGTGGTCCGGCTGCATCGTGTCTTCCTCGCTCACCACCGCGCCGCCCTGCCGCACCGCCTCCGTGAACCGCGCGAAGGCCGCATACATCAGCGGCGAGTGCTGGAACCCAATGATCCCCCCAAGGTACTCCGGCGACTCGCAATCCAGAAACACCGCCGATTCCCGCGTCAGCCGGTAGCGCTCGCCGTCCTTGACGATCAGATCCAGCACCGTGAGCCCGTCCAGGAGGATACGGATTCCGCGCGGCGCGGCCTGAGTGGCGGCGGCGATCTGATCCACAGTCTGGCGGCCCCGCGCGATGTGAGTGAACACTTGCAGCTCAACACCAGCGCGCGCCACCGCGCTCTTCTGGAATCCGTTGAGGCACTCCATGAATTTGATCGGGGTTAGCATGATGGGACTCTGGGCGCGGGCTGACGGCGCATCAGGTATCGCTGCCACTTCAACTCTTCTCCGGGTGCATCGAACTGCTCCGCCCAGTAGCGGCGGAACTCGTCCTCGCACCGCAGTCCGCGCTTCTCGGACTCCGTCAGCGCTGCCTGCAACGCGTCGTCGATCGGGGCAAACGGAGCGAGCTTGGCCGCCAGAACGGCGTAGTCCTGGCGCTTGCCCAGCAGCGACTGAATCTCGCGCACACTGTCCATTCTGCCCTGGTACACCGGGCCGAAGAAATCGCGGAACAGCTCCAGCGTGTACCGGAAGCGCTTCGCCGTAAGGCGGAATTCGTGCAGATGCGTCGCCGATTCCGCCTTGAGAATCGTCTTGCGCCCGGCCTTGAAAAAGTCGGCGGCCAGCGGCGGCAATTCGGTGCGGGCCAGCGTCGCCGCATCCTCCGGCGAGGAGCGCAGCACGTCGTAGCGCGGCATCCACGCCAGCGGCAGGTCGTCGGCGCGCAGAAGATACAGCTGGCCGATCAACGCCAGCCCGGCCCGCCGCCGCTCCGCCGTCATCCTTGCGAGCAACGCGTGCTCCGCCGGCAGTTGTTCCTTGCGCAGCAATTCCATGCCGACATCCAGATCCCGCGCCACCGCGGCCGCGCCCAGCGCCGGTTTCAAGGCCTGCCGCATCGCCCGCGCCTCGCGCGCCGGAAACAGAGCGGCAAACATGCGCAGCGCCTGAGAGAGCCTGCGGATGGCCACGCGCATATCGTGTACGGGATCTTCTCCGGGGTCGGCAATGGTCTGCTCAATCTCGCGGTCCAGCCGCGTGGTGGCCTTCCGCAACAGCTCTCGCGCATGCTGGTCGAACGTGATCACAGGCGCCCCCCCGTCACCGCGAGAGGCCGTTGGTAAGACTGCCGGAACTCGGGCGCCACCCGCTCCACCGCCCATTGTTCCAGCGCTGTATCGGATTCCGAATGCAGCCTGACCGTCAATCCCGACGCCAGCTCACATTCGATCTGCTCCACCCGCTGATCCCGGCTGCGGTCCAGCGCGTCGGCAATGCGCAGGATCGGCGCCAGCAGCAGAAGAACGCGCTGGCGCTCCACGGAAAGCGCTTGAAACTCTCCGTGGCGCGGCGATGGCATCGACTTGCGGTGGTAGCGGCACAGCATGGCTACCTCCAGTCTCTCGCTATCTGTAAAGCCGGCGAGATCGGAGTTGGCCACAATGTACTGCGAGTGCTTGTGGTGGGCCATGTCGTTGATGGCGTGGCCGACGTCGCGCAACAGGGCGGCAGCTTCCAGCAACCGGCCCTGCTCCGGCTCAAGCCTGTGCCACGGAGCCAGAACGTGGAACAGATCCCGGGCGAAAAAGGCCACCTTGCGGGCGTGTTTCAGATCCACGGCAAAGCGGCGCGCGAACTGCTCCACCAACATCCGCTGATCCGATTGCAGCCTCGCCCGCTCGTGGCCCGCGCCCCGATTCGCGAGATCGCGAATGATGCCATCCCTCACGCCGCCCGCGCAAAAGGCAAGTTGCGAGATCTGGAACTGGTCCAGCACCTTTACCAGCACCGCCGCACCTGGCAGGATGATCTCCGCCCGGCGCGGTCCAATGCCCGTCACCGCCCGGCGCTGGCTCAAGGGCATGACGGCCAGCGCCTTGTAGAGCCTTCTGATTTGCACCAGAGTCGCGCGGCGGCGATCCGCCTCTTCCCGGCGCAGCCGGGGAATCCGGTTAGCGGCCGAGACGATGGCCGATGCCGACGCCGATGTGCCGATAGCGCGGGCGAAGTTGCCCGGCTCAATCCGCCGTGCCGCCACCGCCAGCTTCTCGTCGATAAACTCCTCCATGCGCCGCACGTCTTCCGCCGCCGGAGGATCGTTCTGGAGAAAGACCGAGTGCAGCCGTACGGCGCCCAGCGGCCGCGAGAAAGCAGTCCGCAGCTTACCCTCCTGCGCTTCGATAATCTCCGCGCTGCCACCGCCGATGTCGATGATCAGAATCCGTTCCGCCGGATGCGGCCAGCGCGATTCCACGCCCAGATGAATCAGCCGCGCCTCTTCCTGGCCGGAAATCACCTCCACCGGCTGATCGAGAATCACGTTGACCCGCTCCATGAACTCCTCGCCGTTGGAGGCATCGCGCACCGCCGCCGTTGCCACCGCGCGGCTGGCAAGAATTCCCAGCGGGCGATAGGCAGCCACCATGCGCTGGAGCACCGCGCAGACGCTGTCGATGGCCGCCGGATCCAGGCTGCCCGTGCGGAAGACGCTCTCGCCCAGGCGGGTCACCTGGCGGTCTTCCGCGAGCACCCGGATGGGCGCGCGCGGCTCCACTTCCGCGGCCATCATGCGGACGGAGTTGCTGCCGATATCAATCGCGGCGTAACGAGGCATGGCGCAAAGGGCGGGCTTCGGTAGAGACTTAGATTATGACCCAAGGGACCACCATGCTGGGATTGGCTTTCTTCGTGACCTGCGCCGCGGCGCAGACGCCCGGCGCTCAGGCGGTGCTGCGCGGCGTCGAGGCCCTGAGCCCGCGTTTCGACAAGATCTCAAGACAGATCTGGGAGAACCCCGAACTCGGCTGGCGCGAGTACAAGAGCTCCGCGCTCCTGAAGGAAGAGCTGCGCGCCGCCGGCTTCCGGATTACCGACAACGTGGCGAGCCTTCCCACCGCCTTCACGGCCGAGTGGGGCGCCGGCGCGCCGGTGATCGGGATCATCGGCGAGTACGACGCGCTGCCCGGCCTCTCCCAGATAGACCTACCGGAAAAGCAGGCCCGCGTCGCCGGCGCACCCGGCCACGGCTGCGGCCACAATCTCTTCGGCCCGGCGTCCGCCATGGCTGCCATCGCCGCCAAAGAGCAGCTCGTCGCGCGGAAGCTCCCCGGCACCATCCGCTTCTACGGCACTCCGTATGAAGAGGGCGGCGCGGGCAAGGTCTACATGATCCGCGCCGGAGCGTTCAAAGATACCTCCGCCGTGCTGGCCTGGCACCCGTGGGATGGCAACATGGCCGACGATAACTCCTGGCTGGCCAACGTCAGGGCCGACGTACGCTTCAAGGGCAGCGCTGCCCACGCCGCCGGCGCGCCCGACGCTGGCCGCTCGGCGCTCGACGCCGTGGAGCTCATGACGCACGCCGTCAACATGATGCGCGAGCACGTCCCGCAGGAGACGCGCATGCACTACATCATCACCAACGGAGGAGCGGCGGCGAACATCGTCCCGGACGCGGCGGCGCTCTCCATCATCGTGCGCCACCCGGATTTGAAGACGCTGGAGGGACTGTGGGAGCGCGTCATGAACTGCGCGCAGGCAGGCGCGCTCGCCACTGGGACCACTGTCGAGATAGAGATCGCAGCGGGCTACGCGAATTTCGTCACCAACTCCGTGCTGCGTGATCTGTTGGATCGGAACCTGAAGATCACCGGCGGAGTCAACTACACGCCGGAAGAGTCGGCATTCGCCGAGCGGGTCCGTTCCAGCGTCGGCGCGGGCACGCTGCCGCCTTTGGACGCAGGCTCGAAGGTCCAGGCGCCGCGCACCACCCTCAGCTCCGTCTCCACAGACGTTGGCGATGTGAGCTGGGTGACGCCCACCGGACACATGCTGGCCGCGACATTCCCGCCCGGAGTGCCGCTGCACTCCTGGCAATCCACCGCCTGCGCCGGCACCACCATCGGACGCAAGGGCATGATGGTGGCGGCGAAGACTCTCGCTCTTTCCGCAGTGGAGCTTTTCCAGAATCCTGAGTTGGTGAAGCAGGCACGCGCCACATTCGACACCAAGATGGCCGGGCAAAAATACCGTTCTCTCATCCCCGAAGGGAAACGGCCCGCGTTGCCGGCGGCCCAGTAGCGCCCGCCTACGAGAGCAGCGCAGCCAGCGTCGATACTACTTCGCGAAACGCCGCGGTCTGCGGATCGATCAGCTCCGCATGGCCCACGCAGGGTAAGGCCAGCAGATCAACATCGTCGTTGACGGCACGGGCAGCCACCGCATATGCCTCGGAGATCTCCAGCGGAACAACGGTGTCCTCGATGCCATGGATCAGCCGCACCGGCACGCCGACCGGGAGCCGCTCCACGGGTGAGGCCGCCTGATAGCGCTCCGGATACTGGGCCGGGCTGCCGCCGAGAAATTCCGCCGCCGCCCCCTTGCCGAGCTCCAGTTCCCAGGCGCGTCGCAGGTCCACCGCGCCCGCCAGCGAGACCGCGCCACGCAGCGGCAGCACACGTTCGCCTGCCAGCCAAAGCGCCAATTGGCCGCCCGCCGAGTGGCCCGCCACGGCGATCCGCCGCACGTCGATGCCGTGATTGCCTGCCTCGCGGCCAAAGAAAGCACCCGCCGCCCGGATGTCGTCCAGCGTTCCAGGCCATCCGCCACCTGGATTGCCCACACGTCGATACTCGAGCGAGAACGTCGCAATGCCCTCCAGCTGCAGGCGCTCGCACAGCGGCTGGGCCCGGCTCACATCGAAGGCTGCACGCCAGAATCCGCCGTGAATCATGATGACGGCGGGGAACGGTCCCCCACCGGCCGGCAACCGCAATTCCCCGAACTGCTCGGCGTCCGGCCCGTAGGAGAGTCTTAGCGGTATGTTACTGTGCGTACTTCTTCTCCAGCTTCGCTCGCGTCTTCCGCATCTTCGTCTTCTCCTGCTCCGAGGGCGGATACAGCGCGAACGACTTGGCCAGATTCGCCTTCGCCCCATCGTAGGCCTTGGCGCGATCTTCGATCTTTTGCCGCAGATACGTCCGGCATACCAGTTCCTTGGTCTCCGGATTGAGCAGATTCACGATCAGCGTACCTTCTTCGAAATTCTGCACCTCGTACTCTTCGTAGCACCAGCCCCAGACGCCGCCCCAGTAAGGCGGGTAGCCGCCGTATATATACGGATAGCCGCCATACATTCCGCCGACACCGATGCCGGTAACTGTCTCTTCCGTCTTCTGCTTCCGGGCGACCCAATAACGCACGGCCAGACTGTATTTCTGATCGCGCGGGACCTCTTTCATTCCCCTCAGCTCCATCGAGCCGCTAGTGAAGTTTTTGATGCGCTCCCGTATCAGCGGATCGGCCAGCAGCCCTGTCTTGGTCATCTCCTGGCCGCTAACGAAACTGAGGGTTTTGTGGACCGTGAAGCCAATATCAGGATTGAAGTCGGTCTTGACGTCGCCGGCGAGGGCCGTCAAGGATGCCAGCACCAGTCCCGACAGAAGGCTTGTCTTTATGGATTTCACCGCTTAATCAAGAGTACCGAGGCCTGCGCCTCGCCTGACTTGCCCTCGCCCACCGGGCCCACCTTCTCCGCCGTCTTGAACTTCACCGAAACACGTTCCACCGCCAAGCCCAGCGCACCGGCCAGGTTCTCCCGGATCGACTGCCGGAAATCCTTCAGCTTGGGACGCTCCAGAATCACCGTGGAATCCACGTTGCTGATGGAGTAGCCCTGCATGACGACAAGCGAGACCGCGTGCCGCAGAAAAACCAGCGAGTCACACCCGTGCCAGCGTGGATCGGTATCCGGAAAGTGCATCCCGATGTCGCCATCCGCAATGGCGCCCAGCAGTGCATCGGTGATGGCGTGCGCCAGCACGTCGGCGTCGGAGTGGCCGTCCAACCCAATATCACTGGGGATCGTGATGCCACCTAAAATCAGCGGACGGCCCGAAACCAGCCGGTGATTGTCCCAGCCCAGGCCGGTGCGCACGTCCATCAGGCCACAACCTTGCTGCGCTCTTCCGCCAGGAAGAGCTTAGCCAGCTCAATGTCGGAGGGGCGCGTGATTTTGATATTGCGGTCGCTGCCCGGAACGACAACGACTTCAATCCGTTCCAGACGCTCCACCAGGCTCGATTCATCCGTGCCCACAAATCCATCCTCGCGCGCCTTCTGAAACGCTTCGCGCAGAAGATCCGCCCGGAAAACCTGCGGCGTCTGCGCCAACACCAGCCGGTCGCGGTTCAGCGTACCGCGCACCGTGTGGCGCTGCACCTGCTTCACCGTGTCCACCGGAACAATTCCGACAATCGCAGCGCCGGTCAGGGCCGCCTGCTCAATCACTTCCACAATCGTGGCGGCGTCGATAAACGGCCGCACGGCGTCGTGTACGGCCACAATCTCCACCTCAGGCGCCAGCGAGGCCAGCGCGTTTTCCACCGAATGCTGCCGCGAGTCACCACCCTCCACGCACCGCACCGGCTTGGCGAAGACCTCACCATGCAGCACTTCCTCCACGCGGGCCAGATCCTCGCCCCGCAGAGCAATCACCACCTCGCCCACTAAAGGGCAGGCCACGAACTTGCGAATCGTGTGCAGCAGGATGGGCGAGCCCTCCAGCAGAAGAAATTGTTTGCGGCTGGGGGTGGCGGGATCGGCCGCCTGCCCCTTCATCCGGGTGCCTAGTCCCGCGGCGGGGAGGATGACGGTGACGTTCATAGTGTCAGCTTTCTGATGATATCGGTGGCGGCCGGGTTCCGGCTAGTTCTCGGGATGAGCCGGCGTGGGCGCCTTCTCCGGAACCGGGTCATGGGCACGCGAGGTGGCCACGGACGCGGGCTTGTCATGTATGTGATGGACACGCTCGTCGAAGCGGCCAAAGATCATCTTGCCGGCCTGAGTCTGCAGCACGCTGGTAACGCTGATGTCGATGGTGCGCGAAATGTGCTTCTTCGCATTGTCCACCACAACCATCGTCCCGTCGTCCAGGTAGGCGACGCCCTGGTTGAACTCCTTGCCCTCTTTGAGAATGAAGACGCGCATCACTTCGCCCGGCAACACGATGGGCTTCAGGGCGTTGGCCAACTCGTTGATGTTCAACACTTCCACGCCGTGCAGTTGCGCCACCTTGTTCAGGTTGAAGTCGTTGGTGATCACCTTGCAGTCATACACCTTGGCAAGTTCAATCAACTTCAGGTCGACTTCCCGCACGTTGGGGAAATCGTCTTCGAGAATCTGCACGTTCAGATTCGCCATCTTCTGGACCCGCTGCAAAACGTCGAGACCTCGCCGGCCGCGGTTGCGCTTCATCGAGTCGGCCGAATCGGCCACCAGTTGCAATTCCCGCAGCACAAACTGAGGCACCACGAGAATACCGTCGAGGAATCCCGTCTCGGCGATATCGGCGATGCGGCCATCGATAATCACACTCGTGTCCAGGATCTTGAACGACTGCTTGGTGACTTTCTCGCCGCCGAACAGTCCGCCAAGCGCCGACAAGTTCAGCATGTCGCCCTTGGTCGCGCCGACGATTAAGCCGACATAGCTCATCAACAGCAGGATGAACAGTTGTAAGAATGAAACGGTGCCCCGGCCGCCGGGCATCGCCCAGGCGACAATGAGAGAAATAAGAAACGCGCCGAGAATACCGAGCACTGAGCCGACGGCCGCGCCAATCAAACGCTTCAGGCTCACCTGCTTCAGCCGCACCTCAAAGAAAACAATCAGGATTCCGAGGATAATACCAACAAGGGCGGCTATCTGCGCGGTCAGGCCAAAAGGCTGAAGGACGTAAGCTGCGGCTGCCAGGATCAGTACAAATAGCGCCCTGATCAGCAACAGATCGTTCACTGGAGACTCCTCCATCAATATTAAGAGCAGGACAGGGAACTCCCGCTAGAGAGCCTGTCGCGCCATGAGTATACCACCAGCATAAGACGTGTGGGCGCGAATCGGGGCGTCCAGTCCAACTCCGGCTCCCCGCCCGGCGCGTCCGGCGGGCGTCGCCATTCTGCCTCCCGCCCCATTCTTGCGATTCACGTCTGGTAAAGTCGGCATATGATCCGGCCTGAGGAGCTCACCACCGACGCCCCGCTTGTATGGTCCCCCGGGACCGGCAACAGCGTGTGGGCGATCTTCACCGCCGCCATCGCCGGCGACGTGCCCGCCATTCGCCAACTCCTGGCCGGTGATCCGGCGCTGGTCCGCTGCCACTTCCACTACCGCACGCCCATCTACTTCGCGGTCCGCGAAAACCAACTTTCCGCCGCAGCCTTTCTGTTGGAGCACGGCGCCGATCCAGCCAGCCTCGCCGTCGGCGACAGTCTGCGCGAAATCACGCGCGACCGCGGCTACGCCGGGATGCAGCGTCTTCTCGAAGATTTCTTCGTGAACAAGTACAACATCTCGCCCCTGGGAGACCCCGTCGCCGCCGCCATCCGCCGGCGCGAACCCCTGGAAGCCCAAGCCTTGCTCGACGCCTCGCCCGCTCTGCTCCACGCCGGAGACCAGCACGGTAACCAGCCCATCCACTGGGCCGTGATGACACGCCAGATTGAAATGATCGACCAGTTGCTCATCCGTGGCGCGGATATTAACGCCCGGCGCTTTGACGGCGCGCGTCCCATTCATCTCAGCAACGGCGATTACAACTACCGCGGCTGGCGCGACGTGCCCGAAAGTGTGACGGCCGCGCCCTCCGAGGTGTTGGCTCATCTCATCGCGCGCGGCGCCTATGTCGACATCTGGACGGCCTGCCATCAGGGCAATCTGGCGCGCGTCACCGAACTGCTCGATCAGGACCCCTCGCTGGTCAACCGCAACTCAGACTACAATTCCTACTACCTGGGCTGCGGCTCGCCCATTCGGAACGCCGCCGCCAAGGGGCACATCGAGATCGTCAAGTCGCTCCTGGCGCGCGGCGCAGACCCCAACCTGCCCGAAGAGGGCATCGCCCCGCACGGCCACGCCCTCTATTCCGCCGCTGCCAACGGCCACTACGAGCTCGCCCAACTTCTGCTGGCCCACGGCGCGAACCCCAACGCCGCGGTGGAGAGCTCCGCCGATTGCCTCAGCCGCGCCATCAGCAACGAAGACCAGCCGATGATCGACCTGCTGGTGTCCCACGGCGCACAGCGTTCCATCGAGATTTTGGCCTACTACGGCGACGTCGCCGCCGCGGAGGCTCGCTTCGCGGCCGACCCATCCTCGGCGAATGACCCTGGCGCTCTCGCCAATGCCGCTGCCGAGAGCCAGGACGCCTTCGTCCATCTGATGTTGCGCTACCAGCCCAATCTCGCCAGGCGCATCGCTGTCACCGCGAAGAACCCGGAACTGACCGAGTTCCTGTTCCAGCAAGGCATGGACCCCAACCACGCCGATTGGCTGGGTGTCACACGCCTCCACGAGTTCGCGCGCCGCGGCGATGTCGAGCGCGCCACCGTGTTTCTGAATCACGGCGCCGATCCCAATGTGCGCGACGAAGATCTCGGCTCCACACCTCTCGCCTGGGCTGCCAAACACGGCCAGACTGAGATGGTAGAGCTGCTACTCAGCCGCGGCGCCAAGCCTCGTCTACCCGATGATCCGCCATGGGCCACCCCCGTCGCCTGGGCGCGCAGGCGCGGCCATGCGCAGATCGTGGAACGGCTCGAACGGGAAAGCGAGAGCTGAACCATGCACACCTTCGGCCCAGCCGCGCCGGTCCTCCGAGTCGGGAATCTCGCCGTCAGCATCGAATATTATGTGAACCGCCTCGGCTTTCAGATCGACTTCCAGGGCCCTGGCGTTTTCGCCTCCGTCTCTCGTGGCCGCTGTGTCCTTTTCCTCTCCGAAGGCGACCAGGGCCACACCGGCGCCTGGGTCTGGATCGGAGTGAGCGACGTCGAACTGCTGCATCAGGAGTTCACCGCCAAAGGAGCCCTCATTCGCCAGGGCCCCACCAACTTCTCCTGGGCCCGCGAGATTCAGGTGACGGACCCCGACGGCAACGTCCTGCGTTTTGGCTCCGATCCCCTGCCCGGGCGGCCCTACGGACCCTGGCTAGATATGCACGGCGTAAGTTGGCAGTTATGAGACGCCGCAAGTTTGTACATGCGCTCGGCGCCGCCACCGCGATCTTCGGTCAGTGCGCAGCGAGGGCTACATGACCGCCCACGTTGGCAAGCAGCCAGTTACGCACCCGCCTGCACGCCTGGCGCGCGGAGGTGCACGCCCCCGTGCCGGCAATCAATCCCAATTTCCCGCAATGAACATAGGAGACTTCCATGTCACTTCGACCCGTTAAGCGGCTCACCCAATCCAGACCGGCCCTCGAAGGCGCGGGCGTCCACCTGCGCCGCGCCTTCGGCTTCGGCAACACCTCGGACTTCGATCCGTTCCTCCTGTTCGACGATTTTCGCAACGACGTTCCGGCAGACTACCTGGCCGGTTTCCCGTGGCATCCGCACCGCGGCATCGAGACCATCACCTACGTCCTGGCCGGCGAAGTGGACCACGGCGACAGCATGGGCAATAGCGGCGCCATCACTGCCGGCGACGTGCAATGGATGACCGCCGGCCGCGGCATCATCCATCAGGAAATGCCACGCGGCGACAAGGACGGCCGTATGCACGGCTTCCAGCTCTGGGCCAACCTCCCTGCGTCTCTCAAGATGACCGAGCCGCGTTACCAGGACGTCAAGGCCGCCGCCATTCCGCAGATTCAGGACGACGACGGCACGCTGGTCAAGGTGATTTGCGGCAGCTTCTGGGGCACCAAAGGTCCCGTCGACGGCATCGCCGCCGAGCCTGTCTATCTCGATGTCTTCGTGCCGCCCGGCCGCGCCAGGTCTCTGCCCGTGGAGACCACCCGCCACGCCTTCGCCTACGTCTTTGCAGGCTCGGGGCAGTTTGGCAACGCCTCCGGGCCGCAGCCCGTGCGCACTGAGGGCGTAGACCCGGCCCAGCCGGCAAACGTGGACAACCACTCCCTGATCCTTTTCGACCGTGGCGACCAGGTGACCGTGCAGGCCGGCGAGAACGGCATCCGCTTCCTGCTCGTCTCCGGCCAGCCCCTCGAGGAACCCGTTGCCTGGCAGGGCCCCATCGTCATGAATACTCAGGAGCAACTGCGTCAGGCATTCAGCGAATTGCAGGCCGGGACGTTTCTCAATCCGCCCCGCTGAGCCTCAGTTCGCCCGCACGCCGTCCAACAATTGGATCGTTGTGGCCGGGCCGAGGTCTGCCGGGTCGTTCCAGGCGCTTAGCACCCAGACGATCTTCTTGTCGGGCGTGAACTCCAGCGCCTGCACCGGAGGGTTCGCCTTGTCCACTGTTGTGCTCCACTGGTTCACCCAGTTGTTCACCAGCGTGTTGCCGTTGGGCAACCGTGTCGCGATTTGGAAGCCGTCGATCTTGTGTCCGGCCGCGTCATCGGCCGTGATCTGCCACACCGTCCGGCCCTGCGGATCCACCTCCAGCACCAGCTTCTTATTGGTGGTCACCAGCGTGTTGCCGTTCTTTAGCCGCTCCGCCGACCACGGGCTCTCCACTGAGTAAGACCACACCGCGGCGCCAACTCCGTCGTATTCCACCACCTTCTTCGCATCCATGTGAGCCACCAGGAAGTTGCCCCCGGGCGTCAGGCGCGCGTGGCGGAAGTGCCCGTGAACGCTCTTCGGATTCCCCACCGGCAGCGTGAATTCTCTCTCCACTCTTCCGCTCTTCGTATCCACAACACGCAGCACGGCCGGATCGCCGTTCTGCACATAGAACGCCCGGTCGCCATCCATCATCTGCGCCGTGTGAATCTCCGAATTCGGCGGCGCGTCCACATGCCACAGGATCTTCCCGTCAGGCGTGATCAGCGAGACGCCGTATTGGTAGGCGAACAGCACATTGCCGTTCGGCAGCAGCGTAGCGTCACTGATCTCGCCCTTGCTGTTGGCATCGATGTAAGACCATTCGACCTTCCCGGCACGGACAATAAACATCCAGTGCTGCTTCTGTTCGCCGGCAAAGAAGAAGTCGTGCCGGGCTAGCCCGAGGTTGGGCGGATTCTGCGCGGCAGCGCCGGGCGCCATCAGAAACGCGGCGGCGCTCAGGAGAGCGAAAATGGCAGTGCGCATTGACGTACTTGGATTCTATCCGGTTCTCGGCCCGCAAAGTGCGCGACGATAGCATGCAAGGGAGCCCCAACATGAACAGAAGGCAAGCCATCGGAACACTGGGTATCACCACTGCCCTGCACGCAGAGCCCACGGCCCGCGAGCGCTTCTACGGCGTTTGGAAGATGATCAGCTGCAAACGCACCTCCAAGGACGGCCGCGTCGATTACCCCTTCGGTGAGAAGCCGGTCGGCCGCATCACCTACGACAAGGCCGGGCGAATGTCGGCGCAACTGATGAAGCCCGGGCGGCCCTCCACGCTGCCCCCAGGCGTGGATTATGCCGGCGGCGGCAACACCAGCACCGAGGAGTTGCTCAACTCCGTACGCGGATTCGTCTCCTATTTCGGGACCTTCGATGTCGACGAATCCACCCAAACCGTCACCCATCATGTGCAGGCTTGCCTCGTGTCCAGTTGGGTTGGCCACGACGTGAAGCGAAACTTCCGCTTCAGCGGCAACCGCCTGATCCTGCGGGCGGCGGCGCTCGCCACAACCGAGCTCACCTGGGAACGCGAGCCGGATTGATCCCCGTGCCCACCCTCCAGCAGCAGTTCGGCAATATCGACATCTACCTCTTCGACCAGCTTCTCCGCGGACGCATCACGCCCGGCATGTGCATCCTCGACGCTGGTTGCGGCGGCGGCCGCAATCTCGTCTATTTCCTCCGCGCAGGCTACGAGGTCTGCGCCGCCGATGCCGACCCGCACGCCATCGCGGCACTCCTCCAGCTGGCGCCGCCTTCCCCGCTTGTGAATCTCCGTCAGGAGCCGGTGGAGGCAATGTCGTTCCCCGACGCCTTCGCCGATGTTGTCATCAGCAGTGCAGTCCTCCACTTCGCCCGCACCGACGAACACTTCCAGGCCATGTTGCGCGGCACGTGGCGCACCCTGAAGCCCGGCGGCCTGTTCTTCTGCCGCCTCGCCTCTTCCATCGGCATCGAGCGCCAGATTCAGCCGCTCGGCGGACGCCGCTACCTGCTGCCCGATGGCTCCGAGCGCTACCTTGTAGACGCCGCTCTCCTCGAAAGCCTCACCGCCGAACTCGGCGGTCAACTGGCCGATCCATTGAAGACAACAGTCGTGCACAACCAGCGCTCAATGACCACCTGGGTGGTGCGCCGCAACACCTGAGCCGCCGCTACCGCGCCATCACAATCAGCGGCGCCCGCGCAAACCCGAACTTCTGCCCCGCCTGATCGATCACACTCAACTGCGTCGTGTACTCGCCCGGCTTCAGATCCTTCAACGGCACCTCCAGGTACAGCCCGGCCGTCCCTGAGCGCCCCTCCTTCAACGCCGCCACTGTCACCGGAGCCGATTCCAGCACCAGCTTTTTATCCCGGTACACCGTCACCGCCGCCGACACCGCCGGCACGTTCCGCGTCTCCACCATCGCGGGGTCGTACAGCTCGGCATAGACAAACATCGTCTGCCCCGGCCGGAACACGTGCGTCACGCTTGGCAGCAGCTTCTCCTTGTCCCGCACCAACGGATGCTTGTCTTGCTTTTTCAGCTTCTTGTCCGCCAGACCCACCGCATCGGCCACCTGCGTCCGCTGCCCGCTCCAAACCACGGAACTGAGCCGCAGCCCGTCTTTCAACCCGCCCAGATCCGGCACCTGGAACTTCGATTCAAATGTGCCCATTTTCCCGGTCTGGTTCTCCCGCACCAGCATCTTGATCTGATACTTGCCCGGAACCAGCGTGAAGCCCGTGTCGTACATCAGGCTCCGCGACGCCAATTGCCCGGTCTTGTCATCCCGTAACTGGATCTTGATGCTGTCCCGCACCGCGCCCATCAACGCGCCCTTCGTATCCCGCACCTGCCCGATGAAATCAAACGTCGTGGTCTCCGCGCTCCCCTGCTTCTTCAGGGGAATCGCCGAGCCGGGGATCTTCACGGCCACCGGCACGAAATAGCGATCCTTGCCCACACGGAACCAGTTCACTTCTAGCGCCAGCCGCAGCTCCGTCACCGGATCGCCCAGCATCAGCGCATCCTCTAGCTGCCGTTCCTTGTCATAGCTGCCAAATGCCTTGAACTCCTTCTCGGCAAAGTAGCCGCGCCGGAAATCCAGTTTCGCCTGCAAACGCCCCTGCGCCTCCGCCGTCAGCTTCACGTCCACCCGCCGGAAAGCTCCGTCCTTCTTCTCATCGGAGGAGTAGAAGCCCAGGATGTAGTAGCTCTGCAAGTCCTCTTGCGCCTGCTTAATGCCCATCACCAACTCGTTGTTATCGATCAGCGCCTTGCCGCCCGTGTCCGAAGCCAGCGCAAACAGCGTATCCTGCGAGTCCATCGACGCCTGCCGCTGTCCCCTCTGCGTGCTGCCCGAATACAGCCCGGTGCCGCGGCCGCCGCCCGAGGACGACGCTCCGCCGCCGGGAGGGTCTGCCTGCAAGCCGCGCACGTCAATCGGGTAAAAACTCACATTGCCCCGCACCGCCGCGTTCACCGTCGCCCGCAACTGCGCCTGATTGTCATCCCCAGTCTTGCCTACGCCGCTGGAGAAATAGATCACCGCCTTCTTCTCCGGCATCGCCGTCAACTGACGCGCCAGATCCTCCAGCGCCACCAGCTTGCGGTCCGTGTTGAACAGATTGAACTCCGCGTCGTCCGGCGTAAACGAGCTGTCGTCCGTGTTCTCCACGCCCGTCGCGCCCTCCGTCGCCAGATCGCTCATCTGCCCGGTCTGGAACTTCTTGATCAGGTCCAGCAGCAGGGTCTTGTCGCTGGTGAACTCCTGCTCCACCTTCAACCGCGAACCAAACGTCACTACCTCTACCAGATCCGATGGCGCCATGTTCTTGTTCAGATACTCTTCCGCCGCATCCTTGGCGCGCACCTGATCCGCCTCCGGCAGCGAGCTCCAGTCAAAGAACAGCACCATCAGGCGCTTATCCCGAAACCGGGCGCGGCCCTGAGGCTCGGCCGGCTTCTCGGCCGTCTCCACCGCGACGCTGGCCGCCGCTGCCGCCGCTTCCAGTTCCTGAAACTCAAACACGCTCAGCGCCTGCGCCTTGCCGTTTTCGGTGACGACGAAGTCTTCTTTCTTCAGCCCCTTCTTCGGCTTGCCGTCCTTGCCGCGGACAAACACCGTCACAATCACCAGATTGGAAGACGCCTTGAAGGTCGGCACGTCGCCCTGCGGCGCCTGCGCCAGCATCGCGCCGGCTGTGAGTAGAGAGAGCATCGCTCGCCGCATGGTTAGAACCTCAGCCTCAAGGACAACTGGATCGAGCGCATCTGCCCCGCCGCCGTCGCCAGCCCGTAGTTCGTCGCGTTCACCACCGTGCCGTACGAACTGATATTGACGTGATTCAGAATGTTGTCCGCCTCCAGCCGTCCTTCCAGCCGGTGCCGCGAGTTGTCTCCAATCTGCCACGCCCGCCCGAACGAGGCGTTCATCCCAAAGGTGCCGGGACCCGGAATCGTGTTCCGCGCCGCGTTGCCATACCGGTTACCCGGCGGAGTTGTGAACGCCGCCGTGTTGAAGTAGCCGCTGCCCCCGCTGATCGACGCTCCGGTGGCATCGGCCCGCGCGCTGCCCGTGGCGCCGCTGCCGCCTGCGTCAGCCACCGAGCCCAGCACGCGTGCCGTCAGCGGCGCGCCTGTGTTCAACGTGATCGTCGCGTTCAGGCTCCAGTCCTTCAGAATCTTCGACGTCAGGTTCTTCTGCTTCATCCACAGCGCGTTCGGGCCAAAAGGCGATTGCGCCATCGTGTTGAATGAGAACGTGTGCCGCCGGTCAAAGTTCGACAGGCCCCGCTCCGCCGCCAGATTCTTGTCGTCCTGAATCACCAGGTTGCCCGTCCCGCCAATCGACGACGCGTTGTCGATCGACTTCGAAAACGTGTACATCGCGTTCCATGTCAGCCCTTTTCGCATCCGCCGCGACACCCGCAGTTGGCCCGAATGGAGAATCGAGTTTCCCTCCGGGTTGTCGTAGGTGAAGCCCACGGCATACGGAATCGGCCGGCGGTCCTCCGAATTCGCGGGCGAGCCTGCCGGCGCCCGGTTCGGCATCCTCTGGATCACCAGCCGTGTCCCCTTCGTCGCCAGATAGCCCACCTCAAACACGTGCGCCTTGTACTCGTGCTGCACCGACAGGCTCCACGTCTGCGCGTACGGCGCCACGTAGTCCGGAGAGACTGCGTAGCTGTTGCGGATGGTGGTGTCCGTGGGACCCTGGAACGGATTCAGAATGGTCAACGGCGCGCTGGCCGTGGTGTTAAAGGTCGCGCTCGTCGCAAAGGGCGGCTGCTGCCCCAGTCTCGTGGGAATCCGGCTGTAAATGGATCCGTCATAGAACAGTCCGTAGCCGCCGCGCACGATCGTTTTACCCTTCGGCCGCGGTTTCCAGGAGAAACCAAGCCGCGGCGAGAGATTGTTGTTGTCGGGCCGGATCATCCCATCCGGCGTGACCCCGCTGTACGGGCCAAGGGACCCGGGCATCACTACCGCCGCGCCCGTCGTCCCTGGCGCAATGTCGAGATTCGACATCCGTCCATACTTCTCGGTGAACGGCCGCCAGTTGTCGTACCGCAACCCGAGATTGAATGTCAGGTTCGGCCGCGCCCGCCACTCGTCCTGCACGAACACACCATATTGGGAAGACCGCATGTAGCTGTCAGGCGATCCGAACCGGATCGTCGATTGCTGCGGATATCCCAGCAGGTAGTCTGCAAAGTCGTTCCCCGTACCTGGCACCGGCAGCCCCGCCGCCGTCAGCGCGCTGGTGGCCAGCCCGCCAAAGAACAGCGTCCCGCGCGCGTTCGGATCGGATAGCGTGTTCCACTGCGTTCGCGTAAAATCGAATCCGCTTGTGATCGTATGCGCCTTGCGCACAAACGTCCATCCCTCGCCAAATGTGAAAGTGTGAACGTATCGGCGCGACCGGTTGCCGTCCGTCAGGTCGCCGTAGTTGGTGAAACTCAAATTCGGCGGACCGTAGTTGGCCGGATCGCGCGACGTCCCCTGGATGCCTAGCTGAGCCGCCACGTCCGTTCCATTGGCGAAGTAAGGAATCAACTCGTTCCGGTTGCGGTTGTAGCGCACTCGCGCCGTATGGATGATCCGTGGCGAGAACGTGTGGCTCCAATTCAGGCCAACATTGACGCCAGTTCCGGAACTCGGATCGCTCCACCCGAACATCTGAACGCTCTCGGACGACCGCCTCTGCCAGCCCACATCGCCGGCCAGCCTGTCCTTCTTGGTGAGCGTCCGGTTGAGCCGCACATTCAAATTGTCAGTCGATTGCGGAATCGTCGTCGTATAGCGGTAGTTCTGCGTCGAGCCCGTGGAGTTCGGCAGCGGCAGATACGCCAGTAGTCCTTTCGATGCCGAGCTGATCCGCGAATCCGGAATGACGCTGCCGGCGAAAGGCGCCTTGCTCAGCGGATCGTAGATCGTGGAGCGCGTGGCGATGGAGGAGAAATCGCCGGCCCGCAGCGTAGCATCCGGCATCACGCCAAACCCGTTGTACACGCTGCTGCCACGCTGCCCGTTGTAGTTGATGAAGAACATGCTGTTGTTCGGGTTGAAGATCTTCCCCAGGCTCAGCGGCCCGCCCAGCGTTGCTCCATAGCGGTACTGCGAATAGCTGGGCTTCGTCGCCTCCCGGCCGTTGATTGAATAGGGCGCAGCGTCAAACGTATCTCCCCGCACCGAAAGGTTCGCGCCGCCGCGAATCTGATCCCGCGCCCGCCGGCTACGATTGCCAAAGCCCTCGCGCTGGCCCTGCCGGGCACGATCCTGCATCGCCGTACGGAACTTCTCGCGCTCTTCCGGGGTCAGGTTGGCGAAATCCGGTCTGCCACCAGGGCCGCCAGGACCGCCCCTGCCGCCAGGACCACCTGGTCCGCCAAATCCACCCTGCCGTCCGCCCATTCCGCCGGGAGGGCCGCCGCCCATGCCGCCACCACCACCTCCGCCGCCGCGCCCGCCACCCATGCCGCCCATGCCACCACCGCCCATCATGCCGCCTCCCTCGCCACCCTGCATGCCGCCGCCTGGCATGCCGCCGCCCGGTCCGCCCATTCCGCCAAACTCCATCATCATGTCGGGCCGGTCCTGCTGCTGAAGCCCGCGGCTGAGCGAGCCCTGCACCAGAAACGCCTCGCTCCCCTCGCCGTTCTCCGGCGCCGCCACCGCCAAAGCCGGCGTCTCTTCCAGGCTCCGCGTCACCTGTGCCTCAATGCCGTTCGTCATCTGCGCGGCCGCCGGAGCAGCGCCCGCCCCAGCCATCGCCGGCCGCATCGCCCGCAACGCCATCACTACCTCCAGCGGCGCCGTCCGCTCCTCTGCCTTCACCTCTTTGATCACCGCCTGGAATCCGAACATCCGCACTTCCACGGTCAATGCGCCCGCCGGTAGTCCCTCCACCGCAAACCGGCCCTGCTCATCGCTGGCAGTCGCCCAGGATTGCCCTCCCGCCTTTACAGTGACCGCGGCACCCGGGATCGCTTTGCCCTGCGCGGTCACCCGGCCCGTCCAAGGCGTCTGCGCGCTCAACGCCCCAGCCAGCATCGCCACCAGCCCCAGCCGTTGTAGTGTGGTCACACTACGAAAGACGCCATCCGCCGGTTGTCAGATTACAGACACATCCTGTGAAGTTTTGCAAAGGCCGGACGATAGGTATCTTGTGAGGGTACTGTCTCTCGCGTGCCTCCTGACGGCTCACGCCTTCGCTCAGAGTGCTCAGGAAGCCGCTCTCGCCCGTCAGCGCGAGTCCGTCCAACGCCAACGCACCGCCATCGAAGCCCAGGAAGGCGCCGCCGCGCGCCAACTCGCCTCCGCCGCCCGCCAGCCCAAACCGCCACCCTGGACCCCGGCCACAGCCACTGCCGCCGTGGCGGATTGCGCCGCTCTCACCGATACCCGCCTCGACGGTCTCATTCAAAAGGCCGCAAAAAACAACCTCCTCACCCCGGATCTCCTGCGTGCCGTCATCCGCCGCGAGTCCTCGTTTGAGCCCTGCGCCGTCAGCCGCTCTGGCGCCATGGGCCTCATGCAGTTGATGCCCGGCACTGCCTTCGATCTGGGCGTCGACAACCCCTTTGACGCGGAGCAGAATATCGACGCGGGCAGCCGCTTTCTGAAGTCTCTGCTCGATCGCTACGGCGGCGATCTCTCACTGGCCCTAAGCGCCTACAACGCCGGTCCCGCTCGGGTCGACGCCATTAAGGCCATCCCGCCCATCAAGGAAACTCAGGATTATGTGAAGGAAATCCTGAACCGTTTGCGCCCCCCGCCTGCGATAGACTCGCAGTGATGCTGCCGCTGCTGGTCGCTCTCCAACTTGTGCAATCCCCTTCACCTATGGTGGAGAACACCCGCGCCCACGTGCGCCAGCAACAAAGCCCGGTGCCCGGCGAGCGCGTCCAGACTCCTCTCGGAGAGCTCCTGTTGCCACCCGGCCTCAAGCCGGGCCGCAAGGTTTCACTAGTGATCCACTTCCACGGCACGCCCTGGCTCGCCGAGCAGTCTGTCCGCAAGGCAATACCAAAGGCCGCCGTGCTCGCCGTCCAGGTGGGCGCCGGTTCGCGAGTCTACGACGAGGCCGTGCGAGACCCCGCCGTCTTGCCTGCAATCCTCACCGCCCTCGCCCATCCCGTCGATCATCTCTATCTCTCCGGATTCAGTGCCGGCTACGGGGCGATTCGTGCCATCTTGCGACAGCCCCAGAACGCCGCCCGCGTGGATGGCGTGCTCCTGCTCGATGGCATTCACTCCGGCTACGACGATCCCCAGGACGCTCGCCAACCCACACGCGCCGATTTGGACGCCTACCTCACCTTCGCCAAGTCCGCTCAGGATCGGCAGAAACGCCTCGCCATCCTTCACTCCGAGATCTTCCCCGGCTCCTATGCCAGCACCACCGAAACCACCGATTGGCTGCTGGCCCAGCTCGGCCTGCGCCGCAAAGCGGTCCTGCGCTGGGGCCCCCTCGGCATGCAGATCGTCAGCGACACCCGCTCCGGCGGCCTGCGCATCCTAGGCTTCGCCGGCAACTCCGCCCCGGATCACGTCGATATGCTCCACGCCATGCCTTGGGCGCTGAAGATGCTGAAATAACCCTATTTCGCCGGGAATCCGGGACTCGCCATCACTTCTTTCATCTGATTGATGTGCCGCTCGGAGTGGCCCGCCATCAGGATGTACCATTGCAGCCCATCCAGTTCCCCGAATACGGGATGCACTGAAAAATGCGCCCGCAGGTCGTCCTGCGTCTCCCAAACATACGTAATGTTCCGGTCGCGCGCCGTGCGGAATCCGTTCAACAAGGCCGCCTTATTCGGATACTTGCCGGTCGGCTTCAGCGGCTCCGGCGCCTGCGCCTTCTGGTCCCGCACAGGAAGGACCTTGATCAGCATATAGTCCGTCTCGCGCGGGTTGGCCTTTCTCTTCTCCGGCGTCGCCGGCGAGGCCATCATCTTGGTCACGATCCCCGGAAGAAAGTCCTCGCTCACCACAATATGCTCCGCCACTTCCGCGATTGACCATACATTCGGCGCCGGCTTCCACTTCATTTGCGCCTCGCTTAATGGCCCAAGCGTGTCGATGAACTGTTTGCGCGTGCCATGCAGGGCGCTGACGGCATAGTCGTGCTCTCCCTGCGACAGGGCCTGCCCGAAGATCGGGGCGGCCAATAGAGTCAGGCTGATCAGTAGGCGGCTCATGCACTCCAAAGTAACATCATCATCCCAGCTAAAGCTCCCTACCTATGTCGCCGATAAGCACTTAGGGCGCAATGGAGTCTCTCAAACCAACCACGATCCCGCAACTCGAGGCGCCCGCAGCTTCCGCCCGGCCAACTACGCCGCTCGCGCCCGCGGCACTCAGCCTCGCCACCATTCTTCTAGTGGACAGTGTCGATATCAACCGCCAGTTGATCAAAGGGATCCTGAAATTCGGCCCATACCGGATTCTCGAGGCGCGCCAGCCCAATGAGGCATTTCAACTCCTGGAACATGCGGACGTGGACCTCATCATCGCGGACCTCGTCATGCCCGAGATCAGCAACGATATGCAGGGCGGGCTCGAGTTTTGCCGGCGCGTCAAGGCCAACCGCCGCACACGGCTGGTCCCCATCCTGATTCTCACCAGCGTCCAGGGCAACAACAACGTCATCGCCAGTCTGGAATCCGGCGCCGACGAGTTCCTCATCAAGCCGCTCCAGCCTGCCGTCTTCCGCACCCGCATCCGCACCATGCTGCGCAGCAAGCGGACGCTCGATTCCCTCGAAGAGGCCGAGACCATTATCTTCGCTATGGCCGAGACCGTCGAGCAACGCGACAAGGAAACCGGGCACCACTGCCAGCGCCTGGCCGCCCTCAGCGTTGCCCTCGGCACCGCCCTGGGACTGCCCGAGGACGATCTCCTCGCCCTCTATCGCGGCGGCTACCTCCACGACATTGGCAAAATCGCCATCCCGGATTCCATCCTCTTCAAACGCGGCGTTCTCAACGAAGAAGAGTGGCTCGTCATGCGCTCCCACACCCTCAAGGGCGAGGACATCTGCCGCCGCATGCGCTCCCTCGCGCCAGTGCTGCCCATCATACGGAATCACCACGAAAAGTGGGATGGTTCCGGCTATCCCGACGGTCTCGTCGGCGAGCAAATCCCCCTGCTGGCCCGCATTCTCCAGTTAGCCGACATCTACGACGCTCTGACTTCCCGCCGCAGCTACAAATCCGCCTTTTCCGCCGAGGAAGCCGTGGCCATGCTCCGAAAGGAGGCCGCCATGAATTGGCGCGACCCCGAACTCGTCTCGGTCTTCGTGGAAATGGTCCGCCAACCGAACTTCGTCGCTCACTCTGCCGCCCTTTTCGCCCCCGATCCAGCAAACGCCGATTTGAACAGCCGCGAGGCCGCCGAGCTCCAGACCATGCGCGAATCTCTCGCCCGCATGTCCCGCGAAGTTCTCAAGTAGCCGCTAGCCCCAAACCTGATTCACCAGCAGCGCGCACACGTACGCCAGCGCCCCCATATACGTGAACTGCACGATCGGCCACTTCCAGCCGCCCGTCTCTCTCCGCACTACCGCCAGGGTCGACATACACTGCATCGCAAACGCGAAAAAGACCAGCAGCGCCACGGCCCCGCCCACCGTCAAGTCCTTGTGGAGCGCTTCCTGTAATCCACGGGAGTCCTTGTCCGCCTCCATCCCGTAAATGGTCCCCAGTGTCCCCACGATCACTTCCCGCGCGGCCAACGAAGTAATCAACCCCACCCCAATCTTCCAGTTGAACCCCAAGGGCTTGATCGCCGGCTCAATCGCACGTCCCATCGTGCCGGCCAGGCTCTCGTCTATCGGCGGCGCCTTGCCGTCCACCAGCGGCACACTCGCCAGAATCCATAGCACCACCGACACCCCGAGGATCACTGTCCCTGCCCGCTTCAGAAACGCTTTCGCCCGGTCCAACAACCGCAAGCCGATGGAACGCAGCGTTGGCATGCGATAAGGCGGCATTTCGAGCACAAAAGGCGTCCGCTCGCTCTTCAAAATCGACGATTTCAACAACTTCGCCGTGCCTACCGCCGCCACAAACCCCAGCACGTACAGGCCCAGCATCGCCGCCGCTCGCGTACCCAGCAGATTCCCAATGAACGGCCGCTCCGGGAGGAACGCCGCAATGATCAGCGTATATACAGGCAGCCGTGCCGAGCACGTCATGAACGGCGCGATCAGTATCGTTGCGATCCGGTCCCGCTTGCTCTCAATCGTGCGCGTCGCCATGATCGCCGGCACCGCGCACGCATAGGCCGAAAGCAGCGGAATGAAGCTCTTTCCCTGTAGGCCGACACGCGCCATGGTCCTGTCCGCGATCAGCGCGGCCCGCGCCAGATAACCGGAATCCTCCAGGATCGCTATGAACAGAAACAACAGCAGAATCTGCGGCAGGAATACCAGCACGGAGCCCACGCCGCTCCATACACCGTCCACCAGCAACGACCGCAACATATTATCGGGCAGCGCCGCCCGCAGCACCCCGCCCGACGAGCGGATCGCCCACTCCACGCCATTCATCAGCGGCTGCGCGCCCGTGAAGATCGTCTGAAACACCGCGCCCACCACAATCACGAAGACAATCGGTCCCCAGAACGGGTGCAAAAACGCGGCGTCCAGTCGCCGAGTCCAGATGGGCGGCGCCGGATGCGTGTACCCCGCCTCTTTCGAGATGCTCCGCGCCCACTGCCGGCACGCCGGCAGATCCTGCAACACCGGCAACTCCACCGGCTTCGGCACCGCGATGCTGCCGGTCAGAAACCGCGCCACCGCGCTGATGCCCTCGCCCGTGGCGGCACTCGCCAGAATCACCGGTGCGCCCAGCTCATTGGCCAGCGCCTCGATATCCACATCGCCGCCGCGCCGCCGCATATCGTCGGCCATGTTGAGAACCACCAGCGTCGGCAGCCGCAAACTCAGAATCGACGCCGCCAGCGGCAGATGGCGGTTCAAATTGGTGGAATCCAGGATCAGAATCACCGCATCCGGCTTCTTCAGCCCCGGCATCTTGCCGTGTAGGACGTTGTAGGAGACCCGCTCGTCCTCCGAACGAGGATTCAGGCTGTACACTCCGGGCAGATCCACCAGATCAATGTCGTGGTGGCCTGGCAGATGCGCCTTGCCCGTGCGGTGCTCTACCGTCACGCCCGGAAAGTTCGCTACCGTCTGCCGCAACCCCGTCAAACGATTGAATAATGTGGATTTGCCCGCATTGGGCGGACCGATAATCGCCACCACACGGTGTGTCGTCGCCCGGCTGGAGGGCGGCGCACTCCCGGGAGCCAGCCCCGGATTCCCGCCTGCGTGGCAGTCGCTCATGGCATCACTGCTCGCGCAGGAACATGTGGCGGGCCGTCTCTCGCCGCAGTGCAATCTCAGAACCATCCACCCGAAACACCCGCGGATCGCCACCCGGTGCGCTGCGCGCCGCGCTCACCGCGTGGCCAGGTAAAAATCCCAGTTCCATCAGCCGTTGCGCCAGGTCACCCGGCAATTCAATTCGGTCCAGCAGAGCTTCCTCGTTTTCGACGAGATCCGCCAGCGTGCGGAGGGCCTGGTCTACCGCGCCGTCTTTGACACTGAGTTGCATTCTTACCTTAGTATACTCCCGCTGGCGATCCGTGGTGAGCCCCGCCGCGCGCCGGGTGCTAGAATGACTCAGTGCTCGATTCCGCACCTAAGCGCAGCTATTCCCGCGACGAGGTGTGCCGCCTCTTGGGCATTCGCGAATCCGTCCTCGATCAGTGGGAAGAGCACGGCTTCGTGGCCTGCCTCGAGCACTACGAATTCCGCGATATGGTTGCGCTCAAGGCCCTGCGCCACTTGCGTGCCCGCCGCATTCGCCCGGATCGCATCCGCCGCATTCTCGACGCCCTCGCCATCCGCCTCGGTAATGTACAGGACCCCCTCCGCGAATTGAAGATCTTCATCGACGGCCGCCGCCTCGCCGTCCAGGTCGATGGCCGCAAGATGGAGCCCGTCAGCGGCCAGCTTCTGCTCGATTTCGACAAAGAAGAGATCCGCCGCCTTTTGCAATTCCCTGGCAAACACGCAGAAGCTACCCACGCCCATGAGGACGCCACGCGCCAGCGCGAAGCGGCAAAATGGTTCGATCGCGGCGTGGAGTTGGAGCAGACCGGCGCCCCTCCGGATCAGATCATCTCTGCCTATCACAAGGCGCTGGAGCACCACCCCGAATCCGCCGGCGCCCACGTCAATCTCGGCACCGTCTATTTCCAGTTGAAGCAGTGGCGCAAGGCAGAGGATCACTACGTAGCCGCCATCAAGCACAAAGCCGATTACGCCCTCGCCCACTTTAATCTCGGCAACCTCTTCGACGAGCTCAACCAACCCGCCCAGGCCATGGATAGCTACACCCGGGCTCTCGAGCTGCAACCCGATTACGCCGACGCCCACTACAACATGGCACTTCTCTTCCAGGGCCGCGGCGATACCATGAACGCCGTTCGCCACTGGCGCACCTATCTGAAGTTAGACCCCTCCGGCTACTGGGCCGGCATCGCCCGCCGTGAGCTCGCCCGCCTCCGCCAGGAAGCCGTCGTGGGCGGAGGGCAAGCCTGATATGATGACTGCGCCATGCCCGGCCCCATCATCCTCGCCCCGAAAACGGACATCGTGCACGGTCCCGTCAACCTCGTCTACGTCGGCCTCGCGTCGTTAGTCGCTGCCACCTCGGGACTCCTCTTCGGTTTCGATATCGCCGTCATCAATGGCGCCCTGCTCTTTTTGAAACAGCAGTTCGCCCTCTCCGAAGTGCAGACCGAGTTCGCCGCCACCAGCCTACTGGCCGGATGCGTCGTCGGAGCAGCCTTCGGCGGCGGCCTGAGCGATCGCTTCGGGCGCCGCAAGGTCCTCATCTTTTCCGCCATCCTCTTTGCGTTCTCATCCATCGGCGCCGCCATCCCCCGCACCCTCACCGAGTTCGTCATCGCCCGCGTCGCCGGCGGCATCGCCATCGGCGTGGCCTCCGTCCTGGCCCCCCTCTATATCGCCGAGGTCTCCCCCGCCCACATCCGCGGCCGCCTCGTCTCGCTCAACCAGATGGCCATCGTCACCGGCATCCTCCTCGCCTACCTTGTCAATTGGAGCCTCTCCTCCCTCGGCCCCGAATCCTGGCGCTGGATGTTCGCCGTCGCCGCCATCCCCTCCCTCCTCTTCCTCATCGCCCTCTTCTTCGTGCCCGAAAGCCCGCGCTGGCTCACCGAAAACGGACAGGAAACCGAAGCGCTCCGCGTCCTCACCAAGGTCTCCAACCCCGCCCAGGCCGAAATCGAGATGAAGGCCATTCGCGAGGTCATCGCCGAGGAATCCGGCACCCTCGCCGAGCTCTTCCAACCCGGCTATCGCCGCGCCATCTGGCTCGCCATCGCACTCGCCATCCTCCAGCAGTGGACCGGCATCAATACCGTCCTCTTCTATGGCTCAATCATCATGAAGGAACAGGTCGGCGGCCAGTCAGAATCCGCCGCCATCGGCGCCAATGTCCTCATCGGCCTCATCAATTTCCTCTGCACCATCATCGCCATCTGGCTCATCGATAAGCTCGGCCGCAAGCCCCTGCTCATCTTCTCCGCCGCCGGAATGGCCGTCGCCCACGCCGGCCTCGCCTGGGCATTCCTCCAAACTCCCCGCCCCGGCATGGTCATCGTCGGCTTGATGCTGTTGTGTGCTGCCTGCTTCGCCGTCGGCCTCGGACCCGGCGTCTGGGTCGTCCTGTCCGAGATCTTCCCCACCCGCATCCGCGGCCGCGCCATGTCCATCGCCACCGTCGCCCTCTGGATCGCCTGCGTCATCCTGACGTTTACCTATCTCTCCATCGCCTCCGCCCTCGGCCCCAGCGGCGCCTTCGGCATCTACGGCGTCATGTGCCTCATTACCATCTGGATCGTCGTCAAGTTCACCCCCGAAACCAAGGGCCACTCCCTCGAAGAGATCGAGCGCATCTGGAAGAAGAACTGACGCGCCCAGGCAAAAAACTCTGAAAAATCTCTTGACGCCAACTGGTTGGCACTGCAAACTAGTAGACGAATGGAGATTTCGATGAGTCCCCAGATCAACGACTACCTCAAACGCCCCAAACGCTACTTCAATATCGATGGCGTGGGGGAGCTCAGCACGGGCCTCATGGCTTTCGGCTTTGGCCTCCTGCAATACCTGCAAATCAGTAACCCGCAAGGTTCCATCTGGAGTAGCACCTACACGTTCTTTGCCTTCGTCGGCGTGCTCGCCGCCATCACCCACTACGGACCCAGGGCCATCAAGCAGCACATCACCTACCCCCGCACCGGCTACGTCCAGTACAAGGACGACGGCAAAGCGCGGCTGGCCGCCATCGCCTTGGCCATCCTGCTCGCCATGGTGACGGCTGGAGCGCTGCTGCGCAGCCGCGGCGGTTTCAGCACCATGGCGGCCCTGGTGGGCCTCGCGGTAGCCGTCTCCTACGCCTATGGATTCGCGCGCGCCGTGCGCTGGAAGTGGTTCGTGGCGATAGCCCTGACCCTCGGCTCGCTCGCTATCTCGGCTCTCCCTGCCGATGTCGTGGCAAGCTGGGCCGATCCCACCTGGCTCAACGGGCCCTTCCCCGCCTCCGTCTTGGGCCGCTATGCCCTGATGACCGTCTTCTTCGGCTTCACCATCCTGGTCTCCGGCGCCATTACGCTCACTCACTACCTGAACAGCACCCAGCCCCCTGCGCCGGAGCCCGAATGACCCCCCAGATCCGCAACATCTCCGAGCTGGACCGCGTCATCCACGAGCCCGGCCGCCTGATGATTGTCTCTCTCCTCTCCGCGGTGGAGGCGGCCGATTTCCTCTATCTCCAGCACGAAACCGGCCTCAACAAAGGCACCCTCTCCAGCCACCTCTCGAAACTGGAGGAGGCCGGTTACGTGGAGATCGCCAAGTCCTTCCGCGGTAAAGTCCCCCAGACCGTCCTCAAGCTCACCCCAACCGGTGCACAGGCCTTCGAACAATACCGCCGCAAGCTCAAGGCCGCGCTCTAGCGGTATCCTGGAGTTTTGGAGGTATTCCCGTTTTGAGCAGAATCGGCATGGCGTTCCGCGCATTCTTCGGCGTCCTCGGCGGCTCGCTGCCTGAGGACATTGCCCAGGCTTTCGGCTACTCGAAGACCCCGTTGAAGAAGGCGCCCGAGCCCGCAAAGGAGCCCGCCATCAAGCCCGAGGCCAGCGCCCTCCAGATACTCGGCATTCTCCAGCGCGACGCCCGCTTCCTCGATTTCGTCATGGAAGACGTCTCGGCCTACTCCGACGATCAGGTCGGCGCGGCGGTCCGCAACGTCCACGCCCACTGCCAGGAATCCATCCGCAAGTACTTCAAGCTCGCGCCCGTCATCGATGGCGTCGAGGGCACGTACACCAAGCCGGAATCCGCCGGCGCCATCGGCAAGGACGCCTCCGCCATCAAGTTCATCGGCAACCTGCCGCCCCAGGGCAAGCCCGCCGGAGGCCTGCTCCGCCACAAGGGTTGGCGCGTGGATTCCGTCACGCTGCCGTCCGTCAACGCCAAAGTGAACCAGTCCATCCTCGCCCCGGCCGAGCTGGAAGTGGAATAGACCAATTTGCGCATCCTCGGCATCGACTTAGGCACCACCAACTGCGGCTTCGCCCACACCGCGCCCGAGGCGGAGTCCGCAGTAGCCCTCTTCGAAATCCCGCAGTTGATCAACCCGGGCGAGCTCCACCCCGAGCCGCTCTTGGAATCGGCTCTCTACCTCGCCCGCGAGGGTGAGTTCGCTGCCGGAGCCCTGGATCTCCCCTGGCGCGAGGGCGGGCAGGAGATCGTCGGCCGCCTCGCCGCCCGCCGCGGCGTCGAGACCCTGGGCCGCCTGGTCACCTCCGCCAAGTCCTGGCTCTCCTACACCGGAGCCGATCGCACCGCCCCCATCCTCCCGCCCGACGCCCAGGAAGGCGCCCCCCGCGTCTCACCCGTGGAGGCGTCCCGCCGCTACCTGGAGCACCTCAAGTCCGCCTGGGACCACGTCCACCCCGACGAGCCCTTCGCCGCCCAGCAGATCATCCTTACCGTCCCCGCCAGCTTTGACGAGGTGGCCCGCCAGCTCACCCAGCAGGCGGCGGAGCAGGCCGGCTACCGCGATCTCATTCTCCTCGAAGAGCCCCAGGCCGCCTTCTACGCCTGGCTGGAGCGCCACGACGACTGGCGCGAAATCATCCAGCCCGGCGACCAAGTCCTGGTGATCGACGTCGGCGGCGGCACCACCGATTTCTCTCTCATCAGCGTTTCGGAATCCGCCGGAGCCCTCCAACTCGAACGCATCGCCGTCGGCGAGCACCTCCTCCTGGGCGGCGACAACATGGACCTCGCCCTGGCCCACGCCGCATCTCAGAAGATGTCGAAGCTCGACAAGCTCCAGTTCCACGCCCTCTGGCAGCAATGCCGCCTGGCCAAGGAGAACCTCCTCTCCAACCCCGAAACGGCCGAGGTCCCCCTCACCATCCTGGGCCGCGGCTCCTCCCTAATCGGCGGCACCATCAAGGGCAAGCTCACCCGCGCCGATGTCGAGCAACTCCTAGTCGAAGGCTTCTTCCCCGTAGTCCAGGCCGCCGACATGCCCGAGCGCCGCCGCGGCGTAGGCCTGATGGAGGTGGGCCTCCCCTACGAGCCCGACGCCGCCATCACCCGCCACCTCGCCCGCTTCCTCCAGAACGGCCGCCCCACCCACGTCCTCTTCAACGGAGGCGTCTTCCGCGCCGCCCACCTTCGCGAGCGCGTCCTCGCCGTCCTCAACACGTGGTTTCCCGGAATCACCCAACTCGAGGGAGACGACCTCATGCACGCCGTAGCCCGCGGCGCGGCCTATTACGGTAAGGCCCGCCTGGGCCGAGGCATCCGCATCCGGGGCGGCGTCCCGCGTACTTATTACATTGGCATCGAGACCGCCATGCCCGCCGTCCCCGGCCTGCGCCCCCCGATGAAGGCCCTGGTGGTAGCTCCCTTCGGCATGGAAGAAGGCACCGGCGCCCCGGTCCCCGGCCGCGAATTCGCCCTCGCCATCGGCGAGCCCGCCGAATTCCGCTTCTTCGCCAGCGCCACCCGCAATCACGACCCCGCCGGCGCCATGCTCGACGAGATCACCGACGAGCTCGACGAAATCGCCCCCGTCCAAGTCACCCTGGAAGGCGCCCCCGGCGAAGTAGTCCGGGTCCAGCTGGAAAACCACGTCACCGAGACCGGAGTGTTGGAAATCTGGTGCGTCGCCAAAGACGGCCGCCGCTGGAAGCTGGAGTTCCGCGTGCGCGAGTCGCGCGGGGCGCGGTAGCCTCAGCGGTCATTCACCGGGCGCAGTGCTCCGCCCGTCCCGAACCTCCAGGCTGAGCGCAATGGCTTCCCGAATCCGCTCCATGGCCAGTTCCGGCGAAGACGCCTGCGTGTGGCAGCCCGGCAGTTCCGGAACCGAGGCGATGTAGAACCCCTCTTCGTCCCGTTCGATCACCACGTCAAATCGTCGCTGCACCGGCTTCTCCCTGCCTCGATTTTGGCACCGTCTGCAGACACGCCACAAATTCGGTAGGCTGGCAGCACGCCTATGGTTGAGATCCAACCGCTACAGATCGCGCTCGAGCTGGAAGACGACGGAAGATTCCTCGCGTCCGTGCCGGAGTTGCCAGGTGTGATGGCTTACGGCGATACGGAAGAGGCCGCTTTGCGCAAAGCCAAGTCAATTGCGCTTCAGGTTCTCGCCGACATGATCGAGAGCGGCGACGAGGTCCCGCCGCAGTTGAAAGTCCTGTTCACCAAAGAGGACACGGGGCTTCGACCGGAAGATCTCTGACTCCGCAATCAACGGAGCCGGCGCCCCTACTCGCCGCCCTCGACTGCCGGCAGCGGAATCTTCCGATCCACTCGCTGATCCTCAATCACCAACCGATGCTTCGGCTCAATCTTCGCTTCCTGCTCCGTCAACAGCCCGCGCTCTCGGAGAGTTCGCCGGAGTTGGTCCAGAGACTTCCGGTACTGCTCCAACACGCTGCCGACATCCTCGCGGTACTTTAGCTCACCCGTCCAGGGAAACGAGCCGAACCACGATGGCTTTTCCCTGCCGGCCAAGTAGTAGAGGATCGTCCCCCTGGCGGCCTGGAGGTCTAGGACACCTCGGGAAGCGCGTTCCTCACTGGTCCGCCGGTAAGTCACGGGCAGCGGCCCGCCCACCAGAGGAACCTCGCCGCCATCTACTGAGCCGAGCGACAGTACGTACACCACAAGAGGCGGAAATCCAGTTCTATCTCGAGCCGGCCGCATAACCAGAATGCCGCGACCACCACAACCAATGCCTTCCGTCTTCTCCCAGACCTTTACGTCAATTTCCGGCTCCCACTCTCTCAACAATCGCGCAGAGTAGCCGGGCGGCGGAGTTGCCGCCAGCAGTCCTTGGACGGCCGCCCACTGCTCGTTTCCCAAGGGACGATCCAGAAGTTGAAGAAGGAAACCAGTATGGGCCCGCGGATCTCTCGCGATCAGAACGATCGCGCCGTCCAGGGTATCCGAGTTGAATGAACTCAACATCGCGTCAGGAACGTCAGCGTGTAGCTGAATGAGCGCGTCCACTGCCGCCAGTTGCACGTCCTTGTTCTGATGCTTCAGCAAAGGCACGATCAGCGGAACATAGCGTGCCTCCTGCCGCTGCCCGGCAAGATAGGCGCCCCAGGCAACGCGGCTGATCTCCGGAGAGACCAACAGCGTCGCTACGTCACCGTTCTCAGGCGCCGGCTGCGCCTGCATCAGGAGAGCAGTTCCAAGCAGTAGTGAAATCCACCGCACCACTCTCCAATTCTAAGCACAGGTTGAGCCCTCGTCGTCCCCAACCCACTAAACTGGTACAAGCGTTCCCCATGAAAATCGGCATCGACCTCGGCACTACCAACTCCGCTTTCGCATTCATTGACCCTCGTGAGGCCGAGGGCTCGGACTTCCCGCCCGTCCACATCCTCCACATCCCCCAGCAGGTCCTCGGCGGCCAGACTGGCGCCCTCCGCTCCCTCCCCTCCTTCCTTTTCCTCGATGGCGACGGCCTCATCGGCGAGAATGCACGCGAACAGGGCGCGCTCGTCCCCACCAAGCTCGTCCACTCCGCCAAATCCTGGATGTCAAACCCCGAGGTGGACCGCACCGCCAAGATCCTCCCTTGGGACGCCCAGGAGCTCGGCCGCGTCGTCTCGCCCGTCGAGGCCTCCGCCCGCTACATCGCCCATATGCGCGATGCCTGGGAGGCCACCGGCCGCGGACCCATCGCCGAACACGAGGTCGTCCTCACCGTGCCCGCCTCGTTCGACGAAGAGGCCCGCGAACTCACAGTCCAGGCCGCCCGCGAGGCCGGCATCGAGAAGCTCACCCTCCTCGAAGAGCCCGCCGCCGCCTTCTACTCCTGGATCGCCAACCACCTCTCCCAGTCGCAAAAAGCGCTCTACGACGGCATGACCGTCCTCGTCGTCGACGTCGGCGGCGGCACGTCGGATTTCACCGTCATCCGCATCTCGCGCGAAGGCGATCGCGTCACCTTCACCCGCACCGCCGTCGGCCGCCATCTCCTCCTTGGCGGCGACAACCTTGATCTCACCCTCGCCTGGCTCGTCGAATCCAAGCTCAACACACAGCTCTCTCTCCGCCAGCGGAGCGCCTTGCGCCGCCAATGCTCGGCCGCCAAGGAGAAACTCCTCGGCTCCGCCACCCTCGCCAGCGTGGATATCACCGTCCTCGGCGGAGGCACCTCGCTCATCGGCGGCACGATGAAGGCCAGCGTCCTGCGCGAAGAGGCGCTCGAACTCGCGCTCGAGGGCTTCCTCCCCTTCTGCGCCCTCGACGAAAAGCCGCAGGAGGACAAGAAGAGCCTCTTCCGCGAGATCGGGCTGCCCTACGTCAGCGACCCGGCCATCACCCGCCACCTCGCCGCATTCCTGCAATCGTCCCAGTCGCCCGCCCCCGGCGCCATCCTCTTCAACGGCGGCTTCTTCATCCCCGAAATCCTGCGCGAGCGCGTCACCGATGTCGTCGCCTCCTGGTACGGCCAGCGTCCCCTCATCTTTGAGAACAACGATCTCGATCTCGCCGTGGCCGTCGGCGCCTCCTACTACTCCTACGTCCGCGGCACCGGCAGCGGCGTGCTGGTCCGCGGCGGCCTGCCCCGCGCCTACTTCCTCGGTGTCGATGCGCCCGGCCAGGAGACCATCAAGACCGTCTGCCTGGTGCCCCGCGGCGCCGAGGAGGGCTCCACGCTCTCGCTCGATCTCGAGAACCTCCAGCTCGTCGCCAACAAGCCCGTCAGCTTCCGCCTCTACTCCTCCCTCGTCCGCACCGAGGATCAAGTCGGCGATCTGGTCGAATTCGCGCAATCCGAGCTCGGCGAAGCGCTCCACGAGCACGCCCCACTCGAGGCCGTCATCCGCTTCGGCAAAAAGGCCGAGGAGCGCCTGGTACCGGTGAAACTCGGTGCGCACCTCACCGAGCTGGGCACGCTCGAAATCTGGGCCGAATCCAAGATCAGCGAGAATCGCTGGCGCCTCCAGTTCGAGCTGCGCAAGCCCGTGCTGGCCGAGCAGGTCAAGCGCGCGCGGCCCGTCGCCGTCATCAGCGCCGAGGCCGCCGCCGCCGCCGAGCAGGCCATTCGCGACGTCTTCCAGCACGGCACGCTAGCGCCCGAGGAACTCCCCGGCAAGCTCGAACAGACCCTCGCCCTCGGCCGCAACTCGTGGCCGCTGGAGGTGATCCGCAAGCTGGCCGACACGTTCCTGGAGCTGAATGAGGGGCGGAGAAAATCGGCCGCCCACGAGGTCCGCTGGCTCAACCTGACCGGCCTCTGTCTCCGACCCGGTTTCGGCCACGCCGGCGACGACTACCGCATCGAGCTCGCCCGCCGCGTCTGGGCGCAAGGCCCGGCCTTCGGCAACAAGCCCGAAAACGAGACGCAGTGGTGGATCTTCTGGGGACGCGTCGCCGGCGGCCTCAACAAGAATCAGCAGGCCGACGTCTTCCAGCGCGTCGCCTATGCCCTGTTGCCCAAGGGCAAGCCGCAGCGGCTCAACTCCAGCCTGGAGCGCGAGATGTGGCGCTGTGCGGCCTCGCTGGAACTGCTGCCCGCCGGCACGCGCACGGACCTCGGCAACACCCTGGTCAAGAAGCTCCGCGCGGAGACCAACGCCAGCGACCTCTGGTGCCTGGCCCGCCTCGGCGCGCGCAAGCTCTTCTACGGCCCCATCAATCAGGTGCTGCCCGCCGCCACCGCGGCCCGCTGGGTGGATGGCCTCGCCAAGGTCAAGGGCGCCGAGGAGTGCCTCGCCCGCCTGGGCCAGATCACCGGCGACGCCACGCGCGATCTGCCGCCCACCGCGCAGGAGATGCTTCGCCGCATCCTGGCCGGCTCGCCCGAACTGCTCGCGTTGCTGGAGGGCGAAGGCGCCAGCGACCTGGAGTCCATGGCCCGCGTCTTCGGCGAGGAGCTGCCTTCGGGCCTGATACTGCAGTGAACGAACGCGCCCTCATCCGCGCCATTCAACGCTACACGGCTACCACCCGCCGCGATGACAATCTGATCGCCGGCATCGGCGACGATTGCGCCATCCTGCGCCCCCGCCGCGGCGAGGATCTCCTCTTCACCACGGACTTCGTCATCGAAGATGTCCACTTCCGGCGCGCTCAGGAATCCGGGGTCGAGACGGGCTACCGCGCCCTGGCGCGCGGCCTCTCCGATATCGCGGCCATGGGCGGCGAGCCGCGCTACGCGCTCATCTCCCTCGCCCTCTCTCCCTGGGCGTGCGAAAACTATGTGCGCGATCTCTACCGCGGCTTCGCCAAGCTCACCGAACGCTTCAACGTCCAGATCATCGGCGGCGACGTGACGCGCACAGAGAAGCTGACCATCGACGTCGTCGTCATTGGCGCGGTTCCGCGCGGCAAGGCGCTGCGGCGCAGCGGCGCGCGCGTGGGGGATCGCATCTACGTCTCGGGCCCGCTCGGTGGTGCGGCTGCCGGCGGGTACAAGCAGCGGCCCGAGCCGCGCGTCGAACTCGGCCAGCAACTCCGCGGCAAAGCCACCGCCTGCATGGATCTCTCCGATGGACTCGCGCTGGATCTCCACCGTCTTTGCGTGGAGTCCGGCGTGGCAGCCGCTCTCGCAGGCCCGATCCCCACCGCGCGCCGCGCCACACTCGCTCAAGCTCTCTCCGGCGGCGAGGATTACGAGTTGCTCTGCACCATCCCACCGCGCCGCAAGGCGCCTGCCGGCCTCATCGCCATCGGCGTCATCACCCTCGGCAAGCCCGGCGCCCTCACGGTCGACGGCCAGCCCCTGGAGCCCAAGGGCTGGGACCCAATCTGACTACACCTTCGGCACGGCGAAGAAAAAGCCGCCGAAGATCAGCCACGAGAGCAACAGAGTCCAAACCACGTTCGCGGTCTGCGCACCAAGGAACGCCACCAGCGGCCGCCCGTTCTCCATCGTCAACAGATCGGTGAATTTCGTCTCCAGCCCGATGCACGCAAACGCCATCGCAAACCACGCGGTCCGCAGGCCCGTCACAGCGCCCTTCGTCGCCTTTACGATCGCTGGATCCACCAGCAGCGAGAACACCAGCGACGCACCCACAAAACCCAGCACAAACTTCGGGAAACGCTCCCAGATCACCCACGCCGACGGCCGCTCGCGCTTGCCGTCCGCGCCCGCCGGCTGCTTCATCGACCACCAGATCGAGAGCATCAGCGCCGCGAAACCAATCAGCAGGTTCTGCGAAAACTTCACGATGGTGCCGATCTTCATCGCCGTCTCGCTAATTAGCGAGCCCGCCGCCACCACCGAGCCCGTGGTATCCAGCGTGCCGCCCAGCCACGCCCCGCCCACCACATCGGAAAGCCCCATCGTCCTGATCAACCAGGGCTGCAAGACGATCATCGGAACGGCCACAATCAGCACGATACTCGCAACGTAACTCAGCCGCCGCCGGTCGCCCTGGATCGCGCCGCAAGCGGCGATCGCCGCCGACACGCCGCAGATGGATACCGCCGTGGAGAGCATCACGCTGAATTCATCGTCGAGCTCCATCTTCTTGCACAGCCAGAAGCTGAAGTACCAAACCACAACCACCACCAGCACCGCCTGCAACATTCCGAGAAAGCCGGCCTCGATGATGTCCTGAAAGAGAATCGTCGCGCCCATAATCACCAGCCCCGTCTTGATGAAGTACTCCGTGCGCACCGCCTCCATCAACCACGCCGGCGCTCCAATCACGTTGCTGACAATCAGGCCGAGGATCAGCGCGAAGATGACGTATTCAATCCCCCAGTACGACATCGTGGCGTTGCCCGCGATGAACTGCGCGGCCCAGGAAAGCGCGTAGACAAATAGAAACCCGGCGGCGAAGCGCAGCGCCTTCGCGCCAAGCAAAAGTGCTCCCGGGAGTGCCATAACGAGCAGAATCGTGCACAAAAGTAGCGATTTGTGCCCGTTAGCGTGCGAAAAAACGCCTCCTAGAGCGCTTCCATCGGCCCATTTGAACGCCGGCAGCATCGGCCGCCATCCCAGGACAACCACCAACAAAGTCGCCAGTCCGAGCCAGACGGCGAGCCAGTCTTCCTGCATCCACCACTTTGCTTGTTTTGCGAGCATCCTCGCACAGTAGCACGGCTGGCTACGATTTCGGTCCCGTACCCGTGAGGCGCCCAAGCAGCGCGAACAGCTTGTCGGCCTCGAAGGGCTTGGCCACATAGCCGTCCATTCCGGCTGCGAGGCACGAGTCTTCGTCGCCCTTCATAGCATTGGCGGTCATGGCTACGATGGGCACGCGAGGGCCGAGCGCAGTCTCCAGCGCGCGGATTTGGCGTGTGGCTTCCAGGCCGTCCATGCCGGGCATCTGCACGTCCATCAAGACCAGATCAAATCGCTCCTGCCCGAGCCTCTGTACAGCCTGCGAGCCATCTTCCACTGAGACAACACTGTGACCTCGCTTGCCCATCAGCGTCTCAACGAGCTTGCGGTTCACGGGATTGTCCTCCGCCAGCAGGATCTTGAGTACGCCGCTTTGTTGGAAGTCCGAAACCGCACCGCTAACGACAGGCTGACGCCGGTGCGCAGCGCGGCCGGTCTTCACCCGAATCCAGAACCGGAACGTGCTGCCGGCGCCGGGTTGGCTCTCCACCTCGATGAGGCCGCCCATCATCTCCACCAGGCGCGCGGAAATGGCAAGGCCCAGGCCCGTACCGCCGTAGCGGCGCGTGACCGAGCCATCGGCCTGCCGGAAGGCTTCGAAGATGACCTTCTGCTGTTCGAGCGGAATCCCAATCCCGGTATCGGACACTTCGAAACGAAGAACGCAATCGCCGGATTCCACTGGTTCACTGCTCACGCTGAGTTGTATGGAGCCGCGCTCAGTGAACTTGATCGCATTGCCGAGCAGATTGAGCAGCACCTGCCGCAGGCGGGAAGCATCGCCGCTGACAGTTTCGGGTGTATCGTCCTCGACGAAGCAGCGCACCTCGATGCGCTTTTCCGCGGCGCGCCCGACCAGAGTGCGGAGCGCCTGCTGCACGGTCTCGCGAACGGGGAACTCCTCACGCCCAATCTCCAGGTAGCCGGCCTCGATCTTGGACAGGTCAAGAATGTCGTTGAGCAGGCGCAGCAGGCTGTCGGCGGATAGCTTGACGGTATCGAGATAATCCCGCTGCTCCTCGGAAAGCGAAGTATCCAGCGCCAGTTCTGTCATGCCGAGGATTCCGTTCATCGGCGTGCGAATCTCGTGGCTGACGTTGGCGAGGAATTCGTCCTTGAGCCTATTGGCGCGCTCGCTGCGGTCCTTCTCTTCCCGCAACTGGCTGGTGCGTTCGGTGACGGCGCGTTCCAGACGCTCCATGTCGCGCTGATGTTGGAGCTCTCCCCGCCGGATCTGCCAGATGATCACAACGCCGCCCAGCAGGACGAGCAGTGCGAGAAAAGTGCGGTTGGCGTACCAGGGCGGCAGGATGGTGAAGGCAAACACGGCGGTGTCTTTGCTCCATGCGCTAATGCCGTCGTAGCCTTGCACCTCCAACCGGTAGTGTCCGGGCTGCATCTCAGGGAACTGCAAATCGCGGAGCGGGGTCTCCTGCCAGTCGCCGGAGAGGCCGCCCATGCGGTAGCGGAAGCGTTGCGCCGACGGCCGGGCGAAGGCCAGAACCGAGAAGCGGACCTTGAGGTTGTTCTGCCAGTGGGGCACCTCGACAACCTGGGCGATATCCTGTGGCTTGTCCCCTAGCAGAGCCGAAGTGAGCACGACGCGGGGCGGCCCCGGGTTGGCCTTGACGGCGGAATCGCGGTGGCTCGAGAGGCCTCCACTCGTTCCAATCCACACCGAGCCGTCGGCCTCCGCAGCAAATGCCTCTGTGTCGCAATCATCCCAGGCCAGGCCCTCCCCACGCCGGTACGGGACCCAATGCGCGCCGTCAGAGACCGCTACGCCGCGGTCCGTGCCAACCCACATCCGGCCGCGGGTATCGAACTTGGAAAAATAGACCTGGTTGGACGGTAGTCCGTCGGCCTGGGTGAGCGTGGTGAATCTGTACGAGGCTCCATCCGGGGTTGCGTGTGTGAGGCCGAACGGGCCGCGATAGGCGAGCCACAGATCCCCGGACTTGCCGGGCGTAATGGCCCACACCAGGTTGTCGGCCAGGCCGTTCTTCGTGTCGAACTTTCGCCACTTCCCATTGCGGCGGAGAAAGAGTCCCGCCTCTGCCCCATACCAAATGTCACCGTTGGGCAGTACCTTCACCGCCCAGCCCCTCCCCGCGTCGGGCACATCGACCTCGACGAAAGTTCGGTTTGAATTGACACCCATGAACAGACCAGGATTTGTGATGGCGGCAAACCAGACCCGCCCATCGGCATCCACATCGATTCTCGCAATGGTTGGCGCGGCTATCTGCTTGCTAGGGGCCAACGCAGGCACGTCAACATGGGTGACTCTGCCGCTGACCGCGTCAACCCGCACGAGGCCGCGGCCCTGAATTCCCGCCCAGGCACTGCCATCCGCTTCGACAGCCACGGCCGGAATGTTCGCCTTCTCCACTCCAGGAACATGGCTGAAGCTGTAGATGCCCTTCCGGGCGATTCCCCGATAGAGACCGTCCATGGTCGACACCCAGAGTCCGCCGCGCTGATCGGGAACCACCTGGAAGATGGTTTCATCCTCAAGCCCGTCGGATTCCATGTAGGCTTCCCATTCGCCGTACCCAATCCAGCGAGCGAGTCCCCGGCCGGTCATCCCCATCCAGATTGCGCCCTCGCGGTCCTTGTAGATGGTGGAGACACTGGTGCTGAGGAGGCCTTGGCGCCGGGAGACAAACCGCCAGTCGGAGCCATCGTAGATTGCCAGGCCACCGGCCACAGGAACCAGCAACCTACCATTCAGGTCGATCTCCATCTGTGGATCGATAGGCGTCTGGAGCGGCCGTTCGCTGCGCAGTTCCACAAACTTGCCGGCTCCCACCTTCAGGGTGATGAGCCTCCCCTGGGAGCGAGCGTACAGATTGCCCGCCGGGTCCTCAATGAGGTACCTCCAGGCATCTAATGTCTTCCCCTGGTGAATCTCGCGCGCCTTTTCTCCCTCGAGAACGCAGATAGATTGCCCGCATCCGAAAACGACGTCGCCATTTCGCCGGACGAGGACGCTCATGGTCTTGAGATCGACTCCGGCCATGTCGGCGAGGCTGCCTTTCCACTCCGAGCCGCCGGGTGCCTTCTTCATGATCAGCAACCCGTCTTTGGTGGCGACGTAGACACGCCCTCTCTGATCCGAAGCGATAGCCTGCGTGCCCCGCGCGCGTTTGGCTGGCGAGAGGTCCACTTTCACAAAGCGGTTGCCCTCGCTGCGCACGACGCTGTCCGCGTTGCTCACCCAGAGTGTGCCGTCCGGGCTCTGGTGAAGGCCTAACAGCCACCCGGCCGGCACACCCTCCTTGGGCCCAAACTCGGTGAACCGGTACCCGTCAAACCGGAAAAGCCCATTCTGCGTGGCCACCCACAGAAACCCCTCCCGGTCCTGGAGGATCCGCTCGATGGCCAGGTTCTTCAGCCCGTCGTCAAATCCGAATGTCTGGAAGTTGTACCGCTGCGCACCCAGGGGCAGCATCAGGCAGAGAATGCCCAACCCGATCCGCAGCCAAGGGGTGTGCGCCTGGCGGTCCATAGGATGCATATCGGCGGAACCCTACAGGAACTTAAGGTGCCACCCCGAATTCGCCTGAGCGGGCACCCTATGCCGGAGGTCTCTGCCCTACACTGGTTGTAGGGTCCGCTGGGGACGTGTGTCTGGGCGCCGGCGAGGCGATTTTCGCCGGCTCTGCTCTACACTGGTGGTAGGGTCCGCTGGGGCCTGTGACGGACTTAAGCCTGCTGGAACAACATCATGAACCGTGAGTATCACAAGTGGCACAGCCAGCGGCTGGGCCGCGAGATGGAAGTGCTTCAGTTTGGCCACGGCGGCACTCCCATCCTGGTCTTCCCCAGCTCTATGGGCTCCTTTTTCGAGTACGAAGACCGCGGCATGGTGGGGGCGCTGCAATGGCAGCTCGACAACGGCCATCTGATGCTGTTCTGCGTCGACAGCGTGGACAAAGAGAGCTGGTATAACAAGCACGCGCATCCGGCCGACCGGGTGCGGCGCCACATGGCGTACGAGGAATACCTGATGCACGAGGTGCTGCCCCTGATGCGGCAGCGCGGCGGCTGTTACCGCATTGGCGTCACCGGCTGCAGCTTTGGCGGCTACCACTGCACCAATTTCGCGCTGCGCCATCCCGATGTCGTCAGCCACTCGGTCTCCATGTCGGGCGCCTACGACATCAGGCAGTTCCTGAACGGCTACTACGACGACAACTGCTACTTCAACAACCCGGTGGACTTCCTGCCGAACGCCTCCGACCCCTGGTATCTGGACCAGTACCGCAACGACATCCGCTGGGTATTCGGCGCCGGCGAGCATGACATCTGCCTGCCGGAGAACCGGCGCATTTCGGAGCTCTTCCACGCCAAGGCCATTCCCCACTGGTTCGATTTCTGGGGCCTGGGCGCCACGCACGACTGGCCGCTCTGGCAGTTGATGGCGAAGAAGTACTTCAGCTAGACTTACGTACCACAAGCGAGCACACCATGAAGAAAATCGGCCTCCTGTACGGGATGGAGAACACCTTCCCGATGGCGCTCGTCGAGCGCATCAACGCTCGCAAAGTACCAGGAGTGATGGCGGAGAGCCTGAAGACCGGGGCATTCCGCATGGATCAACCGAGCGGCTATGCCGTGATCATCGATCGCATCTCGCACGACATCCCGTTCTACCGGGCCTACCTCAGCAACGCCATCCTGCACGGCGCCAAGGTGATCAACAACCCCTTCTGGTGGAGTGCCGACGACAAGTTCTTCAACTACGCGCTGGGCGGCAAGCTGAGCGTGGCGGTACCCAAGACCGTGATGCTGCCGCATCATTCCCATCCCCCCGGCACCACCGTGCAATCGATGCGCAATCTCATGTACCCGCTGAACTGGGAAGAGGTCTTCGACTACATCGGGTTTCCGGCGTTCATGAAACCGCACCTCGGGGGCGGCTGGCGCAATGTCTATAAAGTGAACAATCCGGACGAACTGTTTGCCGCCTACAACGAGACCGGCGACCTGGGCATGGTGCTCCAGGAAGGGATCGACTTCACCGAATACTACCGCTGCTACTGCATCGGGCGGGAGAAGGTCCATGTGATGGTGTACGATCCGCGGCTGCCGCACGAGAAACGGTATGTGCTGGACGTGGACCCGAAGCAATCTCCCTTGTATCCGCGCATTGTGGCGGATTCGCTGACGCTGTGCCGGGCGCTGGGCTACGACATGAATACGGTGGAGTTTGCCGTGCGCGACGGCATCCCGTATGCCATCGACTACCTGAATCCGGCTCCGGACGCAGATCGCCACTCGGTCGGCGAAGCCAACTTCGAATGGATTATTGAGGCGATGGCGGATCTGGCGATTCAGACGGCCCTGAGCGAGGCGCCGCCCAGTCAAGAATACAACTGGCAGCGATTCCTGGCTGGCGAGTGATCACGGGAGGGCGGCAATGAAGCGTCCGAGTTTCACAATCGGCATCGAAGAAGAGTACATGACTGTGGACCCGCAAACGCGGGAGCTGCGCAGCCATATCGACGCGGAGATGATCGAGAAGGGCAAGCTGGTGCTCCGCGAGCGGGTCAAGCCCGAGATGCATCAGTGCGTGGTGGAGGTAGGCACCGAGATCTGCCACAACGTGCAGGAGGCGCGGGCCGAGATCATCTCGATCCGCCGCCAGATGGTGGACCTGGCCAAGGCGAACGGTCTGCGGCTGGCTGCCGCGGCCACCCATCCCTTTTCCGACTGGCGCAACCAGAGCATCTATGACGACGCCCGCTACCACACGCTGGTGGAGGATATGCAACTGGTGGCGCGGGCCAACCTGATCTTCGGCCTGCACGTACATGTCGGGATCGAGGACAAAGAGACAGCCATCCAGATCATGAACTCGGCGCGGTATTTCCTGCCGCATATCCTGGCGCTCTCGTCCAACTCCCCGTTCTGGCTGGGCGACGAGACGGGACTGAAGAGCTACCGCTGCAAAGTCTTCGACAAGTTCCCGCGCACCAACATTCCCGACTACTTTTCCAGCTACGGCGAGTATGAGAGCTTCGTCAACCTGCTGATCAAGACCAACTGCATCGACAACGCCAAGAAGATCTGGTGGGATCTGCGGCCGCATCCGGTCTTTGACACCATCGAGTTCCGCATCTGCGACCTGCCGATGCGGGCCGACGAGACCATCGCGCTGGCCGCGCTGATCCAGGCCACCGTGGTGATGCTGTGGAAGCTACATTCGAACAATCAGGGATTCCGGCTCTACCGCCGCATCCTGCTGATGGAGAACAAGTGGCGGGCCGTGCGCTATGGCATCGATGGGAAGCTGATCGACTTTGGCAAACGGATCGAGGTGCCGTTCCGCGAACTGATGGAGGAGTACTTCGACCTGGTGGCGCCGGTGGCCGACGAGCTGGGCAGCCGCCACGAGATCGAATATCTGCGCAAGGTTCTGGAAACGGGCACCGGCGCGGACCGGCAGTTGAGAGTCTGGCGGGAGACCAACGACCTGAAGGCCGTGGTGGATTACATCATCCAGGAAACTGAGGCAGGCCTTTACTGATGAAGTTTGACCCGGAGTTGTTGATTGGGGCGCGGAACGCGGTGCGCGTGTGTCTGCGAATCCAGCCTCACGAGAAGGTGACACTGATCACGGATCAGGTGTCGATGGAGATTGCCGCGGCGCTGGAGGCGGCACTGCAAGAGCTCGGCGCGGAGTACCGCGTGTTTATCCTGGAGGACCTGGCCCCTCGCCCGCTCACCGACATGCCGCAGCACGTATTGCAGGACATGGAGACCAGCCAGGTATCCATCTTCGCCGTGGTGGCGCAGCGCAACGAACTGCGCAGCCGGATGCAGATGACCGACGTGGTGAACCGCTGCAAAATCCGTCACGCGCACATGGTGAACATCGAGAAGCGCATCATGCTGGAAGGCATGAGGGCGGACTATCTGGCCGTGGATGATCTCAGCCTCAGGCTGCTGGAGATCACGCGCCCGGCGAGGCTCATCCGCGCCACCACGGCGGCGGGCACGGACATTACGGCCACGATGAGTCCGGAATACAAGTGGCTCAAGACCAGCGGCATCATCAGCCAGAATACGTGGGGCAATCTGCCGGGCGGGGAGGTGTGGACCACGCCAGGCGAGGTAAACGGGCAGTTTGTGGTGGACGGCGTGGTGGGGGATTATCTGTGCGCCAAGTATGGCGATCTGAAGGCCGCGCCGCTGACGCTGCGGATTGAAGGCAACCGGCTGCGCTCGGCGCACTCGGAGAACAAGGCGCTGGAAGAGGAGTTCTGGCACTACACGCACACCGATGAAAACTCAGACCGCGTGGGCGAGTTTGCCATCGGGACCAATCTCGGCGTGAAGGGCGTGATCGGCAACATCCTGCAGGACGAGAAGATCCCAGGCATCCACATCGCGTTTGGGAATCCCTACGGCGACCACACCGGCGCGGACTGGTATTCGGGGACGCATATCGACGTGGTGGGCCGGCGGTTTTCCATTTGGGCGGACGAGCGGCAGATCATGCGCGATGGAGAGTTTCTGCTGTGACCGGGGACTCACTGCGCCGGCTGTTCAACGCGCAGTTCTCGCTGAAAAACTACGAGCGGTTCCTGGCTCTGGTGGACGAGCGGTGCGGAGTTCATGTCCCATTCCGGCTGTGCGAGACGCCCTGCTTCTTCGATTCCGATTTCATGCAGCGGATCTCGCGCGAGGGCCGCGAGTTGATCGATCAACTGGTGGACAACCCGGAATACCGGCGCATCTCCGACGCCTCGCTGCCGGCGCAGTACACTGTGCCCAACGAGCCGCACGAGCCGATGTTCGTGCAGGTGGATTTCGGCGTGGTGCGGGGCGAGGATGGGCTGCTGCATCCAAAGCTGGTGGAGATCCAGGGCTTCCCCTCGCTCTACGCATTCCAGCCGGTGCTGGCGCAAAGCTATGTGGACGCTTACGGCCTGCCGGGCGGGCTGCACTACCTGCTGGATGGCCTGAACAACGACGAGTATGAGCGCGTGATGCGCGATGCCATCGTGGCCGGCCACGATTCCGAGCAGGTGATCCTGCTGGAAGTGGACCCGGAACATCAGAAGACGCGCTGCGATTTCCTGGTGACGGAGCGGATGCTGGGCGTGCGGGCCGTGTGCATCACGCAACTGAGAAAGCGCGGCGACAAGCTCTACTACACACGCGACGGGCGTGAGGTGGAAATCCGCCGCATCTACAATCGCGCGATCGTCGATGAGATCGAGCGCCGGGGCATCGCGATCCCCTTCGACTGGCGGGATGAACTGGACGTGGAGTGGGCGGGCCATCCGAACTTCTACTTCCGCATCTCGAAGTTTTCCATTCCTTACCTGGATCACCCGAGCGTGCCGCGGACTATCTTTCTGGACCGCGTGACGGAGATGCCGGACGACCTTTCCAAATGGGTGCTGAAGCCGCTGTATTCCTTTGCCGGCCGGGGCGTGGTGATCGGCCCTACGCGCGGCGAGGTGGACGCCATTCCCGCCGGACAGCGGGCCGGCTTCATCCTGCAGGAGCGAGTGGAGTTTGCGCCTGTGGTGGAGACTCCGCATGGGCTGACCAAAGCCGAGATCCGCGTGATGTACATCAACCGCCGGCCGGTGACGCACATCATCCGCATGGGCCGGGGCAAGATGATGGGCGTGGATCACAACAAGAACATGGAGTGGGTGGGCGCCAGCGCGGCGCTGTACCATGAAGACTCATGACGCCGGAACAGGAAGACTTACTCGAACACATCATTGATTACCTCTGCGAGGAGCAGGCGGAGGCGGTGGCCGGCCTCAGCGATGCCGAGATCAAGAGGCGGGCTTTGCTCGCGATCCGCCGCGCGGAACGGCATGAACTGGAGCAACCGGAGGCCATCACGGCCTTCGCCTCGCTGATGTTCCTCGTCGCGCCGGATTTCGACGAGCAGCCCAATATCGCCAAGGCGCTTTCCGATACCGATATACCTGCGGCACTGCGCCTGACTGAGGTCTTCTCGAAGACGTCCGAATCCGATTGGGATGAGGCGGCGGAGAAGTCGCAGGGCTGGGACAAGCTGCGATGAAGAAAGTGGTGCTCTCGTGGTCGTCAGGCAAGGACAGCGCGTGGGCATTGCATGCGTTGCGGAGCGAGCCCGGCGTGGAAGTGATCGGGCTGTTGACCACGCTCAACGGCGCGTTTGATCGCGTGGCGATGCACGCCGTGCGGCGGGAACTGCTGCGCCGGCAGGCGGAATCCATCGGATTGCCGCTATTGACCGTGGACTTGCCGTGGCCCTGCCCCAACGAGGCGTATGAGCCGTTGATGTCAAAGGCCTGCGCCGACATGAAGGCGATGGGCGCGGAGGCCGTGGCGTTCGGGGATCTGTATCTGGAGGACGTGCGGGCGTATCGCGTGAAGCAACTGGCGCCGACGGGCCTGGAGCCGGTCTTCCCGCTATGGGGCCGCCCGACGGACGCGTTGGCGCGCGAGATGATCGCCGGCGGACAGCGGGCGCGCGTGACTTGCGTGGATCCGAAGAAGCTGACGCGGGAATTCGCGGGGCGCGAGTTTGATCTGGCGCTATTGAGCGATCTGCCGCCGGGCGCCGATCCATGCGGAGAGAACGGCGAGTTTCACAGCTTTGTGTACGAGTCGCCCGTGTTGCGGTGGCCCGTGCGGATTACGAGCGGCGAAGTGGTGGAGCGAGACGGGTTCATTTTTGCGGACGTGCTGCCGGCAGACTGATAGAATAAGGGCGAAGTGCGCCCGTAGCTCAGTCGGATAGAGCGTCTGGCTTCGAACCAGCAGGTCGGGAGTTCGAGTCTCTCCGGGCGCACCACTTCACTCCACGCCCATCCTCGCCGCCACCGCTTGCGCAGCAGAACGTTGCCAGCTATCCGGAAACACTCTCAGGCAGCCCGTGCCGTGTGGATTTACTCACGGTCCTGCAGAAACATATCGGGAATTGAGTTCTGGTGTAGAAACGTTACCATTTCGATCGCGTCTTCACCTTATGTTCGGCGACGATCCCGGGGGCGGGAGCTGAGTCTACTGCCCCAGCGGCAGAGCACACTGCACCGGCCGGGGCTGGCCCGCGAGTTGCCAGTAGGGCACCGACACCTGCCGCCACTGCCGCCGCCAGTTGCCAGGCTCGCACACATAGAGCTGGCCACACTGCACGGACTGGCGCATGGCGGTGCGGCTCAGAGTCGCCTCCGCCGGCCACAACTGCCCCTGAGTCTTCTCGTTGCAGGAAACGGTGGGGCCGGATGAAAGAGCGACCAACAGAAGGGCGGCGGCGGTGATCATGCACCTAGTGTTCCGCAGCGGCCCGGCCAGAGAAACCGAAGTGGTACCAGCGCCACACCAGTACCAGGGTGGGCTTACTTTTGCATCTGGAAATGCCCGGCGGCGAAGTCCAGATACTGATCCCAATCGTAATCGGTGACGTCGTGCTTGCCGGCGCGAATGTGGTAACGCACGGTCCCGCCGACGGGCTGATGGACCTCCGGCATGCGATCCGTGCCGATGCCCTGCTTGCCGAAGAGGTGGTAGACAGGCCCGGCGGCGACAGCGGCCAGAAACTCACCGCGCGGATCGGCCCATTGATCCTCCAGGGCGCTGGCCACATAGAGCGGCCGCGGCGCAATCAGCGCCAGCAGCATATTGGCATCGAAGGGGAGAGCCTCCTCCTTGCCGCTGTATTGCTGGTAGTTGGCGCAGAACCAGTGCGGAAAGGCCCGATTGAGGTCGGCGACGGTTTCGCCGTACACGCGGCGGCTGATGGCGGCGCCGCCTTCGCCGGAATCGTTCGACACCACAACGGCGAAGCGTTGATCCATCGCGCCAGCCCACAGCGCCGCCTTGCCGAGGCGGGAGTGGCCCATGAGCGCAATGCGCTTGGCATCCACGGCCTTGTCGGTTTCGAGATAATCCACGGCCCTGCTGAGGCCCCAAGCCCAGGCGCCGATGGCGGCCCACTCATCGGCCGCCGGCGCGCTTTGGCCAGGCTTCATCAACAGAGGCCGGATGCCGTAGGGCAGGCCGCCGTTGAAATCGGGCTCGATGTCGTAGTAGTGGATTGTCGCCAGGCCGAAGCCCTTGGCCAGGATCTTCTCGACGGGCCAGCGGTTGGCCGTGGAGCCGCGCGTCTTCTCAGCAGCGGTCTGTTTGACCCGCTTCTTGGTCTGCGGGTCTACGATCCACACGTCGGCGAGCGTGACGCCCGGATCGGCGATGATCGCGTGGTTGCCCTGGAAGTTGAGCCCGACGAAGACAGGCACAGGCCCGCGCGCGCCGGCGGGCAGGTAGAGCAATAGCCGCATCGTCTTACCCGCCACGCGGATGCTCACCTCCTTGCGGATCGCCTTGCCGCCGAGCGCGCCGGTTTCGATGGAGGTGAGCTCAAACGTCACCTTCGGCCATGCGGCCGGCGTACGGCCGAACATCTGACTTTCGAAGAGCTGTACGATCTCCGGGCGGCGCTTGTTCTGCCATGTGACGGCGTCGCGGACGGGCTCGCCGCTGCGCATCTTCAGCGGGTCGGGCAGGGTGTAGACAGGGACTTTGGCTTCGTCGTAGTTGGTTACGGGCTTCTGCGCGAGGGCGCAGGGGGAGAGCGCGGCGGCGGCGCAGAGGAGAAGGAGGCGAGCGGTCATGGTAGAGACACCATATCACCTGCCCGCCAACATTCCTAGGCGATGATGCCCGTCAGGGGTGAACTGGCGGAGGCGTAGAGCCGGCGTTCCATGCGTCCGGCGAGGAACGCGCTCCGCCCCGCCGCCACGCCGTGATTCATTGCCGTTGCCATCAGAACCGCGTCCTTGGCGGCGGCCACCGCGGTGTTGAGCAGCAGGCCGTCAAAGCCCATTTCCATCGCGATGCAGGCGTCGGACGCCGTGCCCACGCCGGCATCGACGATCAACGGCACTTCCGTGATCTGCTCGCGCAGGATGCGCAGCGCGGCAAAGTTCTGGATGCCCAGGCCGCTGCCGATGGGGGCGGCCAGCGGCATCACGGCGGCGGCGCCCGCGTCGATCAGCTTGCGCGCCGTGATCAGATCGTCATTGGTGTAGGGCAGGACGACGAAGCCCTCTTTCGCCAGAATCCGCGTGGCTTCCACCAGGCCGTAGACATCGGGAAACAGAGTCTTCTCGTCGCCGATCACTTCGAGCTTCACCCAGTTGGAGAGGCCCACTTCCCGGCCGAGCCGCGCTGTGCGCACGGCGTCATCAACGTTGTAGCAGCCCGCGGTGTTGGGCAGCAGAAAGTACTTTGTGCGGTCGATGTGATCGAGCATCGACTCCTTCGTCTTGTCCGTCAGGTTCACGCGGCGCACCGCCACCGTGACCACCTCGGCGCCGGACGCCTCATGGCATGCCACCATCTCCGGAAAGCTGCGGTACTTGCCCGTGCCGATCATCAGGCGGGACCTGAACGTGCGGCCCGCGATCGTGAACTGTTCGCTCATTCCTTCATTGTAAGCGTGGGCGTGAAATAATGACGCCATGCGATTGGCAATGTGTGTCGGATTGACGATGGTACTGGCCGGGTGCAGCGGGCAGGCGCCGGTGGAGAAGAAGGCGGTGGTTGCGGCGCCCCGCGCGGACGGCGCCATGCCGGACGTCTATAAGGTGCTCTTCGATACGTCAAAGGGCTCGTTCATTCTGGAGGTGCATAGAGACTGGGCGCCGAAGGGCGCGGAACGGTTCTGGAAACTGGTCCAGATGCGGTTCTTCAACGACACGCGCTTCTTCCGCGTGCGGCCTGGCTTCATCGCGCAGTTTGGACTCTCCGGCGATCCCCAGACCAACTCACTGCTGAACACCACAGTGGTGGATGACGACCCGGTGAAGCAGAAGAACGAGAAGGGGACCATCAGTTTTGCGCAGTCCGGCCCGCGGTCCAGGCACACCCAGGTGTTTGTGAATCTCAAGGACAACACGGTGCTGGACAAGGACGGCTTCGTCCCGTTCGGCAAGGTGACCCAAGGGATGGACGTCTTCGAGAAGCTCTACTCCGACTATGGCGAGTGGGATCCTCCGGGCCGCGGTCCCAACGCCAACCGGATCCTGACGCAGGGCAATGAATACCTCGACTCCCGGTTCCCCAGGCTCGACAAGATCCTGCGCGCCAAGGTCGTGCGGTAGGTCTGGACGAAGAAAGGGCCGGTCCGCCTCAGTGACGAGGAGGACCGGCCCTTTTTCTGGCTCACACCCGGCTAGAAGTTGAACTTCGCGCCAATCTGCATCTGACGGCCGCCGCCGGCACCGGTGATGAAACCGAAGCTGGCGTTGCCGAGAGCGGTGTTGGGGTTGCTGAATTGCGGCGTGTTGGTGACGCCGAAAGACTCGGCACGGATCTCCATCTTCATCCGCTCCGTGATCGCGAATATCTTGAAGAGCGAGAAGTCGAGGTTGAAGAAGCCGGGCCCGCTCATCGCGTTGCGGCCGACGGTGCCGAACACAGCACCGACCGGAACGGCGAAGCTGGAGCGGCTGAACCACTCGTTGCCGAAGGCGATGCCCTTGGGCAGCGTGATGGGCGCGATCTGGTCCGGGGTCTGTGAGTTGCCAGGGGCGTTGAGGCCGTTGCCGCTGGCGCTGAAGTTGAGCGGCGTGCCGGTCATCAGCGTGAGGATGCCATTCATGCGCCAACCGCCGATTACGGTAGAGGCCAGGCCGGAATTGAGCCACTTCTTACCCTTGCCAAAAGGCAAATCGTAGATGTAGCTCTGCACAAACGTCTGGGTGCGATCGAAGTCGTTCCTGGCATAGTTGCGGCGGAAGTTGATGTTGAACATCGCGCCGCCGTCGTCGCCCTGTTGGAATGCCATGCCCTTCGAGAAGGTGTAGGCAGTGGTGACGGAGAGGCCCGTCGAGAAGCGCCGGTCGAGCTTCATCTGGAATGCGTGGTACATCGACGAGTAGCCGGCATACAGGATGTTGGTGCTCGCCGTGCGGCCGAACGGTCCGAACTGAGGCTGGCCCAGGTTGCCCTTGCCCACCACAGTTGCGGCGTTCATGTTGTAGTTCATCACCGTGTTGACGCTGTGGTTGCCGATGTAGGCGGTATCCAAGGCGAAGTGCCACGGCAACTGGCGCTGGATCGCGAAATTCCAGGAGATGACGTGGGGGTTCTTGAAGTCCTGGTTGACCACGAAGTAGTTCGAGTTCTTATCGGGGTTGGTGATGATGCCGTTGGTGGGGATCGGCACCAGGATGGGGGCCGGGAAGCCCTTCTGGAAAGTCGCCGTCGAGCCATCGGGCAGAACCGCCGCGCCGTAGGTGGCCACCGCCGGGTTGAAGGCGTTGTTGGCGCGTACAGGATAGTTGTAGGCGTAACTGTTGTCGGGGAATGGCGTGTAGCTCACACCCAGGCCGCTGCGGACAACGGTCTTTTCGTTCAAGCGGTAGGCGATGCCCAGGCGGGGCGACCAGTAGTTGGTGTGGTTTTTGATGCCCAGGTTCATCGGAATGTCGCCGACGCCGGCAACGGAGAGCGTGTTGGCGTAGGGGTCGTAGTTGGAGAAGCCGGCCTTCAGGCGCGGCGTAGCCGGCGGGTAGAGCTCATAGCGGATGCCAACGCTGAGGGTCAGCTTGGGTGTAACCGTCCAGCGATCCTGCACGAAGAAGAACGACTGCCAGGCGCGATAGGCCGGGAAGTACGTGGCCAGGTCGCGGCCAGCCTGGCTGGGCACGTCGAGGAGGAAGCTGGCCATGTTGTTCATGAAGCTGGTTTTCGCGCCGGGGGTGGAGGTCTGCCCATCGGAGAAGTTGTAGACGCCGCGCGGGCTGAAGGTCTGCATCTGGAGCAGTTCGTCGCGGATGCGGCGGATGTCGGCGCCCCACTTGATGGTGTGGTTGCCCTTGGTCTTGGTCCATGTGTTGACAAAGCTGGCGTTCACTTCGGCGCGCACCCACGGCAGGCTCGCGCTGTAGCCCACCATCGGGCCGGAGTAGCCGCCATTCAGGTTGATGCCCACCAGTCCGCTGGAGAACTCGTCCAGGTTGACGCCGGGGATGCCGATGTCCTTCGATGCCGTGGTGCCGTAATCGGAGTTCTGCGCTTTGTTGTTGTAGTGGGAGACGCCCACGCGGAACTCGCTGACCAGCGTAGTGGAGAAGATGCGGTTGTAGTTCAATCCGGCGCTATAGGTCTTCTGCACCGCGGTTCCCTGGAACGCGCTCTGCGCCGCGCTGCCGGCAAGTCCGAAGGCAGGCGCCTGGAAAACCACCGGCCGGGCGAAGCTGAATCGGCCGGTGAGCCGGTCCTTGTCGCTGATGTTGTAGTCCATCTTCCAGTCCATCGAATCCGTGTCCTTGGTAAAGGGCAGCAGACCGAACCAGTTGTTGGTATCGCCAGCCGACGTCGGCGTGGGAACCAGTGCGAGGAGCTTGGTGGAGATGGCATTGACACGGGAAGTCGGGATGATGTTGTCCGCAAACGCCGTACGGCCGGATCCGTCCGGGTTGCCCGTGAGTGGGTCGTAGATGGGCGTTGCCGAGCGACCGAGGTTTCCGGTCCGCAGGTCCGATGCCGGGATGCTGAGCGTGTTGGTATTGGCCTGGTGATCCGTGATTCTCAGATAGTCGCCAAAGTAGAACAACTTGTTCTTGATAATCGCTCCGCCAGCGTTGCCGCCCCAGTAGTTGTAGGCTTGGTGGCCGACCTTGGCATCGAAGTAGTTACGCGCATTCAGGCTGCTGTTGCGGTGGAAGTAGTAGGCAGCGCCGTGAATGTCGTTCGTGCCAGACTTCAGAATCACGTTGGTGACGGCGCCGGCGGCGCGGCCCAACTCGGCGTCAAAGTTGCTGGTTGCCATGTCCACGTTCTGGATGGCCTCGATCGGGGGAGTGATCACTTGCAGCAGTCCGGTCCGCTCGTTGTTGTCGATACCTTCAATCTGGTAGTTGTTGCCCTGGCGCAACTGGCCGTTGACCTGAGTCTGCAGGGAACTGGCAGCGTTGAAAAACTGCGAGTGCTGGAACGAGGCGCGCGTAGTGCCGGGGACGAGATTCAGCAGGCCCTGGTAGTTGCGGTTGGTGCTGAGCGGCAGATTCTCGGTCTGCACAGTCGCGATCTGGCTGCCCGTGCTGGCCGTTTCCGTCTGGAGCATCGCAGCCTGGGCGCTCACTTCGATCACCTCGGTCACGTTGCCTGGCTGTAGCGTGAGATCCACGCGGGGCGAGGTGTTGACCTGGAGTTCGATTCCAGCGCGGGACATCTTCTTGAAACCGGTCAGCTCAGCCGTGACGCTGTACATGCCGGGCGGCACGTCCGGGAAAATGTAGTTGCCACTCTCATTCGTCGTCGCCGTTCGATTGACGCCGGTATTGGTTTCAGTGAGAGTGATTTTGGTGTTCGGGACGCTGCCTCCACTGGAGTCAGTAACCGTACCGAGAATGGTGCCGTTGACTGCCTGTGCATAGATGGGCAGGCTGACGGCGAGAATGAACACAAGGATAGTTGTGAGTTTGCGGAGCTTCAACTTGGACCCCTTAATTTCGGACAAGGACTGACTTAATTCTTGGCCGGGCCAAGTCAGTCATCGCAGAGGCCCGCAGATACAGTGTGCACCGTATCGGCGAAAAACGACCCGTGGATCAGTTAGTTAACGTTGGGTTACGTGATTGAAAATAAGCGAGTTCTGCCGCCATTGCCGTGTAACGGTTAAGGTGGTAGCATTACGATGGTATTTCATGCTCAGGAAGGCAGTCCGCGTCGTCGAACAGTCCGCATCTACCGATTACTCTGCCGCCCGGGCTGTGCCCAACATCAACGCGAAGGTGTTGGATGAGTTGCGTCGCATTCTGGACAGCCCCGAATTCGCCGGCAGTGAGCGCGGACGGACACTCCTCACCTACCTGGTAGAGAACGCGCTTGGCGGCGGACTGGACCGTTTGAAGGAGCGGACGATCGGCGTAGAAATCTTCGGCCGTGACGCTGCCTACGACACCGGGCAAGACGCCATTGTGCGCGTCTCGGCCAACAGCATCCGCAAGCGGCTCGCTACCTACTACTCACGCATTGAGGCCGCCGGGGAGCATTCGGGCCTGCGGATCCATCTACCCCCTGGAGCCTACACGCCGGAGTTTCAGATTGAACCTGAGGCTTTGGTGACCGAGCCACCCCCACCGGTGGCGTCCGCCCGGCCTCCCAGGAGAGAGTGGTGGTACCCGGCTCTGGCCGCGGTCTTTGCGCTCGGGTGCATCGTCCTCGGTGTACAGAACTGGCGACTGCGCAGCGAACCCGCCGGCCCTACGCCGCTAAAGGTATTGCCGTGGTCCATGTTTGGACACCCAACCGAAGCCCGCATCGCTATGACGGACGGCAACTTCACGATGCACAAGTTCCTCAATCGGCGCGAAATGGCGTTGACTGAATACACCAGCGCCCGCTGGCTTTGGGATTTCCGGTCGCAGGTGCCGGAAGTAATTCCGCTAGCTGTGACAGCATACACAAGCGTTGCGAGCGCAGTGACAGCCGTCAGGATTGGCTCACTACTGGAAGCTGCTGGCTGTACGCCCCTGATTGGCACATCCCGGAATCTGCAGCTTCGGGATTTCAAGGAAGACCGCCCCATTGTCCTGCTTGGCAGCGCACCCTCCAATCCATGGGTGGAGCTGTTCGAGGACCGCCTCAACTTCGTCATCGACATCGATATCGAGAATAGGATTCAGCGTTGTCACAACAAAGCGCCGCGCATCGGCGAGCAGGCCTTCTACACGTTGGAGCAAAAGACGAACCTGCCAGGCGTCGCCTACGCGATCATCTCGACGCCCTCCAACCCGGTCGGCAAGGCGCCGGTGCTCATCATCGCCGGAACCAACGCCGAGGCCACCGAGGCCGCCGGCGAACTCGCCACCGACATCCCGCGCATGGCCCGCGAATTGCGCCAACTGGGCATTGATCCCGAAACAAAGGTAGCTCAATTGGAACTGCTGATCCGTGTGCAGCATCTCAACGATACCCCCAGCCGCTCCGAGGTCATTGCCCACCGCGTCACACGCTAGCCCGCCCTCAGTGGATGCTCATCTCCTTCATGAACTTCTCCGTCGCCGCCCAACCTTCCTGGGAAAGCTCCCGCCGCAACAGATCCAACGCCTGGCGCACGGTCTCCGCCTGCGCCGCAGCCAGTTGAGCGAAGGCGGCCCCATCCCACGGCTTGTCCTGCATCCGCAGATTCTGCTTTAGTGCGGCCACGGCGCTTTGGAATTCGTCCTGCGCCCGGCCCATCGAAAGCAGATTCTCTGCGCGGCCTCTCTATCCTCCGCCGTCCCCGGCAACCCGCTCGAAAACATCCGCGCCACGGAGAAGGTGGTCTTCGTCATGAAGGGCGGGCAAGTCTACCGCCGACCTTGGTTTTGACAACTCAGTTCTACCCGGATATAATTGTTTTATCCGGGTAGAATATGAGCAACCACGACGAGAACACTTGCACTGCCTTTGAGGGCGCCGACATGATAGCCACCGGAGCCTTGCCCCACGTAGCGAAACTGGTGAAGCAGGTTCTGGACCGCGGTGAGCGCGCGCCCGTACTGATCTTCGACGACGAAACCAGCGAACCGGTGGAGCTCGACTTCCGGGGCACATGGGAGGAAGTGGCCGCCCGCCTCCCCGGCGCCAGCCAGCCGCCACGGGGCCCAGGACGCCCCAAGCTAGGCGTCTTGGCGCGCGAGGTCACGCTGCTACCCCGGCACTGGGAGTGGCTCTCCAGCCAACCTGGGGGCGCCTCCGTGGCCCTGCGCCGGCTCGTCGAACAGGCCCGCCGCACCAACGCCGGCAAGGACCAGATCCGGCAGGGCCAGGAGGCGGCCTACCGTTTCCTCTCCGCCATCGCCGGCAACCTACCTGGCTTTGAAGAGGCCTGCCGCGCGCTGTTCGCCGGCGACGCCAGGCGCTTCGATGCGCTGCTGGAACCGTGGCCGGAGGGGCTGCGCACCCATGCACGGCGACTGGCCACTCGTGCATTCCCCAACCAGGGCGAGGGGGCGCGCCATGGAAGCTAAAGCAGACCGGCGCAAGGCCATTCAGGACTACAAGTCCCGCAAGACGCCGCGTGGCATCTTCTGCGCGCGGGTGGGGACGTCCGGCCCGGCGTGGGTCGGCTCCTCCCCCAACCTCGATGCCGCGCAGAATGGACTCTGGTTCCAGCTCCGCCTGGGCAGCCACAGAAACCGCCCACTGCAGGAGGAGTGGAACCGCTGGGGAGAGGCGGCATTTTCCTTCGAGATCCTGGAACAGCTCGACGACGACATCTGCGCGTTGGGCGTCAACGACCTCCTGAAAGAGCGGCGTGTCCATTGGTTGGCCCGTCTGAACGCCCAACCCGTGTAGCCAATCTGCGAAAATGGGATTGTCATGCCAATGTACGAGTACCGGTGCGCCGAGTGCGGACGCGAGAACGAGCAGTTGCGCCGCATGTCCGAAGCCGACACGAACGTGGAGTGCCCGCACTGCGGGTCGAAGCAGGTGACCCGGCTGTTTTCCACCTGCTGTGTCGGCGGTGGCGCAGCAAGCGGGGGGAGTGGCGGCAACGGCGGCGGTGGGGGCTGCGCCCCGCGCGGCGGCTTCTCTTGAGCCCGCTGATGCTAGCGGCCCGTGTGGCCGCCTAAACCGATTCCAGATGCGTGCTCTTCGTCTCCGGCAGCAGGAACACCAACCCTGCCGCCATGAGGAAGAACGCGGCGTTTAGTCCCAGTGCCGCGCCCAAACCGTGGCGATCCGCCAGTGACCCCACTGCGTACGGCGCTAGCGCGCTCAAGCCACGCCCGAAATTGTAGACAAACCCCTGGCCCGCGCCGCGGATCGCGGTGGGATACAACTCCGCCAGCATCGCCCCAAACAACGAGAAGAACCCCGTGCCGAAGAATCCGATGCATGGGCCCAGCATCAGCAGCAGCAGCGGCGAGATGGTGGGCGCCAGACCATACACTGGAGTGAGTAGCGCCGCCGCCGCTACGTAGATCGCAAACGCCGGCCGCCGCCCCAGCCAGTCTGCCAGATAGCCGAAACATAGATACCCGGCAAAGGCGCCGATCTGCACCGCAAAGACAAAACCGCTGGTCCTGACGATGTTCATCCCCGCGCCGCCCTGCGCCACCGGCGCCGAGAGGAAACCCGGCAGCCACGTGAACAGACCCCAGTAGGCAAACAACACGCTGGTGGCCAGCACCGTTGCCCAAAACGTCCGCCGGCCGTAGGGCGCATTGAAGATGCCCGTGAAGCTCTCTCGGCGGGTGGCCTTCAGCCAGATCTCCGGCTCCTCCACCTTGCGCCGGATGAACACGGTCACCAGCGCCGGCAGCACACCCGCCAGAAACAGCGCGCGCCAGCCGAGAGTGGGCAGAGTCACCGCCGCCAGCGCGGCCGCCGCCATGTAGCCCAGCGCCCAGCCCGATTGCATGAAGCTCACTGCCTTGGCCCGGTGCTCCGCCGGCCAGGACTCTGCCACCAGGGTCGCGCCGGCAGACCATTCCCCGCCCAGCCCCAGCCCCACCAGCGCCCGCCAGAAGACCAGATCCCAGATGCCGCGCGACGTGGCCGTACCGGCCGACGCCACCGAATACAGCAGGATGGTATAGATCAATGTGCGGCGGCGTCCAATGCGATCTGAGATCACCCCGGCAGCGATGCCGCCGAACGCCGACGCGATCAGCGTGACAGACGAGACCAGCCCCGCCTGCGCGTTGGTCCAGCCGAATTCAGCCTTGAGAGTGGTGAGCGCAAAGACGTACAGCAGCACGTCCATCGCGTCGAGCATGAACCCGAGTTGTGCCGCCCACAGCGCCAGCCAGCGCGGAGTGGAGAATACGCCCTCAAAGAATCGCACGTACGCGCCAGTATAGCGGTCGCACTACTCGTAGTGCAGAGCTTCAATCGGATCCAGCCTCGACGCCTTCACGGCCGGCACCAGGCCAGCCACCAGCCCCACAACCAGCAGGACGCCGGTCGAGACCAGCACCGACGCAGGGCTCACCGCCAAATAGATATCACCTGTGCCCGTCGTATCCTTGAACGCCGGCCCCAGGAAGGGCATCGAGCCGATCAGATACGTCCCCACCACGCCCAACCCGATGCCCAGCGCCCCGCCCGCCGCCACAATCAGGCAGGCCTCCACCAGAAACTGCTTCAGGATCATCGACCGCGCACCGCCCAGCGCCTTGATCATCCCGATCTCACGGGTGCGGTCTATTACCGACGCCAGCATGATATTCGCCAGACCCACTCCGCCAATCGCCAGTGTCAGCGCGCCCACAAAGCCCAACAGCAGTTTGACGGCCAGCGACATGCCCGTGATGATGCTCATGAACTTCGAAAACGCCAGGATCTCCACGGCCTTCTCATCGGTCGGCGAAAAGCGGTGCAGCTCCGCCAGCTTCGCTCTCACCATCTGAATGGCCCGCTGCTGATCGGCGCCCAGCGCCGGCTTCCACACCAGAAACCACGGATACTTAGTGTCGCCGAACACGCCGAAGCTCTCGTACGGAATGAACACGCATTGGTTGTCCGAACGGTTGTAGTTCGCGATCTGGAGCTTGTTGTCCATCACCCCGATCACCGTAAAATGGATGCCGCTCAGGATAATGTCCTCGTCCACCGCCGGCGCTCCGCCGAACAGGTCCTTCGCCACCTTGGCGCCGAGGATCACCACGCGGTATTGATGCTGCCGGTCATCCTCGTTCAGCCAGCGCCCTTCCACGATCTTGATATTCCGCACTATGTCGTATTCTGGCCACACGGCCCGGATCGACACCTCCTTCTCCCGCCCGAGGTGCTGCGCCTTCACGCCGTTCTTCATGATCTCCGGCGAGAGCTTATCCACCAGCGGAACAGACTCCTTCACTATGTGGGCGTCGGCATATTCCAGCCGCACCCGCCGGCCGGATCGCAATCCGCCGGCCTGCTCGCTGGTCTGCCCGCCAATGGTCAGTACGAGATTCTGCCCCACCGCCGTAAACGCCTTCACCAGCGCGCGCTCAAAGCCGTCGCCGTAGCTGATGAGGATCACAAAGCACGTCACGCCCCACGCCAGGCTGAGCGTCGTGAAGATGGAACGCTGCCGGTGAAACCGCAATGCCGCGATGCTCTCGGAGAATATGTGCCGCCAGGTCATGATGCACCTCTCAGCGCTCGTGGCGCAGAGCCTCCACCGGAGTCAGTGCGGCCGCGGTCCTGGCTGGCGGCAAAGCCGACGCCACCGCCACCAGCCCCAAGGCCAGCGTCGCGAACGCCAACATATTCCACTTGATTGGCAGGCCGGAGAACATCGCCGGCATGGGCAGCGCGTTTACCCCCGTCGAGAGGCCCCACACCAGCACCAACCCCGCGGCCCCGCTGAGCACCGCAAGGAAGAGTCCCTCCAGGAAGAAGTCCAGAAGAATCCGGTGGCTGGTCGCGCCCAGCGCCTTCTTCAGCCCGATCTCGTTGGTCCGCTCGGCCACGGCCATCATCATCGTGTTCATCACGCCCACGCCGCCTAGCGAGAGCGTCACCAGCGACACCACAGCCAGAAAGATCTCGCCCGCATTGAAGATGGAGTCGAACATCTGTGCGCTCTCAATGGAATCGAAGATCCGCAGCGCACCCGGGTCCACGGGTGAGAAGTTGTAGAGCCGCCCCAGCGCGGCCTTCACCTGCGCCTGCGCCTCTTCCCAATGCGCCACATCCGCGGGCCGGTAGAGGAAGCCATCGATCCGGCCCTCCGCATACTCGCGCCGGCTCGCCGGCATGTCGCGCAGCAGAGCGCTCTCGGGCACCAGAATCTTGTCGTTGTCCCAACCGTCGTAGGAGCTGTTCTGATCCTTCTCGCTCATCACGCCGATCACGGTGTAGGGATAGTTGTTCAGATAGAACTGCTCGCCCAGTGGCAGCGGCTTCTTTTCAAAGAGCTGCTTCCGCACGCTGGAGCCCAGTACCGCCACCCGCCGGCCTTCGCGCACATCATCCCTGGTAACGGTGCGTCCGCGCTCCACCGGCAGGTTCCGCAGCTTTAGATAATCCGGCGTTACGCCGAGTGACAGAAATCTTCCGGAATTCGTCGCGCTCCGCGCCGGCACCTCATACTTCTTGTGCTCGGCCGCCGCCACCTGGATCGCCGGGCATGTCGCCCGAATGATCTCCAGATCTCTTTCTCTCAAGGACACGCGCCGCCCGGCCCGCTGGCCGCCTGCCTGCTCCTCTGTGACGCCGCCGTACACGAAAACGATGTTGTCGCCGATCTGCGCCATGTTCTTCCGCTGGCCCTGCCGGAACCCATCGCCCAACGCCGACATCAGCACCAGCGACGCGATGCCCCAGGCAATGCCAAACAAGGTGAGAAAGCTGCGCAGCTTGTTCCGGTGTAGATTCGCCAATGTCTGCCGGAAGAGATCCAGCACCAGCTCGCCGCCGTGCATCCGGCGGTGGCTGCGCCGCCTGGACGGGGCCGCTTCCATGGCTGCCATCACTTCCGGTTCTAGTAACGCGCTCACTGGAGAGATTCCTGCTTTCCTGTTGGTATTACGCGTGCGCCGCCGGCGATGTTCCCGCGGGTCCCCATTTTCCCGTCACATTCGTAACTTTCGCGGGCGAGGGTCTGACAGAATGAGACCAATGCCGTTTCTGGGCAAACCGCACGCCAGTCCCACCGGACTCCTATTCGACGCCGCCTTTGTGCTGCACGACCCCGGCCCAAACCACCCCGAGTCGCCGGATCGCTACCGCGCCATCAAGAAAGCTTTCGATCGCGCCGGCCTCTTCGACAAGCTCACCCATATCCCCGCCCGCTCCGCCACTGACGACGATCTCCACCTCTGCCACACCCGCGCCTACGTCGCCACCGTCCGGCACGATATTGCCCGCAAATCGGCCACGCTCAGCACCGGCGACACCGCCATTGGCGAGCACACTTTTGATATCGCCACCCTGGCCGCCGGCGCCGCTCTGTCCGGCGTTGACGCCGTCATGTCCGGCCGCACACGCAACGCCTTCGCCGCCGTCCGCCCGCCCGGCCATCACGCCACCGCCTCGCGCGGAATGGGCTTCTGCGTCTTTAACAGCGCCGCCATCGCCGCCCGCTACGCTCGCAAGGTCCACGGCGTCGAGCGCGTCCTCATCGCTGATTGGGACGTCCACCACGGCAACGGCACGCAGGACATCTTTTACGAGGATCACAGCGTCTTCTTCTTCAGCACCCACCAGTGGCCGTGGTATCCCGGCACGGGCGCCGCCAGCGAGACCGGTGCTGGCAGCGGCAAGGGTACGACGATGAACTGCCCCCTGCCGGCAGGATCAGGCCACGCCGATATCGTCGGCGCCTTCCGCAAAAAGCTCATGCCCGCGATGGCCGCCTTCCGGCCCGAACTCGTCATCCTCTCCGCCGGCTTCGATTCCCGCCGTGCCGACCCCCTCGGCCGGTTCGTCCTGCGCGACGAGGATTTCCGGGAACTCACCGAAATCACTATGGAGATCGCCGCCACCACCGCGAACGGCCGCCTGCTCAGCATCCTCGAAGGCGGCTACAATCTCCCCGGCCTCGGCGCCGCCGCGGTCGCCCATGTTGAGGCGCTGCTCCACCCCTAACACTGCCCGTCAAATAAAAGAGCCGGCCATCGTTACTGTAACGGTGGCCGGCGGCTAGAAGAAGATGAGGCGGAGTGGGCCCCTTCTCGGAGAGTGGACGGAAGTAGTACGAGAACTCTCTACTGCTCCATTCTAGATCCGGACGGGGCCCAACGCAAACATTTTCTACCTGAAATGTTGTGGGGGCCGAAGCCCCCATTCTTACTGGGCGTGTACCTTATTCACCGAGAACTCCGAGGTGTTGCCGTGGCAAACCGTGCAGCTCTCACCCAGCGTGGTCGTGTTGGTCAGCGCGTGGCTCCATGCCTCGGGCGTGTTGTGGCACACCAGGCAGGCGTTAGTAACCGGCGGAACCGGCGTGTACGGAGCGGACCCGTCCTTCACCGCCAGCACCGCCTTCACCGGCGGAGTCTGTGAGTTGCCCACATGGCACTGGTTGCAGTCCCGCAGAATACCCGGGTACCGGGCTTCTTCATGGAAGCGGTGGACCATGTTTGTCAGGTTGAAGCTGACCGCCTTGCCGTTCTCCGTCACCGTCAGGCTCGGGTTGTGGCAGAAGGAGCACTGCTCAACCGTGTTGCGGTTTCCGCCGTGGAATTCCAGCGAGTAGTGGCACTTGTTGCAGGAGGCCGTGGAGGCGACTACACGCCGCGGCTCGGCCTTGCCGCCGTCCAAGCCGGCATAGAACACATCGTTGATGCCGTAGTCGCGAATGGTGCGCTCTTTCAGCGTTCCTTCCAGGACCTTGGTGGTGCGGTAGCCTTCGATGCCAAACTGCCAGGTGCCCTTGGCCCCGGCAGGGATAGCAGCGGCGAAGGTCCAGAAGTAGCGCCCGTCACCGGGGCCTTCGGCCTTCAGCACGTCTTCGCGAACGTAGCCGGCGATGTCGCTCGTGGGCCCGCCCATGTAGAGACGGAGGCTGTTCATCGTCTTGATGTCCACCGGGTTGCCCTTCTTGTCCTTGACAGTAAAGGTGACTACCGGTTTCTTGCCGGCGCCGACTTCGGTCGCGGCCGTGATGTCGAACACGACGCCGGCCAGCAGCGACGATTCCAACGGAATCATGTGCGCGCCAGTGACGGAGATGTCGAAATCAAGCTCACCCTTCGGCTGGTGGCAGGTCTTGCACAGGCCGTCGGAGGGCTGCGGGAGCCCGGCATGGTTCTCACCCGTGGAGAAGTTCACATTGTCGTGGCAGGCGCCGCAGGCTGCGCGCGTCGGCCCCGTCTTCCATTTTGTGTCCTGCGTGGCGCCGGCCACTGCCTTCTCTTCGTGACAGGCCTTGCACGCCATGGCGGGCGATGGGAACGCAACCGTGGAATAATCCGTGTTGCCAATCTTGTACGGCTTGCCGGCCTTCACGCTCGGCAGGTTATCGCCGTAGTGGATCTTGTGGACCATCACCGGCATGTCTACTGAGTTCAGCGTGGCGGCATCGGTCGTCTGCGGCTGGTGGCAGAGGATGCAGAGTTCCAGGCTGCGGCGCGATCCGCCGTGGAAGCCCATCTGATCATGGCACTTGTTGCAGGACGCGGTCCGGATGATGTCCCGCACCTTGGTCACCGCCGCGCCTGACGGCACGAAGTTGAACGTGTTGTCCGCGAAGTTCCGAGGCAGCGAGAACTCATCCAGATTGCGGGAACCGTAGACGCCGAAGGTATGCGTCAACGTCCGATCCATCGTGGACGGCGCCTTGTTCAGGAATTTGTAGGAATACTCACCAGCGGCGAGTTCCGTCCAGGTGCCGGTATTTTCACCAGTCGCCTGCGTGACAGTGTTGGCGCCGCTGGTGCGTTGCCGCGTGATGTAGGAAACGTAGGCATCTTTATCGGCCGGAATGTATGTGCTCAGAAAGCTGAGCGAAATGGGACCCGGCGTCTTCACACCAAGGCGATCCAATCCAACGCCCTTCGGGTCGGTGATCTTCACCCATGCCGTCATCGTGCCATCGGTTGCGATCTCAGCCTTCGTAATCTTCACTACGAGGCCCGGGCGGACAAAGTCGAGCGTCGCCTGATCGGCGTAGAACGCCTTATCAGTCGTGCTAAAGACATTGGTACGGTCGGCCGAAAGTGCGGCGGCGACAAGAACTACGCTCCCTACGGAGACAATCAGACGTTTGTGAAATGTTGAGAGCATGCTCAGCTTCCCTTCCGATGTTCCAAGACAAGTTGGAACGGTATGAACCGATTCGGAGTTTATCACAAGATAGTCTTGTTCTATGACTGGGGTCACATTAATCTGCGTCAGGCCGTGCCGCGCGCGCCATGGCGGACATAGACTAACGGTGATGGACAACCCACGCTATCTCCTCCCTCTGGCCGCCCTGCTACTCGGTTCCTGTGGCAACCAGCCATCGGCCGAAGAGGCCCGCCAGTTCGCTGCCGGCGCTGAAACCCAACTGCTCGCCCTGGCCAACGAGGCCGGCGCCGCCGCCTGGGTGCAGGCCAATTTCATTACCCAGGACACTCAGGCGCTTTCCGCCAAGGCCAACGAACGCTTCATCAATGCGCAGGTCCGCTACGCCAAGGAAGCCGCGCGCTTCGACAAGCTCACGCTGCCAGACGACGTCCGCCGCAAGCTCCTGCTCCTGAAGCTCTCGCTGACCCTGCCCGCCCCAGCCGACCCCAACGAGTCCGCCGAGGTCACCCGCCTCGCCGCCGGGCTCGAAGCGGCCTACGGTCAGGGCAAGTACTGCCCCGGCGGCGACCAGTCCAAGTGCTTGAACATTGATGAGGTCACCAAGATCATGGCCTCCAGCCGCGACCCCAAACAGCTATTGGACGTCTGGAACGGCTGGCACACTGTTGCGCCTCCCATGAAGAAGGACTTCACCCGCCTCGTCGAGCTCTCCAATAAGGGCGCGAAGGAATTGGGCTTCGCCGACACCGGCGCCCTTTGGCGTTCCCAGTACGACATGCCGCCGGACGACTTCGCCAAAGAGCTCGATCGCCTTTGGGAGCAGGTCAAGCCGCTCTACGTGCAACTCCACGCCTACACCCGCTGGAAGTTGCGGGAGAAATACGGCAAGGACGCCGTACCCGAGTCCGGCCCCATTCCCGCGCACCTCCTCGGCAACATCTGGGCGCAGCAGTGGAACAACCTCTACCCTATCCTCGCTCCCAAGGATGCCGGCGCCGGCTACGATCTCGACCAGATCCTCAAGCAGCGCAAGACTACCGCCATCGACATGGTCAAGTACGGCGAGGGCTTCTTTAGCTCGCTCGGCTTCGAGCCCCTGCCCAAGACATTCTGGGAGCGGTCCCTCTTCACCCGCCCCCGCGACCGCGACGTCGTCTGCCACGCCAGCGCGTGGGACGTTGACAACGCGAACGACCTGCGCATCAAGATGTGCATCGAGATCAACGCCGAGGACTTCAACACCGTCCACCACGAACTCGGCCACAACTACTACCAGCGCGCCTACAATCAGCAGCCTTTCCTCTTCCGCAACTCGGCCAACGACGGCTTCCACGAGGCCATCGGCGACACCATCGCGCTGTCACTCACGCCCGAGTACCTCGTCAAGCTCGGCCTCATCCAGAAGGCTCCGGACCCCTCCAAGGATCTCGGCCTGCTGCTGAAGAACGCGCTGGATAAGGTCGCGTTCCTTCCCTTTGGCCTGCTCATCGATCAGTGGCGATGGAAGGTCTACTCCGGTGAGATCACGCCCCAGCAGTACAACCAGGCGTGGTGGGCGCTGCGCCTCAAGTATCAGGGCATCGCGCCGTCCTCGGCCCGCGGCGAGGATCTCTTCGACGCCGGCGCCAAATACCACGTCCCGGCCAACGTACCCTATACGCGCTACTTCCTCGCCCACGTCCTCCAGTTCCAGTTCCACAAGGCGCTCAGCGAAACCGCCGGCTGCAAAGACCCCATCAACCGTTGCTCCATCTACCAGAGCAAGGAAGCGGGAAAACGTCTGAGCGATGCGCTCGCTCTCGGTGTCAGCAAGCCCTGGCCCGATGCGCTGGAAAAGCTCGCCGGCACGCGCCAGATCGATGGCGGCGCCGTCCGCGCCTACTTTGAGCCGCTGGAGAAGTGGCTCGTGGAGCAGAACAAAGGAAAGCCCGTAGGGTGGTAATTATGAAACGCAGAACCTTCCTGGTAACACCGGCCGTCACCGCGGCAGCCGCGCAGATCGGTACGCCCAGTGACAAGCTCGGAGTGGCGCTCATCGGCTGCGGCGGCATGGGCCGCGCCGATCTGATCGACTTCCAGAAACAGCCCGAGGTGGAGTTCCGCGCCGTCTGCGATGTGTTCCGCCCCAGCGCCGAGGCAGCCGCCAAACTCATCACCGGCAGGACCCCGGATATCGTCTCGGACTATCGCCACCTGCTCGATCGCAAGGACATCGACGTGGTCATCGTCGCCACGCCCGACCACTGGCATCCACTCATCATGATCCAGGCCTGCGCCGCCGGCAAGGATGTCTACGTCGAAAAGCCCATCTCGCACAACGTCCGCGAAGGCCGCCTGATGGTGGAGGCAGCCCGCCGCCACAAGCGCGTCGTGCAGGTGGGCATTCAACAACGCTCCGGCGCCCACTTCCAGCGTGCCGTCCAGGCTGTGCAGGATGGCCGCATCGGCAAGGTTCATTTCGCCCAGTGCTGGAATCACAACCACTCCACTTCCAATAAGGGCATGGGCAATCCACCCGACGCCGCCGTGCCCGAAGGACTGGATTGGGATCTCTGGCTGGGCCCCGCGCCAAAGATTCCGTACAACTCCGGCCGCCGCAACTTCCGCGCCTTCTGGGACTACGCTGGAGGCGAACTCACCAACTGGTGCGTCCATCTTATCGACGTCGTCCACTGGGCCTGCCAGGTGGATTCGCCGCTCAGCGTCACCAGCTCCGGCGGCAAATGGTTCTATCAGGACGCCCGCGATTGCGCCGATACGCAGGAGGTCGTCTGGGAATACCCCGGCAACCTGCTCGTCCGATACTCCACCATGGTCCACAACAGCTTCGGACCCAATGGGCACGCCGGCCACAAGAGCTTTGGCAGCTACGGCGTGCTGTTGCAGGGAACCAAGGGCACGCTCTTCATCGATCGCGCCGGCTACGAGATCATCCCGCAGATGGAAGCGCACGCTGAAAAGGTCACCGCCGGCTCCCGCGACGCCTACGACGATCTGGTCGGCTTCGGCCAGTTCTACACCGGCCTCACGACGCCGGAGAGGGGCGCTACGTCGTTCCAGCACCAGCCCCATGTGCGTAACTTCCTGGACTGCCTGAAGACCCGTGAGCGGCCCGTGGGCGACATTGAAACCGGACACCGCAGCACGGCCACCTGCCTCATCGGCAACATCGCGCTCCGCACTGGCGAGAAGCTCCAGTGGGACGGCGCCAAAGAGCAGTTCACCAACAGCCCGCGCGCCAACGCAATGCTGCGCCGCGAATATCGCCAGCCTTGGACCTTACCCGGCCTGTAAATGGAAAACGGGCGCATCGCCTCGTTGGAGGAGATGCGCCCGTTGCGTTACAGGTCCGCGTTAGAACGCGTACCGAAGTGCAAACTGGATCTGCCGCGCGCTGCCTGCGCCGGTGATCTTGCCGAAGTCAGCCGAGCTGAGGTTAGTGTTCGGGGTATTGAAGTTGATCACGTTGGGCAGGTTGTAGAACTCCGTGCGGAATTCCAGAGCCTGCTTTTCGGTGAATCTGAACTTCTTGGCGACCGAGACGTCCGCACCCACTTTGCCGTCCGCGCGAACCGTGTTCGCGCCGGAGTTGCCGTAAGCGTTGACGGGCATCTTGAACGCAGCGGTGTTGAACCACTTGTAGATGGAGCGCTGTTCCATCGGGAGGATCGGATTGGCGATGACGTCGGCCCTGCCGATGTACTTGCCCGTGTGGGCCGTGTCCTGGCCTGTGGTGATGTTCACTGGCCGGCCGGTCTGGACCTGAACAATCCCTTCCAGGGCCCAACCACCGAGCAATGCGTCTGTGAATCCGTTCCAGCTACCGCCGTAAGCCCGGCCCTTGCCGAACGGCAGATCGTACACATAGCCAACCTTGAAAGCGTGGCGCAGGTCATAGCTCGCCGGAGACCAGTCGGCCCGGCGGTTGAACATGTCCTGGTACTTGGCTTCCGGCAAGGACGACTGATCGTCCATGACCTTCGCCCATGTGTAGTTGCCAAGGATAGAGATGCCCTTGCTGAAGCGCTTGGTGACCTTCACTTCCAGAGCGTTGTACTCGGAAGCAAAAACGTTGCTGCCGCCATCCAGGTTGCCGGTGAAGCCGGAGGAGGCGAAGCGGCGGCGCGGGTCAACGGGCGTGCCGGCGGGTGCCGGTGTGAGCGCGTTGTTCCAGCCGACGTAACCAACCTGGTTGCGGTTGGCGGATCCGACATAGCCGACGTCCAGGGTGACGTCGTTCATCAGTTGGCGCTGCACGAACATATTCCACTGCTGGGAATACGGGCTGCGGTTGTTCGGGTCCTGCGGCCAGCCGCCGAGGGCCTGCGTGCTGTTGAAGGACGGGCCCGCATCGGAAATGGACATGTCCGGAGTGACTCCTGTGTTGGGGCTGAATACCTGCTGGGGCAGATAGGGCCAGAACTTGCGGAGATCGTTCAATTCCTGCATGAACGTGCTGTTGAAGTACATGCCGAAGGCAGCGCGCACGACGGTCTTCGAATTGACCTGGTAGGCGAGGCCCACGCGGGGTGCGAAGTTCAGCCAGCGGTTCTTCATCAGCGTGCGACCGTATCCAAAGGTCCGCGGACCTTCGCCGACCTTGCCCGTTACCGGGTCGGTCAGCGGATTGACGCCGGCCCACATCAACTGGGCGACATCCTTGCCATCCACACGGGTGACCAGCAGGTTGCCGAGTGCATCCTGGGCATCGTAGGGACGGTTGAACCCCTCCCAGCGTACGCCGAGGTTCAGGGTGAGTTTGTCGGTGACGCGCCAATCGTCCTGGAAGAACCCGGAATACGAATTCTGCCGGCCCTGTGCGTTCGGGATACCAACGCCACGCTGGATAGCGGACGGGTAGCCCAGCAGCAGGGAGGCGTAAGAGTTGCCCGCGGAAGGATCAGCCGCCGTGTTGGTCATGCTCGAATAGAAGTTCGAAGTGCCGTTCGTCGGGTTGGCGAAGAAGGCGTCCATTGCGCGGCGCATGTACTGGAAGCCGAACTTGATCGATTGGCGGCCCTTCATGATGGAGAGCTTGGCCTCATACTGGTGGTCGGTGTCGATGATGGTCTCGCCGCCGCCGCCGCCGAGGCCGAAAAGCCCGTCAGCGCTGAAGCTCGGGATCACGTTGCAGAGCGAGTCCGGGTAGAACATCTTGATTCCGGCCTTGGAGAGAACCTCTGACCGGCTGAGCCCGTTCTTGTACGTGTCGCATCCGGGGTTGTTCGGTTTGTTGTATCCGTACTTCACTTCCAGAACCGTGGTTGCGTTGAAAATGTGGTTCCAGCCGACGCCGAAGTTGTCGGAGTCGATGCGGACGGCGTTGTAACGCACGGTGGAGAAGCCGGACGGCGCGTTCTCGCCGACCTTCTGGCGCATGTAGCGCGCAAAGAAGGTGTCTTTCGAGCCGAGCGTGTGGTCACCGCGCAGAACCAGCATGTCGCGATCGTTCGCGGTGGGGTCCGTCATGATGTAGTTATTCGTCTGCCCGGCAGCGTTGGGCAGCGGCTGATACATGTCGCTGAGCATGCTCATGCCGGCATTCATGCGTGCCTTGGGCAGTTGGTTGCCGGCAAACGGTTGCCTCACGATTCCCGTTGCGTCTTTCACGCCGGTCAGCGGATCGTAGATCTGCTTGTTGAAACTGGAGAAGTCGCCCTGGCGCCAGGCCGCGATCGGCGTGGAGTTGATGGACGTGTTGCCGCGACGGCGGCGGTAGCCTTCCCAGCTGGCGAACCAGAACGTCTTGTCCCGGCCATTGTAAAGTTTCGGGAGCACCACCGGACCACCGACGGCGACGCCGTATTGATTCTGGCGGAACGGGACGCGGGTCGCCTTCGTGGCGGGATTGGCCTGTGCCTGAGCGTTGCGGAACCAGTCGTTGGCATCGAGCTTGTCGTTGCGGAGGTACTCGTAGACGCTGCCATGCAGATCGCGGCTACCGGACTTGATGGACACGTTGACGTTGGCGCCGGCGCTCCGGCCATACTCGGCCGAGTTGCTGGTGGCCACGCGGAACTCCTGGATGGCGTCCATGGGAGGCGCGCCGACACCGGAGCTCATGTACATCATGTTGTTGTCCACACCATCGATGGTGTAGTTGCTGTCCTGCTGGCGCTGGCCGTTGATCGAAACCATCTGCAGGCCGGCCTGGCCGCCCTTGGATTGGTTCGGAGCGATGTCGCTGACGCCCGGCATCATCACGATGAGGCGCGTGAAGTTGCGGCCGTTCACGGGGATGCGCTCCAGTTGCGACGTGGTTACCACGCCCGCCACGGAGGCTTCCTGCGTCTGCATGATCGGCGCCGATGCCGTCACTTCGATGCGCTCGCTAACCTGGCCGACTTCGAGCTGCAAGTCGAGCTTGAGCCGGGCGCCGGTCTCCAGCAGAACATTCGATTGGACTTTCGTTTTGAAGCCGGAGTTGCCGACTTTCAGTTCATAAGTGCCGGGAATCAGCGGCGCGATGGTATACGCACCGGAATCGTTAGTGGTGACGGAACGGCTGACGCCGGTTCCGGAATTGGTGACGGTGACGGTTGCATTCGGAACGGCAGCGCTGGACGCGTCCGTAACGAGACCGGTGATCGATGCATTGGTAGCCTGGCCCGCCGCAAACGGCGCGGCGAGAACGAGCAGCAGCAATCCGAGACAAACCCGAAGCAGACTTTGCTTCTGAAGCATGAGAGAGACCTCCCCTGGCACATGACAAACAGTTAACGTTAACGTGAACGTTTCCGTTAGTATATTCGGTGCTGGCTCCAAGATCAAGCACAATTTGTCAAGAACCCTCAGGGCACCCCGTTTCGATATCATGGTCCCCGATGCGCTCGCTCCAGTTTGCCTGGCTATTTGCCCTCTTCCTGACCATCTCCACCCTCGCCGCCGGCCAGGGCATGATCAGCGGCAGCGCGCGCCCTCTGCCCCGCGCCAAGGCCTCCGGCCGACCCTGGCCTGTGTCATTCACCGACGTCGCCGCAGCCTCCGGCCTGACTACGAAGATCACTTCCGGCAACGAGACGAAGAAGAAGTTCGTCATCGAAGCGAACGGTTCCGGAGTGGCGTTCCTGGATTTTGACAACGACGGTCGTCTTGACGTCTTCCTGGTGAATGGCTCGCGCCTGGAGGGCTTCCCCGCCGGGCAGGCGCCCACCAACAAGCTCTATCGCAACGCCGGCAAGGGCCGCTTCACCGACGTCACCAAGCAGGCCGGAATGGACCGCGCCGGATGGGGCAACGGCGTGTGCGCCGGGGACGTCAACAACGACGGCTTTCTCGATCTCTATGTCACCTATTTCGGCCCCAATTTGATGATGCGCAACAACGGCGACGGCACGTTCACCGATGACACGCAACGCTCCGGCACTGCCGGACCAGCCACGGAGTGGAGCACCGGCTGTACGTTCATTGATTACGACCGCGACGGCCACCTTGATCTTCTGGTTACCAGCTACCTTCGATTCGACCCGCTGACCACTCCTTTGCCTGGGAAGTTCCCCTTCTGCTACTGGAAGGGGAGCCCCGTCTACTGCGGCCCGCGCGGCCTGCCATACGGCAGCATGACGCTCTATCACAACCGTGGCGACGGCACGTTTGAAGACGTCTCCGTCCGCTCCGGGGTCCGCGCCGTCAAGGACTTCTACGCCTTCACCGCAATCACCGCCGATCTCGATTCTGACGGCTGGCCCGACCTCTATATAGCCAGCGACTCCACGCCCAGTATCCTGCTGCAAAACCGCCACGACGGCACCTTCCGCGACATCGCCACCGAGTGCGGCCTGGCCTACAACGACAACGGTTCGGAACAGGCCGGCATGGGCCTGGCCGTGGCCGACTTCGACAACGACGGCCGCCTCGACATCACGAAGACCAACTTCATCGGCGATTACCCCAACCTCTATCGCAATCTCGGCCGCGGCTTCTTCTCCGACATCTCCATGAAGGCCGGCCTCGCCGTCAACCCGGACTACGTCCTCTGGGGCACCGGCTTCGTGGACCTCGATAACGATGGCTGGAAGGACATCTTCCAGGTGGCCGGCCACGTTTATCCCGAAGTGGCGCAGATCAATGCCATTGAATCGTACAAGCGCCAGCGCCTCGTCTACCGCAATCTGGGCAATGCCCGATTCGAGGATGTCTCCGCCCTCTCCGGCCCCGGCATACTGCAGGAGCACTCCAGCCGCGGAGCGGCTTTCGGCGACTTCGACAATGACGGCGATATCGACGTGCTGGTCATGAACATGCACGAGCCGCCCTCCTTGCTCCGCAACGACTCGACCTCCCCGCATCACTGGGTCAAGCTCCAGCTCCAGGGGGTAAAATCCAACCGCGCGGCCATCGGCGCCACCGTCACCATCCAGAGCGGCGCCATGCGCCAGACGGACGCCGTGCTCAGCCAGTCCAGCTTTCTTTCTGTCAACGACCTCCGCCCGCATTTCGGCCTGGGCGCCGCCGAGGCCGTGGACAAGATCACCGTTCGCTGGCCCTCCGGCGTCAGCGAGGAGTTTCCCGGCGTCGCCGCGGGCAGACTCTATCTACTGATGGAAGGTTCCGGCCAGACGAAGGCCATCGCTCTGCCCCAATGAGCACTTTGATCCTTATCATGGCGTTCGCGCTCCAGGCCAACCCCGACGCACTCTCCGCATCGGCCACGCAGCTGGCCCAACAGGGCAAGATCGAGGAGGCAGCGGCTCTCTGGCAGCGCGCCATCGCCGCGCAACCCGGCCACTTCCCTTCGCTCTTCAACCTCGGCTTTCTGCGCCAATTCCAAGGCAAGAACGAGGACGCGTCCGCGCTGCTAGCTCGCGCCGCAAAGGTGAATCCCACCGACTTCAACACCCGCTATCTTCACGGCGTGGTCCTGCTCAAACTGAACCGGCGCGACGCCGCCCTCACCGAGTGGCGGGCCGCCGCGGCCATCCAGCCTGCCAACTTCAAGCTGCTTCAGATCATAGCCGTTGAGTATGGCAAGGGTTACTACTACCGCGAAGCCTGCGACGCTGCGCAGCGCGCGCTGAAACTGCGAAACGACACACCCGATTCCTGGCTCATCGCCATCCAGGCCTGCCACGACGCCCGCGATCCTGGCGTACTCGAGCTCACTCGCGGGGCCGCTGAGAAGTTCCCGGCCAACGCCCGCACCAACTTCGAGTACGCCTACCAGCTCCGGCGCGCCGGTCTGCGCGAAGAGAGCCTGCCCTTTCTGAAGAAGGCGATGGAGGTTGACGCCGCCTACGAGGAGCCCTACTTCTTCTATGGCGACTCGCTCCTCTTGGAAGATCGGTATGAAGAGGCGGCCACCCACCTCCGTGCAGCTCTGAAGATCCGCCCCGATTACGTGCCCGCCTGCATCGCGCTCGCCAAGGCCCTGATGGGCCAGGAAAAACTCGCCGACGCTGCGGCAGAGCTCCAGCGCTGCTCTCGATCCAACGCCAATCACGCGCAGCCGCACCTGCTGCTCAGCCAGATCTACTTTCGAATGGGGAAGGAAGCGGAGGCGGGACGTGAGAAGGAACTCTCACTCAAACTCAGGCGGGCACATCCGGAACTAATGGAATCTCCGCAGGCGCGGCCGTTTCCAGCCGCGCCCGCGAAATAGTAAGACTACGCCTTGACGGGCTTGTCCACGACCTTGAAGTTCTTCTCGTCGAAATACAGCACCTTGCCATGCCGGTAGCTGTTCACCGCCATGGTGATGGCAACCTGCGCACGGCCCGCCGTCTCCACATCGAGAGTCGGCTTCTGGCGGGTGCGCATGCACTCCAGGAAGTTGCCGATGTGGGCATACATGGCATCCTTGGGATCCACGTCGATCTTGATCGGCGCGGTGCCCCACTTGGCCTTGTACTCCGCGCTGTCCACGCGGGTTTCCGGCTTCACGGTGATGTAGGATGCGTCGCCCTCAAACCGGCCGTGCTCCACCATGATCAGCGTGCCTTCGTGGCCGCGGATCAGGCCGGGGATGTGCTCGGAGTTCGCCATACAGCTCGACAGCACAACCGAGTAGCCCTTCGCATATTCGGCCACCAGGTGGAACGTATCCGGCACTTCGCGCTCGTCTTTGAACTGATAGATGCCGCCGCTGCCGATGACGCGCTGCGGGAACTGCGCCTCACCCCAGCAGATGTTCATCGGCGCCATCACGTGGAAGAAGAGGTCCGTCGCGATGCCGCCCGAATAATCCCAATACTTCCGGAAGCGGAAGAATCGGTCCGCGTCGAAGCTGCGCTTGGGCGCGGAGCCCAGCCACATCTTCCAATCGATGTAGTCTTCGCCCTTGGCTTCCGGCCCGGCACTCTTGTCGATAGTCCAGTTCCACTCACCTTCATTCGAATTGCGGTGATAGCTGCCCTGGCTCATCAACATCTTCCCGAGCATGCCGTCGGCAATGGCCTTGCGCGCCTTCCACCACTGATCGGCGGAGGTGGTCTGCGAGCCGACCTGGACGACCCGGCCAGTCTCTTTCACTGTGCTGATCAGCGCCTTCACCTCTTCGATGGTGTGGCACATCGGCTTTTCGAGATAGACGTCCTTGCCCTGGTCCATCGCTTCGAGAGCGATCCGGGCGTGCCAGTGATCCGGAGTGGCCACGATCACCGCGTCCACGTCCTTGCGGGACAGGATCTCGCGGTAATCCAGCGTGCCCATCACCTTGAAGCGCTCTTTGCCCGCGGTAACGCGCTTCTGGTAGACGTCGCAAACGCCAACGATCTCGCAGGCGCCCGGCTTGACGTCCTTGCCGTATTTGTCGAACCGATCTGAAACGTATCCGCCGCGGCCACCTGTACCGATCACGGCCACGTTGATCTTGTCGTTGGCGCCGATCACCCGCGCCGGGTTCATCTTGTTGTTGTTGGCCGATTTCGCCATCGCCGAGCCGGCGATGCTCATCGCCGCGGCACCCGCTACAAACTGCCTGCGGTTGGTGCTCTGAGTGGACATGGGGGACTCACCTCGTTGGGGATAGACTTCCAGACCATCTTATCGCCAAACGACCCCCACCGATGCGATATCATCGGCACTCGAAGGAGGTCACTCACGGTGGAGACTCTCAGTTTCGCGTGGTGGCTCTGGACACTCGTTGGCCTGCTGCTCCTGGCCGGGGAATTGCTGACGCCCGGCGGTTTCTATCTCATCTTCTTTGGCGCCGGCGCTCTGGCCGTGGGTCTGCTCAAACTCCTGCTGGGCGTCCACTTCGGTTTAGCCATTGAGGGACTGATCTTCGTCGTCATCTCCGTTGCGGCGATGCTTCTGTTCCGCAAACCGCTTCTGCAACGCTTCCAGCGGCTCTCACCCACCAGCAACGTGGACAATCTCACCAGCGAGATCGCCACGGCGCTGGAGGATATTCCAGCCGGCGGCCGCGGCAAGGCGGAGTTGCGCGGGACGTCCTGGAACGCAGAAAATCTGGGCGATACGCCCATAGCCAAGGCCACGCGCTGCACGGTGGAGCGCGTCGATGGCCTCACTCTCTTTGTCCGCGCCATCTGATCTTTCCTGGAGGAACTCATGGAAATCGGTGCACTCCTTGTCGTTATGTTCGTCATTCTCCTGGCGGCTATCATCCTCGCCAAGACAGCTATCGTCGTCCCGCAACAATCCGCCTTCGTCGTGGAGCGCTTGGGCAAATACGCCGGCACGCTCGGCGCGGGCTTCCACATTCTCACGCCTTTCGTCGACGTCATCCGCTACCGTCATTCGCTCAAGGAACAGGCTATCGACATCCCCGAGCAGATCTGCATCACTCGCGACAACGTCCAGGTGGGGGTGGACGGCATCCTCTATATGAAGGTGCTCAACCCGGAGCGCGCCTCCTACGGCATCAGCGACTTTGGCTTCGCCATTCGCCAACTGGCCCAGACTAATCTGCGTTCCGAGATCGGCAAGATTGACCTCGACCGGACCTTCGAAGAGCGCACAGCCATCAACGCCCAGGTGGTCAGCGAGCTGGATAAAGCCACCGAACCCTGGGGCGTAAAGGTGCTCCGTTACGAGATCAAGACGATCAATCCGCCGCAGGACATCCTCTCCGCGATGGAGAAGCAGATGCGGGCCGAGCGCGAAAAGCGCGCCACCATCCTCAACTCCGAGGCCAACCGCGAATCCGCCATCAACACGGCCGACGGCGAAAAGCAGAAGGTCATCAAGGCTTCCGAAGCCCGCCGCCAGCAGCAGATCAACGAGGCCGAGGGCCAGGCCAACGCCATCCTCGCTATCGCTGGCGCCACGGCCGAGGGTCTGCGCCGCGTCGCGCAGGCCATCAACGAGCCCGGCGGCTTCGAGGCGGTACAGCTCCGCGTGGCCGAGCAGTACGTCAGCGAGTTCGGCAAGATCGCGAAGGCGTCCTCCACCATCGTGGTGCCGTCCAACCTGGGCGACGTGGCCTCCATGCTTTCCGTGGCGATGAACGTCATCCGCAAAGAGGGCCATACTGGAGGGAATGTCATCCCCCCAGCCGCACAGCGGTAGTCCAGGCGACAAGGAAACAGAGGTAAAACTCGCCGTCTCCGACGCCGGAGCCGCGCGCGAGTTGCTCCTGCGTGCCGGCTTCGCCGAGCTGCACGAGCGGGCCTTTGAATCCAACGAGGTCTACGACACTCCCGGCGGCGATCTGCTGCTTTCCCGCCAACTGCTGCGTCTGCGCGATTTCCGCAACGAAGCGATTGTCACCTTCAAAGGGCCGCCCGAACCCGGCCCGCATAAGACGCGGCCCGAGTATGAGACGCGTGTAGAATCGGCGCCCGCATTCCGCCAGATTCTCCACGCTCTGGGTTACCGGTTGACCTTCCGGTACGAAAAGTACCGCACGACGCTGCAGCGCGCGGGCGAACCCGGGCACGCCGTGCTGGATGAAACGCCCATCGGCACGTTTTTGGAGCTGGAAGGTCCGGCAGAGTGGATCGACGCCACGGCGGACGAGCTCGGCTTCGCGCGCGCGAGCTATATTCTACTCAGCTACGGCTCGTTGTACCGCGAACACTGCCAGCGGGCGGGAATCGAGCCCACGCACATGGTGTTTTCGCGGTAGCCGCCGTTTGGTTGCCATACAATGGACATGTGGCTCAATCCATCCCGCTTCCAGAGGCAGTCTCCCGTCTCGATCAGGTTCGCGCCGAAATCGGCAAAGTTATTGTCGGCCAGCAGGACGTCGTTGACGGCGTAGTCATCTGTTTGCTGGCGGGCGGCCACGTGCTGCTGGAAGGCGTGCCCGGGCTCGGCAAGACCACTCTGCTGCGGACGCTGGCGCGCGTGCTGCACCTGAAATACTCCCGGATTCAGTTCACCCCCGATCTCATGCCGGCCGATATCGTCGGCTCCGTCATCATGGAGACCTCCGACGGCGGCGGCAAGGTTCTCAAGTTCCAGCCGGGCCCGATCTTTTCCAACCTCGTGCTGGCGGACGAGATCAACCGCGCCACGCCGAAGACACAATCGGCGCTGCTGGAGGCGATGCAGGAGCGCACGGTAACGTCCGGCACCACCACGCATCAGCTCGACAGCCCCTTCCTGGTGATGGCGACGCAAAACCCGATCGAGATGGAAGGCACTTACCCGCTGCCGGAAGCGCAGTTGGACCGCTTCCTGATGAAGATCCTGGTGGAGTATCCGACGCGCGACGACCTCAACCGGATTGTCGAGCGCACCATCCAGCGCGAGGAGCCTGAACTGAGCCAGGTGCTCGATCGCGAGACCATTCTCTCCATCCGCAGCGCGTGCCGCGAAGTGCTGGTGGCACCGCATGTCCTCGATTTCGCCGTCGCGCTCGTCATGGCCACGCAGCCTAACACGCCGACGGCCCACCCGCTGGCGAGCAAGTACATCCGCTACGGATCGTCACCGCGCGGCGCGCAATCGCTGGTGGAATGCGGCCGGGTGTATGCCCTGATGAACGGGCGCGCTCACCTTTCGATCGACGACATCAAGACCATCGCGCACGCCGTTCTGCGCCACCGCATCATTCTCAACTTCGACGCCCACGCCGACGACCAGACCCCCGAGACGTTGCTCAAGGAGATCATCGCCGCCACAGCCAAAGGCGCCGCCGCCGCGCGTTAAGGCGTCTCTGCCATGGCTACGCAGCTCCTGGACCGGCAACTACTGGAACGCCTCGAACGCCTGACCATCCGCTGGCAGAAGTCGTTCCGCGGACTGGTGGGCGGCCACAACGCTTCGCGCTATGCCGGCCCCGGGCAGGAGTTTCTCGATCACCGCAATTTCCACCAGGGCGATGATCTGCGGGCTGTGAACTGGCGCGCCTACATGCGGCTGGAGAAGCTGTTTCTCAAGATGTTCCAGGTGGAGCCGCGCACACCGATCCGGCTGCTGCTGGACTCCTCTCTCTCCATGACGGCCACTCCCGGCCCGGCAGGCGCGGAAAGTAAGTTCGATTACGCGCGCCGGCTGGCCGCGGCGCTCACCTATGTGGGTCTGGTGCGCCACGACTCGATTCTGATCCAGCCCTTCCACGAGCGCCTGGACGACGCGCATCTGGCTTCCGGCGGACGGCACCGCTACGGCCCGGTGAATGATTTCCTTTCCGGCCTCGAGCCCTCCGGCCGCACCTCGTTTTTCGAGATCGCCCGGCAGTTCATCTCGGCCTATCCGAAGCCGGGGCTGCTCGTCATACTCTCCGACTTCCTCGATGACGCCGACATTCTCAAGCCGCTGCAATACCTCACGGACTTCGGCCATGAGCTGCTCATCATCCAGATCTGGGCCGATACCGACCGCGCCCCCGGCATGGACGGCGACGTGACGCTGACCGACGCTGAGACCGGCGCGGCGCTGGAGCTATCGCTCGACGCCCCGGCGCGCGCGGCCTACACCGAGGCGTTCGACCGGTACTCCGGCGCACTGGAAAATCTCGCACTCCGCGCCGGCGGCCGTTACGCCGGCTTTGCAACCTCCGTCCCATTACAAGAGGCCATTCTAACGGCCCTTCAGCACACATAAAGGCCCAGCAGATTGTTTTTCGCCAACCTCAGCGCGCTTGAATTCCTCGCCCTCTTCTCCGCCGCCGCGGGTGTCACGGTCGCGCTCTACCTGCTGATCCGCGCGCGGAAGCGCTTTGCGGTGGCCACTCTGCGTTTCTGGCAGAACGCGCAGCAACAGGTGCAACAGACGCGCCGGCGCCGGATCGACCAACCGTGGTCGCTTTTGCTTCAACTGCTGGCCATCGCACTGCTGCTGCTGGCCATCGCGCAACCGCGGCTCGGCAGCCCCGACACGAGCGGGCGGGATCATATTCTGATCCTGGACAGCTCGGCGTGGCAGCAGAATGCGGCGCTGTTTAGCGAATCCAAGAAGCTGGCCCTGGAGTGGCTGCGCCGCGTACCACCGCAGGACCGGGTGATGCTGGTCCGCGCCGACGCGCTCGCCACACCGGCCACGCGCTTTGAAGCCGACCCTGGCGCCGTCCGCAAGGCGATTGAGGCGACGCAGGCGTCGTCCTCGGCGCTCGATCTCCAGCCGGCCTTCGATCTGGCATTGCAGGCGCTGCGGCTGGAGGCCCGCCGTCCGGGCGAGATCCTCTACACCGGCCCTGGCCGCATCGAGCCGAACGCCACCATCAATACGCCGCCCAACCTGCGCGTGCTCCTCACGAAGGAGGCGCCCGCCAATATCGGCCTGACGCGGGTGGAGTTGCGCCGCTCCACCGAGGACGCCACGCTATTCCACACCTCGGTGACGGCGCGAAACTATAGTGACACGGCGCGCAATGTACCGCTGATCGCTGGACTGGGCGGAGCGCTGATCTCGAACCAATTGCTGGTTCTGCCACCGAACGCCGAGACGACGGCGACGTTCCAGTTCCGCATGACCGCCGCCGGCTGGCTGGAGACACGCCTTTCCACGCGCGATGCCCTGCCCTCCGACAACCGCGTGACACTTGAGATTCCCGAGCCGCGGCGCCTGCGGGTGAACGTGTATACGACCGAGGCGGAGTTGCTGCGCCCCATCCTTTCCTCCGACGTGCGCATCCAGCCCACGTTTCTGGCGCCATCGCAGTATCAGCCCAACGCCGACGCCGATCTGTTTCTGATCGACTCTTTCCAGCCGCTGAAGGCGCCGGAGCGGCCTGCGATTTTCCTGAATCCGGGCACGACGGAGACGACGATTTCCAGTTGGAGCGCGGCGCACCCGATCGCAGCCGGCATCCGCACGAGAGACCTGAAGATCGCCAACGCGCGCATCCTCACCGCCGGGAAGGGCGAGACAGTGATCGCCTCGGCAAAGGAGGGTGCACTGATTGTGGCCGGGGCGAAGACGGTGACGCTGGGCTTCCATCCGTTGCGCTCGAACCTGCGCTACTCGCTGGCAACACCACTGCTCTTTGCGAACATCTTCCAATGGATCGCGCCGGAGACGTTTCTGCGGCAGGAAGTGTTGGCGGCGACGCCGGGCGCGGTATCGGTGGAACTGGCCGAGGCCTTCGCGCCGGAGAAGCTGCGGGTGCTGGACGCGGAGGGTGGCGCGCTGCCGTTCACGGTAGAAGGCCGCAGCCTGCGTTTCTTCGCGGCCACTCCGTCCACAGTGCGGGTGCTCTCGCCGAACTCCGAGCTCACGTTTGCGCTGACCTTGCCGGGTCTGGGCGCGACGCAGTGGCAGCCGCCGGCGACCATCGCGCGCGGATTGGCGGCGCCGGCCGCGGCCACCGCACTGCCGAAAGAGCTCTGGCAATATCTGGCGCTGCTGGCGGCGCTGCTGCTGGGCGTCGAATGGTGGCTTTTCCGCAACCAGCCTGCCTCGCCGCTCTCGCTGGCGCTGAAGGTTGCCGCCATTGCCGCAGCGGTGATCAGCGTCTTCCAGCCGGACCTCTCCGTGCAGGAGACGAAGATGGCCGTGGCGGTCCTGCCCGATACCTCGGCGAGCATTTCCGGCGCGGATCTGGAGACGGCCTCGCGCTTGACCTCGGCGATCGACAGCGCGCGCGGGCGAAATATCGTGAGGGTGCTGCCCTTTGCCCGCTCGATCCGCACAACGACGCCGCAGGAGTTTGCCTCGGGCTGGAAGCTGCGCGGGACGGGTGGGGAAGCGGGCCGGGCGACGAGCCTGGAGGCGGCGATCCGCGAGGCTTCGGCCGCGATGCCGTCAGGCATGGTGCCGCGCCTGGTGCTGATCTCGGACGGCAAGGAGAACTCCGGCTCGGTGGCGCGCGCGGCGTGGCAGGCGCGGCAACTGGGTATCCCAATCGATACATATGCGCTGGCGGGCCGGGCCGAACCGCGGCTCCAACTGGAATCTGTCCGCCTGCCCACGGTGGCGTTCACGGGTGAGCGATTCCCGATCGAGATCACAGTGCAATCCCCAGAAAAGGCGACCGGTACGCTGGAATTGACGGGCGAGGGCAAGGCGCTGGGGGCGAGCCCGATCGTTCTGGAGCCCGGATTGAACAACCTGCGCGTGACGGCCTCGCTGGCGACGCCGGGCGCGATCGACCTGGTGTTGAACCTGCGGACTGCGACGCTGGGCGACCTGAGATTCCAACAGGCCGTCAACCTGCGCCGGCCGCGGCTGCTGTATCTCTCGCAGGACCCGCCCGGCATGGAGAGCCACCTTTTCGGGACGCTGAACGCCGCGCAGTTTGAGGTGGTCTCGAACGTCTCGTTTGTGGACGCGCGGTTTGAGGACTACCAGGTTGTGCTGTTCAACAACTGGGACATGGAGGCCATTGCGCCGTACCGCAAGGCCGAAATTGAACGGTTTGTGCAGCAGGGCGGCGGCCTGATGGTGATCGGCGGCGAGCACAACGTCTATGTGGAGAAGAAGCAGCCGCAACTGGACGCGCTGGACCGGGTGCTGCCGGCGACCATCGCTCCGCCGCGCAGCCCAGAGGGCGCAGCGCTGGTGCTGATCGTCGATAAGTCGTCCTCGATGGAGGGCCGCAAAATGGAGCTGGCCCGGCTGGCGGCCATCGGCGTGGTAGAGAATCTGCGGCCGATCGATCATGTGGGCGTGCTGATCTTCGACAACTCGCACCAATGGGCCATCCCTATGCGCCGGGCGGAAGACAAGACGATGATGAAGCGGCTGATTTCGGGCATCACGCCGGACGGCGGCACGCAGATCGCCCCTGCGCTGGCCGAGGGGTACAAGAAGATCCTCCCGGCGACGGGCGCCTACAAGCACATCGTGCTGTTGACGGACGGCATTTCCGAGGAGGGTGACTCGATCGCACTGGCCAAGGAAGCCGCCCTGAACCGGATCACGATTTCGACAGTGGGCCTGGGCCAAGACGTCAACCGCGCGTACCTGGAGAAAGTGGCGTTGAACGCCAAGGGCAGGGCGTATTTCCTGACAGACCCCTCGGGCCTGGAGCAGATCCTGCTGAAGGACGTGATGGAGCACACTGGCTCCACTACGGTGGAGAAGAATATCCAGCCGAAGGTGGTGCGGCAGGCTGAGATTCTGGAAGGCCTGCCGATGGAGACGGCCCCGGTGCTGAAGGGCTACGTCCGGTTCCAGGCCAAGCCGACCGCCGAGACTCTGCTGAGCATCGCCTCCGCCGCGGCGGGCGAGAAGGACGATCCGCTGCTGACCCGCTGGCAGTATGGCTTGGGCCGCAGCGCGGTATTCACGTCTGACGCCAAGACCCGCTGGGCCGCCGCGTGGGTGACGTGGCCGGGTTATGACAAGTTCTGGGCCAACGTGCTGCGCGACTTGCTGCCTCATGCACAGCCGGGCCAGACGACACTGACCCACGACGCCGCCAACGGTTTGCTGGTGGCCGACTACCGGTTCTCGGCGGGCCTGCCCGCGCCGGCTGCGCCACCGGCGATCTTCGTCATCGGCCCGGATGGCTTCCAGGCGCCGCTGCGGCTGGAGCGGCTCTCGGCCGATCACTTCCGGGCGACGGTGACGATTGCCAACCGCAAAGGACTTTTCCGGGTGCGCCCGCTGGCGGAGTCCAGGGTGTTCCCCGAAGTGGGGCTGTACTTGCCGGAACCCGAGATCACTACGTATGGCAGCAACCCGTTGCTGCTGCAGCAGCTTTCCGCGTATACCGGCGGGCGGTACAATCCGACGGCGAAGCAGGTATTCGACCCGGCGGGCCGGTCGATTCCCAGTACGATGCGGCTCTGGCCGGGGTTGCTGGCGGCGGCATTGATTCTGAATCTGTTGGAGCTGGCGTGGCGGCGGTTGCGGTCGACTGGGGTACGGCGGGCGGCGGTTGGGGGGTGAGTGGGGGGTGGGTTCTCCGCCGTGCTTTTCCTATTCCACAGGTTCTGGGTTGGTACCAAGTCTTTTGAGGGGGCAGTGAGTTAGTTGGATGGTTTGGCGGGGCCAGGGGGCCCCGCGCGGGCGAGGGCGCCCGCCCCACCGCCGCGGAGGCGGCCATGACAAGGGGTTCTGTTTCAACACGTTGTGGGGTCGTTTGCTTCCCCCCGTTTTTTGGGGCGGAGGCGGAGCTAGGCGGCGCGGGCGCTTTGGGCCGGGGTGTGAAGCTGGTGGCGGCGGGCTTCGATGTCCGATGCTCGTGGTGATCGAGGACGTGCTGACGCGGGTTGGCGCGTTGCGGTCCAGACAGATCGGCGTGTTGACCGGTTCTCTTCCGATTTTGATCGTGGCGTTTCTGACGATCCGGTATGTGGAGCCGCCCAGCAGGAAAGCAACGATCCTCGTGGGCGTGCTGTGGGCCGTGTTGATGGTGGCTTTCGAATTGAGCTTCGGGCGATTGCTGGGACGGCTTATGGCGGAGTTGCTCTCCGATTACGACGTCCGCGCCGGGGGCTTTCTGGCCTTTGGCATGGTGGTGCTGGCGATGTCGCCGTGGATTGCGATGCGGTTGCGAGGGGCGCGGCCTCAGCGCTTTGAGGCGCCCGATTGAAAGAGCAGGGGCGCGAACTCGCCCAGGTACTGACGCCAGACCGTATAGGTATGGGCGCCCTCGGTGGCACGAAAGGTGTGCTGAATGTGGCGGGCGGTGAGGAGCTCATCGAGCTTTTTGGAGCGCTCCCAGATGAAGTCCTGGCGGCCGCAGCCGATCCACAGGAGCTTGAGTTTGGCGTTGGTGGCCTTTTCGTCGGCCAATGCGGCGGCGAACTTCGTTTCGAAATCAGCTTGGACGGCCGAACTGAAGGCTCCGATGGCGCTGAACTTATCGAGATTGCCGAAGCCGATGGAGAGGGCCTGGCCTCCGCCCATGGAGAGGCCGGCGATGGCGCGATTTTCGCGTCCGGGCGCGGTGCGGTAGTTGGACTCCACGAGCGGCGCGACGTCTTTCCACAGATACTCTTCGAAGAGTGCCGAGTTGCGGGCCTGCTGCTCGCGGGGCGCGCCGAAGGGGACGGCGTGGCCGTAGGGCATGACGACGATCATGGGCGTGGCCTTCTTTTCGGCCAGGAGATTATCGAGGATCAGGTTGGCGCAGCCGGCGAGGGTCCAGCCGGCGGCCACGTCGTTGGAGCCGTGCAGGAGGTAGAGCACGGGGTAGCGGCGCTTGGTTTCCTGGGTGTATCCGGGCGGCGTGTAGATCCAGATCCAGCGCGTTTCGCCGTTGAGCACGGAGGAGCGCTGCCAGTTGATCTCCACCTTGCCGTGGGGGACATCGTGGGCCTGCCAGAGGGCGGCGGGCTCGGCGGGCACCTCCACGAGGCTGGCCGAGGTGCGCGAGCGCAACTTGACGCGCGGGTTGACGGGATCGGCGATGGTGACTCCGTCGAGGGAGAAGGTGTAGAGGTAGATGCTGGGCGGCAGGGGGCCGAGGGTCACGCTCCAGACGCCCGCGGTGTCTTTCTGCATGGCCGCGCGGCCGTCGGTGGGCATCCAATCTCCGGTGAGGGTGACCTCGCCGGCCTTGGGCGCGCGCAGACGGAACGTCACACGTTGGTCGGCATGCACCTCCGGCGAGACCAGGGTATCGGGCTGCGGGGCTTGGGCGAATGCCCAAGGGGAAAGCAGGAGAACGAACGGAAAGATTTTCATTAGTACACTCCGCGAAGACGGCCATAGTCTATCGCAGGTGGGTGGATGGCGGGGTTGGGGAGCCGTGCGGCTGCCGCCTTAGGGAAGTGATCCGCGCGGGCTGAGGGGATGCCGGGCGAAGGCCTCGGCGCGGCCGAAGCCGCACTCCAGTCCGCGGAAGCGGGCGACCTGATCCTGCAGGGCGTAATAACGATCGGGGGACTGGGAGCGGTGGGCGTAGCAGGCCGCCTTCTTGAGCGGCTCGACGGCAGTGATGTCCACGTACTCGGCGGCCGGGAACATCATGGTGTCCTCGCCGTTCGAAACCTCGTAGAAGTAGAGGGCAAACGACTTTCTGGCGGCGAGCCACGCATCGTAGACCAGATTCGCGGCGGCGCGGTGATCGCGGTGGTTGTCAACGGGCCAGTGGGTGAATACGACGTCGGGCTTTTCCGTTTCGAGGAGACGGCGGAACTCCTCGTAGTGGGCGGCGTCCACGATGGCGTTGCCGTCGCATTGGGCGGCGAAGACGGGCCGGGCCTTGAGGAGGCGGCAGGCATGCTCGGCCTCGGGCACGCGCACACCGCTGCCGAGGCGCGGATCGGCCTCCGGGCAGCCCTTCTCGCCGCGATTCAGGTAGAGAAACGTCACGGCGTGGCCCTGTTGGGCGTAGCGGGCCGCCGTGCCGCCGCAGCCGTATTCGGGGTCGCCGGGGTGGCCGCCGGTGACTACGATCTTCAGTTTGCGGTCCGGAGTGGCCGCGCCCGCCGGCGCGAGGCCCGGCAGGGCGGCGGCGAGGAGCGCGCCCAGATGGCGGCGGGTGGGGAGACTCATGCTTTTATCATTGATCCGATGCGGGCAGGCGGCCCGGCGCGTCAGCCGATCAGTAGAACAGATACTTCTTCCACTGCTCGTCGCTCTTGGCCAACTGGCGCATGAGGTGGCGGCCGGTGTGGAGGTTGAAGGGCCGGGGGGCGTGGAGGATGCGGAGATTGGCCTCCTCCGGGGTGCGGTTGCCTTTGCGGTTGTTGCAGGCGTGGCAGCAGGCTACCAGGTTTTCCCAGTTGGTTTCGCCACCGCGGGAGCGGGGGATGACGTGATCGAGCGTAAGATCGCCGGTGTTGAAGACCTTGTGGCAGTACTGGCAGGTGAAGCGGTCCCGCATCATGATGTTTTTGCGCGAGAGGGCGCGGGTCTGGTGGGGGATGCGGCGGTATTCAAGGAGGCGGATCACGCTGGGCATGGGGATACTGGCGCGCTGGGCATGGAAGTTGCCCTGGGTGTGCTCCTCGGCGAGGGCGACGCCCTTCAGGATGAGGACGAGGGCGCGGCGCGCGGCGCAGATATTGATGGGTTCGTAGCTGGCGTTGAGGACGAGCACGGGTTTGTGCAGGCGGTCATGGGTCGCAATCATTCGGCGGTCACTCCTCGGACTGGGAAGTCGCTGCGGCGGTCCGGACGCGCCAATGTGAGGATGGCGATGCGGGCGGCGCCGGCCTGTTTGAGGGCTCCGGACGCCGCGTTGAGGGTGGCGCCGGTGGTGAGCACGTCGTCGATCAGGAGGAGACTGCGGCCGCCGACGTGGGCGGGATCGGGGACGGCGAAAGAGTTCTTGACGTTGAGACGGCGCTCGCGGCTGGTGAGGCCGGCCTGCACAGGCGTATTTCGGGTGCGGCGGAGGAGACGCTGGACGGGGAGACCGGAGCGGGCGGCCACCTCGCGGGCCAGCAGATCGCTCTGGTTGTAGCCTCGGGTCAGCCAACGGCGCCAGTGGATGGGCATGGGGACGATGGCGTCGAAGCGCTCGTCACGGGGCAGGGCGCGGGCCATCAGGCGGCCGAGCGGCCTGGCGAGGGGCCGCATGCGGTTGTACTTGAAGAGATGGATGAGAGTGCGCAGGGGACCGTCATAGCCGCCATAGCAATAGGCGGCGTCGAAGCGGATGATGCCGGCGGAGCAGAGGCCGCAGAGGCCCTGGGCGTTCAGCGGGCTGGCATTGAGGAACGGCGTGCGGCACTGCGCGCAACAGTATTCGGACTGGAGCGGCTGAGGTGCGGCGAGGCAGGCGTCACAGACGGGGATAAGCGGAAAGGCGGTGAGAGGCTGGTGGCAGAGGCGGCAATCGTCGGGAAAAAGACGCGCAAGGAGGGGAGAGCTGGCCTTGGTGAGCCAGACGAGCGGGGCGGACGCGGAGAGTTTCGCTGAGCTTCTACTTGAGAAGACTCACCTCCAATCCGCATTATACCCCCAGAAACAGGAACCGGCGCCGGTGTTTCGGGTGACGGCTGTGTTTCACTGAAAGGGAAGAATGGCTCTGCTGCTGAACTGTCAATCGATTGCGCGCCAATTTGGCGCGGCGACCCTGTTCGAGAATGTCTCGCTCACGATCAACGACGGTGAGCGCCACGGCCTGATCGGGCCGAACGGCGCAGGCAAGTCCACGTTGTTGAAAGTATTGGCCGGATTGGACGAAGCCGACCGCGGCGAGGTGGCTCTGCGCAAAGGCGTGCGCCTGGTGTACGTGCCGCAGGAGCCGGAGTTTGCGCCGGAAGAGACGATCCAGCACATCCTGGACACGGCCGCGTTTGAGCCGGCGCTGGTGCCGGTGGCGTTGGGGCAGACCGGCTTCACGGATCCCACCGCGCGCGCCGGGACTCTTTCCGGCGGGTGGCGGAAGCGGGTGGCGATTGCAGTGGCGCTGGTGCGCAAGCCGGACCTGCTGATGCTGGACGAGCCCACCAACCATCTGGACGTGGAAGGCATCGGGTGGCTGGAGCGGCTGCTCAACAATGCTCCGTTTGCTTGCGTGGTGGTGAGCCACGACAGGTATTTTTTGGAAAACGTGGCCACCCACACGATGGAGCTGAACCGGATCTACGCCGACGGGATGTTCCGGGCGGAGGGCAACTACGGCGATTTCCTCGAGAAGCGGGAGCAGTATTTCGAGACGCAGGCCAAGCAGAAGGACGCGCTGGCGACGCGGGTGCGGCGGGAGATTGAGTGGCTGAGACGGGGGGCCAAGGCGCGCACGCGGAAATCGAAGGCGCGGCTGGGCACGGCGGCGGACATGATTGCGGCGCTGGACGATATGCAGACGCGGTCGCGGACGTCGACGGCGGGGATCGACTTCACGGCCAGCGACCGAAAGACGAAGAAGCTGATTGAGACGGAGAAGCTGGGGTACTCGATTCTGGGGCGGCCGCTGATCTCAAATCTGGATCTGGTGCTGGCGCCGGGGCGGCGGCTGGGCCTGGCGGGCCCGAACGGAAGTGGGAAGACCACGCTGCTAAGGCTGCTGCTGGAGGAGTTGCAGCCGACGACGGGCGAGATCCGTCGGGCGGAGAAGCTCAAAGTGGTTTATTTTGAGCAGAACCGGCGGCAGATCGACCCGAACATCACATTGAAGCGGGCCATGGCGCCGGATGGCGACTCCGTGATGTACCGCGGGCGGCCGATGCACGTGAACGCGTGGGCGCGGCAGTTTCTGTTCCGCGAGGAGCAGTTGCCGCAGCCGGTAGGGAGCCTCTCGGGTGGCGAGAAGGCGCGGATCCACATTGCGCAGCTGATGCTGGAAGAGACGGATGTGCTGCTGCTGGATGAGCCGACCAACGACCTGGACATCCCGACGCTGGAAGTGCTGGAGGAGAGCCTGGCGGAGTTCCCAGGCGCGCTGGTGCTGGTGACACACGACCGTTATCTGATGGACCGCGTGGCCAACGCCGTGCTGGGGCTGGATGGCGAAGGCGGATCCGAGCTCTACGCCGACCTGGCGCAGTGGGAGACGGACCTCAACGAGAAGCGGGCCGCGCGGGCGGCGGCGGCCAAGGCGGTGGGCAAGGCGGAGCGGGCGGCGGAGGCGGCGCCGAAGAAGCGGCTCTCGTATCTGGAGCAGCGCGAGTGGGACGCGATGGAGGCGAAGATCGAGGAGGCCGAGGCGCGGCTGGAGAAGGCTCAAGCGGCGCTGCACGCGCCAGAGACAGTCTCCGATCCGGCGCGGATTCAAACCCGCTATGCGGAGATGAACGAGGCGCAGAGCGTGGTGGATCAACTGTATGCTCGGTGGGCGGAGCTGGAGGCCAAGATCAGCTAAGGAGCGGGTCGAGGGTGGCCTTGAGCTGGCGCAGCTCTTCGCGCATTGCCGCAACCTCGGTCTCGAGCTGGGCGACGCGATCCTGCAAACCGGAGGAGTGGACCATGACCGGAGCCTCGGTGTTAGTGAACTCGGGCTCGCCGGAGAGGAGGTGGGCCCAGCGGCACTCCTTCATGCCGGGGACGCGGGGGAGCTGGACCACGATGGGATCGGGGTCGCGGGCGGCGAGCCGGGCGAGGGTGTGCTCCAGCGTTTCCAGATCGGCAAAGGGGTAGAGGCGTTCCGTGCGCTGGCGGAGCTCGCCTGGGGTCTGCGGACCGCGCAGGAGGAGCACGGTGATGAGCGCCATCTCGCCGCGCGTGAAGTTGAAGCGCTCGCTCAGGCGGTGGCGGTATTTCTCGACGCGGCTGCCGGCCTCCGAGATGAACGTAGAAAGGCCGCGCTCGCGGAGCGAGTTGAGCCCTTCGCGGACTGTGGCGTCGTCGTAGCTGACGACGGGCTCGCGGTTGGATTTCTGGTTGCAGGCGTTGGCGAGGGCGTTGAGGGAGAGGGGATAGTACTCGGGGGTGGCCATGTCCTTCTCGGCGAGGCAGCCGAGGACGCGGGCTTCGATGGGATCGAGGTCGAAAGTCACTCAGTTTGAGGATGCCACAGGTGAGGGGGTGTCGTGGTGAAATGGAGATTCACACAAATGAGATCATTTCGAAACATGGCGCTGCTGTGGGTGGTGCTGATCCCAGGAGTGGCGCTAGGCGACGATGTGGAATCGCTGCATGTGGCGAACGTGAATTTCGATTTCAGGCCGGGATGGACGCTGCAGTTGCACACGCGGGTGCGGACGTTTGAGAATCTCAGCGCGTTCAACCAGTACCGCTTGGGGCCGATTGTGCTGTGGCAGGCTGCTCCGCGGTTCACGGTGATCGGCGGGTATTACTACATCGACCAGAGCCGGCGGGTGATCCACAAGCCCTATTCACTGCACCGGATCTTCGCGGGCGGGCAGTACCGGGTGGTTCGGGGGGAGAGTTGGTCCGTGGATGCGCGCGGTGCGATGGAGCGGTTTATCTCGACGGGGTTCACGGATTACTGGCGGTGGCGGAACCGCGCGATGGTGAGTTGGAAGACGCGCATTGGGTTGCCGTATGCCAGCGGCGAGGCACTGGTGCAGCAAGGTAACTGGTATGGGCGGTATACGGGCGGAATGCAGTGGAAGTTGAACCCGAAGGTCACGGTGGGGGCCGGTTATGAATACCGGCAGGCAGCCGTGGGACCGGGGTCGCACATCATCGCGACGTTTTTCCAGTGGTCGGCGTATTCGCATACGCCTCCGCATGTGGATTGACGCGATCAGGTTACGCGGCCGGAGTCCGCTATTGCAGTCCGCCCAGCCGGGCAGCCTCGCTCAAAAACACTGTCAGGTAAGCGCACAGTAACGCGAACGCGACGGCATCAATGAGCCCGAACCGGAGCAGCGGACGCCTTTCGCCAATCCGCGCTTTGGACAGGCGTCCGGCAAGCTCCGCGTGACATCGCACGCGAACTCGTTGCTCCCACTTTGGGTCCGGCATCATCGGCCTCAGGTTGGCCAGCGCCCTGAGAAGCGGATCGTCGCCTTGCGTCACAGACTCACCTCCTTTGCAGCTCGCGCTTCGAACCGCGCACTGTCCGCCAGACGCCGGGATAGCAGCGCCCTTGCGCGGCTCAGGCGTTGCCGACACGCCTCGACGCTGATGCCGCACACCGCCGCCGCATCCACTGGACGAAGGCCTTCCGCTCCGACCAGCAGCAAGACCTCGCGATACGCCGCCGGCAGGTCCGCAAGGGCCGCCTCCAGGCGCTGCTCATACTCGTTGATGGACGCCAGTTCAAACGGTGATCGGGGCAACTCACCCGGCCATAGCAGGATCATGTCCGACGTGTAGGCCTGCTCGCGCGCTCTGGAGCGGCAGTAGCTCATGTACAGGTTACGCGCCACGGTAAAGAGCCAAGGGACCAGGCGCGTGTCCTCGCAAAGTTCTCCACTGACGGAAACGAATCGCAGCCATGTTTCTCCCAGCAAGTCTTCGGCAACGGTGCGACTGCGCGTCATTCGGCAGAGGAAGCTGAAGACCCGAGGGTTCAGGGCTTCGTAGGTCTCGTCGAAGGCGGCCACATCCCCGGCGCGCAACCGGCAGACCAGCGCGACTTCGAGGTTCCGCTCCATACACGCTATAACGCTGCAGACCGAATACCGTGACACCGTCACGTTTCGGACTCTTCCGCGTTATTCCCGAGTGTACGGTGCGATCGAGGAGACTGGGAGGTTAATATGCGCGGAATTGCTGACGCGAGCTATGCTTCGCTCTTTGGGTTACTCATTTGCGCGGCGCCCTTGGTGGCCGGGGCTTGGTTTGCGGTCCGTCCGAGCGAACGTCTGTTGTCGCTGGTGAGACCGTTGACACTGGCGGCGATTTTCTCGGCCTTGTGCAGTCTGGTGCTGGCGACTACAAACGGCCTCCTCACGATTGGCCGAGCGACTTCGCTGGACCCGGCCAGCATCCGTCTCGCGGCGGTAGTTGTCACTGAGGGCCTGGCGCCAGTCATCGCGTCCTTCGCGTGTATGACTGCTGCCTGGGCCTGCGTCGCGATTGGAATGAGGAGAGGTTGACCCAAATTCCCGATGGGTACGTGCGCACCGCGATGTCCCCTGCAATCCAGTACGCTGACGACATGAGGCTCCCGTTTGTGTGCAGCAGAAACCGGCTGCGAAGTCCTACCGCGGAGGCGCTCTTCTCGAGACTACCCGGCGTTGAGACGGCATCTGCTGGTACCAGTCCGGATGCCGAGAATCCGGTCTCGCTGGATCTCGTGGATTGGGCCGACACCATCTTCGTTATGGAGGATGTGCATCGCAAGAAGCTCAACGAGTCGTTTGGATCCAAGCTAAGAGCGAAGAAGATTGTCGTTCTTGGCATTCCCGACAGGTATGCTTACATGGACCTCGAGCTGGTCAGGCTCCTCACGCTGAAGTTGGCCCGGCACGTCAAAGTTCGCTAACCGGGCACTGAGCGGGGCTACGGCAGCTCGAAAACCGACAGCACGGGGAAGTGGTCCGAGGGGTAGCGATCGCCTTCGTGGTCGTTCAGGATTTCGGTGCTGACCACACGCCACGGGGCGCGATAGAGAATCCAATCGATGCGGTCGCGGCCAGGCTTGCCTTTGAATCCGTGAAAGGTCCCCTCGGGGCCGTCACTTCGTTTGGCGGCATCTTTCCATGTGTCTTTCAGCAGGCCGGTGAGGGTGTCGTAGGCTCCGCCGTGGGCGCCGGCGTTGAAATCACCGGTCAGCACGATGGGCATCTTTTCGTCATAGAGCGAGAGACGATCGGCGATGAGCTTGGCGCACAGGCGGCGGGCGGACTCATCTTCGGCGCGGTGGGGGAAGTGGGTGTTGTAGAAAAGGAACTTCGTTCCTCCGACCTTCATTTCGAAGATGGCCCAGGTGACCATGCGAGGGAGGGTCATCCCCCAAGCGCTGCTGCCGGCGCGCTCGGCGGTGGGCGAGAGCCAGAAGTTGCCGGAATCGATGAGAGTGAGCTTGTCTTTGCGATAGAAGACGCCCATGTGCTCGTCCTGCTGGTTGCCGCGGCGGCTGAGTCCGAACCAGGTATATTCCGGGAGCCTCTGGACGATGTCCTGGCCCTGTTCGTAGAAGAGTTCCTGGGTGCCCATGAGATCGGGCGCGTGGCGTTTGACGGTGGCGGCGAAGAGATCGCGGCGGGCGGTCCAGAGATCGGGGCCATCGCCGGGGCTGGGCATGCGCACATTGAACGTCATCACGCGCAGAGTCCCGGCGTGGAGGCCGACGGCGAGGAGCAGAAGGAATACGAGGCGGGTCATGCACTTTTGTTATACCCGATTGCACCGTGCATCGTCCGTGCGATGATCGAATCAATCGCCCATCTTAGGGGCAAGCAGGAGACAAGCAGTGAGCGACATTTCTAGACGGACTGCATTGGCGGCGCTGGCGGCGGCGCCGGGCGTGGCGATGGCCGGCGGGGAGGCAGGTTTTACTCCGCTGTTCGACGGCAAGACTCTGAACGGCTGGGTGCTGATGGGCGGCCGGGGCCGCGGCTACATCGTGGAAGACGGCGCGATCGTCTGCCCGGCTGATGGGGGCGGCAATCTGTTCACGGAGAAGGAGTATTCAAACTTCGTGCTGCGGTTGGAGTGGCGCCTGTGGGAGGGCGGCAACAATGGAGTAGGCATCCGGGCGCCGCTGCAAGGAGACGCGGCATATGTGGGCATGGAGATTCAGGTACTGGACGACGAGGCCGAGGTTTACCAGAAGATGGGCCTCAACGCGGCGCAGTATACGGGCTCGGTGTACATGGTGTTTCCGGCCAAGCGGGGATTCGTGAAGCGCAACGGAGTGTGGAACACGGAAGAGATCGTGGCCGATGGCCGCAAGATCAAGGTCACGTTGAACGGCCAGGTGGTGTGCGACGCGAACCTGGACGAAGTGAAGGATCCGGAGGTATTGAAGAAGCATCCGGGCCTGGCGCGGGCGGCGGGGCATGTGGGGTTTCTGGGCCACGGCACGAGAGTGGAGTTCCGCGACATCCGGATCAAGCCGCTGAGCTAGGATTCGAAGACACGCCGCAGCCAGCCTTGCACGAGCGGGGCGGCGCTGAGCGGAAACCGGTGGCGGCCGGGCAGAAGATGAAACTCCACACCAGCCGCACGCCGCCGCAGGCGCTCTTCAAAGCGCGCCACGTCGTGCGCGGGGAAGAACTCGTCTTCCGCTCGGGCGATGTGCAGGAGCGCGGTCTCGATGGGCGCGCCGGCGCCCTGATCCCAGTTCGCGGGAATGCCGCCGCACAGTGCCACAGCGGCGCGCAGGGAGGCAGGGTGGGTGGCGAGGTAGCGGTAGTTGAGCCCCACCGATTGGGAGTAGCCCAGCAGGAGCACTTCCTGCCCGTTCCAACCGAGTTGCGCCATCAATCCTTCGAGCATCCGATGGTGGAGATCGATGTGAAATCCGGCGGTATCGCGGGTGCCCCAGTTGTAACCGGCGATGGCGGTTTGGTGGTCGCGCCCGAGGTTGAAAGTGTTGGGCGCCTCCAGGGCGGCGATATCGGGAGCAGGGCCGAGCAACCGGCGGGTGAGATCGAGCATCTCCGCGGCGTTCATGCCGTAGCCGTGCAGAGCCGCCACGCGAAACGGCGCGGCCTCGCCGCGGCTCAACAGATAGCGGGCGGGCCGGCGCAGCTCAAATGTGCCGGACTGGATCGGAGTGGCCATGACTGGTGTTGTAACATGGCGGATGCTGGACCTCACAATGGGAGGAGGCTGGTCTGACACACGAGTTCGTCCCCTGGGGAGTGGTTTTGATCCTGCTGGGCGCCCTCGGCAGTCTGTACCGGCGTCTGCTGGTTGAGCGCAGGCAGCGGGATTCGCGCCTGATGGCCAGCCAGGTGGAGCGTACTCTCGACGCCCTGCCAGTTTCCGTCTTTCTGAAGGACAACAACGGCCGTTTCCTCTTTTTGAATCAGCGGCTCCGGCAGAAGGCCCGGTTGCGGAGAGAAGAGGTACTGGGCCGCACGTACGCTGATCTACTCACGCCGGAGGAGTGTGAATACCACACCGATGAGGACTCCGCTTTGCTGCGGGGCGACCGCCAGATCAGTACGAGTGAAATGTCGATCAGCGTCGATCCGGACGAGCAGAGGATCGTGCGGATCAGCAAGGTAGTGCTCGACGATTCGCCCTGGGGGACAATCCTGATCGGCGCGTTGCAGGACGTGACGCCGCACAAACAGGTGGAGGTGGCGCTGGCGCGCGAGCGGGACTTTATCCGAGTGGTGTTCGACAGTTCAAACGCGTTGATCGTTGTGTTGGATCTACAGGGCCGGCTGATCCGATGGAACCGCCGCTGCGAGGAGATCACGGGATTTCACGAATCGGACCTGCGCAACAAGAGGATCCTGCATCTGATTGAGGAGGAGCGGGAAGCGGCGGAAGTGGAGGGTTTCATTGAGATGGTTCCCTCCGGCAAAGCGCCTGTAGCCGGGATCAACCGGATCCGTACACAAGACGGCCGGACGCTGCATATTTCGTGGACCGCCTCGATGATGCGATCGGATGCCGGCAACGCCGAATTTCTGGTGGTCACCGGCGCCGATATCACCAAGCAGGTGCTGGCAGAGCGGCAGAAGCATCAACTGGCGATGGAACTGCGCGCTGTCTGGGAGAGCGCTGGGGACTCGATGATCTTTGTGGACGGCACGGGCTTGATTGTGGCCGCCAATCCTGCGTTCTGTGCGATGTCCTGCATGAGCCGGGAGCAGTTGGAGGGTGTGTTCTTCACGGGCGCCCTTTGCGAGTGGCCAGGTCATGAAGAGGCGGAATTGGAGCGATTCCGGCGCGAATTTGCAGAGCGCAGCGTGCCGCCCAACTTAGTGCGGCAGTACCGCCTGCAGGGTGAACAGCAGCTGTGGCTGGAGATCACAAATTCATTCCTGGAGCGGCCCAATCAGGCACCGTTGCTGCTCATGGTTCTGCGCAATATCACAAACCGGGTGCAGGCCGAGCAGGAGTTGCGGGCCACCAATGAGTTTCTGGAGACCACAACGCTGTGGGCGAGGGAAATGGCGGCGAGCGCGGAGATGGCGAGCCTGGCCAAAAGCGAGTTTCTGGCCAACGTGAGCCACGAGATCCGGACACCGATGAACGGCATCCTGGGCATGACCGAACTGGCGCTGATGACGGAGCTCACCGCGGAACAGCAGGAGTATCTGCAACTGGTGCGGCACTCGGCGGATGCCTTGCTCAGCCTGCTGGACGACCTGCTGGACCTTTCCAAGGCCGAGGCTGGACGGATGGAGTTGCAGCCGGCGCCGTTCCGCCTCCGCGAGACGATGGAACACATCATGCGTCCGCTGTGCCATCGCGGGTCGGCGCGCGGATTGGAAGTGACGTGGCAGATCGACCCCGATGTGCCGGAATTGCTCCTGGGCGACGCTGGGCGGCTGCGACAGATCCTGATCAACCTGGCGGGTAACTCCATCAAGTTCACAGACGGCGGCTTTGTGAAAGTGGAAGTGTGCTCGCGGCGGCGTACCGGGGGATTGTGGGCGATCAGCTTCGTGGTCCGGGACAGCGGGATCGGGATACCTGCGCAGCGTCTGGGTGAGATATTCGAGCCGTTCACGCAAATCGATTCGTCCAGCACGCGCAGGCGAGGCGGAACGGGGCTGGGCCTATCGATTTCGAACAAGCTGGTGGAGTTGATGGGAGGGCGGCTCTACGTCTCGAGCGAGGAATGCAATGGCAGCGCGTTCGCCTTCACGATCCAGATCCCGGTGGCGACAGGCGGCGAGCCGGTCGGGGGTGAGCCCTCGACAATTCCGGCCCGCAGCCAGGCCGGGCTGAGGGTGCTGGTGGCCGAAGACAATGCCATCAATCAGCGGCTCATCCTACGCATGCTGGATCGCGCCGGACACGCGGCAACCCTGGTGGGGACCGGCCGCGAAGCGGTGGAGGCGGTGGAACTGAATTCGTTCGACCTGGTGCTCATGGATGTACAGATGCCGGATCTGGACGGCATTCAGGCGACCGTTCAAATCCGGGATCGGGAGAGTGCACAAGACACGCATCTCCCGATCATTGCAATGACGGCGCACGCCATGCCCGGCGACCGGGAACGGTGCCTGGCCGCAGGTATGGATGCATATCTGAGCAAGCCACTGCGGTTCGATTCACTGATAAGCGCGATAGAATCCATGGTGAGTGCTGTGGTGGAGAATGGCCAATCGCCGGAGTAGCGAGGCAGAAAGTTCGGGCAGGATGTCAGAGATGAAGGAAATCGACTACGAGGCAGCCCTGGCCCGGGTAGGCGGAGACAGGGAGTTACTAGCTGAACTGGCGGCTATGTTCGAGGAGGAGTACCCTGTCCTGCTGGACGGCGTGCGAACCGGGTTGAGGAGCGCCAATGGTACGTCGGTGAACGCGGCAGCACACCAGTTGAAGGGATTGCTGGCGCAGTTTGGCGCCGAGTATGCGCGGGACGCCGCCTACCGGGTGGAGACGGCGGGCCGGGCCGGCGAGCTCAAAGAGGCCGCGGAGGCGTTCGCCGAGCTCGAGCAACTGATGGAACGGCTGCGGCCGGAACTGCGGGCGATGAGTTCGGCGGCCTGAGGCGGCGCTATTGCTTGCGTGCAACCATGCGCACGATGGGCGCCCGGCCATCCGGGCCATTGGACCATTCGGCCTGGGTTGTGCGGTCTTCGTAGCGGATAATCCGAAGCCGCTCAAAGGCCCGCAGCAACTGGTTATTCATATAGCCGGGCGGGCCGCCGGACACCGGGCGGAGCCCCATTGCCTGGGCCTCGGCGTGATGACCTTCCACAATGAGAGTGCCGCCGGGCTTCAGCGCTTCGATGAACTTCCTCGCATTGCGGACTGGCACCATGTGGATGTACATGCAGATGATGAGATCGTATTTCTCGTGCCCCAGGTCCATGCGTTCGATGTCGCCGGCGCGCGCGTCCAGTTCCACTTTGAGTTTTGCGGCCTCGGCCTGCGCCTGCTTGACGGCGGCCTGCGAGATGTCCACGCCAGTGACCTTCCAGCCCTTGCGAGCCAGATAGATGGCGTTGCGGCCGTTGCCCATGCCTACGTCGAGGGCGGCGCCGGCCTTGAGATTGGCGGTGGATTCCAGGACCAGTGTGCTGGGGTTCACCGGCACTTTGCCATCCGGGCTGAGATAGACCTGATCCCATCGCGCTCCGGGATTCTTGGTGGTCTGGGCCGCCAACGGCAGGGTCAAGAGAAGGAGTAGGGCTGCGAATAGGCGCATAGTTATTCCAGGGTGATGGACGTCAGCCAGTAATACAGGTCGTTGACACAGACTGTGGAGCGGATCTTGGCGCCCTCCTTGAGTTTCGCGTATTCCGCTGCGTCCGGCACGGGAAACTCCATGGTCATGGCCTCCATCCAGCCTTCGATCTTCTGATGTTGGATGACGGCGACGCGATCGGCGGGTTTGAGCCGCAACACCACACCATGCAGCTGATAGCGCTGTTTGGGTTCGCCATATTCAAACTTCGATTCCTTCTTGCGGGAGCACGCCAGAAAGGCGGCCGGAACCAGCCCGGATGCGAACAGAAATTGCCGGCGGAGCATAGATTACTTCTTAACGATAAGCGGGAATGCCGGTCACGCGCTCGCCGATGATGAGGGTGTGCATGTGGTCTGTTCCTTCGTAGGTCTTGACGGTCTCCAGATTGCACATATGGCGCATGATGGGATAGTCGTCGATGATTCCGTTGGCGCCAAGCAGATCGCGCGACATGCGCGCGCATTCCAGCGCCATGCCGACATTGTTCTTTTTCAGCATCGAGATGTGGGCGAAATCGAGTTTATGCTGATCCTTCAGCCGGCCGCAGTGGATGGCCAGAAGCTGGCCCTTGGTGATCTCCAACGCCATCCAGGCCAATTTCTCCTGCACGAGTTGATGAGCGGCGATGGGCCGGTCGTCAAACTGCTTGCGCATAAGAGTGTACTGGCGGGCGGTGTCGAAACAATCCATGGCCGCGCCGAGCGCGCCCCAGCCGATCCCGAAGCGGGCCTGCGACAGACAGCTCAGCGCGGCCTTGAGGCCGATCGCCCCGGGCAGGAGCTGGGAATCCGGAATGCGGCAATCGGCGAACGCCAGAGATGAGGTGATGGACGCCCGCATCGAGAGCTTGCCGTGAATGTCACTGGTGGAGTATCCGGGGGTTCCACGATCCACGAGAAAACCGCGGAAGCCTTCGTCGGTTCTGGCCCACACCACTGCCACATCGGCCACGCCGCCATTGGTGATCCACGTCTTCTCGCCATTCAGAATCCAGCCGCTGCCGTCCCGCTTCGCGGTGGTGGTCATCCCGCCGGGATTGGAGCCGAAGCCCGGCTCGGTCAATCCGAAACAGCCGATTAGCGAGCCTTCGGCGAGCCGGGGGAGATATCGCTTCTTCTGTTCCTCGCTGCCGTAGGTGAGAATCGGGTACATCACCAGCGCGCCCTGCACGCTGACGAAGCTGCGCAGTCCGCTATCGCCGCGCTCAAGTTCCTGCATGATGAGGCCGTAGTCGACATTGCTCATGCCGGCGCAGCCGTAGCCTTCCAGGTTGGCGCCGAAAAAGCCCATCTCTCCCATTTGGGGGACGAGGCTGGCGGGAAAGCGGCCCTCGTTGTAGCAATCTTTAATGACCGGCATCACCTGCTCGTCGACAAACTGCCGGGCCGTCTGGCGGACGAGCTTTTCTTCATCGCTTAACAGGGAATCGATATGAAGATAATCCACACCGCGAAAATTGCTCATGCCTCCATGGTAGTACCGGATATTCCCCTTGAGAGGAATAGGGAGGGATTCGCACTACTCCAATGATATGTGGCTGTGGCTCCTGATGATCTCGACGGCAGATCCGGCCTATCTCGCGCTGCGCGAGGGGCGGCTGGATGACGCCGTGGCGCTGTTTCAACTGGCTGTCTGGCAACAGCCTGAGCACGGGAATCTGCGCAAGGATCTGGCCTATACGCTCCTGCGAACTGGCGAGCGGGAGCGCGCGCGTGACGAGTTTCAGACCGCCCTGCAGCGCAACCCGGTAGATGCCGCGGCGGAACTGGAGTATGCCTTTCTTTGCTACGAGACTCGACGGCCGGCCGAGGCTCGACGCGTCTTCCTGAAGCTGAGTACATCGGCGGAGCCTCTTGTGCGGGCCAAGGCGGCGGCGGCCTTTGAGCAGGTGGACCGCCCGCTGCGTGAAGGCATCGAGCGGTGGCGGCAAGCTCTGGCACTGGCGCCGGATCAGTGGTCCGGCCACGAGGAACTGGCGCATTTGGCCGAACTGCGCAACCAGTTTGATTTGGCGGCGGAACAGTACGAACTGGCGTGGAAGCTACGACCCGCCAAGACGGAACTGCTGCTGGACCTGGAGAGGGCCTGGAGCGCGCTGGGCAGGCCCCAGGAGGCGCGGTCTGCACTGGTAGCCGCTTGGCGTACCGGGCCGCCGAGAGTCGCGGAGCGGGCCAGGGAACGCCTGCACGGGGCGATCCCGGCGGAGACCGAAATCGCGCTGGCGGCGCCGTCGCGGGCGGCTGGCCACGGTGAGGATGCTGTTCTATTCGCCAAGGAGTTAGGCCTCAAGTCTCTGGCGCAGAGCTACCTGGCCGACGCGCGACGATATCTGACTCTGGCCAATCAGCAAGCGCCCGGCGACGCCGAGGTGCAATACGGGCTCGGCGTGGTGGAGAATCTCCTGGGGCGGAATCGGGAGGCGGTGCGTTGGTTTGCAGCGGCCCGGAGGTCCAGTGACTCCCGTGTATCGGGTCCCGCGCAGGCGGCCTATGACAACTTACGGCCGGAGACGCGCGGCTTCGGGTTTACGGCTTGGGCTGTGCCCTTCTACTCCTCGCGCTGGCAGGACCTGTTTCTCTACGGCCAGATGCGCGGCGAGTACCGGCTGAGGGGCGGGCGTCTCACACCATATGTCTCTTTGCGCATGGTCGGAAATCTGCGGGGCCGGCACGCCGGACCGTGGGCGATCGCGCCGCAGTATCTCTCCGAGACCAGCGTGATCGCCGCGGGCGGATTGCAGTGGCGCGTCCGGCACAATCTCTTCGCATGGGGAGAGGCCGGACAGTCCTTCAGCTATCTGGGCCGGCGCGAGGACGCGGGATTCTCCCGGCCGGATTACCGGGGCGGCCTTTCCTGGCTCAAGGGCTGGGGTAAATTGCTGGGAGCGGGCGAGGCGGGCTGGTTCGCCGAGACGGGGCTGGACCCGGTCTATGCGAGCCGTTTCCGGCACAATCTGTTTCTGTATTCGCAGACGCGCGCTGGCTATACGCTGCCGCTGGCAGCCGGCGGAGCACAGGTGCAGGTGCTGATGCACTGGAACGTCACGGTGGACCGCAATCGGGAGTGGTGGGGCAATCTGGCGGAGGCCGGGCCGGGTATCCGCGTCAAACTGCCGGGCTTGCCCCCGGGGATGACTCTCCGCGCCGAGTTTCTGCGCGGGGCTCACCTCCAGAACCGCGGCAATCCACTGCGCCCCAATTATTGGGATTTCCGCTCGGGGGTCTGGTATGCGTTTTCTCATTAGCCTGGTTCTCCTCGCAGGGCCGCTAGCCGGCTCGTGGCCACGGGTGCTGGAGAGCGCGGGCCTGCCACCGGACTCAGTTGAGATTCTCACGGGTGACAGCCGACAGAGCCGGACGTTCGGCTTTCGCGACACCGGCGCGCGCGTGACGGTGCGTAGCGTGGTGGACTCGATTGACCCGTCGCTGGAGATTGTCTGGCAAGAGGCAGTGGCGGCTCCCGTTTTCGCCATTCCCGGCGGCGCCACGGTGTTCACGCGGGAACGATGGACTGGAGCGCCGTTGGCGGCGGGCTGGCAGAGCGGGGGGCGGGTCCACATCTGGACGGCCGTCGCGATTGGCGAGCGCGGCTACGAACGGTTCCCCTACCTCCCGCAGGCGCTGGCCGAACTTGGCGTCCGCGCTCGCGTGGAAAGCCGCGGCCTTTGGGCTTTCTTTGACTCCTCCTACCGCCTGCGAGCCGATCCCGAGTACCTGGCGGCGCGGTGGCGGCGTGGCGGCATCGCGGCCCTGCATATTGCGGCATGGCACTATTGGGAGCCGGATCCGCAGCGCGACTTGTGGCTGAGAAAACTGATTGCCGCTTGCCACCGCCACGCCATCACGACATATGCCTGGATTGAGCTGCCGCATGTCAGCGAAGAGTTCTGGAGCAAACATCCTGAGTGGCGCGAACAAACAGCCGCCGGGCAGGATGCTCATCTGGACTGGCGTAAGCTGATGAATCTAAGCGATCCGGCGTGTTCCGCGGCCGTGGAGCGCGGTCTGCGGGCTCTGGTGGAACGGTTTGACTGGGACGGGGTCAACCTGGGCGAACTCTACTTTGAATCGTTGGAGGGCTATCAGAATCCGGCGCGCTTCACCCCGTTTCACACTCAGGTGCGCGACGAATTCCGCCAAGCTTACGGCTTTGATCCCTCCGAACTCTACGATGCGAAGTCGCGCCGCCACCATGCACGGGACGCGGCCCCCATGCGCCTGTTCCTGGACTACCGGGCGAAACTGGCGGCGCGATTGCAGCGCCAGTGGCTGGATCGTCTGCAGTCCTTGAAAGCCGGCAAGCCGTGGCTCAACGTCGTTCTGACGCATGTGGACGACCGGTTCGACGCCACAATGCGGGATAAACTCGGCGCCGACGCCGCCAGCTTGCTTCCTGCCGCGGCCGCACTGGGCGCAACGTTTCTCGTGGAGGACCCGGCTACGGTGTGGCATCTCGGGCCGGAACGCTATCCCGAGATGGCGCGCCGCTACGCCGCCATTACTCCGCCAGGCGCGCGGCTTGCCGTTGACCTGAATATTGTAGAGCGCTACCAGGACGTGTACCCCACAAAGCAACAGACTGGTGGCGAGTTGCTCCAGTTGCTGCATAACGCCGCGCGGGCATTCCCTCGCGTGGCCCTGTATTTTGAGAACTCCATTGCCGCCGTGGATTGGCCGATGCTGGCGGGCGCGGCTGCAGCCGCGGACGTGAAACCGCTGGACGGTGGCGCTCTGCAAATCAGTTCCGCGCAGCCGGTGGCTCTGCACTGGCCCGCGTGCGCCCAGGTGAATGGGAAGCCGTGGCCAGTGAGGAGCGGGGATCTGTTACTCCTTCCGCCCGGTGGAGGAAAAGTGGAGGGTTGCAATGGCCCCGACGTGCCGGCTCTTCTCGATTTCAACGGCCAGTTGCATGAAGTAGAGGCACGGAACGGACAACTGTCCATCCGGTACAGCTCGGAGTCGCGCGCGATTGCGATTCTCCCTGGTGGGAGGGAGATCCTGCTACAGCCCGGTGAGAACCAGACGGCCCGATTGCCTTAGTTGACGCGGACGACTTCGCCGTCTTTCAGCCCTTCGAGAACCGCCACCTGCGTGCCATTGCTGGAGCCCAGCTTCACGGTGCGCTTATCAAAGCCCGTGGCACTCTTCACGTAGATTACGTCCTTGTCCCCATCCCGTTCCACGGCGGAGGCGGGCGCGACCAGAACGCTCAGCTCCCGCGTCAGCAGCACGTCCGCGGACGCTGAGAGGTCTGGAATGATCTTCTTGTCCACGTTGGTGATCTGAACCCGCACCGGTACGCTGCGAATGTAATACTGCGAACGGCCGCCGCTGACGGCGAGCGCGCCAATGGAGTAGACCTTGCCCTTATACTGTGCGCCCGGGAAGGCGTCTAACCCGATGGAGGCTTCCTGGCCGATCCGGAACGTGCTGCTCTCGGACTGGTTGATAGCGCCCTCCACCTGCATTGTGGCCGGGTCAATGATCTTGGCGACAGGCTGGCCGGGGCCGACGCGATCGCCAACGGCGAGAGACACCTGATCGCCACCGGGCCGATTAATCGTCTGCACCACCACCATACCGTCCATGGGCGCCTTGATCACCACTCGTCTCAGATCCTCTTCGTGGCGCTCCACGTGCTGATCTTCCATGATCTTGCCAATCTCCAGCATCCGCATATCGGCCTTCTGCGAGACTACCTTTTGAGGCACATCCGTCAGAAGTTCCTTGTACGCGGCTTCCGCCTCTTCCACTGCCAGCTTCAGCACTTCGCGATCGATATCGGTGCGGATTTCGGTAGTCTTCTGATCCAACTTCGCCTTGTCGAGCGCCGCTTTTGCGGTACGCAGGGACTGGTTGAGGTTCTCCATGTCGAGTTCCTGCTCCACCTTGCGCTTCTTGAGATCGTTCTCCTTGTCGCGCAGGCCGGCGATCGTGTCGTCCAGATGGTCCTTCATGGACTGACTATCAAACTCAGCGACAACTTCGCCCTTCTTGATCCAGGATCCCGATGGCGCCAGTTTCAGGACGACCATGCCGCCGCCGCCCTCCGGACTGCGCAACCGGGGCACCACGATGTTGGCGAAACTGCGGGCCGACGTCTGCCCCGTAACGCGCAACCGCACCTCCAAAGGCCCGCGCTGCACCGTTGCGGTGCGGAACGACGCCGCAGCCACCTGCTGCGCCTGCTGCTGGCGGCTAGTGTTCAAATAGTAGAGGATCCCGGCGCCGACTCCGATCAGGCCCAGGAACAGAAGCACTTTGGGCATCACGCTGGGCCGCTCTGGCGGGACTTGCGCCGAGCTTCGCGACGGCTCGGCTTCGGGCTGGGGATTCGTCATCGCAGGCATTGGATACACTGAGCCTTTCTAGATTCTAGACGCGCCAACATGGGAAAAGGCGCATACGCGGGCTATCTTGGTTACAGCCATTCGGCTTACACCGCTCCGTGTCGTTGGGCATCGAATGCCCAGGCGCTCTCCACCATCGATTCCAGAGTGGCGTAGCGCGGCTGCCAGTCCATTGTTTGCTGCAACTTGGAAGAGTCAGCGACCAGTTCGGCCGGGTCGCCATCGCGCCGCGGGCCAAATGTGTGCGGAACAGGTTTGCCCGTCACCCGTTCCGCCGCCTGCATCACCTGCAGCACTGAGTAGCCGTGTCCAGCGCCGGCGTTGAAGATCCGGGAGGGACCTCCGGACATGAGCGAATCCAGCGCCGCCAGGTGGGCAGCCGCCAGATCGGAGACGTGGATATAGTCGCGAATGCAGGTGCCATCCGAGGTCGGGTAGTCCTGGCCGAAGATAGTTATCGGTTTGCCGGTGCGGATGGCGCGAAAGATCAGTGGGAGCAGGTGTGTCTCCGGTTCGTGCTCCTCGCCGATGCCCCACTGCTTCTCCGCTCCGCAGGCGTTGAAGTAGCGCAGGATCACCGAGCGCAAGCCGGAGCACTGGTCCATCCAGCGCAGCGTCGTCTCCGTCATCAGTTTGGATTCGCCGTATGGGTTGACGGGGCGCAAGGGCGCCGTCTCCGGGATCGGCGTCGATTCGGGGTTTCCGTAGACGGCGGCGGTGGAGCTGAATACCAGGCGGCGGACGTTTGCCTTCCGCATCGCGGAGAGCAGTGAGAGCGAGCCGCCCACGTTGTTGCGGAAGTACTTCTCCGGCTCACTGACGCTTTCGCCGACAGCGATAAAGGCCGCGAAATGCACGACGGCGTCGAATTGATGCGCGGCGAAGAGCCGTGCCAGTCCTGCCGCATCGTGGAGGTTCACCACGTTTAGGCGGCCCTCGGGCACGTTGTGCGCGTAGCCCTTCGATAGATCGTCCAACACCTGGACGTCGTGGCCCTTGGCGAGCAATGCGTGCGTCGTATGGGAGCCGATGTAGCCGGCGCCGCCGGTGACCAGTATCTTAGCCATAGAGAGTGAAGGGATTGGCTCGCCCGCTTGGGCGCGTCAATCCCCTAGGCTATCAGAATCCGGCCGACCCGCTATTGCAGAGCCTTTTCGATGGCCGCTGTGAGTTCGGGCGACTCGGGCGCCACGGCGGGTTCGAAGCGGGCGATTGCCTTCCCATCTTTGCCTACCAGGAACTTCGTGAAGTTCCACTTCCCATCGCCGCCCTGGGCAGCCGTCAGGTACTTGTACAGCGGCGTGATGTCATCGCCTTTGACGCTGACCTTAGACATGATCGGGAACGTGACGCTATATTTGCGCGAGCAGAATTCCTTGATTTCGATATCGGTGCCGGGCTCCTGGGCGCCAAAGTTGTTGGCCGGAACGCCAACCAGCACCAGGCCCTTGCCCTTGTACTTCTGGTATAGACTCTCCAGCCCTGTGTACTGCGGCGTGTAGCCGCACCGGCTGGCAACATTGACGAAGAGGACGACCTTCCCTTGCAGGGATTTCAATGGAGTCGCCTTTCCATCTATATTGTTCATGGTGAAGTCGTAGATGCCGTTGGCTGCGGTAACACTCATGGCGATCAGCAGAATGCTTCCAATCGAGTATAGAATCGCTTTCATGGTTGCTTGGATGCAGGCAAGTTGCAGGGAGGCTCGGAAATAGCGGTGTCAGAGGAACTGGTTCGAATTGAACATGAGGGTCCGGTGGGGATTTTCACCCTGGCGCGTCCCGCGCGGCGCAATGCGCTGTCCCTGGCGATGATCCGCGCGTTACGGCAGGCGCTGCTGGCGGCCGGAGACGCCCGAGTGGTGATTCTGGCGGCTGAGGGTCCGGTCTTCTGTTCCGGGCACGATTTGGGAGAGATGTCCGGTTTGGACGAGAGTGGCAGCCGCGAGATCTTCGCGGAGTGCACTTTGCTGATGGAGACGATTCAGCAGATACCGCAGCCGGTGATTGCCGAGGTGCAGGGTTTGGCTACCGCTGCCGGCTGCCAGTTGGTGGCGTCCTGCGATCTGGCGATCGCCTCGGACGGAGCGGGTTTCGCCACGCCGGGCGTCAAAATCGGGCTATTCTGCACGACTCCTATGGTGGCGCTCACTCGCGCGATTGGCCGCAAACGTTCAATGGAGATGCTGTTGACCGGCCGGTTAGTGGGGGCCCGGGAGGCGGCGGAGTGGGGTTTGGTGAACCGTGTGGTGGATGTCGCGTCGCTGCGTTCAGAATGTCTGCAACTGGCTGAGCAGATTGCCGCGGCGAGTCCCTATACTGTGGCGCTGGGGAAGCGTGCCTTCTACGAGCAGGTGGATTTGGATCAGCCATCCGCTTATCGGGCAGCGACAGAGACGATGACCTGCAACGCGCTCGCAGAGGATGCCCGCGAGGGGATCTCCGCGTTTCTCGACAAGCGCCGGCCCGAGTGGAAGCACCGCTAACCCGTCCAAAAATGCAAAACGGGGCGCCCCCGATTGGGTGAGCGCCCCGCGGTGCTTGCGGAATAGGCTACTGGCCGATGGACAGCAGGGTCGGATTTGAGTAGAGGACTTGGCCGTCAGGCATCACTAAAATGAAGCCAAGCGACCTGTCCTGTCCGAGCGTGGCGGTGGCCGGAACGATGAACTCGACCTCGTACACGCCAACCAGATTCTCCGCCGTGTGTACGGATGTCGTCTTCACACCGGCACCGTCCAACCCGACGGTCACAACGGCGCCCACCAACTGGTCCACGCTGCCGACACGGTTGGTGTCCAGAGGTGGAGTGGTCTGGCCCAGACCGATGGTGTAGATACGGATCGCTTCACCGGGGCGTGCCGGGGTGGTGGGCGAGACGTAGAGGCCGTCCGAGCGGACCGCCACAGCCGCACGGCGGCCGGCGATGAAGTTTTCCAGAATGCCGGGCGAGGCAACGCGGACGGGAATCCCCGTCACGGTGGTGGTACCTCCGGAGACGTTCATCACCGCATCTGCAGCCGTCCCAGCAACTTCAAAGGGCACCTGCACTAGCATTGACTCCACTCCGTCGACATTGGAGACCCAGTAGATCGGCGCGTACGCCTCTACTCCCTGACTAACGAATTTCAGGCTGACTCCAGCCAAGGTGATTGGCAACGGAGCCGTCAACGGAAACTGCACCGAGACGGTTCCCTTCTGATTGGGGAGGATACCCGTGCCGGTTACAAGGACCAGATTGCCCGGCGCGAGCCCGGGCTCATTGGTGGCCCAGTTCACGAAACTGCCAGTGGAAATGACCGGACCCGGCAGGCGCGACTGGAGATTGAACGTAATCGGCGTGAAGCCCTGCAGAGAGGCGGTGATCACGATGCTGCTGGCGACAGAACCAGCCGTCACCGTGACTTGCGCCCGGCCATCAGCGCCCGTGGTTACGGACGTGGCGCTCAACGTGGCGACGCCAGAAGTGACGCCCCACTGGATGGTGCTGCCGGCAACCGGCCGGTTCTGCGCGTCGTTGACCTGCACGATCAGCGGTGACGGGAACGGTTGGTTGATCGGGGTGACAGGCTGGCCGTCGCCGGATACCTTGACGACGCCAGTGACCAGCGATTCGATGGTGATGCTGAATACGGCCTCTTTGCCGCCGGCCGCAGCCTTAACCTGAACCGCGCCTGCGGTGGGTCCGAGGATGACGCGGGCCGAGGCATTGCCGTTGGTATCAGACTGCGTCACGACGTTGAGCAGTGTAACTGCGTTGGCCGGCGTGACTGTCCAAGCCACCGGGACTCCGGAAAGCACGTTGCCGAAGGCGTCGGTGATATTGAGAGACAACGGTAGAGGCAGGGTGGCGCCCGGCTTGCCGGTCTGGTTATTGCCTTGCTTGATCACCGGCGCGATGGGATCGCCCGGTGTGACGTTGAGCGTGATGTTGTTGAAGTCGATTGACGAGCCTACGTTGACATTGACGCGGGTGGAACCGACAGGGCCGGTGGCGATCAGGTTGCAGGAGACATAGCCATCCGCACCGCTCAGCGGCGTGCCGCCATCGCACTTGGCCACGATGCCCAGCTTGGGATCAGTGAATGGCGTGGAAATATTGAGGGCTACGCCTTGGATCGGGGTCGGATTGGAACTATTGCCACCGCCGCTGTAAACGAGGGCGCGGATGGCGTCCTTGGTAATGGCCCCAAGCTTGACGGTGAGGGAGCGATTTTCCTGTGGCGGGTTCTTTAGTTCAATTTGAGGAGGCGGACAAAAGACACCGCATGTGGTCGGGAAGGCCGTCATGGTGAAGACCGTGTTCCCGATATCGGTGTTGGCCGTGATGGTGTACTGGAGAAAGGCGGTACCCGGCGTAAATGTGCCGGCCGGGATAACCACTGCCTGCGTGATGCCGTTCGCATCGGTCGTCGTAATCGTGGGACCCGAGAAATTGGCTCCACCCTGCTCGGTCCAGGTTACCTGCTTGCCGGCAAGAGGATTGCCGGAGCCGTCTTCCACCCGGATCACCAAGGGATCGGTGAAGCCGTCAAACCAGCGACGCAGTTGGCCGTCACCGGAAATGCGTACGATGCGCGGGCCGGACGGGGCAGGACCGCCACCACCGCCGCCGGTTGTTCCGCCAGTGACGGTGCTCTTGATGACCACTGCGGTGCTTCCTGATACCGCGCGGACAACGAAGTCGCCGTTGACTGGCGGCGCGGTTGCCGTCACCTGGGCATATCCGAACATGTTGGTCATCGCTAGGGGCGTTGAGAGGGAGACGCCCGCAGTGTCGGCGAAGAAGCTGACCTGGGCATTGTAGACTGGGCGGCCTTGGCTATCGGCGACCCGCACAAAGTAGGGACGTAATTGGGCGCTCGGCGCAACAATCTGCGCACCGCCGTACGCCGCGGCGTCGGTGACTGCTGCCGTGCTGGCTGCCGCGAGGAAGGTCAAGGGACCGGGCGTTGCGACGTTAACGCCAATCTGGTTGTTCGTGATCAGGTCATGGCGGCTGACGTTACCGGCGTTGTTGTAGTAGAGGTTCTTGGTGGTGGGAAATTCGTTGGATATAGCGATGCCCGAAACCGAGGTTGGGCTGCCGATGCCAGTGAGGTTTAGCTCGCTTACCGACAGCGCAGGGTACTGTACGAGATACATTTTCGGGACGGCCGACACGTAGGCGATGGCCATCGTGCTGCTGATCACGGCCAAGTCATCGACCTGCAAGGGGAGATTGCTGCCCGGCGTGGTGATGGGAGCTGTGCTGATCTGGATGCCGGCGGGGTAATCCGCATTCTTTGTGTTCAAGTCGAGGGCAATCACTGAGCTGCCGTTGCCGAGAATGTTCTTGGCCAGTGCGTAGCGGCCGTCCGGCGAGAAGTAGAGCTTCCCGGGCTGCGTGACAAGGCCGCTCCTTGCGCGCTCGGCATATGGGGCGGACGGATTGAATTCGATGAGCGCGTATTGGCTGGTGACGTAGACGGCACCCGTTGGCGCCAGGGAGATCGACATTGCGCCGGAGACCCTGGCAACAGCCTGCTGGCTCACGACGACGCTAGTGGCAAGATCCACGACACTCAAAGTGTTGGGAGTACCGATACTGATCACGAAGGCCAGCCGGGAATCGGCTGATACGACGAGATCCCTTGGTTCCAACGGCACCTGAATGCGCCCAGCGGGCGACAGAGTTTCGGTGTTGAGGTCAATGACGAACAAGACTCCGGGATTCGCCCCTGCCACGACAAGCAACTTGGAACCGTCGGGAGACAGAGCGGCGGCACGCGCCGGCTTGTCCTCCAGGTTGAGCGGCCGCACGGGTCCCACCAGTTGGCCGTTCTGAATGTTCAGAAAGCTGACCGGAGAGGTGGTGTCGGCGGAGATCAGGATGGCCTTGGTGGCGGTGAGGTTCGTGAACACCTGGAAGGTGTTGAGAGGAACAGGAACTGGCGCACCCATCGAGATGAACTGTTCGCTGAATCCCTGAAGGACAGGGTTGGCGGCGCCGGCCGGCGGCAGGACGAAGATGTAGCGCGCATCGGCTGCAAAACTGAGCAGAAACAGTCCGATGAACGCGGGGAAGAGAATCTTGCGGAGATTCATGCGCACCTCAAGGTTGGAAGATACAAGGGGGGTAGGAACGCGGCGGGAACCAATCACAGGATAGCACTAAATCGTGCCGCGGGGAAAGGCGGCTTTTGATGCAAAAAAAACCGGGAGAGGCCGAAGCCCCTCCCGATTCCTGTTTGATCTTGCGATCAGGTTAGTTGTCCAGCTTCTCAGACGTCGCGCCCGTGCGGGTAGCGGTGTCAGCGGTGCTGTACATGTTCTTGTCCATCACCAGAGCGAGGTAGCCCTGTGCGAGGCCACCCTGCGTCGGGGTGCTCAGGAAGGCGTAGCCATGCGCGAACTGGAAGTTGCAGGTCGCGATGATGTAGCCCTGGAACCCAGGCGTCGGGGTGATGTTCTGGGTGGCGTTGCCGAGAGACAGGTTGAAGATCAGCTGCTCGCCTTCGTTGATGACAACGGAGGTCTGCGCGCCAGGGGTGTTGGTGGCGGAGAAGTAGTTCAGCGTGCAAGCGCCGCGCTGAGCAACCGTACCAAACGGATCCTTGGAGGTGTTGCTGATCGCAATACCGGTATCAAAGCTGGCCTGGTTCGACACGAACGGGAAGAGCAGGTTCGTGCGGCAGGAGTTGATGGTGAAGGTGGTGGCGGACTGCGGATTCTCGACGAAACGAGGAGCAGCTTCCGTGGAAGCAGTCAGCGTCGCGGCGACAGGCGCGTAGTTGCCAGCAACCGTTGCGGTTCCGAGACCCGGCAGCGGGTTCGCGGTGTAGGTGACGGACACGGTAGCAACGAACGTGGAAATCGCACCCGGATTAGAGGTCAGGACTTCCCAAACAGCCGCGCCTGCGCCGCCGGTGAGGGTGACCACACCAGTGGTTGCGTTGGCCGTGGAGCCATTGGTTCCAGAGGCAACCAACGTCCCTGTATCGTTCACTTGCGTTACGACGCCATTGGCATCTCTGATGTGGCTGTCGATGCCCACCGGAACCGTGATGGTCACGTTGGCAGGAACATTCGAGAACCGCGCGCTGAGGCGGGTGCCCTGAGTTGCGATACCAGCTCCGACTGCACCAACGGTGGTGAAGGCCGAGCTGTAGAACATGGACTCAGTGTTGTAGATGCTGCCAGGAATGTTCTGGTTGCCAACGGACCGCTGATGGCGGAACGCGGTGCCGAACAGCTCAGCAAAGCTGATCTTGTAGCTCTTGGTGCCCGGTTCGCACTGATTGTACGTCGCGGAGGTGGCCGAGAACTTCATGCCAGGCTGGATGAAGGCAACAGTGAGCTGCGGATTGTTGAGAGCGAGAGACGCCGTGCCGGAGATCGAGATGAACATGCTGATCTGGTTAGGGATCAAGCTGGCGCCCACACCGAGCTGGTTCGCGTTGGCGCGAACGTTGACAAGACGAAGCACGCGGTTGCCGGAGGTGCCGGGGGGGTCGAACGGGATGTTCAACCAAACCAGCGAGTTCGGCGAAGCCTGCTGCGCACCAAACACCGTCGGGTGAACGCCGTTCTTGTAAACGCCGTTGCCGACAGCCTTGAAGGTCGCGACGTTCGGAACGCCGGCGGCTTCAATCTGCTCGGCGGGAGACGGCTCGTCGATCAGAAGCAGGGCTTCCGAACGCGTGCCGGTCGAGTCGAGCAGGCGGCTGGTGATGTTGGTGTTCAGGAAGATCTGAACGTTAATGGTCGGGATGTTCAAATCCGGGCTGGGGGTCGAGGCCCCACCCACGCAATTGATAATAACCTGACCGACTTCTTCTGCTACGCCCTCTGCACGCGCGATCGGCGGAACGCCGGCGTTTGCCGTGCACTGAAGGGGGGTCGTCTGTGCGCTGACAAGACCGGTCAGGACGACCAGGCCGGTCAACACCAGCAACGCTTTACGAAATTCAACCATTTCCTTCTCCTTGTGAAGATGCGGATTTGAATTGATGAAGGATTTCTTCAACCTGAGCCTCTTTGGAAGTAGTAGTCGGGATCCATGCCGTCGAGCGCGCCGCGTCGGTGCGATGCTTCAGCGAAACAGCTGAGCATCTGCCCTCCGTGGTCAAACTCGATCTTCCTTGGTGAATCCTCATTTAGATCTGTAAATCTTTCTTCTCTGTGCCCGCGGGATCCTTGCCAGCCATGAGTGCAATTCCTGCGACGCAGTCAGCTTACTCATATCATCTCCGCAGAGTCCCCGTCAAGCGATTAAACTTGCAGTTCTCCCACGAAAGAAGGGCAGTACTTCCCTACTCTTGGCATTTAAGCATGCCCTATACCCGCCAGTCAAGCATTTCCGTCATGCAGGTCCTATTCTAAGGCAACTATCACAGCTTTCGAGAGAAGCTACCTTTGGCCGGCAGCGCGGCGCGCGGCGGAATCCGCAACGCCGAAATCAGCGGGCCGTGCCGTCGGGACCCACAACATAGCTCTGGTGGATGTCCGCTTTCACCAATGCCAGCCGCGTATAACTCGCAGTGGAACCTTTTCCGCACGGACAGAGTTGCGCCGTCCTGCTTACCGCATGATCTTCTGCAACCGCTTCATGTTGCTGATCAGCTCGTCGGTAGCATCAGCCATCTCGTTAGTGTCGTAAATCACGCGGGGCGTGATGAACACCACCAACTCCGTGCGTTCCTTGTTGAACGCCTTGTTCCCAAACGCCCAGCCGATGCCCGGTAGCCGGTGCAGCAGCGGGATGCCACTGGAGGTCTCGCCATTCGTCTCGTTGATGATGCCGCCGATGGCGATCATGTCGCCGTCCTGCACCGTCACCTGGGTCTGCAAGGTCCGCTGGCTGAAACTGGGGGATTGGATGCCACCCACCGCCGGAGGCACCGGCGAGCTGACCTCCTGATTAATGATCAAGGTGACCACACCGCTGGGATTCACCCGCGCCGTGATCGTGAGCGTCACGCCGGTCTTGCGATTCGAGATGCTGTTGGCGAAAAGTGAATTGCCGCCCTGCTGCGCGCCAGTGACGGCCTGCGCTGTCAGCGTGGGCACTTCACTGCCAACGTTGATCGAGGCCGGGATGCTGTCGGTGGCGATGATACTCGGCGTGGAGATCACCTTCGTCTTCGTCGCCACGTCCTGCAGCGAGAGCGTCGCCAGAATCTGTTTGCTCTGACTGAGAAGCGCCCCGGAGCTCAGCGTCAGCGCCGAACTTACGAAATTGGCCGTGCTCGACCGCGAATTTGGCTCCGTGCTGCCAGCCGGCGGCGTATCGTTCTTATGACTGATGTACCAGTTCAAACCCCACTGCAGCGCGCCCGTCAGCTTCACTTCGTAGATCCGCGCTTCGATCAGAACCTGGCGCGGCGGGATATCCAACTCGGTTAGCATCTTCGTGACGCTGTCATATTCCTCTGGCGTCGCCAGAATCAGCAGCGAGTTGTCCGTGGGGTTCGGCACCACGCGCGGACCCTTGCCCATACCGCCGCCCATTGCCATCATGCCCAGATAGGATCCTGTCATATCGCCGCCCGGAGTGGTCACCGCACCCATACCGGTACCGGGTGCGCCCTGAGGCCCCACGCCCAGACCGCCACCGCCGCCCATCGCACTCTGCGCATTGGCGGCGTATCCGGTCATGGTTCCGCCCATCATCGGCTGGCCACCGTACATGCCGCCGCCGTACATGCCGCCACCACCCATGCCGCCGTACATCCCGCCCATGCCCATGCCACCCATGCCATAGCCGCCCATGCCCATGCCGCCGCCATAGAGCATCATGATCGAATACGCCAGCGAATCGGCCCGACTGTACTTCACCCGATAAACATAGTTGTCCGCCTTGCCCGACGCCCCCTTCACCTTCACATCCAGGCGGTTCACCCATTCCTGAATCTGCTCAAACACACCTGGATTCGGCGCCACGGCGATCAGCGTGTTGATCCGGTCCACTGGCACGAACTTCACCGACGCCATCTCTTTGCTGAGCGACATGGATTTCAGCAGACCCTCCATCTCCTTCGCCATGTCCGTCGGCCGGCTGTGCTTGAGATCGAAGAGCTTTACACGCTGTTTGGCCAGCACATCGCTATCGAACAGCGCCACCATCTCCATCGTGCGTCTCATGCTGCGGCGTCCGTCCAGCACCAGCAGCAGATTGGCCGGCGCATACGCCCAGGCCTTGCCCTGAGGCCCCAGAAACTCGCCGATCAGCTTGGATAGCTCGTCCACGTTGGCGTACTTCAGGAAGATCAGATTCAGCATCGGCCGGTCGTCAGCCGGGATGTCCTTCACATCCTGCTCCGGGTTCACTGGCATATGCGACAGATCCTGCAGCGGCACGATGCGGTAGATATCGCCCGTCTGCACCATCGCCGCCCCGTTGATGCGCAGCACCGTGTCCAGCAGCGCGCGCTTGTCCATGTCCTTCACCGGACCGTAGGTGTTCAACGTCACGCCGCCGCCCACATTCTTATCCATGATGTAGTTGATCTTCAGTTCACGCGCCAGGAAGTCCACTACCTCCACCAGGCTCACGTTCTGCAACTGCATCACGTTCATGGGCGTGCCCGGCGAGGCCTGCAACGGCTGGCCCACTTGCGCCGCCGTCGTCGCCGGACGCGCGCCGGGGGCCGCCGGTTGGGGTTGCTGCGGATTGGCCTGCTCCGGCGTCATGATCCTTGCGCCGAATCCCGGCGGCACCACCACCGGCGGCGCTGCGGGCGGCGCCTGCATCGCTTGCGCCAGCGGCAGGTGAGCCACCGTCATGGCCACGGCCAGCGCTATTTCGGGTATTCGGAATCGGACGATACGCATCGGTGAACCTCGCACTGTCTACTTCGCGGATTGCGCCGGCTTGGCGGCTTTCTCATGGGCCTCAAGGGCCGCCTTCTCGTCGGCGTTCATCTCGGCTACGGGCCGGGTCCAACGCGATTTGCCGAACGGCGTCGCCTGCTCGAACACCACCTCGGCGGACTTCACTTCCACGACACGCAATCCAAGTTGCGCCCCGGTCGCCTTCTCCGGGACGTCTTCCACCCGCGCATAGCCAAACGCGGTGCTGTGATAGATCCAGGACTTACCCTGCGGGTCCTTCCACTTCCACTCACCCTCGCCGGTCTTTACCGCCGTCGCGGGCAGGCCCTGCACCGTGGCAGACGGCTTCCTGGGAGCACTCGTCGTCTGGCCGCTCACACTCAGCAGCCCCGCCATCATCAAGCCAACCATCATCGTCTTCATTGCCTATTTCACCTTTTCCCACCGGCAGCTTCCTCCAAACGGAGTCTGCGCTATTACCTTGCGGTAGCCATCCACCACTGCGCCCGCCGGCGAACTGTCGCCCGCTACGCATCCCTTCAGTCCTTCGCCCACGTCCACACCCGGCTTCTGCGCCGAGCCGCCGGCCACGGCCGTCACCGGCGCCACGCTCGCCACTGCGCTTCCGGCGGCAGGTGGTGGCGGCGCGCCGCTCTGTGCCGTCTGCTGCCGCTGCTCCGGCGGCGTCGTATCCCGCATCTCTTCGAACCGCGCCGCCACCTGCTTGCCGTCCCAATCGAAGATCAAGCCCGCCGAGGCGATGGTCACCAGCTTGAAATCGCCCACCTTGTCTCCGGCCACATAGCTTTTCTGCGGACCGCCTGGCGTCAACGCCATGATCACCTTCGGCGCTCCGCCGAAGTTCATCATGCCGTAGTACTTCGGCAGCGCCGGCATCGGCTTGGGCGCCACAACTTCCAACACCACCACCGGATTGCGGTCCTTGCTGAACGGCAGCTTCGCCGCAATATCGTAGTAGTTCGCCGCCGATACCTGCCCCGGCGGAGGCGGAATCACCACCATCGCAGGCGGCGCCGCCGGCGATGGTGCGCTCAGGAACGCTTTCTGCCGCCGCATCGATTCCTCATAGCTCGCCCACAACCGCCAGCTCACCAGCCCGATCAGCGCCATCAACAGCAGATTCAGGAGAACCAGATTGCGTGTCAAAACGCCTGCCCCCCTTTCCGCTCCGGCGCCAGCTTGCGCGGCACAATTCCCGTGAACGTCACCCGCACCGGGACCAGCTTCTGCTTGCCCGTAACTTGCGTCATTTGCAGTTCGGAAACCGAGATCAACTCAGCCTGATTGCCGATGTCGGCCAGAAAATTGATCACCTGCTCGATGCCGGCATCCATCGAAACCGTCATCACCACCTCGCCGTAGCTCTGGCCCAGCGGCCGCGGCGCGGCGAACTCCGTGCCCTTGAACACCAGCGCCGGCTGCTGCGCCTGTGCCACGCGCCGCACTATCTGCAAGAGTTGTGCCTGGGCCTGAGGCGCGGTCTCGGCCACTATCAGGCCCTTCTCGCGCTTCACCAACTCGTCACTGACCTTCTTCAGGATCTCCTGCCGCCCCGGCGCCGCGGCCGCCAGCCGCCGCAGCCGCGCCACGCGCTTCTCCGTCAGCTCCACGCTCTGCACCGCGTCCACCGTTCCCGTGTCGGTGCTAGACGGCCAGAAATACACAGCCCCCATCACCACCACCGCCCACAGCGCCAGCAGCTTCTTGTCGCGGTCGCTCAGCGGCTTCACTTGGCGGCCCCTTCCCGGTTCGATTTGATCCGGAAGATCTCGCCGCTGCTGGTCCGCGCCAACGGCATCGTGAATTCAGACCCGATCAGCCGCGGCGACGCATCGAGCTTCTTCAACAGCGTGTCCGCCTGCTCAGATTCCCCGCCGATCACCACCTGCTTCGGATCGATCTGCAACGACATGATCCACGCCGGCGGCGGCAGCGTCTGCGTCAACTCCAGCACGATATCCAGATTCGCCTTCGTCTGCTTCCGGTATCCGTCCAGCAATTGCATCCGCTCGCTGGCCTCGGCGATCTGCTTGTCCAGGATAGCCACCTGCTTGGCCCGCGGCTCCAACCGCGACACCTCGCTGGCCAGCAGCCCGGAATACCGCTGATCCATCCACGCCCGCTGCAACAGCAGAGCACCCGTCAGAAAGAGCAGGATCACGCCTAGCACGATGGTAGGCACATATACAGCCCGAGACGAGACGGTCCGCAATTCCACGGGCAGCAGGTTCACCGGAACCCCCAGCCGCGGACACGCCGCCGCCAGTGCCGCCGCCCAGGGCAGCGCCAGCCGCGACACACCAGCCTCGGAGAAATCCGTCCCCTCCGGCGCCGATTGCCACTTCGGCAGTAGGTCCATCAGGTCCCGCGGCTCCGTCCCCGGTTCCAAACGCATTTCCGCCGCCGCCAGCGTCACCGCCTGCTCCAGCGGGCCTTCAAACTCGGCCGAAAACAGCCGGCACGACGGGCTCTCGCCGTACAGTTCGTAGATCTCGTCCAGCCCCGCCGTCAACGCCGGCGCCGCCATCACACCCTCCGCCGGAGGGGCGCCAAACAGCCGCAACGCCGGGTATACGGCGCCTCCAGAAAAGGTCAAGCCCGAAAGCGGAATCCCCGCCTCGGCAAACAATGCCGTATAGAAATCGATCACCGCCCGCTGCGCGATGGCCACCACGAACGTCTCGGTGCGCCCCGCGCGCTGGAAGTCGTACGCCACTTCTCCCTCGGGATAGGGATGCAAGCTGTCGATCTGAAATCGGATCGCTGCCGCAGCATCCTCATCCGCCACGCCGGGCAACTGCACCTGCCGCACAATCACTTCATGCCGCGGCAGCACCACCAGCGCCGCCAGATGCTTCGCCTGGTTCTGCTTCAGCCAGGCAGTGTACTCCGCGCCCCACTCAGCCGCGGGCCGCTCGCGGTAGTTCTCAATCCGCAGCGCCGCCACCAGCCGTGCGCCATTGGGCCGCACCCGCGCCAGGTGCACCGTCAGATCCTGCTCGCCCACGACAATCCCCGCGCCCGCGCCGAAGCGCGCCATGGTTCGCAGCCAGGATTGAGTCATTGCGGCCACACTGAGAACAACGGCTGTCCCGCCGCCTGATCCTGCCACGCGAGTACGCGGTAGAGGTCGGGAGAGCTCCTGGAATAAATCTGAACCGTCATCGCCACCGTCCGCCGCAGGTCCGAAAGCACGCCATCCGGACGTCTCATCCGGGCCGTGGCCCGAAGCGTATAAATACTCTCACCACCCAGGCGGAATCGTCCAGCCGCCGGGCCAAGCAACCCCCGCGCCGCGCCCATCTGCGCCTGCCGGATGGGCATCTGCCGCCGCAGGTTCACCAATGCCTCCACACCCTGCGGAGGAGCGCCCAGCGCCAGCATCACTGCCGGATCCGCCGTGTTGATATCCAGCCCCGTGCTCGCGCTATACACAGACAGGCAATCGCGCAACCCCGCCCGCGGGATCAGCGCGCCCTGCAGCGTCCGCGTGTAGCCGCCATTAAACAGTTCTGGAGTAATTCCGGCAATCGACATGAGTTCTTCGATCTGTTCTATTGACGCATGCGGCGCCCGAAAAGACGGAGTGCGCGCCAAATACATCTGATCGAACGGCCCGCCCGCGCCGCCCCGCCAGTTCACGATGGCCATCACGGCCTGCTGCACGCCCTCCGGCGGCACCCCCAGCACGGTCAGCAGCATCACCAGTTCGCGCTCCGTCGCCTGGTTCACGTTCAGCTTCGCCGATTCCGGGATCACTTCCACCGCCGCTTCGCCCTCCGGAAAGGGCATCCGCAACAACGGCATCCCCTGCTCCCAAAACCGCGGCGCGCCAGCTTCATTCCGCGGCCCCGGACCGTAGATCATGTAGTTCACAGCCCGGTCCGCCGCCCCGCACGCCAGATAGTACGCCCGCAGCCCTTCCATCGCCGTGTCGGCCCGCGTCAGCTCGCTCCGCACGCTCAACGCGACAGACAGAGCAATCGCCGACAACGCAGCCGAGAGCCACAGCACCATCAGCAGCGCCCCGCCGCGCCGTGCCCCCCTAAAACTCATACTGCTCCCCCACCGCCCGGTTCGGCCGGATCAGCCCCGTGAACGTCATCGGCGGCACCTTCGACGCGTCCGGCTCCAGAGGCATCATCTCTATCCGCACGGCCTTTGGCCAGTAATCCATCCGCACCCAGCGCGGCAACCACTTCTCCTGCTGCGGCTCAATCGACTCCAGATAGGAAAACCTGCACCCCGCCAGCCGGTCGGCCAAAACAAACGACCGCGGCGAAGGCTGCACCGGCGGAAACACGGGCAGCGCAGCCCCCGCCTCCGGATCGCCCGCCACCGGCCCGCAAAGAAAACCAGCCCCCACCGGCCCCATATACGGCGTCTCATTCACAACCAGCCGCACGCCCTGTCCGTCCTGACCCGGAATCACGAAGATCTCCACGATCTGTGGCACGCCCCGCGCCGCCCCTTGCAGCGAATACGTCGTCACAAACCGCATCACCGCCGGCATCCCCTGAAAGTAAGGGACAGGAGCCCCCGTGGCCCCCATCGGATTTGATCCGCACCTCGCCATCACCGGCAAAAACCCGGCCACCTGCTGCTCCAGGATACGGTGCGCCCCCACCGCCCGCCGGTTCGCCACAATCCGCCGGTTGGACGCCTCCATCGCCGTCAGTCCTGCACGGATCGAGAACAGCATCCCCACCGACAACAGGCTCAGCAGGCTCACTGCAATCAGCACCTCGATCAGCGTCATGCCCGCCTGCCCGCGCCGACTCATTCCCCGCCACCCAGCGCCCGCAGAGCCGCCAGATCCTGCGGCCGCACGCGCGCCCCGCGGTAGGCGCTCAGCTCCACGTACCGCACCTGCCCGCCGCTCTTCCACCACACCCGCAGCTCAATCCGCTCCAGCATCCGCGTGCCTACGGCCGGCATCTGCCCCGGCATCGCCTGGCTCTCAAACGGCAGCACGCGCGCCCGCCAGCCCGCCTCCACCCCACCCGTGGCCTCAAGGGGATAGAGCCCTTCCATCGGAACGCCCTTCGGCAGATCCCGTATGGCAAGCAATTCGTCCATCTGCCGGCGCGCCAGCGCCGTGCCGCGCGCCGAATCCGTCAACCGCGCCGCGTTGCTCAACGATGTCCGCAGCCCGCCCATCAGCCCCGCCACCGCGATGCCCATCAGCAGCGTGGCCACCATAACTTCTAATAAGGTGAAGCCCTTCCGTCTCATGGCACTTCCACCACCGGCACGCCGGCCAGTGGGTCAATCCGCACCAGCCGCCGCTGCCCGCGCGGGTTCACCAGCTCCACGCGCAACGCGGGAAAGGTCGCCCCCGGCATCAGCACCACGCTCACGAGCTCCGGCGGCTCGCCCGGCGGCTCCGGATAAATGTGCGTCACCGTGACACCCTCCGGCAGCAGCATTTCCATGGGCCGGTGCGGCATCACCACGCTCGCCATCAGCAGGCGCCGCGACCCGCGCTGGAACAGCATCTCCACCGGCTGCTGCGAGCGCTCCACGCGCGTCATCGCCTGAGTCAGAAAGGTGGCCGTCGTATCCGACGCCGTGCGCAGACGGATGGCGTCCAGCCCCGACGCAATGCTCGGATAAGTGAGCGCCGCCAGCAGCCCGACGATCACCACCACGATGAGCATCTCGATCATCGTGACGCCGCTCTGCCGCCGCGCCCTGCGCGCCCTGTTCATCGAGTACGCCTACTGGGCCTTCCAGCTGACGATGTCGGCCATGATGCCTTCACCGCCCGGCTGGCCGTCCGCGCCCAGGCAGATGATCTCCGGCTCCTCTGCGTTGTGCTCGCCCGGATACTTGTAGATGTAGGCCCGGCCCCAGGGATCCAGCGGCACGTCCTGCGGCAGATACGGGCCCTGCCACTGCGGAACATTCTGAGGCTTGTTGCGCAGGGACGTCAGCCCCATCTCCGTGCTCGGATACAACCCCGTGTCCAGCTTGTAGGCGCCCAGGGCCGTCATGAACGAGTTGATCTGCGCCCGCGCCGCCGTCACGCGCGCCTTGTCACCCTGACCCAGCATCTTCGGCGCCACCAGCGCCGCGAACAGCGCGATGATGGTGAGCACCACCAGCATCTCAATCAGCGTGATGCCGCGCCGCGCGCGGCTCCGTTCAATCTGAATTTTTCTCATCTTGGCGCCTACCTCTCCCAAACATTACATCGCCATTTCGTTGATCCCGGTGATGGCCAGCAGCATGCTCAAAATCAACGCACCCACCGCCACGCCCATCACCAGAATAATCAGCGGCTCAAACAGCGACGTGAATCGCTTGATCGCCGCCTTCGTGTCCGCGTCGTATATATCAGCAGCCCGCAAAAACATCGTATCCAGCCGCCCGGTCTCTTCGCCGATCGCCACCAGGTGCGCCGTAAGCGGCGGAAACATCCCCGCTGCCGAAAGCGGCGATGCCAAGCCCTCGCCTCGCTTCACACCCTGCGCCACGAGCTCCAGCGAGTCCGCCATGCGCTTGTTCGTCATGATGCCCCGCGAGATATTCAAGCTCTGAACCAAAGGCACGCCGTTCGATATCAGAGTCCCCATCGCGCGCGTGAACTGCGCCGTCTCCGCCTTCCGCAGCGCGTCGCCCAGCAGCGGCAGCTTCAGCCGGAACCCGTCCCACCAGTATTTGCCGTCCGACGTGGAGACATAACTCTTGAATAGCACTATTGCCGCCGCCAGCCCGCCCAGGAACCACAACCCGTACGCCTTGACATACGCGCTCGTATCCATCAGCAACTGCGTCATGAACGGCAGCTTCATGTTCGAGACCGTGAACGCCTGTGCAAACCGCGGCACCACGAAGTACATCAGCGTGAAGATCGAACCAAAGCCCACGACGGTCAGCAGCGCCGGATACACCATCGAGCTGATGATGTAGCCGCGCAACTCGTCCCGCGTCTTCTCATACTCGCTCAGCCTTTCAAAAATCGACGCCAGCGAGCCCGACGCCTCCCCCGCCCGCACCATGTTCACGTAGATCGCCGGGAAGTAGTCCGGCTTCGTCGCCAGCGAATCCGCCAGCGACTTGCCACCCTTCAGAGTCCGCAGAATATCGTTCACCACACCGCGAAACTCGGCCTTCTCGCCCAGCTCGCTCGTGATCGAAATCGCCCGGTCCAGCGGTACGCCCGCGTTCAACAGCGTGGAGAGCTCCTGCGTGAAGAACAGCACATCGCGCTTGCGCCCAAAGTGGAATTTGGGCAGCGCCAGCTCGCTCTTTCCCTGCGGCGTCAGCCCGATATACAGCGGGATCAGGCCCTGCTTGCGCAGCTCCTGCGCTACGCGCTTCTCGTCTTCGGCCGAAAGCGTGCCGGTGCGCGACTTGCCGTCGCTCGACACCGCTCTGAAGTGATAGGCAGTCATTGCGCCTTAGAACTCCTGCGTCACGCGCATCACTTCTTCCGCCGTCGTCACGCCCTGCGACACCTTCAGCCAGCCATCCTCCCGCAGATTCCGCATTCCGTTCTCACGCGCCGCCCGCGTCAGATCCGCCGCGTCCGCATTCCCCATGATCATCTTACGGATGCGGTCATTCAGCTCCATCAGCTCGAAAATCCCCACGCGTCCCAGATACCCGGAGCCGTGGCAGCGCTCGCAACCGGCGCCCTTGAATGTTGGGATCAGATCGCCTAGAGGCGTCAGCCGCTCCCCCGCCGATTCCTTGCAGAACGGGCAAATCAACCGCACCAGCCTCTGTGCCAGCACGGCCACTAGCGATGAGCAGATCAGATAGTTCTCCACGCCCATGTCCGTCATGCGCGTGATGGCGCTCGGCGCGTCGTTCGTATGCAGCGTGGAGTACACAAAGTGGCCCGTCAGCGCCGACCGGATCGCCACATCCGCCGTCTCCCGGTCGCGAATTTCGCCCACCATGATCACGTCCGGATCCTGCCTCACAATGTGCCGCAGCCCCATTGCAAACGTCAGCCCGATCTGCGTGTTGACGTGGATCTGGTTGATCCCGTCCATCTGATACTCCACCGGATCTTCAATGGTGATGATCTTCTTGTCACTGCCATTGATCCGTTTCAGCGCCGAATACAGAGTGGTGGATTTGCCGCTGCCCGTCGGCCCCGTCACCAGGAAGATGCCGTGCGGCAACGACGTGAAGTGGGTCATCCGCGCCAGCATGTGCTCGTCAAATCCCAAATTCCGCAGGTCGTAGAAATCGCCCGCGCTGCGATCCAGCAATCGCATGACGACGCTCTCACCGTAGAGAGTCGGCAACGTCGAGACGCGCAGATCCACCTCGCGTCCCATCGTCTTCACCTTGATGCGCCCGTCCTGCGGCAGCCGCCGCTCCGCGATATTCAGCTTCGCCATCAGCTTCAACCGGCTGATCACCGCCGCCTTCAACTCGCGCGGAGGCGCCTCCTGCTCCACCAGCACACCGTCCACCCGGAACCGCACCTTGAAGTCCTTCTCAAATGGCTCGATGTGAATGTCGCTCGCACGCTTCTCTACCGCCTGCGCGATCATGGCGTTTACCAGCCGGATCACCGGCGCCTCGCTCGCCATGTCCCGCAGATGTTCCAGGTCTGCCGCGTTCTCGTCGCCATCGCGCGTCAGATCCACTTCGCTGCGCTGCTCTTCGGCGTAAAACCGCTCGATCACATCAGCCAGCTCGCTCTCCACCGCGATCTCGGCCCGCACCCGCAGCCCTGTCGCCGAGCGCGCCGCCGCCAGTGTCGCAAAGTCCAGCGGATCCGCCATCGCCAGCACCAGCGCGCCGTCTTCCATCCGCAGCGGCACCGCCCGCGCCTGCCGCAGAAACCGCGCCGAGAGCCGCTCCGTCTCCGGCGATACCAGCGGCGGCCCTTCCAACTTTGCCACCGCCAGGTTCAACTGCGAAGCCAGCGCCGCCACCACGTCCCGGTGCGCCACAAAACCGAGGTCCACCAGGATTCGCCCCAGCTTGTCGCCGCGCTCCCGCTGCATCTCCAGGCTGCGCTCCAGATCCTCGGCGTTCAACTGCCCGCGCTCGATCAGGATTTCGCCCAGCCTCATCGTTACTGCTCTTCCCGTGTTTGAATGATCGAATCCAGCGATGTGCGCGCCATCCGGTTCGTCGCCACATCCAGCAGCGTCCGCTTCTGCGCCTGCATTGTGATCACGCGCGGCAACCCAGCGCTTTCTTCCCATGAACTGTAAAACAGCGACACGCCCAGCACCATCTGCTCGTCCAGCGGCAACCGGTCCAAAGACCCCGCCGAGGTCAGCAGCATCTCCCGCATCATCGTCTTCAGCTCCGGCAGCCGCTTCACCTTCGCGGCCCGGATCCGCGCGACATCTTCCTTGGAAATCGACGGCCGGAACGGCGAGATCCCCGGCGTCTGCACCAGATTGACCTCGGCCGTGAATACCGCGCCATACGCCGGCAGATACAGCCCGCGAGTCATGCCCAGCAGTTCCATCGGCGCCTCAAAGCTAAACCGCTGCAGCCTCTGGTCGAAACTCCGCTCCATCGCCGAGATCTCACCCCGCGACGGAGTGCCGCGCTGCGCCGCCAGCGGCGTCATCATCACCAGCAACGCCCACCCGATTGCCCGCATCAGTCGCCTCCATATCGCGCCGCGCTCAGAACATTGGCGTTGATCCGCTTGTGCATCAGGTCAAACGCGTTCTTCACGTCGGTCATATCCGCCTGCCGCCGCTCTTCCGACCGCTTCTCCTGCTCGGTCAGCTTCGCCGAGACCTCGGCCAGCACCTGCGCCCGGATCTCATCTGCCGAAATCTGCGGCGCGGCCTGCTGCGCCACCTGCTGAACGGGCGTAGGCGCCACGTTCACCATCTGCGGCCGCGTCGCCACCCCGTGCGCCACTATCGCCAGCGAGAGCATCGCCGCCGACGCAAACCCCAGCTTCGGACCCGAGCTCAAAAACCGCTGCCACCACGAGGGCTCAAATACCGGATCGGAGACAAACGAGATCCGCCGCGGCGGCGTCATCGCTGGCAGCCGCTTCATCGCCGTCATCGTCAGCCGGATGCTCTCCAACTCCTCGCCGCAGGCGGCGCAGGTCAGCAAATGCTCTTCCATGCGCCGCCGGTCGGGAGCCGTGATCTCGTCCAGGGCAAAACCCTTCCAATCGAATTCCTGACACGTCATGTTCATCCCTCCGCACCTCGCACCACCGGCGCCAGAATCGCTTTCAGCAACTCCAGCCCCGTGTACACCCGCGACTTGATCGTCGATGCCGGGCACTCCAATATCTCCGCGATCTCGTCGAATTTGAATCCTTCGTACACCTTCAAAACCACCGCTTCCCGCTGCTCTTCGGACAATCGGCTCAACGCCGATTCCACCGCGATCGTCACTTCCACCGGCGCCATCCGCCCGCCATGCGAGCCGCCCACCGCCCGGTCCACCAGCTCCGCCTCCGGCTTTCGCCGCCGCAGATGGCTGATCGCCTCATTGTGCGCAATCCGGTACAGCCACGGCCCAAATCGCCCCGCGTCGTCCAGCCTCGCCAGATTCTGGTAGGCCTTGAGGAACGTGTCCTGGCTCACGTCCATCGCGTCTTCCGGGTTCGCCGTGAACCGGTAGAGATAGTTATAGATCCTCGTCTCCCAGCGGGAGACAAGTGCGTTGTAGGCGTCCACCCGGCCCTTCCGGGCCCGCAACACCAGATCGCGATCTTCAACCTCTCGGAATATCAATCCGGATCCTCTTCGTGTCTATTCATCAGACGCACCATCTTCCCAAAAAGACGATGTCCCCTCCTCACTATCCCAATTCTCCCCCGCTTTCGGAATTGGGCGCCCAATCCGGCTTGGTACGATAGCAAATGAAAATCCGGCCACTACCCTGGGGTGACGCCTTTGGACTCATCCATACCAACCAATAGCCCCGCCCTCCCCGAGGCCCAACCTCGCAGCCGCGCAGCCGCCCTGGAACAGCGACTCCCTCTGGCAGCCCACGACCTCGACAACCTCCCCGGCTCCACCGGCCCCGCCGAGCGAGAGGTTCGTACCCGCGCCGACGACTGGGAGTTGTTCGCCAGACTCCCTCCGCACTCCTTCCCGGGTCCTGCCCCGTGGCATGGCCGCCCCCAACCATGAGCCTCTACCCCGAATCCGTCCAATTCCTCTACGCCCTGGGCAACGAGTTCAAGTCCATCAAGTTCGGCCTGGAACGCATCTCCACCGTGCTCGACGCACTCGGCCAGCCCCAGCACACCGCTCGCGTCATCCACATCGCTGGCACCAACGGCAAGGGCTCCACGTGCGCCTTCATCGAGCGCACCATCCGCGAGGCCGGCGTTCGCACGGGCCTCTTCACCTCACCCCACCTCGTCGAGCCCACCGAGCGCATCCGAATCGACGGCCAGCCCGTTTCGCCCGATGAATTCGCCGGCGCGTTCCAGGAGGTGCATCTCACCTCGGAACGCCTGATCGCCGCCGGCGCCATCGATATGCACCCCACCTATTTCGAGACCGTCACCGCCATGGCGTTCCTCCTCTTCCGCGCCCGCGGCTGTCAAACCGTGGTCCTCGAAACGGGTATGGGCGGCCGCCTGGACGCCACCAACACAGTAGATCCGGCACTCTCCGTCATTACCCCCATAGACCTCGATCACGAGAAGTTCCTCGGCTATACTATCCCCGAAATTGCCGCCGAAAAGGCAGGCATCCTCAAGCCCGGACGCCCCGCCGTCATCGCCCGCCAGCACGCCGAGGCTCTCCACGTCCTCCAGCGGCGCGCCGCCGCCATCAACGCCCCGCTCGTCAGCGCCGCCTCGTGGCGCGTCGAGCATCTCAGCTTGAACGCCACCGGCAGTCGTTTTGAGGTCCACGGCCCGGACGGCCAGCGGCTCGATATCCACTGCCCCCTCATCGGCGCACACCAGGTGGAAAACGCCCTCACCGCCATCGCCGCCCTCTCCCAACTCGGCTACGCTTCCACTCAAATCGAGGCTGGCATCCGCGCCACCCAATGGCCAGGCCGCCTGGAACTGCTCAGCCGCTCTCCCGATCTCTTCCTCGACGGCGCCCACAATCCCGCCGGCGCCCGCGCCCTCGCCGGCTACATCCGCCACTTCCACCACCAGCGCCGCGTCTGGATGATCTTCGCCGCCATGCGGGATAAAGACCTCTCCCTGATCGGGCCCACCCTCTTCCCCCTGGCCGCCGAGCTCATCTTCACCACCCCCAACCAGGCCCGCGCCTTCCCCGCTGAAGAGATCCGCCAACTCTCCGGCGAGTCCCGCGCCCGCGTCACTGCCGCCGTTCCCGAGGCTCTCGCCCTACTCCGTGACGCCGATCCCGCCGATGCCATCTTTATCACCGGCTCCCTCTACCTGGTTGGCGAGGCCCGCGCCCTGCTCGTGGGATAATCTGGTTTCTGCCCATGTCGACCCTGCGCTACCTCTTCGCCGTACTCGTCCGCGCCCCGCTTGTCATCCTCTCCACCGCCGTCATGGGCTCCATCAGCCTCTTCGCCGCCCCGTTTGATCCAGACGGCCGCAGGCAACTCGCCATCGCCCGCGTCTGGGCCCGCATGCTACTCGGCGCCGCTGGCGCCCGAGTCAAAGTGGTGGGCCTGGAGAAGCTCGATCCCCACGCCAGCTACGTCGTCTGTCCCACCCACATTAGCTATATGGATACGCCGGTCCTGCTCACGCACGTCCCGGTCAACTTCCGATTTCTCGCCAAGAAGGAGCTCTTCGCCATCCCGCTCCTCGGCGGCCACCTCGGACGCGCCGGCAATATCAGCGTTCCCCTCGAAGACCCGCGCGCTGCCCTCAGGGTCCTGAGCGCCGCCGGTAAAGCCATGCACGAAAAGGGTCTCTCCATGCTCGTCTTCCCGGAAGGCGGCCGCAGCGAAGACGGCCAGCTCCAGCCGTTCAGAGACGGCGCCGCCTACCTCGCCATCAAGGGTGGCGTACCACTCGTCCCCATTGCCATCAACGGCATCGGCGACGTCCTGCCCATTCATGGCCACCAGCTCAGGCCCGGCCCGGTCACCCTGCGGATCGGTGACCCCATCCCGACCGCAGGCTTGCCCCCCTCCGCCCGCACCGAGCTCACCCGCCAGCTCTACGACGCCATCGGCGCCCTGCAACGCCAGGGCTTGTGAGGCGCAGATTAAACGCGCTAAACCTATCTTTTGAGGGTTGTAAGGTTGCCCCGCCCGGCCTATTCTAAAATTGAAATGCAGACTAGGATGTCTGGAATTATGGTCTTACTGATGACGGCTGGCGTCCTCAGCCTGATTCACGGCGCCTCCCGTGTCGCATTCAGTGACTTCGCCAGCGGCGCTCCCACCCTCTGCATCGGCGTCGCCGGAACGGTTCAGGCCTACATCATGAGCCGCCGGCCCGGCTCCGACGCCTGATTCCTCAGTCCCGCCCCGCCCACCTGCCAGTCTCGCCCCGATTCGTTCCGTCTATACTCAGAGGAACCATGCGCTGGCTCATCGCTCTCCTGGGATCCGCGGCTCTCTGTTTCGCCCAATCCATGTCCACTGAGGAGTACACACCCAAGTCCTCCCTCGTCGTTCCGGAACACCCGCGCACCCGCGCCAAATTCGCTTTCGTGGACGTCCATAACCACCAGCGCTTCCCCATGCCCCCTGAGGGCTACCAGAAGCTCGTTGCCGATATGGACGCCCTCAACCTCCGCGTCATGGTGAACCTGAGCGGCGGCTTTGGCGAGCGCCTCAAAACAGCCGTCAGCTCTTCCCGCGCCGCCGCCCCCGGCCGCTTCGTCGTCTTCGCGAATCTCGATTTCTCCGACATCGACAATCCCGCGTACGCCCAGCGCGCCGCCGCTCAACTCGAACAGGATGTCAAAAACGGCGCCGCCGGCCTGAAATTCTTCAAGAATTTCGGCATGGACCTCAAGGACACTCGCGGCGAGCGCATCCACATCGATGATCCCCGCTTCAACCTCGTCTTCCAGACCTGCGCCCGCCTCAAGATCCCCGTCCTCATCCACACCGCCGACCCCCACCAGTTCTGGCTGCCAGTCGACAAGTTCAACGAGCGCTGGCTGGAACTCAACGAGATGCCCGGCCGCCGCCGCGATCCCGCCAAAAACGCCTCCTGGGATACCCTCATCGGCGAGCAGCACAACCTCTTTCGCCGCCACCCCCGGACCACCTTCATCAACGCCCACCTCGGCTGGCTCGGCGGCGACCTCGCCCGTCTCGGCAAGCTCATGGACGAGTGCCCCAACATGAACACCGAAATCGGCGCCGTCCTCGCCGAACTCGGCCGCCAGCCCCGCGCCGCCCGCGCCTTCTTCCTCAAGTATCAGGATCGCATCCTCATGGGCAAGGACACCTGGAACCCGGTCGAGTATCACACCTATTTTCGTGTCCTCGAAACCGCCGACGAGTACTTCGACTACTACCGCAAACGTCACGCCTTCTGGAAAATGTACGGTCTCGACCTCCCCGACGACGTGCTGCGGAAGCTTTACTTCAAAAACGCGCTCCGCCTCATCCCCGGCATTGACTCCGCCGCGTTTACCAAGTAAGGTCCAGAGATGCGAATCATTTCCATCCTGGCCTTGCTGGCCTGCCTCTGCGCCTGCGGTGACCCGGAACCCGCCAAGACGCTCGACGCCTCCAAGGAGTTGAGGCCCCACATGGAGAAGGTCTACGCCGCCTGGGGCACACTGGACCTGGCCAAGGTTGCGCCCTTCTATGCGAAAGAAACCGGGCGCGCCTTCTTCGACGTCGCTCCACTCAAGTACGCAAGCTGGGCCGACTACGCCGCCGGCGTCAAGGCTATGAGTTCTGACTGGAAATCGGTCAAGATCGAAATCAGCCCGGACTTCCAGGCCCATAGCAATGGTCCCATCGCCTGGGTGACGTGCACCGCCAACATCACCACCGAGATGAAGGACGGCAAAACGGAAAGCATGAAGGCCCGCATCACTGAGCTCCTCCAGAAGGACAAGGACTCCTGGATCATCATCCACGAGCATGTCTCCGTGCCCATGGTCGCCCCGACTAAGCCCACCCCGGAAAAGAAGAAGCCGGCCCCCGCCAAAAAGAAGTCCAGAAAGCGCTAATCACAAAGGCCGTGGGCGGGATGTCCCGCCCCTCCGCGCGCCAACGCTCGTCTGCTCCGTGAACGTCACAGGGCCGTCTGTCACGGCAGAGTGTAGAACTCGTACGTGTATTTCCATTTCACTTCGCGGCCCGGTTCGGCTCTGAGCGCGATGTAGGGCTCCGGGCAGAACGTCGAGCGGATGGACCAGTAGACGAGCTTGACGATGGGTTGGTCACCGGTGATGTGCACTCCAATGCCAGCCCCGCGGTGTTCCAGCCGCAGGTCGTAATCGGATGCAGCCTTGCCGTAGCCTTCGATCTGGGTAAATGTGCTCTGCCCTGGCGCGAGTTCCTTCAAGTAGACAAGCTTGCGGCCTTGAGTCTCAGCCACGCCCTTCAGATCAAGGGTGGCGCGAGGCTCGAATGGAAAGGTGACACTCGCATCGGGCCCCGTGGGTTTCCCGTCCATCACGAAGAAATTGTGGTTGTACTGCTGGGTCTGGATGGGCTTCGACCCTGTGTTGCGGAGGGAGTGCTCGATGGCGAGGACGGGTTTGCCCTTTTCGAGACGCATGATCTTCTTGTAGATATAGGCGTAACCGCCGAGCTTCAAGGCTTGCGTGAATTCGATACGGTCTGAGCGGCGCTTGACAGTCCATTTGCCGTGGTCCACGATCTCGTAAGTCTTGAAGGACTGATAGGGCTTATCGTCCGGCCGGCGGACTGCGCCCACTCCGATGCGGATGAAGGAGTCGCCGGGCTTGGCTTCGTCGAAACCTGGTCCGGACTCGTTAGTGCGAAACTCCTCAACGGGACCCATGATGGCGTCGTGCAGCTTGGGATCGTACTGTGCGTTCCATCGGCCAAACCAGTTGTGCCCCTTGTATTGGAGGCTGGCCACCTGACCCGACCAATCGAAACGCGTGCCCTGGTAGTAACCTCGCTCGGCATCGGGCGGCAGGATCTTCATTTCTACCAGGCCATTGAAGATGTTGAGCGTGGGCTGGTCCTCCCCTGCAAACACTACGGTGGCGAATAGCAGAGCGGCGAAAAGGCGCATGGGGGAACGTTATCAGATTGCGGGCGGACGCGGGGCTCAGGCCTTGCGCCACTCCTTCCAATCGGCTTGGATCGCTTTGACCATGGCGGCCGCCGAATGGCCGAGCCACGCGTGTTTGCGCTTCTTCAGGTCGGCGAGGAGGCGCTTGGGCTTACACTTGCCAAGGTGAATATTGGCAGTTTCCCAGCCCATATAGAAAAGCAGCCGTTCCTCATCGCATTCCCTGGGCATATCGCTCAACTCGATGCAGGAGCAATCCGGCGCCAGGCGGCGGGTGATCCACTGCCCGCGAAGACGGACGAAAGGATCGGGGCAACGGACGGCGCGGTCGAGCAGTCTCTAATAGAGGGCGCCTGGGGGAATCTTGCGGTTTTGAGCCCAGGCGACGGCCGAAGCAGCGAGTGCCTTGGCTTCCCGGGCGACCAGGCCCCATGGCTGTGGGCCAGTGCGACGAAGCGCTGGCGGCCCAGGCTGCCTGGGCCGGCCACGCGGTGGACGATGCGGTAGGCGGCGCCGGGCTCGGGCAAGCGGCGGACGATGGCGGCACGGGCAACCTTGGGCACGTTGCCCGTCCGGGTGGGCAGGGCGTCGAGCCTGGCCCACAACTTGCCAGGGTCCTTGAGGCGGGCAGAGGCCATCTGGCGGAGGTCGAGATTGTCTTCGGCAAGGACAAGCGGGCGGCCGCCTGCGGCAAGAGCGGCGCGATAGCCCTCGAGAATGGGGGCGACGGCGTGTTTCAACCCCACCCCGCCGATCTCGGCACTGGCGGCAAGGCGGATCAGGCCGCTGGTGTAGAGGATGGGCCAGACCTCGTCGAAGTCGTTCACGCCCCAGACAAGCCGGCCTCGGAGTCGCGCCACGTGCCGAAGTTCTCGACGTGCAGGTCCCCCACCGCCAGCGCAATGGGGGCGGACTGCTGATCCGGGCAGATCTCCGGCCAGAGCTGCGCCCAGCGTTAGTAGGTGGCGCGAAGAAAAGGAAACAGCGCGGAACCCATGAGCTCGTGTTTCTGTTTCATCTCGGCGGGAAGAAGCGTGAGATGGCGAGCTAGCCAAGTCTCGTAGTCCGCAGTGGATTCGCGGAAGTTCATACGGTCTAGTGTTGCACCAGATATAGAGCGGTGGAGTCAGTCCAGCCGAATGGGTTATCCTGCTTAGACCAGTCTGCCCACGCAAGGCCGAGTACGCCAAGCAATGCCATGGCATGTTTCCACGGCGCCACTCGAGCCTATGAAAACATCCATCATTCGACAACGTGTCGCCGACTTCCTGCAGCGGCAGACACCTTTTGACGCCATCTCCACCGAGGACCTGCTGGCGCTCGCCGGCAGCGGCAAGGTGAAGTTCCACGAAAGCGAGGAGTACCTCTTCCGCCGGGGCGACCCGCCGGGGCCCTTCGTTTGGGTGATCCAGCAGGGCCGCGTGGAGTTGCTCGACGAAGTGGAAGGCGAGGAGCGGTTGCGGGATGTGCTGGGCGAAGGCGACGTACTAGCGCTCGATCGCTTCACCGGGTCCGGCGCCTGCGGGTGCGCGGCGCGAACCGCAACGGACGTGATCCTGTACGGCGTGGCCGCGGAGCTGTTTTCGGAAACCGTCACGCGCTATCCGGCTGTGGAGCGTTTCCTGGCCGCGCACAACTCGGCTGCGGGCGTGCATGGGTTCAACCGTACCTCCTGGCTGGATGTGGCCGGACCTCCGCTGGGATTCCTGCTCGCCCGTCTGGTGACGGTGCCGGCGGGTGCAACGGCGGAGCAATCGGCAGCCGCGCGGGCACGGTCGCGCAACGGCGCGGCAGCTCTCGTCGATGCCAGCGGGCGCGCCGTGGGCTTGGTGGGCGGAGCTTGCCCGCCGGTGGTCGCGCCGGATTACACCACGCGCGAAGCCGTACGGGCGATGTTGAGGGCGCGCAGCGAGCAGGTGCTGGTTGCCGAGGATGGCGTGCCGCAGGGTATCCTCACCGGAGCTGAGCTGGCCATGTTCTGTGGCTTTGACGCGGCAGGACTGGTGGGCGCAATCCGGCGGGCGGAATCAGCCGCGGAGATCGAACCGCTAATGAAGCAGGCGGATCGCCTGGTGGTGGAAGGGTTGGCGCAGCCGCGCGATGTCGATGATTGCTGCCGGATTAGCGCAAAGCTGGCCGCTGCCACCGCCGAAGCGTGTGTGCGGATGGCGGAGCGGAACGTGGCGGCATCGGGGATCGCGGCGGCAAGGGTGCCATACTGCCTGGTGCTGTTCGGGACCTCCGCCCGAGGCGACCTGCTAGGCGCGGCCCTCCCCACCGTAGCGGCCGTCTACGACGATGCGGATGACGCCCTTCGCCCGGAGGATCAGCTCTACTTCCTGGTGCTGGCGGGTGAACTCGCCACTCAGATGCACGCCTGTGGGGCAGAGGGTCCCGCACTGGATTGGCCACCAGGGGCGCAGCCTAGCATGCCGCTCTCCGAGTGGAAGCGGCTGTTTACCGAGACCATCCGGAATCCCGTCATGAACGACCTGTTTTCGCGGCGGGAGTTCTTCGACATATCGCAGTTAACCGGCGACGAGGCCATATTCCGAAAGCTGCGGGACTTTGTCGTGGCGGAGTTGCAGGAGGAAGGCCCGGCGGTGGCGCTGCTGGCCAACGACACCATGGGCCATGTGCCGCCGCTGACGTTCTTCCGCGGTCTGGTGCTGGACATCGACGGCGCGCAGCGGGACAGCTTTGACATCGAGTTGACCATTGTAGGGCCGTTGACCGATGCGGCGCGCGTGTTCGCATTGGCGAAGCGGAGCCTGGCTCCGGCGAATACGCTGGAGCGCTTTGCGGCCGTTGCGCTCGAATACCCGGACGGCGCCGCGGTGATCCGGGAGGCCGCCGAAGCATTCCGGATCGGGCTTTACTACCAGGCGCTGGCCGGTAGCTCAACCATCACGCCGGGCGAGTTGGGCAAGTTCGATCAGCTGCTCCTAAAGACCGCGTTCTCGGGCATCCAGCGCTTCCTCGAATACACTCTGGCCAGGTTTGTGGAGGCGGGATGAAGGAGCAGTATTTGGCCGCCTTTGAAGAGACCTGGGAGGACGCCACGCCCGCGGATCTCGTGCGGTTTGTCGTACTCGACACAGAAACCACCGGCTTCGATCCGCGGCGCGACCGGATCATCACCATCGGCGCGTTGGCGGTTCAGGACGGCGAGATGCTCCTCGACGACGTGTTCGAAGTCATGCTGCGCCTCGCCTACAACAACTCGTCCGTGACAGTGCACGGCGTCACTCGCGACGAGGCCAGCGAGGGCATGGAGGAGTGCCCGGCCATCGCCGAGTTTCTCTCGTATCTGCGCGATGGCGTGATTGTGGGCCATCACATCGGTCACGATATTCAGGCGCTCAACGTAGCCTGTGACCGCCACTTCGGCTTGGAGTTGAAAAACCGGTGGCTCGACACCATGGACCTCACGCTGCACTTGAATGACGACGGGGCGTTTGCCGGGCGGCCCATGTCAGGCGGCTTTTCCCTCGACGGGTTGTGCGAAATGTTCTCGGTCACCACTCATGACCGCCACACCGCCGGCGGCGATGCGTTCCTGACGGCGCAGGTGTTTCTCCGCCTCCTGCGGGCGGCCAAATCCGCCGGCCGGACAACCCTCGGCTCGTTGTGCGTCCCTTACCAGGCGGGGTGAGCTCTAAAGATCAGCGCCCGGTCCGGTGCGCCGCGGCGATCACGCTGTGCAGCCGGTTCCAATCCGTCTCACCGGCCACCGTGCAATCGGCGCCCAGCATAAACTGCGGCGGGGCGCTCTTCACCACGCGCTTGATCTCGGCCTCCACCTGCTCCAAAGTCCCATTGGCGAGAATCCCATGGCGATCCAGGCCGCCCATGTAGGGCCGCTTGAAGAGCTTCGCAATCTCCGCCGGAGCCAGTTCCCGGTCCGTGAGTTTGGTGTTGCAGTTGATCACGTGGCCCGGGTAATCGAGCACTGCGTCGTAATTCGCGTACGGTGCGTTGTAGTCGCAGACGTGCAGGATGTTGAAGGGGCAAGACTTGCTGGCCTCCCTCATCGCCACCAGATCAGCGGGCTTGATGTAATTCGCGAAGATCCCGGATTTCGTAAACCGTTTAGCTTCCGAGCCCTGCGTGGACATATAGAATCCATCCACCCCGGCCTGAATGCAGGCCCGCACAAAAAGCATCTGGCTCTCCGTCAGAATCTCCAGACCGCGCTTCACGGCGTCGGGATTCTCCTCCAGATGACGGTGCAGCACGGGCGTGGTGGCGCACTGTCCGGCGCACATGTACGGCGAGTACAGGGTCATGAGGACGAGCGCGTCCTTCTTGGCGGCCTTCACCAGTTCCCGCGTGGTCTGCAACAACGGTTCGTAGAAATCGAGTTTGCGCAGCGCCAGCTTGGACCAGTCTGCCGGCTTCTGCAGAAACTCCTGCCGCTCGTAAGTCTGCTCAAACTGGATCTTCACGAAGTCCATGTCCGTCTGGCGGAAAAATTCCAGATGCCGCTTGGCCGCTGGCGAGCCGTTCTTGTAGTCCTTGCCGAAATGGAGGAAAAACGCGGCCGGCGTGTAGTTGGGATCCGTCTTGCCCGCCAGCCACTGCAATATGCGCTCCCGTTTGTTGGCCGGCCCGGCGGCGAATGAGGCCGCCAGCGCGGCAGGCGAAGCAATCATGGAGCCGGCGCCGAGAGGCGCAAGTGCGAGGAAGCCGCGTCTGTTCATGTATATAGAATACGCCCGCTACGGCCGGCTCACATACTGGAAGAACATCGCCGGCTTAGCCACCGGCGCCGCGCGCTCGGCCAGCTTCGCCACCTGCGCGTGACTCAGCGGCGTGAACTCGCGCGACAGTTGGATGTTCTCCTCCAACTGCGCCACCGTATCGCAGCCGATGATCACCGTACTTACCGCGTGCGACAGCGTATAGTAGAGCGCTTCACGCATGGTCAGCGTACCCGGAGTCGGCGCAAGCACCGCGCCCTCCCAGCTCTTCTTCTGCTCCTCCAGCGGCGGCGGAGTCCAACTGGAGAGCAGCCGGCTGCGGCCCGGAACCTTCATGCCGATAATGCCCAATTGCTGTTCCACCGCCAGCGGCAGCAGCTCTTTCGCAAAGCTGTAGTTGTAGCTGTCGCCGGCATTCAGCGCCAGCAGAATCGTGTCGAAACGAAATCGGCGCATCGCCTCCATCAGCGCGTCGGGCCGGAAGTGCCCGGTCAGGCCCAGGTGCCGCACCATTTTCTGTTCCTTGGCTTGGATCAGCGCCTCCATCGCGCCGCCCTTCGCAAAAACGGCGTCCACGTCTTCAATCAGCCCGATATCGTGCAACTGCCAGCTATCCAGGTGGTCCGTCTGCAGCAACTCCAACGATTTCTCGATCATGCGCATCGAGGCGTCGCGCGTGCGCTCCTTCGTCTTGCTGTTGAGAAACGCCTGCCCGCGCCGCCGCTTCATCACCTGCCCAATGTAGCGTTCACTCCAGCGCTCCGCCCCGCCATAAATGGAGGAGGTGTCGATGTAGTTGACGCCCAGATCCAGCGCCCGCTCGATGATCCCAACCGACCGCTCTTCGTTGTTGCCCCGTTGCAGCGCAGCCTGGCCGCCAAGACTGAAGAGCGCGACAGGGAAGCCGGTCCGGCCGAGATTCCTGGTCGGCATCGACTTCGCCGTAGCCGGGTTGAATGGGTGGGCCGCCGCGCCGGAACCGGGCGCCGCCGCGCCAGTTGCCGGCGCAACCACCGCCGCCGCGGCCGCGGTGCCGAGCTTCATAAACTCGCGGCGCGCATTGCCGCCTTGCTTGTGTTCGGACATGACTGCCTCCACGGATCTCTCATTCCGGGCGACAGCCGTCCGGCTGAACCAGCTTACGCCCGCCCAACCCGGCGGAGCAAGATAGCCAATCTACTGCACGTCCTTCCATGCCGGCAGCGAAACCGTGGTGCGGTAGTTCGATTCGTTATACTCCGGCGTGCGCTCCGGCGCGTAGATCCGCTTGCCGGCAAACGGCCGATCCTGCGTGTAGATCCAGACCCGGTTCTGGTCCCACACCACAATCTCGTCGCGCGCATCGCCAGTGAGGTCCAGCACGTTCGCGGCGAGCTCCGGATGGCCGTCGTCCGGGAACATCACAACGCGCCGCAGATGGCCATCGATCAGCCCGCCCTCCCGCACGTTGGCGGAAAGCAGGCAAAACTCCTGCCCGTCGCCGCGCCAGTTCACCGGCAGCATCGGAGCCCCGCTGTGGATCGGCTCGTCCTGCGCCAGAATGTTGCCATCCCAATCGAACAGAGTGACAATCCCCGGATTGCGCCAGAAGTTCACCGACATGTACTGCAGGCCAGGCAGATCGGGCCTGTACTTCGCTACGCTGGGGCTTTGGTTGTGCCCCACGCGCACGTGCTTCAGCAAATTGCCGGCAATGTCGAAGAGCAGGAAGCCCTCGTCGCTCCCGCTGGCGTAGACACGCGGCGGCGCTTTCGGATTCGGCCCGAAGCTGCCCGTAACGATGCCGTCAGCGTGGTCGCGCAAGCGCGAATCCTGAGACCACAGCATCTTCCCCTCGGCGCTCCACAGCGCGTAGCCGATGGCGATGTGATCCCGCCCGCTGCCGTCGATATCCCAAGGGTAGGGATAGTGTCCGGTCAGTCCGGTGCCCGTCCAGAGCGGTTTCAGATTGCGGTCGTACACCCAGAACGTCTGATATCGATCCTTGAAGAGGATCTCCCGGCGGCCCTTGTCGCCCAACACGTTGACAAACGCGATGGCATCGCCGCTCACCCGGTCATACGGCCTCTCCTTGCCGTCGGGCGCCACAGGCAGCGGCACAGCGTTCCGCACTTTGCCCGTGCGGCCGTCGAGAACCTGCAACTGGAAGTCCTTGATCAGCACCACCTCCATGCGCCCGTCGCCGTCCAGATCGTGGATCTGAAATGGAGTGTCGTTGGTGAGCAGACCGTTGCGCGGATTGGGCCGCCCCACCTGCCACAGCACCTTGCCATCCAGGTCCACCGCGGTCAGGCAGCTGATGGCATCAAAGGCATCACCGCGCACACGCGGAATATTCTGCGCGATCAGCATGTCCGTGCGGCCGTCCCCGTCCAGATCGCCAAACCGGACATTGCGGCCCGCGCCAAACCCCGGCGTATCGAACTTCTTCCAAAGTTTCGGCCGCGGATTGCCCTCGCGCAGGCCGGCCAGCTCGGCCTCGCGCGCGCGGATGCGCTGCTCGATCGACGCCTTCGTACTCTCCGATGCGGTCGCGTGGAAGTCCTGGAAGCGGGCAGGGATGATGGCGGAAAGTCCGGCCTTGCCCTTGAGGATCTCGCTATCGCTCGCCTCCAGCACCAGCTTGCCGTCGATGAAGGCGCGAATGCGCGGGCCGTCATTCTCCACCCTGAGCGTGTAGTAGCGCAGCGTGTCGTACGAGAACGGCACGGATCCGAGCTCCTTCCAAGCCGGCGTGCGGAACGTGCTGTCCATCGGCTGCCGGATCGTCAGCCGCGCCTGGTTGCCCCCCGTCAGCGCGAACAGATAGTAATGGCGATTGGTCCGGTACCGGAAAACCACGCCGGCAAAATCGGACGTGGAGAGTGGCTTGACCTTGAGTTCCACCGTGTAGTCACGCCACTCCGGGTCGCCGGTCATGAAAAGCGGGTTGGTGAACTGATTCGCGCTGGCCGCGACGAATTGCTGCTCCAGGTAAGGCTGCCCGTTCTCGTCGCCGGCCACCCAGGCGTCCAGATGGCAGATGACGTTCTCCCATGGCCCCAGCGGCACCCCGCGATGAGGCAGGTAGTGATACTCCTGAATGGCGGCATTCAGCAGGCCTACCGGCGAGCTCAGCCAGCCCGGCGGATAGCGGGAGAAGTCGTCGCGGAAGAGATCGGCCGCCGCGAGAGGGATGGCGGCAGCACAGAGGATAATGGCGCAGAGTCTCATGAGTTCTCCGTGGAACAGCGGTTCGGAAGTCCAATCGTAATCCCATTCCGGTTGCGCCGGGATCCCGCGGCCGAGTTCGCGACGGAACACGAGGGAACCGGCTTCGGTGTTTCGGTGTCAGCACGAAGGTGCGGTTCCCCGTCAAACTGGCGTTGATCTCGATCGCGGTGTTCCTGGCCGCGTTTCAGATACGCTTTTCGATCGAAACGATGGAGGCTCAGGACACTTTTCTCTTCATCCCGTTTCAACTGAAGCCGGGCACTAATACCATCGAACCTGGGAGCTTTGCCCAGGCGCGTGACGCGGTCCGTCCAGGTGACATCCTGCTGGAGGTCAACGACAGGTCATTCACCGGCATTTCGATCTATCGGCAGGAGCTGCGCACCGTCCGGCGCCACCTGGACTCGGCGCGCGGACTCTCAATGGATGAGCAGATCAAGACGGTCTCACCCTGGCGGTTTCATGTGACGGTGCGTCGTCCCAACGGGAACATCCGAACCGCCAATGTGTACTTCGCGAATTGTACGTGCGGCTCCCTCGGTCAGTCGCGGGTCATTTGGTACCTCATTGTGCCCCCTCTCCTCTGTCTGCTCGCAGGCCTGATCGTAGCGGCGCTGCGGCCGGCGGCGCCAGTGCACTGGCTGTTTCTCGCTGTTGCCATCTGCCTGGCACAAGTTGCACTGGTGCCTAGCGTATTCAATGATCGCTGGAGCCAGGAAGCCAACCCCCTGGAATGGCAGGACTGGTTCCGCATCCCGGCTCTGGCCTATCAGACCTTCTTTTCAAATTCCTGGCCCGCGTGGCTGCTCTTGTTTGGGGTCTACTCGCGCCCGCCCGAACACGGCACCAAGCTGTTCTGGTGGGCCGCCACACCAACGCTTGCGATTGCCGTCCTGAAGACCATCGACGCCATCGGCTGGTCCGAGAACTACCAGATAACCGCGGAACTGCACCGCCAGTTGGAGGTCATGTCCACGCCGGCAACAGCACTCGCGCTCCTCGCCCTGGCCTGCGTGACTTGGAGCCTCGGCACGGTTCGGAGAGTAGGCGCACTGCTTTCGGCTGTGGTCGCTCTCTACTTCCTGTATTGGCCCCTCTCGCCGGTTCTCGCCCCGTTCACGCCAACTTATCCATACAACGCCGGGTTCGAAGCGGAGATCCCCCACCTCTTCTGGACCCCGGAAGTGGTAGCCGCTGTCTTCACCGTAGTCGTCTTTCTCCTGGTCGCCGCCCGCGGCCGTACCAGGAGAAAAATCAGCGAGGCCACTTGTCTTGCCATGCTGGCAATTCCGTTTCTCTATTTTGCGTCCTCCAAAGTCTGGGGTGTCTTTTGGGTCGAGTCACTACCCCAGGCAACGATGGGAGCACTCTACCTGGGCCTGCTGGGCTCGGCCTGCCTCGTCATCTTCAAGCCCCACCCCCCGCCCGCTTCGACTCCACGGTAAACGTCACCGGCCCCTCGTTCACCAGCGCCACCGACATCGACGCCTGAAACACCCCCGCCTCCACCTGCACCCCACGCTCCGCCACCATCTCCACAAACCGCTCGTACAGCCGCTTCGCCAGCTCCGGCGGTCCCGCTCCATCAAAACTCGGCCTCCGCCCCTTGCGCGTGTCGCCATACAACGTAAACTGCGAAACCACCAGCACGGCTCCGCCGCCATCCACAACGCTCAGATTCATCTTGCCGGCCGCATCGTTGAACATCCGCAGACCCAGAATCCGGTCCACCAGATATTCAGCATCAGCCTCCGTATCCTCATGCCCAACGCCCAACAGTACCAGCAAGCCCGCGCCAATCTCACCCACCACCGATCCATCCACGGTCACGCTCGCCGAGCTCACTCTTTGCAGAATCGCGCGCATTCAGGTGTTTCCCTTATGTATTGTTCCGGCCCAAACGACGATAACCGCCTACGCCATGATCTATCGTAGACGCAAAGGACGCCAGGGCTTGCCCGGCGGATTCTTCACCTTTCAGGACGCGCAAAACCACGTGTTCTCAGGGCCCGGCTACGGCGACCATATCACCCTGAGCGACGAGTTGGGCAATCAATGGCGGGGCATCGCTGAACGCCAGGACGACGATACCGTCCGCTACATCTTCCGCGACCAAGAGGGCAACGCCATCTCCGGCGTCTCCGATGGCACCGGCATCACCCTCCGCGACGAAAAGGGGAAGACCTGGCGCGGGTACGTGGACTGATTTCAGCCCCACCGCAACCCTTCGCCCCCCAGCCGCGTTAATACAGTGTGCCAAGTTCAGTGTTCCGCATAGCCTCCCTGGCCATGCTTCTGGCCGCCGCGGCCTCTCTCGCCCCCGCCCAGGAGCCCGAAAAGACCGATGTCGTCTTCAAGAGCGATGTTTCGCTCGTGCGCGTCGATGTCCAGGCAGTCGATCGCGACAACCGCGCCATCACCTCCCTGAATCGTGAGGATTTCGTCCTCCGTGACAGCGGCAAGTCCCGTGAAATCCGCAACTTCGCCACCGAGGAGATGCCCCTCGACGTCCTCTTCCTGCTCGATGTCAGCGCCTCGATGCGGCCCCACGTCGAACGGATCGCCAGCGCCGCCCAGAACGCCATGTCCCTCCTCGGCAAGGACGATCGCATCGCCATTATGGTGTTTGACCGCGCCTCCCGCGTCCGCACCCCCTTCCGCAACAGCCGCAGCGGTGTCCAGCGCGAGTTCGACAACCTGCTGCATCAGGAGAGCTTCCGCGGCGGCACCGATATCACACGCGGCATCCTCGATGCCGTCCGCTACATTTCGCGCAACGGCCGCAAAGACGCCCGCCGCGCCATCGTCATCCTCACCGACGATCAGACGGAGATGGAGCGAGACGAGAACCGCGCCATCATGGAACTCGGCGAGGCCGATACGGTGCTCAGCGCCCTCATCGCCCCCGACGCCATGGACCATGGCCCCATGTCCCGTGGCGGCGGCGGCTATCCCCGCTACCCGCGCTCCGGCGGCGGCCGTTCCGGCGGCGGCTGGGGCGGCATCATGCTACCCCCGTTACCCTTCCCCGGCGGAGGTGGCCGAGGCGGTCCTACCGGCCCCACCGGCCCCGGACCAGGACCCTCCTACCCAGGCTCCCGCCTGAAGTCCGCCGGCACTGAGTTGATCGCCCGGGAATCCGGCGGCGATAGCATGCGTGTGGACGAATCCGCCGCCCTGGAAACCACTCTCACCCGCCTGCGCCAGCGCTACTCGCTCTACTTCAGCGTGCCCGAGGGCGCCCGCGAGGGCCAGGAGCGCGCCATCGAGATCCAGCTCACCGCGTCGGCCGCCCGTCGCTACCCCGGCACCAGTCTCCGCTATCGCGGCAACTACCACTCCGCCGGCAACAACTCCACGCCGGCCGAGGCAGCGCCGGCATCGGAAGATGCAACGCCCACCGTCGTCACCAAGGCCCCCGCGCCTGCTGTCAAGCGGCGGCCCGCCGGAGAGACCTACGGCTCTGCCGGCCCAACCATCGACCCCAACGCCAAACCAGGCGGCTGGCGGCGCGTCACCGATCCCGAACCCAAACCAAAAGAGCAGTAGCCTACCGCTCCCACCAGGTCTCCGGCTCACCTGGCGGCACGCGCGCCTGCACACTGACGCACAGGAGCCGTAGCTCGTCCACCACCGCTTCCACCAGACCCGCCACGCTCTTGCGCACGCTGTCCGATAGACCCGCGCCCAGGCTGCAATCCTCCGCCACCACGCCCACCACGCACACCTGCTCCGGCACGCCCCCGCAGTGCTCCGTCAGTAACAGCGCTTCCCGCAGCCCCGGCGAGTGAGCGTCCAAACCGGCGGAGGCCGGTCCCGCCAGAAGCTCCTCCCGCCTCACTACGCGGATAGCCCCCGCGGGTAGAGTGGAATTCGCCAGCGCGTCGATCAGCACGACATTCCGCAGGCCCGCCAGGTGCAGCACCAGGTCCATGCCCGGAGTGCCCAGATCGTGCAGCTTGACGCCCTCCGGAAACACGAATCGGGCCGCCAGGTGCGCTACCACCGTCGGCCCGATCGCGTCATCGCCCATCAGGACATTGCCCAAGCCGCCAATGAGCGTGTGATGCATCAGCTCTAATAAACCACGTCTCCGCCGCCCGTGCGGCGCCGCGACGGCCGCGCCATCCGAGTCTTGAAGTCGGATTCCGTGCCGCTCACGCGAAACGCCGCCAGGTGGACATACCGCGTCTCCACCCACAGTCCTGCGCCCACCAGGCCGCGGCCCTGAATCCGCAGGTCCTTCCCCAGCCCCACCGCCGGCTCAGCAAACACCGGCGCCAACGCGAGCTCCGAGAGCAATCCATTCATCGCGATCTCGCGCCCGTCCGCCGCTCCGTCCAGAGCGTCCAGCGCGTAGCTCCGCAGCAGCTTCGGGAACAGCCGCTGCATGGTGGCCGGGTGATCGAACAGATCCAGACCCACCATCTGCCCGCCCATGCCGAATGCCACCCCGGCCTGACCCTCCACCCAACGGAACGCCCGCAAGTACTCCTCCAGCGAAACCGCCGCCTTCTCGTACATCGCGTTCATCGCCGAGGTCGGCGACGCCGCACTCATCCTCTCCGCCTTCTGCTGGATGTCCGCCCACACCGCGCCCTGATCCGATTGCCGCGTCTGCCGGTGCATCAGGGACTCGCTCACCTGCGCCGTTCGCGCCGCCCGCCCGCGCGCATATTGCGCTTGCGCCGACACACGGAAGTCCTTCGATTCGTGCCGCCAGCGGCCCGCCTCCACGCACGAGACAGGGATCACCACACTCTGCTTGGCCGGCGCGAGGATCGTGAGGTTCAGTACTCGGTTCTGTTTCGCGCCCACCAGCTCTTCCCCGTCCAACAGAAGTACCGGCCGCTCGCCGTCGTTCACAAAGAGCAGTTGCGGCACGGACCCGCCCTCGCTCAGTTCCGTCACGCGCGCCACGCCCAGGCCGATGGCCTCTTCTAGCAACAGATACTCCGGCGGCGCCGTCACCGCCGCCTCAGCCCGCAGCAGCGGAAACAACGTCAGGCTCTGAAAGCGCTGCGCCTCGCCCGTCCGGATCGTCTTTAGCTCGTCAAGTAGGGTTCTCATGACGTTTGAAAATGCACGTCAGGAACCACTCCAGTTCATCGCAGAATCAACGGCTTACGGAGCCGCCGCGTCAACCTGCCTTGTCGCCGTGCGTCTTCACGAACTGCTGCACCGCTTGCTTGGTGACGCCCAGCAGATCAGCAGCCCGGGATTGGTTGCCGTTCGTGATCTCCAACGCCTTCAGAAACAGGTGGGTCCGCACGCGGCCCAGAAACTCATCCACGTTGAATCCAGCCACGGGCACCGGCAGCGCCGCAAACGGATCGAGTTTCGCCGCCCCGTTGCCAAAGACCAGATCACCCGCATCGATGGCAGCCTCCCGCGACAGGATGATCGACGACTTCAATACGTTCTCCAGTTCGCGCACGTTGCCCGGCCACGAATGCTCCGCCAGCCGCACCAGCGCCGCCTGCGTGAGCCGCCGCTCGCGCTTGGCGATGGTGCGGTTGAGCCGCGCCAGCAGCTTCAAGGCGAGATGCGGAATCTCTCCGCGCCGCTCCCGCAACGGAGGCAGACCAATCTCGCACACCCTCAGCCGGTACAGCAGATCGTCGCGGAATCGCCCTGCCCGCACCGCCCCATCCAGATCCCGGTTCGTCGCCGCCACCAGCCGCACATTCACCTTCACCGGTTGGCCGCCAATCGGCTCCACTACGCCCTCCTGCACCACGCGCAGCAGCTTGGCCTGCGCGCTCGGCGTCAGCTCGCCAATCTCATCCAGAAAGAGCGTGCCGCCACGCGCTTCCCGAAAACGGCCCAGGTACTTCTGCGACGCGCCCGTGAACGAGCCCTTCTCGTGGCCAAACAACTGGCTCTCAAACAGCTCCCCCGGAATCGACGCGCAATTCACCGCGATCAGCGGGCCGTGCTGCCGGTCGCTTAGCCGGTGAATCAGCTTCGCGAACAATTCCTTGCCAGTGCCCGTCTCGCCCCCAATGAGCACCGGCGCGTCGTAGACCGCAATCATCGCAGCCTTCTCCGCCGCCGCCCGCAATAAGGCGGAATCGACGTAGATCTCCAACCCCGCCAGAGCCTCATCGAGCCCGTCCAACTCCGGCGGTGGTGCGGGTTCGGATGCCGGCATGGGCATCCGCATCGACATCACCGATGGCTGCGGCTCATCGTCGGAGTGGCTGAACATCCGCCCCAGGTAGCGGTCTTCCCTCAGCCACGGCCCGGACTCCACGTCCAGGTCCACCACCCTGGCCGGCTCGCCGCTCGCGAAATCAGATGGCTTCACCTGCAACAGCCGTGCCTGGATCTGACCCGTGCTCACCAGCAGATACCAGATCGCGCGCATCTCCGCCGTGCCGGAGCTCGCGCATACACTCAGATCGCCGCTCCCCGCATAGCGCCTCAAATGCGGCGCCATCAGGCCGATCAGCCGCGAAAAGTCCTTGGGATTGGATGCGCCCAGCCCGTGCAGTTGCACCTTCACCCGCGGATGCCGGGCATGGATCTCCTCCTCCGTGGCGCGCGTCTGTGCCTCGGTGTGCGGCGTGTGAAACAGCGCTACCGTCTCAAACGCACCGGTATCCAACAGTGTGAGCACAGGCCCCGGCTGTTCTTCATCGCCCACCAGGCTTTGCACGTAAGGATCCTGGTAGTCCACAAACGCCAGCAGTGTCCGGCCGGTGATCATCATGCCCTTGGGTGCGCCTTATCGTAAACGTTTATCAAATCCGATAGCGACAACTGAGTATACTTCTGGGTTGTTGAGAGCGATGCGTGGCCCAGCAGTTCCTGAATGGCCCGCAGATCCGCGCCAGCGCTCAACAGATGCGTCGCGTAGGCATGACGCAACGAGTGCGGATGCAACGCGCTATCCCCGGCCAGCGCGATGGAATACATCTTGACGATGCCGCGCGCGCCGCGGTCCGTCAGCCGCCCGCCGCGATGATTCACAAACACGGCCTGCTCGCCCTCCGCGGGCCGCCGCGCATCCAGCCACCGCCGCAACGCCGCCAGCGCCGCGCCCGGCACGGGCACCTGGCGCTCTTTCTTTCGCTTGCCGCGCACGCGCACCCAGCCTTCGCTCAGATCGAAGTCGCCCACATTCAAGCCCACCAGCTCGCTGATGCGCAGCCCGCAACCATACAGGAGTTCAAACATCGCGAGGTCGCGCTCCGGCATCGGCCGCTCCAGCTTGCCGGCCTGGATCTGGTCGATGAGGCCGTTGGCCTGCGCCTCGGTTGGCACTGACGGCAGCTTCTTCGGCATCTTCGGCGTGGTGAGCAGTTTGGCTCGATTGAGTTTGATTGCGCCTTGCCGCAGGCAGTATTCAAAGAACGCGCGGACGGCGGAGAGCTTCCTGCGAATGGTGGGCTTCGACAAATCCTGTCCGTAGAGATCGGCCATCCACTCGCGGAGCGCCAGTTGGTCAAATTCGGAGAGCGCGGGAGGAGTCAATCCAGGGCGTGCAAAAAACGACAAAAACTGACACAAATCCGCCTCGTAAGCGCGAATAGTGTGCACGGAAGCACACTCTCGCGCCAGTTCCTCAAAATAGCGCTGAAGCCAGCTTTCCAGCTCAGACATAGCTATTCATGGCCTCAATCGCCCGCCGGCACACCTCCGCGTGGCGCGCCCGCTTGTCGCGCTTCAGTTTCTTGCGCGTCTCCTCATCGAGCGCGGGTAACAGATCAAACGCGATGTTGGCAGGCTGGTAGTTCTTGGGATTGGCGTGTGTGATGAAGTGGGTGAGCGAGCCGAGCGCCGTCTCGCGCGGCAGCGGGCGCGGCTCATTCTCCATGGCGAGCGCGGCGGCGTGACGGCCGGCGAGCAGTCCGGTAGCGATCGATTCGACGTAGCCCTCGACACCTGAGATCTGGCCGGCGAAGAGCACACGCGGATCGCTCTTGAGGCTCAGCGTTTCGGAGAGCAGCTCCGGGCCGTTGATATAGGTATTGCGGTGGATCTGGCCGTAGCGTAGGAACTCCGCATTCTCCAGTCCGGGGATCATGCGGAAGACGCGCTTTTGCTCGGGGAACTTCATGTAGTTCTGAAAGCCCACCAGGTTGTAGCTGCCGGCGCGCTGATCTTCCTGACGCAGTTGGATCACGGCATACGGCCAACGGCCGGTCTTCGGATCGTCGAGACCAACTGGTTTCATCGGGCCGAAGCGAAGCGTCTCGCGGCCGCGGCGGGCGAGCTCCTCCACCGGCAGGCACGATTCGAAGAACGCCACTTTGCCGCCGTGAATGGCGCGGTCCGCCTCGATGTGCGCGGCGGCGCTCTCCGCCGTGAGGATGGCGTCGACGAACGCTTCGTACTCCTCACGGTTGAAGGGGCAATTCAGATAGTCATCGCTGCCGTCGATGGACTTGCCATAGCGCGACGCGGCGAAGACCTTGTCGCGGTCTATGGTTTCAGCGTCCACGATCGGGCTGATGCTGTCGTAGAAGTAGAGGCCGCCGCTGCCGGTGAGCCGCGCGATATCTTCGGCCAGCGGCCCGGAAGTGAGAGGGCCGGTGGCAACGACGACGATGCCTTCGTCCGGGACGCAGGTGATCTCTTCTCGGCGGATTTCCATTAGCGGCTCCGCTTCCAGCGCGGCAGTGATACCGCGGGCGAAGAGCCCGCGATCCACTGTCAACGCCTGGCCGCCGGGGACACGCGCGCGCTCCGCGACTTCCATGGCGAGGGAGCCAAGGCGGCGCAACTCGTGCTTCAGGAGCCACGGGGCGGAGTTTTCTGAATCGCTCTTGAGGGAGTTGGAGCAGACGAGCTCGGCAAAGTCGGCAGTCTGATGGGCCTCCGTGCTGCGCAGAGGACGCATCTCCGACAACACGCAGGGCAGGCCCGCGCGCGCAATCTGCCAGGCCGCTTCGCTGCCGGCAAGCCCCGCGCCGAGCACATGGATGGTAAGCTTTTTCTTCAATCTATCTCCATTCTAGGTCTGAGCCCATGAAAACCATTACCCTCTTTTTTGTTTTGGCGATCGCCGCGTTCGCGCAGGATCCCATCCGTTACACGATCCGCATGCCGGAGCCGCACACGCACTATCTGGAAATCACCGCGTCCATCCCGGCGGGCAAGCCGTCGGTGGAGTTGTACATGGCGGTGTGGACTCCGGGGTCTTACCTCGTGCGCGAATACGCCCGCAATGTGGAGAACTTCCAGGCGCGCACAGCCGCGGGCAAGCAGCTGACGTGGACGAGGACGCGCAAGAACCGCTGGAGCGTGGATGCCGCCAATGAGGCACGCATCGACGTCTCCTATCGCGTCTATGCGCACGAGATGAGCGTGCAGGGCAACTGGGTAGACTCAGGATTTGCGATGATCAACGGCGCGGCCAATTTTCTCACGCTGGCGGGCGCCGACAAGCGGCCCTATGAGGTGAAGCTGGAACTGCCGCCGACATGGCGCAAGAGCATCAGCGGAATGAAGGACGGGGCGGCGCCGAATTCGTGGGTGGCCGCCGATTTCGACGAGCTGCTGGATTGCCCCATCTATGCGGGCAACGCGCCGATCCACGAGTTTGCGGTGGAGGGCAAGAAGCACTACCTGGTGAACGAGGGCGAGGGCCCGATGTGGGACGGCCCGGCGTCGGCCAGGGACGTGGCGAAGATCGTCGCCGAATACAGTCGGCAGTGGGGCGGCCTGCCGTACGACAAGTATGTCTTCTTCAACATGATTGTGGAGAGCGGCGGCGGCCTGGAGCATAAGAACTCCACTTGGCTGGGAGCGAGCCGCTGGGCTTATGCCAACACACAGGAGGCGCCGGAGAATCCGGCGGCCGTGGGTGGCGCCGCGGGAGGCGGGCAGCGGCGAGCCTCGCGGCTGAGCTGGCTGGGCCTGGTGAGCCACGAGTATTTCCATCTGTGGAATGTGAAGCGGCTGCGGCCGGTGGAGCTGGGACCGTTTGACTACGAGAACGAGGTGTACACGCGGAGCCTGTGGCTGGCGGAGGGCGTCACTTCCTACTACGGTCCTCTGGGCGTACGCCGCGCCGGGCTCTCGACCACCGGCCAGACGCTGCGGGCGATGTCCACAGCAATCAGCCAGCTCCAGAGCACGCCGGGGCGTCATGTGACGCCGGCGGAGACATCGTCGCTGAACTCCTGGATTCAGCTGTACCGGCCCAACGAGAACTCGCCCAACACGGCGATCAGTTACTACACGAAGGGCCAGGTAGTGGGCTTCCTGTTGGATGCCAAGATCCGCAAGGCCACGAACAACGCAAAGTCGCTGGACGAAGCGATGAAGGTCGCCTATCAGCGCTATGGCGGCGAGAAGGGCTACACGCCGGCGCAGTTCCGCGCCATCTGCAACGAGGTGGCCGGGGCTGATTTCAGTGCGTGGTTCCGGCTGGCGCTGGAGACTACAGAAGAGCTGGACTACAGCGAGGCGCTGGAGTTTTATGGATTGCGATTCCGGCCGGAGCCCACGCGCGCCGCGGCGCCGCGGCTGATCACTGGAGTGACGGCGACGACGACTGGCGGACGCATCCTGGTGACGGGGTTGCGCCGCGGGACGGCCGCCTACGGTGCGGGCTTCAACGTGAATGACGAGGTGATCGGAGTCAACGGCTACCGGGTGCGCGCCGAGCAGTGGCCGGCGTATCTGGACAACTACAAGCCGGGCCAGACGGTGGACGTGCTGGTGGCGCGGCGCGACCAGTTGATGACGCTAAAGCTGCCCATCGTGGCGGACAAGCCTGCGTCATGGGCGCTGGAGGCGAAGCCGGACGCGACCGACGAGCAGAAGGCGCGTGTGAAATCCTGGCTGCGGGAGTAGCTACCCACTCATCGTGCCAGTGGGACGAGTACTCAGACCGTCACCACACCCCTGTCTTCTGCAGCGCTCTCGTTAGTTCCAGCGAATTCCGGGAGAGCGTGTCGATGTAGACGATCTTTCCGAGGCGGTCGATCAAGACTGTGCCCTTGTAGGTAATCCCGAACTGCTTCGCCACTTTCCCATCGGAATCGATCGCGATAGGCACCGTATATCCCTCACTGCCGACTCGACGCTGGTTGCGTGAGGGCACGACGTAGATCGCCGTCAAGCCGTTTCCCTTGAGCGAGCGATATGTCATTTCCAGGAGGAGCAACGAATCGTCATCCGAGTCAGGACCGAACTGAAGCAGTAGCGTACGACTCAGCAAATCGGCGCCGGAGAATGGCTTTCCGTCCACGCCTTTCAGTTCAAGCTCCGGACTGTCCCTGCCGACCATCGAGGACTTCGGGCCGAAAGTCATCCGTTCCACGAGCACTGCATCAGCGGGCGGCGTGAAGCGAAAGAGCGACTCATCCACGGGCTGTCCAACGATTGCCTTGCTGAACGAAACGGTGGTCGTATTCTCCGATGAGCTCGTGCTGCCGTCGACTGCTCTGGTCGTGTAGCTGGTGCGCGACTTCAGAACGAGGCTCCTGTTCACATCGATCCAGTACGTCGTAGGCGAGTGTTCCATCCGGTCGTCGGTCGCCACACGCTCCACCTCGATCACCTGGCACACCACCGGACCCGAGGCCAGTTCCAGATTCTCCACGCGAAGGAGTCGAGCGCTCTTTGCACGATAGCCTACAATCTCGAACATGCTGAGGCTGGGGGCGCGTAAGGCCGCGGCGCGGGCGCTCGTCTTCGTGTATTCGTTTCGATCCGGGTTGTAAGCCCAGTTGAACTGTCCGTCGAAGAGATACAGAGGTCCCGATGGGAGCGATTCCTCGCGGTACTTCCCCCCACTGCCAACAATCCGTTGACGTCTTTGCGTCTGGTGTTGGGAGGAGCTCTTGAACTCCATGAGTTCGATCCGTTCGAAGTCGTAGGTCGTCTTGGACAGCGCAGCGTAGTTCGCCGCGACTTTCTGCACCAACTGGAGCGGATCCTGGGCCTCGGCGCAGAGTGGGAGTAGGAGGAGGACGGGCAACGCGATAAGCGACTTTCGCATGAAGATCTCCTAGAGTCCGATTATAGTCCTGACGGTTGGCGCCGGATCGTGCCCGTTTGCGATAACGCTCCCGACGGTTGCCGGCGGCGATCGCGCCACACGCGCAGAGTGCGCGCGTGAGATGCTGGCTGCGGGAGCAATTGTGAATCAGCAACTGTACGACCAGATCATCAGGAACTTCTTCACGTGCGATCCGCAGGCGATCACCGAGATTTTCAGGGAGTTCATGCTGGCGGTGGATGCGGAGGGGAGCTTGCCGCCCTCCCCGCATATGTCGCAGAACTACGAGACGGCGCAGGCCAACCCGGAGATTCACGTCTTGCCGGGGAATCTCAAGGATGCGCGGGATGCCGTCTTTCCTTACTTCTGGGGCACCGATAGTTGGGCTTCGCCTCTGCACCTGGAAAACGTTAAGGGGCCGGCGAACTACGCGTCGCTGGTGGGTGCGCTGGCATGCCTGCTGAAGAATCCGAACCTGTGCACAGACACCTACAGCCAGCGCTCGAATGAGCTGGAAGTGAAGGCTGTGACGGCGCTGGCGAATCTGCTTTTTTACCATACCGACGATCCGTGGGGCGTGTTCACGATGGGAGGCACGATCTCGAATCTGTACGGCGCCAAGATCGGGATCGAGAGAGTGCTGACGGGGGCGATGCAGAACGGACTGGGCGGAGTGCGCGTGGCGGGCCTGGTTTCGGACGCGGCGCACTACTCGAACCGCAGCATCGCGGGCTGGCTGGGCATGGGCACGGAGCAGTTGCACGCCATCCCTACGGATGGCGCATTGGCGATGCGGTTGGATCTACTGGCGGAGAAGCTGGAGGAGTTGCATCGCGACGGAGTGCGCGTGGCGTTTGTCACTGCCACGTTCGGCACGACGGACGGGAGCGGCATTGACGACGTGGCGGGCATCCGCCGGCTAATCGACGACTTTGCAGCGCGCCACGGTGTGCCGGCGCCGCAGCTGCACGTGGACGCCGCGGTGGGATGGGTGCTGAGTTTTCTCACCGAGTACGACGTCGCGCAGAACCCACTGGATTTCTCTCCGCAATTGCTGGCGCTGGTGCGGCGCGCGCAGACCTATACCGAAGGGCTGCGCGTGGCCGACAGCATCACGATCGACTTCCACAAGATGGGCTGGGGCCACTATCCAGGCAGCGTGTTCCTGGTGAACCACCGGCCGGACCTGCGGTATCTGTCGCGCACCGTGGCGGACACGCCGTATTTTTGTGAGGCGGACGCGCGGCGAGATCCGGCGCTCTTCACGCTGGAGTGCTCGCGGCCGGCGCTGGGGCCCTATACCGTGATGGCGTCATTGAATGGCATCGGGCTGACGGGGTGGCAACTATTGGTGGCGCGGGCTTTGGAGTTCTCCGAGGAGTTGAAGCTACGCCTGGAGAAGCTGGACTACTGCAAGGTGCTCAATCTGGAGACCACGGGGCCGAGCGTGCTGTGGTGGGTGCTGCCGAAGGGGCGGGACGCCAAGGCGATTTATCAGGCGATCCTCGAAGGGAAACTGCCGCCGGAGCGCTTTACGCAGTACTCCGGCGAGATCCGCCGGATGTTTGAGAAGCGCGAGCGGGCCATGGACGCGGCGGTGGACGCGCGGCTCAGTTTTACCACGAGCATCGGGCATCATCCGCACGGCGTGGCGCTGCCGGCGTGGAAGGCCGTGTTTTTCAATCCACGAACGGACCGCGCGGTGATCGACAGGCTGCTGTACAGCATCGAGGAACTGCTGTAGCGGCAGAGAGCTTCTTCAGAGATTTCGTGGTCCGCTCCCTGACGGTCGCGGCTCGGTTCCGAGCGGCGCGCGTGAGCAAGCGGCGTTTGACAACGATGGTGAACGCCCTCTAGCGGGCTCGGGCCGGGTAGGTTATGCCGAACCCTGTTTTGAAGAGCGGATTGTCCAGATCGTGTGGAACATCCTCCTTCTGCCTGCGAACCGACTCCATGTCGCGCGGGAGATCGAGTGGCAGCTTGCCGGTGGCCGCGGCGTTGCCAAAGATGACGTCGAGCAGGGCCGAATCGCTGACATTGAAGTGAGCGAGAACGGCGCCGGCCTGATCGATAAACTCGGTCAAGACGGCGGGGCGGTCCATGAACATCGCCACGACGACGGGAGTGCCGGAGGCCGTCAACTGCCGGATTTTGGCGAGCTCGGCAGCGTTGTCCGCGCCGGCGTAGGCGAGCGTTCCTTCCTTGGCGCCGGGGAAGAAACTGGCTCCGCCCTTGTGAACCTCGAAGGGCGCGTTGACGGCGATGATGGCGAGATCGGCCTGCTTGGGATCGTCCACCAGGGTTCCGTAGGCGGCGGCCTTCTCCTTGTTGATGTCCTCGACGTAGAGCTTGCGGCCGGGCGCAGCGGGGAGGAGCGATTTCCCGTTCTTGAGCACCACAATGGACTTCCGCTGGGCGTCGGCGCCGGCATCCATCATGGGCTTGCTGGCCACGACGGCTTTGGCGCGCTCGGGATCGACATAAGGGTTATCGAAGAGGCCGAGCTCGAACATGGGCTTGAGCACGCGGCGCGCCGATTCATCCAGGCGGGCCGCGGTGAGTGTGCCGTCTTTCACGGATTCGAGAATGTACTTGGGATCGTTATCGCCGCCGATCTGATCGACGCCGGCCTGCACCATGCGGAGCTGGCGTTCCTTTTCGGAGAGCGACTCCACGCCCCAGGGCATGTTGCGGAGCCAGTCTGTGACGACCAGCCCCTGATAGGCGAACTTCCCGCGCAGCATGTCGCCCACGATCACTTTGGAGAAGTTCATGCCGACGGTGTCGTAGCCCTGGGGGATGGCGTACCCGGGCATGATGCCGCCGGTGCCGGACTCGAACGCGGCGCGGAAGGGGACCAGGTGATGCTCGAAGTTCTTACCGGGATAGACCTGCCATTTGCCGAAGTCGTTGTGGGGATCGAGCCCTTCCTTGACAGGCCCGTCGCCAGGGAAGTGCTTGGTGACGCAGAGCACGCTCTCCGGCGTGAGCTCGTTGCCCTGCATGCCCGCGACGTAGGCGCGGACCAGAGTTGCGACGGTGGCGGCGTCTTCGCCAAAGGTGCCGGCGATGCGATTCCACCGCGGCTCGGTGACGACGTCGGCCATGGGGGAGAGGGTGACGCTGAGACCGAGGGCGCGGAGCTCCTGGGCGGCGATGCGGGCGGACTGGTAGACGAGGCCCGGCTCGCCGGTGGCGGCCATGCCGAGTTGCTCGGGCCACTGGGAGATATTCGGCGGAGGGGCCGCTGGGTTGCGGGAGACGGCGTGGCGCGGGTCCGAGCTGAGCGCCAGAGGTATGCCGAGACGGGAGCCTTCGGCGAGCTCCTGGAGCCCGTTGGTGAAGCGCGCAGTGATATTGGGCGGTTCCGTGGCGTTGGGCCGCAGGAGGATCCAGCGGACATTGCGATTGATGATTAACTCGTTGGGCGTGGGCCGGTCCATGGGCGCGACGCCCTCACGGCGGGGCGGCGCAAAGCCGGGGGCAGCGCCGGGGCGGGGCGGGGGCGGCGCATCGAGCACCACGCCTCCGGGTCCGGTGAAGCCGGCCAGCGAGGAGTGGATCATGAGCCCGGCCTTCTCTTCACTGGTCATCTGCGAGATGAGATCGGCGGCGCGCTGCGACGCGGGCAGGCGCCAGTCTTCGTAGCGATCGAGCTTGCCGTTGCGGTTGAGGTCCTTGAACTGGAGGCCGTCTACCTTGAGGACGGGCGCGCGGCGGGCGCCGAGCGCCACTTGCGGCGGTGTGCAATCCGGGAACATGATCTGCGCGGTCTGATGGAGGTAGCGCCGCCAGTTCATCCATTCATGCCCACCGGTGCTGAGCACCCAGAAGTTGCGGATGGCGTATTTGTTGATGGTGGCCATCACGGCCTGGCCGTTCTTGAGGGCGATATCGGTCTCCCCCTGGCCCATGTAGAAGGGCACGCGGAAGAGATCGTTGGTCTTGGGGTCCTTGAGGAGTTGCTGGAAGTTTTCTTCGAAGGCCTTCTGCTGCTCGGGGAAGTATCCGGAGCTGTAGACGTAGAGCTCGCTGAAAGTATCGAGGTGCGGCAGACCGGTGTTCATGACCACGAAACCGCCCATGGAGAGGCCGGCGAGGGCGCGGCTTTCGCGGCCGGGCCGGGCACGGTAGTGGCTCTCGACGTAGGGAATGATGTCCTTGAGATACTCCTGCGTGCAGGCGTCGTCCGTTCCGGGTACGGGCGGCGTAGGCACGGAGCAGCGGGTGTGGGGCATCACGATGATCATCGGCTTGGCCTTGCCGGCGGCGATGAGGTTATCGAGGATGAGATGGGCGTGGCCGCCGCTCTTCGGATCCGTGTTGCTCCATTTGGAATCGTCGTCGCCGCCGCCGTGATTCAGGTAGAGCACGGGGTATTTCGCTGACGGAGACTTGGCGTAATCCGGCGGCAAGTAGATGTGCATGCGCTTGTCGGCGCCGGCGTAGTTTTTGTAGGCGACCTTTTCCAAAGTGCCGTGCGACACGTTGGCGTTGGCGTAGAAGCTGGTATCGGTTGCGGCAGGGAGCGCCGGCAGAATGGGCAGGGGGCAGACGCCCGGCTTGGGCACCTCACGGCGGGGCGGGGCCTGGGCAAGCGCCAGGAACCCCGCGAGAAAGCAGGCCAGAACAGGCAGTGATTTCATGGTGGCTATCCCTTACTGAAAGAGCATGGGGGCAAACTCGTTGAGGTAGTCGCGCCAGTTGACCCAGGTGTGGCCGCCGGTGGTCTCTTTGTAGACGGGGGCGAAGCCGTGGCGCTTAAACATGCCGACGGTCATTTTGGTGGTATTGAGCAGGAAGTCCTCGGAGCCGGTGGCGAACCAGAAGACCTTGAGGCCCTTCTTGAGCTTGGCGTCGTCGAGGGTGGCGAGGCGCTCTTTTTCCCAGGCGGGATTGGGCGAGGCATTGAGATCGACTGGCGCGGTGGCGGCGGGGCGCGGGCCGGAGCCGAAGACACCGGAACTGTAGACGCCGATGTAGGCGAACTTGTCCAGGTGGGACATGGAGATGGTGAGGGTCTGCCCGCCGCCCATGGAGAGGCCGGCGATGGCGCGCTGTTCGCGCTTGAGCAGGACGCGGTAGTTCTTTTCGACGTAGGGCATGACGTCTTTGACGAAGTCCTCGCTGAACTCGTCCCTGGCGGCGGCTCCACCGGGCGCGGGGCCGAAGGTGGTGCGGGTGTGGCCGGCGGGCATGACGACGATCATGGGCTTGGCCTTTTTGGCGGCGATGAGGTTATCGAGGATGAAGTTGGCGCGGCCGGCGGAGGTCCAGGAATCGTCGGAATCGCTGGCGCCGTGGAGCAGATAGAAGACCGGATACTTGCCCTTGCCCAACTCATAGCCGGGCGGGGTGTAGATGTGCATGCGGCGGAAGCGGCCGAGGGCGGAGGAGTAGTAATGGACTGCCGCGACGGCGCCGTGGGGCGCCTGTTTGACGTCCATGAACTCGGCGCCGGGCACCTGAACGACGCTCCAGTTATTGGTATTGGATTCGCTGACGGCCGGATTGCGGGGATCGTTGACGGCGACGCCGTTCACCACGAAGCGGTAGCGGTAGGCGCCGGGGATCACGGGACCCACTTTGGTTTCCCAGACTCCGTTTTCGGCCTTGACGAAGACCGGCCCGCCCTTGGGGAGGTTCAGGATGTCGCCGCCCTGGAGGGCGACGGTCTCGGCCTTGGGCGCGAGGATGCGGAAGACGATCTGCCGGTCTGGCAGGACCTCCGGGGATGTTACCTGCGGACCCTGCTGGCCCTGGGCGAAAGCGCTGGCAAGCGCGAGGATTCCGGCGAGACTGAGCTTGCAGTAGTAGTGGCGAATCATGACCGCTCCCTTTACAGACAGGCGCCGGCGTTGTGTTCGGATGCCGCGGCGCGTGCGCCGATACTATCGAAACTGGCCGGGAATGACAAGGATGGTCAGACCAAATGGTGGATGCCGGGGTGTCGCGGGTTGCGCGGCGGGCGCGGATCTAATAGGTTTTAGGCAACACCATGAAACGCAGATCTTTCCTGAGTCTGGCCGGCGGGGCGATGGCCGCACCGGCTGTATCAGCCGCGCCGGCCGAGTCCAAGCCGAACATCGTTCTGATCTATGCCGACGACGTGGGCTACGGCGACCTGGGCTGCTATGGCGCGACATCGGTGAAGACGCCGAACCTGGACCGTCTGGCGCAGCGCGGTGTGCGCTTCACGGACGCGCACTCGTCCTCGGCGACATGCACACCGAGCCGCTACTCGATGCTGACGGGCGAATATGCCTGGCGGAAACAGGGAACGGGTGTGCTGCCGGGAGACGCACGGCTGATCATTGATCCCAAACGGCCGACGTTGCCGCGCATGCTGCAAGGCGCGGGGTACCGGACGGGCGTGGTGGGCAAGTGGCACCTGGGCCTGGGCAGCGGCAACCTGGATTGGAATACGGAGATCAAGCCGGGGCCGCTGGAGGTGGGGTTTGACTCCGCATTCATCATGCCGGCCACCGGCGACCGTGTGCCTTGCGTGTACATGAGGGACCGGCGGATCGTGGGGCTGGACCCCAAGGATCCGATCCGCGTGGATTACGACAAACCGATCGGGAACGAGCCGACGGGTCGCAGGAACCCGGAGTTGCTGAAGATGCATCCGAGCCATGGGCACGACATGGCGATAGTGAACGGAGTGAGCCGAATCGGGTATATGACCGGCGGCAAAGCGGCGCTGTGGAAAGACGAGGACATGGCGGATACGTTCGTGGAGAACGGCATCCGTTTCCTGGACCAGAACCGCAACAACCCTTTTTTCCTGTACTTCGCCACGCACGACATCCATGTGCCGCGGGTGCCGAATCCGCGCTTCGTGGCCAGGACGTCGATGGGGCCGCGCGGCGATGCCATTGCCGAGCTGGATTGGTCCGTGGGCAAGATCCTGGATCACCTGGATCTGATGGGCGTAGCCAGCAACACGCTGGTGCTGTTTTCCAGCGACAACGGCCCGGTGGTGGACGACGGGTACAAGGACGACGCTGTCGAGAAGCTGGGCAGCCACAAGCCGGCGGGGCCGCTGCGCGGGGGGAAGTACAGCAACTTTGAGGGCGGGACGAGGGTTCCGCTGATTGCGCGCTGGCCCCAGCGGATCAAGCCCGGGGTATCGGACGCGATTGTGGGGCAGCACGACTTCTTTGCTTCCTTCGCGAAGCTCACCGGGCAGAGGCTTGGTGAGGATGCGGCGCCCGACAGTTTTGACGTGCTGCCGGCGCTGCTGGGCGAGGCGAAGAAGGGCCGGGAGTGGATTGTCGAGCACGCGCGGGCGCTCTCCATGCGGAAGGGCGAGTTTAAGATGATCGAGGCCAATCCGGGGCAGGCTGTGCAGGCGAACACAAACACGGAGATGGGCGCGGCGCCGGGCGCGCAACTTTACCGGGTAACCACGGATCCCGGTGAGCGCAAGGACTTGGCGGGGCAGATGCCGGAGAAGGTGGCCGAACTGGACGCGCTGCTGAACAAGGTGAAGGCGTCGCCGCGATCGCGGCCGTGACGGCAAGACGCGCATTCCGGCGCGGAGGGTCTGGCCGTTACACCAGCCAGACCCTGACCAGCGTGCCTACTGTTTGGCTGGCAGCGTTGCCGCGATGGCTGTGGCCGCTGGGGTACAGGCTGGGTGACCCCAGCCGCTGGCACTGACGCCCTGCGGCTGGCCGGGCGGCACGACGATGTCGTAAACGATATTGTCGGGGCGGGATGCATCTCCAGAGACACCGCCCGGCAGGAAGTCCAGGTTGAGTGCGTGGCGGGTGCGCCAGGCGATGTTGTGATCGGCACAGGAGGAATCACCGCTGACGCCGATTCCGCCCACTAGAATATGGCTGGAGTTGTAGAGCGCCAGGCCGCCGCCGAAGACGTTGACGCCACCGATTGTGCCGCCAACCATTGGGTCGTTGGCGCGGCCATTGTTCTGCGGATTGCCCTGATAGGCAACCTCGGTGTTGACCGGATTGCTGGCCTGCAGCCCGAAAAGGCTGCCGCCGGGCTGAACCGCACTATAGAGATTGGCGGTGGAGAGTACCAGCCCTGGCAGGCTGAAGGCATTTGCCGTATTCGCCTTCTGCGCCGAGATGACGCGGCTGCCCGGCCATTGGTCTCCGCGCTCGTTACCGGTGTAGGCGACGGCGCAGACCATGCCATCGCGGTTTACCAGGGTCCCCCACATATCCAGATTGAAGCCGCCATTGGCCACGCCTCGGGCGGCAGTCAAGGCAGCCTTGAGAGCCGCGTGGGAAGGAAGGTCCGCACAGTCTGACCTGCCATCTTTGTCACCGGCCCAGGCGAGACTGCAGGCGAGCCCAACGATCGCCAGCGTCTTCCCGACAACGAGAGAGTACTTCATGACATTGCACCTCCGTGGAATTGCCCGCAGTGGGGCTTTGCGTAAAGCATACACGAAGATCAAGAATGCCGTAAAGTGGTGCGTGATGCGCCGGCTCGGGGTTGATAATGACTAGCGCAGGTTTTTATTGAAGAACTCGAGGGTGCGCTTCCAGGCGAGCTCGGCCGCAGCCTTGTCGTAGCGCGGGGTGGTGTCGTTGTGGAAGCCGTGATTGGCGCCTTCGTAGACGTGGGCAGTATAGGCGACGTTGTTGGCCTTGAGCGCCTCTTCATAGGCGGGCCAGCCGCCATTGACGCGGGTATCGAGGCCGGCATAGTGGAGCAGGAGGGGCGCCTTAATTTTGGCGGCATCGGCGGCGGGAGGCTGTCCGCCATAGAAGGGGACGGCGGCCGAGAGATCGCTGCCGAGACGTACGGCGAGCATATTGGCGACGGCGCCGCCGAAGCAGAAGCCGACGACACCGATTTTGCCGGTGCAATCCGGCCGGGCCTTGAGCCAGCGGGCGGCGGCAATGAAGTCTTCGTTCATCTTGGGCCGGTCGACGCTACCGAAAAGCTTGGCGCCCTGCTCGTCGCTGCCGGGATAGCCACCGACGCTCGACAGGCCGTCGGGCGCAAAGGCGATGAAATTCTCAGTGCCCAGGCGCCGGGCGACGTCTTCGATGTAGGGGTTCAGGCCGCGGTTCTCATGCACCACCAGAATGCCGGGCAGTTTGCCGGCAGCCTTGGCGGGCTTGACGAGGAGCCCCTTGATGCTCCCGTTGCCCTGTGGCGATTCGACGGTGGCGGTCTCGGTCCTGATGCGGCTATCGTCTTTTGGCACCTGCTGAGCCCAGGCGTAGTTGGGCCGCAGGCTCTCCCAGAGAGCGGTGGCCGTGACGCCGCCTACGGCGTATTTCTGCGCGCCGTCGAGAAACACACGGCGGTCTATGTCGCCGTGAACGTATTTGTCGAAGAGATTGAGCAACTCCTGCGGATAGTCGCTGGCTTGTTTGCGCTCCATGTGATGAGAGCCCCCTTGATGGCAGAGGATAGCATAGCGGACCGGGTCCGGCGGGGACGATGGCGCGACGTTAGTGGCATTTTGACGGACATTTTCGGCGCGGTGTTGTACCATTCCATCTAACTGGAAACCCCGTGACACTCCCTGAGCTTTTTGATCTCTCCCTGGCGGGCGATGCTGATCGTCCGGCGCTCGACTGGCAGAACCGGACTTACACATTCGCCGAGATCGGCGGCAGGGCGGCGCGCATGGCCTCCGTCCTGGAGAGCAAGGGCCTGCTGCCGGGCGACCGTTTGTGCATCTATCTGCCAAACTGCCTGGAGTTCATCGATCTCTTTCTGGCGGCGACGCGGCTGGGCATCATCTTCGTCCCGGTCAACATTCTCTATCGCGACCGCGAGATCCGCCACATTCTGACGGACGCCGACCCTGCGGCGATTGTGACGACATCCGAATATGCTGAGCACGTGCCGGCGGGCGTGCCCATCTGGCTGGCGGCGGAGCTGGCCGCGGCGGCGACGGCGGCGCAGCCCAGCGCCACACGCGTATCGGACCCGGACGCAGCGGCGGCCATCGTTTACACCTCCGGCACGACGGGCGCGTCGAAGGGCGCCATCCTCTCGCACAACGTATTTGGCGTCAACGCGGTGAATATCGTGTCCTGCTGGCGGATCACGAGCGAAGACAGGCTGCTGCTGACGCTGCCGCTATTCCACGTTCACGGGCTGGCCAACGGCATCTGCGGCTGGCTGCTATCGGGCTGCCGGCTGATGCTGACGGAGCGCTTTGATCACAGGCAGGCCGCCGGGTGGTTTCTCGATTTCCAGCCGACGGTGTTTTTTGGCGTGCCGACGATGTACGTGCGGCTGCTGGAGTGGGAGGCGGGCACGGCGGGAGCGATCGGCAAGCGGATGCGCCTGTTTGTCTCCGGCTCGGCGCCGCTGCCAGCGCAGGTGCTGGAGGAGTTCCGGGCGCTCTACGGGCACACGATTCTGGAGCGCTACGGCATGTCCGAGACGTTGATGAACATCTCCAACCCGTACGCGGGGGAGCGGCGGCCAGGCGCGGTGGGGCTGCCCTTGCCGGGCGTCTCAGCGCGTGTTCTGGACGCGGAATGCCGGCCGGTCCCCGATGACGTGACGGGCGAGCTATTCCTGCGCGGCTCCAATGTCTTCTCCGGCTATTGGCGCCGCCCTGACGCGACGGAGGCGGCGTTTCACGATGGCTGGTTCCGCACGGGCGACATCGCGGTGCGCTCGCCGGACGGCTATTTTACGTTGCAGGGCCGCCGAAGTGATCTGATCATTTCGGGCGGGTTCAATATCTATCCACGCGAGATTGAGGAGTTCCTGGCTGAGTTGCCGGAGGTGGCTGAGGCGGCTGTGGCCTCGGCGCCGGACAAGCGGCGTGGGGAGGTGCCGGTGGCCTATGTGGTGGCGGCGCCGGGCGCCAGCATTGATGCCGCGGCACTGGAGGCAGCCTGCCGGGCGCACATGGCCTCTTTCAAGATCCCGCGCGCGTTCATTGCGGTGGAGAAGCTGCCGCGTACGGCGTTGGGCAAAGTCCAGAAGCATCTGTTGCCGCGGTGGCAGCAACCGGAATGAACGCCGCCTTTCAACTACTGTTGACACTCACCGGCGTCACGCTGCTTTTCGGATGCGCGCAGGCCAACGGCACGATGGAGGGCGCCGCGCGTCAATCGCTGCGCCTGTGCCGCGGGCGGGCCTTCCTGTTGCCGCTATTGTTTTTCTGTCTGGCTGCGCTGCTGGCGATGGCGGGACCGGGCGCCATACTTTCCACGGCCTTGATTGCGCCGTTCGCCATGGCAACGGGAGCCAGCGCGCGGGTCCCGATGTTTCTGACGGCATTGATGGTGGCCAACGGCGCCAACGCGGGCAATCTCTCGCCCTTTTCGACGGTCGGCGTGATTGTCAACGGGCTGATGTTGCAGGCCGGGCTGGGTGGGCACGAGTATCGCGTCTGGTTCTACAACGCAGCGGCGACGTGCCTGGTAGCGGGGGCCGCGTGGTTTCTATTTGGAGGGCTGACGCTGTTCCGGAGCGGCCGCATTGAGGCGCTGCAGGCCCCGCCGCCGATGGAGGCGCGTCACGTGATCACGCTGGTCGTCACTGCGCTGTGGATCGCGGCGGTAGTGTTCCTGCGGGCGCCGCTGGGACTGGGTGCGATGGGCGCCGCGGCGATTCTATTTCTATGCCGAGTGGCCTCGCCCAGAGACGCCATCCGCCGAATGCCCTGGAAGATGATTGCGCTGGTGGTGAGCATCAGCACAGCCGTATCGATGCTGGAGCGGGCGGGCGGCCTGAACTGGTTTCAGGACGTGATCACGCGGGTATCAACTCCGCGCACGGTGCACGCGGTGTTGGCTGGGCTCACCGGAGTGATCTCGGCATATTCCAGCACGTCGGGCGTGGTGCTGCCCGCGTTTCTGCCGCTGGCGCCGGGGCTGGCCGCGCGACTGCCCGGCGTGGATGCCTTTGCGCTCTGCATCACGATCAACATCGGCTCGTCGCTGGTGGACGTTTCGCCGCTGTCCACGCTGGGCGCGCTGTGCATCGCCGCGGCGCCGCCCACCGCGGACGCTCGGCGGCTGTACCGCAACCTGATGCTTTGGGGCTTTGCCATGGCGCCAGTCGGGGCGCTGCTGTGCTTCCTGTTGTGGAGCCGCTAGCCGGCTATCCCCCGGCGATGGCGCCCATCACGAGGAACGGTTCCGCGCCGGTGGCGACGGCAGCGGGCAGCGGGGCGTCGGGCGATTGGTGTGAGAGATCCTCCTCGCAGGCGAAGAACCTGACAAATGGCCGGCGCTGTTGGGTGACATGATCGCGGATGGTGCCGCGGAGCATGGGGTAACGGGCCTCCAGCGCATTGAGCACCGAGCGCTGCGTGGCGGGGCCATCCACTTCGAGTTGGAGCTCAGCCGGCGCGGAGGCCAGATGCCGGAGATGGGCCGGCAGGGAGACGCGGATCATGGCAGGGTCTGGACTTCCACGGAGAGCACGGCCGGCAGATCCCGCACGATGGGCGCCCAGTGATCGCCCGAATCGGCCGAGGCGTAAACCTGTCCGCCCGTGGTGCCGAAATAGACGCCGCAGGAATCCAGCGAATCCACGGCCATGGCGTCGCGCAGCACGTTCACATAGCAATCGCTCTGCGGCAACCCGTTTCCCAGCGGCTCCCATTCGTTACCGCCGGTGCGGCTGCGGTAGACGCGCAGCTTGCCGTCGGGCGGGAAGTGTTCGGAATCGCTTTTGATGGGAACGACGTAGAGGGTTTCGGGCTCGTGGGCGTGGACGTCGATGACGAATCCGAAGTCCGTTGGCAGGTTGCCGCTGACCTCATGCCAGGAATCGCCGGCATTATCGCTGCGCATGACGTCCCAATGTTTCTGCATAAAGAGCACGCCGGGGCGCTTGGGGTGCATGGCGACATGGTGCACACAGTGGCCAACTTCGGCCTTGGGATCGGGGATGTACTCGGAGCGAAGGCCTTGGTTGATGGGCAGCCAGGTGGCGCCGCCGTCATCGGTGCGGAACGCGCCGGCGGCGGAGATGGCGATGTACATCCGCGCCGAATTGCTGGGATCGAGAATGATGGTGTGCAGCCCCATCCCGCCGGCGCCGGGCTGCCACTGGGATCCGGACCCGTGGCCGCGCAAGCCCGAAAGCTCGTGCCAGGACTGGCCGGTGTCGGTGGAACGGAAGAGGGCGGCGTCCTCCACTCCGGCGTACACGGTGTCGGGGTCAGTCAACGACGGCTCGAGATGCCACACGCGCTTGAACTCCCAGGGATGGGGCGTGCCGTCGTACCACTGGTGTGTGCCAGTGACGCCGTCGTAGGCGAACTGATTGCCCACCGGCTCCCAAGTCTGGCCGCCATCGGAGGAGCGCTGGATCAGTTGCCCGAACCAGCCGCTGCATTGCGAGGCGAAAAGCCGGTTGGGATCCACCGGCGATCCCTTGACGTGATAAATCTCCCAGCCCGCGAAAAAGGGGCCGCTGACGTCCCATTTCTCGCGCTTACCGTCCGAAGACAAAACAAAGGCGCCTTTCTTGGTGCCGACCAATACACGTACCTTGCTCATCGCTCGTTCCCCTTGTTTGCTGATTTCCCCAATCTCAATATCTCCGCCGTCCTTCGCGCAGGCACAAACCGAGCAGCACGTTGACCGCAGATTCCCAGCTTCTTTTCGTACAATAACGGTGCTTTCGGGAAAATGCAAGTTCAGCGAGGCGGCGGGCTGATCTGACTTGAGGCGGGTGGACTTGGCTCTTCCGGCGCCAGCATGCGTTTCACCTGTTTCAAGTCACCATGTTCCGGGCGGCGTGGGGCTTTCGGGGTCACCGGATTCGTGACGCAGACCGGCGGGTCCATTGTGATTGAGCAGGGCCAACCAGGCGGGGCGCTGGTGCGGATGGAGTTCGCCTGCCCCACCTAGGCCGCCAGCGTGCCCGATGGGACGAATAGGGCTTTTCCCCCACTGACAGAGACGGCGTTTCGATCTATAATCCTGCCAGGGAGTTCTTCCATGCGCCTGCTGTTTGCCGTCTCCGTCGTTGTGCTGCTGCCCGTCTCCGGCCTGTGCCAGACGATGGTGGAGAGTGCGATTCTGTCGGGCTCGGTGGCCGCCAGCGCCTCGGGCACGGCGTCGGCCACAGGCAGCGCGCTATCCAAGGCGCTGGGCAAAATCGACGGGACCCTCTCACGGGCCGCTGGAGGGACCGCCACGCCACTGGTACGCGAGCGATGGCCCGCAGTGACCTCACCGCTCCCGAAGCCGCCGCAGGCCGCCTTTGAGGGCATTGCCACCGGCACCACCCGCACGGATCTGATCGCTAAGGCCGGTAAGCCGCAGTTCTCCATCGCCAGTTCCGATGGAGAGGTTCTGCACTACTCCACCAGGGAGGGCGGGTCCATCCGCATCAGCATTCTGGACGGCCAGGTGGCCACCGTTGAGCAGACTCCGCCCAAGCCCGCGGCTACTCCGGCGCCCACGTCAGCAGACCCTGGGAAATGACCCCCCGTTTGGCGCTCCGGGTGATGTTTGACATCATCGCCAGCTCATTGTTGATGCGGCGGGAGAACACCTGGCTGAGGGCGGCGCCGGCTTCCCGGCGGAATTCGGCAAGGGCCTCCAGGCTGCGTTGAATGGGCCGCAACCTCAGATACTGGCCGAGCGGTTCTACGAGGAGGATTCGCGAAGCCTCTTCATAACCCGCTTTTACCTCAGCCAGCGTCGCGGGCGGCTCCGGCGCGTCGCGGAGTGGTCGGGAGGATTGCCGCAGCCGGCCGCCCAGCGCGCTGAGATCCCGGACCACCTGCCGCAGTTCGGAACACAGCCGGAGAGCAGCGCCTGACAGTGGTTCCTGAACGGACTCCGGCGATGATTCCACGATGACTCCCTCGACAAATGGTACTCCAGACGCACGAAGGGCGGACCGTTGGGTCCGCCCTTCGTGATGGTGATTGTACTAGCGGTTCATTAGAAAGCGAGCCGCAGGCCGAAGCGCACCTGGCGCTCGCCCGAGGAACTCAGGATCCGCATGAAGTTGCCGCTGGTGACGCTGCCGCTGGACACGCCACCAAAGTGGGAGGTGTTCGGCAGGTTGTAGAACTCAGCGCGGAAGGCCGTGCTGACGCGTTCCGTCACCTTGAACGTGCGGTTGATCATGATGTCGGTGTTCCAGATGCCGGGTTGGCGGAGGATGTTGCGGCCCGTGGAGCCGAAACGGACATCAGTGACAGCCTTGAAGGAGGTGGGGTCGTAGTAGGTCGAATTCCGCCCGATGGCGCCAATCCGTGACCACTGAGACACCTGGTCAGCCGTCTGGGAGTTGCTGGGAGCGTTCAGAGAGCCGCCCGGAGCGCTGACGGTGAAAGGCGTGCCCGTGTAGTTGGACATGACGCCGTTCACAGACCAGCCGCCGAGGATGGCATTGGCCGCGCCGCTGGTGGCAATCGCCTTGCCCTTGCCCATCGGCAGTTCGTAAACCCAGCCCATCTGGAGGACGTGCTGACGATCATAGCCGGCTACCGCGCGGTTGCGGTCGAACACCGGACCCCAGTTCCAGCCCACGGAAGCCCAGCCGTCGGCGTCGGTCATGTTAATGGCCTTCGACCACGTGTAGGCGCCCTGGATCATCAAGCCCTTGGTGAGCGACTTGCGGATGCTGGTCTGGAGGGAGTGATAGTTGGAGCTGAGATAGCCATCCCACATATTCGTGGCGAGGTTGCGCCCGATGGTGGCATAGTACGGCCGTCCGGAGGCGCCGAGGCCAGGGGAGCTGGCATTGATGTCGCGGTCGGCCAGCAGGTGCACGGAGGAGGTTCCCACATAGGCAACGCTGGTCAGGATGTCCTGCGGCAGGCGGCGCTCCACGGTGAAGTTCCAGCTCTGGGTGTAGCCGCGGTGGATCACGCCGGGGTACGGGCTACGCATATCGGCAGTGTTCGGCAGCGTGATGATGCCGGTGGAGATGTCGGGCAGAGTCGGCGTGGGGATGCCTTCCGCCAGGGTCTTGGCATAGGCGAAGCTGTTGACCGGCTGGTACGAGTTGTTGATCGTCAGCGGGTAGAAGCCGCGCAGAGGCCGCGAGAAGGGCAGCGGATCGAAGTTGAGGCCGTAGCCGGTGCGGATGACGGTCTTGTCGTCAATGCGGTAAGCAATGCCGAGCGTCGGCGCGAAGAGAGTGTGGCTCACTTCAACGCCGGCAGCCTTCGGTACGCTGCCGCGGCCGCCCATGTAGACGAGGTTGGTTGCGGGATCAAGCCGCTCGATGCCCTTGCCGGTGGCGCGGGTCATCAGCGGATAGAGCTCGTAGCGCAGACCCATGGTGACGGTCAGCTTCTTCGAGACCTGCCAGCGATCCTGTCCGTACCAGCTGAACTGGAACTCGCGAGGAGTCATGGTGATGTACTGGTAGCTCTTCTGCACGTCGTCGGACATTCCGAGCAGGAAGGACGAATAGCCGTAGAAGTTATTCTGTCCCGCGCCGCCATTCAGAGTGGTGGAGTTGCCGTTGAAGCCGAACTGGCCGCGCGGGCCGGCGCCGAGCTCCGGCTGCCAGTGAGTCATGCGGTAGTTCACGCCGTTGAAGCCAAAGCGGAGAGCATGCTTGCCCTTCGTCCAGGACACGTTGGCGCTGAGGGTGTAGTTCTCTTCCACGCGCGTCAGGGGCATCCAGCCTGGGACGCCGAAGCCGTCGTAGCCGTTGATGTAGACGTTCGGGAAGCCCTGCTGGCGAGGATCCGATCCACCGATGCCGGGGATACCGAGCGTAGAGGAGAAGTCCTTGCCGAAGTCCACACCCTTTACCGTCTGGTCCTGCCGCTGATAGCCGATGACGCCATCGAACAGGATGGAGGGGGTGATGACTCGGTTGGTGCCGATCGACATGTTCTGCACCTTGGTGTCGCCAGTGCCGGGGTCGGCTCCGGGCGCCGGGCCAACGCCGTCGCCAAACAGGTTCTTACCAACCACCAGGGCCTTCATGATGCCGTAGTGACCGAAGATCTGCTGTTTGTCGCTCATGTTGTAGTTGATCTTGATGTCGTTGTAATCGCGGTTGAACGCGGGCACGGCGGAAGCGAAGTAGTTGGCTTGCGTTCCGCTGAGGTTCGCGGTGGGGTAGTAGCTCTGGATCTTCAGTGCCTGGGGGCTGATCCGGCTGGTGGGGATGATGTTGTTCCCGAAGGCGGTGCGGCCCTTGCCGTCCGCGGTCCCGGTGAGCGGATCATAGATCGTGGTGCCGTAGGCGCTGAAATTGCCGGCCTTCATATCGGCAGTCGGGACCGAATAGGTGCCAACCGCGCCGTCACGCTGGCGGGTGCCATCGAAGCTGTAGAAGTAGAACAGCTTGTTCTTCTTGATCGGGCCGCCGATGGTGCCGCCGTAATTATTGTAGATGCGCAGCGGCTTGGGCGATGCAGTACCATCGGCCCGAGGGTTGGCCTTGGCAAAGTAGTTGAACGCCTTGAGGTGCTGGTTGTCGTGGTACTCAAACAGGCTGCCGTGCAGCTGGTTGGTGCCGGACTTGGTCAGCACGGTGATGGCGGCGCCGCCGGCCATGCCCTGGTCAGAGTCGCCGGCAGCAGTGGTCACGTTCACGGTGTCGACCATCTCAGCGGGCATCACGTAGCCCGTGTGGTGCGGCAGCCAGAGGTTCACGCTGGCCGCGCCGTCAATACGTGTGACGTTGTTTTGGTTGTTGGTGCCGTTGATGTTGGTGGCCAGCGAACGGCCGGGAGAATCGGTGATGGAGTTCTGGAACGACGCTGGGGTGGCGCCAGGAACCAGGTTGATCAAGCTCTGATAGTTGCGGAAGCCCGGCAGGGGAAGGTTCGACACCTGCTTGGCGTTCAGCTCGGTGTGGGTATCGGCTTTGTCGGTCTGAAGGACCGTAGCCGTGCCTTCCACGGTGATCTGTTCGGAGATCGCACCGACATCCATCTTGAAGTCGGAGCGGACCAGGGCGGCAGCCGAAACACGGATGTCCGTGCGGGTCTGCGTTTTGAAACCGGTGGCCGACACCTTGATGTCATAGTCGCCCGGCATCATGTTTGGAACGAGGAAGCGGCCGGATTCGTCCGCCTTGCCCTCATATACCTGACCGGTGGCCTTATTGGTCAGCGTGATTGTCGCCTGAACGATCGCGGCGCCCGAAGGATCCTCGACCTGTCCGACTACGGACCCATACAACGATTGAGCAGATGCAGGCATCGCCCAACTAACCATCATGGCGAGTACCATGACGGCCAGCGCAAATTTCTGAGTAGTTTTCATTCTTTACCCCTTAGATGTCCGAACGCCGCGACGACTAGCGCCAGGACGAACAGACCCCACTAGCGAAACAGCGGAGTTTCCTTAATCTAATGCTATTAGGAAGCGGGTGTCAAGGCATCGGTTGTCTATGCAACGGATAAGAACCACAAGGAAAAGGAACGCGAAGGATGTCAAAGATAAAAGAAACCTCTGTTTGGCGGTCCGTTCGCGACCCTCCTGGGGCTCTCAGCGCTTGGGCCCGGTGATCTCCATCTCCCCTTCCGCACTGGACTTTTGCATCGTCTGATAGACCTTTCGGGCTGCCGCCGCTTTCTCGTTCTGCCCGGTGTCCTGGTAGGCGCGGCTGAGCTGGAAGTGCAGGCTGCCGTCGGTATCGGCCGGAAGCGCGGCCACCAGGTGGGGGATGGCTTCCTTGGATTGCCCCAGTTGCATCAGCGCACGGCCCAGCACGGCCTGTGCAGCCGGATAGTCCGGCCGTAGGCTGACCGACTTGCGAAGCGGCTCAACAGCTTGCTCGGGTTGCTGCTGGTTGAGGAGGGAGTCGCCGAGGATGAAATACAGCTCCGGGGCTCCGGCAGCCTTTGCGAGCAGAGCCCGTGCCATCTTCTCTGCCGCGGGATAGTCACGGGCCATGTAGACCGACGTCAGCAGTTCCTGTTCCAGTCGTGGATCGCCGGGGGCGAGCTCCAAAGCGGTCTTCCAGGCCTGAATCGCGTCGGCGTGGCGGCCCATGTTCCGGTATAGTTCCGCCAACACCTGCTGGGACTCCACCGAAGGCGGCAACTTGGCAAGTTGAGCAAAGGAGGAGCGCGCCAGTTCATTGGCCGCGCGCGATTGCCAGAAGAGAGACTCCGGGGTCCTCCGAGCCAGCGCCAGCGAGAGGGCCTGTTCGTAGCGGCCCTTGAGGAAATGACACTCGGCGCTGGGCACGGCGCAGGGCGCGGGCGGGAGTTTGCGCTCGGCTGCGTCTTCGGCCGCGGCCCAATCGGCATGATCGGTCTTGCGATAGACCTCCGCAAGTCCGGCGTGCGCGCCGCGGAAGGCCGGTTGCTTATCGAGCACCGCCCTGTATAGTGCGAAGGCGGCGGTATTGCGTCCCAGCTTGACCCGGGTTTCGGCGGCCAGCATCAGCCACCACGGCGAATCCGGGCCGAGCTTTTCCAGGGCATCGAAGGCCTGCTGGGCGACGGCCTCATAGGACCGGCCGAGCCCGTACAGCGGCCGCGGATTGGCGGGATCGGCCGCTGCCAGTTTGCGGAGATGCGGGATGGCGGCCTGGTAGCGATCCAGCATCAGTAGGCCGTCGGCCAGCATGGCGCGCCCCTGGAGGTCGTCGGGCGCGATGGTCATCGCTTTCTCCAGCGGCGGCACGGCCTTCGCCGGATTGCCCGTGCGCAGATAAGATGCGCCCAGCAGCATCAGTGCCGGCAGGGCGTTGGGCTGCTGTTTCAGGACGGCTTCAAATTGCGGGATCGCCTTCTGGTCCTCGCCCGAGAGGTGCAGCGCCATGGCCAGGTTGAGCCGCAATCCGGGATTCGCCGGCATGGCCTGGACCAGTTTTTCGTAGACCGGAACGGCATCGGCATAACGTCCGGCGGCCATCATCTGGCGGGCGCGCTGGGACTCGGCCGCAGCCGCATCGGCCTGGGCGTACAGCCAGGGCGCGGCCAGAATCAGTGCTATCACAATCCGCATCATTCTATTGCAGTGTATAACCGAGGGAGGGATGCACCGCTTCATACTTGTCTTTTTCGCCGCTGTCCTGAACGCCGCGGAGCCGGCCGCCGCCGTGCGCTTCCGCAATGTGGCGGAGGCGGCGGGCCTGCGTTTCCAGATCGAGAACGCGCCCATGACCGAAAAGCGCATGATCGAGACGATGGCCGGCGGCCTGGCGGTTTTCGACTATAACAACGACGGGCGTCCCGACATCTTCTTCACCAACGGCGCCGCCGGGCTGGAGATGAAGAAGAGCGATCCCAAGTATTGGAATCGTCTGTTCCGCAACGACGGCGGGTGGAAATTTACCGATGTCACAACGGAGGCGGGCGTTGCCGGCGCGGGCTACGCCATGGGCGCGGCGGCGGCTGATTTTGACAACGACGGCAACGTCGATCTCTTCGTCGCCAACGTCGGCGGCAGCATCCTCTACCGGAATCTCGGCAACGGCAAGTTCCAGGACGTCACTGCCGCGGCCGGCATCCATGACGATTTGTGGGCGGTGGCGGCGGTCTGGTTTGACTACGACAACGACGGGCGGCTAGATCTCTGGGTGACCCACTACGCCAAGTGGCCGGCGGCCATGGACCGGTTTTGCGGCGACACCCAAAAGGGCGTACGGGTCTACTGCCATCCCAAGTATTTTCAGGGATTGCCCAACTATCTGTATCACAACCTGGGCAGCGGCAAATTCGAGGACGTCAGCGTGAAGTCGGGCGTGGCGGAGCATCTGATCCGCGGCATGGGGGTGGCGATTGGAGATTACGACGGGGACGGATTCATGGACGTCTTCGTCACCAACGACAACGCGCCCAACGTCCTGTTTCGCAATCTGGGCAACGGGAAGTTTGAGGAGGTGGGCCTGCTGGCCGGCGTGGCCCTGATGGACAGTGGCAAGCCGGTGGCCAGCATGGGCGCCGACTTCCGGGACTACGACAACGACGGCTGGCCGGATCTTTTCGTGGTGGACCTCTTCAATGAGACGTTCCCCGTGTTCCGTAATACGGGCAAGGGCGGTTTTCGCGATGCCGGCTACGCGACGCGCATCAGCCGCCTGACGGCGAAGATCAGCGGATGGGGTGTCGGGCTCTTTGATTTCAACCTGGACGGCTGGAAGGACCTCTTCTACTCGTGCGCCCACGTCAACGATCTGGTGGAGCAGTTTGAACCGACGCGCTACCGCCTGCCCAACACGATTCTGATCAATGAGAAGGGTGTTTTCCGGGATGCCACGGCCGAGGCCGGTCCGGACTTCCAGGCGCCGCGCGCCCACCGCGGCCTGGCGTTTGCCGATTTCAACGGCGACGGCAAGATCGACGCAGTGGTGTCTTCCTTAATGGATCCCGCCGAGTTGTGGGAGAACATCACTGAGACGGACGGCGACTGGCTGATCGTGAAACTGCAGGGCGTCAAGGCCAACCGTGACGGCATCGGGGCCAAGCTGAAATGGGGCGGCCAGTGGAATGTCATGACGACGAGTATCGGCTACTCGTCCTCCGGTCACTTTGGTGTCCACTTTGGCGCGCCGAAAGGCCAGGGCGGCGACACGCTGGAAATCTGGTGGCCGGGCGGAAAGAAGCAGTTGGTTACTGGGGTAAAGCCGCGCCAAGTGCTTGTCGTGCGCGAGGATCCATAGACACTGCGGCGCGCAGTTCGCGTTCTCGCTCCGCGGTACGGTGCATCACGTCCCGCCACATGGCGGGGAGAACCTCGTCCATGGCTTTGAGTCCCTCGTAGGTCATGCCGCCGGGCGTACTGACTTCGTCGAGGATCTCGCGGGCATCGATGCCGGCGCGCGCCAGCTCGATGGTGGCGCGGACGGTCTCCCGAACCAGCATGTCGCAATCATCCAGCGGGAGATCCGGCTGCATTTCGTGGGCGGCGGCGGCCCACTCCGCGCAGAAACGCGCCAGAAACGCGGGGCCGCAGCTCACCACGTTGGTGGCGGCGCGGGCCTGCGGCTCGGTCAGCTCATACGTGCGGCTGACCCGTTCCAGCAGATCGCGCAGGTAGGCCACGTCGGCAGGGCGGCAGCGCGGGCCGGGGATCAAAAGGCTGACTCCGCCGCGGACAAATTGGGTGTAGGAGGGGATCACCTTGGCGGTGCGGCAGGGCACGGCCGCCGCCAGCTTCTCCAGCTCCACGACGTTGGTAATGAGGATGAGGAGGTGATCCGGCGTGAGTGCCGGGCCGATCTCCTCCAGCGCGTGGGCCGTATCCTCCGGCCGGACGCAGAGGAAAAGCGTGCGGCACTCCCGGGCCAGGTCTAGGCTCCGCCCGATGCGCAAACGGGCATAGAGCAGGGACAAGTCCTCGAGCTTCTCCTGGGAGCGATTACTGGCCCAAATGTCCTCGTCCACGGGGTGGGCGGCGCCGAGCAGGGCGCGGACCAGCATTGCGCCCATGCGGCCAGTACCAACAAATCCGATGGCCATGACAAGAGATTAGTACAAGTCAGGCGGCGCGCTACACTAAAAACTGCAAGCCCATGACGAATTCCATCCACGGAACCACTATTTTAGTGGTGCGCCGCAAAGGCAAAGTAGTGTTGGCCGGCGACGGCCAGGTGACGTTGGGCAGCGAGGTTTTGAAGGCCACGGCCAACAAGCTCCGGCGGCTGCACAAGGACAAGATTGTGGCCGGGTTCGCCGGCTCCACGGCGGACGCCTTCTCATTGTTTGCGCGATTTGAGGCCAAGCTGGAGCAGCACAACGGCAACCTGCCGCGCAGCGTGGTGGAACTGGCAAAGGACTGGCGCACGGATAAGGTGCTGCGGCATCTGGAGGCTCTACTGCTGGTTGCCGACGTCACCAATATCTATATTTTGAGCGGCAACGGCGACGTGATCGAGCCGGACGGCGATTCCATCGCCATCGGCAGCGGCGGCGGATTTGCGCAGGCTGCGGCGCGGGCGCTGCTGGAAAACACCAACCTGGGCGCGCGGGAGATATCGGAGCGCTCCATGAAGATTGCCGCCGATACGTGCATCTACACCAACCACAACACCGTCTATCAGGAGCTCGGCTAATCCATGGTGATCTACCTTCCGGGCGACGCGAAGCGCGATGAGCCTTTGCTGGACGAACTGACACCGCGGCAGATCGTGGTGGAGCTCGACAAGTACGTCATCGGCCAGGCGGACGCGAAGAAATCGATCGCCATCGCGCTGCGCAACCGCATCCGGCGGCAGAAGCTCGAACCCGAGATGGCCGAAGAGGTGATGCCCAAGAACATCCTCATGATCGGTCCGACGGGCGTGGGCAAAACCGAACTGGCGCGGCGGTTGGCCAAGCTCTCCAATTCCCCTTTCCTCAAGGTGGAGGCGAGCAAGTTTACCGAAGTGGGCTATGTGGGCCGCGATGTGGAATCGATGATCCGGGACCTGGTAGAGGTGTCCATCGACATGGTTCGGGAGGAGCGCCTGGAAGAGGTGGCCGATCACGCGGAGGAGGCGGCGGAAGAGAAGCTGCTGGACCTGCTGATGCCGGCCTCGCCGGAGCCCAGCGATACGGCGGACAAATCGCGCGACAAGATGCGCGAGAAGCTGCGCTCGGGCAGGCTGGATGAACGGGTTGTCGAGCTGGATGTAAAGGACCGCGGCCCGTCGTTCGACGTGTTCACCAACACGGGCAACGAAGATGCGGACATGAGCCTGCGGGAGATGCTGCCGCAACTCTTCGGCGGGCGCACCACCAAGCGCAAGATGCGCGTCTCCGAGGCCTTCGACTATCTGATTCAGGAAGAAGAGGGCCGCCTGATCGACATGGATCAGGTGACGCGCACGGCCATTGAGCGGGTGGAGCGCAACGCGATACTTTTCCTCGACGAGGTGGATAAGATCGCGGGCCGCGAGGGCGGGCACGGGCCGGACGTGAGCCGCGAAGGCGTGCAGCGCGACATCCTGCCAATTGTGGAAGGCACCACGGTGAACACGCGCTATGGCATGGTGCGCACGGATCACATTCTGTTCATCGCCGCCGGCGCGTTTCACGTCTCAAAACCGTCGGACATGATCCCTGAACTGCAGGGGCGGTTTCCGATCCGCGTGGAGCTGAAGTCGCTAACGGAAGAGGATTTCGTGCGGATCCTGACGGAACCCAAAAACGCGTTAATCAAGCAGTATACGGCGTTGATGGAGACCGAGGGCGTGTCGCTGGAGTTCAAGCCGGACGCGATTCAGGAGGTGGCGCGATTTGCCACCCAGGTGAACGAATCCAGCGAGAACATCGGGGCGCGGCGGCTGCACACGATTCTGGAGCGGGTGCTGGAAGAGATTAGTTTCGAGGGGCCGGACCTGAAGAAGAAGAAGGTGGCGATCGATGCCGCGTATGTGCGGAAGCAGTTGGCGGACATCGTCGCGGACCAGGATCTGAGCCGGTATATTCTGTGATGCGAGGCGCGTTTCCGTTGGCATTGGCGGGGCTGGCCCTGGCGGGGTGCGGCTACGTAGGCCCGCCGCTGCCTCCAGCGCTGGGCATCCCGGTAGCGATCCGGGATCTACGGGGGATACAGCGCGGAGACAGGATCGTGGTGGCGTTCACGCCCCCGGTGGATACAACCGATCGGCTCCTCCTGGCAAAGGTGCCAGAGATCGAGTTGCGAGTGGGCGAGAACCCGAAAGAGAACTTCGAGCTCCCGCGCTGGGCCGGGGAGGCCAAGCGAATACCCGTGACGAATGCGACGGCAGGTGGGACCGAATTGGCATTCCCCGCGACGGAGTTCGCCGGTCGGGAAGTGGTCATTGTGGTGCGGGCGATAGGACCCACGAAACGGCCGTCAGACTGGTCCAATCTGCTGCTGCTCCAGGTGCAGCCGGCGCCGCAGCCGCCCCAGGAGCTGACAGTGCGCAGCGCGGCCGAAGGTCCATATCTCCAGTGGAAGGGCGCGGGCGCCCAGTGGCGTGTCTGGCGTCTGGACGAAGGGGCGAAGGAAGCGCAGCTCCTGGGAGTCGCCGGGGAAGCGAGTTGGCTGGATCAGACCGGCGTCCTGGGCAAAAGCTACACCTACATGGTGCAGCAACTGGTGGGCAGCGGCGAGCATCCGGCCGAGAGCGAGATGTCGGCGGAGATTCACTTGAAACATGAGGACAAGTTCCCTCCGGCCACTCCGGCCGGCCTCTCGGCGATCACCGGATTGAAGACGGTGGAACTGAGCTGGGACCGCAACACCGAGGCCGATCTGAAGGGCTACCAGGTGTACCGGGGCGAGGGCGATGCCGCGCTGGCGAAGTTGGGCAACGTGGTGGAGAAGCCGACCTTCAGCGATGCGCAGGTCAAGGGTGGACAGAAGTATCGGTACGCTGTGGCTGCCGTGGACGAGAGCGGAAATGAGAGCGCGGCCTGTACGGCCGTGGAGGTAATTGCACCATGACGAAGAACATTCGATTCGCGCTGGGCGAGGAAGTGCTGGCCGGACGGTTGGAAGGCGAGACGGTGGTGGCTGCCGATGGGCGGAGTCTCCCCCTGTCTGCAGTACGCCTGGTGGCGCCGGTGACGCCATCGAAGATCGTCTGCGTCGGGCGAAACTACGCCGAGCACGCCAAGGAACTGGGCAACGCTGTACCCACCGAACCGCTGATCTTCCTGAAGCCGCCGTCGTCACTGAACGGGCATGGCGGCGCCGTGGTGTTCCCTTCGATTTCCGGCCAGCTGTCTTACGAGGGCGAGGTCGGATTGGTGATTGGACGGCGGGCGCGCCACATCCAGGCGGCCGATGCCTGGGACTACATCGCGGGCCTGACCATTGTGAATGACGTGACGGCGCGGGATCTGCAGAAGAAGGACGGGCAGTGGACGCGCGGCAAGGGATTCGATACATTCTGCCCCGTAGGGCCCTGGTGGGTCCCGAAGGAAGAGCTCGAATTCGGCACCCTGCGCGTGATCACGCGCGTCAACGGCGAGGTCAAGCAGGATGCGCCGGTGACGGATATGATCTTTGACCCCGGTGCTATCCTACAGTTCGTCACGGAGTTCATGACGCTGGAACCGGGCGATCTGATCGCCACGGGTACGCCCCCTGGGGTCGGGTCGATGCAGGTGGGCGACGTTGTGACCGTGGAAGTAACAGGTTTGGGCGTGCTGGAGAACACGATCACCATATGAAAATCTTCCTGGATACTGCCAATCTCGATGAACTGAAGAAAGCCGCGGCCTGGGGCGTGGTGGACGGCGTGACAACGAACCCTTCGCTGATTGCGAAGGAGGGTGTACCGATGGCGGATCAGGTGGCCCGCATCTGCGCCATCGTCGACGGACCGATCAGCGCTGAAGTTGTGGCGACGGACGTGGAAGGCATGATCCACCAGGGGCGTGAGGTGGCCAAGATCCACCCCAACATCATTGTTAAGTGCCCGTTGACGCGGGCGGGGATTCAGGCTTGCTCCACTTTGAGCAAAGAGGGGATCCGCGTCAACGTGACTCTCTGCTTCTCTCCGGCGCAGGCTCTGCTGGCGGCCAAGGCGGGCGCGTGGTGCGTGAGCCCGTTTGTCGGACGCCTGGACGACATCGGCCTGGAGGGTATCGGGCTGATCCGGGACATCTGCAAAATCTATTCAAACTACGGCTTTAAGACGCAGGTATTGGCGGCGTCGCTGCGCTCCCCGCTGCATGTGGTGCAGGCGGCGGAAGCAGGCGCACACATTGGGACGATGCCCTTCAAGGTATTGGATCAGATGTTCAATCATCCGTTGACGGACAAGGGTTTGGACCAGTTTCTGAAGGATTACGCGAAGGCGTTCCCGGAGGGTCCGGCAGGGCGGTAGTGGTAGTGATCGACGTTCGAATTGCAGTTGGCATGGCCGTATCGGCCGGGCTGATAAGCCTGGCGATATGGATCGTGTATCGTCGCCGGATGACGCCGGCCGAACGGGAACGGCGCCGCCGGGTGCTGGTGAACAAAACGCAGCGGACCACCGAGGCGACGGTCACGGAAGCCACTGCTGAGATGATCCATTTTCAGTATGAATTGCGGGGTGTGCGGTACTTCGCCTCGCAGGATGTCAGTGTCCTGGGGGCCTACCTGCCCGAAGACATCACGAGGCTGATTGGCCCCGTGAGCGCGAAGTACGATCCGAGGAATCCCGCCAACTCCATCGTGGTTTGCGAAGATTGGACCGGGTTGCCGTCGAGAAAAGAAAGCTGAGGGATCCAGATGACGAGAACATTCAAGATGACGATGGCGGCCGCGGCGCTGGTAGCGTTGGGCGCCGGGATTGGCGTGGCCGCGAACCGGTTTGGGAAACCCACGACGATCATCCACGTAGTGACGCTGTTCTACAAGGACGGCACGACAGAGGCGCAGAAGAAAGCTGTATTGGATGGCGTTGAGAAGATGGCCGGCGAGGTTCCCGGCATCAGGAACATCTGGCTGAAGGGGATCAAGGCGCAGGTCTCGGCGGTGATCAAGGACGCAGACGGCAAGCTCGCGGAGAAGCGAATGACGGACGCCATCGTGATGGAGTTTGAGAGCGAAGCGGCGTTCAAGGCTTACGACGATCATCCGGCGCACCGGGAGTGGGAGAAGATCTACACCGTGGTTCGCGGCCAGTCCCGAACAACGGACATCACCAACTAAGCACGGCGGCGGGACGCTACTGCCGCCGTCCCATCAGCCTAAGCAGAATGCCGCCCATGCCGGTGAACGCCTTCCAGGTGCGGCTGTCCAGAATCTCCTGAATCCGCGCGGCATTGACGCCGAGTTGCCGCCAAAGCGCGTCAAACTGCTCTTCCATCCGGGCGATGCGATCGTTGAGCCGCGCGATCTCCTTGGCGGTATTAGCCGGCTGGGCGGGAGCATTGGGCGCGGCCGCCGCCGCGCCAGGCAGCTCGGCCATCAGCGCTTCCAGACGGCGCGAAAACTCAGCATGCCGCTGGATCAGCAACTGAAGGTCCCGCTGTAGTTGCTCATCCACTGGCTCGCTCATACCGGAAGGCCCACTTTCCCTCGAAAATCGTCGAAAACCCGCCAAAACCGCAGGCAACACCAGCGTATCACGGCGTTGCCGCGCGGTATGATGAGGCTGGCGAACGAAAGAGGGTGGGGTGGTGAGCAAATTTGGCGCTGCTCCGTGGTTGGCCATTGTGGTGTGCGGCCTCGGCGGCTCGTGCACCAGCCAGCCCGGCATGGGCTTTGGCGCCGGGCTGGATGTGCCATACATACAGACGCCGGCGCCGGTGGTGCGCGCAATGCTGGAACTGGCCCAGGTGAAGCCGGGTGAGCTGGTCATCGACCTCGGCTGCGGGGACGGGCGGATGGCGATCGCCGCAGCCACTGATTTCGGCGCGCGTAGCATCGGCTATGATCTGGACCCGCGGCGCGTGGCCGAATCCCGCGAGAACGCGAGGCGGGCTGGGGTGTCGGACCGCGCGCATTTTGAGGTCAGGGATGTGCTGGCGGCCGATATCAGCCAGGCCAACGTGGTGGTGATGTATCTGATTCCGCTGTTGATCGAGACGCTCACGCCGCGCCTCTTGAGCGAACTGGGCGAGGGGACGCGCGTGGTTTCCCATAGCTTTCCGATTCGACAGTGGACTCCGGAGCGTACGACCGTCGTGGAGGGCCGGACATTGTACCTGTACCGCGTGCCGAAAAGGGCTCAACTGCGGCTGCGGTAGCGAATGGGGGAGTGGTGGGCGCTGAGGGTCACGATCCCCCGACCTTCTGGGTGTAAACCAGACGCTCTAACCAACTGAGCTAAGCGCCCATCTCTACTAGGATAACCGACGCGGGCGAAGTTAGTTGCCGATATACCGCGAATAGAGGCTGCGTGCGAGACCTGGATCCTGCGTCCCCTTGATAATGGCGCGGCCGTCCGGGAATACTGTCAGCTCATACGGAGGCGCCACGAAGCGCAGGGCGAAGCCATTCGAACGCACGTCGCCGAGCGGGGCGAGGCGCAGAGCAAGCGCGGCAAGATCAATGGGGCGATGGCGATCATGAATTTGAACGGCGTTGCGGCCGCACAGGCTGATGGGCGGGCGATCTTCGCCATTGAGATGGCGGCAGGAGCGCTGAGCGCACGCCGGGCACGCCGGATCGGGCGGCGGCATGGCGATCTGGCGGAGCTCCCCGGTCCAGACGTCAAAGGTCGTGATACGGGGCTCCACCTCGGCCCCGGTCAGCAATTGCAGAGCGAGCGAGACTTGCCACGAGGCGACGAGCGAGGTGATAGTGTTGACCACGCCGGCCGTCTCACAGGTGGGCTGAACGCCACTGGGCGGCTCGGGGTAGACACATTCGAAGCAGGCGGAACGGCCCGGCAGGATCGGCATGGCGAGCCCGTAACTCCCAACCGCGCCGCCGTAAATCCAGGGAATGGCACGATCGATAGCGTAATCGTTCAGCAGGTAGCGTGTCTCGAAATTGTCGGTGCCGTCGAGGATGAGATCCGCTCCGTCGAGGAGATCTGCGATGGTGTCGGGCGTGAGATCGGCCACCATCGCTTCCGGGCGGACGCCGGAGTTGATCCGGGCCACGGCGCGGGCGGCGGCGATGGCTTTAGGCAGGGCGTCGCGGGCATCGGCCTCCTCATACAGCCATTGGCGCTGGAGATTGCTGGATTCGACAAAGTCGCGATCAATGAGTAGCAGGCGTCCCACGCCCGCCCGGGCCAGCGCCCCGGCATGGAACGCGCCCAGGGCGCCGCACCCGACCACGGCGGCACAGGAGTGCAGCAAACGCACCTGTCCGGCGGCGGCGATACCGGGAAACAGGATCTGGCGGCTGTAGCGATCGCGCTCGGCATCGGTCATCACTAAAGATCGTAGCAACCGTGACTGTTAAGATGACAGTGTGTGACGTGGACGAGGAATCTAGCGCTGGTGGTGTGTCTGCTGGCCGGGCAGTTCTCCGCTTGGGCAGGCGATCCTTCTGCGTACTACGGAAGACGCATCCTGGGTGTCTTGTTTGAGCCCGCCAACCAGCCCCTGACCAGGGACCAGCTTGGTTTGATCTTCAGCATTCGGCCTGGAGACACCCTGGAGGAGTTAGCGCTAGGGCAGGCCATCCAGCGTTTGTGGGCCACTGGACGGTACGCGGATCTCATCGTCGATGCGGAACTGAACGGCGAGGGTGTCGTGCTGACGATTCACTCAGTTTCCACATTTTTCGTGGGCCGGGTCAGCCTGGAGGGCGCGCCGGATCCGCCAAACCCTGCTCAACTGACGAACTCGACCAGGCTCAACCTGGGTGAGCCGTTTGACGAAAACCGGCTGCCGCAGGCGGTGGAGAGCCTGCTTTCGGTGCTGCGCGCAAATGGCTTTTACAATGCCAAGGTGGTTCAGAAGACTCTGCCCAGGCCGCAAACCGAAGAGATGGACGTCCGCTTCATCGTTACACCTGGACGACGCGCGCGCTTTACTAAGCCAACGTTTACGGGCGACGTGAGACTGCCGGAGAAGCAACTGGTGCGGGCCACCAATTATCAAAAATGGAGGGGGCTGCGCGGCTGGAAGGATTTGAATGCGGCCCTGCTGCAACAAGGCGTGGAACGGGTGCGGACCGCCTACCTGAAGGCCGATTACCTGCGAGCGAATGTGAAGATCGCCAATCTGGAGTTCGATCCCGAAAAGTTCACGGTGCAGCCTCAATTCGACATAGACGCCGGGCCGCGCGTGCTGGTAAGGACGGAAGGCGCTAAGCTCTCGAAGAACAGCACCAGAGCCTTAGTGCCCGTGTATCAGGAACGCACGGTGGACCGGGAGCTGCTGGTGGAGGGTCAGCGGAACATCGAGCAGCACTTCCGAGGCCAGGGGTTCTTTGACACCAAGGCCAGCTACACCGTCACGGAACCGTCGGCAACTGGCGAGCAGACCATCCGCTACACAATCGAGCGCGGACCGCGATACCGGCTGGTGCACCTGGAGGTGAAAGGCAACAAGTACTTCACCGGCCCCACGGTGCGGGAACGAATGGGCATGATTCCGGCGCGGTCCCCACGCTACCGCCGGGGCGTGTTCAGCCAGAATCTGATGGACCAGGACAAGGCCGCGATCCTGGATCTGTACCACTCCAACGGATTCCGCGATGTGGTGGTGAAGACGCGGCTGGAACGGCTCTGGGGGGGGAAGCCCACCGATATCGCAGTGTTCTTCCAGATTGAGGAGGGCAAACAGTGGTTCGTGGCGGATGTGGAGATGACAGGCGTGGATCTTCGTTACGTGGAGATGATGCAGTCCCTTCTGACGTCCACGCCAGGGCAGCCCTTCGCCATCGCCAGCGTAGCCACCGACAGGGACACCGTGCTGAACTGGTATCTCAACAACGGGTATCCCGACGCTACGTTTGATGCCGATGTGAAACCGGTGGGAGACGGGCAGCGCATGGCGCTGAAGTACGTGGTGCGAGAGGGGCGGCGCAACTTCGTCCGAGAGGTGTTGATCAGCGGGCTCAGCACGACTCGGCGGGATCTCGTTACCAGCCGGCTCTCCGTCAGGCCAGGCGAGCCCCTCTCACAGAGCAGTATTGTGGAGACTCAACGGCGCCTCTATGATTTGGGGATCTTCGCGAAAGTGGATGTCGCCGTGCAAAACCCCGAGGGCCGGGAGCGTAACAGGTACGTCCTTCTCCAGGTGGACGAAGCCAAGCGATACTCTCTGAACTTCGGCCTGGGCGCGGAACTGGGGCGGATCGGAGGCGGAGCCAATTCGCTCAACTCCCCGGCCGGCACGACGGGGTTTGCACCGCGATTCCAGGTGGGCGTCACCCGTTCGAACATCTTCGGGCTGGCACACACCGTATCGGCAACGGTCCGGGTTTCCAGCATTCAGCAGCGATTGCTGACCAGCTACCAGGCGCCGCAGTTCCGCGGCAATAGCAATATCAACCTGACATTCTCGACACTGGTGGACCAGTCTCGCGATGTGCGCACATACACGTCGACCCGCACGGAGAGCGCCGTGCAGGTGGGGCAGAAAGTCAGCCGCTCCCTCTCGCTGCAATACCGGACGACGGCGCGATTTGTGTTCATCAACAAGGACTCTCTGAAGATCGACCCGGCTCTCATTCCGATCTACTCGCAACCCGTGAAGACCATTGCGGCCTCCGGTACAATCATCCAGGACTTGCGCGACGATCCGATCGATTCTCATCGGGGGATATACAGTACATTGGACTTGGGCTTCGCTCCCCCGTTCTCGAAGACCAGCACGAACTATACCCGCGTGGTGGCGCGCAATTCCACCTACCATCCCATCCGGGCAGAGGTGACTTTTGCGCGAAGCACGGCGTTCGGCTGGCTGCACAATCTCTCGGGCTCGCCGGTGCCGCTGCCGGAAAACTTTTTCGCCGGCGGCGCGACAACCCACCGAGGGTTTCCAGATAACCAGGCCGGGCCGCGGGATTTGGTTACCGGCTTCCCGCTGGGCGGTCAATCCTTCCTGTTCTTCCAACACGAGTTGCGTTTTCCGCTGATTGGGCGCAGCATCGGCGGCGTGCTGTTTCACGACATGGGAAACGTCTTCAAGGATCTTGACAGGTTGAGCTTCCGCTACCGGCAACGGGACCGGCAGGACTTCGACTACACCGTGCAGGCCATGGGGATCGGGTTTCGCTTCAAGACGCCGGTGGGTCCCTTGCGGGTGGATTTCTCCTATTCGCCCAACGCTCCGAAGTTCGTGGGCTTTGAAGGCAGCCGCGACGATCTGATCAACGGCACGGGCAAATACAACGTTCCGCAACAGGTGAGGAAGTTCCAGTTCCACTTCTCGATTGGGCAGGCCTTCTAATGAGAACTCGAACGGCAGAACGGCTGCTGGCCGGCATTCTTGTTCTGGCGTCCGGCATTGCGCAGGCGGACGTGCTGGACCGCGTAGTCGCATCGGCGGGCCAGCAGGTGGTGACTTTGAGCGGGGTGAGACGGCAGTTGCGGCTGGAGGCGCTGGTGGCCGGCAGCGAGCCCGAGTATACGGCGGCGAACATGAGGCAGGCGGCGGAGCGGCTGATTGAGCAGGCCCTGGTGTTACGCGAGATGGAGCTGAGCCTGTTTGTGCCGCCCAACATGGCGGAGGCCGAGGCGGCGCTGGCGAAGTTCATCAGTGACCGCAAGCAAACACCAGAGCAGTTTCAGGCGCAGGTGGCCCGCATGGGCTTCAGCGACGACGAATTCCGGAAAGAAGTACTTTGGCGCATCAGCGTCAGCCGGTTTGTGACCTTCCGCTTTGCTCCGGGTGTGCAGGTGTCCGACAAGGAAGTGGAGAAGTACTACAACGAGGAGTTCACTAAGCAGGCGAAAGCCACCGATACCAAGATGACCATGCCGCAATTGGAAGAGGTGCGTGAAACAATCTATCTGATATTAGCCACGCGTAAGACCAATCAGGCGCTGGATCAGTGGCTGGCGCAGACGCGGCAGACGCTGAAGGTGCGCTTCTTTGAGGAGGCGCTGAGGCCATGAGACGGTTGCGGTGGCTGCTGATTCCCGCCTTGGTTGTGGCCTTGCTGGCCGCCGGCATGATCTACGTGCTGGAAGGCGTCTGGGTGCGGGAGAAGGTCCGCACGCTGATCGTCACCGAAGTGGAGAAGGCCACCGGCGGGAGGACCTCTTTGACCGCATTTGACTTCGACTGGCGGACGTTGAAGGTGACGGCCAGCGAGTTTGTCATCCACGGCAAGGAGGGGCCGGAGAGGCCGCCCTTCGTAAGGGTGCGAGCCATCCGGGCGGGCCTGACAGTAAGGTCCTGGTGGCAGAAGGACGTGCAGCTGAGCGAACTGGTGGTGGAGAAGCCGGAGGTTCACATCTATGTGAATCCGGATGGTTCCACCAATATCCCGAATCCCAAAGTACCTTTGAAAACTAACGCCGCCCCGTTGGAGGATCTGATCCGTTTGAAGATCGGACGCCTGGACGTGCGCGACGGAGTATTCGAATACAGCTCGAAGCAGGTGCCATTTTCCACACTGGCGCAGGGGCTGAATCTTATCCTGACGTACGACAAGCGAACTCCCCGATATCTGGTCACACTGGCGGCGGCGGAGATGCATTTGCCCGGTCTGTTGCATCCGCGGGTGGAAGCTAGCGCGGTGCTGGAAGCCAACCGCGTCACTCTGGAGCGCGTCCGTGCCTTCATCGGCGACAGCGTGGGTGAGTTTACCGGGGCGATCAACGATTTCCGGCATCCGAAGGTCGATGGCCAGGTGAAGGCGTCGGTGCTGTTGCGCGACATCGAGATTAGCCCGGTCCGGCAGGGGTTTGGTGTGGTGACGGGCCGCCTGCACTACAGCGCGGAGCGGGACTTCTTCATCGATGGCACGGTCAGGGCGGAGCAGGTAGCGTACGGCTCAAAGGAGTTCAAGGTGAGCCGCGCGCAGATTGACTCGAACTTTCACCTGACGACGTCGCTCCTGAAGGTGAGCGGAACGACTCTAAGGACTCCGCTCGGCGAGTGGCAGGGCGAGGGCGCCATACGGCAGTGGCGCGAATTTGAGTTGAATGGCGAGGCAACCAGAGTGGATCTGGATGGGTTGCAGACAGCATTTCTGGATCGTCCCTACGCTTGGAGCGGGTCCGTGCGCGGACCGCTTTCTTTCCGCGGCGAGCTGACTGAGACGGGTCTGCGGAACGGCGGGGCGGAAGCGGAGCTTTCGATTGAGCCGAAAGAGGGCGAACTGCCAGTGCGCGGAAACCTGAATCTGGCGTGGAGCCAGGAGTCTGGCAAGCTCGATTTCGGCTCCTCCAATCTGGCGACGGATTCGGCCCGCGTCAATTTCCATGGTGTGCTGGGCGAAAGACTCGAAGTCGGCTTTTTTGCGACACGAATTCGGGATGTGGAGCCCGTGATTGCCATGCTGCTCCACGAGGACGACTACCACTTGCCCGTGCGGCTCCAGGCTGGAGAGGCTCGGTTTGATGGTTTGATCACCGGCGCGATGCAGCACCTCGACATTGCTGGCCACGCGTCTATCAGCAATGTAGTGTACGAGGGCATTCTCTTCGAGCGCGCGGCGGGCGACGTGCATCTCACTGAATCACAACTGGCGCTGAGCGGGCTGGAAGTCCGCTCTGAGACGGCGGAGGCCACGGGCGGTGTTCGGCTCGGCCTGGCGGACTGGTCCGCAGGTTGGAACAGTGCGGTAACGGGCAAACTACAGGTCAAGCGAATGGAGGTGCAGCGTCTGCTGCGAATGGCGAAGCTGACAGCGCCTCTTCAAGGAACGCTCGACGCGGCGTTGGACGTGGGCGGCACCTTGGGCATGCCTCAGGGACAACTGGCGATGGGTGTGGCCGGCGCGGCTTGGGATGCCGAGAAGTTCAAGGATCTGAAGGCCAGCGTAACGCTGGATGGAGCGGGCGCCCTCCTCGGGCAGAGCGAATTTGATGGCAGCCGCGTGGAGTTGACGGGTTCCTACAAGCACCCGCAGGGCGACTTCGACGACGGCGAATTGCGTGGGACGGTCACCGTGGCGGGGTTGGACGTGCAGGAGGTGGAGACGGTGCGGGCGGCCCGGCCGGCACTGTTTGCGGTGCTCTCGGGTGAACTGAGCGCGCGCGTGGAACTGGTGGGCGGCGTCGCTAACCTCAGGGCGTTGGATGGGCGCCTGACGGCCCCGATGGTCAAGGTGGGAACTCGTGATCTGGGCGCGCTGTCGGTCAGCGGGTCTACGTCGGGGGAGACGCTCAGACTGAAGTTGAAACAGGGGCTGCCGAGCGGCGAGGCGGATGGGGAGGCCGCCATCACACTCAAGGGCGATTACATGATGGAGGGCAGCGTGAAGGCCCCGCGTCTGGGATTCGGGCTGTTGCGCGATCTGTCCAGTTCCAGTCCCAAGCCGCAGGGAGAGACGCCTTGGCCCGTGCGCGGCTTCGTGGAAGGCCAGGCAACTTTCCGCCTGCCGCTGACAGAGCCCAAGAAGGCCTCGGCTGTATTGACGGTCAGCGCATTGCAGTTGCGACCCCGTCAGGAGCAGTCGCAGGAGACTCAATTGGACTCCAGCGAACTGACGCTGCGGAACGCGGGCCCGGTCGTGCTGGAGTTGGATGCTCAGTCGATGCGGGTCAGGAGTGCCAAGTTCACAGCACTGGAAACTGATCTGACATTGGCAGGTTCGTACATCGCGGGAGCTAAGAACCCGTGGAACATGAATATGCAAGGCTCGGTCAACCTGGCGGTGCTCGGTTCGTTCTATACGGACTTGCTGGCCACGGGTTCGGCCAAATTGGAGGCGACCGTGAGAGGCGCCGCGGCCGACCCGCAATTCAACGGGCGCATGAGCATTCAGAATGCATCGTTCTTCCTGAAGGATCTGCCGAACGGGATCGAGAAGGCCACCGGCACGGTATATTTCGACAAGAACCGCGCCAATATCGAGAAGCTCACCGGTCAGACCGGCGGTGGAGCGTTCGAGGTGACTGGCTTTGTCGGATTCGCGACTACTGACCTGACATACCGGCTAAATCTCAACGCAAAGACAGTCCGGGTTCGCTATCCCGAAGGCGTCAGCACTACTCTGGACGCGGCGCTCACGTTGAGCGGAGCAACCTCGCGCAGTCTGCTGGCCGGAACTATCACGATACAGAAGTCGGGACTGAATTCCGGCGCCGATCTCGCCAATGTCGTGGGGACGTCTGGCAACCCGATTCCCTCCGCCGCGGCGCAGAATGAGTTCCTCCGCAACCTGCAGTTTGACGTGCGCGTGCGGACCTCGCCCGATGCCATCTTCCAATCGAGCTACACGCAGGACCTCCAAACGGAGGCCGATCTGCGGCTGCGCGGCAGCCCCTCAAAACCGATCCTGCTGGGTGGTATCAAGGCCAACCAGGGCGCGGTGAAATTCTTCGGCAACCAGTTCACGATCTCGCGCGGAGAAGTGCTCTTCTACAGCACGGCAATCGTTCAGCCGCAGATCGATCTGGACCTGGAGACAAAGGTCCGCGGCATCACCGTGTATATCAACGTGAACGGGCCGCTCAGCCGCCTGAACTTCAACTACCGGTCTGAGCCGCCTCTGCAATCGTCCGAGATCATGGCGTTGTTGACCGTGGGCCGGACTCCGGCGTCCACAACCAGTTCCCTGGCGGCTTCGGATAACATTCGCAGCCAGAACGTCATGGAGAACACGCCGAACTCACTGTTGGGTGGCGCCATCAGCGCGGGGCTCTCCAGCCGGGCCGAACGGTTCTTTGGATCGAGCCGCATCCGACTGGACCCGAGCGCCGCCGGCGTGGAGAATCTGCCGCAGGCTCGGTTGTCGATCGAGCAGTCTCTCTCACGCGATATCACGCTGACCTTCATCACGAATCTGAGCCGGTCTCAACAACAGGTGGTGCGCGTGGATTGGGACTTCAGCCGGCAATGGTCGGTGGTGGCGCTGAAGGACGAAAACGGAGCGTTCGCCATCGACTTCCTCCTGCGGAGGCGCTTCAAGTGAAGATGCGCTTACGAACCAACCAGAACAAGCTGAAGATCGAGCACAGCATTATCGACGGGCTGAGACCGGTGTTGGACCGGTTGGTGGCGAGCGACGAGATCCGCAGCGTGATCCCCGGAGTGATCCGGATGGTGCGGGACGCAAAGGGGACAGTGAAGATCCGGGTGACTGTGCCGGTGCAGAACGGGTGGAAGGCGATTGCTCTGGCGGCCGGAGCCAGGCAGGAGCTGTTCATCAGCACCGCGTTGGATCAGGCCGAGGTGGAGAAGTTGATCGCGGCGGCGCTGGAAGGCTAGCCGGCCAGACCCATGTGCAGGGCGACGATGCCGAAGGTGAGGCGCTCGAAGCGTACACGCGTATAGCCGGCAGCCTCCATCTCCGCAGCGAGATTCTCCGCGGCGGGAAACTTGCGGACCGACTCCGGCAGATAGGTGTAGGCGTCGCGGGAGCCGGAGAGGGCTCCGCCGATGCTGGGCAGGATGTTGCGGGAATAGAAATTGTACAACCCTCGGAAAACGGGGTTGGGCGGTGTGGAGAACTCGAGTATGGCAAGCATGCCACCCGGCTTCAACACCCGCCGCATCTCGCGCAGCCCCTTCTGATAGTTCGCAAAATTGCGGAAGCCAAAAGCTACGGTGATGAGGTCCAGCGAACGCGAGGCCAGCGGAAGTTGAAGAGCGTCGGCCTCCAGATAGGTAATTGGTGCGCCCTGATCCAGCGACTTGCGGCCGGCCGCCACAAGCATGGGATGGCAGAAATCACTGCCCCGGATTTGAGCAGTCTCGTGCGCCTCGGCGTGCAGCGCCAGCGTGAGATCCCCCGTGCCGCAGCAGAGATCGACCACTCGGGCGTCCGGACGGCGCAGTATGTGCGCCACGCGGCGGACCGTCACCGAACGCCAATAGCGATCGGTCTGGAACGAGAGCAGGTGGTTGAGCAGGTCGTAGCGCGGGGCCACCCGGCCGAACATCTCCCGAACGTAGGCGGAGGCTTGTGCCTCGGTGGCCGCGCCCGTGGGCGTTGTGCCTCTTCCCGGCGTCATTCGAACGAGCTCGCAATGGCTTCCCGCACCAGCTCGCTGGGCAGGCCGGCAACCACTTCCGTAGCGCCGATGCCGGTCGCCAGAACAAAGTGGACACTGCCCTGGACGGTCTTCTTATCTTTGGCCAGGCGTGCGAGAAGGTTGTCCACCGGTATGCCATCCAGCGGCGGCAACGGGCCGTAGCGGTTGACGACGTCGAGGATATCTTCGCACACGGCCGCTGAGCACTTGCCCGCCAGGCGGGCCAGGTGAGCGGCGCCCCTCATGCCCAACGCGACAGCCTCGCCGTGCAGAAAACGCTGGTACCTGGTCTCGGCCTCAAAGGCATGGCCGATGGTGTGGCCGTAGTTGAGGATCTTGCGCAGTCCGCCTTCCCGCTCATCGGCGGATACCACTTCACACTTGATGCGAACGCTCTCCGCGATCATGTGCTCCACGGCGCCCGGCTCGCGGGCCAGCACCCGCGGCGCTTCATCTCGCATCAGGCGGAAAAGCGGCTCGCTGCGAATGATGCCGCACTTGATCACTTCAAAGAGGCCAGCGCGGTACTCACGCTCGGAGAGTGTGCCAAGCACATCGGGATCCGTGAGCACGACCAGCGGCTGATGAAACGCGCCGATCAGGTTTTTACCGCCTACGAGATTTGCCCCGGTCTTGCCGCCAACCGCTGCGTCCACCTGCGCCAGCAGCGTCGTGGGGATCTGAATCACCGGAATGCCGCGCATAAAGATGGCGGCCAGAAATCCCCCCAGGTCCGTGACAATGCCGCCGCCAAACGTGATGACGACGCTCGTGCGATCCGCCCCAAGCTCCAGCATGCGGTCGGCCATCGCCTCAATGGAGGCCAGGCGTTTGCGCTCCTCTCCACCTGGAAAGGTGATGCGATGCCAGGTGCGTCCTTCGAGAAGTGCCGCCAGGCGCGGACCGTGAAGAGCCCAAAGATCATCCGTGGTGACGACAAAGAGGAGGCCGGACTTCGGCGGGATGCATGCGGGCAGGCGTCCGATGGCGCCCCTTTCCACAATGGCCTCATAGCGTTGCGCTGTCGTTGTGACAGCATAGGCAGGCATAACCTCCGTTGTACCATGGGCGTTGTACCATGAGTGGTATCAACGCCAACTCCGACTTGCTGCAAACTGACTTCCTGGTGGTAGGCGCTGGGGTTGCCGGGCTGCGCGCCGCTATCGAACTGGCCAAGTCCGGGCGCGTGCTGGTAGTGGTCAAGGACTCGTTGCGCGAATCGAGTTCTGAGTACGCTCAGGGCGGCATCGCTGTCGCTCTCAGCGACGACGACGATGTGCTGTTGCACGAGGCCGATACGCTCGCCGCCGGAGACAGCCTGTGCAACGTGGCTGCGGTGCGCACACTTGTGGCGGAAGGCCCCGGTGCCATTCGCGAGTTGATCGAGTGGGGCGCGGTATTTGACCGCGATGGAGAGAGCCTCCTGTTCGCCCGCGAGGGCGCCCATTCCAAGAGCCGGGTGCTGCACTCGCACGGCGATTCCACCGGCCGGGAGATTGCGCGGGCGCTGTATTTTCGAGCCGCGTCACTGCCCAACATCACATTTCGGAGCTTTTCGGCAGTGATTGATGTGCTGGTGGATCAGGGGCGCGTGGCGGGCGCTGTGGCTCTGGATGATCAGAGCGGCGGCCTGGTGACGATCCTGGCACGCGAGGTTTTGCTGGCAACCGGAGGACTGGGCCGGATTTTCCTGGACACGACGAACCCTGACGTGGCGACGGGAGACGGGGTAGCGATGGCGTGGCGCGCCGGGGCGCGGATCAGCGACATCGAGTTTGTGCAGTTCCATCCCACCGCGTTGCACGTGGAGGGCGCGCCGAGTTTCCTCCTGTCAGAGGCGCTGCGCGGCGAAGGGGCACGTTTGATCAACGCGCAGGGCGAGCGGTTCATGCCGAACTACCATGCGATGGCGGAACTGGCCCCGCGGGACGTGGTGGCGCGGGCAATCGTGGAGGAGATGCGGATTGGTCACAGCCGGCATGTGTTTCTCGATCTCTCAGGGCACGGCGCCGATTTTGTGAAGAACCGCTTCCCGCGCATCCACTCGACTTGCCTGCATTTTGGTCTCGACCTGGATCTGGCGCCGGCCCCCATTCATCCCGCGGCGCACTATGCAATGGGCGGAGTGTGGACCGATCTGGACGGGCGTACGACAGTGCCCGGGCTGTGGGCGGCCGGCGAGGTGGCTTGCACGGGCGTGCATGGCGCCAATCGCCTGGCATCGAATTCATTGCTGGAGGGCGTGGTGTATGGTGCGCGAGCGGCGCGCGCAATGGCCGCCAGGCCGGCGCCGTTGAGCGTCCGCGCGCCCGTTGTATCGCCGCTGGAGACGCCGATGGGGAAGGACTCCGAGGTGCGGCGCCTGGCATCCGAGTTTTGCGGAATCGTCCGCAGCGGGGACGGGCTGAGCTCCGTCCTGGCGATGCTGCGCGGGTTACCCATGGAGCGCAAACGTCGCCTGGCAAGGCCCGACATCGAGTTGGCGAACATGCACACCGTCACTCAGTTGATTGCGCGCTGCGCGCTCGCTCGCGAAGAGAGCCGCGGCGCCCACTTCCGCACGGATTTCCCAGGCAGATCGGAAAGGTTCGAAAAGCACTCCATGATTGATCGATCCGCGTTTGAGGTGTTCTTTGAATAAGCGACAACCGGCGATGCTCTTCCCCGCATTTGCATTTGCGGGGGCGGCGTCACTGGAGATCATGCAGGTGGGGCCGGAGACCGCGCTGTGGGCGGCGCCCGCGATCCTGCTGGCCGCGATGCTGATCGCGTGGGCGGCGGAATCGGCGCAGTTCTTCATCGCGCAGGGCTTCGCACTGGCCATCCTGGCGTGGCTGCAGACATTACCCGAGTTCGCCGTGGAGGCCGTGCTTGCCTGGAAACAACAAGTGCCGCTGCTGCTGGCGAATCTGACCGGCGCGCTGCGATTGCTGACTGGGTTGGGCTGGCCGCTCATCTACTGCACCGCCGCCGTGTTCCACCGCCTGAAGTACAAGCGAGCGTTGGAGGAGATCAAGCTGGAGAAGGAACACTGTGTGGAAGTAGTGGGCCTGTTGGTGCCGCTCATATACGTCAGTGTGATCTGGGCGAAATCTTCGCTGAATCTGTTCGACGCCGTAGTGCTGGTGCTGATCTATGTCGCCTATTTGCTGATCCTGTCCAAGATGCCCCCGCAGGAGCACGAAGGGATCGAAGAGCTCGACAGAATCCCCCGTTTGGTGGTCAAATCGAGCAAAAACGTGCGAAATTTGCTCATTTTTGCGCTGTTTGCGGGCGGTGGAGGGCTCATCTATTACGCCGCGGAGCCGTTCCTGGGCAGCTTGCTGGCGGTTTCGGCAATTCTGGGCATCCCCAGCTTTGTCTTCGTGCAGTGGGTGGCGCCGTTCGTGAGCGAGTTCCCGGAGAAGGTCTCGGCGTTCTATTGGGCGAAGACAATCGACCGTGCCCCGATGGCGCTGATGAACATGGTGAGCTCGAACATCAATCAGTGGACTCTGCTGACGGCAATGCTGGTGGTGGTGTATTCGCTGAGCAAGGGCACGCCTTCCACAATCCACTTCGATTCGCAGCAGGAGCTGGAGCTTCTGATGACGATCGGACAGTCGCTGGTGGGCATGATCTTCCTGGTGAACATGGCGCTGAACTGGTGGGAGGCGGGCGCGCTGTTTACGCTCTGGTTTCTTCAGTTCCTGCTCTCGCCGGTGCAACCGGCCGCGACGGGGTGGGGCATGATCGCGGGCCACTCTCACTGGATTGTCACGATCATCTACTTCGTGTGGTTTGGCGTGGAATTGATCCGGATTGTGATCGGGAAACGTATGCCGCTGGCTTTCACTGAGTTCGCGAACGTATGGCGGAAAACAATACGGCCGGCGCGAGGGTAACCCGCACCGGCCGCAGCTTGGAGACAGCCGAGGATCAGAAGATGAACCGCAGGCTGATCTGAATTCTCCTTGCGTAGTTGTCCATGGTGGATGCGTTGATCTGGCCGAACCCCGTGCCACCCGCGCTCTGAGCCGTGGTGACGGTCATGTTGGGCGAGGGGAAGTAGGGGTGGTTCATGGCGTTGAGGGCCTCGGCGCGGAACTGGATGCTCTTGCCTTCCGAGACCCGGGTGTCCTTGATGATCGCAAGGTCCACGTTGTTCTGCCGCTGGCGGCGGAGCGTGGAGAAGCGATAAGGCCACCAACGGAGCTGATTGCTCTGCAACTGCTTGCTGGAGACCGTTTCGAAACCGGCGACATTGAAGTAGTTGGACGGGGTCCGTTGATCCGCCGGGCGGAGGATGTCCTTCGGATCGCCGTAGAAGATGTTGTTGCCCCAAGCCAGCGGGAAGCCGCTCTGGAGGCTCCAGATCCCGGAGATCTGCCAGCCGCCCACCAAACCTTTCACGACGGGATGGGCGTTGGCGAGGTGGGGTTTGTTCTGACCGAACGGCAGTTCGTAGATGGCGCTGATGTTGAGGCGGTGGGGTGCGTCAGCGTCTGAGATTTCGTGAATGGGCAGCGGATCCACTGCATTGAGCAGATTGGTGGCCTGCATCCATTTGGCGAACGTGTAGCTGCCTCCGATGGTGTAGCCCTTGGAGAAGCGCTTGTTCACGCTGAGCTGAAGGCCGTGATACCAGGAGAAGCCTGTGTTCTCTGTGCCGTTGATGGCGCTGGAGCCAAAGGCGCGGTAGGGCGCGAGAAGCGCTTGGCGCGAGATGGTGGTGCTGGTGTAGGTGCCCTGCGTGTTGCCGGGCACAAGGCCTACCAGCGGGTTGGAGATCGCGGCGCTGAGGTAGTTGTTGGTCACGTCGTCCCGCAGGCGCGAGGTGCTCCAATACTGAAGTGGCAGCGCGTTGATGTTGCGCGTGATCTCGATGTGGTTGGACTTGCTGCCGATGTAGTTCAACTCGATGGCGTAGCCTTTGAGTTCCTGCTGGAGACCAAGTTCCCAGCGCATGGTCATCGGAATTTTGGGGTTCTGGTTGAAGTAGGTAAATCCCTGGCCCAGGTATGTTCTGTAGCCGTCCGCGTTGCCCTTCGGCTCGCTGATGCCATTGTTGAAGGGGTTGGCGAGGGTGGTATCCCACGTGAGACCGCTGTCTCTGGTGAGCACCATGTTGGTGTTCTGGGTGAAGCCGTTCTGCTGCACGTCGCCGCGCCGCTCACCGAGGAAGCCGGCAAACATGCCGAATCCAGACCGGATGACGGTGCGGGGGGTGAGCTGATACGCCAGGCCGACGCGCGGCAGGAAGACGTTCTTCGGGGTGTTGTAGAGGTTGCCGTTGTTGCCGTTGAGCCCCGCAAAGGTCATACCGCCGTTTGTTGTGAAGGCGCTGACTGGAAGCTCGGGGAAGCCGCCAGTGATGTTGGGGTAGATGGTGGCGTACTTGGCGAGCGCCGCCGCCGAAATATCCTGCTTGTAAGTGGGATCGAAATCCAGGGTGCTGCGGTTGAAGCGCTCCTTGAGCGGGGTTTCAAACTCGTAGCGGAGACCCACGTTCAGAGTGAGCTTGCTGGAGAGCTTGTAGTCATCCTGGACGAAGAAGCCCCAGGAACCGGACTGCTCGATGTAGTCCGCCGCGCGGGCGATGCTGGCCGAGCCGGGTAGGCCGAGCAGTAGGGAGGCAACCGACTGTCCGATGCTCCCCGGCGATACCGCTGAGTTGTCGAGCGGCCCTCGCGTCCAGGTGGAATCGAAGGTGAACTGCCCCGTCTGTCCGTTGCTGAAGAAGTTGTCGGCTTCCTGATAGACACGGAACTCAAAGCCCGTGCGGATCGAGTGCTTACCGGACGCCTTCGACAAGGTCGCGGAGACCGTATGATTGTTGACCGGGCGGTTTTCTCCCGTGAAGCCGTTGCTGATGTAGCCGGTGAGGTTGATGCGGGGGAAACGCGCGATGTCCTTGGGAACCTGGCTTGCGTATTGGGACGAGAAGCCCAACTGGGTGATGTCGAAGCCTGTGCCGAGCGCGTTTCCGTCCGAGCCGCGGATGAAGCGGTTGTAGCTGTAGCGCGTGTTCAGCACCATGGTGGGCGAGAGCGTCCAGACATGATCGATCATCGCCGTCTTGGAGTCGAAGAGGAACTGACTGCCCGTAGCTGCGTTGGAGAAATAGTCGTTGTACAGGCTGTCGCGGCGGTACTGGCTGGCGCGGATGAAGAAGCGCTGTTTATCGCCGACGTTCTGATCGACGCGCCAGGTGTTGTTGTAGTAGTTTGCCGTCTCGGCGAGCGCCGCGTCCCGGTAGTTGCCGAGACCGAAAGCATCGCCGGTCGACTTGGGCGTGGTGGGATACCAGGCGAGGAGAGCCGCGCCAACCTTATCGAAACGCGCCTTCGGGATGATGTTGCCGGCGAACGCCGTCTGCTGATAGCGGCCGTTGGCCAGTTTGACGCGCGTGGCGGGGTCGTAGATGGCGTAGGCGGCGCCCCCGGCGGCAGTCAGCGCGGAGAAGTCGCCCTCATGCATGGCCGCGGTGGGCACCGTATTGGTGCTTTCGTCGTGGCGGGGGCGAGAGTCCTTGATGCCCTCATGACCCCACAGGAAGAAGGTCTTGTTGCGCCCGTCGTAGAGCTTCGGGATGCGCACGGGCCCGCTGAATGAGCCGCCCCATCGGTCAAACGAAAATGACGGCACGGGCAGGCCGGACTTGTTATTGAAGAAATCGTTGGCCCACATACTTGGACGCGTGAAGGAGTAGCCGGCGCTGCCGTGGAAGAGATTGGTGCCGGATTTGATGCTGATGCTGGTGACGCCGCCCTGGGTCTGGCCGAACTGGGCGTCAAACGTCGCGGTTTGAACTTTGAACTCCTGCACGATGTCGGTGGGCGGCACGTAGGAGGCCGTCACTTCATTGGCGTTTGCGGTGGCCGTGGAAGGCGCGCCGTCAATGGTGACGTCGTTCAGATTGCCGCGCGTTCCGCCCATGGAGTAGTTGACGATGTGCGTGGGCTCGAACGGACGGTCCAGACGGACGCTGCCGTTGAAGGTAACACCAGCCGTCAGGCCGATGAGCAGAAATGGATTGCCGTAGGACAGAGGCAGGCTGGCGACTCGCTTGGAGTCCACGACGGTACCAACCGAGGCCGTTTCCGAATTCAACACGGCCGCCTCGGCCGTGATTGTGACCGATTGATCCTGGGTGCCGACGTCCAGCGTCAGACTGACATCCAACCGCTCACCGACGCGCAGTTCGACGGAATTGCGAACGGACTTTTTGAATCCCTGGGCAGAGACTTCCACCTGATACAACCCAGGGGGGAGCACTGGCGCTACGTAGCGCCCTTCGCCGTTGGTCGTCAACGACGTCTTGGTGCCCATGGCTTCGTTCGTCACCACCACCTGCGCGCCCGCCAAAACGGCGCCGCTGGGGTCCGTGATCCTGCCAAGGATCGTTCCTCTTGCATCCTGCGACCAGGCAGGTAAGCCCGCCAGGAGGATGAGTATCGCAATAAGCGATAAAATGCGATTCTTCATGACTAACCTCTCTCTTTGAATGCCATTGCGGGACCTACCTCATGTTGGAGGATAGGGCCTGATTACCTTCTCACGGCCAAGACCACTTCTGAAGCTGCCGAATTCGCGAAGGAAGCGCACGGAATCGCTTCCATAAGTCCAACCTGCCAGTAGTGTATCGCAGATTTTGCCGTTTTGGTGCAACTGATATGTCTGTAGCGAACAGAGGTTGAGGTCTCCGGACCGAACTCAGCTAAAGTGGAGTGATGTTAATGCTTCTCGCGGTAGCGGTTCTCAGTGGCCGGATTCTCGATCCGGCGGGCGCGCCCGTACCCGATGCCAGCATTACCCTGCAGAAGGCCTCGTTGATCACCGGGGCGGCGACCCGGAGTGACGCCAAGGGCGAGTTTCAGATCGAGAGCCTGCCCTTTGGGGCATGGCTGCTGCGAGTAGACAAGATAGGATTCGCGCCCTACCAGCAGGCAGTGCAGGCAGTTGCTGAACGGCCTGTGGAGTTGGTAATCCGGTTGACCCTCAGCCCCGTGCGGGAAGAGGTGACGGTGACCGCGGAGGCGGGGGCGGTGGTGCCAACGGAACGCTCCGCGCAACGGGTAGTGGTTGTGCCACGGGCGGTTCTGGAGGAGAGAGTGACCCACGCTCTGACCGAGGCCGCAACGGGCGAGGTGGGCGTGGGCGAGCAGCGCACCGCGCCGGCGATGGCGAGTTTCTTTGTGCGCGGACTGACGGGCAAGAATGTGAGTGTGTACCGCGATGGAATCCGCTACACAACTTCGGTGCAGCGTGGCGGCGTGAACACATTCCAGAATCTGGTGGATGCTTCGGAGCTGGCGTCGGTGGAGTTCCTGCGCGGGCCGGACAGTGCGCAGTTTGGATCCGACTCCATCGGCGGGACGGTGCAGATGATCTCGAAGGCGCCCATGCTCTCGGGCGGCGGGCGGCAGGCGCGCGGCGAGGGCGGCGCGTTCTACGATTCGGCCACCCATGGCTTCGGAGCTCAGGCCGGCGGGGTATGGAGCACCGAGCGCTTTGGATTGACGGCGAACCTGGCATCGCGCCGCGTGAACACCTCCATGACGGGTGGCGGCCTCGATTCCCATGCCGCCGTCACGCGGTTCCTGGGACTGCGCTCCGATGTGCTTGGCTCGCGGTTGCCGGATACGGCGTTCACGCAATACGGCGGCAGCGTTCATGCGCAGTGGCAACTGACGCCGCTGCGGCACATAATTGCTCACTACGAGCGCGGGCAGCAGGACGGGGCTAAGCGCTACGACCAACTGCTGGGCGGCGACGGCAATCTGATAGCCGACCTCCGCAACCTGATGCTCGATTTTGGCTATGTGCGTTATCAGCAACTCCGCGCCGGCCCGCTGCAACAGGTATCCGTCAGCGCCAGCTACAACGCCCAGCGGGAGGAGCGTGTCAATCAGGGCGGACAGGGCAATCCGAACGGCGCCATCACCCACCAGTACGAGCGGCTGAGCGCCTGGGGTATGCAGACGCAGGCCGAGCGGCGGGCCGGCGACCATACTCTGCTGATCGGCGGGGATGGATACCACGAGCGGATCGCGGCGCCCGCTTTCGCCTGGAATCCCGTCTCCAACGCGATTACCCTAACGCGGCCGCGCGTGCCAAATGGCGCCCGCTATCTGAATTACGGCTTATTCGTCCAAGATGTGTGGGAGCCGGAGCGGGCACGCCGGCTCCGTTTCACCGGCGCGCTGCGGTTTGGCGGAGCTTCTTATCAGAGCCGCGCCGCCAACAGTCCGCAGGTGGGCGGGGTACCGCTCCAGCCCCCGCTGTGGCCCGACGATTCGCTGAGCGCGAATGCGCTGACCGGACGCGCCGGCGCCACCTATCTGGTGGGCTCCTCGCTGTGGCTGCACGGCCAGTACAGCCGCGGATTCCGGGTTCCCAACATGACCGATCTGGGGACCCTGGGCATCCAGGGCAACGGCAACTACGAATCTTCGTATGCCAGCATCGCGGGACGCGGTGGGTTTATCGGCAATCGTGCCGATGACCGCGCCGAATCCACCGGCATGCCAGTAGACCGGCTACGGCCGGAGACAAGCGACAACTACGACGCCGGCGCGACCTGGAAATCCGGCAGAATTCGGGCGGAGGCCACTGCATTCTGGATGCGGTTGGGGAACACGGTGGTCTCGCAATCCCTGATTCTGCCGCAGGGCGCGGTAGGCCAGGCCTTGGGGGATCAGATCATCTCCCGGCAATTGCCGAGCGGCGTGGTGTTCGTTCCGGCGGCGACAAACGCAGTTCTGGTGCGGGCCAACTACGGCGGGGTGAGGGTACGGGGCTTTGAGCAATCGCTGCGGGTGCGGCTGACCGATTCGTGGTCCCTGCAGCAGAATTACACCTGGATTGAGGCTCGCGACAAGTTCACAGGGCTGCCGCCGGATATCGAACCCGGCATTCCCGGGCCTGGCGGGACGGTCAGCGCGCTGTATTCGCCCGCATCGCGCCGGTTCTGGGCGGAGGCTTACATGACGGCGGCGGACCGCCAATCGCGGCTCTCGTCCCTGGCCCTGTCCGACCGGCGAATCGGTGCCGCCCGCTCGCAGGCCAATATCGCCAGCTTTTTCAACGATGGGGCGCGGGTGCGGGGGTTGGTGACAGGCGGAGTGCTGACAGCGACGGGCGAGACGCTGGCACAGGTGCAGAAGAGGGTACTGGGCTCGGCCAGTTCGGCGCCGATGTTCACGGCGATTCCAGGCTATGCGATCTTTGGCTTGCGCGGCGGCTTTCCGGTGGGATCCAGGTCTGACGTGATGGTGGACCTGACCAATATCGGGGACAAGAACTACCGCGGAATTGGCTGGGGCATCGACGGCTTAGGCCGCGGCGTCACGGTGAAGTGGCGCTTCAGGCTGTAGGACGGCGCGACTTCACCACTTGGAAGATCACCGGCAGCGCCGAGACCAGGATGATGAGGATCAATACCTTTTCGAAGTGCGCGCGGATAATCGGGACGCTGCCCAGCTTGTAGCCGAGCAGGGTCATCGACGTCACCCAGCCGACGCTGCCGAACACGTTGAATGAGAGAAAGCGCGGCAGCCCCATCCCCGCCACTCCAGCCACAAAGGCGGCAAAGGTCCGGATGATGGGCAGAAACTGGGCGTAGATGATGGTCTTGCCACCGTGCTTCTCGTAAAATGCCTGAGTCTGCTCCAGATGGCGGCGGCGGAAGATGCGGGAGTTTGGGTTGGCGAAGAGCCGCACGCCAATGAAGCGGCCCAGGAAATAGCCGCACGTATTGCCGAGCAGGGCAGCGCAGATGAGCGCCACGATGATAGTGACGATGTGGAGTTGACCGGCGCCGGCGACGACACCCACCGTGAAAAGCAGACTGTCACCAGGCAGGAAGAAACCGACCAGCAGGCCGGTTTCCGAAAACACGATAGCGAAGAGAAGCAGGTAGCCCCACCATCCCGTGAACACGGTGGAGAGCAGCTGAATCAGCTGCTCCGGGTTGGTGAGCGAGCGGAGAAAATCCAAGAACTGGTGGAGCATGAATTAGCTGCGGTAGGCGGCAACCAGCTTCTTGACGTTATCCTCGTAGATCTTCACCTTCTTTTGTTGAATCAAAGACTGGACCACGCCGTCGGCAAAGAGCTCGGCGCGTTCGCGCGAGCGGCGGGACTTGATCTGGAAGAGCATCTCGGCGCGCTGCGTTGCTAGCTGGACGAGATCGGCTGCCTGCTTTTCCACCACCTTGCAGTAGTACGTGCCGTTGGGCGTGACGACCGGGCCGAAGACATCGCCGGTGTTCCTGGAGAAGCCTTCCTCGGCCGCGGTGGCGGCCCCGAGACCGGTGATGGCGCCCTCGCGGGTGACAAGCTCGGAAGTTTTCACTTCAGCGCCCATCTGCTTGGCCAGACCGGCCAGATCCCCATTGATGCCCTTCAGCTTGCTGGTGGCTTCAGCGATCTTCTGCTGAGCCATCTCCTGGCCCTTCTTGGTGAGGAGGGCCTCTCGCACCTGCTTCTCCACGTCGATGAATTCAGCCGGGCGGCTCGGGAAGATCTCGGCGACCTGAGCAACAATGAGCTTGTTCTGGCCGATCTGGATGATCGGAGATACGCCGTTCTTGGGCAATCCGGCGACGCCCTCGTTGAACTGCGGGCTGATGCCGACTTCCTGAATCGGATCGCCGGGCGCCACTTTCTCCGCCCGCACGGGCGTGATGCCGTTGGCTGCCGCAATCTTCTCCGCCTCGGCCGCGGATTTCACCAGGGCGGCGCGGATCTGATCGGCAATGCGTTGCATCTTGTCGAACACCTGGCCGCGGGAAGTTTCGGCTGCCAGCTCGTTCCGAACCTCAGCAAAGGGCTTCAGCCGGGCCTCTTCCTTGGATTCCACCTTGATGATGTGGAAGCCGTACATCGTCTTCACCAGGTCGCTGATTTGACCAGGCTTCACGGTGAAGGCCGCCTTGTCAAACTCGGGCACGGTCTGGCCGTGCGTCAGGAAGTCCAGGTCGCCGCCCTTGACGGCGGAGCCGGTATCCTCGGAATTCTTGGTGGCGAGTGCCGCAAAATCGGCGCCGCCGCGAGCCTGCTTGAGCAGGTCCTGGGCCTTCTTCTCGATCACGGCGACCTCGGCGGGCGTCTTGTCGGTAGTCTTCAACAGGATGTGGCGGGCACGGACGCGCTCCGGAGTCCGGAAGCGTTCCTGCTGCTGTGCGTAGACACGCTGGAGATCGGCATCGGAGATCTGAATGGTGGCGGCCACCTTGGCATCTTCAACCGGGAAGATGAGGTAGCTCTTCTTCTCTGGAACGACGTAGTTCTTCCGGTTCTGGTTGAAGTATTCCTGAACCTCGGCCGGCGTCGCCGTAACCTTGTTCTTGAAGAGATCCTGGCTGATGCCGAAGTAGGCAACCTTGATCTTGTCGTTCTTGCGGCGGTATTCGGCTTCGATCTCGGCCGGCGTGACGACGATGCCTTCCACGGCCAGCGCCTCCAGGCGGGAGCGCAGCGAATCGGCGCGGAGCAGAGACTCGAACATCGGAATGCTCATGTTCTGCTGGGCCAGCAGTTGGGAGTACATATCCTTGCCGGCAAACTTACCGCCCTCCCAGAGCTGCGGCAGAAGGGATTGAACGATCTTGGCGAGCTGCTCGTCGGAGACCTTCAGGCCCATGCGCTCGGCCTGATAGGCGATAGCCTTGCGGCCCACTAACTGCTGGACGATCATCGGCAGGTAGAACTGCTCCATGCCTTTCGGAATCTGGTTGCCGCGGAGTTCGCGCGCGAGAAACTGACGGACTTCCGTGGCGGTGACCTTCTCACCACCCACCTCGGCCAACACCGTGGGGTCGCCCGTGCTGCCGCCCCAGCCGCCGCCATAGCCGGGGACCAGGGTAATCACCATCGAAAGGGCGACTAGCCCAAGAAGAGCGCCGAGGAGGTAACGAACAGACTTCTCCCGGCTGCGGAACAGATCAAACATGGAAATAGACTCCTACACAAGCGAAACTACTAGTATATCCGATGGTTGGGGGCGTTTCAGGCTCACCCGGCAGGGTTTTGGAGCTGTCGGGCTATCGCGGCCTCTGAGCGCGCGAGGAGTCTCAGCGTAGCGGCGCCGGGCGGGCAGGGTGGCTAGCCAGTTCCTCAGGACGCCGTTTTTGCCCCATTTGATAGTAAAACGCGCTGGTTTCGGTTACACTGAACGTCACTCTGTGGCAGACGCGCTCTTTGACCGGGATACCAACGCGTGTCGCGTCCAAGAGGATCTGGGATGAGCGACGATTCCACTTACACGAGGCCCACGGCACCCGACGACGGCGACAAGACTGAAATCGACACGTCGCCGGCGGCACAAACCGGCGGCCGATTCGTGCCAGTTCGCATCGGCAAATACCGGATCATCAGCCTGCTCGGCGAGGGAGGCATGGGCTCGGTCTATGTGGCGGAACAGGAGAACCCCAGCCGGCGCGTGGCCCTCAAGGTCATCAAGCCTGGGCTGGCGAGCTATGATCTCCTGCGCAGGTTTGAGCAGGAGGCCCGCGCACTTGGGCGCCTTCAGCACCCCGGTATCGCCCAAATCTACGAGGCTGGCACCGCGGACTCGGGCTTTGGTGAGCAGCCGTTCTTTGCGATGGAGTTCATCGCAGGGCACAACCTGCTCGATTACGCCGGCGAAATGGAGCTCGACGTCCGGCAGCGGCTCGAACTGATGGCTCGCGTCTGCGAAGCCGTCCACCACGCCCATCAGCGTGGCATTATCCATCGCGACTTGAAGCCCGGCAACATCATCGTCGATCAGACCGGCCAGCCGAAGATACTCGACTTCGGCGTTGCGCGCGTCGCCGACGCCGACGCTCAGGCGACCCGTCAGACCGATCTGGGCCAACTAGTGGGAACGCTGGCCTACATGAGTCCGGAGCAGGTTCTGGCCGATCCGCTGGAAATCGATACGCGGAGCGATGTCTATGCGCTCGGCGTGATCGCCTACCGACTGCTGGCCGGCCGGATGCCGTACCGTATTGACGGCAAGCCACTCCACGAAACGCTGCAGATCATCCGGCTGGAGGAACCGGCGGCGCTTCGCTCGGTGAATCGCGCGTTCCGGGGGGACATCGAGACGATCGTCGCCAAAGCACTGGAGAAGGACAAACTGCGGCGTTACGCGTCGGCCGCCGGGATGGCCGGTGATATCCGCCGCTATCTCAATAACGAGCCGATCATTGCCCGGCCCGCGACCGCGGTTTATCAGCTTCGGAAGTTCGCCCTTCGCAACAAGGCGGTGGCGTTTGCCGCGGCCTCGATCCTCGTCGTCCTGATCGCGGGGATCTTCTTCAGCACCCGCGCCGCACTTCGCGCCACTCGAGCGGAGCAGTCCGCACTCGCCCAGCGGGACCGGGCACTGCGAGCGGAGAGCTCGGCCAATCTGGAGCGCGATCGCGCCTCTGGGGCTGAGGTCCAGGCGCGCCGCGAGCGTGACAACAGCGTCCTGGCGCAGCGCCGCGCGGATAGCGAGGCCGCGACCGCAATTGCCATCAATGACTTCCTGCGTTCCGACCTGCTCGCCCAGGCCAGCGCGGCCAATCAGGCCACGGCGAGTACGACGGCGGACCCTGACATCAAGGTACGGGCCGTCCTCGACCGTGCTGCCGGCCGCATCAAAGGAAAGTTCGGCGACAAGCCCTTGGTTGAGGCCGCGATCCGTTCAACCATTGGCGATGCCTACAGCGACCTGGGACTCTACCCGCAGGCTTTGCCGCACTTGCAGCAGGCACTGGAACTTCGCCGCCGCGCCGCCGGCCCCGACAAGCCGGAGACTTTGGCCTCCGCACGACAGCTTGGCATCCTGTACGAACGCCAGGATAAGCTTGTTGAGGCTGAGACCCTGCTCGCCAGCACCTTGGCAACTGCCCAGAGAACCTTGGGCCCCGACGCTCCATTGACGTTGCTCTGCATGACTAGTCTGGCCGGTGTCTACGGCGATCGCGGCAAGTACGGCCAAGCCGAGCCGCTCCTTTCGCAGGTCCTCAACTTGCGCATCCACAAGCTGGGACGAAGCCACCTGGACACACTGGCGTCGATGCAGGCACTTTCCCTGTTGTACTGGTCGCAAAAGAGGTTCGGTCCGGCCGAATCCTTGTTGACGGAGGCTCTCAGGGGCGTGGAGAAGCAACTTGGCCCCGACCACCCGAGCACCATGGATGCCGTGAACAACCTCGGCACGCTCTTTTGGGAATCCGGCAAACTGGACCAGGCGGAGCCTCTATTTGCCAAGACTCTGGCCAGCCGGCGAAGGATTCTCGGGCCCGATCACCCCGACACGCTCACCGCTCTCAGTAACCTCGGGGCGCTGGAGTACAAGGCCGGGAAGTACGCCGAAGCCAACGCGAACTGGTCTGGCGCCCTCGAAACCTCACGCCGGGTCAATGGGCCCGACCACACGCAGACGCTGATCCTAACCAGCAATCTGGCGGAGGTAAATCGCGTCCAGCGTCACTACGGCGCCGCTGAGGAACTCTGTAAGGTCGCGATTGGTGGATTCCGCCGTTCCGTGGGCGCCGAGAACCCTCGCAGTCTGGTCGCGATGAAGAACCTTGCCCTCGTCTACCAGGATCAGCAGCGCTACGGCGAGGCGGCCCCTCTGCTCACGCAGGTGGTGGAGGTCCGTTTGCGGACGACGGGCCGCAAGCATGTTGATACAGCGGTTGCCTTGGGCTGGCTGGGCCTGCTCCGCCTTCAGCAGCGTGACTACACTGCCGCAGAGTCCGTCCTGAGGGATTGTCTGGGTGTGTGGACTCAGGCTGGGCCTGATGACTATCGCCGGTTCCTTGCCGAAAGTATGCTCGGTGCCAGCCTCGCGGGCCTGTCACGCTTCGCCGAGGCCGAACCACTGCTTCTTTCCGGCTATGAGGGCGTGAAGCAACGGGAGGGCATAGCGCCGGCCTCTGCGAAGCCGCAGATTGGCGAGGCAGGCGCCCGGATTATTCAGGCGTACGAGGCGTGGCCCAAGCCGGCTCTGGCCGCTGAGTGGCGCGCCCGGCTGAGTGCGGCTGGGCCGGCGCACTAAATAATCCTGCCGCACTAATAATCCTTGCCATCCCGTATAGTGTCGTGTAGTATCGCAGCTACCCCCGCGCAGACATTCACTGGGAACTGCCTGCCGTATTTGCGTTGCGCGGCGCCGGCCAGGCCTTAAAACTAGAGGACTATCGATGGGCAATGCAACGCTGACGAACAATCCCTCGGTCGGTACGAATCCGGCGACTCCGAATATCTCGAAAGGAAACGATCAGAACAACAAGACGCTGACTTTTCAGGTTTCCAGCAGCGACAACGGCACGTATACCCTGACGGGGCTCAACGCTTTTCTGCAAGACTCCAGCGGAAACGCCGCACCCTCGTCGGTGAGCGTGACGAACTCCGCTAGCGCGGGCCCCTACTCGGTATTGTCCACAATACCGACTCCTCCCTCCACGGGCACGGATTACTCCTATGGCATCAGCTACGTCGCGGGCACAGGCCAGTACGACGAGGGCCCGCAAGCCAGCAACGCGCAGATCCAGGTGGATCCGTGATCTGAGCCGGACACAAGAGCGACGCCGGCTCGCGGCCCGACGGGCCTGGGTTCTTACGCGCCCAGGCCACACTCGTCGTGGACGGCCCGCACAGCCTTGTCAACTCCATCCTTTCGGACGACGATCGCAATAGTGAGCTCGCTGGAGCCCTGAGCGATGGCGATGATGTTCACTTCTTCACGCGAAATGGCCGTGAAGATGCGCCCGGCCAAGCCTGCGTGACCCTTCATCCCCTCGCCGACTATGGCAATCAGACCGACGTCCAGATCCGCGTCGATGGGGTGCAGGTATCCGTGGGCCAGCTCCAAAGAGAAGGCCTCTTCGAGCTTCTCAATCACGGCGGGCAGCTCGGACTGACGGATGAGAAAGCAAAAATTCTGGCGGTAGCTGGAGCTGGAGAGAACCAGCACCTCGGCGTTGGCCGCGGCGAGGGCCTCCAGCGAACGCGCCATGATGCGGGTACCGCTGAGCACTGCGCTGGCCGGGTCCAGCGTGACCAGCGCGACGTTGGTCATGGAGGTGACCGCGCGCGGGCCGATGGGCCCCTCCTTTGTCATGGGGACGATCTTGGTACCGGGTTTGGAGAGGTCAAAGCTGTTCTTGCTCCAGACCGGGATCTCCTTCTCCATGATGGGGACGAGTGTGCGCGGGTGCAGCACCTTGGCGCCGTTGTAGGCGAGCTCGGCCGCCTCGCGGTAGGTGATCTCCTCCAGCAGTTTGACGTTGGGGACAATGCGCGGGTCGGCGGAGAGGATGCCATCCACGTCGCTCCAGATCCACAACTCCTCGGCATCGAGCACAGAGGCCAGGATGGAGGCGGAGAAATCGCTGCCGCCGCGGCCGAGCGTAGTGGGACGGCCGTCCATGGTAGCGCCGTTGAATCCGGTGAGGATCACGAGACGGCCGCGGTCGAGCTCCGGCTTCAGCCGGTTGAGAGCTTTCTCGCGAGTCTGGTCCATCAGCGGGCTGGCATTGCCGAACACCGCATCCGTCACGATCACTTCGCGGGCGTTGATGGCGACGGCGTCGGAGCCCTGGGATCGCAGATAGGCGGCCATCAGGTTGGAGCTGAGACGCTCCCCCACCGCGATGGCCTCGTCCACGGACCGCGGCGGCCGCTCACCCAGCATGAGGATGCCCTGCGCGATGCGGACAAATTCGGACAGGATGGAATTGAGCGTCTCTTGGGTTCCGGCACGGGCCGGGCCGTCGAGCAGACCTTCGCAACATTCCCGGTGCTTGGCGGAGAGCTTGGCAAGCATCATTTCCACACCGGCGGCATCTCCGCCCTCGGCGTGACGCAACGTATCCAGGAGCATGTCCGTGACCTTGGACATGGCGGAGACGATGACGGCCGTCGGACGCTGGCTCTGCGCGCTGGCGCAGATCTGGGAAGCGCTCTTGATGCGCGCGGCGTCACCCATGCTGGTGCCGCCAAACTTCATCACAAGAAGGTTCTTCAACTGAGAATTTCCTTTCCGTTGCTGGTGCGTTCCCGGACGATGCGAAGCATCGCCTCCTCGGTTTGCTGCTCGTCGAGCTCGCTGGAGTCGAGCAGAATGGCATCTGGCGCCTGCCGCAGAGGCGAGTCGGGCCGGGTGGAATCACGCAGGTCCCGCTTGACGATGTCGGCGCGGACTTCGTCGAAACTGGGAGCGCCGCCGCGCGCTGCCAAGTCGCGGACACGGCGCCACGCGCGGACATCCACAGTGGCGTCGAGGTAGATCTTGACGGCGGCTTTGGGAAAGACCACTGTGCCGATGTCGCGTCCTTCCATGACGGCAGAGGTCTCGCGGCCCATCTCCTGCTGTTTGGCCACCAGCGCCCGGCGCACTCCGGGCACGCCGGAGATCACCGACGCGCGCTCCGACATCTCAGGCGCGCGGATGGCAGCGCTGACGTCCTCTCCGTTGAGAGTCACGAGGCCATCCTGGCCGAGCGCGATCTCCGCCTCCACCGCCAGCCGTTCCAGGCGGGCGTGGTCCGTGATGGGCGTAGCAGTCCGAGCCGCCCAGAGGGCCACCGCGCGGTACATGGCGCCGGTATCGATATATAGGCAGCCAAGCCGTTTCGCCAGCCGCTTGGCAAGAGTGCTCTTGCCGGCGCCGGCCGGTCCGTCGATGGCTACAATGATGCGTTTGTTCAAGGTTTCCCTCCAGTTTATCGCGGTACACTTGGTTTCATGAGGGGAAAAACCATGTTCCAGCGCACTCTGGTGTGCTCTTTTTTCGTGACGGCGTTGCTTCTGGCTGGCAATCCGAAGGTCGCCGAGGCTCAGGCCAAGGTGAAGGCTGGCAAGTTCGAAGAGGCTGTTGCGCTGCTGGATCCGGCGTACAAAGCTAACCCGAAGGACGCCGAAATCAACAAGGCGCTGGCTGAAGCTCACCTGAAGTACGGCGACAGCTTTATGTATAACGAGGCGCTCCCGCCTCGGCAGAAGTACCGCCCGGCCCTCAAGCAGTACCGCGAAGTGCTGACGTTTGACCCGAAGAACAAAGATGCTCAGGACAAGATTAAGTTGATCGAGGGCATCTATAAGCAGATGGGTATGCCCATCCCGCAGTAACCGGCGCGGGGCGCGGTAGTAGAATCATATTTCATGAAGCTATCGCGCCTGCTTGCGGCGTACGCGCTGCTTTGCTCGTTTTTCGCCCCTTCAATGCCCGCCCGTGAGCCGGTGCGTGCGCGCAGGGCGATGGTAGTGGCTCAGGAGCCGATCGCCGCCGATGTTGGCGTTGCCGTGCTCAAAGCCGGAGGCAATGCAGTTGACGCCACGGTGGCCGTGGCTTTGGCTTTGGCCGTCACCCATCCCTCCGCCGGCAATCTTGGTGGCGGCGGCTTCATCCTGGCCCGCATGGCCGACGGGCGCATCACCTTCATCGACTTTCGCGAAATGGCGCCCCGCTCGGCTTCCCGCAATATGTATATCGGCCCGGACGGCAAGGCGACGCGGGACAGCATGGTGGGGTGGCGCGCGGCCGGCGTCCCGGGCACCGTTCGCGGGCTCGAATTCGCGCATAAGAAGTTTGGCCGCAAAGGTTGGGCGGAGCTCGTGCAGCCCTCCATCGACCTCGCGGCGAAGGGCGTGGAACTCTCCTACGCAGAGGCGCGGAGCATGTGCGGAACACGCAAGCTGCTGGAGCAGTTCCCGGAATCGAAGCGGATCTTCCTAAACGGCGGGGCGTGCTTTGAAGCTGGTGACCGGCTGGTGCAGCCGGAGCTGGCAGAGGTATTGAAGCGCATCGGGCGCGAAGGCGCCAAGGATTTCTACGAGGGCCAGACGGCGCGGATGCTGGCCGAAGAATCGAAGAAGCACGGCGGCGAGATCACGCTCGATGACCTCAAAGGCTACTCCGTCGTGGAGCGCAAGCCCCTGACCGGCAAGTATCGCGGCTACGACATCATCACGGCGCCTCCGCCCTCGTCCGGCGGCATTGGCATGCTGGAGATGATGGGGATGCTGGAGGGCACGGGCTATGAGAAGACTGGCGCCGGCTCCGCCGCCACCACGCACTTCATGGCCGAAGTAATGCGCCGTTACTACGCAGATCGGGCGGAGTTCCTCGGAGATCCGGAGTTCGTCAAAATGCCGCTGAAGGGCTTGGTGAGCAAGACGTACACCGGGAAGCTGCGGGCTGGCATCGACCCGCTGAAGGCCACGCCATCGGCGGCGCTGCGCGCGGGCAAAGCGTTCGATTACGAATCCACTGAAACCACGCATATCGACATCGTGGATGAGCAGGGCAACGCGGTGGCGCTCACTTACACCATCAACGGCAGCTACGGCAACGGCGTCACCGTGCCGGGCCTCGGCTTCCTGCTCAACAACGAAATGGACGACTTCGCCGCCAAACCGGGCGAGGCCAATATGTTCGGGTTGGTGCAGGGCGAGGCCAACGCCATCCAACCGATGAAGCGGCCGCTTTCCTCGATGACACCCACCATCGTCCTGAAGGACGGCGAGCTGCATCTGGTGGTGGGCGCGCCGGGCGGCTCGCGCATCATCAGCGGCGTCACGCAGGTGGTGCTCTATGTGCTGGATTTCGGTATGAACGTGCAGCAGGCGATTGACCAGCCGCGGCTCCATCATCAGTGGATGCCGGACAAGCTCTATCTGGAGCGCGGCTTCTCGCCGGATACCAAAGCGTTGCTGGAGCAGCGCGGGCACAAGGTGGAAGAGACTGGCGGCGTGGCCAGCGTGGAGGCAATCATGGTGGAAAAGACGGCGGATGGCGAGCGCTGGCTGGCCGGCGCGCAGAATGGCCGCAGCGCCAGCAAGGCCGCCGGCTACTGAGTTATGGAACACGTATTCTCAACGCACGTGCTGGTGAACCACCGTTTGAACACGGTGTGGCTGGACCGCATTCGTGCCGCGGGCATTCCCAAGGTGGAGCTATTCTGCGCGCGGCAGCACTTCGATTTCCAGGACAGGTCGCAGGTGAATGAGTTGGGCTACTGGTTTCGCGACGCGGAGTTGCTCTGCCATTCACTGCACTCGCCGATGTACAGCGATGATTGCTGGGGCCGCACCGGGCCATCGTCGGTGATCACCATCACGGAGACCTCCAAGCCAAAGCGGCTGGCTGCCGTGGACGAGGTCAAAAAGGCGCTGGAAGTGGCCGAAAAGGTGCCATTTCAGTACCTAATCCAGCATTTAGGCGTGTCTGGCGAAGAGTATGACGACGCCAAGCTGGAAGCGGCCTTTAGCGCGCTGGAGGAGATTGTCCTGTTCGCCCGGCACCGCGGAGTGGAGGTGCTGCTGGAGAACATTCCCAACCGGCTGTCCAGCGCGGAACGGCTGATCCACTTCAACGAGCTGACGCACCTCAACCTGAATTTCTGTTTCGATACGGGCCACGCGCACATCATGGAGGGGGTGGATGCCGCATTTCACCTGATGCAATCGCGCATCCGCTCCACGCACGTACACGACAACAACGGGAAGGACGACGTCCACCTGTTCCCGATGCTGGCCGAGGGTGGCAGCATCGATTGGAAGCGCACGATGGAGCTATTCCGCGCGTGCGGCGCACAGTTTCCGCTGCTGCTGGAGTTGAAAGACGCGGCCGCGTTCCCACACCCTATCGAAGCGGCGAAAGAGATCTTTGACCGATTGGAGAACCTTTGATGTCTGACTACCGTCGAATCACGATTGCCAAAGCGGGCGCGCATACCGGCGAACCCGTGGAGATTGCAGGCTGGCTCTACAACCTCCGCAAGTCCGGCAAGATCATTTTTCCTCTTATCCGTGATGGCAGCGGGATCATCCAGTGCGTGGGCGTAAAGAGCGGCCTGCCCGAAGATCTGTTTGAAGCGCTGAAGAACCTGACGCAGGAATCGTCCGTGATCATCCGCGGAAAGATCCGCGCCGAAGCGCGCGCGCAGGGCGGATTTGAGATGGACATCGAGGGCGCCGAGATCGTCCAGCGCGTCTCCGAGGAGACGCCCTACCCGATCACCCCCAAAGAACATGGGACCGAGTTTTTGTTTGATCACCGCCATCTGCATCTGCGCAGCCGGCGCCAGCACGCGGTGCTGAAGATCCGCCACGAGATCATCAAGGCGATCCGCGACTACTTCGATTCCAACGACTTTACACTGGTGGACTGCCCCATCTTCACGCCCGCCGCGTGCGAAGGCACAACCACGCTGTTTGAGGTGAACTACTTCGACGAGGAGAAGGTCTACCTCACGCAGAGCGGCCAGCTTTACAACGAAGCGACAGCGATGGCGTTTGGCAAGACCTACTGCTTTGGCCCGACGTTCCGCGCGGAGAAATCGAAGACGCGCCGGCACCTCACGGAGTTCTGGATGGTGGAGCCGGAGATGGCCTACGCCACGCTGGACGACGTGAAGCGCGTGGCCGAAGAGCTGATTGTCTTCATGGTGGGCCGGGTGTTGGAGAACCGCAAGACGGAACTCGCCACTCTGGAGCGGGACGTCACGAAACTGGAGGCGATCAAGGGCCCCTTCCCACGCATCAGCTACGACGAGGCGGTGGAGATCCTGAAAAAGAAGGGCAGCGAGATTGTGTGGGGCGGTGATTTCGGCGGCACCGACGAGACTCTGCTGAGTGAAGAGTTCGACCGGCCGGTGATGGTGGACCGCTATCCCACTGAAGTGAAAGCGTTCTACTTCGAGACCGATCCGAACCGGCCCGAAGTGGCGCTGGGCGTGGATGTGATCGCCAGCGAGGGGTACGGCGAGGTGATCGGCGGCGGGCAGAGGGTGCACAGTTACGACACCCTGCTGGAGCGGATCAAGGCGCACAACCTGCCGGAAGAGGCGTTCCAGTGGTATCTGGATCTGCGCCGTTATGGCAGCGTGCCGCACGCCGGATTCGGCATGGGCGTGGAGCGCGCCGTGGCGTGGCTCTGCGGGTTGGAGCATATCCGGGAGACCATCGCATTTCCGCGGATGCTGTACCGCACACGGCCCTAGACCATATGAAGAAGACGATTGCCATACTCGGAGCTCCGCTCGATCTCGGCGCCGGGCGCCGGGGCGTCGATATGGGGCCCTCCGCGTTGCGGGTGGCGAACCTGAATGCTCGCTTGCACTCGATTGGCTGCAAGGTGGAGGACCTGGGCAACGTCTCCGTGGAGCAGGCCGAGAGCGCCCGCGTGGGGCCGGCCAGCGCGCGGTATCTCAAGGCGATTGCCGCCACATGCGACGCGCTGGCCCGGCGCGTGGAAAAGGCAGCCGGCCAAGGGAAGTTTCCGCTGGTACTGGGCGGCGATCACTCCATCGCCATTGGGACCATCAGCGGGATGGCGCAGCACTTTCGCAAGAAGCAGCAGAAGTTGGGCGTCATCTGGCTGGACGCGCACACGGACATGAACACGCCGGAGACGTCGCCCTCCGGCAACGTGCACGGCATGCCGCTGGCGTGTCTGGTGGGTGAAGGACCGCGGGCATTGACGCACCTCTACGGCGTGTCGCCACAGGTGGACCCGAAGAACGTGGTGCTGGTAGGTATCCGCGACGTGGATATCACCGAGAAGCACGTCGTGCAAAAGAGCGGCGTGCGCGTCTTCACGATGCGCGACATCGACGAGCGAGGCATGAGGGCGGTGATGCAGGAGGCTCTACAGATTGCCTCCGCCGGCGCCGCGGGTGTGCATCTTTCGCTCGACATGGACGGCGTGGATCCGGACGAAGCGCCGGGCGTGGGCACGCCGGTGCGCGGCGGGATCTCCTACCGCGAAGCGCATCTGGCGATGGAGATCCTGAGTGATTCACGCAAGCTGACCTCAATGGAGGTAGTGGAAGTGAATCCAGTGCTCGACACTGCTAACCGAACCGCGCTGCTAGCCGTCGAACTGGTGATGTCGGCGATGGGAAAGAGGATTCTGTGAGTAAATGCAGGGTGGCCGTGATCTACGGTGGCCGTAGCGGCGAGCATGAAGTATCAGTGCGATCCGCCCAGGCGATTCTAGGCGCGCTGCGGCCGGAGCACTACGAAGCGGTGCCGATCTTCATCACGAAGGAAGGCAAGTGGGAGCCAGGCCCGATCCTGCCTGAGCCGGGCGCCAACCTGGGGATCGACGTGGTGTTCCCCGTGCTGCACGGCACGTTTGGCGAAGATGGCACCATGCAGGGCCTGCTGGAACTGGCGGACCTGCCCTATGTGGGGCCGGGCGTCCTTGCGTCTGCCGCCTCGATGGACAAGGAACACACCAAGCGGCTGTGCGTGGAACGCGGCCTGCCGGTGGTGGAGTACGAGGTGATCCACACGGGCAACCCGCACACGGAACTCGATTGGGAGAAGGAACTCGCACGGATCGAGGCGCGTTTCGAATACCCGGTATTCGTGAAGCCTTGCAATCTGGGCAGCTCCGTTGGCATTTCGAAGGCGCGCGATCGCGCCGGGCTCCGCGCTGCCATTGAGGAAGCGGCGAAGTACGATTTAAAGGTTCTGGTGGAGAGGTCGATCGCCGGGCAGGAGTTTGAGTGCTCCGTGATCGGCAACTACCGGCCGCAAGCGTCGCCGCCGTGCGAGATCCTGCCGTCGCAGGATTTCTACGACTACAACGACAAGTACGTGCTGGGTACCGCCGGCACCAGCCTGACGCCCAACGTGCCAGGGGAGACGATTGAGGAGATCCGGCGGCTGGCCGTGGAATGCTTCCGCGCGCTGGATTGCATGGGCATGGCGCGCGTGGATTTCCTCCTGGAAAAGGCCACAGGGCGCCTCTACATCAACGAGATCAACACCATTCCGGGATTCACGTCCATCAGCATGTATCCGAAGATGTGGGAGCACGCCGGACTGCCGTTCGACATGCTGGTGGATATGCTGCTCCATCTGGCGATGGAACGCCACGAACTGCGCAAAGCGCTGCGGTACGAGCGCTGATGCGGAGGCTGGCCGCACTGCTTTGCCTGTGCCTGGCAACGCTCCGCGCACAGCAGGGTAAACCGCCGGATACCGACGAGCTGGAGCGGGAACTGAAACGGTTCCTGAGCGTATTTCTTATTGCCAGCGAGCAGGCAGCCGATGCCGTGGACCCGGATGGCGCTTATTATGGCGGCGCCATACCGGGTATGCTGCGCCGGCTGGACCCCCACTCCGTATTCTTCGACAAGGACCAGTTCCAGCAGTTGCAGGAGATGGAGCGAAGCGTCAGCAAGGGGTTTGGCAGCATCGTCAGCGTGCTGCCGGGGCGCGTAATAGTGCTGCAAACGATGCCCGGATCGCCGTCGCAAAAGGCCGGGCTGTCGCCGGGTGACGAGATTGTCGGCATCAACAATATTGCGCTGGCGCGGCTGGAACTGGAACAGCTTGTGCAGGTGCTGGGCATGACCCGGCAACGGGAAGCGCAGTTGTTGGTGCGGCGGCAGGGCACGGCGAAGCTGATGCAGTTCACCATGACGCCCGAGGAACTGCAATCGCCCAGTGTGGACCGCGGCTTCCTGCTGGAGCCCGGTTACGGCTATGTCCGGGCAACGAGCTTTGATCCCAACACGGCAACACTGGTGCAGGAGGCGATTGAGGGTATCGGCGGAGCCAAGCTCAAGGGCCTGGTGTTGGACCTGCGCGACAACCCGGGCGGTGTCTTGCAGGCCGGGCTTGCCACCGCGGCGTTGTTCTTGAAGCCTGGTGCGCGGATCCTCAGCGCACGCGGCCGCAGCGCCACCACCGAGGATGTAGACGTACCGAAGGACGCGCACCCCTACGAATTCCCGCTCGCGGTGTTGGTAAACGCGAAGACAGCCAGCGCGGCAGAGATCGTCGCCGGCGCCATGCAGGATCATGACCGCGCGCAGATTCTCGGCGAGACCACCTTCGGTAAGGGGCTGGTGCAACGGGTGTTTCCGCTGAGCGATAAGACGGGACTGGCGCTCACAACGGCGTTCTACTACACACCCAGCGGGCGCAGCATTCAGAAGCCGCTCCAGGACAATGAACTGGCCGCGGCCACCAGGGTGGGCGAACGGCCGAAGTTTCAGACAGAAAAGGGACGGGCTGTGCTGGGCGGCGGGGGCATCGAGCCGGACGAGACCGTACTGCCACCGCGGCCGGGCAGGCTGCGCATCGTGATGGAGACATCTGGTAGCTACTCCGCCTTTGCGACAGATTGGCTGGTGCTCCACCGCGCCGGCGTGAAACGCGAGATGGAGATCACGGCGGCCATGCTGGACGACTTCCAACTCTTCCTCTCCCGCGGCAATATCCGGCCCGGGCTGAGCGAATGGAGCGTGGAGCGGGAGTATATCCGGAAACGCCTGAAGCAGGAGATCCTGAACCAGGGTATCGGCGTGGCGGCCGGCGACGAGATCGAACTGAGATATGATCCGGTGGTGCGGCGAGCGCTAACGCTGTTCGCGGCGCAGACCGAGCAGCAGAAGCGCTAACGCGGCCAGCCCGCTGACGGCCGCGCCAAAAGCGAAGTGCTGCGTTTCAAACACAAAAACCACTTCATGTTCGCCCGCCGGCACCACCGCGCCGATTATCGCATGATCCACCCGCAGGACCTCCAGCGGTTGCCCATCCACGCTGGCCTGCCAGCCGGGATAGTAGGCGTTCGAAACCTTCAACAGGCTGGGGGAGACGGCGCTGTATTTCACGCGCGCTCCCTGCTCTGTAACCGTGGTGGAGATTACGCGCGCCCGCGGGTCCTGATGCACGCCGGTAAACGGGACCTGCACGAGCGCTACCCGCGCCGGATCCAGCGTTTCCAGACGGCCACGCGAATCGGCCAGGGACGCTACACCAACCACCTCCGGCGCAAAGTAGGCGCGCGGCAGAACGCCCTCGTTGCCGGTGACCTTTTCGTCCCTGGGAGAGACTACCAGCGCCGCGCTCAAGCCATCGATGAGGCGCTCATTCTTCAGGGCGGCGGTGCGGTATTCCCGCCATGCGGCGAGCGATAGCGGATTGTAGCCGCCTGAGCTTTCCACGCGGGTGAGCAGGGGACTGTTCATGGAGCCGAACAGAGCAAAACGCGGCGGAATCTCGATCCGGTAGCCCTTGGGGAACGTGGCGCCCACCTTGCGGAGGGCCTCCTCTCCATCACCGGACATCGCCTGGTAGGATGTGCGGGCGTAAGCCAGTGGGTTGTACCAGGAGTTGCAGGCGCAGAGATCGAGGGCAAACAGGCCGATCAGCAGAAAGCCGAGCCACTCCTGCCGCCAATGGGTCTCCGCCTCGATGATGCCAAAGGCAGCCAGGATGGAGAGGCCGAGGGCGGCGGCAAAGAAGTGATCGGCGGAATGGAGCAGCGAGAGGATCAGCGGCACTCCGAAGAGAAGCGCCGCGGGCAGGCGAAGATCTCTCCTTCGGAGAGCAAAGCCGGCGAGCGGGAGCAGCAGCAAGCCGCTGTAGAGATAGGTCTGGGTGAGATCGCCATGGCCCTGATAAACGCCGCTGAAGATGCCAAGTGCGTTGGGCCAGAGCAGCGTGGCGAGTGTGCCGGCGCTGAGGGGCGCGAAAAAGCGCTCGGGCCGCGCCTGGCTCCAAAGCGTGATGGCAGGCAGCCAAGCCACTGAGGCCAGCGCGAGGGAGGCCAGGGCCACGGCGACGAGGCCGGCCGGATCGAGGCGCCGCCACACCGCGAACATCACCAGCGCGACGAGAGCCACAACGCCGGAGCTCAGGCTACCGGTGAGGAAGCAGCAGCCGGCCACGGCCGCAGCGCGCGCCAGCCACGCCACTCGCCCATCCACACCCGCGCGTTCATAGCAGTACAGAAGCCAAGGCAGCAAAGCAGCGGCCTGCAACATCCCGACGTGCGAGCTGTGCGAGGCAAAGTAGCCGCCCAATCCGTAACTGAGTGCGCCGGCCAGCGCGGCTGGCGCGTGCCCCGTGATGCGCCGGAGTAGCAGAAACGCTCCGCAGAGCGCGATCAGCGCGTGGAGCACGACCTCGACCTGAATCGCCAGCGGGCTGACGCCGAGCAGGAAGAAGGGCCAGTTCAGCGGATAGAATCCACCCGTCTGCGGATCAGAGAGAACCGGGAAGCCGGCGAGCACGTAGTTTGCCCAATGGGGCAGATGCCCGGCCTTTACCTGATCGCTGAAGAACTGCTGCGCCGGGTAGTGCAGATCCACGGCGTTCCACTGGATGGTGGCGTCCGGCGCCAGCAGCGGAGACCAGTAGAAGACCAGCAGGATGAAAGCCAAGGCAGCGCCCCAGCGCCAACCACTGAGCGGGGCGGACGTGCCGGTGGCGGCCGCATCGGAAGAACCCTTGTGTCTTGCCATGAAAACACCGATTTTACCATCGGGCCTCAGATGCCCCGCAGCCGGGCGATCCTTTGCCGTCGGCGGCGTTCGGCCTGGAGCACCTGGCGCTCGTCCATCCCGAAGTAGTGCGCCACTTCGTGCCAAATGGTCTCGCGGACCAGATCGCGAAGTTCGGCTTCATTGCGGGCGCTTCGCTCGTGGGGGCCTTGATAGATGGTGATGCGGTCCGGCATGGCGTAAGGCTCGGCGACGCTACGATGGATCAGCGGGCGGCCTTCATACAAACCGAGCAGGCCGGGCCGCGGCGGCTCCTGCTCCACCACGAAGACCAGATTGTTGAGCTGCGCGCGGAACCGGCGCGGCACCACGGACATGCATTCGTCTACAAGCTGATCAAATTCGCGGGAGGTCATCGGATAGTCTTAGTGTAGTGAGGACGCACCGGTGAATCTGAAAATTGTGGACGCCCTTGGTATCGGCACGTTGAAGCGCCATATTTTCCTCTGCGCGGATCAGACGAAGCCGAAATGCTGCTCACTGGAAGACGGGCAGCGCTCGTGGGAGTTCCTGAAGACGCGCCTGAGCGAGCTCGGATTGACGCAGGGCCCTGGAGCCACGTTCCGCACGAAGGCGAACTGTCTGAGAGTTTGCGAGCACGGCCCCATCGCCGTTGTCTATCCAGAGGGCGTGTGGTATCACAGCGCAACGCCGGAGGCGTTGGAGCGGATCATCCAGGAGCACCTGATCGGCGGATGCCCCGTGGAGGATTTTGTGTTGGCGCGTGATCCGCTGCAACAGCCGCCGCTACCAGGTTCCCATGCGCAGCACCATGGCGATGCTGAAAGATAGTCCATCGTTGTACTGGTGCCCGTTCATCGGCGGATTCCAACTCCTCCGGTACTCCAGATTCGCCAGGCGCAGCGCGAACGCAGGATGGAGCCGCACATCGACACCGCCGCCAACGGATAGCGCGAGAGAGTTGGAATCCGTGATGGAGGTGTACTCCGGTTTTGGAACCACCTGAACGCTCCCCTTCTGCCGCGCCGCCAGCGTGAGCGCCTCACGCAATTCCGGATAGAGCTGTTCCTGCGTAATCTTCATGCCGCCCAGGAGGACCTGCGCGTAAGGACTCCACCGCGCATCCGAACGGAGCCTCCACCTTGGCCCCGTCAGATAGACAAGAATATCCCCGCTCCTGTCCTTTTCCAGGCCCAGGAGATTGCAGCCGGAGACATCGACCACCCACTGCAACTGATCCACGATGCGGAGGGCGCCCTCCGCGCCGCCGCCCAGGCAGGGCGCCGTGCGGTTGCCGTTGAAGAAGACAGGCCGGAAGTAGGTGCTGCCCTCAAAAGCGGCTATGCCAAACTCGCCCTGCAATTCTTTTGGTGGGAGCGAAACTGGAGGCACTCTCCCGCCGCGCTGCTCCACCAGATAGCTGGTGAGAAGGGGGGAGAACACACCGGGCCGCGAGTCGCGCGCCCACGGCACTCTGAAATGCATCAGGTTGGCCCAGGAACGCGACGGGTTCAACGCGCCTCGAACGAAAACGCGCAACACCGGGTTCTCAACATGCTCCTCGAAGCGCTTGATGAGGAGCTGATCCAGTGCGTCTTCGGCGATCATCCAGCCGAAACCGACGGCCGGCGTGATCACATGATCCACCATGCCCTGTTGCGGCCAGACCGCCTGAACATTGCCGATGGACGCCTCGCTGTAGGGCCCGATCTCGAACATCGCACTGTAGGCGAACGAGAAGGCCGTGGCGCGAAGACGGCTGCGCCAATACTCGGGATTGGCGCCAAACTCGACGCCGAGGTATCGCCGGTCATTCTGCGCCCAAATGAATCCTGACACGGAGCCTTGTATCGGATGACCGATGTAATTCACATAAAGTGGATCCCCATCAGACCAGCCGTGGAGATTGCCCGCCGCTTCAGCCCACCCGGCGAAGAATGGCCCTTTCAGGCCCCCACGCGTCCCTGGCTCGGTCGCCAGACGGAACGAATGCTGGACCGTGGCGAAAAGGAAGGAATCTCGCAAAAGAGCGGCCCAGTTCACGGTGGTAGACCGGCCCGGCTTCAGCCAGGGCTGCCAGGGTTTGACCGGAGCAACCACAACGGGGCGGATATACGACGCCGGTGTGGACGCTGCACCGCCAGCGCTGTTAGGGTACTTACCCTCATTTCCATTCGCGTCACCAATTGCCTGCGCGAACAAGCCCGGGGAAATGAGGACCAGAAGGACACGCGTTAAGACGTGTTCATGAAGGACCATAACTATAGTATGCCAATTGGAGCTGACCTGGACCATTCGATCTGCGCCAGACGGCCGCCGCCTGTTTGTGGCAGCCTCGCACCCGATGTTTGAATCTGTTATAACTGCAAGGTCGCTACTGGGCAGTGCCGGAGGTTCGTATGGGCAACCAATTTCGCCGTACTCTACTGACTTTGGCCGTTGCTGCGGCCAGCAGCCTGGCGCAGGACTCCAACCTGGCCGGCCCCGTCTCGGGATTGCTTGTCGACGAGCAGGCCCGCTCCATCCGCCCGATTTTGGGTATGCCAGGGAGCGCCTACGCCGGCGATGCAGCGGTGACCGCCTTTGATTTCGCCTCGGCCGCACCCGATGGCCGCAGCGCGTTGGTCTCGCGGGCCGGCTCACTGTATCTCGTCCGCCGCCTGGATGGAGCCACGCCCGCATGGCGGGAGCTGAGTAGCGAATCCGCCACTTTCAGCCGCGCCGCCTGGAGCGGGAGTTCCGAAACGCTGGCCGTCGTGAACACGACCGCCAACCGGCTGGAGTTTTGGATCGATCTATCGAATGAGCCTAAACTTGCGTCCACAATTGACCTGGCGGGCATCACCGGGGACGTCGCTGCCCTTGCGGTGGACAAAGACGCCCAGTACGCCTTTGCGGCCACGCAGGGGGCGGATGGCAGTGCGCTGTATCTGCTGAAGGCTGGCGGCGAGCCACGCATGATCGCCCAGTTGAGCCGCGCCGGCGGATTGCTGCTGAGCGCCGGTGCTTTGTATGCCTCGGACCGGGGCCGCAACGAGGTGCTGAGAGTCACCAATTGGTCATCGAGTCCGGAGGTCACCACGATTGCCTCCTCTGGACATGGCGTGAATGATCCGGTGGGCGTGGCACTGTCCGCCGACGGCGGCACGCTCTACATCGCCAGCGCCGGGGTCAACCAGTTGCTTGGTTTCGACATCGCCGCGGGAGTGGTGAAGGCATCTCTCGATCTCGAATTCCAACCCACGCGCCTGGAGCGCATGGGGGCGAATGGCTTGTTACTCCTGGAACGGGGCCTCCCCGGCGAGGCTCCCGCCCAGGTGCTGGACCCCGTCGCACTGAAGGTCTATTTCATTCCCGTCAGCGCCGCCGCCGGCGAATAGTCCGGGCGGATTTTGACCCGGCGGATGCGCACATTCGGCCCTGGCCGCTCCACGCATTCCAGCGGGCGGAACGGCAGGAACCAGGCGTCGATCAAATCCAGCTCAAACTCCTGGCAGCCCGCCGTGTCCCGGCGCAACGACCTGATCTCATAAGGCGTCGCAATGTCGGTGAGCGCCGCCTCCGCAATCGGCATCTGGAAGCGGGTCATTCGCAATGGATAATCCGTGGTAACCAGGGCGAACTCACTGGCCGGCAACTGCCCCGGTTGTGGATTGCGGTAGACCTCCCACCCTTGTACGCCTGCCTCCCGCTTGGCCTTTTCCATCAGTTGATAGGGCGCGGAGACGATGGCGCCGGAGAGCGGCCCGTAGCGCCGGTAGGCGAACTCGATCCTTCGGCCGACCGACGCGGCAGACTCCACGAACTGCGGCTCGGCCTCCGGTCCGCCGAGCCAGACAATCGGCATCGTGGGCGCGATGTTCTCGCGAATCCAGATGCCCGCCAGACCACGCGAATCCTCGCGGCTCAACAGTTCGACCAACCGCACGGAGGTTCGCGTCTCCGCCGCCACCAGCAGGGCGAGACCGGCGAGAAGGAACGCGGCCGGCCAGCGCCTGACCCGCTCCAGCGCCACTACACTGAGCACGGCAATGCCGGGTAGCGCCGGCAGAAGGTAACGATACGGCACCGTGTGCTGGAAGGGCAGCAGGATGATGAACGTGGCCAGCACGGGCTGGGCAATCAGCAGCAACCGGCGATCCCGTTTCCACGCCGCGTAGGCCATGCCGGCCAGCGCCAGCCCCAGGCCGATCCACCCGCCGCTGCCCTGACCGAGCGGTTTCACGATCTGGCCCAGGCCATATTGCAGAGTCCATTGCGGGTCGCCGGGCTGCCAGAAGTAGAGCACGCTGACGATGGACCAGATCTCCTCCCAGGCGCGCGCCCAGTTCATCAACAAGGAGGGATTCACCGCTGCAAATAGCCCGCAGAAGCCCGCCAAGGCCCCGCCAAGCCACCGCCAGGGCACTCGCTCCCCATGCTCCCGGCAGCGTATCCAAACTGCGTAGAGCAGCACGCTGAGCAACAGCACGCCGGCGTACTTTGTATTCATGGAAAGGCCCAGGGCCGCGGCCGCGCACCAGAATTCGCGGCCGGCGCGCCCTGGCGGCGCATCCACGTAGCGCAGGCCAAACCAGACCACGGCGGTCTGAAAACAGACCGAGGGGATGTCCGTGACGGCGTAGTGCGCGTCCCTCACCGCCAGCGGCGAGACAGCGTAGACCGAAGCTGCCAGCATCGGCCACGCGCCGTCGAGCACGCGGCGGGCGAGCAGATAGACCAGCCCGATCGTCAGAGTCCCGAACAGCGCCGCCACCGAGCGCAGCGCGACGAAATAGGGAGACGGGTCCAGGCCGAAACCGGTGGCCGGGTCGCCGCCCATCAACCGGAACAGGCCTGCGGCGAGCTCCAGAAACAGAGCTGGATAGGCGTAGGTGCTGGGCGCGCCCATCACGCCGGAGACAATCACCAGGCTCTCGTCCGGCCGGATGTATAGGTTCGATGTCAGCGGCCAGCCAAACGTGATCCCCCGGAAACGCAGCGCCGCGCCCACCGCCAGCGGCATCAGCCAGAATAGATGCTTCTTCATGACTTCCCCGGAAGTCTACCAGTGCCGCTGCCGGAACCGCACCATCTCCACGGCGCAGCGCACAGCCACGCGCATCGTGCCCCAGCCGCGAATGGAGGGCACGCCGCCGTCTCGCGGGGCCAGCGGCACCTCCGGACCATCGGCCAGGATGCCGGCCCGCGCCGCCAGCAGCGTCAGAAAGACGTTGGGCGCAAACAGCCCGTCCGGGATCGCCTCCAGCAAGGGACGAAAATCATCGGCGCGCATCAGGCGAAACGGAATATTGGGGTCCATCACCTGCACGCCGAAAAGCAGCGCCAGCATCTGGCGGTGCGCCTTGCTCAAACGGAGCCGCAGCGGATCAATCTGCCGGCCGGTACGGCGGCCCAGCAGAAACGCCGCCTGCTCTCTCTGATCCCAGATCTGGGGGAAGAGCGAGGCCGGCATTTCGCCGTCGGAGTCTACCTGGAACAGCCAGCCCGGATCCAGCCGCAAAGCATGGCGATACCCGTTCATGATGGCCGCGCCGTGGCCGCCATTGATCTGGTGTACGACGATCAACCCACTCTCGCCGGCAGCCAGGCGATTGAGAATCCGCGGTGTGTCGTCGTGCGATCCGTCGTTGATCACCAGCAGCACACCGCCGATAGCGCGCATCGTTTCCAGCCACTCGAGGCAAACCCGCTCCACGCAGGCCGCCTCGTTGTAAACGGGCATCACGGTAACGCAGGAATACTCCACTAACGCGCTCCCGGAGTTCTGAGCAGGCCGCCGGCCAGCAATCCATCCCGCAACGAGTCCGCAATGCCTTGAAATTTCCATTGTCCGTAACGGCCCGACATATGGATGCCCACTTCGTGCAGCCGCGCGATGGCCGTCTCGCGCCAGCGGGAACCGGGCATGGTCCAGGTGTAGGCAGTCTCCACCCAGTTGACGCCGCACACTTCCACGTCCTGCAGGAAGCCCCACTCGCGCAGCTCGTCGCCCACCTGCCGGGCGTACTCCGCGCAGGCGGATTCCGAGGGCCGCGCGCCCTGCGGGAAGCCGCGCTCCACGTAGAGGCTCACCCGGTCCTCCGCGCCTTGTGGCAGAAAACTGCCGTCCACGTTGGAATAGAACCCGACGCGATGGAAACCACTGCGGCTGCGCGGCACGTAGATCCAGTGTTCGTCCGGACAATGCGCGCCCCGTCGGCCGCCCAGGTTGACTACCAGAACAGCGGTGGCCTGGCCCGGCGCGTCATCCACGGCGATGCCCGTCAGGCGCAGCATCGCGTCTAGCGGGAGAGTGGAGAGCAGCCACTCGTAGGGGAACGTGCGGCCGTCGGCGAGTTCCAGCGTTTTGCGCCCGGTATCGATGCGAGCCACGCGGGAGCCCGTCTGGATTGCTGCCTGGCCGGCCAGGGCATCGGCGAAGGAGTCCAGCCCGCCCTGCGGATAGAGGAACATCTGGTTGTAGCCGGCAGCTTCTGGCGTCTCACCGCGAGCGCCGCGTTCAATGCGGGCCAGATCAATGGGAGATTTGTAGGAATCCTGCGGGGCGATGCGGGTCCACAGGCCCGCCGTGTACAGCTCGTGAAACGGACTGAAGAAGAGCTCGTTGAGTGTCGGCCCGAACTGCCACTCCAGCCACTCGGCCATGGTGCGGGGTGATTGCTTGCGATCCAGCCGCATCTCCGCCAGGCACTTCTCCGCGAGCCTCGGGCCCAGGGCGTGCAAGTGATCCTGCAAAGGGTATGGCACGCGCAACCCGCTCTCGGGAAAGTAGACGGCCGAGCGCCGCTGGTAGCTGCGCCATGTGCCGAATCCGCCCAGAAACCGGTTGAGCACGGCGTCGCCGCCGAACACCCAGTGACCGCCCCCGACCTCAAATCGATAGTCGCCCGCCGGCGACGACAGGTGAAACGAGCGGCAGATGCCGCCGGGTTGCGTCTCTGCCTCCAGTGCAGTCACACCGGAGGCGTAGCTCGCCGCCAGCCCGGTCATGCCCGCGCCGAGAATCCATCCTTTCGGAGTATCCATGCAAGAAACCGCGATGGTAACATACGAGTCGCTTGCCCTACGCCCGATTCCTCGCGGCGCTGCTCTCCGCCAACCTGTTGAGCCTGGTGCTGTTGAATGCCATCCGGCTGCCGGTGTGGGCGCTGCTCCCGATTCTGCCGGGCGGCATTGTGGCCGCCTGGCTCGTCCTGCGGCCTTTGAACGTGCGCCGCTTGCCGTTCCGCGCATCGCGCTGGGCGGTGCTGTTTGCCGCCGCCGCGTTCGTTCTGCTCACGGCGCCGCGCCTGCCCTACCTGGCGGAATGGCTGCCCGGCGCGGTGGTGCTGGCCCAGGCGGACGACTATGGCCGGCTCTCTGAGCTGATCTCCATGACGCTCGGCGGCCGCTATCCGCTGCCCCACCCCAGCAACCAGCAGTTCCTCTTGTCGCACTACTACGCCGCGCTCTTCCCGATGGCGTGGTGCAAGCTCGCAATTCCCGTGCTCACTCTCAAGGACTGCATTGTTCTCGGCAACATGCTCTACCATGCACTGTTCCTGCTCAGCCTGCTGGAGGTGGCGCCCCGCCTGGTGAGGCGCCCCGCCGGCGCAACCGTCTTGGTCTTCCTGATGACCCTCTTCGGCGGCCTCGATCTCCTCGCCGGGCGCCTCGTCCCGTTCGAGCACACCGAGTTGTGGCAGCGATCCTGGCTGGGCGCGATGCGCGAGTTCTCGTCGATGTACACCGCCAACTTCTGGACGGTGCACCATATGGCCGCAGTCTGGTGCGTGCTCCTGGCGTTCGTGCTGTGTCGGGAGACCCGCTCCGCCGCGCGGTGGCGCAAGCCGCTGATCGCCGGATGGCTGCTGGTGGCCGCCGGGGCATGCAGCCTGTTCGTGGCGCTGACTCTGCCTCTGCTGGCATGGCGGGAGCTGGGGATGCTGCTCAAGCGGCTGTGGAGGTCCCGTATGATTCTGCCGGTTGCGGCGGCCAGCCTGACGCCTCTGTGGCTCTACACCAACCGCGTGGCGCCCGGCGGGTTCGCGTGGCGCCCCGTTCCGCATCTGTTGCCCGTCTACCTGCTGGCGATTTTCCTGGTAGACTTTGCGGGGCTCCCGCTCCTGGTGCTGGCCCGGTGGCGGCAATTGGCGCGCAGCGAACGGCGCTGGCTCGGCGGGGCGATGCTCTTTTTTGTGCTGACCTGGGGCGTCGAATCCGTGGGCTACAACAATTTCGCGATGCGCGGCGGGCTGGCGCCATCCATCGTGATCTTTCTGCTGGCCGCCCGGCACGGGGGGCTGCCGCGGGCGAAGGTGGCGGTTGGCGCACTGGCCGCGCTGGCCACTCTCACCACGCTCACCACCTTGCGCGAGGCCGTCACGATGACCTACGCCCCGCTGGAGTTCTCCAACTGGTACTGGCAGACGCGCGGTCTCCCGGTGCCGGCTCACGTTAGGCCGCTCCTGCGGGATGCCTACCGGAGCTCGGTGCGCAATCCCTCAGCGCGGGTTTACCGGCCCGATGCAGGCAACCGTCTGGGGCCTGAGAAATTCAACGCCGAAAAGCTCATTGAGGGCATCCCCTTCGATCAGATGCACGGCGCGGAACAGGAACTCGCCCGGTTTAGATAGCGCTGCCGGGCGGGGCTGCTTGACTTCCGTGCTTCCGGTAGCTTACCTTTACCTTTTCCAAAGATCCACGCACGAGCCATGAGCAACGCCGAGAACCAAACTGTCGTCATCGTGGACCAGCACTTGGAATCCACGCTGGATAGCGTAGATGCCAGCGAGGAGCGAGTCAAAAATCTCGCCGCCGAAATCGGCTTCGTGGAAGATGACGCATACCAGCTGGGATATGCGGTCCGGGAGGCGATGGTCAACGCCGTGGTCCACGGCAACGGCTACAGCGCGAACAAGCTGGTACATTTCGTCCTTTCCCGCTCCGGCGCCAGCATCGACATACTCATCGAAGATGAGGGCCAGGGTTTTGTGCCCGAACGCCAGGCCGACCCCCTCGCGGAAGAAAACCTCCTGAATCAGTCCGGAAGGGGTATCATGATAATCCGGGCATTCGTGGACGAGTTCTCCATTGAACGGGCTGCAACGGGCGGAACGCGAGTTTTTTTGAGGAAGTCTCTACCGCCGGGAACTTAAGCTCGATGGGCGGATTCCAAGACTAGGTTAGGAGGCATTAGACGATGAGCGTGAAACTGACGACGCGCCAGATTGGCGACGTGACCGTGATCGATGCAGCGGGGCGCATTACCCTCGGGGAGGGATCTTCCACCTTCCGCGATTCCATCAAAGAGTTGACCGCCAAGGGCCACAAGAAAGTTCTCTTGAACCTGGGCGACGTTAGCTACATCGACTCCTCCGGGATCGGCGAACTGGTGAGCGGCTTTACCACCGTTTCCAACGCCGGCGGACAACTGAAGCTGCTCAAGCTGACGAAGCGGATTCAGGACCTCCTGCAAATCACCAAGCTCTACACGATCTTCGAAGTATTCGACGACGAAGCCGCCGGCCTCGCCAGCTTTAATTAGCCTGGGTTGGGCTGAACGCCCGCCAAGGCATTGAATCCATGCAGGGTTCACGGCTTCCCACCATTGTCATTGCCGACGAGCTCGCATTGTTTCGCGACGGTCTTGCCGCGCTTTGCGAGCTCCAAGGCTATGCCAGAGTGGTAGCCAGAGCCATCGACGGCGACGAAGCACTTCGCCAGATAGAGTCTCTCTCTCCCGACCTCGCCCTCCTCGACTTATCTCTCTCCCGCCTGCACTGCCTGGAACTTGCCAACCGCATTTCCGGGTCTTCGCGCGTACGCTGCGTGATTATGGGGTTGCGCAATGACCGCAAGACGATCATTGAGGTGCTTCGCTCAGGAGCACAAGGCTACCTCCTCAAGACCGCCACCGCCGCTCAATTCCACGACTGCCTCATCCAGGTGTCAGAGGGTGGCATATACGTCTCGCCAACGGTTGATATCCAGAGCATTTTCACGCCCGGCCGCATCGGCGCCCGGCACGATCCCATCTCATTGCTGAGCGCGCGCGAGTACCAGGTGTTTTCGCTGCTGGTGGAGGGTGTGCGCGCCAAGGAGATCGCCGCGCGCCTCGGCCTGAGCCCTAAAACCGTCGATACTCATCGATCTAATCTAATGAAAAAGCTGGACTTGCACGACGTCCCCGCCCTCGTGCGCTTTGCCCTGCACCATCGCCTGATTCCCGCCTGATTGGCGCTCCGTGTTAGAATAAGATCTTTGCTTACCGGAGTTTCCACGTGGACCGCATCACCCGTCACGATCTAAAGACCGACAAGTTTGTCGAAGAGGTTGCCCATAGCGTCGAGTACCTGGAAGGCCATCGCAGCCAGGTAGTCCGCTACGGGGTGGCCGCCATTGCCGTTTTGGTTGCCGCGGGCGGCATCTGGTGGTACACGCAGAGCCGCAAGGCGGAGCGCCAAACCGCCCTCTACGACGCCATCGAGACCTACAACACGCGCGTCAATGCGGGCTCCGTGCCCGAGGGCATGAAGATCTTTCGCACTGAGGCGGAGCGTAACGCCGCCATCGCCAAAGACCTTGGCGGGTTGGTGCAGAAGTACTCCGGCAGTGACGAGGCGGCCGTCGCCACCTACCTGCTGGGCGTCAACGCCGCGGATCAGGGCAACATCGCCGACGCCTCCCGCTACCTCAAGCAGGCGGCCGAGGGCGGCAACGCGGATTACGCCTCTCTCGCCAAACTCTCTTTGGCCGACATCTACTTCGCCGAGGGCAAGACTGCCGACGCGGAGAAGATGGCCCGCGAGATTGTGGCCAGCCCCACCACCTTGGTCAGCAAGGATCAGGCCGGCATCTCCCTCGCCCGTATCATTGCCAAGACCAAGCCGGACGAGGCCCGCAAAATCCTGGAGCCGATGCGCACCACCAACGGCACCGCCAGCCGCGTCGCTATCCAGGCGATGGCCGATCTCGGCTTGACGAAATAGGTACTCCCAGCACACCCGTGCCACTCTCGCGGCTTCGGTATCCGGTCAACGCCCTTCGGGGCCGGCGCTACCCCGAACCGCGACATCCCTATCGCAACGAGTTTCAACGCGACCGGGACCGCATTGTCCACGCCCGCGCCTTTCGCCGCCTGGAAGACAAGACCCAGGTCTTCGGCGAACGGCTCTCCGATCATTTCCGTAATCGCCTCACTCACACCATCGAGGTCTCCCAGATAGCCCGCACCCTCGCCGCCGCGCTGGGCCTGGATGAGGACTTCACCGAGGCGCTGGCCCTGGCCCACGATATCGGCCACCCGCCCTTCGCCCACGCCGGCGAGGAAGCGCTGGACCGCCAGATGCGAGCCTTCGGAGACCGCTTCGATCACAATCTTCACGCCCTCCACATCGTGGAGGATTTCGAACTGCGCTACGCCCGTTTCCCCGGCCTCAACCTAACCTTCGAGGTGCGGGAGGGGATGGTGAAACACTCCCGCGATTTTCAGCCGGGCGAGCGCGCCGAGTTTGACGCCTATCTGCCCGGTCAGCGCCCGCCCCTGGAGGCGCAGTTGATCGATCTCGCCGACGAAGTTGCCTACAACACGGCCGACCTCGACGATGGCTTCTCCGCCGAGCTCTTCACCATGTCCGACATCGCCGCCGCCGTGCCCCACTATGGCGAGTTGGCGGAAGAGATCGCGTTTCAGTTTCCGGCCGCGCCGCAGAAGGTCCTGTTCCAGGAGGTGCTGCGCCGCCTCATCGACCTTCTGGCTTCCGGGCTGATCGAAGGCACGCTCGCAAGTGTGGAGACCAGCGGAGCGCAATCCATCGAGGACGTTCGGCGCCATCCGGAGCGCCTGGTGCGGATGACGGCAGTGCCCGCCGAAACGAACCGCGCGCTCAAGCTTTTCCTGATGGAACGCGTCTACTCAACGCCACCCTTGGTGGCCGAGCGCCTCATCGCCTGCGAGGGCATCGCCCGGCTATTCGCATTCTTCCTGGCGCATCCCGCGGAATTGCCGGAGGCGCACAGGGAGAGAATCGAGAGCCATCCACTCCATCGCGTCGTGTGCGATTACATCGCCGGTATGACCGACGGCTTCTTCCGCCGCACCGCTACCCGGCTGTTGCCCTGACCGCAGCACACGCTGCTTCAAACGCCGCCAGATTCTCCTGGAGATGCTCCAGGGAACGCGTGCCGAATAGCACCGCGCCGTCAAATTGCTCGCGCACGACAGCCTCGACGCAGGTCCGCACGCTGCCGCCCTCGTGGAGGAGCCTGCCTTCGCCAAACGGGCGGTTTGTGTAGATCAGGCGCCCCGTGGCCCGCGCCTCTTCCATGGCTGGCAGCATCGCGCGGTTTTGCGCGTTAAACGGGAACTGCATCTGCATGAACGGGTGTTCGGTACAGACAATCACGGCAGACTCCGGATCTTTCAGACTGGCGCCCAGCACGCTCACGCCCATCCCGCGCGCATCGTCCAGCGCACACCGCACCTCGCCGCTGCGCAGCACCGCCGGCGTGCTCTTGTGTACCTGCAGAACCTCGATCCGCCCCAGCAGCCGGTAGCTATTTTCCAGGCTGTTCATCAGCGAATCGTAGTCGTGCGCCGTCACTGGCTCGCCGCGCGCGAAGTCCCACGTCTCGCCAAACTTGGTGGCCACCGTGACCGTCGCTCGCTGCTCTGGCGTCAGTTCCTTCAGAAACAGACCCAACCGCTCCTCGCTGTGGGCGTACGAGGGCGCCGTGTCGAACAGGCGAACCCCCATTTCGAATGCCCCGCGCAGAAACTCCATGGCAGCACGCTCATCCGGGACCCCGGAGGGGCGATAGCCCCACTCACGCCCGATCTCCAACAGGCCCAGCCCAAAACGCACGCCGCTCATTGCTCGTTCACATCCTGAATGTTGTTGATCTCCGCTTTCCGTACGCCGTAGACCTTCTTGAGAATCCGGCACAGCTCCTCGGCAAACTTCTTGGGGTGCTCGGTTTCGTTCAAGTCCACCTCCACTTTGATGTACACGTCGATACTCTTCACAGTTCGAATGGTACGATAACAGGTTTGGAACGTACCACCTGCACTCTTTGCGAATCCCGCCCGCCGCGCCGCTTCTGTCCGGCGGTGAATCAATCGATCTGCGCGCCCTGCTGCGGCGCGGAGCGCGAGCAAACCATCGATTGCCCCTTTGATTGCGAGTATTTGCGCGACGCCCGCGATCATGACAGGATGCCCGATGTCGATCCCAAGTCGATGCCCCATCCCGATGTGGAGCTCACCGACAAGTTCATGGAGGAGCAGCAGCCGCTGGCCATCGTTGCGGGCCGGCTACTCCTGGTAGCCGCGCTGGAGACGCCGGGCACCGTGGATTTCGACCTGCGCAAAACTCTGGCCTCGCTGACACAAACCTACCGCACGGCGGAGAGCGGGCTGATCTACGAATCCCGCCCCGCTAACGCAATAGCCGCGGCCGTGGCGGACCGCTTCCAGCAGGAGATCGGCCTGTTCCGCGAGAACATCGCGCAGCAGAGCGGCTCCCACACGGTTCGCGACAAAGACTTGCTGGGTGTGCTGATCTTCTGGCAGCGCATGGAGTGGCAGCATAGCAACGGACGCAGAAAAGGCCGCCAGTTCATTGAGTCACTGTTCGCCCTCATGCCCCCAACGGACCAGGACGGAATCGAGCCTCCCGCCTGAGGCATCCAACATCCAGTTGCCGATGAACGCCCAACTCCTTGCTTCCCGCGAAATCGCGCCCGAAGTGCGCCATTTCCTATTTGAGATACCCGGATTGGAGACGTTGGAGTTCACCGCCGGACAGTTTGTGTCCTTCACCGAAGACGTGCGTGGACGCCCCGTGACGCGCGCTTACTCCCTCGCCGCGCCGCCTAAAGGCAATCGCTTTGAGCTTTGCTTGAACCGCGTGCGGGAAGGGTTGCTCTCTCCGTGGATCTTCCAACTCAAGCCGGGCGACACCGTGCAGATGCGCGGACCGCTGGGCTACTTTGTGCCCCGCCAGCCATTCCGCGACTCGGTCTTCATCGCCACTGGCACCGGCATCGCTCCGTTCCGGGCATTCCTGGGCGCCGAGCCCGTCCGGTCCCACGATGGCCGCGTCACTCTGCTCTTCGGCGCCCGCTATGCCGAGGGATTGCTCTATCGCGCCGAGTTTGACCAGATGGTCGCGGATCGGCCTGGATTCCGCTTCCTGCCCACCATCACCCAGCCTGCGGCGGATTGGGCCGGCCGCACTGGCAGAGTGCAGCATCACCTGGAGGAGGCCCTGGACGGCAGAACGGGCATCGACGTCTACATCTGCGGCCTCAAGGCCATGGTGGACGAAGTGCGGGATCTGCTCAAAGCGCGCGGCTTCGATCGCAAGCAGATTATCAGCGAGAAATACGACTAGAATCATCCTATGGGTTCTACCTTGGCAAAGTGGGGCATGCTGCTCGCCGCCGCCGCCATCGCGTTTGTCGTCACCGTGGCAGTGGTACTCCGGCTGCTGCCCTCTCCACACACCGAAACCGATTACCTCGTCGTCGGCTCCGTCGCCACGTTCCTCTGCCTCGGCGTGCTCTTCGCGGTCCTGATCACCACCTGGATTCGCTCCTCCGAGGTGTTCTTCAAGAAGCGGGCGAAGCCGGAGCCGGACGCACCGGCTGCCACCGAACCCCCCGCCGAGAGTTAATCAACCCAACCTTGATCGAGATTGGGGAGGATGCTACCCTGAAGGTGTCAATGCCCCATTTGCGCGCACTTCGGAATCCGAAGAGTCAGGCCACGGCGGGGGAACCGGCATGATCCATATCGTCGGCGCAGGGCCGGGCCGGGCCGATCTCCTTACCGTGCGTGCGGCACGGCTACTGGCGCGAGCCGGCGCAGTGCTGTACGACCGTCTGGTGTCGCCGGAGGTGCTGGAGCAGGTGCGTCCCGGCGCTGAGCTGATCGATGTTGGTAAGACCGAGGGCCATCAGGAGCAGATCCAGGCTGCCATTTACGCCCAACTGGAGGAGTGCGCCGCCCGTCACGAAACCGTGGTGCGGTTGAAGGGTGGCGATCCCATGGTCTTTGGGCGCGGCGCCGAAGAGTGGGCCTGGCTGGTGGAGCGCGGCTACGAGGTGGAGGTGGTGCCGGGCATCAGCTCTGCCGTGGCGGTGCCGGCGCTGGCGGGGATCCCCGTCACCTTCCGCGGCCTCGCCGGTGGCTTTGCGGTGCTCACAGGCCATCGCCAGAACGGGACCTGCACCCAATGGGCGGCCTATGCGCATGTGGATACGCTGGTGGTCCTGATGGGCGTCGGGCATCGCATGGAGATTGCGGCCTGCCTGCTGGAACACGGTCGCGCGGCCGGTACGCCGGTGGCCTTCATCGAAAACGGCTCCACACCCCGCGAGCGGGTTGTGCAGACCACATTGGGCGGTGTGGCACGGGGGGAGACCGATGTGCAAGCGCCCGCCGTCATGGTGATCGGCGAGTGCGTGAAGCTGCGGGACACGCTGATGGCCCACGTCGCCAGCGCTACCAGCCAGCTCTGCTCTTGACGGCTTTCCACGCTTCCGGGCTGTAGAAGCCTTGCTGCCTCCACGCCACCTGCCCCCTGGCATCCACACCCACTACCAGCGGCGCGTCGTCCTGTGCCACCCCAGGGCCGCGCGCCAGGCCTTCTCGCCGGCATAGAGGCAGAGCGACCGGTCCAGCATCGCCGCGGACCACATCGGCGCGCCATCCTTCGATAGGGCCGCCACCCACTCCGCTGTCTTCTCCCCAGCCCCCTTGCTGAAGCTGAATACCACCACCACCGGCTTTCCACCGAGAACATCGGGCAGGGTCACCGTGCGGCCGGACAAGGTCCCAGCCTCGGTCCGCGGCAAGGTTTGCCCCCAGATCGAGATACAGCAGAGGAGTATCAGCAGTACACGCATTGTTCGCAGGCTATCACTGCCGCGTGGCAAAATACCCGGCCCGCGCCCGCACGACGGCCTTGGGATACCGCCGCTGCGCATCCGCGCTGAGCTGGACGTCCAGACGCCGGAACGTCCCCGCCGGCGCGGTTGCTGCCTTGAGCCCCAACGTGTAGCGCAGCCGCACCCGTTCCACCAGCTCGCTGAACTTCACGCCCGCCTTGTCTGTCCGCAGCACCTCGCCGCCCGTCTCCTCCGCCAGCCGGAAGACGTTGGCCGGCGTGAAGTCTGGATTCCGCACCGCCGACGCAATCTGTTCCGGCGGCGGCTTGACACCCGCCGGCACAATCGCGTTCACCACAGCATCTATGCCCGCCAGAGCTTCCAACACTTTCTCGTCCGGCGTCTGATAGTGCATCCCGCCATTGTCGGTGAGCAGCACCAGCGCCCGCCGCCCCACCCACCCCGCCTGCTGCCGTAAATACTCCGCCACGGCCAGCAGCGCATCGTTGATCGACGTGCCCGCCCCCATATCCCGCTCCATTGGCGCCTCCTGCAACGCCCTCACCGCCAGATCCTTCTCTTCCGTCAGCTCCACCAGGATCTTCGAGCGCCGCGCGAACACGCCCACCGCTACCTGGTCGTCACTCTTTAGCGTGCTCAGCGCCTTACGGCCCACCGCCGCCATTTCGCGCAATACGCGCCCCATGCTGCCGGAGACGTCCAACAACAACACGAGCTGCACCGGCTCAGTCTCCTGCCCAAAGTACTCGATAGGCCGCACTACGCCTTCGTCCCGCAGAACAAAGTCGCCGGCAGTCAAGCCCGTGACTGGCTGCCCCTTTTCCATCACCTGCACGTCCACCCGCACCAGCGCCGTGCCTGAACGAAATGTCGGTGTCTCTTGCGCCCAGCCAACCGCCGCGGCGACCATGAATACCAGCAGCGGTCTCATGATTAATATTATCGTCGGCACGGCAGGCCATATCGATCACGGCAAGACCACGCTGGTCCGCGCCCTCACCGGCATCGATACGGACCGCCTGGAGGAGGAGAAACGCCGCGGCATCTCCATCGACCTCGGCTTTGCCCATCTCACCCACGGCGGCGTGCGCTTCGGCTTCGTCGACGTGCCGGGCCACGAGCGCTTCATCAAGAACATGCTGGCCGGAGCGGGCGGCATCGATATGGTGATGCTCGTCATCGGCGCCGACGAATCGATCAAGCCGCAAACGCGCGAGCACTTCGAGATCTGCCGCCTGCTGGGAGTCCGTCACGGTCTCATCGCTCTCACCAAGGCCGACACCGTGGATCCGGAACTGGTCGAACTCGTAAAACTGGAAGCTGCCGATTTTGTCGCCGGCTCTTTCCTGGAAGGCGCGCCCATGATCGCCGTCAGCGGCGTCACCGGGCTCGGCTTGCCGGAGTTGCGCGAAGCCCTGGCAGCCATCGCCCGCAAAGTGCAGAGCCGCTCCGCCGATGGCCCGTGCCGTCTCCCGATTGACCGCTCCTTTACGCTGCACGGCTTCGGCACCGTCGTCACCGGTACGCTGGTGGCGGGCGCGCTCCAGCCGGAGGACGAGGTAGAGCTCCACCCTACCGGCCGCCGGCTGCGTGTGCGCGGCGTACAAGTGCATGGCGGCCTAGTCCAAAAAGCCGCCGCCGGCCAGCGCACCGCCATCAACCTGGCCGCCATCGAGGCCGCCGAAATCACGCGCGGCATGACGCTCACCCCGCCGGGTCTCTTCGCACCTACACGAGTGGTTGACTGCGCTTTCGATCTCCTCCACTCCGCCAACCCGCTGAAGCACAGGGCTCCCATCCATTTTCATTCCGGCACCGCTGAAGTGGAGGCCCAGGTCCGGATGCTCCGAGGCACGGAGCCCCTCGCCCCCGGCGCACGCGGCCATCTCCGCCTCTATCTGAAAGAGCCGCTGCTGCTCCTGCCCGGTGACCGCTTCATCGCCCGCATGTTCTCCCCGGTCATCACCATCGGCGGCGGCATCGTGCTCGACAACGCCCCCAATCTCAGAATGCGCAAACCGGCCGTCCTGGAACGGCTGCCGCTGTTGGAGAATGCCCCTCTCGCGCGGCGTCTGGCCCTCTTCGCCGCGGAGGACGACACCGGCGCCACCTTGGCCGCGTTGACCGCTCGCACCGGCAACGCCCCCGGCGCCATCCTCGCGGCGGCGCCGGAGGCAGGTCTGGTTTTACTCAAGGACCGGCTGGTGCCGCGGGCTTCCATCGAGCGTGGGGTCATTCAGCTCCGTGAGGCTCTGGCCGCGTTCCACAAACAGAACCCGTTGCTGCCCGGCATGCCCCGCGCGTCCGTTTCCCTCCCCGCGTTCCTGCTCGAAGCCGCTCTCTCCGCCTGCAAGGATCTGGTCGCCGAGGGCGAATTGCTGCGCCTCGCTTCCCACCGTCTTCAGCTCAAGGCGGAGGAAGATGAGGCCGCCATGAAGATGGAAGCGCTGTTCCGGGATGGCGGGCTTGCCGTTCCAGCGCTCAGCGAGGTGTTGGCCAACTCCGGCCTGGACGCCAACCGTTCCCGGAACCTGCTCCAGTTGCTGCTCCGCGAAGGCCGACTGGTGCGCGTTTCGCCCGAACTCATCTTCCATCGCGAGGCCATTCAACGCCTCCGCGAACTGCTGGCCGCGCACAAGGGAGAGAGTTTCGCCGTACCGGAATTTAAGGAATGGACCGGTATATCCAGGAAATATGCCATTCCACTACTGGAATTCCTCGATCGTGAGCGAGTGACCCGCAGAGAAAAAGAGCGCCGACTTGTATTATGATGTATCATTTCCCTAATGCAGGTGTGGGGCAACACCGATTCTGGGCGTGTCCGCGCGAACAACGAGGACGCATGGCTCGCCGAAACCTCGCTCCAAGTTGCCGCGGTCGCTGACGGCATGGGCGGTGAGGCCTGCGGCGAGATTGCAGCCGCGCTCACGCTACAGGCGCTCTGCGATGCGCTCCGCTCGGCCGAGTCCGATCTGCGCGACGCCGCCCGCCGCGCCAACACCCTGGTTCGCCAGCAGGCACAGCAGCGGAGTCTCTGCTCGGGCATGGGCTCCACGCTCGTGGCGGCCTGCTGGAAGGGCGAACACGTCGACATCGTTAATGTCGGCGATTCCCGCGCGTACCTGTTCCGCGAGGGGCGGCTCACGCAGTTGACCTACGATCAGACCGTCGGCAATGAACTGCGCCACGCCATGGGCTGGAGCGAAGAGGAGTTTGAGCGCTTTCCCCAGCGGCACGTCCTCACTGCCGCCATCGGCGCCGCTTCCGATGTCGTCGTCCGCTCCACGCAGATCGATCTCGAGCCCGGCGACCTGCTGCTGCTCTGCTCCGACGGCCTCTATAATCCCATCGGAGATTCCGGTATTGCCGAGGTATTGAACAGCTCGCCTGCCGGGGCCGGCACAATCCAGTCGCTCATCGCAGCCGCAAACGCCGCCGGCGGAGCGGACAATATCACTGTTGTGGTCATGCACTTTTCAGGCACTTGAGTCTGATATTGTATTGTCCGTGACCTCAGCCCTCGCCCTCTTCTTTCTCCTCGCCGCCACGGATCAATCGCTCTTCGACGGCAAATCCCTCGCCGGCTGGCACGTCTCCGCCAAGCCCGAGGATCGCGCCAAGGTCTTCTGGTCTGTCCGCGACGGCGCTATCACCTGCGATTCGCTCGGCCGCAAGGACCACGATTACGTCTGGCTGGTCTCGGACCAGGAGTTCGACGATTTCGAGCTGACCATCCAAGTGAAGGGATTCGCGAACTCGCCCGGCAACTCCGGCGTCCAGTTCCGCTCGCGCTATGACGAGACCGCGGGCTGGCTGGACGGTCCGCAAGCCGATGTCCATCCACCTGCGCCGTTTCGCACGGGCCTCATCTATGACGAGACCCGCGAGACGCGCCGCTGGATCTATCCCTCGCTGCCCGATTGGAAGATCGCACCGGAACAGGCGCCCAAGGCGTGGAAGTGGAACAAGGACGGCTGGAACGATATCGTGATTCGCGCCCGCGGGCCGCGCGTCACCACCATCGTCAACGGCGTCACCATCACGGATCAGGATTTCGCCGCGATCTTCGATGACGCCGCCCATCGCACGCACAATGTCGGCCGTCACGGCCACCTCGCGCTGCAACTCCATCTGCATGATGAACTGCTGATCCAGTACCGCAATCTGCGTATCCGGACACTGAAGTAGAGCATCGCTCTGCATTCTGGGATAAGCTAATTCCAATGCAGAGAGGCTGTCTGATGGCGCTGATGCTATCGCTGGGCGTGGCAAAAGGCGTCGAAAAGAGCGATTTTGTGCACGATATTGCACCGATTCTGGCCCGTTCGTGCCAGTCTTGCCACGGTGCGAAGATGCAGATGGGCGGGCTGCGCCTGGACGCCCGGGCCGCCGCCATGAAGGTGATTCGCCCCGGAGACGCGGACTCCAGCGAGCTGTACAAGCGCATCGCGGGCATTGGTCCGCAGGCACGGATGCCCATGGGTGGCAAGCCGCTGAACGCGGCCGAAATCGCTCTGATCCGCAACTGGATTGCCGAGGGCGCGGTTTGGCCGGACGGCGTGGGCACGGCGGTGGCGGAGGTGAAGCCGCATTGGGCGTATGTGCCGCCGCGGCGGCCGGCAGTGCCGGGCGGCAAGACCGAGAATCCGATCGATGCGTTCGTGCGGGCGCGGCTGGCGAAAGAGGGTCTGCGGCCATCGGTTGCCGCTGAAAAGGCAACGCTGCTGCGCCGCCTCAGCCTGGACCTCACGGGGTTGCCGCCATCGGTGGCGGAGGTGGATGCTTTCCTGGCGGACAAGAGTCCACGAGCCTATGCGCGGCAGGTGGAGCGGCTGCTGGCCTCGCCGCACTACGGCGAAAAATGGGGGCGTTGGTGGCTGGACGCCGCGCGCTATGCAGACTCCGATGGCTATGAGAAAGACAAGCAGAGGCAGGTGTGGTTCTATCGCGATTGGGTGATGCAGAGCCTCAATCGCGATCTACCCTACGACCGGTTTCTCATCGAACAGATCGCCGGCGATCTGCTGCCCAACGCCACTCAGGATCAGAGAGTCGCCACCGGTTTCCTGCGCAACTCCATGATCAACGAGGAGGGCGGCATCGACCCCGAGCAGTTCCGCATGGAGGCGATGTTTGACCGCATGGACGCGCTGGGCAAGGCTGTGCTGGGCGTCACCGTCAACTGCGCGCAGTGCCACACGCACAAGTACGACCCGATCCAACACGACGACTACTACCGTCTTTTCGCCTTCCTGAACAACACCTACGAATCGAGCATCGCCGTCTACACGCCGGCCGAGCAGGCCAAGCGCGCGCAGATCCTCGCGCAGATCGCGGCGATCGAGAATGATCTGCGGAAGCGCATGCCGGATTGGGCGGAGGGCGTCCGCGAGGAGAAGACGCACTGGACAGTGATGCGTCCGGAAGTGGATGACATCTCCACCGGCGGCCAACGCTATCTGCCGCAGGAGGACGGATCTCTGTTGGCGGCAGGCTATGCGCCCACCAAGCACACGGTGAAGCTCACGCTGAAGGATCCGCCCGCCCGCATCACCGCGTTCCGGCTAGAGCTGTTGAATCACCCTGACCTGCCGATGGGTGGCCCGGGGCGCTCCATCGATGGCACAGGCGCGCTGACGGAGTTTGAAGTGCAGGTGGGCTCGGAGAAGGTCAAGGTGGTCAGCGCGACGGCGGACATCCGCTTGCCCGAGAAGGAGCTGGCCGCGATCTTCTTCGACAAGAGCAAGAAGCGCCGCGTCACCGGCCCCATCGAGTACGCCATCGACGGCAAGGACGAAACAGCCTGGGGCATCGACGCCGGGCCGGGCCGGCAGAACGTGCCGCGCCAGGCCGTATTCGTACTGGAGAAACCCATCGAGGCCGCCGCCGGCGCCACCGTCACCGTGCTGATCAAACAGAACCACGGCGGCTGGAACAGCGACGATAACCAGAACAACAACCTGGGCCGGATCCGGCTTTCCGTCACCTCCGACGAAGGAGCCGTGGCCGCACAGCAGCAGTCGTTCTCCTACTGGCGCACGACGGTTCCGGCGTGGGCGGCGGAGAACGCGCGTATCGACGCGTTGTGGAAAGAGTATCCGGCGGGCACGTCCCAACTGGTGATGGCGGAGCGCGAATCCCGGAGGCCCACTTACGTTCTGGAGCGGGGCAACTTTCTCCAGCCGAAGAATCTGGTGACGCCTGGCGTGCCGGCATTTCTCAACCCGCTCCCCGCGGGAGTGACGCAACCGACGCGGCTCGATTTCGCGTGCTGGCTGACCGCGAGAGACGCGCCGACCACGGCGCGGGCCGTGGTCAACCGCGTGTGGCAGGCGTACTTCGGCACGGGCCTCACCGCCACCAGCGAGGACCTGGGCCGCCAGGGCGAACCGCCGTCGCATCCGGAATTGCTGGACTGGCTGGCCGTGGAGTTCATGGAGCGCGGCTGGAGCCTGAAGCAGCTCCACCGCCAGATCGTGACCTCCGACACGTACCGGCAGAGCTCCAACGTAACGGCGGAGCTGCTGGAGCGCGATCCGGCCAATCGCCTGCTGGCGCGCGGCCCCAGATTCCGCGTGGAGGCGGAGAGCGTGCGCGACATCGCACTGGCCGCCAGCGGGCTGCTGAATCCCCAGGTGGGCGGGCCCAGCGTCTACCCGCCCGCGCCCGATTTCCTGTTCCAGCCGCCGGTCAGCTACGGCCCCAAGAACTGGAATGAGAACAAGGACGATCAACGCTACCGCCGCGCGCTCTATACATTCCGCTTCCGCAGCGTGCCGTACCCGATGTTGCAGACCTTTGACGCGCCCAACGGCGACGCCTCGTGCGTGCGCCGCTCGCGCTCCAACACGCCGTTGCAGGCGCTCACCACGTTGAACGAGCCGCTCTTTCTGGAGGCGGCCCGAGCGCTGGCGGAGCGCGCGCTCCGCGATGGCGGCCCGAGCGACGCCGCGCGGATTGGCTACGCCTTTCGCCGCTGCGTGGCGCGCGCACCCACGGACGCCGAACTGGCCGAGCTGATGTCCCTGCTCAAGCAGCAACAGACCCGCCTGGACCGCACACAGGCCTGGACCATGCTGGCGCGCGTGCTGCTGAACCTCGACGAGACGATTACCAAGGAGTAACGGCATGGCCACCAAAGCGGACATCACCCGGCGATGGTTCTTCGAGCAATGCGGAGTGGGCCTGGGGGCCATCGCGCTCAGCGACCTGCTGCAAGGCGCCGCGCCCGTGGACGCGCTGGCACCGAAGAAGCCCCATTTTGCGCCCAAGGCCAAGCGCGTGGTGTTCCTGTTCATGGCCGGCGCGCCCAGCCACCTGGAGCTGTTCGATTACAAACCGCAGCTCCAGAAGTTCGACGGCACACTGCCTCCGGCCGAGCTGCTGAAGGGCTACCGCGCGGCGTTTATCAATCCCAGCTCCAAGCTGCTGGGCCCCCGTTTCCAGTTCGCGCAACATGGGCGGAACGGCGCCTGGGTTTCCGAACTGCTGCCGCACACGGCGGGGATCGTGGACGACATCGCGATTGTGAAATCGATGACCACCGACGCGTTCAATCACGCGCCCGGCCAGCTCTTAATGAACACCGGCACGATGCAGTTTGGCCGACCGAGCTTTGGCGCGTGGGTGACCTATGGCCTGGGCTGCGAATCGCGGGACCTGCCGGCCTTCGTCGTGTTCTCCAGCGGGTCGAAAGGCCCCAGCGGCGGCAACTCGTGCTGGGGCAGCGGCTTCCTGCCCACCGTCTATCAGGGCGTGCAATTGCGCGGCAGCGGCGACCCGGTGCTGTATCTTTCCAACCCCGAGGGCGTGGACAAGCAGACTCAGCGCGAGTCGCTGGATTCGCTGCGCCGCCTCAACGAGATGCGCCTGGCGACCACGGGTGATCCGGAGATCGCCACTCGCATCAACTCGTTCGAGATGGCGTTCCGCATGCAGGACAGCGCGCCGGAGCTGATGGACCTGAACCGCGAATCGAAGGCCACGCTGGAGCTATACGGCGCCGAGCCGGGCAAGCCCTCCTTCGCCAACAACTGCCTGTCCGCGCGCCGCCTGCTGGAGCGCGGCGTCCGCTTCGTCCAGCTCTATCACGAGGCGTGGGACCAGCACGGCAACCTGGTGAAGGATCTCAAGAAGAACTGTCTGGACACAGACCGCGCCTGCGCCGCGCTGGTGAAAGACCTGAAGCAGCGCGGCATGCTGGAGGACACGCTCGTGATCTGGGGCGGCGAGTTTGGCCGCACCCCCATGGTGCAGGGCGGCAGCGACGGCCGGGATCATCACCCCAACGCCTTCACCATGTGGATGGCCGGCGGCGGCATCCAGCCGGGGCTGGTGCTGGGCGAGAGCGACGAACTGGGTTTCAATGTGGTGAAGGATCGCGTGCACGTGCATGATTTGAACGCGACGCTGCTGCATCTGCTGGGATTCGATCATACGCACCTCACGTACAAGTTCCAGGGCCGGCCGTTCCGGCTGACGGACGTGCACGGGGAGGTGGTGCGGCAGATGCTGGCGTAGCGGGGCGCTCGTATGTGGCGTGGGGGGTTCGCAAGGGGCGGTTCGATTCCACACCGGCAGAGTTCGGCTTCCGCGATGCGGCAACTCGGTCGTTGGTGGTGAGGGCTTTGGCTAGTGATGACTCCGGGTGCGGGTTGCGTTCCCACTGGCAAAATCCTGTGCTTCATCCGAGGATCTACTGCTAGCCCTTTGCGGTTCACGTTCCAGCGTCCGGATGAGCCGTGATACGGGAGCAGTCCGGGCAGAGTACGCCTCCGACATGCCAATGACGCGGCCACGTCGACTACCTCCGAGTGGTCGACCATCGGAGGTTGACCGGACAAGAAGGCATCGATCTGTCCCAACCGTTACGACCCACGGCTCCTGACCAGCGAATGTTTGATCGGTTCGGAGATCGGACGTTGTAGCCCTGTTCGAGCGTAGATCGATTAGGCCAGCCACGCCGCGAAATTATTGTAACCGTCGTCCGCAACCCAGTCATAAGTAGGAAACAACCTGCCCAAATGAAACCCCCTCCCGCGGTACTCCGGCGCCACACCCTGAGTGCGATACGATGCGCAGCCATCCACGTCTGTATACTCGACCCACTTCCCGTCGATCTTGTCGTGAAGCGTGGCGGTCAGTCCGCTGTCGGAGATGGTGACCCCGAGGTATTGGAGCGGATTGGGGCCTAGCGGTTTCGTCTTCCGGTCCCGTCCCGCAATCGAATTGATGTGCACGGCGAGAATGGAATTGCCCCGCTTGAAGCTGCGCATGATTTCATAGGTTACCCATGCGCGGTCGAAAGTCCTCGATCCGACGAGGACGCAGGTCGTAGAGGTGCGTTCGATTCCGGAGTTGATTAGCTTCTTTATTGCAACATCGCCGTGCTTCTTCGCGTCCTCCCAGAGAGAGGCATCGAAGAAGCCTGCCGCTTCACGGTCCGGCTTCGTAAGCCAGTGGTTGCGGACGACATTGGCGCGGAAGTCCATGACGTCCTGATAGTGAAAGGCGAAATAGACTCGCTTCGCCATTAGGTCCTCGGGTCAAAGAACACGCCATTGCCGCGGGCAGCATTTTCCAGGAGAACTTGGCGCTTGTGGTTCCCGACGCGATCGAAGCCGAGCTTGATCCGTCCAGCGAGGGTGCCCAACTTTTCCACCGGTGGGTAAAGACCGAGATACTCCTGGCCCCTGAATTCGCTGTCGTCATTGGTCACCAGGGGAAGCACCCAGACCTGTTGGGGCTTGACTCCGTCGAAGTAGCCCAACTCCCAGGGCATCCACACGGAGTTCGATGAATTTGCCGAGTGGGCGTAGACGAGCGAAGAACACGCTTTCATGCGCTCCCTCAGCACAGCGGCCGTCTTCACCGTAACTTCGCCACGATCCAACATCGGGTCGTCGATCCAATCGACATAAACGCGGAGGTTCAATGCCTCAATCATCCGTTTAATGCCATAGATTGCCTCAGCGTCATCAAAAGAATGAGACAAGAAGATGTCATAGCTTAGGGCAGGATCGAAGGCTCGCGCCTGCTCTGCCAAAATTCCCCGCGCGCTCTTCTGCACCGGCACGGCGGCTCGTCCCGCGGCGCGCGCCTCGTCTATCCTGATGTACGCCATCGCACTTTACTCCTATCGTCTACGCCCTATCTCTTAAGAAAGCCAAGTACTGAAATTCTCAAAGCCATTGCCGGACACCCAGTCGTACACCGGCAGCCAATGCGAAAGCGGTAGATGCTTCCCTCTGTTCTCATAGTGTTGCTGTTTGACTGCGAAGGCTTCCATGTCCGTGTAGTAAACCCACTTGCCATTGCTCCATTCCGTGGGTGTGGCACGCAAGCCGTCGACACTGATCTCCACACCGAGACTGGCAAAAGGGTTAGGCCCGTAGGATTTTGTTTGAGCATCCTTTCCCTTTATGCCGTTGATATGAATACCGATGACTTTGTTGCCGCGTTCGATGCTCTTGATGATTTCGTATCGCACCCAGCGACGCGCCCAAGTTTGAGAGCCGATGAGGACCGCGGTGACGCTGGTCCCCTCTAGTTCGCCGTTGATGAGCCTCTTCAGGGCCAACGGGCTCGTCTGCTTTGCCTCTTCCCAGATGGAGTTGTCGTAGTAGCCGGCAGCCTCGACACCGCCCACGAGATTATGATTTCGAACTACGTTGGCGCGAAAATCAAAGACGTCCTGATAATGAAATGCAAAATAGACTCGTTTCGCCATGGTTACGCCTTCTGCAGGTACTCGACGAGACGCTGAACGACTGCTATCAATTCGTCAGCAGTCTTGGCCATGTCACCCAGGCCCACGAAGGCCTCCGTAAATGCCGGAGGCGCCGCCGGATAAAACTTGGTGAGATCCTTGTTCATTTCCTCCCAGAGTTCACGGGCCATGAAGCCTGTGGCGCCGATCGGAAGAGGATGCGCGCCGCGCTCTACGCAGAGGTCGAATTCTTCTCTCATGCCGTTTGAGGGAACGATATCCCCTCCCGTATTTCGCTTGTTGCCGTAAACGAAAATTGCGATCCCCGCGTGATCGAGCATAGCCCTACGGTAATTCGTCCACTGCTGCGGCAGGGTACCCATTCCCGTCGCCACCTGCGGAAAAGGCCGCATGACGAGATATTCATCTGAAATCGTCTTCCCGATTTCATTCAGGTGAGCAAGCGCGCCGTTGATAACGGCTCCGCCGACGCCGACGCCGAAGCCTGTGATCACCCGGTTCTTCTTCGATGCGATGTTGTAGCTGAGTTTGTGAATAAATGCATGTGCGTCCGTACGCGACCAAGTTCCATATTCTTCGGCCGCTCCAGAGATGAAGATGGATGAGCGCAGGTAGTTCGCCGCGACCCGCTCGAGAAGATCGGTGATCTCGTCGTATTCGTCGACCAGAACGGTGTAGACGCTGAAGCGTTTGAGATCGCGAATGAAGTAATCCTGCTTCAGTTGCCGGTATTTGAATTCCTCGTCGGTTTCGCAGGCGGCCTTCGCTACCTTCTTCTGGATGCAGTAGTGATGGCGCTGGTGTTGTTCGTATTGTACCCGCACCCGGCTCAGGATGAAGTCGATGTTCGGATCCGTAAAGCTGAATCCGATGAACACGAAGGTCTTTTCCACGAGATCGCCGCGCAGAGCCGAGACGAAGGCCGCCATCTCGAGCGGATAGGCTTCGTACTGATCCTTGCTGATGATGGCGTCGGCGGGATGATCAACATCGCCGTGCATCTTGTAGACGACGACGTCCCGGTCAGGCCGAGTGACGGAGAGCTGCTTCAGCGTGTATTTGACATCCGGAACCTTCTTGGCCTCTTCCAGCGCTTTCTCGATCAGCTTGTCGTAATTCGTTGTCCAGTACGTGAAAATCGGTAAGGTTGCCAGTATCCGATGCACGCGCGTCGGCGACTTCACCGTCGCGAAATGATTAAGAATTGTTTGGGCGAGGTGGGTTCTGCTGCCGCCCGCCTGGTTGCAGTGATACTGCGCAATGGTGACGAGGTCATGCTCTTTGTCGGGGTCCAGTCCGAGATCGCGGACGATCTCGGACAGCAGTCCCTTCCAATCCACATAGCCCGTGCTCATCGACAGGCCCGCGCCAGCGAAGACGGCTACGTTCTTGTTGTGCAGCTCGCGCGTAAACTCGCGGACGAAGGTGGCGGCGTAAATGGCTTCGGTGCTCATGGCTCGGCGTTCCTAAATCCGGACTCTCTCAGGAGCCCTGTGATTTGTCGTTGTTCAAAAGGTATTGAGTGCGGAGCGGTCCGATCGGCCACACAGAAGAGGTTCGGCAGTCGATGAAGCCCACCGCACGAAGCGAGACCCAAATCCTCCAACAGTGGCAATTCTAGCTTCTGGGAGCGGACTTAGTCTACCGTGCCATTTAGGAGCACAGGTGTGAAGAGATGCCATTAGAGCTCAACTGCTGTTCGCATGGTATCCGCTGGAACGTGGCCAATCGGCAGCGAATTCGAGAAGTCGGAAGGAACAAATCAGCGTACGTCCGCCCATTCCGTGCGGCTTACGCGCCACTTTGAACTTGATCTTCTAGTCACTCTGACGAAAAACGCCCAGGCTACCGATGGGCTGCGGCCGGTTTGTGCTTGAATCGTCGGCCCCTCGGAAACAGACTTCAAAACTCAGTCATGGGAAGGCGGCCTTTCGCTGCTAGCAGCATTCGCGGCGCGGACTCCTCATCCCACCTGGACAGCGCACCGGAATCGCAGTTCGGCGGCAGCCCCGGGGATTCATTCCGCGAAAACTGCCCAACTTCACCGCTTCCGCTCGTACACCGTCCGCCCCTCCACCATCGTCAGCACGGGGGCGATGCTCTTCAGTTCGTCCTCGGGGCAATTGAGGAAATCCTGGTCGATGACAACGAGATCGGCCAGCTTGCCCACTTCCAGCGTCCCCCGTTGCTTCTCGCTGGTTTGAATCCAGGCGGCCCCGGTGGTCCACATGCGCAGGGCGTCGCGGCGGTCCACACGCTCCTCGGCGTAGAACGAGTTCCCCTCGCGCGTCTGCCGGGCCACGCACATCCACATGTTGAAGAAGGGATCGAAGGGATTCACCGCCGCGTCCTTGTCCAGGCCGAGCATGTGATCGCTGCCGCCGGCCACGGGAATCCCGTTGTTCAGGAACGACTTCAGCGGGAAGAAGTAGCGCATGTTCTGGAGCCCGAAGACGCGGCCCAGCGCGGGCACGTCAAAGTACATCCAGCCGGGCTGGGCGTCCACGGCGACACCCATGCGCTTCATGCGGGCGATGGCATCCTCGCTCATGAAGCTGCCGTGCATGACGTGGTGGCGGCGCTTGGCGATGGATTGTTCTTTATCGAGCCGCTCAAAGGCGTCCAGCAGATTGTCGATGGCCGCGCCGCCTTGCACGTGGGCGGTGAGCTGCCAGCCCTGATCGCTGGCGGCGCGGAAGATGCGGTAGAGCTTCTCCGGCTCGACGAACAGCGTGCCTCGCGCGTCGGGATTGGTCTGCCCGTAGAGCTGGCGGCCAAACGGCCCGTAGGGCATCCGCTGATAGGCCGTGCCCACGGATTGCCCGCCATCCACGGTGACCTTGAACGTGGCGAACTTGAGCATCTCGTCGCCGGCCTGCGGGCGCCATGGTGATTTGCGGATCTCCTCCACCACCTGATCCACCGGCCTGGAGGCGTCAATGCGCCAGGTGAGCACGACGCGAATGGGGAGCCGTCCCTGCGCCTTGAGCTTCTCGTAAAGCGCGACGTCTTCCTTGGTGACGGCGCGATCGCCCACGGCGGTGAGGCCGGCAGCCGCGTAGATGCGCAGCATCTGCTCCATCGCCTTGAGCTTCTCCTCCTCCGTGAAGACCTCGGCCTGATGCGCGCCCTTCAGCAGTTGGGAGGCGTTGCGCAGGATGCCGTTGGGCTCGCCGTCGGCGCCTTTGACCACCTCGCCGCCGGGCGGATTGGGCGTGTTGCGCGTGATGCCGCTCATCGCCAGCGCCATCGAGTTGGCGGCCCAGACATAGCTGCCGTCAAACGCGACGGGATGGCCGGGCGCGACGTCGAGATCCTGGCGGGTGGGCATGCGCATCTCTTTCAGACGCGGGGGCAGGGTGCGCGGCACGATGATCCACTCGCCCTTGGGCGTGTGGGCGGCGCGCTCGCGGACGTAGGCCTGAATCGCCACGATGCTATCGAGCGGCGGCAGCTTCTGGCGGTATTCGCTCAGCGCCGAGCCCAGTACGTGGACGTGGGCGTCGTTTAAACCCGGCAGGACGGTCTTGCCCTGGAGATCCATGACCTTCGTCTTAGGGCCCCGCTGGGTGCGCAGGATGTCCGCGCTGGCGCCCACGGCCGTGATGCGCCCGTCGCGGATGGCGATGGCCTCCACGACCGAGAAACGGGCGTCCACGGTGACAATCTTGCCTCCGTGCAGGATCAGATCGGCGTCGGCGCCGGAAAGAGCGGTCGCAACCAGAAAGGGTAGTAGTGTTTTGATCATTTCGAGCTCGTCATGTTTCGAATCGCGGCCGCCAAATCCGGCGGCCGGTAGAGGCTGAAGGTCTTGCCGTGCACCTGTTTCACCAGGCTCGTCACCGTGTCTTCCTCGGTGACGGCAGGATAGCGGAAGGCGAAGAACCACGTTTTCGCCATCGACTCGCGCAGATCCGCGGGCAGAGGCTGGAGTTTCGGACCGGCGCGCCACGTGGTGCCGAGGAAGACGAACGAATCGCTGCGTCTGGCGTCTTTGACCTCGGTGCGCAACATCTCCTGCACAAAGGCATCCGGCGACGGCCCGGCCTGTATGGTGGCCAGCGGGATGGTGCTCAAGTCCACCTCCGCCAACTGGCGTCCCAGGCGCCGCAGGCTCATCCTTCCGAACTCCGCGTCTCGAAAGAGAATCCGGCGCCGTTCCAGATCGAAGACAACCACACAGGCGGATGCGTAGTGCGTGTTGCGCAGGAGGGAGATCAGGCTGCTCTGTAGAGTCCGCCGGTCCCAGGAGGAGAGCTTGGCGATGTTGCGCCGGGGCCACACCGGCGCGGCGTGGATGAAGATGGTGACCCGCCCGGCGCCATCGGGCGCGAATCCGGGCCACGATTCGGTATCGATCGGTTCCACTGTATTCGGCTTCGTCAGAACGCCGGTTTCCTTGAAGCCGTTCCCAATACTCCAGGATTGCGTACACCGCTGGCCACGGCTGTCCATCAGCACCAGATCCACCTGGTAGTCACCGCGGCCCACGAGGAAACCTCCGCCAACGGTCAACTCCAGCTTCTCCGGCGGCGGCCCGCCGGGCTTCAGTGGTGGCACGGTGAAGCGCTGCCAGAAGTACTTGCGGGACTGCGGCGCCTGTTTGGGGGTGACGCGAAACGCGACAGCGCCCTGCTCGCCCTGTGCCATCAGGAGTTGCCTGGCGGGCACGGTAACGTTGAAGCCGCTCCAGACGCGCAGGCCGTAATCGATCACCGGCGGATAGCGTTGCACGGCACAAGCCAGACGCGGGGCGCTCTGATCCAGCCGGATCGTGTCAAAACTGGCCAGCAGCGTTTGCCCTTCGGAAGTGGACTCGTCCACCAGAAACTGGGCGCCGGCGGTGGGCAGAGTGGCCATCAACAGCAGGATTTGTCGCAGCGCCATCGACTCCTATGATACTGATGCCGGTCCCCGAAAATTGGGCCTCCGACGGTGCACGTGGGGGTCCAAACCCCCAAAAACTGGCGTGTTCGGGCCTCTGAAGCCCAGAAAGACGAAAAAACGCCCAAAAAACGTGGTTCGAGGCGCACAAGGCCCTTTACATCGGCTTCCAGCATCCCTTATCATTGAGCTGCGAACGGGACCATCGAACATTCTCGAAGGTTTTTGTTTTATCCCAAATCCGCTCGCCCGGCGCCATCGGGAACTGGGCGTGTTGATCGAGATGCCACAAGGAGGCGTTATGGCCGAAGTGAAAAAGATTACCCAGACCCAACTGGTCAAAGAGATCGCCACTGCTTCGGAGCTTTCCAGCAAGCAGGCCAAGGCTGTTCTCGACAAGTTTGTTGAGATCGCAATCCGCGAGACGAAGAAGGCAGGCGTTTGCGTGCTGCCCGGAATCGGCCGCTTGAAGAAAGTGGAGCGGAAGGCCCGCAGCGGCCGCAACCCCGCAACGGGCGCGACGATCAAGATCCCCGCCAAGAAAGTGGTCAAGCTGACCCTTTCGAAGGCCCTGAAGGATGCGATCGTGCCGCCGAAGGCCGCCAAGAAGTAGTCTGGTTCAGAGCAATTCGGCACGGCCCCGCCGCTTTCTGGCGCGCGGGGTCTTGCTGTGTTTTGGGGTGGGTGAAGGCTCCGCGGACCGGAGCACCGCTCCCTCACGGTCGCGGCTCGGTAACTTGCTCCCTCACGGTCGCGGCTCGGTTACGGTCGGCGAGCGGTTCCGGAATGTGCCGGTCGTCGTGAAGTGCGAAAAAGCCCCGCGGTCCACGAGGGCGCGGGGCTTTACTTGTTATGGAGACTGTGGAATCGCCGCTCAAAGTGCGGGCGGCAAAAGAGGTGGCGTCCGCCGGGAATCAGGCCCTAGGCCTGCTTCTTGTCTTCGGGCTTCGCTTCTTCATCCTTCAAGGCATGCTTGAAGTTCTTGATACCCTCTCCGAGGCCTTTTGCCAATTCCGGGATCTTCTTGCCGCCGAACAGCAGCACGGCGACGCCCAGAATGATGAGCAACTCAGGAATGCCAATAGACCGCACAGGGCCTCCTTCTATCCACTAACATTGTAGGTACCAGCGAAAACACGCGTCAAGCGGCGGATTTCGCAACAGCCCTCCGATTCGGGCCATCATGAAGAAACCTAAGCCGTTGGAGATCAAAGAAGATCCGGCCCTGAAAGCCCGCAGGCGGGCGCGTCAGGCCATCGGACCAGTGAAGCCGACGCGGCTGATCGTCCCCAAGGACATGAAGGCTCCTAAACATAAAAAAGACATCCGGGAGGATGATTTCCTCTGAACGCGGCGGCGAGCGGCGTGCTGGCGCTGGTCTTTGGTCTACCCCTGTGCCTCCCCCTGGCGGCGGCGGACATCGAGAACTGGAGTGGCGTCGAATTGGAGTTGGTGAATAACAACCGGTGGATCGTGCGCACCCGCGGCGAGATCCGGACCAGCGATGCGTATCGTCACGTTTTGAACGTTCGCGGCATCGCGGATGTACGCTATTCGGTGGCGCCGAAGTTCTCGCTGGTGGGCCGGTTTGACTACGTAGAGGGCAAGACCCGCATTGGCTGGGAGGAGGCGTCCCGGATCGGTGGCGGCTTCGAACTGCCGTTCCGGCGGGAATCGTGGACCTTCCTCTCGCGATCCGTCATGGAGCACAACTGGCTGCCGCGGGGCCAGACCTACGACCGTTTTCGGGAGCGGCTGGCTCTGCGCTGGATGCGGATCCCGCTGAAGCCGCAGGTCATGACCGAGGTGATGGCCGACTCGCAAGGGTGGGCGGCCATGCGGCCCTCGTTCACGGTATTGGTCCCCGTAGCGCAGTATGTGGAGCTCGACATGGGCTATCACTTCGAGTTTCGTCCCGGGCGGCTGGGCGGCAATCGCCAGATGGTCTACACCTACCTGCGGTTTCGACGGCATCCCCGCTGAACATCAACTGAGAAGATCCGGGGCGGGCAGCCACTACAGAGAGTGCAGCCGCGGATCCGGAACCCGCTAATCGGTCCCTTTGTCGCCTTCGCCGCCGGCATTCTGCTGGCGCGGAAGGCCGAGTTTGGCGCGTCCGAGTGCCTCTGGTACGCGGTTTGTTTCGGACTGCTAGCGGGCGTGGGCGCGTGGTGGCGCAAGCCCTGGCTGAACTGGACGGGCGTGGCCCTTTGCTTTGCCGCGCTGGGCGCGCTGGACGCCGTTTGGCAGCAGCCGCCCGTGCGCCCGGCGGCTCTGGGGGGCACGGGTGTGCTCTCGGGTTGCGTGGCCGAGCCGGCGGTTTGGCGGGGCGATCAACGGCAGTTTACGCTGGAAATGCACCCTGGAGTTCGAGTGCGGATCTCCACGCGGAACGGCACGGTGCCGCTGGAATACGGGACGCTGGTGGAGATCGCGGCCAAGGTGAAGGAGACGCACGGATTCCATAATCCGGGCGCCTTTGACCTGGAAGAATGGATGGGCCGGCGCGGGATCTTCTGGCGCGGGACGGCGCCGCGAGATGCCGCGCCTCGAATCCTGCCAGGGCACTGCGGCTCGGTCTGGCGCCGCCAACTGGAGCGGCTGCGCGCCGCCGGCCTGGCGCGGATCGATTCGCTCTACCCGGGAGACGGCTACCACCAGGGCATGATGCGCGGCCTGCTGCTGGGCGACAAAAGCGGTATCCGGCGGGCCTGGATCGAGGATTTCCGCCGGACCGGCACCTACCACGCACTGGTGATTTCGGGTAGCCACATCACGCTGGTCTGCGGTCTGCTGCTGTTCCTGCGCCGCCGTTACGGCCTGCTGGAGCGGCCTCTGCTGGTGATCTCCGCCGCGATCGCGTGGATCTACGCGATGGCCGCCGGCGGCGATGCGCCCGTGCTCCGCGCCGCCGCCGGGTTTAGCCTCTTCGCCGTCTCCGCCTTCTACTACCGCGAGGCGCGCTTGCTGAATCTGCTGGCCGCCGTGGCTCTGGCGTTTGTCGCGGTGGATCCGGATCAGCTCTTCGACGCCAGCTTTCAACTCTCGTTCCTGGCGGTGGCGGCTCTGGGTGCGTTTCAGTGGAAGCCGGACCCGGTGGCGCAACAGGTCTGGCGGCTGGAACTGCGCTTGATTGCCGAGACGCTGCAACTGCTGGTGCGGGTGCCCATCGGCTGGTGCCAGGCCGTGGTCTCCTATCCGGCTGGCGCAGTGCGTTGGGCGTGGGAGGCCATGCTGCTGTCTGGAGGCGTCCAGGTGGGCCTGGCGCTGCCGATGGCTATCTACTTCCACCGGCTCTCCCTCACGGGCCTGACGGCCAACCTGGCGGCCGTAATGCCCCTTTCCGGGGCCATTCCCTTCGGCTTTCTGGCGGTCTTCACGGGCTGGAAATGGGCCGCCTGGCTGGCCGGCTGGTTGCTGACCGTGTCGCAGCGGATCGCCGCCTGGCACGCCGGCATGGAGCCATCGTGGCGCATCCCGGATCCGCCTTTGTGGCTGTCGCTCGTGCTGGCGGGCTCGTTGATCCTGCTGGCGGCCCGCATCCCGCGCGGCCGCTGGCTGTGGCTGCCCGGAGTGATGTGCACGGCGGCGTTGGCGTTGCTGATCTGGCACCCCTTTCCGCCGCACTTCACGCCCGGCGTGCTGGAGCTGACGGCAATTGATGTCGGCCAGGGTGAGAGTCTGCTGGTGGGCCTGCCCAATGGCCGGCTGGTGATGGTGGATGGCGGAGGCCTGCCGCAGTTTCAGCGGCGCCAGGGCGACAACATGGACATTGGGGAGGAGGTGGTTTCGCCCTATCTCTGGACCCGCGGCGTACGGCGACTGGATGCCATTGCCGTCACACACCTGCATGACGATCATGCGGGCGGGGTGGGTGCACTGATCGAGAACTTCCGACCGCGCGAACTGTGGGTGAGCTTCACGCCGGATTCCGCCGTGTGGCGCGCCCTGGCCGTCAAAGCGCAGGCGCAGGGCGTGACGGTGCGGGTTCGCAAGCAGGGCGACCGCTGGGCTCTGGGGGGTGTGGAATGGCGGGCGCTGGCCCCGGCGCGCGAGCAGGAGTGGCGCGGCAAGGAACAGAACAACGACTCGCTGGTCTTGAGGTTGCAGCACGGTAGGCACACCTTCCTGCTCACCGGCGACGCCGAGGTGGGCGTGCAGCACCGACTGATGGAGGAAAATGAGATCGGCCACGTGGACGTATTGAAGGTGGCGCATCACGGCAGCGGGCGATCCAACAGCGAGGTGTGGCTGGATACGCTCAGGCCGGCCGTGGCGCTGATCTCGGCCGGCTGGCAAAACAGTTACGGCTTACCCAGTGCGCGAGTGGTCGGGGATCTGCGGCGCAACCACGCCTATGTGCTGCGCACTGATCAGGACGGTGTCGTCACCGTGCGCAGCGATGGATATGGCCTATCGGTGGAACGGGGCCGTTAGGCAGGCTCAGCGTTTTCCGCGGGCAGGCCCTGCTGGGCGTCCTTGATCACCTGAATCGCTTCCTGCAACTGGGATTCGGGAACCAGAATCTCATAGGGCAGATTCGGCATCTGGCTGGCGCCTACCACCATCACCTGAATGCCGTTCGCCTCGAGCAGGGTCTTCACCGACAGAGTTTCCATTTCGGAAAGCTCCAATTCCAGCCCGCCCTCGGTGAGAGGCACGAGGTTCACGTCAGCTTGAGAGTTCATGGAATCGCTCATGCGGACCTCCACCCTGATTGTACGCGCCTTCCCGGCGGATCACGCGGAAGATACAATGGCCACAGGAGGCTTTTCTTTTATGTACGAAGAATTTGAAGAGACCGGTGGAAAGGCGCTTTGGTTTGTGGCCGGCGCAGCCGTGGGCGCAACCATCGCTCTGTTGTTCGCTCCGTCATCTGGCCGCGTGACGCGCCGCCGAATCGGCCGCGCCGCTGCCCAAGGCAAGGACTCGCTAGCCGACACCGGCCGCGACCTGGCCGAGAAGAGCCGCGACCTGTACGAGAAGGGCCGCCGCATCGCTGACGACGCCGCCGACATGTTCGAGCGCGGCAAAAAGATGGTAGAAGGCTGAACTGAATGCGTCTCTGCGACTTCAAGAACGAGCCGTACGCCGACTTTTCGAAACCCGAAAATGCCCAACCGATGCGTGCGGCTCTGGCTGCGGTGCACGCCGGATTCGGAAAGACCTATGACCTCCGGATCGGTGGCGGCCGGTACCAGACGGGCGACCTGCTGACCTCAGTGAACCCGTCGAATCCGGCAGAGGTGATTGGCCTGCACCATAAGGCCACATCGGACCTGGCCAATCAGGCCATCGCCGTGGCAGACGCTTATTTCCCCACGTGGGCGGCCGTACCCATGGCCGAACGCGTGGCGCTGCTCCGCAAAGCGACAGAGATCCTGAAGCGGCGCAAGCAGGAATTCAACGCCTGGCTGGTTTATGAATCCGGCAAGAGCTGGGCGGAGGCGGAAGCCGACGTCAGCGAAGCCATCGATTTCTGTGATTACTACGCGCTGCTGGCCGAGCGCCTGGCCTCGCCCGAACCGCTGGTGCAATTGTCCGGCGAGCATGGCGAGCTGCGCTATCTGCCGCTGGGCGTGGGCATCATCATCCCCCCGTGGAACTTCCCGCTGGCGATCCTGGCCGGCATGACCGTCGCGGCGCTCGTCGTTGGAAACACCGTGGTGGTGAAGCCGTCGTCGGACACACCCACCATCGCCGCCAAGTTCGCCGAGGTGTTGGCCGAGGCCGGCTTCCCGGAGCACTGCTACACCATGTTGGTGGGCAGCGGCGCCGAGGTGGGTGACCTGCTGGTGACGCACCCGCGCACGCGCTTCATCTGCTTCACCGGCTCGCGCGAAGTGGGCCTGCGCATCAATGAGCTGGCCGCCAAAACGGCCAAGGGCCAGATCTGGATCAAGCGCGTCATCGCAGAGATGGGCGGCAAAGACTCCATCATCGTCGACGACGAGGCGGATCTGGAAGCGGCCGCGCAGGGCGTGGTGTGGAGCGCCTTTGGCTATCAGGGCCAGAAATGCTCCGCCTGCTCGCGGGCCATCGTGAGCGAGAAGCTCTACGATGCGTTCCTGGAGAAGGTGAAGGCCCAGGTGGAGGCGCTCACCATCGGGCGGGCTGACGATCCGGCCAACTACATGGGGCCGGTGATCAGCGAGCGCTCGATGAAGACGATCCTCCAATACATCGAGATCGGGAAGCAGGAAGGACGGCTGATCACCGGCGGCCAGCGCGCGGCCGGCGACGGCTACTACATTGCGCCCACGGTGATCGCCGACATCACAGCGGACTCGCGGATTTTCCAGGAGGAGATCTTCGGGCCGGTGCTCGCCGTCACCAAGGCGCGCGATTTCGATCACGCCATCACGCTCGCCAACGATAGCGAGTACGGCCTGACGGGCGCGATCTACTCCAGCAATCCGGAAAAGATCCGCACCGCGAAGGACCGGTTCTTTGTCGGGAACCTCTACATCAACCGGAAATGCACCGGTGCGATGGTGGGGGCGCATCCCTTTGGCGGCTTCAACATGTCCGGCACGGACTCCAAGGCGGGCGGCCCGGATTACCTGCTGTGGTTCGTGCAGGCGAAGTCCGTTGCCGAGAAGCAGCTCTGAGCTATACTGTGGTGAGTAACCCCGTTAAGAAGGGGACCATCACGTTTTAGATCCAGGGTCAAATCCGACCAACGTGGCGAGGGGCGAGGCTTCGGCTTCGCCCCTCTCCTTTTTCTAGCGCGACGGTTTTTCAACGTGACAGCCACCTCTTCGACAACGGCGGGAAATCCGGGAACCGGGCGTGCGGCTCGCGCTGATACCAGAACGCCACCGAGGCGATGTCGTCCGCCAGCGGCTGGTAGCGATTGTTCGGCAACCAGCCCAACGCCTGAATCGTCAGGCGCAGATCCTGGTGGAAGACAATCGGATCCATGATGTGCCAGCGATATAGGCTCCACTTTGGCGGGCCGTCCTTGCCGGCGTACACCTGGGCGGCGCCGACATACGGAGTGGAGAACGAGTTTGGAAATCCGTAGCTCGCTCCAAAGTAGTCCTCCGTGCCGGTGCCGGCGAGAGTCGGGAACTTCGTATCGCCGTCGAGGAAGGACTTCACCTCACCCTCGCCAAACCAGCCGTCCGAGAGCTGCATCCACGACAGGAACGTCCCCACATACTGCCCCTCGCCCTTCACGCCGTCGAGGATGACGTACTCCGGGTGGCTGCGGTCCGTGGTGGCGCGTCTCCACTGCGCGTGAAAGTAACCGGCGTCCTCGGGCACGTCCACCTTCTGAAAGTCGATCTGATAGGTGAGCAGCCCCACGGGCTTGTCGGAATCATTGGTGAACGTGATGCGCGCGTGCTTGCGGAAGGGCATGCGCCAATAACAGTTCATGGCCGATTTCGGATTGACCACGACGGCCAGGGAATTCACCGGAGCGTAGATCTCGTGGCCTATGGCGAAGAAGTCCGTCAGCGGCGCCTCCACGGACGGCGTCTCCTCACCGTCCCAATAAAACCGCAGCACGCCGGCGCGGCCGTTGCCCTTCCAGTCCGGCGCCGTGGCCATCCAGATGTGCTGGATCACGCCGGGGCCGGCGGCGTCCATGATGGTCACCGTGGAGCGGGCGCCCACCTTGATGAAAGGCCGGACCTTCCAGCCCTGGCCCAGGTCCATCGCGGCGTCGGAGAAGGCGAGGTCCGGGTCGGCCGGATTCGGAATCGCCATGGCGCCCTTTCCCTTCTCACCGGTCGGATTCTCGGGAGACACCATTCGCGTCTCGGCCTTCGGATTGAGTTGCGGCAGTGATTCCAGGCCGCCGCGCGACCAGGGCTGGCCAGAGGCCGCCGAGGCAAACACCACTCCAAGACCGATGCGGATCAAACTATTGAAAGTCATGACGAGTTTCTTCCTTCTCGACGGGCAACGAGCCACAGAGCAATGTGCCACAGTGTACCCCTAACGCCTCAATTTCGGATATGATCTCGCCATGCCACAATCCCGCCGCAGTTTCCTGCGGGCCGCCCCGCTCGCCCTTCCTGCCCTCTCGGCCGCGCTCCAGGCGCAGACTTCGCCCTACCGCCGGCCGAAACTGAAGATCACCGATATACGCACGGCGCAGGTGCGCGGACACGGCTATCAGCTCCACGTGCGCATCTATACGGATCAGGGCATCTGGGGCCAGGGTGAAGCCACGGATGCAATCATGGGCGGCGTGCCGCTGGTGCGTAGCTTCCGCCCCGCCCTGATGGGCCAGGACCCGCTCAACGTGGAGGCGCTGTGGGAGCGCATCCGCGTGATGGGCGTCTTCGCCGGCGCGCAGGGGGGGCAGTATGTCACGGCGCTCACCGCGGTGGAGATCGCGCTGTGGGATCTGGCGGGAAAGGCCGTCGGCCTGCCCATCTATCAACTGCTGGGCGGCAAGGTGCGGGACCGCGTCCGCGTCTACTGCGACTCCGCCAACCACCACCCCGACGATCCTCTGGCGCCGCAGAAGCTCAAGGAGATCGAAACCATGGGCTTTACCGCGCTCAAAATCGACATCGACGAGGGCCGCGATCCTAACCGTTTCGACCGCGTCAACTGGACCGCCAACAACGCCGAGATCGACCGCATGGTGAAGGAGGTCGCCTTTGTGCGCGGCGCCGTTGACAAACGAGTTGAACTCGCCGTCGATATGCACGGCCGCTACGACGCCACCACCGGTAAGCGCACGGCCATCGAACTGGAGCCCTTCAAGCTGTTGTGGCTGGAAGAGCCGGTGCCGGCGGAGAACATCGACGTCATGCGCGATATCCGCCAGGCCACCAAAACGCCGATCTGTTGCGGCGAGAATCTCTATCTCCGTCACGGGTTCCGCGAACTTCTCGAAAAACGCGCCGCCGACATCATCATGCCCGACATCCAGAAGTGCGGCGGTTTGCTGGAGTCGCGCAAGATCGCCGACATGGCGCACACCTACAACGTGCCCGTCGCCCCGCATTGCGTGGTCTCGCCCATCGGCACCATGGCCTCGGCCCACGTCTGCGCGGCCATCCCCAATTTCCTGGTGCTCGAGTGGCACTGGATCTCGCGCCTGGCGGTGTGGAAGAACTTCGTCAAAGAGGGCGAGATCATCGAGAAGGGCTTCATCACGCTGCCGGACCGTGCCGGCATCGGCGTGGAGATGGATGAGGTAGCCGCCCGCAAGGTGCAGGTGCCGAACACGCCATGGTTTGAAGAGGGCGTCTGACCGCGGAACTGCGCAACGATAAGGAACTGGAGAGAAAAACAATGACACGTAGACGCGCCTTGCTCATGAGCCTGCCCCTGACCGGTGTGCTGGCCCTGGTTGGCTTCCAGGCGGCAAAGAAACCAGTTGTGATGGAGGACCCGCTCATCGCCGGCTTTCGCAAAACCACCGTGGCCAGCGTGGCCGACGCAGTGGATCAGATCTGCGGCAAGCGGGGCTTCCTTTCGCACAAGATCCGGCCCGTGGTGCAGGGCGTCGTTGTGGGCCGCGCCATCACCGCGCTGGTTAAACCGGCGCCGCCGGAGAAGTCTACGCCGCAACTGGCCGTGAAGCACTCCACAGAGATGATCGATAACTCCAAGCCCGGGGAAGTAGGTGTCATCGTGATGGAGGACGGCCTGGACGTGGCGGCCATCGGCGGCTTGATGGCAACGGCCGCGAAGTCGCGTGGAATGGCCGGCATGATCCTCGATGGCGGTGTGCGGGACGTGCAGGAGATTCGCGGCCTGGGCCTGCCTGTCTACGCTGCCAGCGTCTCGCCAGCCACGGCCGTGGGCCGCTACGCCAGCGTCGCCGCCAACATTCCCGTGCAGTGCGGCGGCGTGACAATCCATCCCGGCGACATCATCGTCGCCAATGAAGACGGCATCGTCTCCGTGCCTAAAGACAAGGCGCAGGAGGTGCTCAAGCGCGCCCTGGAAATCGACGAGCGCGAAACAAAGATGGTGCCGATGATCAAGAAGGAGCGGTCTCTCTCCAAGGTCATCGCGATCTTCAACAGGATCTGACGCGGCTATTTCTGGAGCGGCGCGCGCGGCATCTCCGCGCGATGCCGCTCCAGCACGCCCAGCAACCGCGCCGCGCGCTCCGGATCCTGCGCCGCCAGATCGTACTTCTCCGACGGATCCACTTCCAGATTGTGAAGCGCCGGCTTGGCGTCCTTCACCGCGCGCAGCTTCCACGGCCCCTGCCGCACGGCCTCCAACTCATCCACGTTCCAATAGAAAAACGTGCGCTCTTTGCCGGGACTCCTGCCGGTGAACACCGGCATCATGTCCTCGCCATCCAGCACCGTGTCTTTCGACAACGCAGCGCCGGCGATGCCGGCGAAGGTCGGCAGGAGGTCCAGCATCGAGCCCTGCGCGGCGCACACCGCATTCGTGGGGATCATCCCCGGCCAGCGCGCCAGAAAGGGCTCCCTCATCCCGCCGTCAAACGTCGTCGCCTTACCATCACGCAGGAGGCCTGCGCTTCCACCCAGTTCCTTCTTCACGAGCCATGGACCGTTGTCGGAGCTGAACACCACCAGCGTGTTCTGATCCTGCCCGGTCTCCTTCAAGGTGCGCAGCACCTCGCCCACGCTCCAATCGATCTCTTCCACGACATCACCGTACAACCCCGCCCGGCTCTTCCCCAGGAATCGCTCGCTGGCGTAGAGGGGCACGTGCGGGAACGTATGGGCAAAATACAAAAAGAACGGATTTTGTTTCTGTTCGCGAATCGTCGCCAGAGCCTCGGCGGTGTAGCGCGCCGTGAGCTTCCTCTGGTCCGGCTCGGTCTCGATGATCTCGCCGTTCCGCACTAGCGGCAGCGGCGGATACCTTTTGTCGCCCGGCGCTCCGGGCCCCGGCGCGGGCCGCATGTCGTTGGAATAGGGAATGCCGAGGTACCGGTCGAACCCGTGCCTGCCGGGCAGATACTGCGGCAAGTGGCCGAGGTGCCATTTGCCCACGGCGGCGGTGCGATAGCCCGCGCCGCGCAGCACCTCCGCCATCGTCGTCTCGCTCGCCGGAATGCCGCCTTCCGAATACGGGAACAGCACGCGCGTCAGCCCGCTGCGCACCGGGTACCGGCCGGTCAACAGCGCAGCCCGGCTCGGCGTGCACACCGGCGCTGCCGAATACCACTGCGTGAACCGCATCCCTTCCCGCGCCATACGATCCAGGTTCGGCGTGCGAATCGTCGGATGACCATAGCAGCCCAGATCGCCGTAGCCGAGATCGTCGGCATAGATCATCACGATGTTGGGCTTGCGCGGGGCGGCGCCGAGCGCGGCTCCACTGGCGAGCAACTGGGCAAACTGTCGGCGGTTGAAGTTCAACGCACGGTTACCTTTCGCACCGTCACGTTATCATTTTCATCCGCCACTTTCACGGCCACCGTGAATTCGGCGCCCGCTGGCTTGGCGGTCTCCACCGCGTATTCGTGCGCCAGCGAGTCGGTGATGCCGGTGGTGGGCCGCGCTGAAATCCACTCCCCGCCGTTCACGGAAAACTCCGCATACTGCAACGCCGTCAGCCCATCGGCGGCCCGAAAGCTGATCACCAGCCTTCCGCCATCCACCCGCGCGGCCAGTGTAGTGACCTCCGGCGGAGTGTTGTCGATGACAAACTCCTCGGTCTCAATCTGCGCCTGCAGGCCCTGTCCCGGGTAGTTGTCCGTCTCGTCGTTCGCCGTCACGCGCAGAAAATACCGCCCATCGGCGAAGCCCGTCGCGTCGAAGCTGAAACGCGATTCCTTCAGCTTGTCCTTCAGTAGCTTCCATTCGCGCTCTTCCGTTCCGCGGATCTCCACCTTGTACTCCAGCGTGTCGCCGTTGGCGTCGCTGGCCCGCCACCGCGCGCCCATCCAGCCCTTCTCGAAATTCACAGAGGCCGAGCCGGACTCGGTGGAGGTTGGCGTAGTGGCGGCCGCCCGCTTCGGCTGGCCCATTACGGGCAGCGTCATGGTGGTGGAGGTGCTGGTGAGCGAAGAGCTCGATACCGGGAACTTGTGATTCGCCGGGGTCATTTCAATGCGCTCCAGTACCGGAGCGGTATTCTTCGCCTGATAGGCCGCCTCCACCAGCTTCAGCGCCGGCGACTTGCCGTCGGGCGCCACGGTCAGAGTGGCGCGCCAGCCCAGGAAACGGGCCGGCGGCGCGGCTATGCGCGAGCCTTTGGCGGCATCCACCAGAGACCACTCGCTCCAGTTCTTCTGCGCACGGTCCAGGTTGCCGCTGCGCGCCTCGAGCTTCACGGACCCTCCGTTCAGCGCCGCCTCGTGCCGCATCCGGCCCCAGTAGGTAAACGTGCCTGCGTCCAGCAACTCGCTCTCCAGCGTGCCCGTCTTTTCCAGGCCGGGCCCCATCTCGAAGACCTTAGCCGGGTTGGCCGTCACGGCGATCAACGCGCCGTTGCGGCCCGCCGCCAGCGCGGTGATCTGCTGCGGCTCCGCGTCAATCAGCCGGGTGGAGCTGAATTCTGTATCCACACGATAGAGCCGCCCCTGATTCCCAGTGGCCGCCAGCAGCATCCCGTTCCGGTCCAATCCCAGCGCGTACACCATCAGCGTGGTGTTGGCCCAAATGCGGCGCGGCGCGCCATCGGCGTCAATCTGATAGATCTCACTGCCCCCGGCCGGGGGCGCCACGGTGAACGTCGGGGGCGGCGGTGTCACCGGCCTCGCCGCGACGGCTGCCCCTGTGGCCGCGGGCGTAGCAACTGGAACCGTAGCCACGCCGGCCGGGATCACCGGAGCGACCGCTCCGCGATTCCCGCTCGCCGCCGCGTACACAGCGCCCTGGCGCGTCGTCAGCAGTGCCGTCACCTCGCGCTTCGCCGTCTGGTACAAAACAAATCCCGCGCCAGCCGGCGACACCCGCAGCACGACGCCACCCGGCTCAGTGCCCGCGATCAGGTTGCCTTTGCCGTCCGCCACCAGCGCCCGCACGTGCGTCTCCTCGGAATCGAAAAAGACGCTGGCCTGGCCATCCGCAGCGATCTTGTGGATCTGGCCGGGATCGCCCGTCGCCGCGTAGAAAGTGCCATCCGCATTGGCGATCAGCGCCCACACATAACGCGCCTTCAGCGACGAAAACAGAGTGGCTTTGCCCGCCGCATCCACGCGATAGATCTTCGCGGCGGGAGACACTGCAACAAACACCTCGTCCTTGGCCGTCACCGCCATCGCGTACACCGCGCCGCCCTCCAGGGTCGCCAGCGCCCGCCCTTTGCCCTGCACGTCGACGGTGAAAACCTTTCCCTCCGAGCCGCCGGTATACAGGTTGCCCTTCGAATCCGAGGCGGCACACCATAGGTGCGGAACCGCCGCGTCAAAGCGCTCACGCCACGTGGGCGCCAGGGTCAACCGGCCTTCGCTCGATAGCGCCAGCCCTTTCAGCGTGCCCTTGTCAAATTCCAGCGCCTCGCTCTGCGTCCAGGTCTTGGTCTCCACGGCGAGCGCCGAAACCGCCGCCAGCGCGGCCGGCATCATAAACCAGAATCTCGTTTTCATGTTGTATGACTTTCTACTTCACCGCGAAGCGGAGCGACGTGCTTCCGCTGATAATCCGGTCCATGGCAATTGACTCCACAAATTGCGCCGATTCATTCATCGCGGCAAGCGGCCGCCCCGTGCGCCCGGATTGCATCACGTTCAGCACCGACGGCGGCACGTTGGCCAGCGTCTGCTCATCCGCATACACGGTGGGCCGCGATTCCACCAGCGAAAGATACAAACGGTCGTTGATGCGCTCCTGATTGAGCAGCGCCACGGTCTGCCGCAGATCCATGTTGCGGTTCATCGAGCTGGCCATCATCTGCGGCCTGTTCAATGTATCGCTATCGCTGAGCATCAACCGGTGTTCGCCGCGCGCCGCATTGGCCGGCACCTTCACGCGGAATTCCTTGGTCACGCGCTCCCCGCGCCACTGCCGCAAAATCACCTTGCCGGTGAGTTCGCCGCCGGGCACGACGTCGGAGTGATCCAGCCACGCGCTCTCAATCGCCGCGAGGCGCCGCTCCGCGAACATCTCCAGCATCACATCCACGCGCTTCACCTTGGGCGTCTCGCGCTGGTTCGCAAACAGGCGGTTGAATTTGTCACCCCACCACGACGCAATCTGCATCGGCGCCGGCATTGGCGCGTCGCCGGTAGCCACCAGGGTGGATAGCTTCATGGGCTCCATGCCCTCGAATTCCACGAATCCCGTCATGCGGTACGTTGCCTCGTCCGCGGCGGCGCCGTTGAGATCCTGCAGCGAATTGAACGCGGTCAGCATCATCAGGAACGGCGTCCACTTCTGATGCACAAACACATCGAAATGGAGCTGCTTCTCCGTGAACGCCACGCCGGGCATCGATTGTGTGCGGATCGTCAGGTTGACCGGAATTGTCGGCGACACGGCGCCCAACTCGCCCATGATGCCCGAGTGCCGGTCCTGATGCAGCGCCCCGGCGATCTCCGTGGCATTGGCGAACTTGTTGGGCTGGAACTGCGAGCTCAGCACCATCAGCACCTCGCCGCCGCTCATCGGCATGTCCACCGGGCCAAGATTGAAAAAACTGTGCCCGAAACCGAGCACCCGCTTGCCATCGTTGTAGGTGACGGTGCCGAGACCGGTAATGCTCAGATCGCCGCCCACCAGCACGCCCGCGATCGCCTCTCCCGGCTGCAGCGCTTTCTGCCAGCCTGCCGCCGGGCGCGAGGACTTCAAGGCCCCTGCCGCGCCGCCTTGCACCGCGGTGACACCCATCTGGTCAAAGTACGGCCTAAACTCACGCAGAGTCGCCTCATGAAAGCCGGCAAAGGCCAGCGGAGTCTCAATCGGCGTCAACCGCACGCTCTGCTCCAGCAGCGATGGCGGCACCTGCAATTCGGCGCGTTGCGCGGTCTGCTGCGGCGTACGTTGATCAGAGGGCTGCGTCTTGTCAATCGCCGTGATCTCCAGCATCTGCTCAATCGGCGTGATACCGCAGATGGCGTCCAGGGAGAACACGCTGATGCGCAGCGCGATGGCCCCCACCAGCCTGCCATCGATGTATACCGGGCTGCCGCTCATACCGCCGGCCACGTTGGTCTTCGCCGCTTTCCCGCCGAGCTTGGCCAGGATGACGTCCTGCCCCGGACCCCAGGCATTTTTCCAGGGCCCAATGATCTCCACCGGGATCGCCTCGGGCTCGGTGCCCTGAAATACGGTCCAGGCAATGCCCTTCATGCCCGGTTTCACCTCGGATGTCCGCAAAATGGGCGCCGGGCCTGCTTTCGGCCGCGGTGGCACAACGGCCGGCAGCACCGGCGCCTCTCCATACGGACTGTGGGCCGGCGGCTTCTGCGCAGACAGCAACCCCAGCAGAGACACGGCGCACCAGATCGCCGCGCGCGTTGATTTCATCAGGATTGGATCCTTCCCGAACCGACGTTGAATATCACCATTATCCGTCACTTCCGTGGCCGCCCGGCGCCCGTCGAATGCGTTAAGCTGGTTCCGTTCAAACTTAAGGGTTAGCAAGTCCGTGAACCAGCTTCCCTCCGGCGAAATCACTCGGTTGCTCAACGCGGCGCGTGTCGGTCAGGCAGACGCGCTGGACCGCCTGCTCGCCCTGGTCTACCCGGCGCTGCGCGGCATGGCCGCCCACCTGCTGCAGGCCGAGCGTCCCAGCCACACCCTCCAGCCCACAGCCCTGGTCCACGAGGCCCTCATCCGCATCTTCCTCCAGCAGGATATTCAGATTCAAGACCGGGCGCACATGATGATCATGGCTGGACGGCAGATGCGCCGGGTGCTCGTCGATCATGCCAGAACCCGCCTGGCGGCACGCCGCGGAGGCGGTGTCGAGCAGGTAGAACTCTCAGACGACGTCGGCGCACAAGCTCTCGATCTGGAGTCGCTGATTATTCTCGACGACCTCATGGTTCAGCTCAAGAGCTACGACCAGCGCGCCTATGAGATTGTCGAGTTGCGCTTCTTCGCCGGCCTCACCCGCGAGGAGGTGGCCCAGCGCCTCGGCATCACGGTCCGTACCGTTCAGCGCGATTGGGAGGCCGCCCGCGCCTGGTTCATCGAGGCGCTGGGCTGGGCCTGATTCGGATGCTCAGCATGCGCGGGAAATTCGATCCGGAACGCTGGCGGCGTTGGAAGATACTGTTTGATGAGGCGGTCGATGTGGATGCCGCCCGGCAGGAGGAGTTGCTGGACCAGCACTGTCAGGGCGATATCGAGCTTCGGAAGTGCTTCTCTGCCATGCTCTCCGCCCACAGCCAGCCCTCCACCATGCTGGATCGCAGCCTGCCGGAGCGCTTTCTGGCCCTCTCCATCGAGGTTGCGGAAGAGCCTCCCCCGTCGCCTCCTCCTTTGACCCGCGGAACGCTGCTGAAGGACCGCTACCTGATTGAGAAAGTGATCGGCAGCGGCGGCTGGAGTATGGTCTACCTCGCCTTGGATGAGGTAATGGAGCGTCGCAACGTCGTCGTCAAAGTGTTACTCCGCCAGAGCGCGCAGCGGAGCGCCATTGACGATGAGATCACCGCGCTCTCGCGGGTCCACCACCCCGGCATCGCTGCACCGCTCGATTCCGGCTCCACACCGGACGGCCGGCGCTTTCTAGTGCTCGCCTACATCCCCGGGGTAATGCTGCGAGCGGCCCTCCACGAGAGCGGCCCGATGGAGGCCGGTCTTGTCGTCAGGCTCCTTCGCGCAATGGGTTCCGCGCTGGGATCCGCGCACCAGGAAGGCGTGTGCCATCTGGACCTCAAGCCCGAGAACATCATGCTCCGCGGTTTTGGCAACCAGATCGATCCCGTCATAGTGGATTTCGGCATCAGCCGCCTGCTCCAGGCGCCCGGCGCCGCTACCAGCCCACCGGCCGGGTCGCTAGCCTATATTGCTCCCGAACAACTGGAAGGCGAGCCCGGCGCGGCCAGCGATCAGTACAGCCTGGCGCTCGTAGCGGCCGAAATGCTCATCGGCCGCAAGCCCCCGCCACTGGGTTCGGTCCCCGCCATTCTCGCCGCCTGCGGCGGATTGCCGCCCAAGGCGCGCCTCGCGCTGGGCCGCGCCCTCTCCGCTTCACCGGCCAATCGCTTTCCCGATATCGATGCCTTTGTCAGCGCACTCACCGCCGCGCTTGATCCCGAGCGTCGGCGCTACCGTCGCCTGAGCACCGCCGCTCTCTTTGCTGTGTCCATCCTGCTCGCCTCCGGCGTCACTGGTTTCTGGATGAACCGCCGCCACGAACGGCTGTTGATCGTCAACGAAATGAGGACCATCAGTGATCAGATGGCTGTCTGGGTGCGCCTGGCGGACAGCGCCCCGTTCCCCCAGACTGCGCTGGAGCAGGCTTTTCAAGGCCCACTGGCGCACATGCACTTCCTGGTGGCCGAGGGACACCGGGAACAGGAACTTCTCATGACCCTCAGCAACGCCCTGGCTTTGTATGGGACATATCTGGGCCATCCCGGACGCCGCAGTATCGGCCAGACGGAAAAAGGGATCGCCGCTGTGCGCCAGTCCCTGGACGTTGCCCAGTTACTTGGCGGCGTCGCACTCGATCAACGATGGTGGCGCGGCTTCACCGCTGAGAAGCACGATATGCTTGCCTCGATTCTCATCGAAGCCGGTGAGTACGGTCAGGCCGCTGATGCCGCCCGCCAGGGACTCTCCATCCTGGGAGATTACAAAGCAACTGGCGTCGCGTATCGCTACCTGGCCAGCATCCGCGGCGGTCTCTACATTACACTCTCGCGCGTCCACTTTCATCGGAAAGAGTTTGAGGAGTGCCTGCGCCTTCGCGACCTGGGTGTCGCCAACCGCCGGGAGATGCTCGTCGTCGACAAGAATGCTCGTCCGGCCCGCTATGATCTGGCTGGAGTACTAGCCACCCGAGGTTATCTTCTGCGGGACATGGGCCGTCTCGACGATGCGCACCGCGACTACGCCGAGAGCGAGGCGATCCTCGGCACCATCCTCCGGGAGGAGCCGTGGAACCTGCAATATCGCTGGCTGCGAGCCCGCAACTCGATGGAGATCGGCAAGATCCACCTAACGGAGAGGCAGAACCAGTTGGCGGTGGCGCACCTCACGATCGGCGCGAACCTGATGCACGCCATGCTGGAGGACTCCCGGCACGAAATCTCCTCTCAGCGCAGCTACGCACTGTGCCTGAGCTGGCTCGCTGTCGCCGAATTCCGGCAGGGTTCCGGTCAGGAGAAGACTGGAGCGCTCATCGCCGAGGCGCTGCAGGCAAATCAGACCGCACTGGATCAGGATCCGCGCAGCGCCAAAACCCGCGAAGAACGAGAGGTCATACTCCAAAACGCCCGCGATGCCGGCGCCGTTCGGCCCGTCCAAGCCAGCCGGATTCCACTGCGCTGAAATCTGCCAGGCCCGATCCCCTCACTCCCCTCACACATCAGCCCTCCGGCGCGCGAAAAAGCGTGGTATCCGCAGAGGAAGTTCCAGTACTGTATAGAAAGACAGAATTCTGGATTACCACGCGCCTTCCAAACTAGTAAAGAGGGGAATCCGCCATGGACTTCGGAACAGACACGCTGGCCAGGCGATGGGCGATCATCCGGTTCCGGCTGGAGGGGCCGTTCCTGCTGGTCAACTATCGGGATAGTTCGGCTGAGCACTCGGGTTTTGGGCAGCGAACTGTGTGGACGCCTTCGCCGGACCTGGGGCCGATGGCCCAGCCCCTGCGGAAGCTCGCCAGCGAGCTTCCGCAACGTCCCGGCCCACACGCCAATGGGCCGTATCCGGTGGCCGTCTACTACTCGCTGCCGCCGCGCATCGACCTTCCCGAGCTGGAAGCCGCATTTCTGGAGTGGATTGAGGGCCTGCCCTTCCAGAACCAGTTGCAGCCCGTCCGGCTGAGCCGTGCGCCGCGCGTGCAGCGCGAACTCCTGCAATTGCCCCTGCGTATCCTCATCGATCCGGAAGCGGGCCCTCTGATTGCGGAGTTCGCTTCACAATGGTGGCTGCACGAAGCCGATGTTCCTGAACACGGGGTGCAGATCGAGACACTCGATTCGTGGAAAGGCGACTTGGAATTGACGCTCCGCACGGGCGGGTATACGGTCCTGCTGACTCGGAATCTCCGCGCGGCCACGCGGGTCCTTCGCAGGCTCCCGGAGGAGGCGCGTCCGCGGCTCCTGATCTGCGCGTCGGGCTGCCGGGGCAGACTCCCCTCCATCGCGGGTGTGGCTGTCCTGAATTTGGAGCCCCAGGCGTCAAGCTCCGTCCTGACGCAGTTCCTGCTGGGCGTCATTCATGACTGCCCTCTGCATGAGGCGCTCAAATCCGCCCGGCGCGTGACGCCCTCCTGGCCGCGGGCACAACTGCTGGCGGACCCCCTTAGCAATCAATCCATGCGCATGCGCGAGGCGCTCATCGCCGCCAAGCGTGAAGCATTCCGGGTCCGCTCCATGGCTGCGGACTTGCCCACGGGCGGCCTCGGCATGGCGCCCATCACCTTTCCTCCGCACTGGAAGAGTGTATTCGCCCTCGAAGACAGCACGCCGGATGGAATGTTCTTCCAGGAGATCACGGGCCTTGTACCGATGGCCAGACTTGCCGCGTCCTTGCGCAGATTCTACAAAGAACAGAGTCTTGAGACTCCGCTGGTGGAGCCCGGCCCGCGCGCGCTGGACGCAGCGCTGCTCCGGCTGGAGAGCGAGCCCTGGTACGCCCCGGTGAAGACCAATCAGGGCCTACAATCAGGCGCCGCATACGACCTGAGAGTGCACATCGGCCCGCGTCTGCCGGGCAGCATCGTGGTGGGCGATGTGACGGGGATTGACCAGTTGATTAGCGTGCCAGATCAGAAGTCCGGCCATTTGTTGAACATCTCCGTCCAGGCGAAGGACTTCCGCTTGGAAGGACCGCGTTCTTTCAAAGTGAGACTCCCGCGCGCCGGCTCCACGGAGCCGGTCTATTTCCGCGTCCGCGCGCCTAAGGAGAGCGGCGCCGCGGAATTGCGAATCTATGTCCACCACCGGAACCATCTGGTGCAGTCGTTCCTCCTTGCAGCGGAGGTGGCCGCCACGGATCAGGTTGTCGCATTTGCTCCGGGCCTGCTGACGGTCCGGCAGGAATTTGCACACTCCGAGGAGTTCACCAACCTGGACGATCTGCGCCCGCGCGCGCTCTTCCTGGGCTTGAACCAAGGCCCTGGCAGCACGCATCAGATCGGGATCGTCGCGGATTCGGTCAGTGATGAAGTCAACCTGAGCGCCGCCGCCTTCGATCAATCCGTACAGGAGTTGCGGCAGGAGTTGAGGAACGCAATCCTGGTTCCCGGTGGCGTACGTACCTACACGCCGGTGCCCAAAGGCCAGCCTCCCGGTTCCGACGCGGCGGCCGCGTTGCTTCATCTGGCTCGCAAGGGAAGCGCCGTTTATGATGCCCTGCTAGGCACGGTGGGTGACACGGCGCGCGCTTCCCTGGTTCGCATTCAGAGGGCGTCCAGCGAAACCATTCAAATCGTGCGCTTTGATCCGCGATCTGCATTCCCATGGGCCATGCTCTACGATTGGTCCCTGCCGGCACACCGGTTTCAGGCGCCGGACCCGCCCGTTTGTCTGGGCTACACGCTCGATGCCAGCGGGCGGCCGGTCAACTGCACACACACCAGCACGGACCGTGTGGTCTGTGTTCGCGGCTTCTGGGGAGTGCGGCACTATGTCGAAGAGTTGCTTCCCCAACTTCGCGACGTCCAGCTCAAGATTCAGAAGCCGGCGAACGATTCTGTGCGCCTTGTCGCCAGCTCCACGCTGCCGGAAGCAACTCAGCTCGAAAACAGGCTCAAATCCGGACTGGGGCTGAATTCGGTTGTGCGGGGCCCGTGGGTGGAGAAAGACCTGCTGGATCTGCTGTGGAACAAACCGGCTGCCCGCCCGGCCGTGCTCGTGGTTCTGGGGCACCTGCAGAAGCAGAACCTCCCCACTCAGCCGGTGGGCCCGCGAGTGGAGCTGCAACCGGGCAGTGAATGGATGACTCTCCAGGAGGTGCAGCAAAGGATCAGAGTCACACCGCACAAATGGGGCAATCCCAGAACCATCCTGATTCTTGCACCATGTGAGAGCGCAGCCACCGACGACCAGACCCTGAATGACTTCGTCACGGCATTTTCCGCCGCCGGCGCCGGCGCCATCCTGGGCACTCAGGTGGAGGTGGGTGCGGCACAGGCCACGGACTTCGCCCAGCGCATCACGGAGCGCCTCTGGAAGGGCGCCAGGCTGGGCGTGGCGATACAGGAGGTCCGTTCGGATCTCGTCATGGGCGGCGACCCCGGAGGGTTTCTGTTCCAATCGTTTGGACACGTTGATCTGGAGCTTCAATGAAATGCCGCTCAATCTTCTGTTCGCTCTCCTGCTGGTAACGGGGACATTACGGGCGCAGGAAGCGCCAGTCAAGCTCGACAGCGGCAACACGATTCAACTTTGCGGCGCGTGCTCCTCGCGGACCATCCGGGCCGCCGTAACCACCACCGGTTTCTCCATCGCGAAAGGGGAACGGCCGGAGGTGCTCGAGGTCAGCTCCGGAGGCGTGCGCGAGAAAGCGTGGAAGGAGTGGTTCACCGCATCGTGGGAAACCACGCCCGCCGGCGTTCCAGTCGCCCTGACTCTTACGGTCAGCGACAGCCTCCGCAAAGCAGGCACGTACGATGTGGTGATCCTTCTGCGCCCCAACCTGCCCCGGCTGAAATTGCAGATCGTCCAGGCAGCCGCGCAACTGGATGTGCCAGAGAAGCTGCTGATCGAGCGCACACAGAACTTCCCCGGCGTCTGTTGCGACGTAGCGTTGCCGCCGCTCAGCGTGCGCGAGAGCACTGGCGCAGCCAAGGTGTCGGGCATTCAGTTCTTCTCCAGACAACCGGTGCAAGGAAACTCCGGGGTGAGCGGATCCCTGGTCAGCACGGATCCGAACGTGACTGTCGAGGCCGGGGAGCCCAAGACCATCGGCTATGGCTTGCAGGGGGATTTCCCGCGCGGGACGGTGACCGGGTCCTTGAAGATCGTCGCGCCACAATTGGCTCAACCCGTGGCCCTGGCCTACGAGGTTCGCACCAAACTGCACGACGCCTGGGTGCTCTTTGCCATCGCATTCGGCCTCGGACTTGGCTATCTGGTGCGTGTCGGGATGCAGAATCGAATCCAGTTGGCCCAGGCGCGGGCACAGGCGGATGATATCGCCAGCCAGGTCACTGATCATTTGGCGGACTATGACGCAACGGTGAAAGCGGAGATCCACGACGCGCACAGCAACTTGATCTCGGCTGCGGCAGGCTCCAATATCGCGGCGATCACCAGCAGCGCCGATGCCTTACGGGAAAAATGGAAAGCCGCCCTGGAAGCATTTCAGCGGCGGCGCACTGACGCCAGCAAGCTCGCCCGCGGTTTGGAGGAGCTCCTTCTGGCGCCAAGGACCCTACCGGCGCAGGCCGGCGCAAGCCTCACCACGGCCCGGGGCTCCCTCACTCTGGCCAATAGCCTCTTGGGTCAACACAAAGCAGATGAGGCCCTCGCCACTCTGAACTCCGCCTATCAGCTTCTGGCCCAGGATCTCCGCAACGTAGGGCTCAGTTGGCAGAGCTCCGCGCAAGGGCTCCAGCGCCTGTTGGCGGACCCGGAAACCGCAAGCGGAGTTCCGGCTGTTTTGCAGAGCCAGTTCGCCGCGCTGCTCAAGAATGCTCCGCCGGAATTGGATCGCATCAAGAACGATCCCTTGAAGCCGGAGATTCCTCTAATCCAGCAAGCCCTGGAGGACTTAAGCGCGGAACTGCGCGGCTTCTCAGAGGTCCTGCTCCAGTTCAAGCTACGGGGCGAAACGGAATGGGCGCTCTTTGAATCCACCTGGATTGCGAGTGCCGCCAAGCTGCCCGATCGCGGCAAGCTGGAGGCTCTGAGGCAGGAATTCAGCCCGCTCTTGTCGGAGGTGTACGCCGCCGCCGCTGACCCCGCAGCGCTCCGTGAGGCCCTGCCACCGAAGTTGGCCAACCTCCAACGGAGTTGGGAGACGGCTATCGTGAATCAGCTTCCCCCCGATCACGCGAATCGGAAGGACGTTCGCGACCTGGTGGCGGCCCGCAAGTTCGTCGACGCCGGCACAATGATGGCGGCCATCGTCAATAACGTGCAGGTCAAGTGGGGGGACGACCAGCAGCGGGATCCTGACAAATGGCCGGCGGCCTCGCTGGCTGCGCCCACTTCCCATTTCATCACTCTGTTCGGGACCACGGAGGAGCGCCGCGCAGCCATTCCAGGCCTGCCCCGCGTGGCCATTGAGCAACAGTTGCGATCCGCTCAACTCGTGCAATTGGCAGTGGTCGGCGCGCTCATGGTGTTATGGGCCTTCAGTTCCTACGTGAAGGACTTCGATGGCACCTTCCACGGGCTCCTGGCGCCATTTTTCGCCACGTTCCTGCTGGACATCTCCGTGGACGGGCTCAAGGGCCAGTGGAAAGGCAAGAAGGGCGAGACTTAGAGCCGCTCGCGGAAGCGCAGGGCTGTCACACTTTCGGCTACACTGAAGCCTGAGCAGAGGGCTGCGGCACTGCGGAATCCCATTGTTCTCAACCATATGCCGGAGTGGTGAAATGGCAGACACAGCGGACTTAAAATCCGCTGACCCGAAAGGGTCGTGTGGGTTCGAGTCCCACCTTCGGCACCAATCGATTCGCCGTTGCGGCTCGCCCGAACCATGCAATCGATCGGTCGAGCTAACCCACGTGCACCGACGGCACGCAAAAGCCAGCGCCTGAGTCGGGTTACCTTCGAGTGAGGAGAATCGGCTTCATGAGACACCGTCGCCGCCTGCTGCCCGTCTGCCTCTTGCTTGCGTCGCTCGGCGTCGCGCAGACCACAGTGCCCGCCCGCAACGTCGTCGTCTACAAGGAACCGGGCCGTTACGGCGGCTGGCCCGCCAACCACGGCATCTGGTCGTGGGGCAATGAGATTCTGGTTGGCTTCGAGGTCGGCTACTTTCTGAAGAACGACCGCGGCCACTCCATCGACCGCAGCAAACCTGCCGAGCACGTCCTGGCCCGCAGCCTCGACGGCGGCGAGACCTGGGCCATCGAGAGGCCTGCTGGGCTCAGGCCGCCGCCCGGCCTGCAACAGGCCGATGTCCCCACCGAGCCCGGCCGCCCTGTGACGGACTGCCCCGGCAACATTGATTTCACCGCGCCCGGCTTCGCGCTAACCGCCCGCATGGCCGACATCCACATCGGACCGTCGCGCTTTTACTACTCCACCGACAAGGGCAGGTCGTGGAACGGTCCGTTCCGCCTCCCGGATTTCGGCCACCCCGGCATCGCCGCGCGCACCGACTACCTCATCAATGGCAAGCACAACCTCACGCTGCTCCTCACCGCCGCCAAAACGAACAAGCGCGAAGGCCGCGTCATCTGCGTGCGCACGCGCGATGGAGGCAGTACGTGGACTCAGGAAGGACTGGTCGGTCCGGAGCCGCAGGGTGACGACTACGCCATCATGCCCTCTTCCGTGCGGCTCTCCGCCACCGAAGTTCTGACGGCAGTTCGCCACCGCAGCTTCATCGATTCGTACCGCTCCACGGACAACGGCAGGACCTGGTCCTTCGTCAATAAGCCCGCGCCCGATACTGGCCGCGGCAACCCGCCCGCCCTCATCCAACTCAAGGACGGACGCCTCGCCATCACTTACGGCCACCGCGCCGAGCCCTATGGCATCCGTGCCCGGCTCAGCAATGACAAGGGCGCCACATGGGGCGAGGAGCTCATCCTTCGCAAAGACGCCGGCGCCTGGGACGTGGGCTACCCGCGCACCGTGCAGCGGCCCGATGGCAGGATCGTCACCATCTACTACTACAATGACGCCCAGGATCAGGACCGCTACATCGCCGCCACAATCTGGGACCCCGGCACCGCCAGGTAGCCGCTACAGCTTGCTGACCTCTGTCTTCCGCGCCCACACCTTCTCAAACGCCTTCGCGTACTGATCGAGCAATTCCCCAGCCTCGCCATACAGCGCCGGCAGGAAGATGTGATTCGCATTGACGTGCGCATTGCCCGGCATCTTCTCCGGAATCGTCGGCGCATGGTGGAACCACTTTGCCTCCGAATAGATCTTCAGCTTGTGCTGTTCCGGATAGTCCCAGAAGCTCACGGCCACGCCTTCGGCCTTCAGCGCCCGCACCAGTTGATCCCGGTTGAAACCCGCTTTGGCAGTGTCCAGAAACAGCATGTTGCCGTTGTAATAGACGCGCTTCTGATCCGCCCGTACCCGCGGCTCGAACAGCCCCGGCAACTGGCAGACGCGATCATTCAATCGCCGCACATTGCCGGCCGCCAATGCGTTGATCGCATCCAACCCGCGCAACTGCACCCGCCCGATCGCCGCCGCAAACGGGTGCATCCGGTACTTCTGTCCAAACCCCGTCCCCTCATACGCCCGCACCGGGCTCGCTTTGGCGAACTTCACCGGATCCTCGTAGTGCCCGAACGCCGCCGCGCGTTCGAAGTACTCGCGCGTCTGATACATCCCCATGCCGCCCTCAACCGTCGGCATCACCTTCGACGCCTGGAAGCTGAAGATCCCCATCACCCCCCACGTCCCGGTCGAGCGCCCCTGCATCGAGGCCCCGTGCGAATGCGCCGCGTCCTCCAGCAGGATCAGCCCCTTCTCCTTGCACCAACCCGCGATCTTGTCCATCTCGCAGGGCAGCCCCCACGAGTGCATCGCCACCACGGCCTTCGTCCGCGGCGTCAGCTTCTTCTTCGCGTCGTCGAGATCAAAGCACGCCGTCTTCGGATCGATGTCCACGAAGATCGGCACGTAATTGAAGAACCGCATTGCCAGGCAAGTTGCGAAGAACGTGTACGACGGCACCATGATCTCGCTGCCCGCCGGTAGATCCAGCGCGAAGTACATCGAGGTCAGCGCGCTCGATCCATTCATGTGCGCCTTCGCGAAAGGCGACTTCGTATAGTCCTTCCACTCCTTCTCAAACGACGGCAGCTCGCCGTAGAAAGTACCTTCGTCGATCAGGTTGTGCAGCGCCTGCTTCTCGCTCGCGCCATAACGCGGCCAGCGCGTCAGCTCCTTCAACTTGCTGGCGGGCACCGTCACCTCCGCCGCGCCGCCAAACGCAGCCAGCGCCGGGCGCGGTGAAAACACTGTGGCCGCCCCGGCCAGCGCCACGCCCTGTCCCACAAACGTTCTACGCTCCATAGCCAACCTCCTGGCGGGCCTACCGGCCCATCACTTTCCGAATCACACCCTTCACGCGGCCTTCAGTCCCCGGCATCCCGTTCGAAGCGCCGGGCTCATAGCCGCCCTGCCGGAACGCCTCATCCGGACACAGATACCCGGGGCTGATCTCGCCGTACCCGGCCACGGCGACAAACGAGCCCTGCCCTATCCGCTGAGCATAGCGCTGAAACTCCAGCAGCGGTTCCCCCGGCAGATGCACGATCACCACGCGCCCCAGGCGCAGCGAGCTCACAGGCAGCCCGCGCGTCCGCCTGGCAAACGCCTCAGTAATCGCATCGCGATACACAACCTGATCGGTGCGCTCACCCCCGCCCGGCGGGGGTACGGGCTTGCCCGGCAGCCGCAGATCCGCATACCGCCACCGGATCTGGCCGGCCTTTTCGAACTTCGTCGCCGCGATGGACGCCCGCATCCCCGCCTGCATCCTCCCGGCCAACGCCACGCGCTCAGCGTCCAGCCCGGTGTTGTACTTCCCCACCGTCACGTCGCCGCCGCAGCCCGTGAAATACACCTGCGCCACGCCGTCCTCGCGCTCCATCGCGGCTCTCGCCGCGCCCACGAAATCCGCTGATACACGCCCGTCGCAGCAAAACGTCTGCGGGTGGCTCGCGTAGTAGTGCATCCGCACCAGCGGCTTGGTCCCCTGTGCGAACGTCACGGTCCGGATCTCGCGATCGATGTCGCCCTCGGGCTCCAACGCCAGTTCCGGCGTCCTGGCAGTGCTGCTGTACCGCACCAGAATCCTGCCATCTTTCCAGATCCGCCGCGCGCTGCCCACGCGCTCCACCGCCGTCTGGCCCACGCCGATGCTATCGAAGGTCTGCAGCCCCGCCACCGCGCCCGCCACGGCCCGCTCCAGATTACCCGCCAGCTTCTCCAGATACCCGGCACTCATCCGCAACGGCTTGAGCCCCTTTGCCGCCATCCAGTCGTAGCCGTCGCCCTCCACATACGGTGCGCTGTGCTGATGCACTACCTGCATCGCCACGCGCCGGATATCAGTGCCCGCGGCCCGCGCGATGCGCTGCCGCAGCATCAGATGAGTGGACCCGCCGATGCCGCACCAATCCACTGCCAGCATCACGTACCGAGTCCGCCCGTCCTCCAGCACGATGCCCTTCGCCAGCAACGGGTCCATCACAGAAGTCACCGGCTGCACCCAGATCAGCGGCTCGCCCATCGCCGGAGTCGCGTCCGCCTGGAACGCCGCCACGCGCAGCCCCCCGCCGTTGCACACGCTGGCCGCCAACAGCATGAGAACCAGCCTAAGTCTCCAACCGGAAAGCATCAGAACATCATGACCCCTTTCACGTCCCGGAACAACCGGCAAGGAGTTTACTTGCCAGTCGTGCCTCTTCGTCGTAATCTGTTGTCAGTTACTGATAGGAGAGCCTTTGAGCAGACCGACTGACCTTGTGCAAGGCACCCTCGACCTCCTGATCCTCACAGTCATCGCGCTCGAACCGATGCACGGCTGGGCTATCGCGCAGCGCATTCACCAGATCTCGGGCGAGGTTCTGCAGGTGGGCCAGAGTGCCCTCTATCCGTCACTCCACAAGCTGGAACAGAATGGCTGGATCAGCTCGGAATGGGCCGTCAGCGACAACAACCGGCGGGCAAAATACTACACGCTGACCAGGGCCGGCCGCAAAGCCCTGGCGCAGGAAGCCGCGCAATGGGAGCGTCTGGCGGCGGCCATCTCCCTGGTGGTCCGCGCCGTCTGACGAGGAGCTCTCGCCATGCGTTTCGCCAACATTGTTCGGCTCCGTCTCCGATCTCTCTTCTCGCGAACGGCCGTCGAACAGGAGCTCGATGAAGAGCTGCAATACCATCTGGAACGGGAAATGGAGGCGCATGCCGCCGCCGGCCTCAGCCCCGAGCAGGCCCGCGGGAAGGCCCTCGCGTCCATCGCGGGCTATGAACAACGGAAAGAGGAGTGTCGCGATATGCGCGGTTTGAATCTGCTGGACAACCTGGTGCAGGATATCCACTTCGCCATCCGTCAACTGCGAAAGAACCCCGGCTTCACGTCCACGGCCATTTTCATGCTCGCCCTGGGCATGTGCGCTGCGGTTGCCATCTTCGCGTTCGTCGATGCCGCTCTTCTCAAGCCTCTACCTTATCGGGATTCCACGCGTCTGGTTGGCGTCTACGAGACAGTTCCGATGTTCCCGCGGAGCAATCTCTCGTACCACGATTACCTGGATTGGAAAAAGCTCAACACGGTCTTCAGTTCTCTGGATGTCTATCAGCGCCGGGGCTACCTTCTGCGCACAGCCGCCGGATTGCAGGCGGCCCGCGGCGCCCGCATCAGCGACGGCTTCTTCCGCACTCTCGGCGTCTCTCCCGTAGTAGGCCGGGATTTCTACGCCGGAGAGGATCTCCCTTCCGCCGCCCACACCGTCATGCTGAGCTACGGCGCCTGGCAGAAGCGGTACGGCGGGAAGAACGATGTCGTTGGGCAGACGGTCGAACTCGACGGAGTGTCCGCCACGATCATCGGCGTCCTGCCGAGCGACTTCCACTTCCCTCTCGCTGAACCCGCCGAGTTCTGGACCACCATGCATGCCACAGGCGATTGCGATCTGCGCCGCAGTTGCCACTCCCTCTACGGCGTAGCGCGGCTCAAGGACGGCGTTAGCATCGATGCCGCACTCTCCAACGTCCAGGCCATCGCGAAACAACTGGAAAGGCAGTATCCCGAATCCAATCGCAATCAGGGCGCCACGCTTACCATGCTCAGCGACGTGATTGTCGGCGACATCCGCCCCATCCTCCTCGTGCTCCTCGGAGGCGCCGGGCTGCTGCTGCTGATCGCCGGCGTGAACATCGCCAGCCTCCTCCTCGTTCGCTGTGAGAGCCGCCGCCGCGAGATTGCCGTCCGCAGCGCACTGGGCGCCGGACGCGTTCGCCTGGTCCGCCAATTCGTCACGGAAGGCTTCGTGCTCGTGGCTGCCGGAAGCGCACTCGGACTCACAGCCGCCTATTGGACGATCCAGGCCCTCCTCAAGCTCATCCCAGCCGACATCCTGGCGCGCATGACGTTCCTCAACGGCCTCGGCCTGAACCTGCGCGTGATGCTCTTCGCCGCCGCCATTTCCGCCCTGGCGCTCGGCCTTTACGCCATTACGCCCACTCTCCGTCTATCTCTTGCCGAGATGCGCGAAGGCCTGGCAGAAGGCAGCCGAGGCTCGGCCGGCGTCTTCTGGCGCCGTCTCGGCACCAAGCTCGTCGTCGTCGAACTTGCCACTGCCGTTGTTCTGCTCGTCGGCGCCGGCCTGCTCGGCAAGAGCCTCTATCACCTGCTCCGCGTGAATCTCGGCATGCAGCCCGAACGCCTGGCCACCATGAGTGTCGCCGCGCCGAAGTCCGGCTACGACAAAGACGAGCAAGCTATCGTGCTGGCGCGCTCCGTTCTCAGCCGCCTCTCCACCCTGCCCGGCGTCCAGTCAGCCGGCATCGCCAGCCAACTACCCGTCACCAGTAACGGCAACACCACATGGTTCCGTGTCGTGGGCCGGCCTCACAACGGCGGACACGAGGAGGCGCCCGAACGCCAGGTCAGCCCCACCTACTTCCCCACGGCCGGCGCCCGCCTGATTCGCGGCCGCTACTTCACCGAATCCGAAGACAAGTCCAGGCCGCCCGTCGGCATCATCAACCAGGCCATGGCCGCACGGCACTTCCCCAATGAGGATCCGGTCGGTAAGCGCATCTATTACATCTCGCACGCTCAGGAGCCTATCGAAATCGTTGGCCTCATCGAGAACATCAAGGAAGGTCCGTTGGATACCGACATACCGCCGGTCCTCTACATTCCCTTCAACCGCAGCCCGGACCGCTTCTTCTCCGTCATCGTCCGCACCTCCCAGGACGAACAATCGTTGTTGCCCACGCTCACCGCAGCCGTCCGCGAGCTCGATCCCGACATCGTCACCACTACCGCCACTATGCGCGACAGAATCGATGACTCCCCATCGGCCTATCTCCACCGCTCGTCAGCCTGGCTTGTTGGCGGATTCGCCGCGCTGGCGCTTCTTCTGAGCATCGTCGGGCTCTACGGCGTAGTCGCCTACTCCGTCAGCCAGCGTACCCGCGAGATCGGAGTTCGCATGGCCATGGGCGCGCAACCCGGCTCGGTCTACGGTCTGATCCTCAAGGAGGCCGGCTGGCTCACCGTGCTCGGCTTAGTCTTCGGACTCGGCTGCGCCATCGTCGCGGCCACCCTCATGAAGGGCCTGCTCTTTGGTGTGCGCTCCTGGGATCTGGCGACGCTCGCCGCCGTCGCCGTAGTGCTCGGCCTCGCCTCGCTGATGGCCAGCTTCATCCCGGCCCGTCGCGCCGCATCTGTCAATCCGGTGGAGGCGCTGCGCTCGGAGTAAAGCGGGTTTAAGATTGTAGGGATTCCCATGATCCCCGATCTCACCCGCCGCCACTTCATCGTCGCCGCACCCGCGGCCGGCGCAGCCCTCGCACCCGGCAAACCAGCGCTCCTCGGCGGCGGCAAGGTCCGCGCCGAAGCCTTCCCCGCCTGGCCCGTCTTCGACCAGCGGGAGGAGCAGGCACTCGTCGCCGTCCTCCGCAGCGGCAAGTGGTACCGCGGCTCCGGCTCGCACGTCAAGAACTTCGAGGCGGCCTACTCCACGCTCACCGGCGCCAAACAATGTCTCGCCACCGCCAACGGCACCTCCGCACTCCTTATCTCGCTCAATGTGCTCGACGTCCAGGCCGGCGATGAAGTCCTCCTCCCGCCCTACACCTTCACCGCCACAGTCAACGTCGTCCTCCGTCAGCACGCGCTCCCGGTCTTCGTCGATACCGATCCGCGCACCTTCCAGATGGACGCCACCAAAGTGGAGCCGCTGATCAACGAGAACACACGGGTCCTCATGCCCGTTCACCTCGGCGGCAACGTCTGCGATCTTGACGCCCTGCTCGCCATCGCCCGCCGCCGCAGGATCCCGCTGATCGAAGACGCTTGCCAGTCCCACCTCGCCGAATGGAAGGGCCGCAAGGTCGGCACGTACGGCGACACCGGTTGCTTCAGCTTCCAGGCCTCCAAAAACCTCAACTCCGGCGAAGGCGGCGCAATCCTCTTCAACGACGAAGACCTGCGCGAGCGCGCCTACGCATTCCACAACAATGGCAGCGGCCTTCGCGCCATCGGAGCCAACTTCGCCTACGCCTCCTCCGGCGCCAACCTCCGCCTCACCGAGTTTCAGGCCGCCATCCTCCTGGCCCAGATGACGCGCCTCGATCACCAGATCCGCACCCGCACCGATAACGCCAAATACCTCACGACGCTCCTCAAGGAAAGCCCCGGCCTGGAGCCCGCCGCCATGTACTCCGGCTGCACCAACAACGCCTATCACCTCTTCATGGCGCGCTACGATCCGCAGGCCTTCGCAGGCCTCCCACGCGATAAGTTCCTCAAGGCGCTCTCCGCCGAGGGCATTCCCTGCAGCGGCGGCTACAGCCCCCTCAACACCCAGCCCTTCATCCGCAACACCATCCGCTCGCGCGGATACAAACGCTGCTTCTCCGAAAAACGGCTCCAGCAGTGGGAGGAGCAAAACCGCTGCCCCGCCAACGACAAGCTCTGCACCGAGGCCGTCTGGTTCACGCAGAACATGCTCATCGGACCCCGCTCCGACATGGACCAGATCGCAGAAGCCGTCCGCAAGATCCGCACCCACGCCGCCGACTTAGTCCGCGCGTAATCAGGAGTCCCCATGCGCTTCATCCTCTGCCTCGCCCTCCTGGCCACCGCCGCCTGCACCGCGCCGAGAAGTACAGAGCCGGCCGCGCCCGCCGCCGCCGCGCCCGCCCGCCTCACCGCGGAGATCATCGATTCCGGATTCCCCGACGCACACGATTCCTACAACGCCATCTCCTGCGCCAGCGACGGCCGCATCTACTATGTGCTCTCCACCGAGAAGGCCGAGCTTGGCGCGCAGATGTACGTCTACGATCCCAAAACGAAAACCACAAAACACCTCGGCGATCTCACCGAGGCCGCCGGGGAAAAGGGCGCCAACGCCGTCGCCCAGGGCAAGAGCCACGTCAGCTTCGCCGAATCCAACGGCAAGCTCTACTTCGCCACCCACCTCGGCTTCTACGCCATCATCGACGGCATGGAAAAACCCGGCGTCCCCAGCAAGATGAAGCCCTACCCCGGCGGCCACTTCCTCTCCTACGACATCGCCACCGGCAAGTACGAATCTCTCGCGGTCGCCCCCCGCAACGAGGGCATCATCACCTTCGCCATGGATACCAAGCGCCAACGCCTCTACGGCCTCACCTGGCCCACCGGCCGCCTGATCCGCTATGACATCCCCACGAAGGAGCTCAAGGATATCGGCCCTGTCTCCGAACAGGGCGAGTCCGGCAAGGCCGCCACCTTCCGCACTATCTGCCGGTCCATCAGCGTCAACGCGGAGGACGGAGCCGCCTACTTCTCCACCTCCGACGGCCTGATCCACCGTTACGACTACGCCACGGAGGCCGTCGCCACCATCACCACCGACGATCTCAAGAAGGATTACTTCGGCCTCTACGATCCCTCCAGCGCCGGCCACATGGGCTACAACTGGCGCCAGACTTTCTGGTACGGCCCCGACAAGGCCGTCTACGGAGTCCACGGCAACTCCGGCTACCTCTTCCGCTACCTCACAGCCACCGGCCAGGTGGAGGTGCTCGATCGCATCACCAGTGAAGACTCCAAGCGCAGCGGCATGTTCGATCAGTTCAGTTACGGCTACCTCGGCTTTACCCTCGGCGCCGACGGCCAGACCATCTACTACCTCACTGGAGGCCCCGTCTACGAAAACGGCCGTCGCGTCAAGGGAAAGGACTCCACTGCCAAAGGCGAATCCAAGGGCCGCGAGAATCTCCACCTCATCACCTGGCACATCCCCACGCGCCGCTACACCGATCACGGCCCCATCTTCTTCGCGAACGGTCAGCGCCCCAACTACGTCAACTCCATCGCCGCCGGCAAGGATGGCTCCGTCTACGCCCTCTCCCGCGTCTCGGAAGACGATTACGCCAAAACGGATCTCATCCGCATCGCCCCCGTTCGGTAAGAGCGCGGCAAACCCTCAATGATCGTGGTGGAGCCAGGATTTCAGCAAAACCGACGTCCGGTCCGCGGCCTGCCCCCTACCGCCCCTTCACTAGCCGGTAACTCACAAACGCAAAGCTCGTCCCGTCCGGCGACCAGCTAGGCACATTCATCGTCCCCTGCCCGCCAAACAGCGTCACCACCGTCTTCGCCGCACCGCCCCCGGCCGGCGCGATCCGCAACGTCACGTCCTTGTTTGCCGGATGCCCCTTCACGCTCGGGTCGTACGAAATGTACACCATCCACTGTCCATCGGGCGTAATGTGCGCAAACCAGTCCGCCGTCTCCGGCCCCTGCGACATCATTTCCTGACCCTCGCCGTTCGCCTTCATGCGCCAGATCCGCATCAGCCCGGTCCGGTCCGAGTTGAAGTAGATGTACTGCCCGTCCGGTGAATACTCCGGACCGTCATCCAGCCCCGCCGCCGTCGTCAACCGCGTCTCCGCGCCACCCGCCGCCGGAATCGTGTAGATGTCGAACTCGCCATTCCGGCTCCCCGTGAACGCCAGCGTCTTGCCATCGGGCGACCACCCATGCCAGTACGACGGCGCCGCCGGCGTCATCAGCTTCGGCTCACCGCCCATCACCGGCAGCAGATAAACCTGCGACTGCCCTCGCCCCACACTCCCACTGATCGCCAGCGTCTTGCCGTCCGGCGACAGCCCGTGATCGTTGTTCACCCGCACATCGCCGGTCGGCACCAGCACTGGAGTCCCGCCCGCCACCGGAATCCGATAGATCTTCCCACCGCCGTTGTATACCAGGGTCGAGCCATCGGCCGTCCAGTTCGGAGCCTCGAAGTGCGAGAGCAGCCGCTGCACAATCCGCCGCTCGCCCGTCGCCACCGTGACAATCTCCAGCGTGCTCTCCACCACCCGGTCCTTCGCCGCCACCACGCCGTCTTCCTGCACCGTCACGCCGCTGAACGTCGCCAGCCTCAGTTCTTTCTCGTCGTGCGAGCACACAGCCAGGCCCAGATACGCGCTTTCCGGCAGTACCACAGTCACCGCTCCGGAGGGTTGCCACTCGCCGCCAGGCCGCGCCACTTCGTACGAAATGACATCCCCATGCCGCGACATTCGCACCCGCGCCGGACCCTTCATGAAAGACCGCACTTCCGCGGTCGGCCCGCCCTTTTCGCGCCGGTATTGCAGCGAGATTAGCCCGTCCGCATGTACCATCACGCTGGCGTGCGGCGCATCCGCGTCCAACGACGCCCGCAGCATCAACCCACCCTTCTTGTGGGCGTTGCCCTCTTTGTCCGGGAACCCTACCTCCGCCGTCGCCGTCACGTCTCCCGTCACGCGCCGCTGCACATACTGGAACGCATCCACGCCGGCCCAGATGTTTGCCCCCGCGCCCGTCACGCGGTACACGCCGCCCTTGGCATCGAAGACCGTCGATCCCGCTAGACCGACCACCCCCACGTCCACTGCGGTCTCAAACTGCCCGATCTTCTCGGCGCCCTGGCAAATCACCGCCACGCCCAATAGCAACGCGAGTCTGTGCATGGCGTTATTCTATCGTCCGGCCCGCCGCGCCGTAACGATCCCTACCGGCGGCTTCAGATTCTGACCCTCCGCTGGTGCTTGCTGAATCTTTCGCACCACGTCCATCCCCTGCACCACCCGGCCAAACGCCGCAAAGCCCTGCCCATCCGGATTCCGCATCCCGCCGAAATCCAGCGAGGGCTGGTCCCCGATGCAGATGAAGAAGTCCGACGTAGCCGTATCCGGCCCGCTCCGCGCCATCGAAATCACCCCGTCTAAATGCTTCAAACCCGTCTGCGAGGTCCGCTCCAGCGCCACCGGAGCCACCTCCTGCCCGCGCTTCTCCGGATTGATCCCCGCCTGCACCACCTGGATCCGAATCTTGTTCGCCGGCTGATTGTCCGGCTTCACCGTGCGATGAAACGCCCCGCCGTCATACAGCCCGCCGTCCACATACTTCATGAAATTGGCCGCCGTCACCGGCGCATGGACCGCATCCACGTCGATCTCGATCATTCCCAGTTGCGTCTCCATACGGACGCGGACGTTCTGCGCCGCCAGCGGCGCGGCGAGCAGCAAGAGAGTGGCAAACCAGCGCATGCAGGGATTCTCTCACGCGCCGCAGCCGCGCGGGTGCGACAATTGAAGACGTATGCCTGAAATTACCAAAGTCAAATTCGAGACCACCAAGGGTGACTTCGTCGTCGAGGTCAACAAGGACTGGGCGCCCCTGGGCGTCGAGCGCTTCCTCTCCCTCGTCGGCGCCGGTTACTTCGATGCCGCCAAGTTTTTCCGAGTTCTGCCCGGCTTCGTCGTTCAATTCGGTCTCGCCGCCGATCCCAACGCCGCCGTCACCGTCAGCACCGATAACATCAAGGACGATAAGGTGATCGAGAGCAATCTCAAGGGCACCATCACCTTCGCCACCGCCGGGCCCAACACCCGCACCACCCAACTCTTCATCAACCTCGGCGACAACCCCCGCCTCGACGGCATGGGCTTCTCTCCGTTCGGAAAGGTGATCGAGGGCATGGACGTCGTCGAGCAACTCTACTCCGGCTACGGCGAGGGCGCACCCCACGGCAACGGCCCCGATCAGGGCCGCATCCGCCGCAGCGGCAACTCCTACCTCAACGAGAGCTTCCCCAAGCTCGACGCCATCAACAAGGCTTCCGTCATCGAATAGCGTTCGCGCCCGTCTCGTGTGTGGCGGCGTCTCATCAACGCCGCCACGATTCCGGACCGCCCGCCCCTACTCCACCGCCGCCCGCGCGTCGCCCTTCATAAACGCCGCCAGCCCCTCGGATGGCACCCGAAGCGCCAGATAGAAACTCCCAAACAACGCGTACTGCGCGCTCACTTCGTCAAAGCGCATCTCGTAGATCAACTGCTTGAACGACGCTGGCGAGTCCGCAAACAGATCCACGCCCCACTCCCAATCGTCCAGTCCGATCGAGCCCGAGATCACCTGCTTCACCACCCCGCCATACCGCCGCCCGATCATCCCGTGATCGTGCATCATCTTTTGCCGGTCTCCAAACGGGATCTGATACCAGTTCTTCTCCTCGCCCCGCCGCCGATCCATCGGATAGAAACACAGATACCGCGACTCCGGAATCTCCGGCCAGAGCCGCCCCGACATCGCCTTCTTCTGCCGCTCCAGGGTCTCCGCCACAGCCGCATCCCACTGCTCCGTGCCCGGCTGCAGCCCCCGCTCGTCCAGATCGTCGTAGATCTTGCGCGTCGATTCGTACAGCCCCAGCTCTACGATGCTCAGGTATGAACTGGTAATCTCCAGATACTCGCTCAACCGCAGATGCTGCACCTTCGTCTGCGCGTCCAGCAGCCCCACAAAGTCGGGCCGGTAATGCACCAGCATGAGGTCGCCCTTGTGCCCCAGCAGTGCAAACGCGGCAGATTGCTCGCCGGCTTCGGCGGCTTCCTGCGTCTGCAGCCACTCGCAAGCCTCGGCCAGAATCGAATGACGCGTTTGATTGTCCAATACCCGCCATTCGTCCCACCGGACGCGGAACATCTGGTGCAACAGGGAAGCGCCTTCAAGAGTTAGCGGAACAATCGGATTGCTCATCGTAACTCCAGCTTACGCGATGCCGTTACACCCCCGGGTGCTTGTACGGCGCCCGGTACGCCCGCGCCATCATCTTCGCCGCCGCCGGATCGTTGGTGATTCGCATTGTTTTAGCGTCCCACTGGATCGTTCGCGCCACCCGATAAGCGATCATCCCCAACTGCACCGTGGCCGTCGAAAGCAACGCATCTTCCGGCGTGCAGGCCGGCTGTGCCCCGCCGCGCATGGCGTCCAGCCACTCCTTCATGTGCCGCGGCCCCACGTCGGGCGTGTGCTTCACGTCCATCACTTTGCGCTGCGCATCCCGGCCCTTTGGCAGAATCATCCAGCGGTTGTCGGAAACGAACAGCGTCTCCTTCTCGCCGAACAGCGTGACGCCGTTTGAAAACTCCGGATCGCGCTCCACCGCACCCCAGATCCGGTGCCGCCACACCACCGGGCAGGTCTCGAATTCAAACTCCGCCGTCAGCGTATCGGGTGTCGTGATCTTGCCTTTCAACGCATACAGCCCGCCCACCGCCGTCACCGCTTTCGGCATACTCTCACCCAGCATCTTCCGCGTGGCGTCGATCAGATGGATGCCCCAATCCACCATATGCCCGTTGCCCGTGGTCTGCTCCAGGCGCCACGTGCGGTGGCCAATCGCCGGCGAATACGGCAGCTTCGGCGCCGGCCCGCACCACTGATCCCAATCCAGCGTCGCCGGCGGCGGCACCGGAGTCGGGTCCGGCGTGCCGGCCTGGTAGTGAATGTTCACATCCACCTGCACGATCCGCCCCGCATTGCCCGCCTGAATATACTCCCGCGCGCCCTTGAACGCCTCGCTCTGCCGCCGCTGGAATCCCACCTGCACCAGGTTGCCTGCCTTCTTCCAGGCGCTCACCATCGCGCGCCCCTCCAGGATGTCGTAGGCCAGCGGCTTCTCCTGATATACCGGCAGCTTGTGGCGGCACGCCTCGATGAATTGCAGCGCGTGCCAGTGCGGCGGGGTCGCAATGATCACGCCATCCAGCCCCGGTATGGCCAGCAGTTCCTTGTAGTCCTTGAACGTCTTCGGCTTGCTGCCCTGCTTCTTCTCCACCTCGGCCACGGCATCGGCCAGCATCTTCGTATCGGCGTCGCACAGCGCCACGCACTCCACGCCGCCCACGGCCCAGGCCGCGTTCAGATCCACCAGCCCGTACCAGCCGCAGCCAATCAGGCCCAGCTTCAGCTTCTTCTCTTGTCCCAATATCTGTGAGGCGCCGGCCACTGACGCGGCCCCCAGAAATCTGCGGCGATTGAGTTGGTTCATGGATTTTCCTAAAACAGCTACCATATCATCGTGCGCCCCGAGGCAATGGCTTTCCGTGATTACGTCCTCTCTCTACCCGAGCGCGTGGTGCGTTCCGCCTCCGCGCTCGCCGGCGGCCTGCTGAATGAGATCGGTGAAGCCGCTTTGCCCATCGCCATCCGCCGCACCCGGCTCTACCGCAGTCTGGTCGAGGCCACCCTGCGCTTCCTCATCGAGCAGGTGGGCGAGGTGGAGGGCGTCTACCCGCCAGGCACGGAACTCGCCGGGAACTTCCTCCTGCGCCGTACCGCCGGCAATGGCATCGAGCTGATCGGCATTCTCACCTTCCGCGCGTCGCCTGTCTGGGTCCTCGCCGCACTGGCCGATCTCAGCGGCGCCGGCCGCTCCCTCATCGGAGAAATTGCGGAGTCCCTCCGCGCCGATGGCCTGATCTCCGCCGACGCTCACCCCTCCTCCGTCGATCAGATCCTCGACGCTCTCGAAGCCACCGCCGGACGCGCTGCCGAGGCCATCAATACGCCCCCGCTCGATGTCGCCGCCCTGCGCCAGGAGTGGGCTGCCATCCAGGCCAGCGCCCGCGGCCTCCACCCCTCCCGCCTGCCTGCCATCGACACCCTGGAGCGCAGTTGGCATGATCTGGATTCCACCGCCCGCCGCGAGCGCCGCTCCGTCTTCGAGCTCTCTGCCCTGCTCGCCTTCGACGCCGTTACACGCCTGCCACGCGGCGTCACCCGGCTCGGCAAGTCGTCCCTGGTGGCGGCCCGCGTCACCGGCGATGCCGTCGCCACCCACATTCTGGAGCACTACTCCGACACTCTGGAAAAGATCCGCACAATGGGCCTCACCCACTGGTGGATGGTGCAGTTTCGCCCCTACCTCGCCGCCGCCGCCCGCCAGTTCGCACCGGGCAAGAGCTCCTGGACCCAGCGCTTCCTGAACCTGAACCGCTAGGAGCTGATGCCCTTGCCTTCCACCACCTGATACCGCTGCCCGGCCTTCAAGCCGCGGTGCTCCTCCGTCCGCCCGCTCGGCCACAGGATCGTCACCCGCTCCAGCGTCTCCCGCCGCCCCAGCCCAATCGTCACCGGCAGTTCGCTCTGCGAAAGATAGCTCGACCCCGATTTCACAGTTCGCGCTCCACTCAAACCCGCTGTCTCAAACTTCACTATCGCCCCGATCGCATCCCGGTTCGACTTCGTGCCCACCAGCCGCAGCCGCACTGATCGATTCCCGTTAGTCAGATCGTTCCGGAACAGATACGCCGGACCCGCATTCGTCGTGATCAGCACATCCAGATCGCCGTCGTTGTCAAAGTCCCCAAACGCCGCGCCGCGCGCCACCTTAGGAGCCAGGAAACCAGGCCCCATCTGGCTCGCCACGTCCCGGAAGCTACCCCCTTCATTCAGAAACAGGTGCGGCGATTGCGCATAGGTCACCTCGTGCCGCGCCCGCGAGATCGATTCGTCAATGTGCCCGTTCGCCACCAGCAGATCCAGTTGCCCGTCCAGGTCCGCATCAAAGAAGAAGCAGCCAAATCCCAACGACCGCCGCGTCACCTTGCCCATCCCGCTCTTCGGAGCCAGATCGACAAACGCCCCCGACTTCGTCCCGCGGTACAACCCCAGCATCTCGTTGTCGAAGTTCGTCACCACAATCGTCGCCAGCCCTGAGTTCTCCAGATCCGCAACATCCACGCCCATCCCGGCCCGCGCCCGCCCGTCCTCGCTAAACGCCAGCCCCGCCCGTACGCCCACCTCGCTGAACGTGCCGTTGCGCTGATTCCGGTACAGCTTGTTCGGCTGCGTATCATTGGCCACAAACAGATCCGGCCAGCCGTCATTGTCGAAATCCAGCAGCGCCACGCCCAAAGACTTTGAAGACGTATCCAGCAGCCCTGCCCGCGCCGTCACATCCTCAAACGTCCCGTCGCCCTTATTCCGGAACAGCCAGCACGTCGCCCCGCGATACGCCTCCGGCGTGCAGTACGATTTCAACTTCCCATCGAATGAGCAGAACACGTCGCTTTGCTCTGTCCAACGCACATAGTTCGTCACAAACAGGTCCAGGTGCCCGTCCCGGTCAAAATCCACCCACATCGCCGAGATCGAAAACCCGTCGCGCCCCATCAGGCCGGCCTTCGCCGTCACATCGACAAACGTCCCCTTGCCCGTATTCTGAAACAGCCGGCTTTGCCCCACGCACGTGATGAAGATGTCCGGCCAGCCATCGTTGTTGTAGTCGCCCACCGCCACGCCCAGCCCGTACATCTCGATGTCCAGGCCCGCCGCCCGCGTCACATCCGTGAATGTCCCGTTGCGATTGTTCCGGTAGAGCTTGAGCGTGGACCGCCGCTGCTTGTGCCCCGGCCAGTCCATCGAATTGACAATCAGGATGTCCTGCCAGCCGTCGCCATCATAATCCAGAAACGCGCACCCCGGCCCCATCGTCTCCGGCAGGTACTTCTTCCCATACGCGCCCGAGTTGTGCGTGAACCTGATGCCGGCCGCCCCTGTCACGTCCGAAAGCTGAAACCCCGGACGCGCCTGCGCATCCAGAATCCCGGTCAACCCAGGCAGACCCAGCAAAAGATCGCGCCGCCGCATCGCCGCCTGCTACTCCGTGATCGGCGTGTCCGGCAGCGTCACCAGGCCCTTGCGAATCGCGTACACCACCAGATCCGCCGTGCGGTGTATGCCCAACGCCTGCATCAGATTCGCGCGATGCACCGACACCGTGTTCACGCTCAGCCCCAGTATCGCCGCAATTTCTTTATTCGATTTGCCCTGCACGATGTACTGCAATACCTCGCGCTCGCGCTGCGTCAGCTTGTCAAAATCGCCGGGCGTCTCCTGCGTCGTAGGAATGGAAAGCCCCGGCGCTACCACTTTCCGCCCCGCCGCGATCTCCTTGATTGCGTACGGCAGATCCACCTCCAGCGCATTTTTCAGCAGATAGCCCAACGCCCCGGCTGCAAATGCATTGCGGATGTACGTATCCTCCGAATACATCGAGAGAATCAGAATTCGCGTATCCGGCAGCAGCTTCAGGATCTGGCTCGTCGCCTGGATACCGTCCAGCTCCGGCATCGCCAGATCCATCACAATCACCTGTGGCTTCAGCGCCGTGGCCGCCTCAATAGCTTGCGGGCCGTTCGCCGCCTCGCCCACCACCTCAATCGTCGGGTCGTCCTCCAGCATCCGCCGGAACCCCTTCCGCACCAGACTGTGATCGTCCGCCAACAGAACTGTGATTTTCTGGCTCATGCCTTCTCTCCCGCCGGCAGCGGTACGCTCAGCTTCACGCGCGTCCCGCCATCCACCGGCCTCTGAAACTCAATATGGCCGCCGAGCAGCTCTGCCCTCTCGCGCATTCCAATCATTCCGATACCCCCCGTGCGGCGCTCCGCCGGCAAGCCCGGCCCGTGATCCTCAATCTCCATCTCCATCCGCGCCTGCTCATACCGCACACTCACCCACGCTTCGGGCGTCTTCGCGTGCCGTACCACGTTGTTCAGGCCCTCCTGGAGAATCCGGTAAACGTGAATCGCGACTTTCTCGCCAATCCAGGGACCTACTCCGGCTTTCTCATAGTGTACGTGTACGCCCGTCTGTTTCTGAAACTGCCGCAGATACCACTCGATGCTCTTCTCCAGACCGTAGTCATCCAACACCGGCGGGTGCAGCATCTGCGACATCCCCCGCACCCGCTCCAACGTCTGGTTTGCGATCTCGCGAACCTCCCGCAGATCGTCCCGCTCCGCCGAAGGATCGGGCATTTTCTTCTCCACCCGCAGCAGCATCATCCCCAGCGCCGTCAGCACCTGCCCAAACTCATCATGCAGCTCTCGCGCCAGCGTCCGGAACACATCCTCCTGCACCGTGATCACCTTGCCCGCCAGCTCCTTCCGCTGCTCAGAGAGCTGCGACACTCGCGCGAACATTCTTCGGTCATGCCGAATCACCAGCCCGCCCGTGATCATGATCGCCGCCAGCACCGCCGCAAAGAACAGATACAGATTCCGCTCCACCTTTCCATAGATGAGCTGGATCTCCTGGACCGCCGCCGCCTCCGCCTCGTTATTCTGCATCAGCAGCCGCGAGATCACCGTTGTCATCGTAGCCCGCTCCGCTTCCAAGCGTGTGCGGATCAGCGTCTTCGCCTCGTTCGTCTTGCCCTCGCCCGCCATCGCCCACAACTGCGCTGTCTCGTCCCAGAATCGTGTGAATGCGCCCTGCAGCATGGAGCGCTGCGCACTCGTCTGTCCCGACGGCATCAGCCGCGCCTCCACTGCCAGCGCGTCCTCCAGATCGCCCTTGATCCGGTCAAACTCCGGCTTGAATGACTCCATCGGGTACGGCACCGCGCCCTCGGTGATATCCCGCATCGCCAGCCCGATCTGCGAAAGATCGTTTTGAATCCGAATCAGTTGCAGCGAGTCTCGCCGGTTCCGGTCCACAATATCGGACCCCAGTCGCTTCAACCCGTCCAGTTGCACCAGCGTGAATAGCGAATACGCCACCACCGCCGCCAGCGTCACCGCCAGCCCCAGCAATTGAATCACGGTCGGTGTGCGCGCCGGCATATCGCTATCCTAATCTATGTGACTGCTGCAAACCCTCTCCTCGGCCTGATTCGGCCGATTCCCTTCGATTCCGTCCGGCCCGAGCACGTCCAGCCAGCCCTTTCCGAGCTCATTTCTCAAGCCCGCGCGCGCATCGAACAGATCGCCGCCGAGCCCGCCACCCGCACGTGGCGCAATACGATGGAGGCCCTCGACGTCGCCTCCGAGCCCCTCGATTTCGCTGTCTCCATCGTTCGCCATCTCGAAAGCGTCGTCACCTCGCCTGAACTGCGCGAGGCCTGGAACGCGGCCCAGCCCGAAGTCACCGCCTTCTACTCCTCCATCCCGCTGAACGCCGGCCTCTGGCAGGCCATCAACGCCTATGCCGCCACTGCGGAGGCACAGGAACTCCAGGGCGTCCGCGCCCGCTTCCTGCACAAGACCATGGACGCCTTCCGCCGCCATGGCGCCGAGCTCGATGCCGCCGGCAAGCAGGCGATGGAGGCCCTCGATGTCGAGCTGGCCGTCACCACTACAACCTTTGGTCAGAATGTTCTGGACGCCACCGCCGCCTTTGAATACTGGATCGACGACGAAGCCGGGCTCGCTGGACTCCCCCCCTCCGCTATCGCCGCCGCCCGCGCCGCCGCCGAATCCAAAGGCCAGCCCGGCTGGCGCTTCACCCTCCAGGCCCCCAGCTATCTCGCCATCATCACTTTCCTCGACGATGCCTCCATCCGCGAGCTCTTCTATCGCGCCTACTCCCGCCGCGCCGCCGAGGCTAACGCCGGCCTGATTGCAAAGATCCTGGATCTCCGCCACCGCAAGGCCAGGCTGCTCGGCTTCGCCGATTTCGCCGATCTCAACCTCGCCGATCGCATGGCCAAGAACGGCGCCACCGCCCAGCAGTTCCTCGCCGACTTACGCTCCAAGACCGAACCGGCCTTCCTGCGCGAAAACGACGAACTCCTCGCCTTCCGCCGCGCTCAGGGCGATCCCGCGGCCGTCATGCAGCCCTGGGACGTTGCCTACTGGTCCGAAAAACAGCGCGTCGCCCTGTACGCCTTCGAGGAGGAGGACCTCCGCCCCTACTTCCCGGTCGAGTCCGTCCTCAACGGAATGTTCGATCTCGTCCAGCGCCTCTTCGGCATCCGCGTCATCGAAGGCCCGCCCGTACCTGTCTGGCATCCCGACGTCAAATACTACGAGATCCGCGATGAAGACTCCACGCTCCTGGGCGGCTTCTACGCCGATTGGTTCCCCCGTGATACCAAGCGTGGAGGCGCCTGGATGGACGCCTTCTACACCGGACGCTTGATCGACGGCCACTGGCATCCCCACATCGGCCTTATGTGCGGCAATCTCACCCTGCCGCTCGAAAACCGCCCCGCCCTGCTCACCCACCGTGAAGCCGAAACCGTCTTCCACGAGTTCGGACACCTCCTCCACCACTGCCTCTCCCGCGTGGAGATCAAGAGCCTCTCCGGCACCAGCGTCGCCTGGGATTTCGTCGAGCTCCCCAGCCAGATTATGGAAAATTGGTGCTGGGAGCGCACGTCGCTCGATCTCTTCGCCCGCCACTGGCAGTCCGGCGAGCCCATCCCCGACGACCTCTTCGAAAAGATGAATCGCGCCCGCACCTACCGCGGCGCCAACGGCCAGATGCGCCAACTCGGCTTCGGCACAGTCGATCTCGCCCTCCACATCAACTACGACCCGCTCCGCGACGGCGACGCCCTCGCCTGGGCCAACCGCATACTCGCGCAATTCGCCGCGGCCCCTCTCCCCGCTGATTACGCCATGCTCGCCGGCTTTACCCACCTATTCGCTGACCCCACCGGCTACGGTGCCGGCTACTACAGCTACAAATGGGCCGAAGTTCTCGACGCCGACGCCTTTACACGATTCCGGCAGGAAGGCATCTTTAACCCCGAAACCGGCCGCGCTTTTCGAGACTGCATTCTCTCCCAGGGCGACAGCGACGATCCCGCCGCTCTCTTCCGCCGCTTTCTGGGACGCGATCCCGACCCAGCCGCGCTAATTTCCCGGTTGGGCTTGAGTTAGATCGCATATACTGTCGTTGGGCAGCAGTGCCAGCGAAGTGAATCGCCTGGAATCCTGGAAAGAGATCGCCGAATTTTTTAACGTATCCGTCCGCACCGTGCAGGGCTGGGAAGTTGAAAGGGCTTTGCCTGTCCACCGCAATCCCGGTGCCCGCGGGCGAGTCTGGGCCGAAGAGGCCGAATTGCGTGCCTGGCTCACCGCTCAGGAATCCACGCCGCCTCTCGAGCCCGCCCGCCCCAGTAGGCGCTACCTGCTCCCCGGCCTCTTGGTCGGCGGCCTCGTCGTCATCGCACTTCTCGCTTTCGTCGCATTGCGCCGCCCCACCGGCACGCCAGCATCGGTCAAGACCGAGGGCCTCTCCCTCATCGTCTTCGATGAGCATGGCGCCGAGCTCTGGCGGCATCGCCTTCCGTTTGAGCATCACGTGCTTGCCCCGGCAGCGGATCACCTTCAGCCGACCTTCCTGGATCTCAACGGTGACGGCAAACCGGAGGTCCTTTTTCCACTCCGGGGCCGCGATCAAAGAGGGCAGAACTCCCTGCTCCTCTGCTTCTCCCACGACGGCAGGCCTCTCTGGCAATTTGAGCCGGGTCGTACCCTACATACGGCCAAGGAGACTCACCCCCGCATCTATCTTTTACACGCCATGGCCCCTGTCTACCTCAAGCGCGGAGCCCCTCCCCATCTCGCGGTGATTTCCGCTCAGTCGCCCAACTTCATCGCACAGGTGGCGTTGTTGGACTCCAGCGGCAATCTCGTCCGGCAATACTGGCACTCCGGGCACTTCAGTTCCGTTGACGCCAGAGACTTCGATGGCGACGGCACCCCAGAAATCGTGCTCGCCGGCGTTTCCAACAGCTACAGAGCTGCCACTCTCGTGGTGCTCGACCCCACCAGGATGTCCGGCGCCTCGAAAGAAGACCTACCTGACTATCAAATACTCGGCCAGGGCGACCCGGTCGAGCGGGCGCGCCTCTTGTTTGCGCGCACTCAGGCCAACCTCGTCCGCCAAAGGTACAACTTCGGCCATGGGGTGCTGTTCGCTCCCGACCACATGATCGTCATGGTCCGCGAGCTGGTCACCGATCCCTGTGGGGTATCCGTCAACTACCACCTCTCGTTAAATATGGAATTGCGCGAGGTGGAGATCGCCGACATGTCCAAGAACTGCTACCAGACCCTCTACGCCGCCCGCCTCATGCCCAAACTCCTGGACCCCCACGACGAACTCCCGGAACTGCGTAAAATCAGAGTACTGACCCCTTGGCATTAGAGCCCACTTTGTCCGCCAACATTCAATTCGAACTGCGCGTCGTACACATGGACTCCGGCCGCATCGAGCGCGGCCAGTACGATTGCGCACCAGAGCTCGATCAGGCCGCCGGTGTCGTCCGCCTCGTCCGCGAGTTCATGGCCGGACGCCCCGCCCAGTTCCGCGAACGCATCCCCTTCCTCAAGCGCGGAGACATCGAATTGGAATGGGCCGCCGCCACCGAGGCCGTCGCCTTCGCCACGTTCTACGAATCAGGGAAGGCCGCCACGCTCGGCGTTTTCGCCTGGGATCCCGCCAGCGAAGCCGGCCGCGGAGTCCTCGAAGGCCTCCGGCAGAGCCTCGGTCTCGGCGCCGCGGAAACCGAGCCAACGCCCGGCCCGCTCGTCGTCGTCGCCGCCCTGCCCGGCAGGCCCGAGTGGCAACCCACCCTCCACCTGCTCAACACCTCGTTGGCCGCGACGTTCTTTCAGGCCCTCGCCAACCGCCAGATGCCATAGCCGGTAGCCGGGCGTCTCCGCCTCCACCACGTACTCCGCCATCAGCGCCGGCATCACGCGCCGCACGTCCAGCTGTGGGTTGTAGGGACCCAGCCCGTCGGCGATCCACACCGGCCGCGGCCCCCGCATCAATTCCGCCCGGTTCGCCGCCGCCACCTCCGGAAATGTCACCTTCTCGCTGAACAGGTGCCGGTCCGCAATCACACCGCTCAAAGGCTGCGAATCCAGAAAGCGGCTCCCCGCCGCCAGCCCGCTCAGCCCGTACAGCTCCGGCCGGTATCCCCACACCAGCAACGTATCCCCGGCCCCGGCGCGCGCCCGCAACACTCGCGCCGCCCCAGCCGAGCTCTCGTACATCGCCAGATCCCCCCACGCCTTCCCTTGCGCCAGCGCCACATACCGAGGCCCAAACCGCGCCAGAGGAATCGCCAGCAATAGCGCCGCCGCCACGGCCCATCGCCTCGGCAGGCTCGCCCACCCATGCGCCGCCAACAGCACCATCACCGGCAGCAGGTGGAAGTAGTACCGCGGGAAAAACCGCCACCCCAGGAACACCGCCCCCACAGACACCACCAGCCACACAGACCACCGCCAGTCATTCTCTTTCCACGCCGCCCACCCCGCCCCCGCCAGCAGTGCCGCGTGAAATCCGCCCCAGTTCACCGTGCGCCGCGCGCCTTCCAGCCACGGTTGCGCGAACATCGTCTCTCTCGAATAGCCCGCGCCCCACACCCACACCTGCTGCCAAAACGCCGGCAGCGCGCCCTGCCAGCCCATCCACGCCAACGCCGCTGCCACCGGCGCCGCAAAGCCGGCCGCCACCACGTGCGCCTTGCGCCACTGCCATACCATGCAGACGGCCAGGATTAGCAATCCCTTCGCATTGAACAGCACCGCCACGCCCGCGCACACACCCGCCCACACCGGCAGTCCCGCCGCCGCCAAGCCTACCGCCGCAAACTGCAGCGGCACCGTCAACAAGTCCGGCGTCAGCGCCATCACCGCGGAGGGTGTATCGAATGTCAGGAAGAACGCCGTCAGCCCCGCCGCCCACAGTGCCTCGCGCTCGCCCCAAAACACCCGCGCCGCCCGCGCCGCCGCCCACGCCGCCAGCAATCCAAACGCCGCCCCCGCCACGCGCAGCACCACGCCCGTCTGCGCTCCCCAAAGCAGATACACCATCGGGAATAGCGGCGGCTTGTCAAACCAGATGTCCCGGTACAGCGCCTTGCCCCGCAGCATTTCCAGCGCCGCCGCCGTCGGATACCCCTCCTCCACCCAGATCACGTGCCAATGACAAAGGCGCGCAGCCAGGAGCAGAAGGCCGATCCCGATCCAGAATGCGCGCCTGTGCATACGTTGATTGTTGCCTGATTTCACAGCCAGCGTCAGCGGAGCCCCTCAACCTCCAACGTCAGAACCCCCTGCCGCCGGCCCGTCACTCCCAGCCGGTTCAACAGCCGCCCCACCGGCTGCACCGCCCGCAGCATGCTCCGCGCCGTGTCCTTGTCCGGATCGCTGCTATCGTCGCTCTCCCCGCCCGCCAGTGCCAGCAGCACCTCCAGTTTCGTCTTCGCCGGCGGATACACCTTCAATTCCACATCTTCCCCATCTCCGATCTTCGCCAGCTTCTTCGCCGCCCGCAGCGCCGCCGGATATCCGCCCAGTTCGTCCACTAACCCTCGCGCCTTGGCATCCTCGCCCGTCCATACCCGCCCGCGCGCAATCTCCAGCACCTTCTCCTTCGGCAGCTTGCGCCCCTCCGCGACCTTCGACGTGAACTGCTCGTAGATCCGGTCCAACTGGCCCCGTACAATTGCCCAGTGCTCCGGCGTGAAGTCCTTCGCGCTGTCATACAGATCCGTGTTCACGCCCGCCTGCACCGAATCAAAACTCACACCCAGTTTGTCCAGCAGTCCCTTCGTCACCATCTTGCCCGTGAACACCCCAATCGACCCCGTAATCGTCCCCGGCTGCGCCACAATGCGATCCGCGTGCATCGACACGTAGTACCCGCCCGACGCCGCCATCGACGACATCGACACCACCACCGGCTTGCCCGCGTTCTTCGCCCGCATCACCTCCCGCCAGATCGTCTCCGACGCCACCACGCTGCCGCCCGGCGAATCCACACGGAACACAATCGCCTTCACATCCTTGTCCTCAATCGCCTTGCGGAACGCCGCCCCTACCGTCTCCGAGCCCATCGACACCCCGCCGTCCATAGGATCGTAGCCGCTCTTCCCGGAGACGATCCCACCTACGCCGTAAATCAGCGCCACCCGCTTGCCCTTCTCGTGCACGCCACCCACCCGCCCCCGGTACGCGTTCAGCCACAGCATCGCCGCGTCCTTGCCGGCCCGCTTCTTCGCTTTGGCATACGCCTCATCCCGATACGCCAACCCGTCGATCAGCTTCAAGTGCACCGCCCGCTCGCCCGCATACGGCCCGCCCTCCAGCGCCGCCTTCGCATCCGGCTCCGGCAGTTTCCGGCCCGCCGCCACGCCGCGCACCACCTGCCCGAAGTTCGAATCCAGCATTGCCTGCATCGCTTCTCTTTGTGGCGCCGTGAACTGCTTCTCCAGGTATGTATTGATGGCGTTCTTGTACTCCTTGCGCCCTTCGAATCGCGGCACGATGCCGAGCTTGTCCAACGCTCCACGCAGGAACATCGATTCATACCTCAGGCCCGAAACCCCAAACTCCGAGTGCGGCTGCAGCCAGATCTCATCGCACGCCGACGCCAGGTAGTACGACGTCAACCCCGCATTGGCGCCGTCGAAATCCTCGGAAAAGGCGATGGCAAACCTCTTGCTCTTCCGAAACTCCAGCAAGGCATCCCGGATCTCCTGCGCATGGCCGGGCGCCATCGGCGACGAGCCCACATGCACAAAGAGACCCTTCACCTTCGCATCCTTCGACGCCCGCTCCAGCGTGAAGACAATGTCCCTCAACGTGGGCGTGTCGCCGGATTGCAGTCGTGCAATCGGATCGCTCGGCGCCTCCTCTTCCACCCCCATCCGCAGGTCCAGCTCCAACACCGTGTTTTGCGCCACCGTCTTGGTCCCGCTGCGCATCGCCATCGCTCCGCCAAGCAGCAGCAGACCCAATACCACGACTATGCCGCCGATCCATGCCAGCATTTTTCCGACGAGTCTCTTCATGGCCACAGTGTACCCTGTGTATTGTGGAGCAATTCCTTGTGGACGAATCGGCTGCCGGCATCCGGCTCGACCACTTCCTGTGCGACCGCCTGACTCAGTTCAGCCGCTCCCGCATCCAGTCGTGGATCGAAGAAGAACGCGCCCGCGTCAACGGCGTGGCAAAAAAGGCGTCGTACAAACTGCGCGCTGGAGAGGCCATTGAAGTCGAACCCGCCGAGCTTAAGCCGCTACACGCCTTCGCGGAGGAGATCCCCCTCGACATCATTTACGAGGACGCCGACGTCATCGCCATCAACAAACCCCCCGGCCTCGTCGTCCACGCCGGCGCCGGCTGCCACTCCGGCACCCTCGTCAACGCCCTCCTGCACCACTTCGGCCAACTCTCCACCGTAGGCGGCGATCTGCGCCCGGGCATTGTCCACCGCCTCGATAAGGGCACCAGCGGAGTCCTACTCGTCGCCCGGACCGATCAGGCCCACCGCCACCTCTCCGCCCAGTTCGCCAGCCGCAAGGTGAAAAAGGTCTATCTCGCGCTCGTGCACGGCCAGGTGCTCCGCGATCAGGGCGTCATCGACACCGCCATCACCCGCGACCCTAAAAACCGCGTGCGCATGACCTCACGCCTCGATCACGGCCGCGAGGCCCACACCGAATATCGCGTCCTGGAGCGCCTGGAAAAGTACACCCTGCTCGAAGTCCGCATCGGCACCGGACGCACCCACCAGATTCGCGTCCACCTCTCGCAACTGGGTCATCCCATCGCCGGCGACACCCTCTATGGCGCGCCCGCGCATCCCGAGGGCCGTCCCTGGCTCCACGCTTTTCAGGTCACTTTCACCCAACCGTCCTCCGGAACAACGATCACATTGGAAGCGCCGCTGCCCGCCGACCTTGAGGCGTGGAAGAGCGGACTCCTATAATCAGGATGGAATGTATCGACGCACCTTTTTGTCGTTAGCCTCCGGCGCGGCCGCGCTCGGCAGGCAGCAACCGCCAGATGACGCGGAACCCATCCGGTTCGACGTCAACCGCGTCAACCTGCTCTTCACCGTCTCCGACCGGCGTGGACGCTTCATCAAGAACCTGCAAAAGGGCGACTTCGAGGTCATGGAGGGCAAGCGCCGCCAGGCCATCATCGAGTTCGCCGCCGAGACCAACCTCCCCCTGCGCATCGCCCTGCTCGTCGATACCAGCAACTCCATCCGCGATCGCTTCCGCTTCGAGCTCGAAGCCGCCGCCCAGTTCCTCCAGGGCGTCATCCGCAAGGATCTCGACCGCGCGCTCGTCTACTCCTTCGATTCTGAATCACGCATGGTGCAGGACCTCACCGACGACACCGGCCTGCTCGCCAAGAAGGTCCGCGAACTCCGCCCCGGCGGCGGCACCGCCATGTACGAGGCCATCTATCTCGCCTGCCGCGACCGCCTTATGGCCGAGGCCAAGCTCCAACGGTTCCGCCGCGCCCTCATCGTCATCGGCGACGGCGACGACAACGCCTCCCGCTACTCTCGCGATCAGACGCTGGAAATGGTCCAGAAATCCGACGCCGTCGTCTATGCGATCTCCACGAACACAACTCGCATCGAATCCGAAGGCGACAAAGTGCTGAAATACTTCGCCAGTGAAACCGGCGGCCTCGCCTTCTTCCCATTTAAAGCCGAGGATCTCTCACAGGACTTCGAGAATATCGCCAACGAGCTGCGCTCCCAGTACAGCGTGCTCTATCGCCCCGAGCCGCTCGTCAACGACGGCCTCTATCACGACGTCACGGTCAGCGTGAAGGCCAAGAAATCCCTGGTCGTCCGCGCCCGCAAGGGTTACTACGCCCCCAAGCGCTAACGCGCTCCAGGCCGTCACAGCACGGAGCGGCCCCGCCCCCCTACTGCGCCAGCGCCACACTGACATCCGCAAACCCGCCCTCGCGCGCCAGATCCAATGCCGTCTTGCCCGCCTTGTTCTTCAGCGCCCGCTCCGCACCCTTCTCCAGCAGCACCTTCACCACCTCCGTCCGGCCCCACCCGGCCGCGAAATGCAGCGCAGTGGAGCCGGACTCCACATCCGCCTCGTTCACTCGCGCCCCCTTGCTCAACAGCAACTCCACCACCGCCGTCTGCCCCGCCAGCGCCGCCTCGTGCAACGGTGTCGAGCCCGTCGCGTTCCGCCCGTTCACGTCCGCCCCATGCGCAATCAGCAACTCCGCGATCGCCCGGTGCCCCTTCAGTGCCGCATCATGCAGCAGCGGCTTGCCATCGGCGCCCAGCGAAAGCATCATCGCCACCATATCGGTCTGCCCGCGCAGCACAGCCTCCCGCAACTGCTTCCCCGTATTCACCGGAGCGCCCTTCGCTGCCAGCATCTCCACCACCTGCGTGTGCCGGTAACGCAGCGCCTCCTCCATCGGCGTGGCGTTCGAGTTGTCCTTCATTGTGAAGTCCGCCCCCGCCGCCAGCAACACCTCCACGACGTCGACATGGCCCTTCACCGCCGCCTCGTGCAGCGGCGTTTGGCCCGTCTCTTCACTCCTGGTATTCACTCTGGCCCCGCGTTTCAATAGCAGACTGGCCGCCTCCGCATTGCCCTTCCACGCCGCCTCGTCCAAAGGAGTAGATCCGCTGGCGTCGCGCGAGTTCACATCCGCGCCCTTGTCCAACAGCAGTGCCAGCAACTCCAGGTGCCCGCGGTTCGCCGCCAGATGCAATGACGTGGATCCGTTCTTGTACGCCGCATTCAGATCCGCGCCGTGCGCCAGCAGCACTTCCACCACCGCCTTGCGGTTCATCAGCACCGCGTAGTGTAGCGGAGTCGAACCCGCCTCTTTGTGCCGCGCGTTCACCCGCGCGCCCTTGTTCAACAGCAACTCCACAATCGCCGCCTCGCCGCTCCACGCCGCATCGTGCAGCGCCGTCCCGCCCAGCGAATCATACCCATTGACATCCGCGCCTTTCGCCAGCAGCGCGCGCACGGCCTCGATATCGCCGCTGCGCGCCGCGGTATGCAGATCGGCCATGCTCAGCGCCATCAGTAACGCAATAATCATGACTGCCCGTTCGTCATCTCCACGGCGATTCGCACGTGCTTCACCTTGCCAGGCAGCCGCACCACGATCTTCCGCGTGCCCTCATTCTGCCGCTGCGGCTTGGCCGGCTGTGTGGACACAATCGCAAACTCGCCCTCCGCCGGCGACGACAGCCGCAGTGTCATCGTCTTGCCGCCCTTCGTCAAAACCGCCCGCGCGCCGTGTATGTCCACCTCGGCGTCGGTCACCATGCCCCACAGCACTTCCACCGGCTGAGGCGCGTCGATCGCATCCACCACGCGCGCGCTCGTCCGGTTCGGCATCGCCACCGTCCGCTCATGCCTCGTCACCTTCCCCGGGTACGCACCGGAAAGATCGAAGGTCACGCTGGCCGCATCAGCGCTCAGTTCGCGCTTCAGAATCTTCGCCTCGGCTCTCAGATCCTGATTCTCGCCATCAATCATCACCGTGTTGTGCGATTCCGTCCGCAGCCGGTAGTACGTCCAGCGCTTGTTGCCGAAATACCCCGGCAAGTTATAGTCGTCCCCGCCAAAGTCCAGCGCCCAGCGCACCCCCTGCGAGTCCAGCACAAATCCGCCCAGGTCCAGATGCGCGTGGTTGGCCTTGTTATCCCCGCCCTTAGCGCCAATCCACATCGTATTCGGATCTGCCCAGGAGCCCCTCAAGAACGCCGTCTGAACGCCTTCATATATCTTGTCCAACGGCCACTTCGCCTGCTGCGGCGTACTGCTGCTCTCCGGCCACCACACCAGATCCAACGCGTGAGCGCGCGTCCCCCTCGCCAGCAGTTGCAGCTCCTGCCACGCATAGACCGGCTGCTTGAAACGCCGCGCCAGCCACAGCATACACTCGCTCGCGTTCAATCCGTCCCCGGCATCCGCGTAGTTGAAGGTCTTCCCTGCCGGACTGCTGAAGTACACCCGGAACTCTCCCGCCCTGTCAAAACCCTTCAACTGGGAGAGTTCGAAGTCCTGTCCCAGTGCCGTCTCCAGCCCAGCCAGAAAGAATACGTTATACCGCGTGGCGTAGTCCCAATAGCCAGGCCCCTCGTTCCAGCCGCCATCCGGCGCATACGAGTTCATAGCCAGTGGGATCGAGGCGACGGCCGCCCGCAGGATCTGCTCGGACCGCGCCGGCTCATCCTCAGCCACCGCCAGCGCGCCCAGCGTGATGCCCCCGTTGCACACCTGGTTCCAGTTGTGAGTCGCCAGAGCCCACCAGCGCCGGTTCTCATAGACCTCTTGTGCGGGCTCCAGTCCCTTCTCCACAATCGCTTCGCGGACCCACGCCCGCTCCTCTTTCGATAACGCCGGATACAGCCAGTCGTACCCGATGGCAAAAGCGTGCGTCATCTCCGCCGTGTCCAGAAAATGACTGGGATTCCAGTTCGGGAATGCCGCAATGGCTTTCATCTCCAACAACGCGCGGTCCAGATATTGTTTTTCTCCGTTCAACCGGTAGAGGAATGCCAGCGTGTAGATACGGCCCAGTGCCGTACGGCTCTTGTCCAGCAATCGCGGACCGATCAGTTTGTACTCCACGGGCGGATCAGCCAGTATCTTCCGCGCCTGTATGAGCAGCCGCTCGTGCACCGCCTTCGCCGCAGGGTCTTTCTGGATCAGCGTGCGCACGCGGGCTATGTCCGAATCCAATGCCAGCAACCGCGGATGCGCTGGACGCAACGTATCCATCGAAACCTGTGCCATCGCACCGCCGGCCACGAGAGCAGCCAGGGGCAAGAGGAGCGCAATTCTGCCCGTGATTGTCATGGCTCTAATCTACGCGATGTGCACGCCGTGCGGGTAACGCAATATAATCCAGCAAATGAGGAATATCTCGCTCGTCCTGATCGCACTGTTTGCGCTGGCCTCTCCCGCACAAACCAAGCGCCCGGTAACGCATAAGGATTGGGACGCCTGGCGCAGCATCACCGGCCAGACCTTATCCAGGGACGGCAAGTTCCTGGCCTATGCCTACATGCCGCAGGACGGCGACGGTGAACTCATCGTCCGCGAGCTCGCTACCGGCAAGGAGTGGAAAGAAAACGTGGGCGCCCTGCCGCCGCCCGTCATCGCCCCCTCTGAGCCTGAGGGTCCGCCACCGCCGCCGCGCACCATCCGCATCGCCTTCACGAGCGACGGCAAGTATCTGGTCGCCGGGACTTACCCCCGGAAGGCCGACACGGAGAAGGCAAAGAAGGAAAAGAAGAAGGCCGAGGAGATGCCCAAACAGGGCCTGCTCATCATGACACTCGGCAGCGGCGAGGTCACTCGCATCGCCTCAGTCAAGAGCTTCCAGGTGCCGGAAAAGGGCGGCGCGTGGCTCGCCTACGCCAAGGAAGCCCCGCCTGCCGCCACTTCGTCCGCCGACGCCGCCAAGCCCGCACCGGCACAAGATAATGACACCGAAGATCAACGCCGCGCGGGCGCCGCCACCTCCTCCAGCGGCTCCGCCAAAAAGGAGTACGGCACGGATCTGGTCCTCCGCGATCTCAAACTCGCCACCGCCAACGAGCGCACCTTCACGAACGCTCTGGAGTATTCGTTCGCCCGCGACGGCAAGACCCTCGTCTACACGGTCTCCGCCAAGAAGGAGGAAGAGAACGGAGTCTTCGCGGCCACGCCCGGCGCCGATGCCGCACCCGTCTCCCTCGCCGCCGGCAAGGGCAAGTACTCCAAGCTGAGCTGGGATCGCGATCAGGCCCAGCTCGCCTTCTTCTTCGAGAAGAGCGCCTGGCTCTGGGACCGCAAAGCTCCCACCGCCAAAGAGACCATCAACGCCCAGACCGCCGGCCTGCCCGCCGGCATGATCGTCAGCGATAAAGGCGCGCTCACCTTCTCGCGCGACGGCAAGCGCCTCTTCGTGCCCGCCGGCCCGCCCGCCAAGGAAACCAAAGACCCCGCCGACTCCACTGAGGACAAGGTTCTCATGGACCTCTGGCACTACCGCGACGACTCCGTTCAGCCCCTGCAGAAAGTCCGCGCCACGCAGGAGCGCAACCGCACGTATCGCGGCGTCTGGCACATCGCCGATCAGAAGTACGTGCAGCTCGCCTCGGCCCAGATGCAGAACGTCACGCCGACCGACGATGGCCTGCTCGCAGTCGGCACGGACGATCGCTCCTATCGCCGCATGACCGATTACGATGGCAGCTACAACGACATCTACCTCGTCGATACCCAGACCGGCAAGCGCAGCAATGTCATCCGGCAGCTCCGCGGCGGCGCCATGCAGACCTCGCCGGACGGCCGGTACGGCCTTTACTTCAACAACAAGGCGTGGTTCCTGGTGACCCTGGCCGACGGTGCTTCCCGCAATGTCTCGGCCTCTCTCGGAGTGGCCGTCCACGACGAGGACGACGACACGCCCGACGCCCCTACCTCCTACGGTACCGCCGGTTTTTCCAAGGACAGCCAGAGCTACTTCCTCAACGACCACTTCGACGTCTGGCAGCTGTTCGTCGATGGCCGCGCGCCGCGCAATGTCACGGCCAGCGAGGGCCGCAAGCAGAAGATTCAATTCCGCATATCGCGCACCGATCCCGCCGATGACGACGACGTGCGCGGCGTCGATACGGCCAAGCCGCTCACTCTCCGCGCCGAAAGCGAAGTCACTCGCGAGAGCGGCTTCTATAGTGCCGCCCTTACCGGCGCCGCCACCCCGCGCCGCCTGCTCTGGGGCGCAAAGAACTACCGCTACCTCACGCGCGCCAAGGACGCCGATACGCTACTGATCTCCGCCTCGCGCTTCGACGAATATCCCGACCTCCACGTCACCAACTCCGCCTTCGCCGCGCCGAAGAAGGTAACCAACGGCGGCGCGCAGACTGAGCCCTTCCTCTGGGGCACGGGCGAGCTCGTCAGCTTCCGCAACTCCGATGGCGTCGCCCTGAAGGCAGCGCTATACAAGCCCGCTAACTTCGACCCATCCAAGAAGTACCCGCTCATGGTCTACATCTACGAGAAGCTCTCGCAGAGCGTCCATACCTTCGTCGAGCCCCGGCCCAGCCACAACGTCAACTTCAGCCAGTACGTCTCCGCCGGCTACCTCATCCTCACCCCCGACATCGTCTATACGCTCGGCCAGCCCGGCCAGAGCGCGCTCAAGAGTGTGCTGCCAGCCATTCAGTCCGTCGTCGACAAGGGCTTTGTGGACGAGGCCCGCATCGGCATCCAGGGCCACAGTTGGGGCGGCTATCAGATCGCCTACATGGTCACCCAAACCAACCGCTTCCGCGCGGCCGAGGCAGGCGCGCCAGTTGGCAACATGACCTCCGCCTACAGCGGCATCCGCTGGGGTTCCGGAATGCCGCGCCAGTTTCAGTATGAGAAGACGCAGAGCCGCATCGGGCCTTCGCTCTACGACGCGCCCCTCAAATACGTCGAAAACTCTCCCATCTTCCACATCCAGCGTGTCCAGACTCCGCTACTTATCCTCCACGACGACAACGACGACGCCGTGCCGTGGTATCAGGGCATCGAGCTCTTCCTGGCCATGCGCCGCAACGGCAAGGAAGCCTATCTCATGAACTACAACGGCGAGTTCCACGGCCTGCGCCGCCGCCATAATCAGAAGGACTACGCGATCCGGATGCAGCAGTTCTTCGATCACTATCTGCTGGGCGCGCCGCGGCCCGAGTGGATGGACAAGGGCATCTCGTTTGTCGATCGCGAGGATGAAAAGGAGCGCTTCCAAAAAGCCGCCGCACAATGACGTACCTGGCCCTGATCTTCTGCCTGGCAACAGCCGCGGTTGCGCAGTAGCCCGAGATCGACACGCTCTGCGCTCCATGGCGGCACCCGCCACCCTGGCTGGTGCCTTAATGCGGTGCGTGGTTCCAAAGCTCATTTCCATTACGGTGGCGGCCAATGAACCATCACTTCGCGTGATGCGGCGGCTCGGGCTGCGCTTTGAGCGTTTCGCCATGCACGCCATGACGCTCTAAGAGTGGAGTAGCCTGTAATGAACTACTGCCATGCGCAAACTCTCTGGGACCCAATGGCTAATCTGCGTCATCGCGTCGATCGGCTTCGCCTTCGATATCTATGAACTGCTCGTCTTGCCGCTGATCGTGCGGCCCGCGCTCATGGAGCTGGGCGCGCTGAAGCCGGGCACTCCCGGCTTTAACCAATGGACCGGTCTGCTCTTCTGGATCCCCGCGCTCGCCGGCGGTGTATTCGGGCTGCTCGGCGGCTACCTGACGGATCTTTTCGGACGCCGCCGCGTGCTGGTGTGGTCCATCCTGCTCTACGCACTCTCCGCTCTGGGCGCCGGCTACGCCACCTCTCTGCCGATGCTGCTGGTGCTGCGCACCACCACGTTCATCGGCGTATGCGTCGAGTTTGTCGCGGCCGTGGCGTGGCTGGCGGAGCTGTTCCCGGATGCCAAACAACGCGAATCAGTGCTCGGCTACACGCAGGCGTTCTCATCCATCGGCGGCCTGCTGGTCACCAGCGCCTACTACTTGGCAGTGACCTATGGCCCGTCGCTGCCGGCCATCTACGACGCGCACGAGGCCTGGCGCTACACGCTGATCAGCGGAGTCATCCCGGCCCTGCCGCTGATGTTGATCCGCCCGTTCCTGCCCGAGTCTCCGCTGTGGAAGGAGAAGCGCGCCGCAGGCACATTGCAGCGGCCGTCGCTGGCGGCGATCTTCGCGCCGGAGTACCGGACCACCACCATCGTGACGACCATCCTCTTCGCCTGCGGCTATGGCGCGGCGTTCGGCGCCATTCAGAGCGTGCCGCGCATCGTGCCCGGTCTGGCGGAGGTGGCCAGCCTGGCCAAGCCGGCACAGGAGAAGATCGTGAGCGCTGTCCAGTTCTGGCAGGAAACAGGCGGCCTAATCGGCCGTTTCCTGCTGGCCTTCTTGGCTGTTCGCATCGTCAGCCGACAGAGGCTACTGCGGCTGTTCCAGATCCCTGGCCTGATCATCCTGCCAGTTACGTTCTTCTGGGCCGCTGGGCATAGCGTACAGGCCCTGCAATGGGGCATCGCGCTTTCCGGCCTGGTAACCGTGGCGCAGTTCAGCTATTGGGGGAACTACCTGCCGCGCATGTACCCGACGCACCTGCGCGGCACCGGCGAGAGCTTTGCCGCCAACATCGGCGGACGGATGATCGGCACGTCAGCCGCCTACATCACCACCACTCTGGCGCTCTCGGCGCCGGGCATCGGGCCATCGGCCAAGCTGGCCTGGGCCAGCGGCGTGGTGGCGGTGGGCGTCTATTTGATTGGGTTAATCGCCAGCTTCCGGCTGCCCGAGCCGAAGTCGGCCGGGCTGCCGGACTGAGGACACTCGAAAAAACAAACCGGCCAGGGGCGAGCCCGGCCGGTTTGCCTGTTGCGAACGGATGAGCGAAGACTACACCTTGAGGGAGTAGCTCGACAACACCTTCATGTAGTTGGCGCGCTCGAACGCGGCCGGCTCGGCCACGGACTGCGAGCTCATGGAGCCGCGCATCTGGCGGATGGATTCGTACTCGTGCTCTTCCATCCATTCGATGAGGTCCTCTTCGACCTTCTCGAGGTACTTAATGCCGTGGCGCAGCAGCGCCGAGGTCATCATGGTGCTGCGCGCACCGGCCATCACGCCCTTCACAACGTCCTCGGCCGTGTGGACCCCGCCGGTGATGGCGAGGTCGGGCCGGATGCGGTTGTAAAGCAGTGCAGTCCAGTGCAGGCGGAGACGCAGTTCGTGCGAATCGCTTAGCACCAGGTTGGGCACCACTTCCAGGGACTCCAGATCAAAGTCCGGCTGGTAGAAGCGGTTGAAGAGCACGATGCCGTCGGCGCCGGCCGCATCGAGCCTGGTGGCCAGATGGGCGAATGACGTGAAAAACGGCCCGAGCTTGACGGCCACTGGAATCCGCACGCTGGCCTTGACGTGGCTGACGAGGTCGAAGTACATCTCTTCGACCTTGACTCCGGTCATTTCCAGATCGGTGGGCATGTAGTAGATGTTGAGCTCGATGGCGTCGGCGCCAGCCTGCTCCATCATCTGTGCGTAGCGGATCCAGCCGCCCGTGGACACGCCGTTGAGCGAGCCGATGACGGGTACGTCCACGGACTCCTTGGCCTTCCTCAGGTGATTGAGATAGGGCTCGGGTCCGAGGTTGTAGGACATCATTTCCGGGAAGTAGCTCATGGCCTCGCCATGGCTCTCGGCCGTTTCGGTGAGGTAGCGGTCGAGTTCGCCGCTCTCCACCTGGATCTGCTCCTCAAAGAGCGAGTGCAGAACGATGGCGGAGGCGCCGGCGTCTTCCAGACGCAGGACATTAGCGATGTCCTTGCAGTAGGGCGAGGATGAGGCAGCCAGCGGCGTGCGCAGTTTCAGCCCGAGGTATCCAGTGGTCAGATCGATCGACATGGGTTACTTGCTCCCTTCCGTGGCTTGGGTCTCAACTGGCGCGCCCGGCATGGCCGCCATCTGCTCGTAGAGGCGCCAACGGTTCATCACGTCCGCCTGTGCCTGGGCCAGTAGACGGCGGGCGTCTTCCGGCTTCGAGTGCACCAACATCGTATATCGGGTCTCGTTATAGATGTACTTTTCGAGCGGCAGGCTGGGTGCCTTGCAGTCCAGTACGAAGGGGTTCTTGCCCTCTTCGGCCAACGCCGGGTTATAGCGGAACATCGGCCAGTGGCCGGACTGGACGGCCAATTTCTGCTGCTCCAGGCCGTACTTCATGTCGTAGCCGTGAGCGATGCAGTGGGAGTAAGCGATGATGATGGACGGCCCGTCCCATTTCTCGGCCTCGATGAAGGCCTTGACGGTCTGCATGTCACTCGACCCCATCGCCACCCGCGCCACATAGCAGTTGCCGTAGGCCACTGCCATCATCGCCAGGTCCTTCTTGGCGGAGGGTTTGCCGCCGGCGGCGAACTTCGCCACCGCGCCGCGCGGAGTGGATTTCGAGCACTGTCCGCCGGTGTTGGAGTACACCTCGGTATCGAGGACCAGGATGTTGACGTTGCGGCCGGAGGCGATGACGTGATCGAGGCCGCCGTAGCCGATGTCATAGGCCCAGCCGTCGCCGCCGACGATCCAGACGCTCTTTTTGACCAGCGCATCGGCCACCGCGAGCAGGTCGCGGAGGGCGTTGCTGCTGCCGTTGGCGCCGGCCGTGAGCAGGCCGTTCACCTTGGCCTTGAGCCACTCGATGCGCTCGCGCTGGGCGAAGATGCCCGCCTCGGTAGACTGATCGGCTTCGAGAATCGACTTGGCCAGATCCTCGCCCACCTTCACCGCGAACTGCGTCAGCAATTCCTTGGCGTAGGTGTTCTGCTGATCCACGGCCAGCCGCATGCCCATACCGAACTCGGCGTTGTCTTCGAACAACGAGTTGGACCACGACGGGCCACGGCCCGCCAGATTCTTGGTGTAGGGCGTGGTGGGCAGGTTGGCGCCGTAGATGGAGGAGCAACCCGTGGCGTTGGCAATCATGGTGCGATCGCCGAAGAGCTGGGTGAGCAGCTTCAGGTAGGGCGTTTCGCCGCAGCCGGAGCAGGCGCCGGAGAACTCGAACAGGGGCTGGAAGATCTGGAGATCCTTCACCTGGCCGGCACTGAGCTTGGTGCGGTCAAACTCCGGCAGGTTGAGGAAGAATTCCCAGTTGGCCGCTTCGCTCTCGCGCAGCGGGGGCTGCTCCACCATGTTGATGGCGCGGCGCTTGGGCTGGGTCTTATCCTTCACCGGGCAGGCCTCGATGCAGAGACCGCAGCCGGTGCAATCCTCGGGCGCCACCTGCAGGGTGTAGCCCATCTCCTTGTAGTCTTTCCAGCGGGCAGGCACCGATTTGAAGGTCTCGGGCATGCCTTCCAGCGCGGACTTGTCGTAGATCTTGGCGCGAATGGTGGCGTGGGGGCAGACCAGCACGCACTTGCCGCACTGGATGCAAAGCGCCTCGTCCCAAACAGGGATTTCAAGAGCGATGTTGCGCTTCTCCCACATGGCCGTACCGCTGGGGTAGGTGCCATCGTTCGGCATGGCCGATACCGGCAGGCTGTCACCGTCGCCGGCGATCATCGCGCCGAGCACGTCTTTGACGAAGGCGGGCGCCTGAGCCGGGACGTTCGGACGCATGGCCTGCGTGGAGGTCACGGTGGCGGGGACCACCACTTCCTGCAGATTGGCTAGAGTCTGATCCACGGCGGCGTAGTTCTTGGCGACTACTGATTCGCCGCGCTTGCCGTAGGTCTTCTGGATGGAGTACTTGATCTGCTTGATGGCCTCTTCGCGCGGCAGCACGCCGGAGATGGCGAAGAAGCAGGTCTGCATCACGGTGTTGATGCGCGAGCCCATGCCGGTCGCCTTGGCCACTTCGTAGGCGTCGATCACATAGAACTTCAAGCCCTTGCTGATGATCTGTTCCTGCACCTTCGCCGGCAGCGCGGCCCAGATCTCGTCCTTGCCGAAGGGCGAGTTGAGGAGGAACGTGGCGCCGGGATCGGCCCACTTCAGCATGTCCAGCCGCTCCAGGAAGGAGAACTGGTGGCAGGCGATGAAGTTGGCGCGGGAGATGAGGTAGGTGCTGCGGATCTGGCTGGGGCCAAAGCGCAGGTGGGAGACGGTGATGGAGCCGGATTTCTTCGAGTCGTAAACGAAGTAGCCCTGCGCGAAGTTGTCGGTCTCTTCGCCGATGATCTTGACGCTGTTCTTGTTGGCGCCCACAGTGCCATCGGCGCCGAGGCCGTAGAAGAGGCAGCGGACCGTCTTGTCGGTCTCGGTGGAGAAACTGTGGTCGTATTCCAGCGAGCTGTGGGTGACGTCTTCGTTGATGCCGAGCGTAAAGTGATTCTTCGGCTTGGCCTTGAGCAGTTCGTCATAGACGGACTTGATCATGGCCGGTGTGAATTCCTTGGACGAGAGGCCGTAGCGGCCGCCGATGACGCGGGGCATGGCTGCGAAGGGGAAGGTGCCCTCCGCGAACGACTCGGCCAGAGCGGTGATGACGTCCTGGTAGAGGGGCTCGCCGGCGCTGCCGGGTTCCTTGGTGCGGTCCAGAACGGCGATCTGCTTGACGGTTTTGGGCAGGGCGGCCAGGAAGAGGTCCATGGCGAAGGGCCGGAAGAGGCGGACCTTGAGGATACCGACCTTCTCGCCGGCGGCGATCATGTGATCCACCGTCTCGTGGGCGGCTTCGGCGCCGGAGCCCATCAGGATGATGACGCGCTCGGCGTCAGGCGCGCCTTCGTATTCGTAGAGCTTGTACTGGCGGCCGACAACCTCGGCGAAGCGGTCCATCGCCTTCTGCACGATGCCGGGCACCTTGAGGTAGAAGGGGTTGACCGTCTCCCGGCCCTGGAAATAGACGTCAGGGTTCTGAGCGGTGCCGCGGATGACCGGGGCATCCGGCGAGAGCGCACGGGCGCGGTGGGCGCGGATCAGATCGGAAGGCAGCATGGCCTTCATGTCATCCACGGTCAACTGCTCCACCTTGCCCACTTCGTGGGAGGTGCGGAAGCCGTCGAAGAAATGGATGAAGGGGAGGCGGGCTTCGAGCGTGGCCGCCTGCGCGATCAGCGCCAGGTCCATCACTTCCTGCACCGAGTTGGAGGCCAGCATGGCCCAGCCCGTGGCGCGGACGCTCATGACGTCCTGGTGATCGCCAAAGATCGACAATCCCTGCGCCGCGATGCTGCGGGCGGCTACATGGAAGACCGTGGAGGTGAGCTCACCTGCGATCTTATACATGTTGGGGATCATGAGCAAGAGGCCCTGCGACGACGTGAACGTGGTCGTAAGAGAACCAGCCTGCAACGCACCGTGGACAGCGCCGGACGCACCGCCTTCGCTCTGCATTTCAATGACACTCGGAACTGAGCCCCAGATGTTAGGCTTGCCTTCCGCGGACCACTGGTCCGACCACTCGCCCATGTTGGACGATGGCGTGATGGGATAGATTGCGATGACTTCGTTAGTCTTATGAGCTACGTACGCAGCTGCTTCGTTCCCGTCGAGGGTAACTTTGATTCTGGGCATTGGTTATAGAGCTCGCATCAGTGAGGATTGCAACTGGGGGGCCAACTCCAGAGTATCAGACTGGAACGTCCTGATCCATTGATATGGCGGGAGTTACTTATGCGGCCATTAATATTAGAAACTCCGATACTGTGGCATATGCCCCAGTTGTGGAAAAGCCGGCGGCTTGGGGTGCGTGAAATGAGGGTGATTGGATGGAGAACGAGGGGTGCGACGATATTCAGCTGTGGAATTATTCGGCACAGGACGCGGGAGACTGGGATGGCTTGGGCTGCTGCTTTCCTTGGCTGGACAAGTGTTTTCTTTTCAGAAAGATATGGGGTCGTTCGGCCTCCTGCGAATGACACTGCTCCAGTGGCCGTGGCAGATCCGGCAGGAGCGGCTGTTTTCCATGTCGGTTTAAAATGTTTATTTTCAAAAAGATATGGGGTCGTTTGACTCTTCGCGGCGATGCGTTGGGCCGGCCCTTGGCAGCAGCGCGCTTCGCTGAGGGTTCCAGCGCATCGGCAAAAGGCAAGGCGGGTCCGGCGGGTCCGGATCGCGTGCGTGCAGGGTGTTGTGGCGCTGGCGGCGGCGTGCTTCTTTGGGATCAAACTGCTTCGGACCATATTCCCACCTCCGCCGGAGATTGTAGCGCGGGTCCGCAAGCGGTTGGGTTACCAGTTACCCGTAAGTGGCTTGTTATCAGTAACAACAACGGCGAGATTTGAGCGTGAACGCCCATCCCGGCTCCCTCGGTTCCGGTAAGACGAGGGGTGAAAACCCCGCCGCTGGAGAAGACTCGCTGCAACACACCGCCGGGCCGCTTGCCGGGCATCTGTGTCGACAGCCCACACCCGTTCGACAGTCGATCCCTCACGTATTACTTTCGCCATGCTGGTATTGCTGGTCAACACATTCTGCGTTCGGCCCATTCGGTTGTTGATGGGCTTGGGATCATCACCAGCCGATGACTGTGACGGATTTCAAGATGACAGGGACATCGGTCCAGCGGGACCAGACGCAACACAGGGTCGTCCAGAAGATCCGTCCCCCGGGGCGAATGCCGGGCGAGGCCGTTTGCGTTTCAGCACGGCGGCGGCGACCGCAAAGCGGATTGGGTGGAAGACTGAGAGGATGCATTCGGCCATAACTCACTTCTGAGACATGCCTCATCGTGGCTACAGCGGACCGGCAGGTGCGAGAACGGAAGTTGCTGCGCACAAGACACTGCGGGGTTTCGTCCACCGACAGGTCTGGAGTGCGCGAGATACGGGTCGACTCGATCCTTGTATAGAAAAGCGCTACGGCCCCTTGGCGCTTCGGGATTACCATGGAGGCGACGATATGCAAACCCTACCCAGGTTTCTGTTTCTGGCACTTGCTTGTGTTGCGGTCGTCGCCCAGCGAGGGCGATATATGCCGCCATCCGCGGTTGGGTGCGACCGCAACAACTTGACGTCCTATGCCGGAGAAATCACGCGGTACTCGCGCAAAGATGGGAAGATACGGCTCACGGTCAAAACGGACGAGGATACGGTAGAGCGTGTCTCGTTCGAACCCGGCGACAGAGTGCTGTTGAATGCGCAACCGATGAGCGATGGGGACTGGAAGCAGGTGGAGGACCGGCCAGGCAAGCTGAAAGCGGGGATGCGGGCTACGGCGTGGATGTGCCGGGGAGGCCGGCCGGTGCTGGACTGGCAACCTCCCCAGCGATAGAGAAGACTATTTACCGTAACGGTAGGTTGAGAACATCGAGTCCATCCGGGCATCCTGCCCTGCGGAGAAACTACTCATGCAGGAATCGTCGGTGTAATCCATGAAGTTCGTGATGGGATCCAGGCCAGCCTGGCGCGGGCAGCTGTCGCGGTCCAACGGGCAGCCAAATGCAGCCGATTTTTCGGCCGGGGTGTCGTTGACGGCGTCACCCGTCTTTTGGCACCCGCCCTGGAACGTGTGATAGAGCCCCATCCAGTGCCCCACCTCGTGGGTAGCTGTGTCACCTAGGTTGTAGGGCGTCGCGGTGCCGCCTGGCAGCGACGAGTAGAGGATTACCACTCCATCGCCTTTCGGATTGCTGGCGTAGGAGGAGGGGAAGGTCGCCCAGCCCAAGAGGCCGCCCCCCATATTGTTCGAGTAAATGTTGAGATCGTCGGCCGACCCTTTGCGCAGAACGTTCTTCATCTGCGTCTCGGCCAGGGTTCCGGGTCCGGCCGTATACCAAGTAGCGTTTGTGGTCCGGTCAGTGCCAACTAGGGAAAAGCTCCACCCTGTGGAGGCGTAGGCCGCGTTTAGGACATTCATCTGGTCGGTGATCATGCTGTCCGGGATGTTCCCCTGGGAGGAGGAGGTCCCATCGTTGATGACGTGAAAATAGACGGGAATGACTCCGCCCGTAACGGACCCGGCGCCAGTGCCGCCGGGCTTCGCATTCGCACCGCCGCCGGATTGCGCGGCCTTGAAAATCGCCTCCATCTCGTCCACCTCTTCTTCAGTGGGCCGGCGTGTGGAACAGCGGCCACGCTCCATGAACTCGGCCTTGTTGGCCCAGGCATGCCCGTTGAAAATGAACGGCGTATGGTCCTCAGACTGACCTTGGGCCTTGGCGGCCGGCGAAAGTGTGCCCGCGAGCAATAATGTCGTGGACAAGACGAGATACGACAAGCGATTCTGTGACATCCGGTCCTCCTCACTGCTATGTTCCGTTGCGAACAGCTTGTTAGTGTACCAGATGGTGGGGTATTTGTAACGTCCGGATCTTGTCGTCCGGGTCTTGTTTGAGTCTTGTCTGATGCACTGTGAGCCTGAGGGCGGAGATGTGGCGCACGTTAGGGATTGATCATCAGCATGCAACGTGGCGAAAAGCCAAGCCAGGAGATCCGTTTTACGGGTCACGGATGGGAAGTGATCTACGACTCGGTAGGGAGGACACTGCGAGACCAGGATCGCGCCAGGCAAGGCCTGGAAGGCAGAGGGCTGTTACGGAGCTTCGCGGCGAAGATAAGGGGCAGAGCCGAGTGCAAATCATGGTCCGCAACCAAGCGCAGTTCAGCACAGCGGTGGCCGCCCAGTGTATCCCGTCCGACCGCAGTGATATCATCGTCTTCTCACTGGAATGCCCCTGATAGACACAAGAGACGGCCGCACGAAGGCGGGGCTTTGCCTCGTGCTGGCCCTCGCCGTCCTCTCCGTGAGCCTGCTGGTTTTCAGCGCTTGGCACCGGCACGACTGCACCTCCACCAGCACGTGCCCCTTCACGCAGGTGGAGCACGGCGGAGGCCCGGAGGACGTAGTCGACGGACCGGTGGAACCGCAGAACCAGCACGCAGCGATGGAGTGGCTGGGCGAGGCCCGCCGGGTGCCAGATCCCTGCTGCCAGAATCTATGCTGCGGTCGGGCGCCACCAGTTCCCCCCAAGCGGCCTTCACTCGTATAGAAATCCAGCCACCGGGCTGGACCGTTGAGATCCAGACTGAGGTGCGACTATGCGGTCGGACGTTTTGATTCCATTCCTGTTTGCCGGGGCATTCTGGCTTCATGGCCAGGAGCGATTGACGGTGGAGCAGGCCGTCTCCGAGGCGTTGGAGCGGAATGTGGGCCTGCTGGCCGAACGTGCGAACATCGCGGTGGCAGACGCGAAGACCATCACGGCGCGTCTGCGGCCCAATCCCGTGTTGACGCTGTCCGGGAATCACCTGGATGTGTTGGGCACCGGATTCAACTCCGAGAACGCCGGCGGTCCGTCGGAGTTCACGGCGCACACGGACTTCACGCTGGAGCGAGGCGGCAAGCGCGTGGCGCGCACGGAGGTGGCGCAAGCGGCGCGCTCCGTGGTGGAGTTGCAGTTCATGAATGTTGTACGGAGCGCGAGGTTAGACATCCAGAGCACCTTTGTGGATGTGCTGCTGGCGAAGCGCACGCTGGCTTTGGCCAAAGAGAATCTCGATACGCTGAACCAGATTGCGGAGGTCAACGCGGCGCGCCTCAAGGCCGGAGACCTGGCGGAGGCGGAGCTGATCCGCTCGCGGCTGGCGGCGCTGCAGTATCGCAATGCGGTGCGCCAGGCCGAGGGACGCGTACGGACCTCGCTGGCGAGATTGCAGATGGCCATTGGCCGGCCCGCGCCGTCGGCCGCCTTCGACATTGAAGGAGAACTCGTCCGGGCCGCCAAGGTGCCGGCTTTGGAGCAATTGCAGCAGCGGGCCGCCGAGCTGCGCCCGGACGTGCGGGCGTTAGATCGCGATGTGGACCGCGCCGGCGCGGAGGTGAAGTTCCAACTGGCGCAGGGCAAGGTGGATTACGTCGTGGGGACGGAGTATACGCGGCAGTTCCTCAACGCGCAGAGCAATTCGCTGGGCTTCACATTCAACGTGCCTCTGCCCTTCTTCAACCGGAATCAGGGAGAAATTGAGAGGGCGCGCCAGGAACAGGGCCAGACCAGGCTGCGAGCCAAGGCGGTGAGAAATACGGTAGCCGGCGAGGTGGCTATGGCGCACGAGCAGTTTACCGCCGCGCGGGACCTGCTGGCCGGCATCGAGGGCGGCATGCTGGAGCAGGCGCGCGATGTGCGCTCGATCACCGAGTTTTCCTACCGCCGTGGAGACGCCACTTTGCTGGAGTTGTTGGACGCGCAGCGCGCCTATAACGAGACGATGCAGGCGCACAGCGAGGCGCTGGCCGAGTACACACGGAGCCTGTATCTGTTGGAGTCGATCACCGGAAAGGCGATGGAGAAGTGAAGACCATTGTTCTGATTGCATGGACAGGCGCGGCGTTGCTCTTGGCCGGGTGCGGCGGAGGAACGGAGACGCGGAGCCCGGAGAAGCCGGCGCCGCAACCGAGCGAAACCGATCTCCTGGTGATCCCGGAGGGTTCGCCCAAGCTGGCGCGGCTGCGCGTGGAAGCCGTGGGACAGGCTGAGTTCGAGTCTGAGGTGGTGACGGCCCCCGGCAAGGTGGAGGCCAATTCCAACCGGATCTCGCGTGTGGGCATGCCTGTGGCGGGCAGGGTACGGCAGGTGCTGGTGAAGCTGGGTGACGCCGTGGAAGAGGGGCAGCCCTTGGTGCTGATCGATAGCCCGGACGCCGGCGCGGCCCAGACGGCATACCGGCAGACGCTGGCGCAGATCCGGCAGGCACAATCCACTCTGGCCAAAGCCGAGAAGGATCTGGCGCGTGTGAAGGACCTGTACGAACACCGCGCGGCGGCAATGAAGGAAGTGCTGGCGGGAGAGAACGATCTGACGCAGGCGCAAGCCGACCTGGAGCAAATCCAGGCGGCCCGTGACGACGCGCTGCACCGCCTGACTCTGCTGGGGTTGAAGCCGGGCGCGGCGGCCGACGTGGCGGTGCGGGCGCCGCTGGCAGGCAAGATCCTGGAGATCAGCGTGGTGCCCGGCGAATATCGCAACGACACCAATGCGCCGCTGATGACGATTGCGGACCTGAGCACGGTGTGGATCGGCGCCGACGTTCCGGAGAGCATGATCCGGCTGGTGGAGAAGGGCGAGGCCATCACGGTGGAGCTCTCGGCGTATCCGGGCGAGGTCTTCCGGGGCCGTGTCACGCGGATCTCGGATGTTGTGGATCCAGTGACGCGCTCGGTCAAGGTGCAGGCCGAGCTCGCCAACCCGGCTGGGCGGCTGCGGCCCGAGATGTACGGCCAGGTTCGCCACAACCACGGGATGGTGAGGTTGCCGGCGATCCCGGCGAGCGCCGTGATGCAGAAGGAAGGACGGGATATCGTCCTGATCGAAAAAGGCAAGGGGCGGTTCCGCGAGCGGGTGGTGAAGACAGGCCCTCGCCGCGGCGAGCTGGCGGGCATCCTCTCTGGCCTGGCCGTGGGCGAGCGGGCCGTCGTGGACGGCGTAATGCTGCTGAAGAAGAACTGAGGCGCCGACCCGTGATCAAAAAGCTACTGGAATCCGCGCTCGGCCAAAGGTTTGGCACCATTGTCTTCACACTGGGCCTGGCTGCTTTTGGGCTATGGGCCTTTCTGCAATTGAAGCTGGAGGCGTATCCGGACATCTCCGATACGCAGGTCATCATCGTCACGCAGTTTGCGGGACGGGCGGCGGAAGAGGTGGAGCAGCAGATCACCATTCCGCTGGAGCGCACGCTCAACAACGTGCCGAACCTGATGGGGCGGCGCTCGCGAACGATCTTCGGGCTCTCCGTGGTGGAGCTGACCTTTGACTACGGCACCGATGATTTCTTCGCCCGGCAGGTGGTGGCGGAGAAGCTGCGCGACGCGGAGTTGCCGGATGGCGTGGTGCCGACGCTTGGGCCGCTGACGACGCCGACCGGGGAGCTGTACCGGTATGTCGTGCAGGGTGAGGGACTCACCGAGATGGAACTGCGCGAATTGCAGGATTGGGTGATCACGCCGCGGTTTCTCCAGGAACCCGGCATCGCGGACGTCTCCACGTTTGGCGGATTGGTGAAGCAGTACCAGGTGGAGGTAAACCCCGCGTCGTTAGAGAAGTACAACATCTCCATCAGCCAGGTGGCCAAGGCAGTGAGCGCGAACAACCAGAACGCGGGCGGGGCGATGGTGGACAACCGGCAGCAATCGCTGGTGGTGCGGGGCGTGGGACTGGTGCGAACGACCGAAGATATCGAGGGCATCGTGTTGAGCGCCGCCAAGGGCGCCCCGGTGTTCGTGCGCGACGTGGGCCGTGTGAAGATCGCCCCGGCACTGCCGACCGGCATCCTGGGTCTGGATTCGAAATCTGGCGGCGTGGAGGGTCTGGTTCTGATGCGCCGCGGAGAGAATCCCAGCAAGGTGTTGGAGGGCATTCGCAGCGCCGTGGCGGACTTGAACGCGACACGGCTGCCGGCCGGTGTGCGCCTGGCGCCCATCTATGACCGGACGGAGCTGGTGGGCAGCACGCTACGGACGGTGTCCCGCACTCTGGCCGAAGGTTTTGGCATTGTGTTTCTGGTGCTGCTCTTCTTCCTGGGCAGCTTGCAGGCCGCGATGCTGACGGCACTGATGATCCCGCTCTCTCTGCTCTTCGCCTTTGGCTGCATGTGGCTGAGCGGAACGTCGATGAGCCTGCTGAGCCTGGGCGCGCTGGATTTCGGCATCATCGTCGATGGCACGCTGGTCATGGTGGAGTTCATTCTGCGGCAACTCACCGATCAGCAGCGCGACCCCGACGGACGATCGACGTTTCAGGTGATCGCCGGGGCGGCAATGCAGGTGGAACGGCCCATCCTTTTTTCCCTGGTGATTCTGGTGAGTGCCTACATTCCGCTCTTCACTCTGGAGCGGGTGGAGCGGCGGCTCTTCACGCCGATGGCCTTTACGGTGTGCGCGGCGCTGGCCGGCTCGCTGCTGCTGACGATGACCCTGGTGCCGGTGCTGGCGACTTTCCTCTTCCGCGAGGGCGACAAGACGTGGCACAACCCGCTGTTGGAGTGGCTGGTGCGGCGCTATCAGCAGCTGCTGCAGCGCTTGCTGCGGCGGCCTGGCCTGGTGGTGCTGGGCGGCATTTTGATAGTAGCCGGCGCGCTGGCGTTGGGCTCGAAGCTGGGCGCGGAGTTTCTGCCGCAACTGGACGAGGGGTTGATCTGGATCCGCGCCAGCCTGCCGCCTGGCGTCTCTCTGGCGAAATCGGCGGAGACGGCATCCGACATACGAGGGATTCTGAAGCGCTTTCCTGAGGTGCTGCACGTCACGTCGCAGAGCGGCCGCGTGGATTCAGGCACGGACCCATTCGGGCCGAATCGCAACGAGTTTCTGGTGAGCCTGACGCCGTATTCCACCTGGCCGGCGGGCCGTAGAAAATCGCAATTGGTGGAGGAGATGTCGGCCAAGCTTCACGAAGAGGTGCCGGGCGCGGATCTGAACTTCACGCAGCCGATCATCGACATGGTGACGGAGGCGGTGACGGGGTCTTCCGCCGACCTGGCGGTGATCCTGAGCGGCCCGGATCTGGTGACGTTGCGCAAGCATGCCGAGGCCACGCTGGTGGTGCTGCGCGACATCCGCGGCGCAGCGGACACGACGATTGAACAGGAGGCCGAGCAGCCCCAGCTCCGCATCACGCTGGACCGGCGTGCGCTGGCACGCTACGCGCTGAACGTGGCGGACGTGCAGGACATCATCGAACTGGCGATCGGCGGCAAGGCCGTAAGCGTGAAGTTCGAGGGCGAGCGGCGATTTGACATCACGGCCCGCTACGTGGCCGAGGCCCGCGCCGACGGCGGCGCCATGGGGCGGATCCTGATCCACACGCCCGAGGGTGGCCGCGTGCCGCTTTCGGAGCTGGCCGCGATCCAGGTGCTGAACGGCGCCAGCATCATCGCCAGGCGCGAGAACCAGCGGCAGATCACGGTGCGCACCAACATCCGGGGCCGCGATCAGAGCAGCTACGTGTCCGAGGCGCAGCGGCGGTTTTCCAGTACAGCGCAACTGCCGCCCGGCTACCGCGTGTTGTGGGGCGGCCAGTTTGAAAACCTGGAGCGGGCGCGGGCGCGGATGGTAGTGATCATGCCGATCACGGTGGTGATCATCTTCCTGCTGCTGTTCTGGGCGTTTGGGTCCGTGCGCAACGCGGCGCTGGTGCTGCTCAACGTGCCGTACTCGATTGTCGGCGGGGTGATCGCGCTGTACTTGCGCGGTATCAATCTCAGCGTCTCGGCGGCAGTGGGTTTCGTCTCGCTGTTTGGCGTGGCGGTGATGAGCGGCGTGCTCTACATCGCGGAGATGAAGCGGCAGCAGGATACGCACGGCCTGGAGCTGAAGGAAGCGGTGCTGACCGGCGCGGCGGCGCAGTTGCGGCCCTGCCTGATCCTGATTGTGGTGGCGATGTTCGGCATGGTACCGGCGGCCTTCGCCAACGGAATTGGATCAGACATCCAGAGGCCGCTGGCCACGGTGGTGCTGGGCGGGCTGGTTTCCACGCTGGTGCTGACGTTGCTGGTACTGCCCTGCGCGCACTATGTCGTGGAGCGAAGATTCCCTCGCGATGCGAGTGCTGAGGATTAGCGGGTCCGGTAGACCAGCCAGTTGGCCAGCATGAAATTTACAGCGCTGGCGGCCACGGTGGCAAGCCCGTTGGCGACGATGTAGTGGACTCCAGCCTCGCCCACAGCCAGGCGCATCACAACGAGATTGGTAGCCATGGCGACCGCGCCCGAGGTCAAATGCAGACGCAGCAACCGGTGGAGGATCTCGCCCATGGTGAGATCGCGAGAGCGGTCCCGCCACGTCCAGCGGCTATGCCAGACGAAGTTGTGGATGATGGCGGCCTCGACAGCAATGCTGGTGGCCAGCAGATAGCCGAGGCCGAAAACGCTCTTCATGAGAATGAGTACGCCGAACTTGACGGCCAGGCCGAGTCCGCCGACGGCGGAGAAGCGCACGAAGCGGACGAAGGTTCGGAGAGAGATGCGGCGCGTTGCTGGCGGAGCGCTGGGCGGCCGGGACTCTAGGTTTGAGAGTGGGATGGCGTGGACCTTCGACTATTTGTGGGGCTACTTCTACTATAGGGTCCGGCGCGGCGGACTCGGCTACCGGAATGCGGATGTGTTCGCAATCCCCACATGACGGAGCCGGAGCTTTCGTTCGGCAGCCCGCCAAGCGATCCGGGGCGCTCTCAAGCCGAGACCCGCCCAATTGGCATCCAACACCGCGCCTACAGCCGTGGGAACCCATCGCCGAGTTTCTTACGGATGGATCACGCGCCTGAATTGAGAAACCGCGAACCCCGGTGGTAGAATGTGAAGAAGTGGGCCACCCTAGCTCAGCTGGTAGAGCGGCTGATTCGTAATCAGCAGGTCGCCGGTTCGATCCCGGCGGGTGGCTCCATCTTATTCATTCTAAAGCACTTAGAAATTCAAGCTGAAGCTCGTAGAGCCGCTGATTGCGGAAATCGCCGTGCTGAAAGCTCTGTACCAAACCTTCTTACAGGAACGTCGCTTCCTGAAAAACTGTGCTCCCAAAACTCTTCGCTCCTACGGACAGGCGTGGGACGCCTTCAGCGCCGTACTAGAGCCTGTGACTGATGCTAGTGAAGTTCGACAAGCGGTGAAGGCTGGGGTATTGCAGATGATGACAGCCGGGAAGCTGCAACCATCAAGCATCAACGTCTACCTGCGTGCTATGAACGCCTTCCTACGTTGGGGCAGTCTCGAAGAGCACTTCCGCCCCGCAATCAAGAGCGTTCAACTTCTGAGGACGCCGACCAAGGTGATCCCGACCTTGAGCGAGGCTCAGGTTCAGCACATCGTCCAGTTCAAACCGAAATGGCGCAAAGAACGCCGGGTTCATGCGATGGCGATGCTGGTACTTGATACCGGGCTGCGGCTGAATGAGTGCTTGCAGCTTGGGGTTGCAGATGTGGATCTTGAGAATTTCCTGGTGACGGTCCAAAAGGGTAAGGGGGACAAGCAGAGGAAGGTGCCGATTTCAGGCGTAGGACGAAGAGTGCTCTATCGGTACATCACTCAGGGTGGAGACCCGGCACGGCGTTTCGTGTTCACAACTGTCAATGGGACAGCCTTGACGCAGCGAAACGCCGACAGAGACTTGAAACACATGGGGCGCAAACTCAGGCTCGACCTGCACTGGCACCTGTTGCGTCATTGCTTCGGATCGCTCTTCATTCGCAATGGTGGCAACGTTGCCGATCTTCAGAGGATCATGGGGCATTCAGCGATTACAACGACGATGCTCTACGTTCACGCCCAAGCATCCGACTTCGTGATGGCCCACAACACGCTCTCACCGTTGGCGAAAGCATACCGATGAGCGAGTGCGATGAAACTCATGCGGCCAACGCCGAGTGCTGATCGTGTACCTTCACGATTCCGTCGATGGAACTTCCGAGATACATCAAGGTCGTCTTGAGGTCAGCATGTCCAAGTATCTCCTGGAGATCGGTCACTAGCCCCCCACTCTGGACATACTGGGTGGCAAACGTTCGCCGAAACGTATGCCAACTCGCCCAGCCAATCCCGAGTCGGACACCGATCTGCTTGAGGTCTCTCAGTGAGTTCCGGTAGCTCATTGGTCCACCCTCCGACGTGCCGAACACATAGCGGTCAATTGGCTGGCCTTTCGAGTCGTGACCGCCACGTCGCTTTGCCTTCTCCACCAAGTAACGACGGAGCATGGCCTTCCCGACTGATGATAGGGCGACCTCTCGCTGCGCTTCATCTTGGCCCTTTGTATAGGCCCATACACGTGAACCCGTCCATTCAATATCTGACTCTTTGAGGAGTAAGCACTCCTCGGCTCTAAGCCCTGTATCCAAGACAGTCAGGGCCATACACTTCGCTCTCAGTTGCGAAAGCGTTGAGGGCGAGAATCCCTTCAGTTGGTCGATCACTTGTGAGCCAATCGTCCGTGGGCGCTGACGCCTCGGCGTCCGAAGCCGTTTGACCTTAATGTCGCTTTGAAAGGCACCCTGAGTCTTGCACCACGAGAAGAAGGCATTGAGGCCTCTAATGTAGACGTTGACGCCTGATTCCTTCATCGGCCTGGGCTGGTGACTTGGGTCCAACTTCTCATCTATGATCTGGCGGACTCGCTCTCGAAGCTCATCCTCACTCTTGATGTTCACAAGGGCCGGGGCGAAGGTCTTCAATGCTAGTCGGTAGGAGCGAACCGTCGTCGCCTGAAGTCGGTGGTCGTCGCTTCGTCGTTGCCGATCCTCCAGGAACGGCTCTATTAGTTCACTCAACTCTTCAGTGATTTGACTGGCTTCTTCACTTGCTTTGCCGAGTCGTCGTTTGTTCGTTTCGATTGTCATAATTTGTGATCCTGCTGGTGACAACCGAACAAATTGGCCGGGGCACTGCCCGTTCCGGCTCGGCGGTCTGTTGTGGGTTGCCCTTTCCGGGGGCGATTGTTCATGTTGATTTCGACGGCGCTGACGGCCAGGAACGGCCCAAGTGCCAGCGTTCCGCATTGCAAAATACAATTCTGAAGGCCCGAGCAAATGAGTTCAGCCTATCGGCGCTAATCCGGCTCGGGTCTATCACGTCAGGCGCTATGCCCCAGCTTCAAGTTCCTCGGCTGCGTGCTCCACGATCTCATCCAGGTTGTCGGACCATATCTCCTCACTAGTCCAGACGTGACCCGGAAGGTCGTGTCTGGATTCCCACACTTTGAAGACTACTGATGCGTCCAATCCCTGACCGACTTGGTGCGGATCACCGGAAGCCGCCTCCAACTGCTCCGATGACAGTCGATACACCATGTCGTTTGCCAACTCGTGAGCATCACGCAATCCCTCTGCGGTGATTTGGAGCAGACGAATCTGCGGCGGCTCTCCACAGTGCGCCACGATCAAGAAGCAGTGGTAGAGCTTCTGCTTTCGGTTCGTCTTTTTGTTTGTGTTGGAGTCAGCGGCCAGCGTAGTGTTGGACACGGACTCGTCTTCCTTCGGATCTGCGATTTGCGACATGGGTTCTTCTCCGGTACTCTCTGAGCCGTTGTGTTCAGCAACGGCTTTGCTGACATGTTCCTGTACTTCGTTGGGGTACACGGCCACCATTTGGGTGGGCATGGATCCGTTGTCGTTTGTATTTTGAGGTGTGTACATAAAGTTGTTTCCTTTTTGAATCCGCCAAAGAAGGCGGGTTGATTTGGTCTAGCTGCATGTTCCCCATCCACTCCCTTGTTCCAGGGCACACGTACCCTCTGGCGCTCAGTCGGAAACCCTCCGGGCGCTGTGAGCGGTGCCTGATAATGTCAGGAGATTGTTGGGTCCGATGCGGCTACGAACGTGGTAGAAACGGCATCGACATCCTCAGACTAGCACGCCTTTTCAGCCTGTCAACTGCCGCTAACTCCACTACTCTCAAGTAGATACAGCTACCTCGCCGTTGCTGTCTTGGTGGCACATGGCCCGGTTCTGAGTTTGCTGGTTCCGGGCCGCTTTTCTCACGGCGTACATTATGTGGTCTGGCACCATCACAGTCACGGAGCCACCACCCAAGTTCGGAGACACGTCAAAGAGAAAACCGTGGAATCTTCTCAGCGTGGCACTCGCCGCACCGGATGCTACACGTTGTAGGATCTCGGAGTAGCAGCATTCCGCCATGAACTCGCTTATGTCAGCAGCAGTGCCGAGTGTTGCTTCAAAAAGCTCCTCATCGTTAAGCCACTTCAGTTCTTCGGGCATCGTTGATCTCTCCTCTTTGCGTTCTGCTGAATTTCGGCGGTGCTGGCGATCCCCATTGCGAATTCCAATTTCGATTCCAACGACCGGAGCAAATTGTTCAGGCACGGTGGCGCTGATCCGGCTCAGGTCCTGCAAACTCTGTCACTATGCTGCGAACGAGGACCACTTGACGATCTCGCTCAGAGGTCGAGGCGCAAAGAAGAGATCACGCTCCACAGTCAGTCCGAGCGGCCCTTTGATTCGCAGCAACTCTGACAGGCTGAATTCACCGAACTCGGGCTCGTACCCGGTAACAAAACCGAAGAAGAGCCAGTCGCCATCACCCAACTCACAACCACTGATGGCGTACCAAGTCCAGGCTGACCCCGGAAGGAAGAACTTGCATTGGACGATGGGATCAGGCTTCGAGGCTGCTCCTCTCCATGCTTCGGATAGGTGCTGTTTGATTCTGGAAGTTAGAAGTTTCATGTCTCCGCTCCTGTTGTGTCAGGCCGCTGCCGATTGCGACTCGATCAGCCCCTTCAAGAAAGCCTTCTGCTTAGTCAGGCTGTCGGTGTCCCATTCGATCTGGGCTTTGAGTTCGTGAACGTCGTCAAGGAGGATGTCATCCACCGTGACCTCACCCAGTTCGTCCACTTCGACGCAACTCACGTCGATCTCAAGTTCGGCCCCTGGACACCACTTCAGGTCACCGAGTTCAGCGGTGGCACCGAAATCGTCGTCCTTCATTTCTAGATCGTCCAACGCCCCGTCACGGACCTTGCCTTGCACTTTGTCTGCCGCCTCATCGTCGGATGCGGCGTAGACCTCGGCGTATCCCGTAAGAGTTATCTGGACTTCAGCCGTCACAGGGACGGAGAAGCGCCGGATGGGTGATTGTTGTTGATTGGATGCCACGGCCACCATTTCGGTGGGCATGGACCCGTTGTCGTTTGCAGTTTGAAATACAGACATATTGATGTCTCCTTCTTTAAGCCGCCCCAAAAGGCGGGTTGATCGCCAACTTAGGATGCTGACGAGACTGGACGCTCCAGCCGCCAACAAATCCCACAAAACTCATACCAATGCGTCACGTCTGCTCCCGGCGTCCAAACGCAGCTTTCCTCTGTGCTGTCTGGGTGGGTGTTTGGTCGCCCCGCCGGGAGGTTAGTTGATGTTGGTGTTACCGTCGATCATCAGATTGGCGGTGGATCTCTGCCCAGGAGGGGCAACGGCTCATCTTGATCTAAGCGACGCTGGTGGTCCCGGACACCGGGTCGTCCCGGTGATTTCGGAGTAGATGATCTCTGCGCCAAGTACATCAATATCTGCATATTGCAGTTCACCGTCGTAGTGCCATTCTCCAGCTTGAGGCTCATAGTAGCCGAAGGCATCCTGCTCTTGTTCTTGTTCGTCACAGGCTTTCAGGAGCACGTCATGGTTTTCGGCATCTTTGCGTGGCACCGTGACTTTGAAGGTAGCTTCCATCGGCACTTGTTGGCGAATAGTCACAACTACGGCGACCATTTCAGTTGCATCTTCTGTCTTTTCCGTCGCTCTAACATTAACTTCGTACTTCATAAGGACGCCCTCCTTGGGCGTGTTCTTCGTTCGCCAACACCGTGGGTAACATCGCTCCGGCTCACTCACGGGCGGTCTGGTTGTGCTGCTTCACAACAGCAACTTCGTTCTCCCGGCGGCGTTGGCTATCCCGGACGCCCGGTCGTCAGCGATCCGCAAGTCAATTCGCTTACGCTGCCCGGTTTCTCCGCAATTTGAATGGGTCGGTCGGCCAAACGACGACATCTCGCACTGGCAGACCTGCAAGAGCAGTTCTCACGGCTTCTTCCAGAGCCTTGAATCGGCGATGAGGGAAGACCGCTTTGATCGTGAAGTTCTCGAATAGGTATCCCGATTCGGTGACCTCGCCACGGAACTCCTCCACCACATCGCTTACTCTTCGGGCGACGTTCTTCCATACCGGAGCTTCGTCCAGTTCGGCGCAGATGTACGCCGTTCTCTTCATCTTGATTGGCACTTGCATAGTTTCTTCTTTCATGTTTTCTTTGTTCCTTTGCACTAGAGAATATCCGTTAGGCGGTGGATGTTCTTCGCCGCCAGTTTCTCTCGGACATGTTCTACTGCCCGGACCCGCAACTCGGCCATCTCCCTCTGGCTAAGGCCGTGCTCCTCCTTGAAGACCCCGAGGGGTTTTCGAGGATCGGAGAGGTGACACTCTTCAACGAATGCCGCTTCGACGGCGCTCAACTGCTCCACGCAATCCCGCAGCAAGCAGGACATTTCTTCGGCGGTTGTTGTATGCATAGTGTTTTGGTATTGACGACCCGAGGAAGATTCGGCGTGTAGACGCTGACCCGCACAAGTCGTCGCATGACTCGTCACGCCGCCTCCGAGTCGGACAGGCTTTCGAGAAACGCCTTGTGCTTTGCGAGAGCTTCGGCATCCCAGGGGATCAGCGACTCCAACTCGTGAATGTCAGCACACAAGACCTGCTCGAGCGTGACTTCATCGAAGTTGATCTCAACTCCGACAGCGTTGACTTCGAGATTCACCCCATCGATGTGCTTCACGAGGCCGTACTCCAGGACGCCCCCCGTCAATGGATCCTTCATTTCCAGATCATCATTGAGGATGTCGGTGTCGATCTGATCCTGGACCTTTGCGATTGCTTCGGCTTCGGAGTGTGCGTAGACTTCGACCTCTCCGGTCAACTTCATTTTCACGTCCGCATCGACAGGGACAAAATAGCGGTTAATGGTTTTGGATTCCATGACGGGCATGGGTCCGTTAGCGGTTGCGATTTCAAATTCAGGCATTCGGATTACTCCTTGGTTGGCCTTATGTAAACGGCCTAGGTTTGATGTCGGCGGTGCTGGCGACACCCGCAATACGGGCGTCAGCAGTCCGCAAGTTAGCAATTTAAGACCAACGTCGTTGCTCTGGGTACACTTCGGCCTATGCGTGTCGGTGGTAAGCCGAACCCAGATGTTTGGAGGTGGTCTTGATCGGGAACCGGATTAGTATGCTTTTGCGGTTCCCAAAGGTGTGTCGGATCAGGAGCCGCTACAGACGAGGTAGCGTTTCTGCTCGACCCATCATTACGATAACACGCTCTGTGGTTCTGTCAAGCACACAGTAACGCCCTTGCAATCAGATAGATATAGCTACTTGAGCTACATCCTCGAACCCACCTAGTCCTCCTCTTTCGACGCCTGAGAAACAGCAGTGGCGGCTGCGATTGCGCCAATGCTCTCAGTCGGCTGATAGACGGGCTTGTCGCCCTTGTAGTTCGCTCGGCGATAGTATTCCGCATAGATGCAGTGCACGATGTTGCCCTTGTTGACTTCCTTGAAGACGGACTCACCGAACTGCGTTGCTACACGCTCAGTCTTGGCATTGATGGTGATCGAGAGCCGCAAACGCTTTCTATACTTCGGTGGGTTGTTTTCCCGGCAGTATGCGCTGTAAGTCATTCGCTTGGAATTGGCCTTTCGGTTGGATTTTGAGATTGGGTGCGACCTGCAAAGCCGCAGCCTTGGTATGAAGTCTCACAGTTCGATTGCACACAGGTCCAGCGCCGTGTCCCGCCACTCGTTGTACTCGTAGCAATACCGGATGACCGGAAAGCTCTGGTGGACCTTTCCATCAAACGTGTGCTGCAACCGCTGTTTCTCGGTTTCAGCTTCGGCCTTGGTCTTGAATGTCATGGTCTTCATGATCTTGACCAGCGGTTCCCTGCCGATGTACGTGCCGTGCTGCTTGAAGAAGAACGGAATTCCAGCGATGTGACACTGCTTCATAAGATTCCGATACCACTCTCCGTCGTTCTTCGTTCTCGCATTGCGGCCACTCTCGCCACCAGTGATGACCCATCCGGCCTCACCTAGATCGAGGAAGTTCTGCGGCAAATTGATCGGTCCTAGAAGCGGCTCTGCTGAAATACCGTGGACGACTGCCGGAGCTTTCATCAACTCGTCAATGCGCCAGATGTAGTCCTGACTCTCGACGGTCGTCATCAACCAGACGTTCTTCTGAGGTTCGTTGATCCAGGCGCTCGGCAGGAAACGACGAAAGTTCTGTGGCCGCTTCGTCAGCAGGAGCCAATCCAGGTACGGCGTCTGCTCGATTACTTCATAGAGCTTGGTCCGTTCTGCCGTCAGATCAGAGCGGTCTTCCATCACGTCGCACATAGAGCCACAGAAGACCCGAAGCCGGACACCGTTCCGCTCTGCCTTCTTGTTCCAAATGAGAGGTTGCCGCCAGTGCTCGCTATCGTGCGGCCATGTGTGGCGGGTAGTATTCTTGCCCCAATGCCGCCCTTTCGTGTACATCGGCTTATGGACTTCACGTTTGTCGTAGGTCTCGGCGTAGCAGTTGTCGCACGCCGGGGATACTTTTTCGCATCCCCACCACGGATTGTGGGTCTCATCGCACCACTGAATCTTCGTACTCATAACTCTCCTTTTGTTCTCATGCCTACACCCGGACTCTGATCTCCAGGTGTCAGTTAACCTGTTCTCGAAACTGGGGGGGCCGTTGTTGTCTTTGGGTTACTGCGGAGGAGCAGCGCCGGGAAGCGGGGTCGATTTGCTGCTACCTAACTAAGCTGCCGCCTCCAGGACCGCCGTTGGCTTGCACTTCGTCGCTTGCAGCACATAGTCTGTCGCCTTCGATGCCGACGAAGCTGCACGGAAGATTTCATTCTTGTCTTTCTTCAACGCACGGAGCCACGACTTGATGTATGCGGCGTGCTGCGATGGATCGAAGGGCAAGCCCGTTTCAGCACTAAGAAACCAACTTGCAAGTTCGGCAACCAGTTCCTCCCGAGCATATTCGTCGCTGCCTCTCGCCGTCATGCACGTTGGTCGATTCAAACGGCTGGTGTGACCTGTCCAATGGGCGAGTTCGTGGCAGGCGGTCGAGTAGAACATTGCGGCGTTGAAGAAGGTCTCTCTGTGCGGCAGTTGGATGTAGTCGTATGTCGGCGTGTAGTAGGCGCTGTCGCCGCCGTGTCTAATGGCTGCGCCGGACTTCTTCATGATCCGCTCACCCGCCTGGATGGCTTCCCACTCCTCCTTCTTCGGGATCTCGATTTTCGGCGCACCCTCGATCTGCTGTGCGTTGAACACTGGATAATGACGAGCCACAGGTCGGAACTTCTTCTCTCCGGTGCTCTTGTCTTTCTCTTCTTGCTGCGTGAAGAATTCGATCCGAGATGATTTCTCACCTTTGCGTACCAGCCAACCTTGTTCAGCGGCTTGGCGATAGGTCATCCATCGTGGGTCCGTGTAGCCTTTGCGGTGGGAAGCAAGCATCAGTGCAATGATGTTGCCTCCACGATAAGGCTTGTTCGTTGTGGGATTAAATGCGGCAGCAATCTCACCGACCGACCACGGCTTCATCCACGGTGCCGTCCCGGATTCAATGAGGCTGATTACTTCGTTCGTGACTTCTTGTCGAAACTCTTGGGTCTTAGTTCTCATGATTTCTTTCCTTTCGTCTTTCACCGCACACCCGACACAACTCTCCTGTGTCGATTGGCCTTTCGACCACCAGCGCCGTTTGTTGCTGTCTCTGGGGTGGCTACTGCGGATTACTGCGCCGGGTGTGCGGGGTTGTTGTTACTAGGACTGCATCATCGGTTCAAGATGTCGCTGTCCCGGAGATTCATGCCGCCTGATCTTCCTCGCAGCAGACCGGAACGTCCGTCTCATTCGCCAGTACTGCGTCGGGCGGCAGAATTCCGATCTGCTGCAGCAGCGCCAGTGCAAACGATGCGGTGAGCGGATAGCTGAACTCACAAGTGGGAAAGTCCTCCTTGGAGTATCGCTTCACCGGGCCACAGGCGAACATCTGGAGCATCCCTGAAAGATGCAGGGGGAAAAACGAGTGTCCGCACTGGACGGCGAAATTCGGCTCCTCGATCCACTCGAACTCGATTCTCAGCCAGTCGTCACTACCGTACGGCCCGTCAGGGTCCACGTAAAACGGCTGGCCTTCCAAGGCCACTGCGGCTTCGGGGTGGCTATTGCGGAATTCATCCTGGAGTCGCTTCCGCTCCTGCTGTTGCCCACGGCGGGGAACAGATGCTTCACATTTCTCAATCAAAATCGGTGTCATTGAGTTCCTTTCGTTACGCCGTTGTCTCGGCGCTGATTACATTTCCAGATTACGTGGGAATGCCCCGAAACACAGTGGAAGGATGGTGGGAGATTTGTTAGAATCTGAGCCGGAACTATGAGCGCCGCACAAGTTGACCAATATCGGGACGCCGTCATTGCCGTGATAGGTGACTTCTCAGATCAGGCACGCCAAACCGCACAGCATATTGAATGGGCGTACGATACGCTTTTGTCCACAGTGGCCGAGGTGGGTGGGCATCTGACGGAAGAAGGCGTGCGTGATATCGTCCCGGCGCAGACCTTCAGACTTGGTATCGAGGTAGGGTGGTTGCCGTATCTCGACGAGAACGGAGATCCTCGTACGGACAGTCTTGGCGAACTGGATGTTGCTGGTTACGGCGTGAGGCGGGAATACTACGATGCGTTCCTCAGTCTTCTGCCAATTGAGAGTTACGCTGAGTTCATTAGGCTGCCGTGGGCAACTACGCCTGAAGAGATCATTGCTGATGTTCAGGTAGAGCTTGGGTGGGGTGACCCTGAGTTTATCGAAGCAATGCAAGAAGTCAACAACTCTCGTTCAACAATGAAGAATGGAGAACAGGAAGACATCGACTGGCGAGATTCCAAGGAGAGGTACGGATTGAAGGGGGTACGCACACCACCGGGTCCGAACTCACGCCCTCGGAAGGCACAAACCGATCATCGGGAAACGGCGTGGAAAGTGATCGTCAAACATTCCAAGAAGTACGCCACGCTGCCATTCGAGAAGTTCAACTGGATGAAAGCCGGATCGTCAACTACCTGAACGTGGCTGAGCCTTCCATTCCTAGAAAGGAGACGTTGCGTGCGAGTCCTTTGATCACACGGAATCGTCTCCAATCGCCAACGCCGCCAGGAAACTTGCCGTGCATACGCTTCTCACAATGCGGCGGTGATTGAGTGTGTCCTGCGGATCGTCGGCTAGGGTCGCTTCACAATCGAGGGCGTGAATCAGTAGGGCATCCACGATCTCGGTCAGCGGCGGAGGATTGCCAGCCAGTATGGGGTCGGACACGTAGCTTGGCAGCAGCGTTGAGTGCGCCAGGAGTTTAATGATTCTCGACTGGTTGGCTGTGAGTTTTGATTCCCGGCTGCTCATACTCGTGTCCTCCGCTGCTTCTCCCATGCTTGCCGTGCCGCAGCTTTTCGCAGTTGGTTTCTAGTGTCACTGTTTGCGTCACCGATCATGATGTTCATGTATTTCTTGTCTCGAAGGCAGTCGTCGTTCAGCCGGGAGATCAACTCCACAGCATCGGCCAGCACTCGATCCTCGATGGCTTCGATTACAGACTCGGGCAGCGTGCCGGGATCGTTGTGGAGAACCGTGTCCCAGACTTCGTTTTTGAAGTGCTGCATCGCCCAACTTTCGAGGACCGTTCGTGAATCTGTCTGTAGTGAGTGCGGCATCATAGGGTCGTCTCCTTTCGCATTCGTCTCGGCATTGGGTCTTCGATTCCGAGTGACCGTCGGAGTGCGGAACGTATCCAGGCTGCTTTTGTGGTTCGTGTTGTCCAGCAAGCATCAGTCAGAACTTCATCCAGTTGCGGCTCGATCCGAAGCGTCAGGCAGTGGTTGGCCTCTTTCTTCATGTGGTGGTGTCTCCGGTAGCTAAGTAGCTGTACCTATTTAGCGCCACGTGATGCCAGAGCCACCGCCGCTGTTGAAGCACCCGACCAATCTCAGGCGGTGTTGACAAATCGGCGATTCATGCGACGATGCCCTTGCGACTCGCCTGAAATGGCGCAGAAACCACACTTCTGACCGTTGAACGACATCGAACGGCATTGGCGGCACGGAGATCCCGAACTGCCGTCACTTCTTGCGTATAGATATTCCCGTCACGTCACGTTGCACCGCCGTGACAGGAAGGGAGATGAATCTTGAGACTTTGATCCAGTTCATGCAGTTTGGACGAGTGTTCCCACTGGCACGCAATTCTAAGAAACCGATGTACCGATGGGCGTGGAAGACGATGAACACCGATGAGATCCAGGTTGCCGAAGACTGGCTCGAACGATTCCCAACTGCGAATTGGGCACTGGTTCCCACAAGAGCCTTCATTGTGGATGTAGACCTGAAGGATGGATCAGCGGTACCAACTTCGATAGAGAAAGCTGGTGGCCTTCAAAGGACCTTCACCGTCAGAACTCCCTCTGGTGGCACCCATCACTACTATTTCGGTTCACCAGAAGAACTCTCGTTCAAGACACGAAACAAGTGGTTGCCGGGTGTCGATATTCGTTACGGCAATGATGGATACGTTGTCCTACCGTTCTCCACCACAACTGATGGTTCCTACGAAATCGTTGTTGGTCTTGATGAGTTGCCATCTTGTGCTTCGCATCCTTCAGGACCAGACTCCATCCTTCCTCCAGTTCCTGATTGGATCCGAACCAGATGGATGACCGAAATGGAACCGTTCACTCACCTGAACTCAAGCACACCAGGAAATGAGAAGTACCAAAAAGTGACAGACCAGTTGAGTACCGTTATAGACCAGACCAGATTCCGGTTTTTCAGGAAACAGGCAAACATGGCGGTGTGGAACAAGCGACCACTGAAGAGCATGGAGGACAAGACGAAGAGCGGTTTTGAGATCCAGTTGGCGATGCGGCTGATGAATGTTGGGGCGACCGATGAAGAGGTCATGACCTTCTACAAAGCATGGTGCAAAAAGCATTCGCTGAAGCCGAAGAAGAACTTCGCCACGACCATTGAGAGGGCCAGGGAAAAGACGGCAGCTTACGTCGCAGCTTGGCAAGCAACGCAGCCAGTTCGACGCAAACATGGGACGAGCAGAATCGAAATCATTGCGGCAGTTGAGTCTGGAGCATGTCAGCCGAAGGACATAGCCGAAGCGACCGGATTGAAGAGGTCGGCAGTGCGGATGATGTTGTCGAAGATGGTGGCGGATGGAAGCCTGGTCAGAACGGTGTCAGGATATGCCATTGCTTGCGCTGTACGGGCTTCTGAGCGACTTGCCGACGCTGCGTAGGGGTTAGGGAATGGGCCGGAACATAACACGCAATAGGATTGAAGATTCTGAGATGAGCAGGAGACCGAACGAAACTGCGATGGTGCCTGACGATCTGAAGAAATGCGAGAAAGTGTGTTCTTTCCGGCACTTCTGGTATCGGCGACGTATACATACTCACTGAAGGCACTCACCTGAGAGGTCGGCGGAAACGGCAGGAGTTGAGGGCATTCAGTTAGGGGCTTGTCAGATGCCTCTCAGACCAAAGCTGACAGCAAGAACCTCAGGTTGGAACGGGGAATCAACGGTAGCGGCTTGAGAAGACGGAAGGCTCCATACTACGGGCTATGGGACACGGAGCCGGGTACTGCGAAAGGAATATGCCTAGCGCCCATCGACGGTAACAACGCTGTCGTTAAGATGATTCCAAGTCGTCCAGGTTGATTCGAGGACGGCCAGGTGGAAACCTCAGCTTCGAGATTTTCGCTGGTGGCAGATCAGATAGTACCAGTGCGGGCTTCTGATCCTGCTATCAGGCGTTTCCTAGATTCGAGGTTCTATATGATCGGTTCCAAATGATCCCGTAGGGCGTGGCCCTGGGCCACGCTGCTTCGCAGTCCTCTTGAAAACTATTTGGGTTCGAGGTTGCCGACAGGCGTTGGAGCGGAGCATTTGGAATCCCTGTGCGGTTCACCCCGTTCCGTTAAAACGGTTGCGTCCCGGCGATGAGAGAGTGAGAGAGAAATCGCAGCGTCGAATTCTTGTCACCTACGACTCTGATCCTGGTGGAGTACTCTCGCCCTGCAAGATCGCTATAGGTGATTACAAGTTCGACTGGAATGTCACCAGCCAGTCGTTGTCGAAGTCTGGTCAGCGGCACCGTGAGGAACTCATCTTTTGGATGCTCAACTAACACAGATAGGTCGAGCTTTCCATTTCCCCCCGGTGTCAATACGCCGATTTCAAGCGGTTCCTTCAAGCTCACGGCTGTACTCTCAACGATCACCCTGATCGTGAACGCTGGTCCCGCCCCAATGTTGGCAATCGTCGTGGACATCTGGTCGCCGTGGTCTAGGATGATGACTGGCATTTGCGAAAATCTCGCCTGTTCCTGCATTTCCTTCAACTGCCGTTCCGACTGCTCTCTCTGAAGTTGCGCTTCACGCATCGTGGCAGTGCTTGCGTTCGCTTGGATCTCGGCGGCTTGCTGCATGCGTCTCGTGAGGAACACCGACCAGGCCACCAAGACGGCACTTGCGGCAGTCACGACAGCCGACACATAGTACACCCAATCCTTCGCAGCATTTTCTTGAACCGCTTTCACCAACTGCAATAGAAGCTGAGAATAATCGGGACCATTCATGTGAACGACGCTATCATGGGCGCAGGTCGCACTGCGGAACGTCCGAAAAGTCGGAAAGTGGGCCAAGTACATCAACACTAGGTACGGTGCGATGGCCTAGCGGCGGCGTGTGCGAACCGGGCGTCCTCACTGAAACGTCGGCGTGCCATCGGGCCATTCGGGTTCGAGCGCCGGATGCGACCGCAAATCGTACTCCGCTGCCAACGCATCAGCAGTCGAATCCAAAAGCTCCAGGAGACAGTCCAGCCTCTCTGCAAACTGCACAACGTTCGGTGGTTGTAGCTGCTGCGGCACCGAACCGTCATGGACACGGCCACCTGAATGTACCGCTACGGACACTGGCTCCAACGTTTCAAGTTCGTCTACGACCGCACTGAAGTCGGCAAGGGTGGAGATGCCGTCGCATTTGAACTGCTCTTCCCAACTCACCGCCTTGATGATCTGGCACACAATCTGCGCCAGCCAACGCAGGGAATGTGTTTTGTAAAGGGAGATCGGATCGGTTGGCGACGGCAGGAAGTTGGAGCCTTCCCCTACCAAGGCTTTCAGATGTAGCTCGACTGCCTCTCGGTATAGCAATACAACCGGGCAACCATCCCACGCAGTTCTAGGGTGCGGTTTCAGATCCAGCGTGGCGATAAGGGTCTTCGCAGCTTTCCGAAGGGATCGGGCATAGAGACCGATTTCGATGTCGCCGCCGTTGTGCCAGGATCGCCCGTCTCCTCCGAGTGCACGATTCGGTCTCTGGAATTTGAGAACAGGTGATTTCTTCTTCATCGCTGCACCGCTCTTCAAGTTTAGGCCGTCATGGGCGCATAGGCTTCCAATCCACGAGGCTCAGCAATGAAAAGGTCGGTTCTTCCAGGCCATCGGAGAGGACTGTGACCGTTGAACGTGACGGTCAATCCAGTCCGGCGCAACTACTGGACACCACCATTTCGCTCTTGGACATACGTCGAGAACGTGTCAGGCGTGCCGAGATACAGCAACTCGGCACCATCCTCTCTGACGACCCACCAATGTGTCAGATCAAGATCATCATCCTCGGTCGGAAAAACGACTTGTCCGTAGCGTTCGGCAAGCTCCATGAGATGCTTGTCGCTCTCCGCTGTCCCGCTTTTGACGACCTCAATCATGACGATCCTCGCCTACAGATTTCTCTGGCCGAGGAGGGTGCTGGTACTCTCTCCACTTGGACAGGCACTTCTCTTTTGTCCAGTCTCCCTCCAGGTACGACTGGAGGAAGAACTCCCGATGACGAGCGTAGTCTTCAGGTACAAGGTGGGACGGCATGAGGTCCCAACCACGACGGTTTGCCAAGTCCTCCACCTTTAGGCTTTCGTCGGACGACCCACCTTCGCAAACGCCTTCATTGAACAGGTCACAGTGCCCGAATTCGTGTATGAGAACTGAGGTCATCACGTCCCAACCGTAGATCCTGTATGCCAACGACGAGATTTCTATTATCTTGTCGTGGCCGTACTTGTGAGAACGAGCGGCTTTCCAGTCCCACCATTCGTAGTCCACTGGCTCAACCTTCACGGCACAAGATTTCACGAAGTCGAGGGCATCGAGATATCTCTTGCGGTGATGACACGGACACGGAGCATACAGAGGCTCGAAACAAGAGCGGCACGCTTCTGTGGGCATCGGAGTCTGCTGGTTGGACTGAATCGAAATGGAGAAGGTCCTCCTCTGCTGATTCCCCTGCGGATATCTCATAAGATCGTCAGTGGCTGCGGCAACGATCTGTTCATGGAGCGGCTTTCACATACGGATACCAGAATAGATCCGACCACACGCCGCCGTCAGTTCGGCAGTCACGATTTGGAGGAGCAATATGCGGTGGAGATAGCCGGATTGCCGGATTGGGACGTAGGAACTAGCTATTGAAGGTGGTGGAGTTGGTATCGGCCAAACGAGGGTCATCAGCGAGAAGGCTTGCGGATGCGAAATGGCTGTGCGCCGGGGAAACTCAGCACAATTCCTCAAAGTCACCACGAGCCAGCAAGCCCCATACCGCAGCAGATCGTCATTAGCTGTGGGCGAAGGTGTGTTCCAGGCGTCTTGAGGGCAATTGTCGGTATGCTCGATGATTCGGGAGCCACATGCCAGAGCTGGATTCTACGTCCATCCGAAGCCTAATCCTTTCGGCCAAACTAAGCACCGCTTCCGGTGGCCTTCAAATAGGCCACGTCACCACGGCGGTCATAGATATGGCCGTTAAGCGAGGTTTACTTGATCGGCCTCCGATGTACAACGCAGAGGAGGCGTTGAAAGACCGAATCTGTGAGGGGATTTGGGCGCTGATCTTGGAAGGGATCTATACCCCCGGTAATGGCTGGCAGAGTCCCAACCTGCCCTTTCTCCATGCTACTGAGTACGGACAACACTGCTTCGCAGCCGGAGAAGTCCTCCCTCATGATCCTGACGGCTACCTTTTGAGGCTAAATGCAGATTGCCCTTCGATAGACTCGACGGTGTTTCTGTATCTCGGAGAAGCGTTGCAGACCTTTCGTGCCGGGAATCATCTCGCCACCGCAGTAATGATCGGCGTCGCTGCCGAGCAAATGCTGCTAAATCTCGTCGCAGCAGTGTGTGGCGCTCTTGACACTCAGCAGAAGCAGGACAAGTTTCGTCAAGAGACATCGGGAAAGAAGGCGAAACAGCAGCACGATCAACTGATGGGACGCCTCCGAGTCGCCTCGCCGCAACTTCCAAGGAGCGTGTCGTCAAATCTCGAACAGCATCTTGGCGGCATTTTCGATCTGATCCGGCGGACTCGGAACGACTCCGGTCACCCTACTGGTAGGAAGTTGGAGCGGCATGAGACGAATGCGTTGCTGTTGCTTTTTCCGATATACTGCCGCACGGCCTATGAGTTAATGGACTGGTTGAATCAGAACAAGATATGAAGGTCGGTCAACCTCGCTGTCGGCCCTCTCAGTCGCCCGACACACCTTGGAACTGACATCATTGCTGCATGGCGAAACTCGCAAAGTTCTCAGATCGAAATGCAGTGCTGCAAGCGTTGGCCGAATACGACTTGATGGGGCAAGACAGGTTCCTCCGCACATACAAGTTTGGCAAGGCGTTGACCCATCTCATCCGGCATGAAGGCAAGCAATACGACTCGAAAGCGATCTTCGGACGGGCCTTTAGCATTCAGTTCCCCGATCAACCTCTGACCACAAATTCCTTTGGTGGAGGGATTGCACAGGTTGTCCGTCCACTGAGGGAGCTTGGATTTGAGATCGTGACTCGAAACGAGATAGAGAGGTTGAAGAGGACTCCGGGCGGCGTAGTGGCCCATGAACTGATTGCTGACGCAGAGAAGGCTGACGATGAGGGGCTGTTCGATCCAACGAGCGTTCAGGATGGCAGGGAAAAGGTTGTGCGCTCAGTAACCTTGCGGCGTGGGCAACCGGAGTTCCGAAGCACGCTGCTGGAAGCCTACGGGGGCCGCTGTGCCATCTCGGGCTGCGACTGCGTGGACGCACTCGAAGCCGCTCACATTGTCGGATACAGGGGGCAGGATACCAACCACATCCAAAATGGTCTGCTTCTGCGTAGCGACCTTCATATCCTCTTTGATCTGGGCAAGATAGGTGTCGATCCCATCACCCTCACGGTGGTTGTGGACAAGTCGATCAGCAACACAGTCTACGGAGAGTGGCATGGCAAGCCTCTTCGCCAACCACAGAATCGGTCCCAACGTCCAAACAAGGTTGCCCTCGAAAAGCACCTTCGAGGATGGGAAGTAGTCGGGCTGTAAAATTGAGCCGTAAATACCGCACGCCAATTGCCGTGCGGACCATTTCGCAATGAGGCAGGTCGAACGTGCGGGTGGGTTCCGATAAGAAATATCCATTTGTCGGAGGAACAAGTTACGGAAAGTGAGCGTCAGGATTGGGCTAGCCAAGTCGCCTGCGCCGTTTGATGTGGAAAGGTCACGTTGGCGTTGAAATCGTGAGGAAGAGATGCTGGAAGCACTCAGCGGCGTACCCATTCGCTCTAAGCATCAGATAGAGAGAAAGGCTCTCCCACTCAGTAGAAACGTCCCTCCCGCCAAGAATCGCCCAAGCGGATGGGTGACTCATCTTTGAGTAGACTTTGTAGATTTCCGAGAAATCGTCCTCTCGTCCAATGTCTCTTGCGATCAGCCTTGTGTCTCTCGGTCTTTTGCCTGTCAACCCAAGAAAGGCGATTTTATCTTCGAGTTCCCTCTGTTTGGCTTGGACTATGAGATTGGCTTCATTATTCGGATCTCGCTCGTCGATTCGCCTGAGGCTATCCATTACCTCCAATGTGTCCAGAGCGCATTCCCCCTCGAACCGAATGCGGTTCGCACTGCTTCGGGATAGGTAGTCCGAAATGACAGTTAGCTCAAACAGGTTCCTCACGCAAACTGAAAGTTCCATCACCGATGAGCGTAACGCTGCATCGACGCAACGCTCCAACAGACTCTGGATCAAGTTGACGACGTCAAACAGCATTCGACCGTCGCCCTCAGTCCAATCAGTGCCACGCTCGTTTCCCATCCGGAGGAATGCTGCGCTGAGTATGTTGGCCTTCTGAATCTCGGTAGGGAGATTCATGTCGGAAAGTCTGGGCATCTAGGCCGATCTTAACCCACCTGGTCGGATGCTGTTCTGGGTGGTGACATCCGGACGACAAAACCCTGTAGCGAGACCGAAGCGAGCCAGCTGCCTATCAACCTCGCCTTAATTGGTATCGCAGAAGACCCGGTGGGTGTATGCAGATAGGCGAGAACGTGATGATCCGAGATGGCAGTGCGCCGGGAAAAGGTCAGTCGATAGGTTTCCCCAGTTCTTTTCGTCGTTGGTGTAGCGCCAGCAATTGCCTCTGGTTGTCATGTCAATCTGATTCTCGGCATCTGGTCCGTGAATTCGATAGACTTCGACGCCGGGGTGCACCCACAACGACTTGCTGACGTCGGCCTCCAAATGGAGAAGAATAGCGACACGTCGGGTCGTCATCGCATCGCCGCAGCGGAGATCAATCGTCGTGCCTCTTCGAGAGCCGCAGTCCGCTCTTCCTCACTGCGGTCCTCCCACGGTTTAGGGTTGTACGTCCCTAGCCAGTAACGAGTTACCGTGGTGAAGCACTTGGGCACGTCGATCAGCATGAACAGTTCCGTCTGCGTGATCTCGGGCTTCACTACTTTGAGCGCCTGAGAAAGTGCGTTCTTGGATGGTTTCGTCATTGTCCTCCTGGTTCAGCAGTTCATCGACCGAAGGGTTCCGATGACTTGGCACACGAAAAGCCGTACCGCATCCCTTCCGGCGCCATCTGTCAGCATCCGAGCCTCTGCCGACCCGCCATAGAGCAATGTGCTGTAGACGGAAGTGGCAAGGCGTTCGTCGGTCGCACGAATCGCCCGGAGTCGCTGCTCAACCGATTCCTGCTCTCGTCGCTCCTGGCAATCGCAGTCGGTGAGAGTGCAGTCTTCATGCCGTCCACATTTGCATGGTTCGCAGATCATCAATGACCTTTCTTGCTGTTGTGAAGGTGTCCGAAAAACCGTCAGTTCCGTACAGCTAAACGGCGGCGGTTTTTCCCTTGCGTTTGCTTCCCTGGACGGCCTCCTCCACCGGGACAGTTTCCGTACAAGCTGCCGGGGCCGAGTTACGGTAAGAATCGAGTGCCGTCATCGCTGGGATGTCTAGCTTCTTGCCGATGGCACGCCAGGACAGACCTTCCTGATCCCGGAGCCGCACAACTTCATCACGACGGAAGATGCGCTTGGGGCGTCCAACTACTTTGCCGGCAGCTTGGGCGGCACGGATTCCCGTCAGAGTTCTTTCCTGAATCATCGAACGTTCAAACTGAGCCACGGCGGAGAGTATGTGTAGCAGAAGTGAAGCCGTAGGATTCGATTGGTCTGTGTCCAGCCCTTGACTCGTGGCAATGAACCGGATGCCGTAACTAGAGAGCGCCGCCAACTGCTGACTCAGGTGGAGCACGGAACGGCCAAAACGATCAATCTTCCAGACCGCCACGGCGTCGAACTTGTGCTGTGCGGCGTCGGCCATCAGGTGATCAAGTGCAGGGCGGCTGGCCTTTGCGCCTGAGAACCCGGTGTCCACATACTCGCCACCGCTCTTCCAGTCACGCCGGGAGATGTACTCCCGAAGCTCCCGAAGCTGCATCTCACAGTTCTGGTCGGTAGTGCTGACTCGGGCGTAGAGGGCACAGCGCATTCTTATTATCGTACAGTATTTTCGTACTATTGTCAACTGACGTGAGAAGGTGGTCGTCACCGTCATTGTTCAACCGTGATGCCCACTCGCCGAGGATTCGATTCAATTCTCCGCTGGCGCTTCGTTCAGCAAAGGTTGTGGGCCATGATGGTTGCGACGTTGGGTGACGGTGGCGTACAGTTGACGGCAATGTCGCACCCAGAGCACGTTAGGCTCTTCACCGCTGGTACGGACATCTGGAACGACTGGCGCAGAGCCAACCCCCAGATCGCACCCGATTTATGTGGGACGATGCTAACCACCGGGGCCACCTACGAGAAAGTCAACTTCTCCGGTGTGAATCTGTCTTACTGCAACTTCTCACGTTGCCATATTCGCAGTTGCGATTTCACGAGAGCCAAGCTCATATGGGCCAGTTTCGACGGTGCCAAGATCGTGACGTCAAACTTCGCTGAAGCAGACCTGACGAACGCCGAATGTGTTAACGCTTACGTTTTAGAATGTGATCTCTCACACAGTAAGCTCGACCGAGTGAATTTCACCCTCGCCACGATTCATCGTAGCGTCTTGAATAGTGCCGAAGTGCTGAACGCAAATCTGGATCACTGTAGATTCGTGCAAGTGGACGTAGAAGGAGCGGTCTTTCGGGCGTGCCATGTTCACGGAGTTTCTGCGTGGTGCCTAGAAGGAACGCCAGGACTTCAGCAGAACCTATACATAAATCGAGACGACCAACCAAGCGTGACAGTAGACACGCTCGAAGTCGCTCAATTCATTTACCTGCTCTTGAACAACGAAAAGATCCGCCACGTCATAGACACGATCACGTCAAAGGTGGTCCTCATCCTTGGCCGATTCACGCCCGACCGCAAGGCCATCCTCGACGCCATCCGTGACGAACTTCGCAAGAGAGACTACCTGCCTGTACTCTTCGATTTTGAGAAGCCATCGAACCGAGACATCACCGAGACCGTCTCGACGCTGGCGCACATGGCCCGGTTCGTCATCGCAGACATCACTGATGCGAAGAGTATCCCTCAGGAGTTGATGGCAATCGTTCCAACGCTGCCGTCCGTCCCCGTTCAGCCGCTTCTTCTGGCCTCTCAGCAGGAGTACGGAATGTTCGAGCACTTCAGGCGGTTTCCGTGGGTGCTGAAGCCGTTCTTGTACGAAGATCAAGACGGGTTGTTGGCGGTGCTGAACGACAAGGTGATCGGGCCAGCAGAGGCAAAGGCCAAAGAGCAAATCGGGAAGTGACATGAGGACGAACCGTACTCTTCTATGGCTTGTATCGGCGGCAATCCTCTTTCTCGCCGTGTTGCTGTACCGATCCTACACTTCAAACAGTCGTCTGAACGTCGATCCGCTCGCCGCCGATGTAATCGAGAAGGCCAAGCGGCGGTGAGCGTCAAGAGCGCAAAGCGACCGGAAAGTTACAGGGGAGCGGCTTTCCGGCTCCTTTTGAATCGAAGGGACGAGTGGGCGTTCTTGGCGGTGCGCTTTGGTACAGTCCGATGAGGCGATGCCGAAAGTGGTCCTTCACTCCATCGCCTTCAAACGAGCCGAGGGTTTTGAGGTCTTCATGAAGTGAGCGAACTTGCTCTTCACGAACTGCTCGTAGTTCCGCCTCAGCAGTAGTCGATTCTCCCCGGTGGCAATGCAGCAATAACGCATCTCGAATGGGATCATCTGCCCAACAAATAGGTGGAACGCAACGCCGGGAATCATGAAGCCGTAGCGATGGAACCCGGCAGCATTCGCACCAGCAGGAGTAATCAGCGTTGTAGCGGCCAACGTCGGATCGTCGCAGACCTCAACATGCAGAGCTACGTTGGTGGGGAACCCGGCTCTGCCGAGAAGATACTCCCTGAACGCAGTCATGTACAAGGGGCCGAACTGCAGTCGCTCTAGAACGTGTGCGTCAATCGACCAATCCGTTGCAGCGCCCCGCCAGAACACGCTTACAGCAAAGTAAAGGAGGTCTTGTACCCGGAGTTCAGCCACATCAGCTACGGCGTAGATCGTGCAATCCGGCTTGGTTGCCACAGGCGTGCAAGCCTTGAGGATGTCGAGGAGCTTGAACGACTTCTCGCCACGGAAAATCTGCCTCAAGCTCCAGTCTTCTCCATTTTTAGAGAACCGCTGTTCGCAGTCGAAGCACAGTAAATGCCTCGTTATCTGTCTGTCTGTGTTCCAGGCAGCATCCCGAGTGACAACGATAGGACTAGTGCTGCCCTTGGTCTTTGCTCGGACGAACCTGTACAGCGCCTTGGGGAGCAGGTGGCTGTCCTGCAATTCTCTTCTGTTGCCGCACAAGGCGCACACACCTAACACAGTCGCCATCGCTAGTGCGCCCCTTTCAAGCCGTCGAACAGGCGTGTCCCAAGCCTCGTCATGACTTCGATTAGTTGGGATACCTCGTCGGCGGTCAGAGATATCTTGCGACCCACGACGGCAGTAGGATCACCAGCCTTCTCGACATACTCGTCGTCAATCACCCCCATCTTGTGAGCGAGAAGATGCCGTTTCTGGAAGCTGCGACGAGCCGACACCCACTCCTCCTCCGATACGCAACCTGCCATGTCGAAGCCGAACCTCTGCTGGACACGCTTCCTGCCGCCTTCAAGACTCTGGAACGAGACCTTGCTCTCGCCTTCCGAGCAGAGTTCTCGCCCGAATCCATCGAAGGTGGACACCACACCCGCAAGTGCGTCAGCCACCAGCGCCTCGACCAGTTCGGCCTCGACGGTTTCCGCCAGTGCCAACTTCTTCTTCGCAACGTCGAGGTTCTTTCCGAGAATCTGGAGCGAGTTGTGGATGCCGCAATCGGGGCACCAAGCGAAGACACCGTAGATGGCGTATCTCAGAGTGCATTGGTCGCAGACGATTTCGGTTTCAAGCCGCTTTTCTCGATACCAACGAATCGGCACAGGAGCGCCCGGTTGCAGCTTCATGCTGATCCCGATTCCGAATGGTCCTTTGGGCTTGTGCTCGAACTCCATTGCCTTCAGGTCCTGACGCACTGCCTCCACAATCTTCTGTTTTGCCACCGATCTGGCGTATTCGATTTGCTCTCGTGTCCAGAACGTGTTCGATTCTCCAGTGTGACCGCAGTAAGGGCAATGGCAGGGCGCTGGACCCTGGACTCCGGTTCCCGGTGTGACCTTAAAATACTCCTCGCAGTCGGGGTTCGGGCACTCACGTCCGAGGTATCCGTCCTTGTCGGCCCGGATCGAAACGCTGATCCCGTTACCAAGGCTTCGCAAACCGCCAAAACGAAAAGACATCAGAATGTTCTCTCGTTCAGATTGTCTCACCAGATGCGCCGCCACGCACCAATAGAGCGTTCGTGTACCGCTGACACCTGACCTCGTGCCTTCTTCGGTCGAGCGGTTTGGCGTTATCGTGAAAGTCAGTGATTTGGGAATCGTTCTATTGGAAATCCGATCTCTTGAAGCAAGCTGAGGCATTGCAAAAGAGGATGCGCCAGAAACGCTGGCCCGACGCCTCAAGTGCCCGTTGTGAGCAGAGCATCATGCTCGGGTTCTATTCGATCCGAAAGCTCACGGAATCCGGCAAACTCACAGATGACGTTGCGAACATGAGCGTTCGAGTCCGCTCTCATTCATCCAAGGGGCGAGTGATCCACCAGATGAACTCGCACAAACTTGACGAACTGTACGATTTGGACACACCGGATGAGCGGACTGTGCCACTGCCATTTTTGTGCAACCAAATTGTCCACAGCTACGTGTTTGGTCTGCTGCTCGGAGAGGATGGCGGTTTGCAGGGGATTCTCGTGACCTCGGATCGGCGGCGGTCCAAGGAGTTACTGGAGATAAGCATCGAAGAGATTATCGGCGTCTTTGCATGTGTTGGCAACGACGATGTGTGTTTGATGGAAGGTCGATTCGATGAGGCGAAAGGTGATTACGTCTTCAGCCGCAAGAAGACCTAGCCCCTGATGGTGGTGCCGGGAGAGTGCCACCGTCGCCAATCGCCAATTGACAAGCGATACACTGTCAACATGGCAAAGAAGACAGCCGTATCCGAACCACCGGAGCGCCCCTACAAGACCACTGGCGTCCACCTTCCCGCCGATCTTTGGGAACTGCTCAACAGGGTCGCCTTCGAGCGTGCCAGGACGAGGGGCGGTCGGGCGTCGGTGTCTGCGCTCCTGGTGGAGATGATCGAGAGGAACCGGAAGGCTCTGGAACTCGAACTCGGGAAGACGGTGCGCTAAGGCAGATGGCATCCAACTCCACGCCTCGGTCGTCTGCACCTTACACGTCCAGAATCATCAAAGCGGGAGCGTTGATCGGAGACACGAAGACGCTGCTCGCTCACTGGGATCTCGGTGCCACGGTCGATGAAAACCTCAGCCGGACTCGACGGGAGAACGTTTTTGGCAAGGCGTCTCGCTCACGTGTCGAGGACATCCTGGGAATATTCCGGCAGCGTTACCTCAGCGAACCAGCAGTGACCAAATCGCTCGTGACGCTTGTTCGGGGCAAGTTCCCAACGGCTGCGCTCGACCGCCTGTTCTACTTCCACTCCGCCAAGAACGACAATCTGCTGCACGATGTGGTCACAGAAGTCCTCTTTCCAAGGAGAGAGCAAGGCTTGCTGCACATCACGGTCCAAGACGTGCAGCGGTCATTGAAAGAGCGGGTGGATGAAGGGAAGACGATCAGTCGATGGACCGAATCGACATTGGTTCACGCCGCCCAAGGTGTAATGTCAACGCTCAGGGACTTTGGCGTCCTTGAGGGTGCGGTTAACAAGAAGATCGCCTCAGCATACCTCCCAGTGGAGTCGTTTGCCTACATCGTGTTCTACCTGAAGCAACACCAACCATCGGGTGCAAAGCTGATCGAGTTGCCTGATTGGAAGCTCTTCTTCCTACAGCGGGAAGGCGTCGAGAGATTCTTGTTTGAAGCGCACCAGCGTGGCCTGCTGGAGTATCACGTTGCCGGGAGCGTCACTCGGTTGACCTTCCCTGCTCAGTCTCTTGAGGAGTATGCGAATGTCCTCGCTGAAAGATAGCATCGCTCTTCTGGAGAGCGACCTCGTTGCCGAACCGCCGAGGATCAACGTCTACCACGATCTCCCCTTTGCGATCATGCGATACGACCCGACCGAGGAATGGCAGCTTCGGTGGCAGATCAAGTTGCTGACCAGTCGCCTTGGAGCCTACGGCAAAGAGGTTCACGTCATCCCGTTGTCGGACCTGCTTTGGTCGGCGTTGGAGAAGGTTCATCAGAAGGACGATGACGAAGGTTTGGAAGCCGTCATCGAATTGGAAAAGCAGCGGGGCTACGTTGAAGCCCAGCAGCAGGTGACCACCTATCTATCGAGCAAGGTCTGGGTGCCACTCTGGGACCTGCTTGCCGAACGACTCGCCTCAATCAACCCGGAGAATTCGGTCGTTCTCCTGACCCGAGTGGCAGCGATGTCGCCTGGGATCTTCCATGTGTCGATGCTCCTCGACAAGATGCACGGCAAGACCAAAGTGACAACAGTTCTCTTTTACCCCGGCTCCATCGAAGGCACGACGGGCCTACGTTTCATGGACTTGAAAGACCGGGATGCACTGGGCAACTACAGAGTGAAAATTTATGGCTGACGAAAACGGTGACCAAATGAAGACCATTGGCGATCTGCTGACACGTGATCTCACCCGCAAGATCGAAGAGATCATCCAAGTCGATCAGGCGGACGAGCAATCGGTCTATGCCGAGATCACAGAATACGTCGCCACCAATAGTATCCGTGACCAGTACTACGATGTACTCAAAGCCGTCGCTGACGCTCCCAGCGATCCAAATGAAAGCGTGGGCGTCTGGGTATCGGGCTTCTTCGGATCCGGCAAAAGTTCGTTTGCCAAAAACCTCGGCTACGCACTGCAAAACCGCACGGTCATGGGTAAGAAGTTCGGTGATCTCTTCAAGCAGCAACTTGACGATCAGCGCACCAGCGACCTGCTCGACCTAATCAACGCCAAGACGCCAACCGAGGTCATCCTCTTTGAAGTGGCGAAGGAGGCCGACACCCGAAAGGTCACGCAACGAATTGCCGAGTTGATGTACACCGTGCTCTTGCGTGAGCTTGGCTACTCGGAAGACTTCGACATCGCAGAACTTGAAATCGAACTTGAAACCGAAGGCAGACTGGCCGAGTTCATCGCCACCTGCAAGAGTCTGCTGGACAAAGAATGGGAAACCGTCCGGGCCGGGGCGCAGAAGTTGTCACGTGCCAGCGCCATTCTTCATCAGCTTGATCCAAAGCTCTATCCCTCGGCGGATTCGTGGTCGCACTCCCAACGCAATCGGGACGCATCAATCTCCGTCAGCAAAGTGGTCAGGCGCACTTTCGATCTCTGGGGTCGCCGCCGCAAGGGTAAGGCCCTTGTATTCATCATTGACGAGGTGGGTCAACATGTTGCTCGAAGCGGCGACAAGATCGAAGACCTACGGGCGACCATCGAGGAGTTCGGCAAAGTCGGCAAGAACTTACTCAAAGAAGGCAAGATCCAGGCTCCGTGCTGGATCGTGGTCACATCCCAGGAAAAGCTGGACGAAGTGGTTGCCGCCATCGACTCCAAGCGGGTTGAACTAGCCAAGTTGCAGGACCGCTTCCGCCACCGAGTTGACCTGGCCCCTTCCGACATCCGGGAAGTGGCGACCAAGCGTGTTTTGGCAAAGAAGACCGAAGCTGAGAAGCCGTTGAGGAAGCTCTTCTCCGACAACCAAGGTCAATTGAACGCTGCACTACGGCTGGAACGCACCACCCGCCGCACCGACATCAACGAGAACGATTTCATCAACTATTACCCCTACCCACCGCACTACATCGACCTCTGCATCGGGATTATGTCGGGCATTCGACTTCAGCCAGGTGCGCCACGGCACTACGGCGGCAGCAACCGCACGATCATCAAACAGGCATACGAGATGTTGGTGTCGGATCGCACAGCTCTCGCCAAGAGGCCCATCGGTGCCCTCGTAACGCTTGACAAGGTGTTCGAGTTGGTGGAAGGCAACCTCTCGAATGAGAAGCGCACTGACATCTACCAAATCGCCGAGAGGTTCAAGAACGACGCCGAAGATCACGGTTGGGCCTTACGGATCGCCAAAGCCATCTGCCTCCTAGAGTTCATTCGTGATCTTCCACGCACGGAGGCCAATCTCGCCGCTGTGCTGGTCGATGAAGTCGGCAAGGCAACACCCCTGGCCGAAGTTCAAGCTGCGGTGAAGCGGCTGAATACCGCCCAATTCATCCGCAACACCGAGGAAGGCTGGAAACTCCAGACCGCTCAAGAGAAGAACTGGGAGACCGAACGCCGGGGCCATCTGGAACCGAAACCTCGTGAACGAAATGAACTGGCACGAACCGCACTTCACCAAATCTTTGATGAGCCGGAATTCAAGACCTACCGCTTCCAGAACCGCTCGTTCCGTATTGGGATCAATTTCGATGGCACAGGTATCGGCGATGAAGGTGAACTTCTGTTGACACTGTGCGAGGCCGATGATGCTGACGAACTTACGAAGCGTATCGAAGGGACTCGCACCGAAAGCCAGCAAAAGTCCCACGAGAGCGATCTCTACTGGCTCTTCTGCCTGACCCCCGAAATCGACGAGTTGGTCGGCCAGCTTCACGCCTCACGCAAGATGGTTGACAAGTTCAGCCAACTAAGCGCCCAGCAGAAGATCAGTCCCGACGAGGCAACGTGTCTTCAAGATGAAAAGAACTCAAAGAACGGCTACGAGACCAGGCTGCGGGACAAGCTGACCGAGGCGATGGAACGTGGTACGGGCATGTTCCGGGGCGTGCAGAAAGATGCCTCATCCTTGGGCAACGGCCTGAGCGAAATCTTGAAGAAGCTGTTCGGGCAGGTCGTGCCGGACTTGTACCCGAAGCTGCAAATGGGATCTCGGTCTCTCAAGGGCGATGAAGCCGAGCACATCCTCAAAGCGGCTGACCTCAAAGCATTGCCCAACGTCTTCTACGTCGGCGATCACGGGCTGGGCCTGGTCGTGAAGGACGGGCACAAGAGCATAGTCAACACGAACGCTCCCGTCGCCAAGGAGGTCCTTGACTACCTGAAGAGCGAACACGGCTACGGCAACAAAGACAGTCGTATGGGGAAGGCGCTCGAAAAGAGGTTCGGCGGCACGCCATACGGTTGGGATCGTGACATGCTGCGACTGATACTCGCCACGCTTTTCCGGGCAGGTGAGGTCGAGGTCACCTACCAAGGCAATCGTTTTCACAATTACCAGGACCCAGCATCCCGGACCGCCTTCACCAACAATCCAGCTTTCCGTTCATCGCTGTTTTCTCCCCGGCAGTCAGTGGGCCTCAAAACTCTCACCCAAGCGGTACAGCAATTGGAAGACCTCACCGGAGAGGAAGTTGATGTCGAAGAAGGAGCCATTGCCACAGCCTTCAAGAAGGTAGCTGCGGAGGAACTGGAGAAGTTGTACCCGCTGAAAGCCACTGCTGAAGCTCACCTTCTTCCGATCCTGTCAATGCTGTCCGAGTACCAACAGACGTTGGCGGGAATTCAATCGTCAGCTTCCGACGACTGCGTTCGGATTCTCACGGAGAACGGCAAGGACTTTGGGGCAACCAGGGACAAAGTGCGAAAGCTCCGAGAGTCACTGAATGCTGAAGCCCTAGGCGTCCTGCGGCAAGCCCGTCAAGCAACGGACCAGGTGTGGCAACGTTTGGCTGCTCACGCCCCGTCGCCGGAACTTGGAACCACAGTTGAGAAGCTGAAGGGCCTTTTGGCGTCTGAGTCGTTCCTAGATTCCTGGGACAAGATAGCCAGCAGCACGAAGGCGGTGTTGGAAGCCTATCGTCATGCGTACTGCGAGTTGTTTGACCACCGCAAAGAGTCCTACGAGTCGGCCATCGGTGAGATCAAAAACCGGACCGAATGGGGGCCGCTGGAGGCGAGCAACCCCAGCATGGCCGCTACGCTCTTGTCGCCGCTACAGAGTCGAGTCGGCACCGATGATGACAAGGAGTTGGTGAGTGGCGGCAAATCACTTGGCAAGTCGAGTCTCACCGAGATGGAATCGGACCTTGCCGCCGTCGATGGGCTGAAATCGTCTGTCCTGGTCAAGCTACAAGAACTCTCGATTGGCGGCGAGAGGAAAGCACCCGTGCGCAAGGTTCGAGTTTCCGAGTTCTTCAATCGTCCAATCCAGACGCAAGCGGAACTGGACACAGCCCTCGACCTCATCAAGGATTCGCTACAGAAGTGCATTGACGAAGGCGCAATCATCATTCTGGAGTGAACCATGCTTAGCCCCCGCCATATCTTTGAAGACAACATCCGGCCTGCCGAACTTAAACAGCAAGCGGCGGCAACGCATCGGCAGGAGGTAGCGTGACATGGACCAAGAGATTCGCAACAAGCTCCGCAACGTCGTGACGCAGTGCCGAAAGCTGCTGGAAGATTCCGTTTCACAGGAGCTTGAAGGAAAGTACGTCATCTTCGCTAAGAAGGATCAGGTGACCGCCGATCCGAACGCAACGATGACCCACTTGACCGACGAGGAACAGGCGGCACGCAAGGATATTCTCGATCACTTCGGCCACATCAAAGCTCGTGGATTCAAGCCGAAGGATGCACTCGACCAGTTGGTGCGAGAGATCGCCTTCACGCATCTGAACCGCCTCTGCGCTTACAAGATGATGGAAGCCCGTGAGGTTTACATCGGTGGGCAGAGGTTTCGTGATGCAGTGGGCCGAGGAGTGAACTCCAACGGTGTGATGTTCTATCTGGCGGACCACCCCGAAGAAGAGCGCTTGTTTAATACCGGGCATCAGGATGTTGCATACCGGCGCTTTCTCGACTGGCTCGGTGGCTTGCTCTCTGATGAAATCGGCGTGCTGTTCAACCCAAACGACCCAGCCAACCGCCTCTATCCTCGCCAGAAGACACTCGATGAAGTCTTGGACCTGCTCAACAACGGCAATATCAAGCCGGAAGAAACAGAACTGCGGGAAGCGTGGCCCACGATTTGGTCGCAGGATGAGACTATCGGCTGGGTCTATCAATACTTCACGCCCAAGGAATTGCGGGATCAGGCACGCAAGGAAAGCGCTGCCCCTCGCAATTCCTATGAACTGGCCTTCCGAAACCAGTTTTTCACACCCCGCTATGTCGTCGAATTCCTGACCGACAACACGCTGGGCCGCATCTGGTACGAAATGCGGAAGGGCGACACCAAGCTCAAAGACCAGTGCAAGTACATGGTCCGTCGCCCCACCGAGGTTTTTCTGATTGATGGGGAGCAGCCTCCGAAGGACTTAGCCGAGGGGCGGGACGGTGTTTCTCAGGAAGACCTACTGAAGTTCCCGGCCCACATACAGCATCGCCAGAAGAAAGACCCTCGGGACCTGAAAATCCTAGACCCCGCATCGGGTAGCGGCCACTTCCTTCTGTACTGCTTCGACCTCCTCCTGACCATTTACGAGGAAGCATACGCTGATCCTGATCTCGGCTCGGCACTCCAGAGGGATTACTCGACTTTGGAGGATTTGCAGCGGGAGGTCCCCCGGATGATCCTCGCCCACAATCTGCACGGCATTGACATCGACCTGCGGTGCAGCCAGATTGCCGCCCTTGCCCTCTGGCTTCGCTGCCAAAGGTCATATCAGCAAATGGGGCTGAGGAGGGACCGTCCCAAGATCACCCGCTCGAATTTTGTCTGTGCCGAGCCGATGCCCGGCGAGGAACAGATGCTCAGGGAGTTCGTCGGGCACCTTGAGCCAAAACTCCTAGGCCAAGTGGTTGAGGTCGTTTTCGACAAGATGAGGTTGGCTGGGGAAGCAGGTTCACTTCTCAGGATCGAAGAAGAGATTCGAGATGCCGTGGCTGCAGCTAAGAAGCAATGGGTGCGAGAAACGACCCATGCCACAGACCGCAAAGGCCAATCTCTGTTGTTCACCCAAGCGGCTTTGGATCGAATGGTTGGGAAGCCTGATCAGCACTCGTTGTTCGATCTGACCGACATCACGGACGATCAATTCTTCGAGGAGGCAGAAGCCAAGGTGATTGAAGCACTGCGCCGATATGCAGAAAAGGCCCAGAGCGACCAACAACTTCAACGGAGACTGTTTTCAGACGATGCTGTACGGGGATTCGCCTTCGTGGACCGCTGCCAAAGGCGCTACGATGTCGTGCTTATGAATCCGCCCTTCGGGGTGCCCAGCAAGCCGTCCCAGGAGTATCTTAAATCCACCTTTCCTCGGTCCAAGAATGATTTGTTTGCGGCCTTTATTGAACGTGGACTGCTGCTTCTGTCCGCCCGTGGCTGTCTTGGAGCCATCACGTCACGAACTGGCTACTTCCTTACTTCCTTTTCAAAGTGGCGGGACGAGATCGTCCTCAAGTACAGCCAACCACGAGCGTTTGCGGACTTGGGTTCAGGTGTCCTCGATACAGCATTAGTAGAAACGGCTGCGTACTCTCTTGAGAAGAGGTCGAACTCGACTTTGACAACGCTCCCCAGTCCGTTCTTCCGCCTTCTTAGAGAAGCGAACAAGGAGACGGGGCTGAGGGACGCAATCACCGCCCTGAACACTTCACCGCCGTCGCTTTCGTCCAGTACTTACCTTGCGACCCCAGAATCCTTTCGCCATGTTCCCGGCAGTCCATTTTCATATTGGGCGAACGATGCCATTAGGAGCGTTTTCAGATCGCTTCCGGCGTTCGATGATGAGAGACATGGACGCTCAACCCGATGCGGACTGGGCACGCTTGACGACTTCCGCTTCATTCGACTGCGATGGGAGGTCAAGATACAAGACATCGGAAGCAAGTGGCGTGTGTACTATCACGGTGGCGTTTACAGCCCCTTTCACGACGAGTTTCCATGTGTTGTGCTATGGGCGAGCAACGGTGCCGCTGTTAAGCGTTATGTCGAGGAGAAGGTCGGTAGCGCCAGTCGAAAAGTTCAGGGAGAAGGCAGCTATTTCAAGCAAGGGTTCGTCTTTCCACGCAGGACGAAGGGTTTCGCTCCGAAGTTCATGCCAGATGGAGGTATCTTCAGCACCGCCGGTCAAGCCGGATTCGTACCGCCCGACGATCTCGCATGGACGATTGCATTGCTCTCTTCACGCATTTGTACGTTCTTGTTGTCGCTCTCGCAAGGTCGCACTGGCGATGCGGCGCAGTTCGAGGTGGGCCTCGTCAAGCGTTTGCCCTGGCCACAACCTGACATTTCAACACGACAGGAGCTTGACTCCCTAGCTCGGTCTGCCTTCCAGATTACGGTTGCATTGCGGTCCCACCGAGAAACTAGTCATTTCTTCGTCGTCCCGCCTGCAATCCGTTCTGAGGGGAAGAGCCTTTCCGAACGACACCTGAACTGGAAGGATGAGATCGAAAATACGGAGAGATTGCTCGCAGCACGGCAGGATCGAATCAATGAGATTGCGTTCCAGCTTTACGGAGTATCAGAAGCTGACATCGAAACGTCGGCAGGTTGCGAAGAAGTTCCTGACTCTAATGACGACGCCGATGCCAGCCATGTGGATGATGCCGGATCGCCCGTAGTTGATGGCGAAGCAGTTGAAGACGGGGCGCTCGACGCAGCCAGCTTCGTGCAGTCGTTTGTATCGTATCTTGTCGGATGTGTTCTGGGTGTTTGGGACATTCAACGGGCGCTCGACAAGAGTAATGGTGCCAGTTCGCTCATCCCCACAGACCCGTTGCCCCGGTATTCACCTGGGCAGTTGAACTCAGAAACTGGTCTAGATCAGAGTGATGGTTCTCGGCAACGTGCAACAGAAGGCGTTCTTGTAGATGACGAAGAACACGTAGACGACATCGTGCGGAGGGTACGGGATGTGGTCGAAGTTCTTTTCAAGGAGCGTTCTGAAGAAATCGAACACGAAACGTCCCACGTGCTCGGCGTGAGGGAACTGAGGGACTATTTCCGTAAGGCGACGAAAGGCGGTTTCTGGGACGATCACGTCTCCCGCTATTCCAACAGCCGACGTAACGCACCGATCTACTGGCTGCTTCAGTCCTCCAAGAGGAACTATGCCCTGTGGCTTTATTACCATCGGCTCGACAAAGACCTGCTGTTCAAGGCTCTTGTTAACTATGTCGAGCCGAAGATTCGGTTGGAGAGCAGTCGCCTCCAAGCTCTTCGGAGTGAAAGGGCGGCAGTGGGTGAATTCGGCAAGGAAGCCAAGTGGCTGGCCAAGGAAGTCGAACAGCAAGAGGACTTCATCTCCGAACTGCGGGATTTTGAAGACAAACTACGTCGTGCGGCGAACCTGCATCTCGAACCCGACCTGAACGATGGCGTTGTGCTGAACATCGCTCCGCTCCACGAACTCGTCCCGTGGAAAGAGGCCAAGAACTATTGGGATGAACTTCTGGGGGGCAAGTACGACTGGTCCTCAATCGGCAAGCAGCTTCGCCAGAAAGGAATGGTGAAGTGATGGCCATCGTCACCGAATCTCTCGTTCAACTGATCGCCAAGCAGGTGGATGAGAAGGGGCTGGTGGTTTGGTATGACCCAGAGCAAGCCTACAGGACGGCGGCATCGGAGCTTTCCATTCCAAAGACGACCGTCGCCCGGTACGACGGCAGCTTCCTCCGGTTGCGAAAACAGGTCGATCACCTGCTCAACGAAGGCCAAGCGCCTCGGCTGGTCGTGTACGTGCCGATGGAGCGCACCGAAACTGATAGCGCCTTGATCGAACTCGATTGCGCTGGGGTGATCATGCAGCCCCGGCAACAACCCCCAGCGTGCAACACCCGGCTGTCGGTGGTTGGCCGCAATGCGCTGAAGACGATCCTTGGCGAAGACCAAGTCGCCGAAATCGAACGACAAGTGGAGGCAGGCAAACTGTCTCTGGCCGACCTTGACTCTCTGGCCGACAAGGGCAAGGACATTTCAACTGGCCTTCTGACCCTGATCTTCGGATCGGCCAACCCGCAAGAAGTCGCCTTGGCATTTCTCCACAGCGTCCAGTGCGATGAAGAACTCTGCAAGAAAGAGGCCCAGAAGGAACTGCGTCACCTGCTGCAAGTCAGCTTTGACATCGAACTCCCCGCCGCCGAAGCCCTGTCGAACTGGCGAGTGCGGTTGGGGCGGCACGTGATGTTGACGGATCTATTCGCCTCCCTCAAGAAGCAAGTGCCATCGTCGCTGTCGTCGGTCCCGGTAGCGAACAGCACGGGTGGCATCGACGCCTGTGTACGATTGGCTCGAACATGGCGAAACAGCCGGGATGTGCGGGACAGCTACGTGACCGTCGCCGACAAGGTCGAACAGGAACTTGGCCTCAGCCAGATGGACCTGCCCATTGAACCGATCAAGGAAAGCGAGACGTTCTCATGCGTCGAACGGGCCTTACTGGTGCATGTGGAAAGCGAACTGGTCAAGGCGGCGACCCCGGCCTTGCTGCAACTGGCCGAGTACCGTTTGTCCCGATTCTGGGCCGACGTGATTCCAGCGATCCAGGCTCGGTGGGCGCTGATCTATTCTGCTGCCGAGGTCTTGATCGAAGCCGACCGGGTGGGGAAGGCGCTCAAGAAGGCTCCAACCACGATCCCGGCCCTGGTCAAAGCGTATGCCGATGATGACGAGCCGTGGTGCTCTCTCGACACGCATCACCGCAACATGGAGAGCCGCAAGTACAACTTCGACTTCGACTCCAATAACGAGCATCATCTGTTGGAGAAGCTCATTACGAAGGCCGAGCAACGCTACACCGAAGTCGGCTCGGAGTTGGCCAAGCACTTCATCACGAACTTCCAGAAGGCCAAGCCTCCTATCAAAGGACTCCTCCAGCAACGGGAAGTCTTCGAGAAACAGGTGAAGCCGCTCCTGGGTGAAGGCAAGCTCGCCTACGTGTGGGTGGATGCGCTTCGATTTGAGATGGCTCGTGAGTTGTCCCGGTTGCTCAAGGACGACTTCGAGTTGGAGATTCAGCCAGCCATCGGCACGATCCCCACGATCACTGAGATTGGAATGGCGGCGCTATTGCCGAAGGCTCATGAGTCCGCCAAGGTGGTGTCTCAGGGCAACGGCAAGCTGGCGCTAGAGATCGGCGGCAAGATCATCAAGGATCGCAAAGATAGGGTGGCCTTCTTGAAAGAGAATGCAGGTGTCTCTGTCTTTGATGCAAAGCTCGAAGACCTGCTCCCCAAGCCAAGCAAGAAGGTGAAGGACGGCATTCTGAGCGCCCAGTTGATCCTGATTACCTCGCAGGAAATTGACGAACTGTGCGAGGCCGATAACATGGCCCAAGCACGACTTCAGATCGACGGAGTGTTGAGTCACTTGCGCCGAGGCGTTCGTATTTTGGCCGATCACGGCATCAAGAGCATCGTGCTGGCGGCTGACCACGGCCATCTGTTTGCCGAAGAGATGGGCGAGGACATGAAGATTGAAGCTCCAGGCGGCAAAGCGGAAGACTTGCATCGCCGGGTGTGGGTGGGCGTCGGCGGGACCTCCGAACCGTCGTATCTCCGCACTTCGTTGTCCTCGCTCGGAGTGGACAGTGAGTTCGACATAGCGACTCCCTGGACATTCGCAGTCTTCAAAGCCAAGGGCGGTGGCCGTGCCTATTTTCATGGCGGACTGTCACCGCAAGAGTTGATCGTGCCCGTCGTCGTAATGCGCTCGACGAAGAAGCCCTCGACAGCATCGACTGGCATTCAATGGACGCTGACTCCTGGCACGGCGAAACTGACCACTCGGTTCTTCTCCGTGCAGATCGTCGGAAACCAGTCCAGCCTGTTCGGGATTGAACCGCCCAAGGTGCGAATCGAACTGAGGGCCAACAAGAAGAGCATCTCGATTCCAGTCAGCGCCTCATACGGATTCGAGGATGCGACGGGCGAAGTGAAATTGAAGGCCGCAGAGGATGACAACAAGCGAATCGAGCCGAATACCGTCACCGTGATGCTCTCGGAAGAAATCTCCCAGAAGACGGTTGGCGTGTACCTGCTGGATGCCACCACTGGCGCAGAACTGACGCCGCCACTGACGGTCGATGTCGCCATCTCGCTGTGAGGAAGAACTATGCCTGAACTGGATCGAAAAGCAGCATCGGTGTTTGCCGGCAAAGTGGTTCGCAAGGACCTCGTTCGCAAGGTGAAGGTCGGAGCCAATGTCCCGGTCTTCGTCCTGGAATACCTACTGGGGAAGTATTGCGCCACGGACGACCCCATTGCCATCGACGCCGGATTGAAGGTGGTCAACAATACGCTGTCCTCGAACTTCGTCCGCCCCGATGAGGCCAACAAAGCGCAGTCGATGCTCAAGGACAAGGGGAAACTCACCCTCATCGACAAGGTGCAGGTGCGATACGTTTCCGACGATGACAAGCACTGGGCTGAATTGAAGAACTTCGGTCACAAGTACGTCCACGTCCCTGAGCACTTCCTACGAGAGTACGACCGCCTGTTGATGGGCGGAATTTGGGCGCAAGTGGACATTCGGCATTCCTACGATGAAGAGCAGAAGGGCAAGCGGAGTCCCTTCTGGATCGACAGCCTGAAGCCGATACAGCTTGCGACATTCGACCTCGAAGAGTACCGGGGGTGCCGCAACCAATTCACGACCGACGAGTGGATCGACCTGCTACTGCGCACCATTGGCCTTGAACCGTCGTACTTCAGTCGCCGCCAGAAATTGCATTACCTAGTGCGGCTGATTCCGCTGGCCGAGACCAACTACAACCTGGTGGAACTTGGCCCACGTGAGACGGGGAAGAGCTACGGCTACCAGGAGTTGTCACCGTACACCATCCTGCTCACTGGTCCGACAACCGTGGCCAATCTGTTTTTCAACATGGCCAGCGGCAAGATAGGCTTGGTCGGAATCTGGGACGCCATCGGCTTCGATGAAGTGGCTGACCTCCAAAAAATGCCCAAGGAAGTAGTCACTACCCTCAAGACCTATTGCGAGTCTGGAACATTTGCCCGTGGTAAGGACTCCCTGTCTGGTATGGCCTCTATCGCCATGTTCGGCAACACAAATCAGCCTGTGGAAGTGATGGTGCGGTCATCGCATCTCTTCATGCCGATGCCAGAGGTGATCCGGGAGGACATGGCGTTCCTCGACCGAATCCACTTCTACATCCCCGGCTGGGAGTTGCCGAAGATGAAAGTGGAGTTCTTCACCCAGCACTACGGCTTCGTCGTGGACTATCTGGCAGAGGCGTTGCGAGAGCTAAGGAAGCACACTTTCACGGAAGTGCTTGATCGGCACTTCTCTTTGGGAACGCAACTGAAGTCGAGAGATGTCAAAGCCGTTCGCAAGACCGTTTCTGGTTTGGTCAAACTGATCTACCCAAACGGAGAACTCTCCAGGGACGAACTGGCTGAACTGGTCGAGTTGTCGCTGGAAGGCCGTCGTCGGGTCAAGGAACAACTCAAGAAGATGGGTTCCTTCGAGTTCCATCAAACGTCGTTCTCGCTGATCGACAACGAAACACGAGAAGAGAAGTTCGTCGGTGTGCCTGAGCAAGGCGGACGGGACATGATCTCGCTCGATCCGCTGGCTCCAGGATCGGTGTACACGGCTTCGGTGGACGATCACGCCAAGGTCGGACTCTACCGTCTCGAAGTCGGTTGCTCACCCGGCACTGGCAAGCTCAAGATTGCTGGTGGCGTCGAAGGACCGATGCGAGAGTCGATCAACCGGGCCTTCGCATACCTGATGGGCCAGAAGGTCAAGATGGGGATTGGCCAGCAGGTTGACACGACCGACTTCCACGTTGAGGCCATCGACCTTCTGAGCAACCACGTGCCCTGCGAAGCCGGGATCGCCTTGGTGGTCGCTATCTACTCGGCGCTGAAGCGACAACCAGCCCAAGCTGGTCTCGTTATCCTTGGCGACTTGAGCATCCAGGGAAACATCAAACCGATGCGGTCTCTGGCCGAGCCATTGCAGGTTGTGATGGACAACGGCGCACGCAAGGCACTGATCCCGCTGGAGAACAAACGGAACTTTCTCGAAGTCTCCGGCGACATCGTGGAGCGGGTTGACCCAGTGTTCTTCTCCGATCCGATGACGGCGGCGATGAAGGCGTTGGGACTCACGTAGTTGGTGGAGCCATCCGATGAGGTCACCGATGCCAACGAGTAAGAAGCCGCATATGGGCGCCAAAACTTACGACGTTCTTCTGCCTCTTCGCCGATACACGACCTTACCTGCGGTACTCGATCTCCTGAAAGAGAAGCGCCTAACGCTTGTCAGTCCTGCGTCGTGGCCCGACCGGAATGACAGCTTCTACTTGGAACTTTACAAGAAAGGACGAGAGGCCAAGTCTGTGCTGGCAGTGTGCTTGTCCGAGGCGAGTGAGACCTATCACCACTGGAGGATCTTTGCCCAGAGTTCCGATGGCGTATGCATCCAGTTTCGCCGAGACCTTCTGCTTGAAACCCTGGGGTCGGTCAGGAACCTGCTGCATGGTCCGGTCGAGTACATCGAGTTGAACAGGGCAAAACCTCCCGCTCTCGAACGCTTGCCGTTCTTAAAGCGGTATCCGTACCGAGATGAGAAGGAGTATCGCATCGTCTCCGTGGACTTGAAACGTGAAGTCGAAACCAAGTCCTTCTCGATCCCACTAGAATCTGTCGAGAAGATCACACTGAGTCCGTGGCTGCCAAAGAACCTCAGAAACGTGGTCGGCGAGACGCTTTGCTCTGCTGCCGGATGCGAGATTCGAGTTTCGCACACGACGCTTCTGGACAACAAACGTTGGAAGAATCTGGGCAGTCGATGGAATGCACGGTCGGCAGAGGACAACTCTTGATGGGTGCTGGGCTGATTCGCCGTCTTCTAGATCGAGATGACCCTGGACGAGCACAGAGCCTTCGTATCCCACGAGCGTGCTCGAAGGAGCTTTCTAAGGCGAAGTGCGATTTGGTCTATCAATACTTCCACGAGGCGTACCTGGGGCAGGGACAGAGCGTCTATGCGGTGAGTTGAACGAGTGACAGGCGGGAAGAAACCGAAGGTACTATCACAACATGACAGGTCTTTAGGAGTTTGACTGTGCTTCCAGAATTAACCACCAATACAATCACGCCCGTCACTCGCAAAGAAATCACAGACTTCCTTTCCTGGTCGTGCGATTGGGCCGGGAATTTGAATGAGCACGATTTCCTTGGCAGGTTGTATGATCTCAGCAAGCTGCCAAGCACAGATCGACGACCTGAGTACAGAGCGAACGCTTCCGCTGACATCTATCAGCATCGGGTGAACAATGCGGATTGGGGTGGTAAGGAATGGCTTTTCGCTGACGGTCGATTCAACATTCGTCATTGCCCAGATGACGAGTTCCTGACCTTTCTTTGCGAGACCGTTCACCCAATGGTTAGGTCCAACGCTGAAGAGATACGCAATATAGTGGCGTTCTACAACGAGCAGTTGGCCGTGGATGGGTGGGAATTGGCTCCCGCCAAGTTCATATCGAGTAGACCTGTCTTTTCATACCGTCAAATCTCCGATGGAGCCGGACTTCATCTCGAACAGGCAAAGGCGGTTGCCGAGCGCCTGAGCGGACAATACGTTGTCCAGCAGATTCGGCGGCTTGAAGAAGCCGTTGAGAAGGACCCGGAACTCGCCATCGGCACCGCCAAGGAGTTTCTTGAGACGCTGTGCAAGACGATCCTAAATGAGCGAGGCGTGGCATTCGCCAAAGACGAAGACCTTCCGGCGCTCGTGAAGGCGACGATCAAAGCTCTGAAGATCATTCCCGACAATCTCGCAAAATCTGGCAGCACCGAGAAGACCATCACGGTCCTGCTGAACAATTTGAGTTCAATTGGTCGTCAGCTTGCCGAACTTAGGAATCTCTACGGGACAGGCCACGGCAAGCTGACGCATCATGTTGGTCTGGAAAAGCGCCATGCGAGGTTGGCCGTGGGAGCGGCGGCAACGTTGGCGCTATTTCTGTTTGATTCGCACGAAGCTGAAGGGAACAGCGAACAGAGCCAACCTGCCAAGGCCGTAAAGGATGAGATCCAGTTCTGAGGTTTAACTATGGCGGATGTCGTTCCAGAATTTGAGGAGAACCATCTTGAACGTATTTGCAGGGTGCTCGGAGATACGGATTCCGGCCTGACTGGTTCGGAGATCGGGCGACTCCTTCAGCAAGCCAGAATCGAGGACGGTGACCCTACGGCGACCAAGTGGAAGCGGCTCTGTTTCGCTCTCTCCAATCGCCAGAGTCTCGATGGTTGCGGTAACAATGTGGTTCGATTCATCTATGCTGCGATGGACCCGGTTCGCTATTCGAGTGAACCCGAGGTTTTCGAGCATCGTCGTGGAGAACTCAATCAGGTTCTCATCTTTTCTGGGTACAGCCTTGAGAAGAATGGCAGACTGCGAAGACAGCAAGCCGCAGCGACACTCGATCAGGCGCAGGAGCGTGCGAACCAACTCAAGGCAGAGCTTCTGCGCCGTGGCGTCCATCCCGACGTTCTCTTCTTTTGTAGGGCCGAACTCATTCAGAACAACTACTTCCATGCCGTCTTCGAGGCAACGAAGAGTGTGGCCGAGAAGATCCGCACTCTGTCCGGTTTAACGGGCGATGGTGCAGCATTGGTCGATCTGGCTTTCGGCCTCGGTCAATCAGGAGTCCCGTTTCTAGCCTTCAACAGTTTACAGACGGACACGGAGCGAGACGAGCAAAAGGGCATCATGAATCTCATCAAGGGCATGTTCGGGGCGTTCCGAAATGTTACTGCTCATGCCCCGAAGATTTTCTGGAAGGTGACAGAACAGGATGCGCTTGATCTTCTGACCATCGCTTCGCTGATTCATCGACGCCTGGACATGGCGGTCAGGACGCCAAGAACGATATGAACGAGAACAACGAGAAGTGCGCTCCCAAGGTCTTCATAAGCCACTCAAGCGCAGACAAGCAGCGATTCGTGTTGGACTTTGCTGGCCGTCTTCGGCAGAGGGGAGTTGATGCTTGGGTCGATTGTTGGGAGATGAATGCCGGGGATAGCCTAGTGGAGAGAATCTTCGATCATGGCCTCAAGGACAGTGATGCAGTGATTGTTGTGCTGTCGAACGCTAGTGTCGGAAGCCGTTGGGTGAGGGAGGAACTGAACACGGCTGTTGTCCACAAGATCAATCGACAGATCAAGCTGATTCCAGTTCGGCTCGACAACTGCGAGGTTCCTGAATGCCTAACGGCTACGCTCTGGAAGGACATCTCGAACCCGGCCAGCTACGAACGTGAGTTCGCTGAGATTGTGGATGCTGTTTTCGGGCACAAAAGGAAGCCTCCCCTTGGCGAGCCGCCGCCTTTTGTTCTGGCCGACTCGCTGCCGGGATTGAAGTCAATCGACAGCCTCATCCTTGCCGCAGCCTGTGAGGATGAGATCAACTCGGGCTTGCCAATGACGGAACGAGAGGTCTTTCTTGCGCTCATTGAGTCGCAGGGAGTGGATCTGGATCAAGTGATTGAAAGCCAGGAGTTCCTTCGGGCAGAAGGGTTCGTGAAGCTGCACTACACCATCGGGCGGCATCCACAGACCACGGAAGTCTTGCCAAGTGGATTTGATCTCTACGCCAGGAGCAGAATCCCCGAGATGCCAGCGTTGATTTCCAAAGTGGGACGCCGCATCGTGAGGGAGGATCAGATGGACAACCGTGCCTTGGCCGATGCACTCAACCAGCCGCTCCGGATCGTAACACACGTCTTAGCTGTACTCGAAGGGAAGGGCTGGATCGAGACCGGAATAGCATACGGAGCCGGGTATCACCACGTTGACGTAGTTCGGGTCTCTCCGGCTCTCAAGCGTTGGCTAGATTCGCTCTGAGTGAGCACGCTGCGAGTGGAGCGATTTTTGTGATGGCGGCGGCAAGGATACTCTTGGGCCTGTACTGGTCGCTGTCATCCGCCTGAGATTAGCGCCTTGACAACGTGCGGCAGGGCGACCTTCAACCCTTCGAGCGTGAGCGTTCCGGTTGTCTTCTGCGTCCAGGCTTTTGCCTTCTGCCAAACGGTATCGCTCCTGGCGGCGTCGAGGAATTCGTGGCCGCTGTACGTGAGCCGTTTTGGTTTCCAGCAGATCCCGCTTAACGTCGTCAGGTCTTGAGCCTCGATGAAGCCAGCCTCGTGAAGCAGCATGACGTGGTAGATGACCTCATCGTCCGTGCGGCCCTCAACAGTGATTTCGTGGAAACCGCCATCGAAGGGCAGTTCCTCCACTTTCAGAAGAACCCCACGAATCAAATCCATGTCACGTCTCATCCGGCGCTCCCCTTTTGCCACTCGCTGAGGTCTGTCGGCTCGGTCACGGATGGCAGCGAGTCCCATGCGTCGAAGCCAGTGTGTTGCGTGTACACGTCGTCGGCAGCGGCTTGCGGTGAGTGGTATGAACCGAGGATTTCATCTCCCACTCCAAGCTGAACCCGTCCGGGGTTGCTGGATTGGGGTCGAATCCAGAAAGTTCCAACTCGTGATCGGTAGTAGTAGACCATTGGGGAGTTCCTGAAACATTATTGTCTCTCTTCGTGCGGTCGAGGGACAATGGTGAAAGAGGGGCTAACGGTACAGATGCCAACCTACTTGACGGGCGATCAGATTCGGACTGGTGATTGGGTGCGGGTGATGTCGTCCAGGTACGGCGTTTGGCACCACGGCATCGTGCGCCGCCTTGCTCTCGTGCCCGGTGGAATCGCCGTAGAGATCATCCACAACACCAAAGGTGGGGGTGTCGCCGCTGCGGCTTGGCACGATTTCGCTGACGGTAATTCTGTATTCTTGCACCGCCGCCCGGAGTCGTCATTGCACGCCGCCCACATCATCGAAAGAGCCGAAGCGAACATTGAAAAGCCCTACGCCCTGTTCGCTCAAAACTGCGAACACTTTGCCTCGTTCGCTTTTACCGGGGAAGCCGAGAGCGAGAGCATCAAGACGGTAGGGTTGATGGCCGTGGGTCTGATGGCTGTGGCCCTGCTAACCAGCGATGCCCGGTAGTTTTGACGAGCCTGAAACGACCACGACACGAGCGCACGAAGACGAATCCTGCGCCGCCGCCATCGCTGGGGAAACTGTGGGTCCACTGGGCGACTGCGAATGCGTCCTGAGCCATCCAGAGCGCCGGAATGGGATGCTTGAGAGAGTTCGTCGTCATCGTTCGAGTAGCTACCCAATCGAGGGATTCTCTTCTGCTCAGACGAGGCGAATTGGAACGAGCGAAGCTGCGGGGCGTTAGGCCAAGCGTGTCGGCGTTCCTAGTGGACCTGGTGGGGCGGCACCGGAAGGAACTGGCGACGGAGTTGCGAGGTTAGGGCGGCGAGTTCGTTAGTCCATCGAGCTTTCCTGCATCCCAAATTTGGCATAGTCCGCCAGATACGTGTGAAGGCTCTTGTACGCATATGCTTTGCCCGTCGCAAGGCTGACATAACCCAACCGAACATCGACGACCAACGTGGCTTTCCCGGAGGCGACGAGCGTGAACAACTCCTTCTGCCGAAGTTCGCAGAAGAATAGGCCCTGCTCTCCCGGCAGGAGCACGGTGGGGGCCAACGGCTCAAACTCGTTAGATTGTGGCTCTCCCGGAGTTCCGTTGTGTGAGGGAGTCACGATAGCCCTGACCGAATAATCCCCGACCCTGAGCGGGACACTGCCATAGTTCTTTGAAGTGACTTTGATGACCGCTTTTTCCGGGACATCCGGTGTGTGTGCTTCGATCTGTTCTACTGCGAAATATGGGCGGTGGGACGCTTCAAACGTGAGACTCGTCAACTGTGCCGCAGACTCAGCGATTTCGGCTGAACGTATCGCAACATGCCTAAGCTGATTCGTCTCCCATGTGTACCAGCCGACTACCAGAAACGTGGAGACCGTGGCAGCGATGTTGAGAGCAGCCTTGTCAACCCAGTTCTCACTCACGGACAAGAAAGCAGCGACAACAAGTGCGACGGAGACGAGAACAAAGATGATGGTCTTCACATTTGGCTTCATGGCAAGGTGCATCATATCAACCGGACTGGTGAGGACACTCATCGGATGCGGCCAGAAAACCGGACTTTCATTCAGACCCTACAACGAGAGCATCCCATCGTGTACTGTTGCCAATCCAAGAGTCCATTGACCAGAAAGGAATCCCTTGTCTCAGTTGGGGGCGAGACATCGCCGCCCTCAATGCGAACCCGTTTAGATCGGGGTGGATGGGGCAGTGCGCCTCCGTGCCTCGAGCCGGAGCATTTCCAATCGGTGCCTCTAGGCCGTTATGATTCAGTCGTGGTCGAATCTCCTCATGGCACCAATTGCTAGACGGCACCATTACATACCAGCATTCCTCTTGGCAGGATTCACCCAGACGGGCAGCAAGGACGATCAGCTTTGCGTGACTGATTTCAAGGACGGAAAGGAATTCCGAAGCACTCCGCTGACAACTGGATTTCAACGGGACTTTCACACTGTTGAATCGACAGAGTTGGCACCCGACTACCTTGAGAATCAGGTCTTGGCAAAGATCGAAGGGCAGGTCGCTCCCATCATCAACAGCCTCCTCAAGTCCCACGTCATGCCAATGGGGAATGACGGTGGAGAATTGCTGCATTTCCTGTGCCTTCTGATGGTTCGCACTCCCAAGGCAAGGGCGATTAACGACAACGGTGCGGACTGGTTAGAAAAGTTGGCACTCCGAACAGCCCTTCAGTCAGAGGACCGCTGGACGCAAATTCAAACCTATATGAGGGACAACGGTGTTCCCGAACAGGAAGTGCCTAGCTATGACGAAATCACGGAGACGCTCACGAACGACAGGTTTACGTTCAAGCTCGATCAAAACAGCCAACTCTCGCTCATGATCCAATTGGCCGATGAATTGGTACCGAGTCTGACTAGTAGGAAGTGGTCGGTCTTGGTCTCTCCAGAGGGCGAGTTTGTTTGTACCGATCATCCGGTGACGTGCGCCTTTACGAAGCCTGTTCCGGCTATCTGGACTCCGGCTCCCGGACTCCCGAATACGGAGGTTGTTTGCCCGATCAGTAGGCACGTATGCTTGCTAGGTTCCCTCTCGGTGCCGGGGAAGACAGTAGAACTACCCCGCAATTGGGTCGCCTACTATAACGGCAGAACGCTGACCGGGCTAGCTCGCTTCGCTTACTCGGCTGTGGAGAGCTTCATCTGGCTTCGCAAGGACCACTCCTTGGGTGTTGGCGCCTCAGAACTCATGCGCTTCAATCGTTGAGAACGCAAGCGGTGGCTACGGATGAGTTCTGGCGGCGATCCGGGCGTCTGCGGATGCGTCCTGAGCCATTCTGAGCTTGCTGGCGGGACATCCGTCAGGCGGGACACCCGACGCTTGCTCCGAACCCCTGGAGCGCCCATACTGCGACCATGACCCTCAAGACTGCGGCATTCCTGGCGTTGATCGGAACCCTTCTGCTGACGATCCTGCTTGCGGCGGATCTCATCAAGGCCGTCTTGGGCGTCCTGAATGACGTGGTTCCGGCGATGGCGCTTCTGAGATCGCTGATCTATCTGCTGGCAAGCCTCGGCGTGACGGTGTTCTTCTACGTGTTCAACAGGGCGCAGTCTCGATTAGCAACCACCGAGGCCGGGGGGGATGTGGGATGTGGTCCACCGGGCGTCTGCCAAGCGATCCTGGTCCATCCTGAGCGCCGGAATGGGGCTGTGGTTGGTCGTCAAACAAGGTCCAGCAGAGTTCTCGGCAGAACGTACTGGAGACCATGCTCTGCAACACGATCTCGCAGGGATGAGATGACCGCTTCTCTCACGCTAACTGGAACAGCCAACAACTCAGCCCGGAACCGTTCGACCCCAAGCTCACAAAACGACGCCGGAAAGAGTTTGGTCGTGATGAAGCCGTGTGGGAATGACTGCTCGACTTGCGCTTCCAAGCCAAAGTAATGCTCCAGGGTGAGGTTGTCTAGCTGTATCCAGTATGGGAAGCGGACCACCCGGCACCCTTGAGTACGGGCTACCTCATCTTTCGCCCGGTCGCCCTTGATCTTAATGGAATGGCGGTAATGTTCATCACCATCGTATTCAACCACGGTGATGATGCCGCCGACCTGATAGGACATGTCCCATCGCTGCCGACCATTGGTTACAGGGACCTGATCTCCCAACCAGCCATCCGGCACGAGTTCTTGTAGCGCCTTGGAGAGCTTCGATTCCGTGAGGTAGCCTTCCACTCTGATGACCTTGTGGCTGTCATGCCCGACTACCGTAACATTCCGCTCACTCATGGCTCACCGCCTCGGACCGCCCGATGGACGCTCATTTGCCGTAGTTCTTCAGTAGCCGTAAGACCATCTTCTGTCGCTCCAGAGGAGGGTCTTCGCCGTTGAGAATTCTAAATGTCTCGGTGATGAGTGGTTCCCATTCATTGTGCGTAGAGGCAACACCTAGCCCATGCTCTTTCCAGCACTGGCCCCGTTGTTCGTCCAGGAAGCGAACAATCTCCTTGAAGCTGATGTGCTGAACCCTGTCAGCATAGCCCTTGCTCAAGGATCTGGAAAACATGACGTAGCGCACACGGAACCGCTCGTCGGAAAATTTGAAGTCAGCAATCAGGCTACGAGCGATCTCTTGGAGGCGATCTTCATTCCAGCCGCCAATGAACCTCAAGATGTAGCTGATGGTAGCCACCGCATCGGCATCTTCCTGGTGCCGCCAGATCGAGTTAGGCCGAGCGCCTTCAACGTTCTTCACTTCTGCGATCACGACATCCGAACGGCCATTGGCACCGCTAATCAAGGGGGCGTGGTTTGCGATCTTGACGGTTCCGGCAATCTCGTCGGAGTACGGCATCCTTATCCCGAGAATGTCCGTCTCCGTATCGTCACCGACGTGTTCTAGGAAGACTTTCTTCGGGTTATGAACGTAAAAATTCTCGATGGTGAAGTACCCGTTGAATCGGAGATACCAACGCACCATTCGTTCGTAGTTGTCAGCCACTCTGCCTCGCTTGCATTAGTTCTCGATCCGGTCCAAGCTCTTCGCAGGTGGTAACTCCGGTTGGCACAGGGAGCCATCGAGAACCGATTGGCGCTTCGCTGGTGTCCTCTTCTTTGCAGCCTTCTTGAGTTCGAGGAAGAATCCGTAGCGCCCTTTGGGAGTCATCAGACCAGCGGATAACTTAAAGTGAAAAGCCGACTCGCCATCCTCTCCTATCGTTAGAGATGGCAGTGAAGTCACGAAGGCGGACAGCGCAACCTTAATTGCGTCCCACGCTGCCCCCTGAACGATGCCCTGCCAAATGAGGATCGCCACACCCGCAGTAACTGCGTCAGGGTGACCCAAACATGCCTTGACTCGGCTCCGTGCTGCAAACCGGGGGTAGAGGATCTCATACAAAACAACGTCGTGGATTGGGGGTGCCTCATCAGACTCAATCCTCAGCGGAATGCAGAGATAGCCACACCGTTTCTCCGCTTGGAGTTCCGCCTCATAAGTAGACGGATGAATGGTGAGGTATCGAAACTGAGTGCCAACCTTGTCAGACATCATCGTCGGAGAGGAGCTTTCCGTCAGGCCCATAGAGTCTGATCTTCACTTTCTTTGTGTCCGAGACCCTTTGGCGCTTTGCCCAACGCACCGAGATGTCGAGGACCTTAGCCGCAACAGCGCCTATTACGGCTGAGCCACACGGAGTATTGAGGTATAAGTTGACCACGGCCCAGTAGTGACTGAGGTCAAGTCCCGAAGTGATCGAGCGCAAGGAGACCGGGAATGCAGCAGGAACTACCCCTTTGCCGAAGTGACCGCTCAAAAACGTTGCGGTCGTCGCCTCCGAAACAAGCGCATCAGCCAATTCTTCAAACGCTGTGCCATCGACAGACGGGGCGTACACCTGAATGTTAAGTGGCATCGGGGTACTCCACGACAAGTGGGAGTAAGAATACGCAAAGCCAGGTCACACACCCACCTTCGGTCGATCAGCGTCACAGATTCCTATGGATGGGCCGCTCATTTCAGGACATGATACTCCGAAGTGATGATGCCTGTATAGGCCGTCGGCGTTCCCTCTAAGTTTCGATCCGACTCTCCGAAGCTGTTCCCCTTGTTCCGTCAGTCCAATTCGATTCCGACATGCTTCAGCAACGCATCGTAAACGTCACGTCGAAGCGGAAGGCCGACATTCTGGGTCCTCTGGCCTGGATCACCGCCGAGCCAATCAATCCAGAATTTCGTATTGACGGTCGGAGGGAACCGAAGGTTCAGGTATACTGCGCTGGACGAGAAACATCGAACACACTGTCTGGCTCTTGGCACGTATACCGCTCGGTCCCAAACCCTTGAGTCGGTGAAGTTGGCGGTTCCAGTTGTCATCTTTGGGTTCGTCATGTGAATTGGGACTGGATCATTCCCCGGTACGATGCAATTGGATGGTCTTTGGAAGCCGTTGGCCTGATACCAAGCCCCCGCAATCGCATGAGAGCCGAAGACCTGATTCAGTTCAAGTATCGCAACGAGCATTCGCCCTTCTCGATGAAGCGTGCTTTGCTTCGTGACGTACACGAGAAGATCGCCTACGGAAAGGGAACCAATGAAAGACGGACGGCAAAGGCCCGAGACAAAGGGAGGCGGCGATTCAAAGTCGGGTTCCCGCCTACAGGAAGCATCAACGTAGGGCAAGATTCCATTTCGGTCGGCCACGTCTCTACCGAACCTTGAGTTCGCCAACGGGCAGTACGAGAGTAAGTAAATCATGGTGCCGCCGACCAGCCCCATTCCCACGACATCTTTTTCACTGCCAGCTTACAGTTTCAATGCGCTGAAGAGCCAGAATGTCATTCTGGTCGCCAGTTCCTTAGCTGCTGGTCAGAACTCTCCGGGCCAGCGGCTTTGCTAGCCACAACTGGCGAGATGGGCGAGGAAAGACCTCATCTCCGAGCAATCAGAAGGGTGTTGGTGCCCTGTGGGGCCTGGAATCGGCAGTCTCAGTCACACAGGAGTCCGACCAACCACCCGGCAAGGCTCGTGTACAATCGGACTGCACGATCTCAATGTCCACGAACTTCATCTCCCTCAACTGTCAGAACTGCGGCGGCAAACTTGACATCTACCCCGATATGGTCCGCTTCTTCTGCGGCTACTGTGGCACTGGAATGATCGTGCAGAGACGTGGCGGGACTATTGCGCTGAATGCCATCACTTCGGCTATTGGCAAGGTCCAGGCCGGAACCGATAAGACGGCTGCGGAGCTAGCCTTGGCCCGGTATGAGACCGAGATGAGAGCCTTGACAGAAACAGCATCCACGCTTTCCGGAGAACCCTATGCCCCACAGAGGATTGGCTGCACCGTCGTCCTCTTGATGATGGGCGTGATAGCCGTACCCAGTGGCTCTCCCTTTCTCACTCCTTTTGGGGCGGTAATGCTGATTGGCGGACTTGCATTGGCCTGGTTTACTTGGTCGAATTGGCAGACTAGAAAGGCTGAGTTGTCACAGCTACAGACTCGGATGCGGACTCTTCAAACGAAGATACAAGAGAAGAGGCGGATCGTCGATTGCTGACAACCTTCAAGAAGCCGATGCCAGCTTGGGGATTGACGCTCTCAAAGATGAAGCTGGCTATGCTGGCGGAAGACCACGTCTTCGACACCGTTGTGATGACCCTCGAATAGCCGCCCAAAGCTGGAACATGAATTGAAGTTCCAATGCCCATCCCCGGCTGCCAATCGCTCATGTTTCCGGTTCTCGAACTCCTCGGAGACCAGAGGTTGCATCCTCTTGCCGATATCAGAAGCAGCATCGCACATGAACTCAAGCTCACAGACGAGGAGTTGGCCGCACGCCAGGACAGCGGATCACAGACCTTGTTTGCCAACGGGTGAACACGTCGAACCCCATTGAAAACAGACTGTTGCAAGATGTTTTTCGATAATGCTGAATGAAGATTCGAGCACAGCTTTGGACAAGGATCACTGCCGATGGCTCTTCATATAACCGATGCTGCAACCTCCATACTGAAACACACGAAGAAGCGTAAACCGTGGCGCAAAAGCAGGTATGGCTTGACAGACGAGCAATTCGACCTGATGCTCATATCGCAAGGTGGCCGTTGTGCGATTTGCGGCACTGCTAAGTGGCCGCACGAAGGTCCACACGTCGATCACGACAAGAAGACTGGTATCGTCCGTGGAATCCTGTGTCAGGCGTGCAACACTGGCATCGGCAAGTTGAAACACGACATCACGATAATGCAAAGCGCCATCGCCTACTTGCTGAAATCCAATGACAGCAACCCATTCTCAAAAAATGAGAGCGCAAAATGATTTCGTTGGCACACATGATCTCTCTGCCCAATTCTGAAGAAGAACATCCCCCATTGGCTCCGGGCATCTACTGATGCGTCTGAAGCCACCTTTGCGCTGTGGCGGGACATCCTGGCGGCGGGGCTTCGACACAGTGTCTTCGGGACAGGTCCCATCCCGATGCACTGGACAGCACGGTGAGATTGCGGAACTCGTCTGCTCACACGAAGAAGTTCCGCTCGACCCGTAATCCCCTTTGGCGGTCATGAGTTTTCGGCTCACGGTCGAGGTGGTGAATCAATTGCGGCCGCTGGAAACACAGTAGGCACGAAGCGTTGGCGAGGGTGCCAAAGATGATAGCTTGGCAGTGGCAGAGTTGGCACGATAGAGACCCTTGAACGTATGCTCACAACATTGCGAGAACTTGCCGAAGCCGAGACGAAGAATTTTGAATTGAGCACAGGCGCTCTTGGTCCGAGTATTGGCATCCTTAATGCGTTTGAGAAAGCCTACGGAAGTCTTCCGCCGTTGGTCTCACTGCCAGAGGGGGGCCTTGAGTCAGACGAGACTATGGCAGTTTACGCCGTACTGCACGAACTAGCGTTTTGCCGTCGGCAGTTGACCATGAGCGTGCTGACGCTGCTGCGTGCATATCAGGGTGACGCCATGCTGCACCTGCGAAGAGCAATAGAGGCATGTGCCTTTGCGGTCCGCATGAACAAGCATCATGAGGTCGTTCGAGCGTGGCTGAGTGCTTCCGACGATGATGCTGCGTATGAACGCTATCGAGGAGCCTTTAGAACCAAGGATTTGTTTCCAAACGCAAACCACCCGGACCACGATCCCGTTCTAACCGAGTTGAAGTCCCACTACGATCAGTGCTCGAAACTTATGCACGGCAGCATCTTCGGCATGGGCGGCCATTTTGAATACCCCGATTCGAGTGGGGTCTCGTTCCAAGTTAAGTTCTTTGATCTCGCACCCGACCATTCGCTCATCGTCGTTCTATACCTCATCCTGGCCTCACATCGGCAATTTCTCCAGTTGTTCGGAAACATGCTGAGGCCGTACAACGGAGAGGCAATGGACCATTGGATGACCGAACTGAAGCCCGTCCAACTGATGCTGGACGTGTACCGGGAAGACTGGAAGCGTCACATCCCAAATCCGGTGGGTGTGAGGAACGACGCTGCGAGCCTGTGAGGCCACATGCTTGCGCACGAGCCGTTCGCAGTTGACAGCCTCATCATCCGGCCAACACCAAGAGCTTACGCAGCCAAACGACCGACTCAGGATAGTCGTCACAATCGAGCACGAACTCCTGGCCCCGAGATACGGACGAAAGCATCACACCAGCCTCGGATCGCTGCCAGTTGGCGAGATTACCGTGATAGGTAAGAACGGATGCACGACCTTCGGGATGGAACCACTCAGGCAGCAGCCACAAGCTAGGGCGACTGCACTCTGGCTCAGTGAGTTGGAGTTCTGGGGCGAAGCCGGGGAGTAGTCCAACTCCCGAGATCGCAGACGAAGTCGATTCGGGCAGTGTTAGGCGCTCGGCTCCGACGTACACGACGTTGGTTGGGTGTGCCTCTCGCCGGAAGTGCGGATGGCAGAGCGCCCACGCTGCGTCAATAGGCCAGTCTGAAACGGCGACTCGTTCAGCGACTTGAAGCCAGCCGAAGATCAAATGAATCGGGCGGGAGCCACGGACAAAGCGCCAACCCGAGGCAGACTGTTCGACCCTTCTGAACAGCCCGAAAAAGAGGAAGACATCTCCGGTGCCGACGCCGTTGTTCTGAAGGTGCGTTTCGGCTGCGCTAACCTGCCCGAAAAGTGGTCGCCATCCACTCAACCTCGGCAGAGAATGTGCGGACAGGTCGGGGTCAAGATGGGCACGGTGCGTGGACGGGATACCTGCAAGGTCTTCCACTAGTTCTCCCACGGGCGCACATCGGTTCCCCGCAACGTCTTTGTAGGCGATCTCCGACGCCTTGTCGGGAATCGGCAACGAGATCATTGTGCCGTCCGGGAAGATCGGACTTGGCACTCCTCCACTTGCAGAATCGAATCCTTTTCGGCTAAGAATGAGCTTCATCGACGGCTACAGTCTGCGCCCTTCCAGGAGAATTCGTCCTGCGGCCAGTCATGGGGGGCAGCATGAACACCCAACGCTGACTGGCTCACCAATCGTCGGACTTCCTCCTTCACGTCATCAGTAAAGTGTGAGCGATGGCCTCTTGCGACGATGAGCGATTCGAGTTCTTGCGGCAGGGGCAGCGGCTTCGATCCGAAGTATGCGAATGTCTCCGAGATCAGAACGTTTTTGCCCCCAAGATCCTTCGCCTTCTTCTCAGGGCGTTCACGTTCCCCGTCTGAGTGCATGGATCGGAGTTGTCGAAAATCGCCGTTGGGCAAGGGATCGTAGATGTTGTCGCCACATCGCAGCCGAAGCTCCTTGTCGTACCGTGGTCTCTTCTGCCGGAAGCGTTTGTCATTCCAGTAGTCGTCAACTCCCAGAACCTCATCCACTCTCATGAAGTAGACGATCTTGTTTCCCTCGCCTTTGGAAGTGAGGCCGACGATCCAATCACCAACATTCGCTGTCCGTCTGATTCCCGGTTTGCAGCAAGCCAGCGTGCAGTAGCCAAAGAAGGGGTTGGGCGCAAACCCTGTGTCGTGACTGACGATGTACGAGTAGAGCTTCATCCGTTTCTTCGGGGGAATGGTATCACCCTGCACGTCCCTGGACCATGCGCTCCGTCATTGAAGCTCTCCCTCCAGTGGGATCTTCCGCAACAGCGTCCAGTGGTCCCCCTGCCAAAGAAAGTAGTACGTGTACGAGGATCGCTTTGTGGTTGCTTTGACGACCATGAGCTTGCTATCGAGCCGGAATTCCAACTCCGCTACTTGAGGCAGCAGCCCAAGGGTAAGATATGGCAAATCGAAGCCTGGAACGGCAACGCCCTCGTTTGTAATGGGCGGGTAGTTGATGTCCCCGGTGCGTGCATCCACCAGCCCATCATGAGGCACGGCACACCACAGCCCCATTGCACGGCGATCATGTTCCCTGCGAAGTTCGGCCCCGGATGACCCTGTTCCTTGTCGCCCCTAAACACCCCCCACCCCTTCTCGACGCCATCCGTTATTCGAGTACGATACTTGCGCTGAAGAGGGGTCAGGATCTTTGGGGAAGCCAGCTTGCCACTGTAGATTTCCTTCGACGGGTAATCCTCGAATCGTGGAAGCCGATCAGTCGGACCTTGCGCCCACGTTGAGGTTGCCAGCACACAGAGCATCGGGAAGGCGAATACAGTCCTCACGCCTCATAGGATAGTGGAGATGACGAGGACCGGACGGCGTAAGTCGGCGAGTTCAATCCACCACCCATTGCCGAGATTGGCAAGTCCTGGCTCGGCTGGTCGGGTTGACCCGGAGAAGTCGCCCCGAACATAGGGCGACCTGATCGGCGCTGTACGCCCTGGCTCTTCGGGAGGGAAGGGATGGAGTCGCTCGGCCACCACCGAACGAACTGAGGGGCGTTGTGCGCTCATGACGGGGTGCTCTGGCGGGCCGTTCGCCGTCGTGACCGCTGGCAGGGGAGGACGCCCCGCAACCTATTCAATGTTCGTGCTCCTTCGTCGCTCAATTGGATACAGTCTGCGGTGCGCCAGAGTCGCTTGTGGAATTCCTTGAAGTTCCACTCCCTGACTGCCGATGGACCGAGTGAGATGCTCTACTCGAAAGACCGATCACCGACAGGATCAGACTCGAACCTAATCGCCGAAGTGACCGATTAGGGCGATACCTCCAAATCGCATTGGTGCGGACGACGCCTCGGCCCTGATTGCAGAGAGATCCATTGAGTTTTGAGAGGCTTGGATTTCCAAGATCGGGAGTGCCGTTTCAGGCGGGTGAGAGGGTCCTTCACTACTGGAGCTTGACTACTACGGGAAGCAGGAACAATGGCAATCACAAACCGAGATCAACAAGAGCTAGATCGGATGCACGCCGAGCACGGCCCCAAATACAAGGGCTTGAAGGAAGATTACTTCGCCCTCCTTCACCTTACAAAGAAGTTCAACCTGCGATTGGAGGAGGCCGTCAGCCAAGTTGCCTTTGGCAACAACGACTACGGGATCGACGCCTACCACATCGACAGAGAGGGCCGGAATCTGTATCTGTATCAGTTCAAGTGGTCTGAGAACCACAATCTGTTCAAGGAGTCTTTGGAACGTATTGCCGATTACGGTATCCCCCGCATCTTCGGGAACCCGCTGCAAGACCCCACACAGAACGAACTGGTGGCGCAACTGAAGGCCGATCTCGAAGAGCATCAGGCGTTGATTGACCGGGTCTACCTCCACTTCGTATTCAAGGGCGATGTGGATGCCGCCGAGGCCAGCGAGGGACTTCAGAACCGCCGAGAGAAACTGGGAAGCAAACACTGGATCATCAAGGAGTACTTCAAGGGTCGTGAAATCGATGTCAAAGATGTCGAGTTCATCTCGGATCGCCGCCGTCCTCCAAAGGCTCAGGCATCCGACACTCATTCCATTGAGTTGGCGCAGAGAGTAGTGTCGGCAGAGATGCCCGACAGCACAAAACGTCTCTATGTCGGCTTCGTACCGTTGATGGACCTGTATCGAATCTACAAGGCGCTCGGTCAGACGTTTCTGAACCGGAATATCCGGGCTGGGTTGTCCGCAGACAATCCCCCAAACAAACGGATTCGGGCTGCATTGTCGAGCATTGTTATGAAGGCCGAGGAGCCACCCGAGATCTTTTCGTTCAATCACAATGGCATCACTCTCGCAGCGGAGAAGGTGGAATTGAGCGACGGTCGGGCAGTTCTCAAGGTGCCCAGGTTGCTAAACGGAGCACAGACGATCACCAGCCTAGAGAAGTTCCTCGAAGACAACGACGGTAGTCCGGCGCTGAGGGTTAACAGGATGAGGCTGGAAGCGATCCGAGTCCTGACCAAGATTGTTGAGCACGATCCGATGAGCGACTTCGTGACTGTCGTGACGATTTCCAACAACCAGCAGAACCCGGTGGCGGCCTGGAACCTCCGGGCCAACGACCAGACGCAGTGCGATTTCCAGGACAAGTTCAAAGAGGATCTGGGCATCTACTACTCTCGCCAGGAGAACTCGTTTCAGAATCTACTAGACAGCGACTTGGCCGAGATGGGTATCGGGGATTCTCGTGACATTCGGATAAAGCAGTTGGCACAGGCGTTTCTCGCAGCACAGGGTGAAATTGACCGGATGTCTCGTCTCCCAGAGGTCTTCGACAATCAGAAGTTCTACACGGAAGCGTTTAGGCTAACGTATCTGAAATCGGACGCACGAAGTCTCGTTTTGGCTTACAAGGTAGTTCTCGTCCTGAACAGCCCGATGAAGGAACTCGAAGCAAAGGCTCCGCCAAAGCTAAAGTACGCTGCGAGTAAGGCTCGGAATCTCGTTTGCGCCCTACTTGTCCAGGCACTCCTTAACGATACGAAGCTGAGTGATTACCTGGAGTGGTACGGCAAGAGTCTATTGAAGCAAAACGATTTCAGGCAACTCATGAGAAAACTCGTAGTGTCCAAGGTGCTGCCCATCATGAGGGCCGTCCTTAGCGACACATCGTACCAACAGAAGATCGAAGCTGAGAAGTACGGCTTCTTACGAACCAAGGAGTTGTTTAGGCGAAGCATGGACGATGCAACCGACCGCTTTGGATGGACATCGAGGCCGCTGTAGTCTAGCGCAAAGGTCAACCAGAATGGCAGCAATTGATCTCTTGTTGAATTGGTCTCCGACCTCGGAGCGGATGCACCAAGTCGTCTTAACCGGACTTCTGCGGCATACTCGACTACTGGAACTGCTCGGAATCAGCGGAACCCCGACGGACCTCAGAATCGAGACGCAGAACCGACTTTACGATTTCACGGTGACGGTTCTCGATGGAACTGCCAGTCGGCAAATCCATATCGAGCTAAAAGTGGACGCCACACTCGAAGTGGATCAGATCAAACGTCAGATGGCTGCTCTGGCGGATGGAGACTCGCTACTGTACGTGTTCATAGGGGTGACACGATACACATGGTCCGAGTTGAAGTTAGTCGAATTTCAGGCACGGTTGGGCCAAGCTCCGCACGCCGGGTCGGTACGCATCGTCGGTCTGGCTGAGATGAGAGAGGCAGTCTCGGGATTGGCGGCGGAAGCAGTTGACGAGAACCACCGGGACCTCGCCGCCGCCTATGCGTCGCTTCTCCGCAAGATTCACAACACCACGAACGATTTTGAGCAAACGCCGATAGCGGAATGGAAGCGATGCGGAAACGAGTGGTTCGGCTTCTATGCTGAGATCGTGCGCCGACTAGGACTTCGTGATGCTGGGATGGAGAAGGTCAATAATCAGAACGGAGGGTTTGTCGGCTGTTGGTGGAGCTTCCTGCCAGTCAATCTCACTCCTGGAATCAAGGCGTATCTCCAATGCGAGGAGCACTTGTTGTGTTTCAAGGTTGAAGTCCCGGAGGGTGATCGTGGTTCGGTTCGGAATCGCTTTTCAGAGGAACTACTCAACGCCGCTCGTAGACTGAATTTTCCAGCGAAAAGGCCGGGGCGCTTTGGCAATGGGCAGTGGATGACGGTCGCTGTACTGGACGGCGATTATCGTAGTCCTCAAGGGGAGAGGCTACTCAACTGGAACTACTTGTCCCAAACACTCACGGCAGCACGTTCGGTGCTCGAACTTGCCGTTCAAAACTACTCTGGAACTCCTGGCGGTAGGGTGCCTTATCCACCGGATCTCGGAGAGTACGTCAATCCCTCCTGAGTGTTTGTTGTCCATCAATCCGCCCCGGTTAGGCACAACCACTTCCCTTCGTGGAAGTACATCGTCACAGATGCTTTCCCGACAAACGCATTGTCAATGCCTTGATGGTCGATGGGCGGCGGCTTGCGTCCACCGTAGGCATGATAGTGGTCCATGATGAAGGCCCGTTCCACCGGGCTGATTGCTCTGGAATAGCCGATCTCATCCCCGCCAAGACCTTGAAGACTTCCAATGTCCGGCCCGGAACTGATATCGGCGGGATTGAGTTCCGATCCGTTCCAAAAGACGAGAATCGAGGAGGTGCCCTTGACCGAACACAGTACCGCCCAATCGGTTTGGCCGGGTTTGGCAAATTGACCCTTGATGACGTTATGCGGCTTCTTCGTGAACGCCTCTTGCGGTATGGTACATCCCCGGCGTTGGAGTTCCCGGACCACTTTGCCGGGAAGCTCCGGGAAGGCTGTCGGTTGGAGCCGGACGATTCGCCGTTCCGCTTCATCGAACTTCCGCTGAAAGTCCTTCTCGAGTTGGGCGAAGGAAAGCGTACTGCTAACGGACAACAGTAGAAGAGACACGATTCCCGGTCTTTTCATTTGTCCACAGTCTACGTCACTCTGAAGTCAGAGGATAGCCACGATTCCCCTCAACGAAACAGCCATGTTGCTCGTCTGGAACAGCAAGGGCGGCATCCACTGTGGGAAATAGGTGATGGAGCGTCCTCAATTCTCAAGACAGGATCACCATCCATGAAAACCAATCTGTACACGCATTTGCTCCTGACCGTCATCGCCGCTTTGCTGGCTTGGAATACGCTCTTTAAGGTGACCCCCGCCACAGTCCATGCCCAAAGTCCAGCCCGTTACCGTATGGTGAGCCTGATGATGGGTGAGAGTATTCGCTCGAAGGAACTTTCGGATCAGGTCAACAAGGCGGCAGGAAATGGCGAACTCGTGCAGGTGGTAGTTCTCGAATACGGGAATGGCAACGCCGCTCCTTATGCGATATTCAAAGACCGATAGTTCGCCGTTGACGGTGGCTTACTAACGATCACCGTTGCGTCATGCCTGTGGATCACGAGCGACTCTCGGGACGTTCACCCTTCCTGCTTCGCCACTGCAATTCCCTCATTCATCAGGCGTTCCATTTCTTCGGCACCGACAAGTGCCTTCAGGAACATGCAGAACTGGATTGGCCGGAGTTTTAGAAGCTGCATCACCTTTGCAGCGTCCTCTGGATTGAGAGTTTTCCGGTCAGCTACAACGTTCCAATCCTCAAAGTCTGCGAATCCCCATTTCAGCGCAGACGCCACCCTCCACACGTAGCGTTTCTCCAAGGGCAGGTCGGCAATTTCCTGCAAGGGTGGATCAATGTCTCCTTCTAGCAGCGCCGCCTCGATGAAGCGAAGGTAGGGCTGCATCGCTGGTGCGCTCATCAGTTCTCTGGCCCCGTCTTCCACTACGAGACTATCTGCCTCAACGACTTTGAACTTCGGCTCACTCATGATTCGCCGCCTCCATCATGGCTCAACGCCAGTGTATCCCGGTGCGCTCGTGCGGTGTGCTGTGGCGTCAGAACCGAGATCTACCCCCTATTTCAGCGAGGAATAGGCTACCGTGGTTTTCGTGGACCACATCCCCGACGAGGCGCTTGAACAATACGCAATGGGTAAGCTGCCTGAATCGGAGGTTGCATCACTCGAAGAGCATTTGTTGATCTGCCTCGACTGCCAATATCGGCTCGATGCGATGGACGAGTACGTGGCGGCGATGCGTGCGGCTGCGGTGAAGTTGGTGGATGAGTGACGAAGCCTGTCCATCAGTGATTGCCGGGTGAAAAGAAGCGAGTGATCATCAATACAGACATTCCGAGGCTCCTAAAGCCACCGCCCACACTTGACACCAAATGGCGTGAGCAGATCATCGACCTATTTGGCGTTGCATTTGGGAAGCACTTTGAAAGGGTCTGGGAACTTCAGTTGGATCTTTTGGAAGTCGTAAGCAAAGTCGAAGCCGAGATCACGTCTCTGCGATCAGATTCAAAGGACCAGCGTTCGCAGATCCCACATCTGCTTGCTCAGGGAGACATGCTGGCCGTCCGAGCCAACCAGAGCAAGGCAATGGCGCTGTCTCAACAGGCTGATGAGCGCAGGTACCTTCGAGCATGTCTGTTGATGATCGGTGACCACATCGCTGCAAGGTTATTAGATCCTGACACCATTCGTCGCTTCTCCAACTTTCAGTCGGCGGGTTTTCTTGGCGGCAAGGATGGTCTAAAAGCGGAGATCAGGGCGGCGGAGAGTTTCATCGCACAGGGCTACATGGTTCTCTTCAATGACCTCACACACTCTCTGCGAGTTGGCGATTTGACGCTGAAGAAGGGGGCCGAAATTCGGACCTTTGAGGTTAAAAGCAACCCCGCCGAGTACCACTCGAAGGAGGCCGTTCGTCAGACCGAGATTCCCAGAACCATTCATGACTACATCAAAACTGATGTCATGGTCCAGCCTCATCGGTTTGCCGGGGTGCCAGGTGTTGTCCAAGGGGCTGTGAGGCTCGATTCTGACATCACGGAGGACTGGCAGTGGGATATCGCAGGACAAATCCACAAGGGCATTCACAAGTCGGGTGTCACACATGTTGTTCGAGGAAAGAAACACTATCTCGCAGCCCGTCGCCGGGAAGTCGAAGAGCTTGCATCTATGCTTGAAACCCTTACAAGCGAAGGAGAGTGGGTGGTGTCAAGCATCCAACGACGGGTTGAGGACCATGCGGAAGTCAGCCCCTTCACTCAGTGGTTCAAGCTGGAGTCGGCTGTTGAGATCATGGCAGGAGATTTGATCGTCCTGAGCGCATTCAAGATGGCCGACCTCGCATCGCTGTTTGCTGCCAAGGGGCACAGACTGACTTGGAAGCGCAAGATGATTGATCTGTTTCCGATAGGGTTGGAAGGAGTCGGCGACGCATGGTTCAAGGCTGACGAACGACCGAACGTTGGCGACCATCACCGTTTGAAGTTGATGTACGCATTCCTCGCTATTGAAAGCTATGTGGATATTGTCACATTCCTCGTGTCCCCAGAGGCGTCGGCGCAAATGACTGAGAAGTTGTCCAGATCCAGCCTGGGTACCGCAGGATCGTCACTGGCCCTTGATGAGCCATTGAAGGAGTCGGGAACTATTCAGTAGTTCGGAGTCTCGACAGGCCGCTGGATGACAGCCTCTTGGTCGGCTCCGAGTCCCAAGGTCGGCCTGAAGCCACCGATACGCTGTTTGCGGCGATGCGTGCGGGTTCTGCAAAGTTAATCGGCTAAGACGCCCCAATCATAAGGCGACCTGATCGCTGCCGCACGCCCCTGATCGTCTGAGGGATGGGACGAGCAACTCGGCTTCCATCGAACGCACAGAGGGCACTGTGCGTTCACGACGGGGCATCGTGGTGGTGGTGGAGGTGCGGTGTTTCTGACAGTGTTTTCCGTTTGGGTCCTTTCCCAGCAGGGTGTTATACACCCCACCCGCCTGTTGCCGGGGAGGGATACAGCGGCTAGAAATTTCGGAAAGGGACTCCTGGCTGGAATCCTGGCGTGGGACTCCGGGGCAGATACAGGTGCTTGATCTTCGTGCAGTGCTTTAGGTTGGCAGGGGCGATGGATTGCAGTTCTTTGGCGACGGGAGGGGACGTTGCGTGTGCAGTTTTCGTGCTTCATACTGGAGGAATCAGAGCCGCTGACCACACCATAGGCTCTGGTCGATCTTCAGTCTAAGTGATTGAAAAGACAGAGGAGTAAGTTGCGGAGAATGACAGGTTCTTCGTAATCAGCAGGTCGCCGGTTCGATCCCGGCGGGTGGCTCCAGAGTTGTTTTGTTCCGCGAATTCGGCGCCCCACGCCTGACGTCCACGCGCCAACCCCACGGGATTCACGGGCACGTCACGTCAGCGCCAAGATACGACTTGGCAGCCCGGGCAATTCCTTTTAGTACGTTCAGGCCGTCCTCCAACGAGCCGGTGTTGAATTGGTCGCCGTCGTGGCCAATGGCGTTGCTGACCATCGCCACGGTTGCGACCGCCGCTTCGCGCGCGTGCCCAAACGCGAAAAGCGATGCGGCTTGCATTTCCACGGCCAGAGCGCCTTGTCCTGCCCAGAACGCCAATTGCGCCGCAGTCTCCCGATATGGCGCATCCGTCGTCCATACCTTTCCGGAGCGCACGCTCCACCCGGTCATGGCCAAGGTCTCTTCGAGCTGCGCCACGACTGTAGTGGGGCAGGTAACCTCCGGCGCCGGTGGCAGGTAGTGGTAGGAAGTCCCCTCATCCCGAATCGCCGCGGTGGCCACGACCAAGCAGGGGAGGGGGAGATCGGTCGCTACCCGGCCTGCCGATGTCAGGCCGATGATGAGCTTGGCGCCGGCGGCACGAAGTTGTTCGGCAATCAAGACCGCATAGGGTCCGCCGATGGTGCGGGCAATGATGCCGCACGTGATGCCCTCCAGGCAGATGGAAAACATCGTGGTGTGAAAGCACGCCCATTCCGGAACTGGCTGGGCGAGTCCCTTCCGGACGACGTAGTCCGTCAGGTCTCCGTCGAATTCGAGGATGCAGACTGGAGGTACAGCTCCGTCTGCAATCTGGCGCATGCGGCGCACATCGGCCATCAGATCATCTGCTCTAAACACCGAGGTCTGTTCCAGGGGATGGTTGAGAATGGGCAGGGGCGAATCGTGTGTCATGTAGTTTGAAACGGAGCGGCGGGGCACGCGGGCGCCGAAGTCACTGCACGATGCAGTGGCAATAGACAAACTGCTGCACGGTTCCGAAGGGTGTGTCGTGCAATTCCTTCGTGCTTTCCAGCAGGCGAAAGTGCGGGCCGAACGCGCTGTGTAAGGAGCCGGCGTCGTAACGCACGACGTCGAGGCCGCTGCACTTGGTTGGACCTTCGGGGCCAAAGGTACTGACAATCACGTGGCCACCCGGTCTCACTGCGCGCAAGACCTGACGGACATAGGCGGCGCGATCCCACTCGGCAGTCAGAAAGTGAAACACGGCCCGGTCGTGCCACACGTCGTATGTGGCGGTCTCCAGGCTGAGCTGCGTAATGTCGGCGGCCAGCCAGCGAACGCTCTCGGCGGCCGGTCCGAGCCGGCGCCGGTTGGCGTCGATGGCGGCTTGCGAGATATCCAGGACAGTGATGTCTGAGTAGCCGTGGGCCAGGAGATCGTCCACGAGTGTGGACTCGCCGCCACCGACATCGATGATTGAGGCCGAGCGCGAGGGATTAGCTCGCTCGATCAGCGCCATCGACATTTCCAGATGCGGCCGATACCAACTCACCTGATCCGGTGCTTTCTGCGCGTAGATTCGCTCCCAATGGGATTGTGCATCCATACCCGTCGCCCGCTCCTTCTCACTAATTCTATCGCGAAGGTCCGCTTGCCTTGCGCGTTAACCACTCGTCGAGGGCGAATCTGCCGGGTCCGAAGAGCAACACGATGAGCGAGGCGACGAGAAAGGTATACGGCGCCGCGGCGTAAAACTTGTCCGGGTCAGAGAAGAAGGAGAGGAGCGCTTCGCGATCCGCTGTGATGTAGGCGACGAGCATGTTGATGGTGAGCGGTAGGGCGATAAATCGGGAGGCAACGCCCACCACCAACAGGATGCCGCCGGTGAATTCGAGGCCGGCGATGAAGTGCGCGTTCGCGGCCGGGAATGGGATGCCGAGGCTGGTGAAAAACTCCGTCACCTTGGCAATGTTGTTCAGTTTTCCCCAGCCGGTCTGGATGAACTGCCAGCCCCAGTACAATCGCACCAACAGCAGGAACGGGGATTGAAGTGCTGTGGCACAACGGTTGAGCAGTGAGTAGGCTCGCTCGAAAATCTCTCTCATGGCCTTCTTCTCCTCTTGGGTTTCGTGGTGAGCCAACCGAACTCCGCCCATGTTCTGAACCATGTGGTGAGAAGTTGCGCAATGCCTTCTCCATCGGAGGCGGTGTCCGTGAACGCAGTTTGGATGGCGCGGGAAATGGTCTGCCCGTCGCGCAAAGCGCACAGCACCCGGTACTCTTCGCGGCTGAGGCGGCGGTAGTACACGCTGAGGTCCACGCGGTGCACTGCAACGTAGCACTCGCCGGCCTTCGCTCTCGTCAGCGCTGTCTTCCGCGGGCGTCCTCGCTCAAGGGTGGTATGGCTGGCTGCTGCCCGGCCGTCCTCATTCTTGTTTGCCTGGATGCGCATCTCGTCCACCGGGTGCCTGAGGTGCAGCATACTGACGTAGGGTTGGAGCCCGACACGCATTGCCGGCCCGCTGCTGGCGAGCTCTCCCGGCCCCAGCGCCGTGTCCGCGCCAGCGTCGAACGCAACGATATGAGCCCACTCCAGACGGACCATGTCGAGTGCGAGTTGGTGATTGTCGCCGGCACAATCCGGGTGCTCGCTCAGCCACCCTGCGAGCCGCGATCCGAGGTCGCGCAGCGTGTAGGATTGTGACGGGCAATCGGCAATGTAGGCGCGTGCGAGGCGCTCGAACCTCTTGGGGCCAAGAACGGCTGCTAACCCTGGGAAGTCGTCGCGGAACGATTCCAGCAGGCGGCACCAATAGCTGCGCCGGTAGATATCGAGACGCTCCCGCGCGCTGAGCCGGCAGTTGGGTTGTATCGCGCGGACGGCGCTCCTGATGGCGCTGCTTGCGGTTGTCCCCTCGAGGGGCGCCATGAGAGCCGCAGCCATGGTTCGTTGCGTTGTCCTGAGATTCATGCCGCCACCCCCGCCGCCTGCGGCATATACCGGGCCGCTTTCATTGCCTCGGCGTGTACCTCCTCGAATGGCGGAATCTTGTCGTCCCACTCGAGCAGTGTCGGAGTTGGGCCGCAGCGTTCTAGCGCGCGGCGGTAGAGTGCCCACACCGGCTCGATGACCGGATGGTCGTGCGTGTCGAGGATGAAGCGCTGATACTCGGTATGGCCGGCGATGTGGATTTGCATGACGCGGGCGGGGTCCACCGCGTTGACGTACTCATACGGGTCGAAGTCGTGGTTCCGCGACGAGACGTAGATGTTATTGACGTCGAGGAGAATGCCGCAGCCGGCGCGCTCCACGACTTCGTTGAGAAACTCCCACTCGGTCATTTCGGAGTCGACGTATTCGGCGTAGCTGCTCACGTTCTCGACGGCAATGGGCACCTCAAGAAAGTCTTGCGCCTGCCGGATTCTGCGCGATGTCAGCCGCGCCGCTTCGAGTGTGTAGGGCATCGGCAGCAGGTCATGTGTGTACCGGCCGTCGATGCTGCCCCAGGCGAGATGATCCGTGAGCCACGGCGTGCCGGTGCGACGCGTCAGGCTCTTGAGCCGTCGCAGGTGTTCTCGATTAAGTGGCTCGGTCGAGCCAAAGTAGAGAGACACGCCGTGCTGCACCACCTTGTACTGCTCCAGGATGCGGTCGAGGATTGCCAGCGGGCGCCCGCCGTCGCCCATGAAGTTCTCCGAGATGATCTCGAACCAGCTCACGACGGGTTTACGTTCGAGAATGTGGTTCAGGTGCGGGACGCGGAGGCCAATCCCGATCCCGTACCCGGCTTGCGCGTTTGGATCTTGTGTGGGCATGGTAGTTTCGAGTGCAGCAGTGGGGGCCTTCCGGCGCAGAGCACCACGGTCCTGCCGCTGCAGACCGTTTTAGAACCAGTGGAAGACGAAATGGGCCATGGCGGGCGCCATTACGATCACGGCGATCATCATCAGCTTCTCGTGAATGCAGAGGCCTTTCGAGGCGCAGCAGGAATTGGACATCTTGCACATGACTGACATCGGATTCTCCTTCTTTGGGGGTGGATGCTTCAGCGCGGAATCGCTGAAACGTGTTGTATGGTTTGTGGTTTGGATGAGGGGAACGCGATGGTAAGGCGCGCTCCCCCGTTTCAGCGATCTACATCTTGGGCTTGGAGCCGTCGGTCGCGCAGGCGCCTTTGCCTTTGCACGAATTCTTGCCCCACTGCTTCTTGTCGCCGCCGCCCTGGCCCTTGCACGAGTTCATGCCCTTGCAGGCGTGCTTCTCGATCTCCTTGTTTTCGCTCGCACTGCCGGCCATGACGCCAGCGCTGCTCGCGCTCAACCCGGTCTGCACCGGTTGCGCTGCGCGTGCCGCGGTGCCTGCCATCAATCCGGCGAATGCGGCCATTACGGCCAGCGATTTCTTTGAAGTGGTCATCATAGTTCTCCTTCTGACTTGAAACATCCCGCGACACCAGCCTTGATTCCCAGTAGCCGATGGTCGCCCTCTATTGCTGTTGCGAAGGCTTTGTTGCCTTCCGGGGAGTGAGTGCGGAGGATTGCTGGATTCTTACAGCACGCCGCGAAAATAGTTTTGGGCCGCCTCGCGATTTGGGCGCGCCTGTTTACGTCGACGCGTGCAGGTGAGTATCCTTAGTTGTTCGCAAGCAACCTGTTCCTGCCCACGATGTCTTCCGCCCCAATGAGCCCTGCCTTCCTGGAACGGCTGCGAGGCCGCGATCCTGACGCCCTCGCCGAAGCGATCCGGGAGCACGCCCGCCCGCTGTTCCGTGCAGCTCGGGCGCTTGGGTTCGACGAACCTGCATCCGAGGATATGGTCCAGGACGTCTTCGCCACGTTTCTCGAACGCCTCGATCAGTTCGAGGGCCGCTCGCAGCTCCGCACCTGGCTCTTCGGCATCCTCCACCGCAAGGCGCAGGAGCGTCGCAGGGCCAACGTCAGGGACAGCCAGGCCGATCCCATTGACGAGATATTTGAATCCCGCTTCGATCAGCGTGGCCACTGGGAGCGCCCGCCCGCTGACCTCGAACGGCTCTTTCTGTCGCGGGAACTCGGCGAACTGATTCAACACTGCATGGAAGGCCTGCCTGCCAATCAGCGTGAGGTCTTTGTGCTGCGCGAGGTGGAGGGGATGGAGACCGTGGAGATTTGTAAGATTCTAGATGTGAGCGTCACTCACTTGGGAGTGCTCTTCCACCGGGCGCGAACCCGTCTGCGGGAGTGCCTGGAGAGCAAGGGTTGGACCAGACCATGATTTCCTGCAAAAGCGTTGCGCAACTTCTCACGTCGGATCAACTCAGCGCGCAGCCGTGGTGGAAACGCCTGGAAGTCCGGCTCCACCTGGCTATGTGCGACATGTGCTCCCGCCTCAAGCGCCAGCTCGAACAGGTGCGCGCCGCTGCCCAGGAACTGAGGCGCCGCAACGAGGCCGACGCAGACCTGGAAGCTCGTCTGATCCGCCGCCTGACGGGACGCTGATAACGAACCCGCGAGTCGACCCGATTCTCCCCGCAGGATTGCGACTGGCGGCCGCCGCTGCCATCCGCGTCCGCAAACACACTCAGATCTTGAAGAAGATTCTCCGCTGGTAGAGCCAGTAGCAGACGTACCAGAGCCCCGCCAGAACGAGCGCTCTCTGGGGAATGGCGCCCAAGTCGCCGAGGAATGCAAAGTTGCCCGTGAAGCCTGCCAACCCGCGATTGAGCCAGCCGGAGATCCCGATCTGGCCGAGCGAATAGACGAAGATCGAGTTCATCCCCAGCACGAGGAACGGGAACGCCCAGCGCTTCACTTGTCTCACTTCGATGACCCAGTAGAAGACCATCAGCATCAGGATCACCCAGCCCGCGCTGAAGAACGTGAACGAGGGGGTCCAGAGGCGTTTGACCATCGGGACGAAGGGCTGCAGCACAAGCCCGAGCGCGAAGCATCCCGCGGAACATGCGGCCAGAATCTTCAGCTTTCCGGCGTGCGGTCTGGCGGTCCGCAGCAGCATACCCGCCCAGCAACCAAACAGAATGGTGACGGCGTTGCCGACGAAGTTGATGGTGGTGTAGAAGCCGGAGTAGTTGTAGCCCAGAAGCTTGAGATCGATGACAGCGCCGATGTTGCCGCTCTGCGACCACGCTCCCGCCGACCCGGGAAATGCGACGAAGAGGGCCCAGTGGCCGGCCAGCATCACCCCGGCCGCGGCCACCTGGAACCGGAACGCCAGCCGCATCAGGAAGTAGCACAGCAGGTAACCAAAGGCGATTTGGCTCAGCACGTTGATGAGCTGCAATCGCAACTCGCCCGGCCCGGCGCCCCAGTTCGAGTAGATGTTGCTCAGCACCACCAGCATCACGGCGCGCCACGCCACGTGACGGAATGCCGCACCTTCGTCCGCCCCTTCCGCGCGCCTGCGGGCCAGGGCGAACGGCATCGCCATGCCCACCATGAAAGTGAACGCCGGCTGGATGAGATCCCAGAATGTGCAGCCTTCCCACGCCGCATGATCCACCTGGGCCGCCAGCCATTCCCAGCCGGGATAAGCTTTCAGCACACTAAAGCCAAAGCCGCTGGAGACCAGCAACAGCATGATGAAGCCGCGATAGGCATCCAGGCTGACCAGCCGGCCCGCTGCTCTCTGATCCGCGCCTTGGGGCGCCATCGTCGCTGGCGCGGTCTCTCTTGCCATTTGCGTTCCTCCTACTCTTGGCCGAACCCCGGCACCGCCAATTCTAGTGCGTTTCGCTCCGTTTGTCCCAGCCAGCCGCCATGTGCCAAGAATCTCGCCTGATAGAATGGGCGCACTATGAGCGTCGATCGAAGATCATTCCTGCTGGCCGCCCCCATGGCCGCCCGCGCCGCAGTTTTGCAGGATGCCGCCAGAGTGCCCACCGCCGTCATTGGAGTAGGCAACCGCGGTTCCTTTCTGTTGGAGGGCGTCCTGCAACAGCCGAACGCCAAGGTGTCTGTCCTCTGCGATATCAAACCGGACCGGTTGGACAAGGCCGCCACCACCGCCGCCAAGGATAGCCCCAGGACGACATCGGACTGGCACAAGGTAATCGAGAACAAGGAAATCGAGGCGGTCTACATCGCCAGCCCGCCCTATCTGCACGCCGAGATGGCCATCGCCGCGGTGAAGGCCGGCAAGCATGTCTACTGTGAGAAGCCCGTTGGCCTCAAGCCGGCCGAGATCAAACAGCTCCTGGCAGCCACGAAAGCATCCAAGAAAGTCTTCGTGGCCGGACAACAACTGCGCTCCCTGACCCTGCTCCAGGAAGCCATCGGAAAGATCCACGACGGCATCATTGGCGACATCGTCATGGTGAAGGCACAGCGCCACGCGCCCGCGGACCTGCCCCACGACGGCAGCTCTGGAGATTGGTATTTCGACGTCTCCAAGGGCGGCGGCTACCTGATCGAGCAATCGGTCCACAATCTGGATCTCTGCAACTGGGTGCTCAACGCCCACCCCACCAAGGCCACCGGTTTCGGCGCCATCAACTTCTACAAAAACCAGCCGCCCGGCCGCAGCATCTTCGATTGCGGCAGCATCGTCTATGAGTATCCCGGCAACGTTCAGATGTCGTTCACCCAGAACGTCTTCCATCCGCGCCTGATGCCTGCCGGCAACCAGTACATTCATGTTTTCGGCACAAAGGGCGCAGTCGATCTCATGTACGCCGCCACCATGTATCCCATCGAAGGCGGCGCGCCGGTGGTGCTCGCCGAGAAGCGCGCGGAGCGGCCTCACGCGCATATTGAGATGTTCTACGCCGCCATCACGGAGGGCAAGCCCGCGCCCATCAACGCCAGCGTGGGCGCCACTGCGGCGCTTACCGCCGTCCTCGGCCACGAGGCGATGGTGAAGCAGCAGGTGGTCTCCTGGAGCGACTTCGGCATCACACTATAGCCGCTGCACCTCATCCCAATCCACCACGCCGCACCGCTCGGCCCACGCCGCCCAGGTCTGCGCCATCGCGCGGACCCGCTCCGGCTCGGCCGTGGCCAGGTCCCGCTGCTCCGTCCGGTCCGCTTCCATGTCAAACAGCTCCCACGGCTGCTTGTGGCGGCTCACCAGCTTCCATTTGCCTTGCCGCAGCGCTCTGTTCCCCTCGTGCTCCCATCCCAGCACCGGCGCCGGCCGCGTCCCGCCGCGCATCAGCGGCAGCAGGCTGTGGCCCTCCAGCGGGATCACCGGAGCCGCGGGATACTCGGCTCCGGCTGCCTCCAGACAACTCGCCATGATGTCGCTCACGTGGCCGTATTCGTGCGTCACCGCCCCGCGCCGCACACCGCCCCCGCGCCAACTCGCGATCAGCGGAGTGGAAATTCCGCCCTCGTGCACCCAGTGCTTGTACAGGCGGAACGGCGTATTGCTCGCGTTCGCCCATCCCGGCCCGTAGCTCTGGAACGTCGTCTCATCTCCCGGCATCACCGCCGGATCGTTCCCCACACGCACCGCCGCGCCCGCCCGCGTCTTCGACGGAATGTCGTACCACTCCGGCCGCACGTTCTCCGCGCACCCGCCGTTGTCGGAAAGAAACATCACCAGCGTGTCGTCCTCCGCGCCGCTTCGCCGCACCTGCTCCAGGATGCGCCCGATCCCCTGATCCATCCGGTCGATCTGCGCCGCATACACCGCCATTCGCCGCGCCTCCCACGCCGGATTGGCGGCCTCCGTCCACGGCTTCACGTCGCTCTCCCGCCCCGCCGGTTTCCACTCGCTCCGGATCAGCCCCATCTTCCTCAGCCGCTCGTAACGCTGCCTTCTCAGCTCGTCCCAGCCCATCCGGTAGAGCCCGCTATACCGCGCGATATCCGGCGCCAGCGCATGCAGCGGCCAGTGCGGCGCCGTGAACGCAACGTAGGAAAACCACGGCCGCTCGCTCCGGCCCATCTCCGTGATCTGCTCCACTGCCTTGTTCGCAATCGCGTCGGTATAGTAGAACCCCGGGCCTGGCTGCACCACCTCGTTGCCTTCCACCAGGCTGAAGGGATCGTAGAAATTGTTTACGCCCACAATCGTTCCGAAGAAACGATCGAAGCCGCGCTGCCTCGGCCAACTGCGCTTATCCCGCCAGAACGGCTCGCTGCTTTCGTAATCAAGCTGCTTCTTTCCCCGGATCGCCAGATTACTCAAGTGCCACTTGCCCGACATCGCAGTCTGGTAGCCGCTCCGCCCCAACGCCTCTGCGATGGTCACCGCCCGCTCGCTGAGCTGCCCGCGGTAGCCCGGCCGCCCCTTGTCGTCGATCATGTGGCCCACGCCCGCCTGGTGCGGCGTCAAGCCGGTCAGCAGCGAGGCCCGTGTCGGGCAGCAGCGCGCGCAGTTGTAAAACTGCGTGAAACGCGTGCCCTGCCGGGCCAGCCGGTCCAGATTCGGAGTCCGGATTTCGCCGCCAAAACAGCCCACATCGGAAAACCCCATGTCGTCGGCCAGGATCAGCACAATGTTCGGCCGCCGCCGAGCGGCGCCCAGGGCCACCCCGCCACCGCGCGCCGCCAGGGATGTTGCGAGAAAGGTCCGTCGGTTCATCGCTTCTCAGGATGTCATTTTCAGCGCCCGTTCATCTGCGCCGGTCGGCCACCACGGTGACCTGAATATCGGTGGCCAGCCGGACCACCTGCATCACAAGATGCCGGCGCAGGACGAAAGGCACCCTGGAACGCGGCGGCTTGGCCAGATAGATCTGCGTAATTCCGTTGGTGCGGGCGAAGTCCATCAGCGTCTCCGGCGCCGGCTCTCCCTGCAGCACGCGAGTCTCAATGTGCAGCTTGCGCGCAAAATCGAGATGCTCCTCGATGGCGCTCCGTGTCTTGGCCGGCAGAGACTCCATGCCGGATTCCGGCAGGACGCATACGGCAAAGCACTCTGCTTTCAAATACTCCGCCACGCGCCGGCCCCGCCGGATCAGACCGGCCGTGCTCGCCCCTTCCGTGATGTGGATCAGAATACGTTCTCGCACCGCGGGCGATGCCGCCTCCTGCTGTGCGCCGCTCGCCCCCTCCGCATGGCGAATGTCTATCTCGTGCGCCGCTTGCCGCAGCGCCATCTCTCGCAGCGCGACCAGCGTGGACTCTTTGAAGAAGTTCTGCCTGGCGCGCTCCGCCTTTTCCGGCGCATACACCACGCCGCGGTCCAGACGGTTCAGCAACGCGCCCGGTGTCAGATCGGCCAATACCACCTCTTCGGCCCGCTTGGTCACCCAATCAGGAATGGTCTCTCTAACCTGAATCCCGGTGATCTCCCGCATCTGGTCGTTCAGGCTCTCCAGATGCTGGATGTTCATCGTCGTGATCACGTCGATGCCCGCGTCGAGCACCACCAGCACATCCTCCCAACGCTTAGCCCGCTCCGAGCCCGGTACATTCGTATGCGGAAACTCATCCACTAGCGCAATCTCCGGCTGACGGACCAGGATCGCCTCCGTGTCCATCTCTTCAAACCACTTGCCCCGGTACTCCATCGTCCGCCTCGGGATTAGCTCCAGGCCCTCACTCCTGGCGATGGTGTCCAGCCGGCCGTGCGGCTCAAAGTACCCAATCACGACATCCCGCCCAGCTTCCAGCAGTTGGTGCCCCTCTTCCATCATCCGGTAGGTCTTGCCCACTCCTGCCGCATAGCCCAGGATGATCTTCAGCCGCCCGGCGCCGTCCCGCATCACCGTGCCTCCTTCCCGCCGCCGTGCGGGAAGATGCGGATGTCGATTCCGTCCGCCTCCAGGATCAGGCGGTCCACCGGATTGGGCGCCAGGCTCTGGAACCAGCCACGCTGCAGGCTGTGGCCCACGAATATCTGTGTGATGCCATGCTCCCCGGCGAAGTGCAGGATCGCAGCCACCGGATCTTCACCGTGCAAAATCTCGACCGTTGCCTGCGCCTCGCGGGCCGCCTCCAGGTTCCGCGCCAGTGTGTCGCGGTCCTGCTGCGTCAGCCGCTCCTGCTCGACGTAGGCGACAAAGAGTTCACCGCGAAATCGATCCGCCTGCCGCCGACCGCGCGAGATCATCAGCGCGGCGTTGGAACGCGGCGTCACGCACACCAGGACCCGCTCATGAGTGCCGAACGTCTGATGGATGCCCCGCCGGCGGAGGTACTCCTCCAATTGCCGGTCCACCACCTCCGCCGCCAATACCAGTGCGAGCTCGCGGAGCGCCGAGAGCTGGTTCTCCAGCTCCGGAATCCGGTCGCTGCTCTCCAAGCGCGTGACGCAGTACTCCGGCGGTGCATCCATGATCTCGATCTCATCCGCGCGCCGGATGAAACTCTCCGGCACGGACTCGCGCACCGCACGGCCACGGATCGCCTCCACCTGCGGTTGCTTCTCGCGGATGTACTGGAGATTGACGGTGGTGATCACCGAGATCCCAGCCGCCAGCAACTCTTCCACGTCCTGCCAGCGCTCGGTATTCCGGCTGCCCGGAGGATTCGAATAGGCCAGCCCGTCAATCAGGCACACCGCCGGGTGCCGCCGGCATACTGCCGCGACATCGATACAGGCAGCATCGCCCGTGTGCAGAGGCGGGATCACCTCGAAGTGCCGCAGCAACTCCCCCACATCCTCCGGAGCCTGCGCCTGCACCGCCGCCACCACCACATCCTCACCGCGCGCCTTGCGCCGCCGGCCCTCATCGAGCATGCGAAAAGACTTACCCACCCCGGAGGCGTAGCCAAGAAACACCTTCAGCTTGCCGTGCCGCTCGCACCGCTCTTCCGCCTCGGCCTGCGACAGCAGTTGTTCCGGCGTCGGCCGCCTACGCTCCGCTTCGGACATTCATCGGTTCCAGTTCCATTATCGGTTCGATCGCTGGAACGGAAACCTCTCATCGAGCGCCAGGTTCAATACCAGGACGTTCACGCGGGCCTCGCCGAGCAAGCCAAGATCGCGCCCCTCGGTGTGCTGGTCCACCAACTGCCGGATCTGCTCCGGCGAGGCGCCGCGAGCCTGGGCGATCCGCTCGGTCTGCACTGCCGCCGTGGCCGGGCTCACATGCGGATCGAGACCGCTGGCGCTGGCAGTCGCTATATCGGCAGGCAACGGCCCTTGGTGAGTAGGATTGTCGCTGCGCAGCTTCACCACCGAGCCCTTCACGCGGTCCATCAGCTTTTGGCTGGTGGGCCCCAGGTTGGAGCCGCCGGAAGCCGTGGCGTCATAGCCATCCGTCCCGGCGGCCGAGGGCCGCGGCTGAAAGTACTCAGGCCTGGAGAAGTTCTGGCCAATCAATGCGGAACCGGCCACCTGTCCATTTCGAACGATCAGGCTGCCGTTGGCCTGGGAACGAAACAGCACCTGGCACAGTCCCGTAACAACCCCCGGATAGACCAGACCGGTCAGCACCGTCAGCATCAACGTCATTCGCAATCCGGGCAACATCTGTTTCCACATGGTTCTCTCTCCTCATGCCAGTCGCAGCGCATGGACAATTTGATCAATCAGCCAGATGCCGGGGAATGGCGCGATCACTCCGCCCAGCCCGTAGATCAGCAGATTCCGCCGCAGCAGCGCCCCTGCCGAAACTGGCCGGTACTGCACGCCCCGCAGCGCCAGCGGCACCAGCGCAATGATGATCAGGGCGTTGAAGATCACCGCCGAAAGCACCGCGCTCTGGGCATTATGCAGGCCCATGATGTTCAGGTGGGCCAGCGCCGGATAGGTGGTCATGAACATCGCCGGAATAATGGCGAAGTACTTGGCCAGATCGTTGGCGATGGAGAACGTGGTCAGGGCGCCGCGTGTGATGAGCAACTGCTTGCCGATCGCGACAACCTCAATGAGCTTCGTGGGGTTGGAGTCCAGGTCCACCATGTTGCCCGCCTCTTTGGCGGCCATCGTGCCGGTGTTCATCGCCAGGCCCACGTCGGCCTGCGCCAGCGCCGGCGCGTCGTTGGTGCCGTCACCGGTCATGGCCACCAGGCGGCCTTCCGCCTGTTCTTTCTTGATGTAATTCAGCTTGTCCGCGGGCGAGGCCTGTGACAGAAAATCATCGACGCCCGCTTCCGCGGCGATGGCGGCCGCAGTCAGCGGATTGTCGCCGGTGATCATCACGGTGCGGATGCCCATGGCGCGCAGCTGCCCCAGCCGCTCGCGCATGCCACCCTTCACCACGTCCTTGAGATGGATGACGCCCATCGCCTTGCGTCCATCGGCCACGGCCAGCGGTGTGCCGCCCTGCCTGGAGATGCGCTCCCCGGCCTCCACCAGATCGGGCGGAACCGTACCGCCCTGCTCCGTCACGAACTGCGCGATTGCATTGGTGGCCCCCTTGCGCAAACGCCGGCCGTCGATATCCACCCCGCTCATGCGCGTGTAGGCGGAAAAGGGAATAAAGTGCGCCTCGTGGCTCGCCACCTCGCGGCCCCGCAAGCCATACTTCTCCTTTGCGAGCACCACCACGGAGCGCCCCTCCGGCGTCTCGTCGGCTAGGCTCGAGAGCTGTGCTGCGTCGGCCAGTTCACCCGCGGTCACGCCGCCCACCGGGATGAACTCCACCGCCTGGCGGTTGCCGATCGTGATGGTGCCGGTCTTATCCAGCAACAGCGTGTTGACATCCCCGGACGCCTCCACCGCCTTGCCGCTCATGGCCAGAACATTGTGCTGCATCACGCGGTCCATGCCGGCGATGCCGATGGCGGAGAGCAGGCCCCCAATCGTCGTGGGGATCAGGCACACCAGCAGCGAAACCAGCACGAACACGCTCGGAACGCTCCCCGTACCTGATGCGGAAACACTGTACTGAGCGAAGGGCTGCAGCGTCACCACGGCCAGCAGGAAGATCAGCGTCAGACCCGCAATCAGAATGTTCAACGCAATCTCGTTTGGCGTCTTCTGCCGCTCCGCGCCCTCCACCAGCGCGATCATGCGGTCCAGAAATGTCTCGCCGGGATTGGACGTGATCCGGATCTTCAATTGATCCGAGAGCACGCGCGTACCGCCAGTCACGGCGCTGCGGTCGCCGCCCGATTCCCGGATCACTGGGGCGCTTTCACCGGTGATCACCGATTCGTCTACCGAGGCGATGCCTTCGATCACTTCTCCGTCGCCCGCTATGATCTCGCCCGCCTCGCAAATGACAACGTCTCCCACCCGCAGTTGAGCGGCGGAGACCTGCTCCAGCCGTCCGCCAGCGGCAACCCGGCGCGCCACCGACGCTGTCTTGGTCTTGCGCAATGCGTCGGCCTGCGCCTTGCCCCGCGCCTCTGCCATGGCTTCCGCGAAGTTCGCGAACAGCACCGTAAACCACAGCCACAGGGCGATCTGCAAACCGAATCCGTTGCCTGCCGCGCCGGTTGCGACGTCGCGGATCAGGAAGATCGTCGTGAGTAGCGCGCCCACCTCTACCACGAAGATCACGGGGTTCTTCAGTAGCGCGATGGGATTCAGTTTGACTAATGCGCCCCCAATGGCGCGCCGGATAATATCGCCGTCAAACAAAGGCCGCGCGTGCGCCAGCTTCTTCGGCAGCAGGCCGGCCGGATCGGGGGCCGGATTGCCGGCCTTCACGGGGACTGCTTCGATGACTGGCATGGTTAGAACAGCCTCCCTTGGTGCATGAGATAGTGCTCGGCGATGGGGCTGAGCGAAAGCGCGGGAAAGAACGTCAGCGCACCGACAATCACCACGGTCCCCACCAGCAGGCCGACAAATAGCGGGCCATGGGTGGGAAACGTGCCACTAGTCACCGGCACGCGCTTCTTGGCCGCGAGGCTGCCGGCCACAGCGAGCATCGGGATGATGATGAGAAAGCGCCCGATCAACATCGCCAGGCCAATCGTGAGGTTGTACCATGGCGTGTTCGCGCTGATGCCCGCAAACGCGCTGCCGTTATTGGCCGCGCCGCTCGTGTAGGCATATAGCATCTCGGCAAAGCCGTGCGGACCGCTGTTGTTCAGGTTGCCCGTGGCCGGCCCGTACGCGCCGTTCCAATAGGAGTCTTTGGCGAACTGAATCACGGCGCCTGCGCCGGTGAAGAGAAGGATCACGGCGGAGGTGGCGATCAGCGCAATCATCGCCATCTTCACCTCCTTGCCTTCGATCTTCTTGCCCAGGTACTCCGGCGTCCGCCCCACCATCAGACCGGCGATGAAGACCGCCAGAATCGCGAAGAGCAGCATTCCGTACAGCCCCGCTCCAGTGCCGCCGAAGATCACCTCGCCCACCTCCATGTTGAAGAGCGGCACCAGCCCGCCCAGCGGCGTGAGGCTATCGTGCATCCCGTTCACTGCCCCGCAGCTCGCCGCCGTCGTGATAGTGGCGAACAGCGATGTGGCGGCGATGCCAAAGCGCACCTCTTTGCCCTCCATGTTGCCCCCGGGGTGACCGGCGGAGGCGCTGGATTCCAGCCCCAGTCGGGTGAGATTGGGATTGCCAGCCTGCTCCGCGCCATAGACCACAAACACGCCGATGAGGAACATGATGCTCATGGCCGCAAAGAGCGCCCAGCCCTGGCGCGTGTCCCCGGTCATCCTCCCCAGCGTGTACGTCAGTCCTGCAGGGATGACGAAGATCATCAGCATCTGAACGAAGTTAGTGAGCGGTGTCGGATTCTCAAAGGGGTGGGCCGAGTTGGCATTGAAGAATCCGCCGCCGTTCGTCCCCACCATCTTGATCGCCTCTTGCGACGCCACCGGACCCTGCGCGATGATCTGCGTCTTGCCCTCCAGTGTGATGGCTTTTGTATAGGAGCCCAGATTCTGGATCGCGCCCTGCGAGCACAGAAACATCGCGCCCACCATCGACAAGGGCAGGAACAGATACACAACCGCTCTAACCAGATCCACCCAGAAGTTGCCGATGGCATTCGTCTGCTGCCTGGCGAGCCCGCGAATCAGTGCGATGGCGATCGCCACTCCGGCTGCGGCCGAGGCGAAGTTCTGCACGGTCAGCGCCGCCATCTGCACCAGGTAGCTCATCGTGGTTTCGCCCGCGTAACTCTGCCAGTTGGTGTTGGTGACGAAACTCACCGCCGTATTGAACGCCAGGTCCGGCGTCATCGGCGTGGCCCCGGCGGGCGCGCCGGCCCCGCTAAAGCCCATCGGATTCAGCGGGAGTACCCCTTGCAACCGTTGGAGCAGATACACCAGCAGGAAGCTGAAAGAGCTGAACGAGAGCAGGCTGCCCGCATACTGAGTCCAGCGTTGCTCCACGTCCTCCTTCACGCCGGCGGCGGCGTAACAGAGCCTTTCCAGCGGCCGCAGCAGCGGGTGAAGAAACGTGCGCTGGCCTTCGAACACCCGCGCCATGTAGGAGCCCATTGGCTTCGTCACAGCCGCAATCAGGGCGAAGTAGACAGCGATCTGTAGTATGCCATTGGGTGTCATACGGTCCTCAGAATCTCTCCGGCTTCAATAGCGCGTAGGTCAGGTAGCAGAAGAGCAGGACTGCGGTCAGTCCCGCGACGATGTAATCCATGATTGGTTTCTTTCTGTCGATTAGGGCATTCAGGGCGCAGGGCCTCAGAGCTTCTCGCACGCCTTGGTGAACAGCCAGCATGTGAGGAAGAACAGGAATGCAAGCGAAACGTAGAGCAGGTCAGACATTGGAGTCTCGTTTCAGATCGCTGTAAGCCACGTAGTGCCCCTGTGCCCGCAGCCTATTGGCGATCCGTTCTTCGCGGGTCGGCCACCACCACCGCCGCCGACCGCCAATCACGACGAATTGCGGAGTGGCCAGCGTCTGTTGGATCGCTTCCCATCGATCCCTGCACAGCAGAATTTCCACCTCGACTTCCACGCCGGCCTCTGCCGCAAGACTGCGGTACCGGCTGGACAGGAGCGAAAGATCCACCTGGGATTGGTGCAGAGGGAGCGGGTACCCGACCACCTGCGGAACCAGCAGGCGCACTGGCGTCCGTTCGGCGTGGGGCAACCCCGCCGCGTAGCGAAGCGCCGCCCTGGTCCCCTCCGCCCCGGTGTAGACTACCACCACATGAAGATCCCGGCCTTCGTCGGGTTGCGACCAATTGTCAGGTATCCGGCCGGTGAGTAACGTGTCCATCTCTTTGCTTCCTGAGTCGAGTGTGAAACTCAACCCATAAGGAAGTCATAAGGGACGGGTAAGGATTGCGTAAGGGCGCCGTAACGCCGCGATTTACCGCTTTCCGCTCAGTACCAAACGGTAGCCCACCCAGGGCTCCGTCATCAGATGGCGCGGATTCGACGGATCGATCTCGATCTTCTTGCGAAGCTGATTGATGAACACCCGCAGGTACTCCACCTGATCGCCGTAGTCTGGGCCCCACACTGCTTGCAACAACTTGGCGTGCGGAATGGTGGTGTTGGCGTTGGCCACCAGGTAGTGGAGCAGATCAAACTCCTTCGGCGTCAGACGGCTCTCCTTGCCGCCGGCGCTGACACGCCGCGTCGCCATGTTGACGTCCACCCCCTCCAGCCGCAACAACTCGCCCTCTCCACTCTGGAGAACCGGCAACCGTCGCAGCGCGGCGCGGATGCGCGCCATCAGTTCCGGTGTGCCAAACGGCTTGGTGATGTAGTCATCCGCGCCCGCGTCCAGCGACGCCACCTTGTCCGCTTCGGAGTTGCGGACGGTCAGCATGATGATGGCGACCTCCGACGTCTTGCGGATCTCGCGGCACGTCTCCAGCCCGCCCATCCCCGGCATGTTGACGTCCAGCAGCAGCAGGTCGAATCTCTGCGCCCGGATTGAGTCCAGCGCCTCCTCGCCCGTCTTGGCGTCGAATACTTCATAGCCCTGCGCCGTCAGCGACACGCGCAGCACGCGCCGGATCTGCGGCTCGTCGTCCACTACCAGAATGCGCCCGTTGCTCACGCCTTTGCCCCCACAAACCGCGGTAGCGCCAGACAGAACTCAGACCCGCCCTTGGGCCCATCCTCCACCCACAGATCGCCGCCATGCGCCCGCAGAATCTCGCGCGCAATGTGCAGCCCCAGGCCGCTGCCCGGCGCCTTGGCGCGCGCGCTCGAGCGCCGGTAAAACTTCTCAAATATCTTCTCGCGGTCGCGTTCCGGAATGCCCGGTCCTTCGTCGATCACGCGCAACATCACCCGGTCCGCATTGGCATCCGCGCGAATCACGATCGGCGAAGGCGGAGTCGAGTACTTCAGCGCGTTGTCGACGATCTGCCGCAACGCCAGCGATACCATCTCTGGATCTACCAGCACTTCCGGCATCCCCCGCAAGCCGTCCATGCCCACAATCCGCTCATCACCCCTGCCGCCAAAACTCAATGCCGCCGAGCGCGCCAGCGCCTCAATCTCCACCGCGGCCCGTTCCAGTTTCAACTTGCCGGCGTCGATCTGCGACATCTTGACCGCCTCGGTGACCAGCAGGCTCATGCGATCCGTCTCCTCGTCGATAATCGCCAGCATCTCGCGATTCTCCGCGCCCAGGTTCGTGGTATCCGAGAGCAGCGAGGAGGAGGCCACCTTGATGGAGGTCAGCGGAGTCTTGAACTCGTGCGCGATAGCATCCAGCAATGTGGATTTGAACTCCTCGCTTTGCCGCGCCACTTCGGCCTTGTTCGTTGCCTCTTCCGTCCGCACCCGCTCCAGAGCAATCGCCACCAGGTTCAGCAACGCCTGCACCGCGCTGTCGGAAAGTTGAATTCCGCGTGCCGCCAGCGCCCCAATCGGACGCCCGCCCAACACGATCGGCCACGCGTCCGTGCCTGTCGCTTCGTCGCGGTGCGGCGCTCCCTGCAGCACCGCCTGTTTCAACAACGGCTCCACGCCCGGAAGATCTTCCGCGCCGCCGCAAAACGTAGAGCTGCTACTGGAATCGAACAGCGCCACGGCATCCGCCGCGAAAATCTGAGCGATATGCTGAGCCGCCTGCGGTCCAATCGGCTGCGCTGCGTCTGTCAACAGGATCGCCCGGCTCAGCGAGTAGAGTTGCTCGGTCTCCCGCTGCCCACGCTTGGCCTCCAGCGTCTGCTTTTTGGCCCGGTCCGAGAGATGGCTCGCCACCAGCGCGGTGAGCAGAAAGGTGATCAGCGCTACCCAGTTTTGCGGATCGGCAATGGTGAAGTGTCCCACCGGCGGCAGGAAGAAGTAGTTGTACGCGGGCATCGCCACCAGCGAGGCGATCACCCCTTCTCCCAGACCCCAGTTCGTAGCCACTGCCAGGATCAGGATCAGATACAGGAATCCGGTGGTGGCGGCGTTGACGGACACCAGCGCCGAGCAGGCCCATGTGATGACCCCCACACCCAGGATGGCCATCCCGGCCCGGATTGGAGAAAACGACAGACGTTTCATCATTTGCCGCACGCACCCATCAACCCGAGTCTAGCGGACGCCGCGCCCCCTAATGAAAATCGTGCCTCTCCACCTCCACCGCACCCGCCCCCGGACACGGCCGCACCTGGTCCGCTTTCACGCACGCCACCCCCTTCTGGTTCTGCAACATTCCGTCCACCAGCAGATACGCATACCCGTTCACCGTCGCCCGCACCCGCTCATACACCTGCGGATTCAGAATCACGTTCGCCGTCCCCGTCTCGTCCTCCAGGCTCAGAAACACAAACCCCTTCGCCGTCTGCGGCCGCTGCCGGCAGATCACCGCCCCCGCCACCCGCACCCGGCATCCATCCCGCATCTCCCTCACCCGCGCCGCCGTCGCCACTCGCAGCCCATCCAGCACCGCCCTGTGAAACCGCATCGGATGCGCCCCAATCGAGAGCCCCGAGTTTGCAAAGTCCGCCTGCAACCGCTCCATTCCGTTCATCGCCGCCAGCGGTGACGCCTCCTCCGGCATCACCGCGTCCGCAAGCAACTCGCCCACCGGCCGGAACGCCAGCTCCGCCTGCCACAGGGCGTCCCGCCGGTGTCGCTGCTGCCGCCCGATATAGTTCAACGCCCCCAGATCCGCCAGCATATTCATCTCCCGCTTCGACATCGCCGCCACCCGCCGCCGCAGATCCTCAATGTCCGCAAACGGCGCCGCCGCCCGCGCCGCCAGCAGAGCCAGCCCCGTCTCCTGGCTCAGCCCCTTCACGTAGTTCAACCCCAGCCGCACCACCAGCGCCCCGTCCCGCTCCTCAATCGTGCAGGGCCACTCCGATACCGTCACATCCACCGGCAGGAAATGCAGCCCGTGCCGCTGCGCATCCTTCACCAGCGTGAACGCACTATAAAACCCCATCGGCTGATTATTCAGCATCGCCGCCGTAAACGCCGCCAGGTAATGGCACTTCAAATACGCGCTCGCATACGCCAGCAGCGCAAAACTCGCCGCGTGCGACTCCGGAAATCCGTACATCGCAAACGACGTGATGGAGAGCACCACCGCATCCTGCGTCGCCACGTCCAGCCCCTTCTTCGTCATCCCCGCCCGCAGCCGCGTCTCGATGTCCTTCATCCGCTCCTCGGAGCGCTTAAATCCCATCGCCCGCCGTAGCTCCTCCGCCTCGCCCCCCGTGAAATCCGCAATCAGCATCGCCATCCGCAGCAGTTGCTCCTGAAACAGCGGCACCCCCAGCGTCCGCCGCAGCACCGGCTCCAGCAGAGGATGCAGGCACGTCACCTCCTCCTCGCCCGTGCGCCGCCGCTGATACGGATTCAGCATATTCCCCACAATCGGCCCCGGCCGGATAATCGCCACCTCCACCACAATGTCGTAAAACTTCCTCGGCCTCAGCCTCGGCAGACACGACATCTGCGCCCGGCTCTCCACCTGAAACATCCCCACCGTATCCGCCCTCTGCAACGCCCCGTACACCACCGGATCGTCCGGCGGCAGCTTCGCCAAATCCACCTCCTCGCAATAGTGATCGCGGATCAATGTGATGGAATCCTTCAACACCGCCATCATCCCCAGCCCCAGCAGATCCACCTTGATCAGCCCCAGATCCGCGCAGTCTTCCTTATCCCACTGCACAATCACGCGCCCCGGCATCGTCGCCGGCTCCACCGGCACAATCGCATCCAACTGCCCCTCGCAGATCACCATCCCGCCCGAATGTTGCCCCAGATGCCGCGGCAGATTCTGAATCTCCTCCACCAGCGCCGCCAGGCGCGCGTCGTCCACATCCGGCCCCATCACCTTGCTCACATCCCGCAGCGCGGACCTCGGCCGGTACGTAATCACGTTCGCCGTCATCGCCGCGCCCAGCCGCCCGTAACGCCGGTACACGTACTGGATCACCCGCTCGCGATCCTCTCCGCTCGGCAGGTCCAGATCGATGTCCGGCCACTCCCCCCGTTCCTCGCTCAAAAACCGTTCAAACAACAGCTCCATCGCAATCGGATCCACCGCCGTGATCCCCAGTGAATAACAGACGGCGCTGTTCCCCGCCGACCCCCGCCCCTGCACCAGAATCCCCTCGCGGCGGCAAAACTCCACAATGTCCCAGACGATCAGAAAGTACCCGGAGAGCTTCAGCTTCGCTATCAGCGCCAGCTCGCGCTCCATCTGCCGGTACGCCGTCTCATGCTTCAGCCCATACCGTCCCGCGGCCCCAGCCATCACCCGCGCCCGCAGCTCCGTATCCATCGTCTCCCCCGCCGCCACCGGATACCGCGGAAACTCATACCCCAGGTTCGCCAGCGTGAAATCCAGCCGCCCCGAGAGCTCCATCGCTCCGGCGAGCGCCCCCGGCGCATCCGCGAACAGCCGCCGCATCGCCCGCGCCGTCTTCAGATACCGCTCCGCATTCCGCTCCAGCAGCCGGCCCGCCTCCGCGATGGTCGTCTTGTGCCGCACGCACGTCAGCACGTCCATCAGCTCCCGCTTCTCCGGCCGCGCAAAGCGCACCCCGTTCGTCGCAATCAGCGGCACGCGCCACTGCTCCGCCAGCGCCCGCACCCGCTGGTTCCGCAGCTCGCCCTCGCGATGCAGATGCCGCTGCAGCTCCGCATACACCTGCCCCCGCCCGTAGATGTCCAGCAGCGTCTCCACCGGCTGCGTACCATCCACTATCGCAATCAGGCCCGCCGCATATTGCCGGAACTCCTCCTCCGTCGCCGCCGCCTTGCCTTTCTCACACCGCAGCTTCATCGACGAAATCAGCCGGCATAAATTCTGATACCCGCTCCGGCTCTCCACCAGCAGCATATACCGCCCGCCCGCCGCCGCCGTCACCTCCGCCCCGGTGTGCGGCCGGATCCCCGCCTTTTTCGCCGCCATGTAAAACCGCGGCGCGCCGCTCACGTTGTCCGTATCCACCAACGCCATCGCCGGAATCTCCAGCCGCGCGCACTCCGCCACCAGGTCCTCCGGCGCCGAGGACCCCTCCAGAAAACTGAAGGCCGATCGTGCGTGCAGCTCGGCATACATCAGTCGTAGCTCCCCTCCAAAAACCACCGCTCTCCGCTCAAATAGATCCGGTGTACCGTCTCATCGGCCAGCACCACATCCCACTCATCCCGCCGCCACGCCGTCTCGGCCCACCACTCCCCCGAGCTCCGCCACGGCCCCGCCGCCCGCACCACCTCCCCCGATACGCGTTCAGAAACAATCCGCAGCAGCCGCCCCTTGTGCATCACCACCCGCGCCGCCAGCGGAGGCCGGAAATACCGGAACGCCAGCCGCACCTTCGCCGCCCCCTCCTCCACCGGCTCGCTCTGCGCAAACGCGCAGGCCCGCATGCGGTAGGCGTCCGGCCGGTGCGTATCCAGAATCTCCGGCGACCCCACCCGGTCCGGCCCCGTGAGCACCCGTAGCCGCTCCAGCAGCGTGTGCAGCTTCTCCGGGTCCGGCACCGCCGGCAGAAACAGCCCGCCCTGCACCACCCTCGGCTCCGCCGCATCCAGCTCCACCTGCACCGCCACCGTCGCCGCCCCCGGCGGCCGCGCCTCCAGCGAAAGCTGCACCTGCTTCAGCAGCGCCTTCGGATCGCGCATCGGAAAAGGCAGCTCCAGCACACGCCGGAACTCGCTGCCATCCTCCAGCCCCAACACCACCGTGACCCGCCGCGCCGCCTGCCCGTGCCGCTGCACCTCCGCCGCCAGATCGTGCAATTGCGCCGAAATCAGAAACAGCAGCGGCTCCAGCAAGGCCACGGAGTCCTCCAACTCCTGCCGCTGCACAAACTCCACCGCTGGCCGCCGAACGCTCAGAAACTCGTCGCCCGCCCCCAGCGCCGCCCGCCGCAGCCGCGCGCCCGCCTCGCCCCACCGCTCCACCAGCCCCATCTCCGGCAGCGCCGCCAGCTCGCCCAGCGTCCGCACGCCCCATCGCTCCAGCGTCAGCAGGATCTCCGGCGCCGCCCCCAGGGCCATCACCGGAATCGATGCCAGCGCCCGCGCCTCCTCCCCCGGCGCGATGATCGTGATCCCCGGCAGCGATTGCGCCGCCAGCACCGCCGCCGCCGGATTCCCCGCAATCGCCACCCGCGCCGCCACCCCGCGCCCCGCGATTGCCGCCCCGATCGCCCGCGCGTCCCCAATCAGCCGCCCCAGCCCGTCTACCGAAAACACCACCGTCCGCGCGTCCACCTCCTCCACCAGCGGCGAGAACTCCCGCGCCAGCTCCACCAGCCCCGGCCTCTCGCCCACCACGCAGGCAAACACGTCACCCCTCCGCCACCAGGCTCACCGGAGCCCGCCCCATCGGCTTCCGCGACACCGCCGCCGTCGCCAGACATTCGATCAGTTGAAACGGAGCCTCACCCCGCCACGCCACGTCCTCCTGCCGCAACGCATACTGCCGCACCGAGCACGACCGCGCCACCGCCTCCCGCGACAAGATCAGCAATGCGGTCGGCGTAGGCTCCACCGCCAGCCGGAACCGGTGCCAGTACGAAATCGGCACCCGCCCCAGCGCCCCCTCCGCCATGTCGCAAAGATCCAGCACAATCAGCCCGAATCCCCCGCTGTGCAGCACCATGTCCGTGGCCTTCAAAGCCGTCTCCACCCGGTGTCCGCACTGCACCCAAAGCACCCGGCTCAGCTCCGCCCCCGCCCGCACCGCCGACCCCGGATCAAAGCAATCATCCCCATCAATCACAGCCACCACCTCCCCCCGCCGCGTCGCCTCCGCAATCATCCCCTGCGCCACCGCCGTCCGCCCTGCCCCCGCCGCCCCCAATACCTCCGTGATCCCCCCCCGTGCCAAAGCCGCAAGCCCCTCCCCCAGTTCCCGAACCTCAGGCCCGGGCCGCCAAACCGGAAAAGAACCCCACCGCGCCGCTGCCGTCATATTCGCCTTGTATTCGCCTATGGAGAGTGTAGCTTTGCCCCCCGGCGGTGTCAACGGAGATCGCAAAACTACACCCGCCAATAAGCCATTCACACACCCTGAAAATTTTCTATCTCACTCACTCCAAACCACTTATTCCCACCCCCACCCCCGAACATTTGGTCCCCATCCGGTATAATCGAGTCAGGAGTAAATCGCTGGCCAGCTTGAGACTCCCTCGCCTTCAGTAGGGCGGCGGCCACCTTCGGGTGCGCTGCTTCCAACGCGGGCCGCCGTCTTGCACGGCGCGCGCAGAACCGGTTCTTGTCCCGATCAGCCCGAAAAATACGGGGTTCCTTCGGGGACCCCGGGCGACCAAATTCACTGGTGACGCTTCCCGTATTTCCCAATTTCCGCGAGGCCGGACTGCGTCCACGCCCTTGCCCCCAGCCCTCGTTTACGACACCATGTCATTGTCAACGTTTCCCCCATGAAACACCTCGACGAGTACCGCGACGCCGCCTCCGTCCAAACCCTCGCCGGCTCCATCCACAAAGCCACGACCCAACCCTGGGTCCTCATGGAGCTCTGCGGCGGCCAGACCCATACCATCCTCCGCTGCGGCCTCGATTCGCTCCTCCCCGCGCACCTCGAAATCGTCCACGGCCCCGGCTGCCCCGTCTGCGTCACAGCCCTCGAAACCGTCGAAAAAGCACTCGCCATCGCCAGCCTCCCCAACGTCATCTTCGCCTCCTACGGCGATATGCTCCGCGTCCCCGGCATCCATACCGATCTCCTCTCCCTCCGCGCCCGCGGCGCCGATATCCGCATCGTCTACTCCCCCCAGGACGCTGTTCGCCTCGCCCAGGCCCACCCCGACCGCGAAGTCGTCTTCTTCGCCATCGGATTCGAGACCACCGCCCCCGCCCACGCCCTCGCCGTCCAACAGGCCCACGCCCTCGCGCTCGCCAACTTCTCCATCCTCGTCTCCCACGTCCTCGTCCCCCCCGCCATGCGCGCCATCCTCGGCTCGCCCCAAAACCGCGTCCAGGGCTTCATCGCCCCCGGCCACGTTTGCGCCATCACCGGCTATGAGCCCTACGAGGAACTCAGCCGCGAATACCACGTCCCCATCGTCGTCGGCGGATTCGAGCCCGTCGATCTCCTCGAGGCCATCCTCCTCCTAGTCCGCCAACTCGAATCCGGCCGCGCCGAGGTCGAAAATCCTTACGCCCGTGTGGTCTCCCGCGAAGGCAATCGCCACGCCCGCCGCGCCACCGAGCTCGTCTTCGAAACCACCGATCGCAAGTGGCGCGGCATCGGCGAGCTCCCCGATAGCGGCCTCTGCCTCCGCCCCCAGTACGCCCAATTCGACGCCGAACAACGCTTCGCCCTCGCCCACATCCAGGCCGACGAGCCGGCCGAGTGCATCAGCGCCCAAGTCCTCCAGGGCCTGAAAAAGCCAACCGATTGCTCCGCCTTCGGCACACGCTGCAAGCCCAAATCCCCGCTCGGCGCCCCCATGGTGTCCAATGAAGGCGCCTGCTCCGCTTACTACCGCTACCGCCGCCAGGAAGTGGAAATCGCCTAATGCTCCTCAACTGCCCCCTCCCCATCGCCACCACGGACCGCGTCCTCCTCGGCCACGGCAGCGGCGGCAAGCTCTCCGCCGAGCTCATGCGCGACATCTTCCTCCCCGCGCTCTCCAATCCCATCCTCGCCCGCCTCGACGATCAGGCCCAGCTCGAAATCGGAGGCCTCCGCCTCGCCTTCACCACCGATAGCTTCGTGGTGAAGCCTCTCTTCTTCCCCGGCGGCGACATCGGCTCCCTCGCCGTCCACGGCACCATCAACGACCTCGCCACGGCCGGCGCCCGCCCGCTCTACCTCAGCGCCGCCTACGTCATCGAAGAAGGTTTTCCGCTCTCCGACCTTCGCCGTATCGCCGATTCCATGGGCCGCGCCGCACAGCAGGCCGGCGTCTCCATCGTCACCGGCGATACCAAGGTCGTCGAACGCGGCGCCGCCGATGGCCTTTTTCTCAACACCACCGGCATCGGCCTCATCCCTGCCAACGTCACCATCTCCGCCGCCGCCGCCCGCCCCGGTGACGTCATCCTCCTCAGCGGCTCCCTCGGCAATCACGGCATCGCCATCATGGCCGCCCGCGAGGGCCTCCAGTTCGACACAATCCTCACCAGCGATTCCGCCGCCCTCCACACTCTGGTCGAAGCCATGCTCGCCGCTGCCCCCGCCATCCGCTGCCTGCGCGATCCCACGCGCGGCGGCCTCTCCAGCACTCTCAACGAAATCGCCGCCCAGTCCGCAACAGGCATGCGCATCCTCGAAACCGAAATCCCCATCCGCGCCGAGGTCCAGGGCGCCTGCGAGATGCTCGGGCTCGATCCTCTCTACGTCGCCAACGAGGGCAAGCTCGTTGCCATCGTCGCGCCCGAGGACGCCGATGCCGTCCTCGCCGCAATGCGCGCCCACCCCCTCGGCCGCAGCGCCGTCCGCATCGGCGCCGTCACGCAGGAAAACCCCGGCCGCGTCGTCCTCCAGACCGCCTACGGCACCTCGCGCATCGTCGATATGCTCGCCGGCGATCAACTCCCGCGCATCTGCTGAGCACCCTATGCACGAAATGGGCATCGCACAATCCGTCATCGACATGGCCACCCGCGAGGCCCAGCTTAAAAACGCGCGCGCCGTCCTCCGCGTCTCCCTCAGCATCGGCGAGCTCTCCGGCGTCGATACCGAATCCCTCGTTTTTTGCTTCGATTGCCTCAAGCAGGACACTCTCCTCGCCAGCGCCGCCCTGGAAATTGCCTACAAACGCCGCCGCCACCGCTGCCCGTCCTGCGCTCATGAGTTCGATATCCTCAACCTCGAGCTCGCCTGCCCGCAATGTCAAAATGAGGCCACGCAGTTCCTCAGCGGCGATGAACTCGAACTCAGCCAACTCGAACTGGAGCTCGCATGAACCCGCCCGTCATGGAAAAGGTTGCCCAGAAAATCCTCAGCGAAAACGATCGCATCGCCGCCGCCCTCCGCGCCTCGTTCCTCCAGCGCAACATCCTCTGCGTCAACCTCATCAGCTCGCCCGGCTCCGGCAAAACGCTCCTCCTCGAAAAGACCCTCGAAGCCTTCCCCAAAACCGAGCGGGTCGCCGTCCTCACCGGCGACATCCAGACCGATAACGACGCCCGCCGCCTCGCCCGCTACGGATTTCCCGTCCGCCAGATCACCACCGCCGGCGCCTGCCACCTGGATGCCCGCATGATCGAAAAAGCGCTGGCCGATTGGGACCTCTCCACCATCGAAACCCTCTTCATCGAAAACGTCGGCAACCTCGTCTGCCCCACCGCCTACGACCTCGGTGAAGAGGCCAAGATCGTTCTCCTCTCCGTCACCGAGGGCGAGGACAAGCCCCTCAAATACCCCGGCATCTTCTTCAAGTCCGACCTCGCCGTCTTCACCAAAATCGACCTCCTCCCCTTCGTCCCCTTCCACCTCGACGAAGCCCACGAGAACGCGCGCAGGATCCACCCCAGTATTGAGATGATCGATCTGTCCGCCCACACCGGACAGGGAATGGACGCATGGATGCAATGGTTGGCCGCACGCAAAGCCAAACGCAACTCCGCCTGCGCCTAGCGCTTTACGGAGTCGTGCAGGGCGTCGGCTTCCGCCCCTTCGTCCACCGCCTCGCCACCAGTTGCGGCCTCACCGGCTGGGTCCTCAACAACGGCGACGGCCTCGTCATCGAAATCCAATCCACCCGCGAGCGCATCGACGAATTCACCGCCCGCCTCGAATCCGAGCGCCCCGCCGCCGCCCTCATCCTCGCCCGCGAATCCACCTGGCTCGCCCCCGATGACGCCGCCACCTTCGAGATCCGCCACAGCGAATCCGCCGCCGCCCCCCGCACCGGCATCCTCCCGGACCTCGCCACCTGCCCCGAGTGCCTCCGCGAAATCACCACGCCCGGCGAGCGCCGCTACCAATACCCCTTCACCAACTGCACCCTCTGCGGCCCCCGCTTCACCATCATCGAAGGGCTGCCCTATGACCGCGCTCGCACCACCCTGCGCGGCTTTGCCCTCTGTCCCGCCTGCGACAACGAATATCGAGATCCGCGGGATCGCCGCTTCCACGCCCAGCCCATTGCCTGCCCGCAGTGCGGCCCGCGCCTCGATACCACTCTCGCCGAGGCAGCCGCCACCCTCGCGCGCGGCGGCATCGTGGCCCTCAAGGGAGTGGGCGGCTTCCAGCTCTTGACGGACGCGCGCAACACCGCAGCCGTCGCCGAGCTCCGCCGCCGCAAGCACCGCGACGGCAAACCCTTCGCCCTGATGCTCCCCGATCTCGCCTCGGTCACCACCTACTGCCGCCTCTCCCCCGAAGAGCGCCGCATCCTCACCTCGCCCGCCGCCCCCATCGTTCTCCTCGAACCCATCCCCGGCACGGACCTCGCCCCCAACATCAGCGACTCCTCCCCCTTTCTCGGAGTGATGCTCCCCTACTCCCCGCTGCATCATCTCCTCATGCAGCTCTCCCCCTACCCGCTAATCGCCACCAGCGGCAACCTCAGCGGCGACCCCATCGCCATCGACAACACCGAGGCCCGCGCACGCCTCGGCGCCATTGCCGATCTCTTCGTCACCCACAACCGCCCCATCGCCCACCCCTGCGACGATTCCGTTGTCCGCGTCACCGCCAGCAAAGAGCAGCTCCTCCGCCGCGCCCGGGGCTACGCGCCGCTGCCCATCCGCGTCCCCGCCACTCTCCCCAAAGTCCTCGCCGTCGGCCCTCACATGAAGAGCACCGTCGCCATCGCCTGCGGCCACGACGTCATCGTCAGCCAGCACCTCGGCGATCTCGATTCGCTGGAAGCCCGCGCCGCCTTCGAGCGCACCATCGACGATCTCTGCCGCCTCTACCACTTCACCCCCGACCTCATCGCCTGCGACCTCCACCCGGATTACTACTCCACCCAATGGGCCCGCGCCACCGGCAAACCCGTCGTCGCCATCCAGCACCATCACGCCCACGCCGCCGCCTGCGCCGCCGAAAACGATCTCCGCTCGCCCTACCTCGCCGTAGTCTGGGACGGCACCGGCTACGGCCTCGACGGAACCATCTGGGGCGGCGAGTTCTTCTCCGTCCGCGACAACCATTTCCAACGCATCGCCCACCTGCGCCCCTTCCGCCTGCCCGGCGGCGACGCCGCAGTCCGCCAGGGCTGGCGCGCCGCCGCCTCCATTCAACGCGAGCTGGACCTGGACACCGCCGCCCCGCCCATCATCCGCCGCATGCTGGAGCAAAACGTCAACTGCCCCCTCACCACCAGCGCCGGCCGCCTCTTCGACGCCGTCGCCGCGCTCACCGGCATCGCCCGCGAAAGCACCTTCGAAGGCCAGGCCGCCATGCTCCTCGAATGTGCCGCCCGCACCGCCAATGATTCAACAGCCTACCCGCTCCCCCTCACCGGCACGCACGCCGATTGGGGCCCTCTCATCTACGCGCTCCTCGAAGACATCGCCCACGCCATCCCGCCCCCCGTCATCGCACGCCGTTTCCACAACGCCCTCGCCCATCTCATCCTCGCCGCCGCCCAGCGCACCCAACTCGCCAACGTCGTCCTCACCGGAGGAGTCTTCCAGAACGCTCTCCTCACCGCCACTGCCACCAGCCGCCTCCGCGATCACCACTTCACCGTCCACACGCACCAGCGCATCCCCCCCAACGACGGCGGTATCTCGCTGGGCCAAGCCGTGCTGGCCGCCGCCCCTGTGCTACGTTGATGGAACCGTAATGCGGAATACGCCCGCCCCATCCGCCGTCTCCGTGGCCGGCCTGCGAAAACACTACGGCGCCACCGAGGCCCTGCGCGGCGTCACCTTTGAGGTGGGCGCCGGCCAGATCTTCGGACTCCTCGGCCCCAACGGCGCCGGCAAGACCACTGTTCTCGAATGTATCCTCGGCCTGCGCCAGCCCGATAGCGGCGCCATTCACGTCCACGGCCTGGACCTCCGCACTCACGCCGCCCAGGCGAAGCTGCTGACCGGCGCGCAACTCCAGGGCGCTGCATTGCAGGATAAGATCACGCCGCGGCAGGCGCTGGAGCTGTTCGGCGCTTTCTACGCCAATCCCTACTCCGCCGGCGAGCTCCTCGGGCGGTTTGACCTGGGGGCCAAGGCCGATCTCCCCTTCGCCACCCTCTCCGGCGGCCAACGCCAGCGCCTCTTCCTCGCCCTCGCTCTCGTCAACCGGCCCACCCTGCTCGTCCTCGACGAGCCCACCGCCGGTCTCGATCCGCAAGCCCGCCGCACCCTCCGCACCATGATCCGCGAGTTGCAGACAGAGGGCCGCACCGTCCTCCTCAGCACACACGATCTGGAGGAGGCCGGCCAGCTCTGCGATCAGCTCGCCATCCTGGACCAGGGCCGGATCATCGCCACCGCGCCGCCCGCCGAGTTGATCGCCGGCGCCCAGGCGCCCTCGCGCCTCACCGTCCGTACAGCGCCGCCGCTGGCGCGCGCCGGGATCGAAGCGCTGCCCGGCGTCCTCGCCTGCACCCAAGACGGCGACACCTGGACTCTCGACACCCAATCGCCTAATCGCCTGCTCGCCGAGCTCGTCCGGCGCGCCGACGAGGCGGCCGCGGAACTGCTCGGCGTCGAGCTCCGCCGCCCCTCACTGGAAGACGTCTTTCTCGAACTCACCGGCCGCCCGTGGGCCGGCGCCGCCCAGCCCGGAGACGCCTCATGATGAGCGGACTCCTCCATCACTTACTGCTCGTCCTCAACCTGAGCTTCCGCAACCCGCAGGGCATCGTCTACGGCTATCTCGTGCCCGTCATTTTCCTCTTCGCCTTCGGTAGCATCTTTCGTGCGGACACCCCGCCGCTGCTCGATCACATGGGCCAGATCATGACCATCACGATCCTCGGCGGCGCCTGCTTTGGCTTGCCCACCGCCCTCGTCGCCGAGCGCGAACTGGGCATCTGGCGCCGGTACCGCCTGCTGCCGGTGCCCACAGCATGGCTCGTCTTCAGTACCATGCTGGCGCGCGCACTGATCGTCGCCTCCTCCGTCCTGGTGCAACTCGCCCTGGCCCGCGCCATCTTCGGCACGCCGCTCCCCACCCACCCGGGCGCCGCGCTGCTGGCATTTCTCTTCGTCACCGCGGCCTTCCTCGGCCTCGGTTATCTCATCGCCGGCCTGGCTGACAACGTGCCCGCCGTCCAGGCCATCGGCCAGTGCATCTTTCTCCCCATGATCATGCTCGGCGGAGTGGGAGTGCCGCTCATGGCCCTGCCGCTCTGGGCGCAGCGCGTCGCCGGATTCATGCCCGGCCGCTATGCCGTGGAAGTTCTCCAGCCCTGCTTCCAGGCGCCCAGCCCTCTGCGAGGCGCTGCATTCCGCCTGGGCGCTCTCACTGTCATCGGTCTCGCCGCCGGCGTCGCCGGGACGAAACTCTTCCGCTGGGAGCCCGGCCGCCGCAGCGGCTCCGCCCGCATCTGGGTCACCGCCGCGCTCGCCGCCTGGGCCGCCGTCGGAGCTATCGCCTGGCAGACCGGCCAGTTGAAACCGGTCCTCGCCCAGGCCGGCGCGTGGAGCGAAATCACCGAGGCCCAAATCGCTGAGATCACTTTCGACAATCTGCCCAACGACAACGACATTGTCGCGTCCCTCGCCCCGCCTACTCTGGACCCGGCGGCGACCGCGGACCTCGCTCCCAAGCTTGCCGCCTGGCCTCCGGGTAGACTCGACGACGCCGGCCAGAGCATCCGCCATCTCGTTGCCCTCGCTGCCATCGCCGACCTCTCCGCCGATCCGCGAGAAGCCGTGCTCGCCCGCCTGATCTTTCGGCAAATCAACACGGAGTTTGCGCCCGCCGAGGCCCGTCAGGCGCTCGCCTGGATCATCCTGAGCCCCGAGGATGGCCAGATCATTCGCAAGGCCCCAGAGCTGGCGCTGTACCGCCATCCGCCCGAGCGCCTCGTCCGCCAGCGCAGCGTCATCTACGCCCAAAAGTACCTCGGCCGGCTGCTGCGCAAGCTCCCGGAGTGACCGCTGTCAGGCACAACGCGTTATAGTGAGCCAAGGCTGGATGCTTCGGAATGCATTCCCTGTTGCTCCCATGGCCACGTTCCGCATCCTCCAAACGTCTCAACAACGCCCCGAGACGGGTAGCCTCGACGCTCGCCGTCTGGCGGCCCTGCTCATCCTGATCGCCGGCGCGGCCCTCCCCGCCTGGTACGCCGCCGCCACCGCGCCGCTGCCGCAAACCCGCGACATCCATATCGAAACCTACCGTTACGGCTTCAGCCCCGCGCGGATCCACGCCAATCGCGGAGACCGCCTGCGCCTCACCTTCTCCACCCGCGATACCGGCCAGAGCTTCTTCTTCCAGGACTACGATCTCCACGTCTCCATCGATCCCGGCAACAACCTGGTCTCCGTGCAGAGCATCGCTCGCCCCAACGATCCGCCTGTTGAAATGAAGACCGTCGAGCTCGTCGCCGGGCTGCCCGGCTGGCAGGGCTGGCTCACTTCCAAGTCTCAGTTCCGCAACCATACCTACAACGGCCCGCTGCACGGCACGGAGCGCGGCGAGTTGATCGTCACCCCCAACTTCCTGCTCTACGGCGGGCTGGGGCTGCTGTTCGCCATTCCGCTGGCGGGCCTGCTGCTGGCCGGCCGCGGCGGCGCGCCTGGTCCCGAGCACCGCATCAACCTCTTCACCCTCTTCCCCTGGCTCAAGAAGATCATCAAGGTCCCCACCTTTCAGTTCAACCTGATGCTCCCCATGCTGGCGGCCTTCTGGCTCATCATCCTGGCCGGCCTGCTCGGCGGCAAGGTGGCCGGCCGCAACGCCGCGCCGATGATCATCTGGGTGCTCTGGCTCTCCGCCCTCATCATCATTCTCGTTCCCGTCTTCGGCAGGATCTGGTGTACGGTTTGCCCGCTCCCCATGCTGGGCGAGCTGCTCCAGCGGCGGCGGCTCTCGAAAGATCCCGCGGGGACGGAAAACAAGACCCCGCTGCGCCTCTTCGGCATCCCCCTGGTCTGGCCCGCCGCGCTGAGCAACGCCTGGCCGCGCGTGCTGCTCTTCCTGCTGCTGGGCACCTTCAGTACCAACATCGTGGCGCTGCCGCCCGCCACCAGTTGGATGTTGATCGGCCTGGTGGTGCTGGCGCTGCTGGCCTCTTTCCTGCCTGAGCAGCGCGTCTTCTGCCGCTACCTCTGCCCCATCAACAGCTACATCAGCCTCTACTCCACCACCGGCCGCGTCATGGTCCGCTCCGTCTCCGAGCAGGCCTGCGCGGATTGCGACGAGCATTTCTGCCTCACCGGCAGCATCAAGGGCTGGGGCTGTCCTTACGGCCTGTGCGTCGGTGAGCTGGACCGCAACAACGATTGCGGCGCCTGCATGGAGTGCGTCAAAACCTGCGCCTACGATAACGTCGCCGTCTTCTGGCGCAGCTCCGGTTGGGATACGCAGGTCGCCAGCTACAGTGAGGCCTGGCAGGCCATCGTGATGTTCGCCCTCGCCTGCCTCTACTGCTTCGTCAATCTCGGCGCGTGGGATTCCATTCGCGATTGGACGGACCTCCTGGACAAACAAAACTGGGGCCCGTTCACCATCTACGCCGTCGTCGTGTGGGTGGTGGGCCTGGGAATCCTGCCGCTCCTCTGGTATCTGCTGACCCGCGCCGGCATCGCGCTCAGCCGCTCGGCGCGCGCAGCCGGCACACAGTTCCGCGTCACCAGCGCCGCGCTGATTCCCATCGGACTCGCCTGCTGGATCGCCTTCGCTCTCGCCACAACGCTCTCCATGATGACCTTCGTGCTCCAGAGCCTATCCGATCCGTTCAACTGGGGCTGGGATCTCATCGGCATGGCCGGCAGCCCGTGGCACATCATCTGGTCGCCCGGTATTCCGTGGCTGCAGACTGCCTGTGTGCTGATCGGCGCGGCCTATGCCATGCAGGCGCTCTATCACGCCTGGCTGGACGGCGCGTCGCAACAGCGTCGTGCGATCTTGGGCTCCATTCCGTTAGGATCATTCGTGTGGACCGCCGCCGCGAGTATGATCTGGTTCTTTGCCGGGTAGCGACATGAAGAAGGACACCTCCCGCCCCAAGTCGCCGCGGCCGGCCCGCTCCTCCATTCTGCGGAGCCTGCGCATCCCCGCCATCATGCTGGGAGTCCCGCTGCTGGTCCTGTTGTACCAGGCAAACCGCTCCGGCCTCTCCGTGGGCCAGATGTTTGAGCACATCTTCAAGGGCGCGCGCAAAGACGACGCCCAAGAGGCCCCGGCCGAAATCACTCGCGGCAGGAAGATCGATTTTCTCTCCCCGCTGCCTGTAGGTTTTCCAGTTAAGGACCCGCCCCGCATCGCCAGCTTCCAGATTGTCGATCTCGATAAAGACGGTCTGCCCGATATCCTCGTCGCCGATATGCTGGCCAACCGCATCGGCTGGATCCGGCAGGCGCCCGCCGGGGTCTACACCGAGCGCTGGATCAGCCCCGTCCTGCCGTCGCCTGCGCACGTCAGCGCCGTGGACATCGACAAAGACGGCGACCTCGATATTCTGGTCGCCTGCATGGGCAAGCTCTTCCCCTCCAACGACAAGATCGGCTCCGTGGTCATCCTGGAAAATGACGGCAAACAGAACTTCACGCCGCACACCATCCTCGAGCACGTCGCCCGGGTCACCGACGTGCGCGCCGCCGATTTCAACGGCGACGGCCGCCTGGATCTCATCGCCGGCCAGTTTGGCTATGACGATGGCGAAACCCGTTGGATGGAGAGCCTGGGCAACTGGCAGTTCCGCTCGCATATCATGCAAAGCCTTTCCGGCGTGATCCACACCATTCCCGTGGATATCGATGGCGACGGCGACATGGATGTCGTCAGCCTCGTCAGCCAGGAATGGGAGGAGCTCTACGTCTTCGAAAACGACGGTCACGGCAACTTCAAATCCCACCTCGTGTGGGGCAGCACCAACGAAGACTACGGCAGCAGCGGCATCCGTCTGGCCGATCTCAACAAAGACGGGGCCATGGACATTCTGCTCACCAACGGCGATGCCTTCGATTACCTGCCGCCACGCCCGCGGCCCTGGCACAGCGTCCAGTGGCTGGAAAACAAGGGCGGGTTTAAGTTCGAGCATCACCCCATCGGCCGTGTCCCGGGCGCCAGCGCCGCCGTAGCCGCCGATCTCGATGGGGATGGCGACCTCGATATCGCCGTTACCAGTTGCTACAACTTCTGGGAAAAGCCGGAATCCCAAAGCATGGTCTGGTTTGAGAATGACGGCAAAATGAACTTCTCGCAGCACGACATCACCCACACGCCCACGCACCTTATCAGCCTGGAAACGGCGGACATGAACGGCGACGGAAAACCGGACCTGGTCTCCGCGCGGATGGACGTCTATCAGCCATTCACCAAGGATGGCCGCGTCGTCGTGTGGCTCAATCACTGGGGCAAATGAAAGAACCGATGAAGTCCGAACCTCCCGCCGCACCCGGCGGCTCCGACCGGAAATCGCTCGTCAAAACCGCGGGGCTGGTGGTGGCATTGGGGCTGGCCACATGGCTGCTGGCGCCCATCCTGCTGCCAGTGAAAGTGCCGGAGGATTTCCCGAAAACGCCGGAGCTCCAGACGCTGAACCCGTCGATGCGCACCTTGTTGCAGGACGTCGATAAAGAAGCCCGCCGCAAGCCCAGCTCCGTGGAGGCGGTGGGCAAGCTAGCCATGGCCTACCACGCCAACGAGTTCATGGAGCCCGCGGCACGAGCGTACAAGATCGCGGAGCGGCTCGCGCCCAACGACTATCAGTGGGTCTACGCCCACGCCGTGCTGCAAGAGGAGAACGGCGACGAAAAGGAGCAGGTGAAGCTCTTGCAGCAGACTCTGCGGCTCAAGCCGGATCACGTGCCGGCCCTGCTCAAGATGGCGGACTGGTACTTCAAACTGGGCCGGCTGGACGAGGCCGCGAGCTCCTATGAGCTGGCCGCCAAGGCGCCGGAGGGCGGCGCATCGCTGCAAGCCAACTTCGGGCTGGCCCGCGTAGCCGCGCGCCGCAGGGAGTGGGACAAGGTGACCGCGTACGCCGAGCCCCTGGTGCGCTCCCACTCGCATGTGCTGCCGCCCTACGAACTGTTGCAGGAGGCCTACGGCGCGCTGGGGCAGCCGGACAAGGCCGCCGCGGCGAAGCGCGGCTCCGCCCTCACGACGTGGAAAGCAGTGCCTGCCGTGGAGGATCCGCTCAACGAACAACTGGCCGGGCTCTGCTATTCGCCCACGCGCCTGCTGAAGCACGCCGGCCTGTTGAGTCGTCTCGGCTATCCCACGCGCTCGCTCCAGGCCGCGCGCCGCGCGCTCGATGCCGCGCCCGCCGATCCCGACGTCCGCAATTTTATCGCCCGCACCATGCTAACGTTCTACGCCGACAAGCCCGAGGCCATCGACGAAGCGTTGACGCAGTTGGCGGAATGTCTCCGCCTGCGGCCGGACGATCTCTCGCCCCTCTGGCTCTTCACCAGCGACTTCTTCTCCACACCCAAGCCGCCCGCCGCCGTGGCCCGGCTTCACGGCCTGATGCGCCCCCATGCCAACGTACCGGAGGCCCATTTCTATCTCGGCCTGGTGGCCGACGCGGAGGGCAACGCCGCCGAGGCAGTGGCCCAGTATCAGGCGGCACTGAAGGTCAATCCCAATGACTCATCCGTCTACAACAAGCTCGGCCTGATTCTCGATAACGCCGGCAAGCTGGATGAGGCCGTCGCGCACTTCCAGAAATCCATCCAATTGAATCCAACCAACACGGGCGCGCGGCTGAACCTGGGCATCGCCCTGATGCAGCGCGGCAGCTACCCGCAGGCCGCAAAGGAGTTCGGGGAGCTCCTCCGGCTGGACCCCCATGACGCAGCCGCGCATTTCTCCATGGGCTTCGCCTACCTCTACTCCAAGCGGGTGGATGATGCCGTCGCGAAGTTCCGCGAAGGGCTGCAATACAAGCCCGGCGACCCCGACGCCCACTACGGCCTCGCCTCAGCCCTGGCCGCCCAGCGCAAGCGCGAAGAGGCCGTCACCGAGGTGCGGCAGGCGCTGAAGCTCCGCCCCAACTATCCGGCCGCGCAGGAGCTGCTCCAGCAGTTGGGCTACCCTTTTGACCGCCCGTAGTACGCCTCGGTGAACTCCGCAATGCCCCGTTCCTTGCGGCCCGTCCTGAGCCCTTTCAGCACCGTGGCGCGATCAGCCGCGCTGCGCTCCTGGCCGAGCTTGAACTTCGCCTCCACCTGATCGATCACCATCTCATACGCCACGATGCCCTGGCGCATGCCCTTCAGGTAGGACTCCGGCAGCTTCGCGTAGTCCCACGCGCCGCCGCCATACGCGCCCTCGTTGTGCGCCACCAGACGCTCCAGAGACTTCGCAAACGCCGCGTCATCCTCCACCCGCTTGGGCCGGCCCGTCGCATGAACCACCGCGAAATTCCACGTCGGCACGGCGGTCTTCGCGTTGTACCAGTTGGGCGAGATGTAGGCGTGCGGACCGCGGAACACCACCGTACATTCCGTGCCGCCGTCCAGCAGCCCGCTTTGCGCGTTGCCCTTGGCCATGTGCCACCAGAGCTTGCCCCATCCCGCCGGCGCGCGATCGAAAAGCGTGGGCACGTTCGTCACATGGACGCCGCCCTTCGCGGTGACGAGCATGACGAAGGAAAACTCCTCCATGAAATCGAGGATCACGTCCCGGCTGGCCTCCACCTGGCGCGCGGGGATATAGATGGTGCTCTGATCGGGCGGCGCGGCGGCGGTGGAGTCCAGGCCGAGAGCGGAAAGGGCCACCAGGAAATCGCGGCGTTTGGGCATGAAGTCAGCTTAGCGCCGCGGCCCAGCCGGATTGGCGCGCCACAGGCCCGGCAGGAACTTGTAGTAGAGCAGGTGCCGCCACGTGGACCAGTCGTGCGCGCCGCTGCCCCCCACGTAGTACTCGTGCTCGATCTTGTGATTCAATAGCGCCTGATGCAGCGCGAAGCAGCGCTCGCCCATGCGCACGTTCGCCTCGTACGTGCCCTGGCCCACGAAGAGATAATCCACTTTTTTGTTGACGTCGGGATCGTTCAGGAATTTCGCGCTGGTCTTCTCGGAGTCCACGTCGCCCGCGCTCAGCACGCCGAATGACCCGAAGAGATCCAGGCTGTTGAAGCCGACAAACTGTGTGTGCCTTCCGCCCATCGAAAGGCCCGAGATCGCCCGGCCCCTGGGGCTTTGGATGACGCTATATTGGCTCTCCACTAGAGGGATGATGTGCCCGCGCAGATCCGCCTCGAAGATCGGGAATGTCCGCTCGGTGTGCTTCGGATCGTTGCGATGAACCACCTGATTGTTCGGGATCGCAATCAGCATCGGCACCGCCTTGCCCTCGGCGATCAGGTTGTCCAGGATGAAGTTCGCGCGCCCGTCGTAGATCCAGTTGGACGCCAGTTCGCCGCTGCCGCCCACCAGATAGAGCACCGGATAGCGCTTGGCGCGGTCGTAGCCCGGCGGCGTGTAGACATACAGCTCGCGCTCGCCGTTGGTGACGTTGGAGTGGTAGACGTGCCGCGTGACCGCGCCGTGCGGCACGTTGCGTGCATCGTAATAGCCCGGCCCGCCGCCATGCACCACCAACTGGCTGTAGGGCGGCATCGCCGTGAAGGCGGCGATCGAGTTGTTGGGATCGGCCATCCGCACTCCGTCCACCATGAAGTGATACTGATACAGATCCGCCTTCAGCGGCCCGATGGTAAGAGTCCAGATGCCGTCCTCGCCCTTCACGAAGGGCACCGGCTTGGTGGCCGGGCCGATGGCCGTCAACACGGCGCCCGTCAACAAAACTTCATGCGCCTGCGGCGCCTTGAGCCGGAAGACCACGGTGCGGTCATCGCGCACATCCGGCGAGTTCAGTGTGGCCCCAAACGGAATCAGATTTTCCGTATTCTTCTGAGGCCGGTAGTCCAGGTTCACGTTCGCCTGCTGCGCGTACGCCGCCAGGCACAGCGCCCCAATGGCCGCCGCGCGGATAGATGAAATCATTGCATTGTCCTCCGGTCACGACCATACTACTCTCGCTGGAGCGTTTCGCGCCGGGGCGCGGGTGTATGCTCTTCAGTGCCCAGGAGGGTAATCATGCCGAGGTCTGACGAGTTTGCATCGGTGGTGCTGGATGTCGACGCGGGAACGCGGCCGCAGGTGGCCGAGCCGGACGAAGAGACCCCATTCCGAATTCTGGTGGTGGGCAATTTCGGCGGGCGGGCGCGCCCGCGGAAGCCCGTGGAGATCGATCGCGACAACTTCGACGACGTGATGGCGGCCATGGACGTGAGGTTGGACCTCGGGCGCGGAGCGGCACTCCAGTTCCGCGAGCTGGAGGATTTCCACCCCGACCGGATCCATGCGAGCCTGGCGCTGTTCCGTGAGCCGGCGGAGGCGCCGCCGCCCGCGCCCGCGAGAGAAGCTGCCGGCGTGGATATGGGCGCGCTCACCGGTGGAAGCCTACTGGACGATATTCTGAACTCCGGCGAGCCCAATGAGGCGCCGGGCCGGGCGCCCACGCACGATCCAATGCAAGAGTTCCTCCGGCAGGCAGTGGCGCCCCACCTGGCGCCGCGCGAAGATCCTGTCGCGCGGAAGCAGCGTGCGGCGGCGGACGAGGCGGCTGGGCGGTTGATGCGAGCTCTGCTCCATTCCAATCAGTTTCAGACGCTGGAGGCGGCGTGGCGCGGGCTATTCCTGATGATCCGCCGCCTGGACACCGATTCGCTGCTGAAGGTGTACGTGCAGGACAGAACTCGCGAGGATTTGGCGGAGCTGATCCCAGCGGCCCCGGATGGCGGCGGCTGGTCCGTGGTGGCGGGGCTCTACGGTTTTGGCCAGTCCGTTCAGGACATCGCGTTGCTGCGGGCGCTCGCACGGTCAGCGCGCTCGGCTGGTGCGCCGTTCGTGAGTGAGGGGGACCTGGGGGAGCCGGATGCCGAGGCATGGGAGGCGCTGCGGCACGCTCCGGAGGCCTCTTGGATCGGGCTGGCGCTGCCGCGGTTTCTGCTGCGGTTGCCCTACGGCCGGAAGACCGCCGCCGTGGAGAGTTTCCCGTTTGAAGAGATCCAGGGCGTGCCCGCTCACGGCGATTATCTGTGGGGCAATGCGGCGCTGGCGTGCGCCTGCCTGCTGGGCGAAGCGTTCAGCCGCGACGGTTGGCGGATGCGGCCGGGCGCGGCGCGCGAGTTCGGTGATATGCCGCTGCACGTCTACGACGAGGACGGCGAGACACGGCTCCGGCCACCCGTAGAGTTGGCCATGACTCCGCCCGACGCCGAGTGGGCGCTCGATGAAGGCTACATGCCTTTGATCTGGCTGCGGGGCCAGGATTCGATCCGGCTGGTACGGTTCCAGTCGATTGCCGATCCGGCGGCCCCGCTGTCCGGCCGGTGGGGCTGAACCCGGCTTAAACCTCCGGCACGATATAGGGCGCGCGATAATCGCGGGTCTGCATCGCGTTGGCCTCGGCATCACCGAGGAAGCGCCCGTTGCCGTCGAGCTTGAGCGGGCGGCCCGCGCGATAGGCGATGTTGGCCAAATGGCAGAAGGCAGCCGAGCGAGCGCCGATCTCGATGCCGGCGGAGAGCGCCGCGCTGTTGCGCGATTTCACGGCCGCCACAAAGTTCTTCATGTGCGGCACGGTATCGTCGTCGTTGGCCTTCTCCTCGGTGACCAGTTCATAGCGCTCCCGCGATCCGGCGCCGGCGCCGCGCGCTCCTACGAAGTTGCCGGCCGCGCTCTTATAAATCTTGAAGCCGCGGCCGTCCAGCACCAGGAAGCCGAGATCGCCAAAGAAGATGTTGCCCACGTAGTTGGGGCCGCGCATCTCCACCAGTCCCTCGGGCGGAGTGGGCAGATTGCGGACCTCAAACGTCATCTCGCAATCGTCCCACTGGAACGACGCGTTCTGCGTGTTGGGGGTCTCCTGATCGTCCTGCCAGATGTATTTGCCGCCGGTGCTCACCACCTGTTTCGGCCACGTGGCGCGGCCCAGGCCCCACAGCGCGATATCCATTTCATGGACGCCCTGGTTGCCGATGTCACCGTTGCCGGTATCCCAGAACCAGTGCCAGTTGTAATCGAATTTGTTCTTGCTGAAAGGCTTGAGCTGGGCGGGGCCCAGGAAGCGGTCCCAATCGATGCCGGCGGGCACGGGCTCGTCCGGCGTGCGGCCGATCGAGAAACGGCGGCGGAAGCAGAGTGCGCGGGCGCCGAAGACCTTGCCGATGGCGCCTTCGTGGAGCATCTTTATAGCCTTCACCTTGTGCGGAATGGTGCGGCTCTGCGAGCCCACCTGCACCATGCGCTTGTATTTCTGGGCGGCTGCCACCATCTGGCGGCTCTCAAACATATTGTGGCTGGCCGGCTTCTCGACGTAGACATCCTTGCCAGCCTGGCAGGCCCACACGGTAGCCAGTGCGTGCCAGTGGTTGGGCAGGGGCAGTGAGACGGCGTCGATCTCTTTGGATTCGAAGAGCTTGCGCATGTCGTCAAACTGGCTGGGGTTGTAGCCCTTGGCCTTGTTGATGCGGGCCACGGCGCGTTCGCGCGCAGCCTGATTCACATCACAGACGGCGGCGATGCGGCAATCCGGAATCTCGTTATAGAAGTTGATGTGATCGTTGCCCCGTCCGCCCAATCCGACGACGCCCATCTGCACACGGTCGTTGGCGCCGAGGATGGGGAATCGCGAGCTGGCGATAGCAGCGGCGGCTGTCTTGAGGAAGGTCCGTCTTTCGTTCATCATGGTGCTCCCAGTTGTCAATTCTGTCACCGTCGGACAGGACAGTGGGAGCGGGCTAGTATAGCGGGCAGAGACTCAGGGCTGGAAATACATGATGGCGAGGCCAACAACCACCAGCACTCCCAGCGCGCCGAGCAGCACCCCATATTGCAGCAGGGTTGTCTCCAGTGCTGCGCGAAGGTGTTGCTCTTCCCAGTGGAGCCGTTTTGCAAGTCCGTGGCTATGAATCATGGCCATTACCTCCTTTGCCATGAGAGGAATCACTCTAACCGCAGTATGCGCCAAATCGTGCAAAATACCAGCCCCCAAGCGAAGAACGATAGCGGACCGTTGCGGGTGCTTCGCGGTTGCCAACGTACAATGAAAAAGTGCAAGCTGACCTCCGCGGAGCGCCGCCTCTGAGCCCCCCCTCCTCTTTGCGGGCGGGCTTTGCGTGGACGCTCGCGGGCAACGCTATCTACGCGGCGTCGCAATGGGGTCTGCTGAGCATCCTGGCCAAACTCGGCGGGCGCGACGTGCTGGGCGAATACGCGCTGGCGGTAGCACTGACGGCCCCGGTGGCGATGCTGGCGCACCTGAATCTGCGCGCCGTGCTGGCCACGGACGTCTCCGGGCAGCGCCGGTTTCGGGACTACATTTCACTGCGCCTCGTTGTGTCGGGGTTGGCTCTGGCCGCAATGGCGGTGATGGCCGCTGTTTTCGGGCGATCCGCCGGGATGGCCGCAGTGATCTTCCTCACCGGTCTGGGGCAGACGAGCGAGACGATCAGCGACGCCTACTATGGCGCGATGCAACGGCGCGACGAGATGGATCGCATCGCCCGCTCGATGATGACGCGCGGGATCCTCTCGGCGGCGGCGTTCGCCGCGGCGCTGTGGTTGACAGGCGAGCTGGTGTGGGCGGTGGCGGCAGCGGCGGCTGGGCGCCTGTTGGTGCTGGCCGTGTATGACCGGCGCATCGGATCCGCGGACGAAGCAAGTGGCTGGGCGGAGACCAGTTGGAGCGGTGCGAGAAGCATCCTGCGCCAGGCGTTGCCGCTGGGCGGCGTGCTCATGCTGGTTTCCCTCAACACGAATCTGCCTCGATACGTGATTGAGCGGCAAATGGGCGTGGGAGAGCTGGGTGCGTTCGCGGCCGTGGCGTCCTTTGTGACCGCCGGCTCCACGATTGTGAATGCACTGGGCCAGGCGGCCACGCCGAAGCTGGCGCGGCTGGCGAGCATGCATGAGCCCGCCAACTTCCTCCGGTTGGCGGCGAAGCTGGGCGCGTTGGTGTTTGGGCTGGGCGTGGCGGGCGTCGCCTGCGCGGCATTGTTGGGGAAAGTGGTTCTGACACTGGCCTACCGGCCGGAATATGCCGCATACAGTGGGCTGCTGGTGGGGGTGATGGGCGCGGCAATTCCCGGATATGTGGCGGCGGCACTGGGGTATGCCGTGACGGCGGCGCGTGCGTTTGACGCCCAAGTACCGATGTTCTGCATCGTGGCGGCGAGTTGCGGATACGCGAGCTGGCTGCTGGTGCCGCGGCTTGGACTCTCTGGCGCGGTGGTGGCGATGGCCGTGGCGGCGGCGGCGCAGATTGGCGGGCAGGCGCTGATCCTGCGGCGCGCTTTGCGCCAGATGGAGGCAACGGCATGAGCGGCGGACCGAAGGCCGATTTCGTGTCGCGGGCCGCGTGGGCGGCGTTGTGCATCTTCGTGTTTTCCATCCCTTGGGAGAAGAGCATTCAACTGCCAGGGATTGCGACGCTGTCGCACCTGATTGGGATACTGGCATTCGCGGCGGCGGCGGTGGTGGCGCTCCGCAGGGGAGAGGTGCGCCGGCCCAACCTGGCGTTGGCACTGGCAGCCATCTTTGTGGCGTGGGCGGCGCTGACCTGGTTCTGGAGCGTGGACCCGGATTCAACTGCCAATCGAGCGGCCACGCTGGTCGAGCTGCTGGCGATGACTTGGCTCATCTGGGATAGCTGCCGAGACGGAGCGTGCCAGCGGCAGCTGATGCAGGCCTACGTCTGGGGCGCCGTGGCGGCATCGGCCAGCGGGTATTTCCGCTATTTCAATCACCAGCAAACCTATTGGCGGCGCTATGCGGCGGCGGGCTTTGATCCGAACGATTTCGGGCTGATCCTGGCGCTTTCGATTCCGCTGGCCCTGTACCTGGCGATGCGGCCGGGCTGGGCGCGATGGGCGTACCGGTTTGCTGTCGTGGCAGTGATCGGGGCCATCCTGTTGACGGCATCCCGGATGGCCATGGTGACGACGTTTGCGGCTTTCGTCTTCCCGCTGTGGATGTGGCGGCAGGCTGATTGGAGCCAGCGCCTTTCTAGCGCGGCCTTGCTGGTAGTGATGTTTCTGGGTGTGTTCATATTTGCGCCAGCGCCTTCGCGGGAGCGGCTGGCGACGATCACCAAGGAAGTGACGCGCGGCACACTCCACGATCGGACGACCATCTGGAAGACCGGATTGAAGGTTCTCAAGCAACATCCGGTAGTTGGCATCGGCGCCGGCGCCTATCCGGCGGCCGTGCGGCCATGGCTGGGGGTGCCGGGCGTCCCGGGCCATTTCTACGTGGCGCACAACACATTCCTCTCCGTGCTGGTGGAATGCGGCGCGGTGGGATTTCTGTTCTACGGCCTGATGCTGGTGGTGATTGCGGTGTTTGTATGGACGATGCAGCCGGCGGAGCGCGCGCTGTGGGCGGTGATGCTGGCGGTTTGGGCGATCGGCGTTTCCACTCTCACGTGGGAACAGAACAAACCAAGCTGGCTGATCCTCGCGCTGGTCATGACGGAATGGAGCCTGCCCTGGAGGAAGGCCGGGCCTGACGAGTGAAGATCCGGGTACTGGAAATACTGGCGACCCTGAAACGCGCCGGCGCGGAGCGGATGGCGGTGTCGCTGGCGAACAAGCTGAACGCGGACCGCTTTGAAACGGGCGTGGTGTCCCTTTTTGACGCCTTTCCAGGCGGGCTGGAGCCGGAGCTGGAGATGGCCGGCGTGCCGCTCTGGCACCTGGGCAAGCGCCCAGGTCTGGACCTGCGCATGATCCGTCGCTTGAGGCGTGTGATCCGCGAGTTTGCGCCGCACGTCATTCACACCCACTCCTACGTCCTGCGGTACAGCCTGCCCGCCACACCGGGAATGCGCCCGGCCGCGATGGTGCATACGGTGCACAACCTGGCGGCGAGGGAGGCTACTGATTTCGTTGGGCGGCTACTCCACAAGTGGGCATTCGGCAGGGCCGTGGCGACGGTGGCGGTGGGCGAGGAGGTGCGCCGGTCTTATCAGGAGTGGTATGGCGCGGAGCCGGCGGCGACCATACGCAATGGAATCGACACAGCCTCATTCCTGCGGCCCCGTGCGCGGCAGCAATGGAGGGCCGCTCACGGATTCGGCGACAGTGACTTTCTGGTGGTCTCCGTCGGTAGGCTCGACCCGCAAAAGAATCCACTGGCATTGATCGATGCCTTTGCCGCAGCCTTCCGCAACGACGTGAGCGCGCAGCTTCTGATGGCAGGGGACGGGAGCCTGAGAGGGTCTGCCGTGCAGCAGGCGAGCGAGCTCGGCGTGGCGGCGAGGGTGCATTTCCTAGGCACTCAGGCAGACGTTGCGGAGATGCTGGTAGCCGGAGACGTGTTCGCCTTGGCGTCGGACTGGGAAGGCACGCCGCTGGCTGTGATGGAGGCGATGGCGGCCGGGTTGCCCGTGGTGGCGAGAGCGGTGGGCGGAGTGCCGGAGCTGGTGCTGGACGGCGAGACCGGGCTCTTGACGCCGGCGGGCGCTCAGGCGGCATTTGCCGAGGCGCTGGCGCGGATGGGCGCGCAACCCGAAATGCGGGCCGCCATGGGAAATGCCGCGCGGGTGCGCTCGGAGATGTTCAGCGTGGACAAAATGGTGGCGGAGTATGCGGCGCTCTTCGAGCGGCTGGCCGGAGGCGGGCGATGAAGGGTCCGGTGATGTTGCTGACAACGAGCCTGGCGCGAGGTGGCGCGGAGACGCAGGTTGTGCTACTGGCGGTGGCGTTGCGGGAGCGCGGATGGCCCGTGCATGTCGTGTCGTTGGTGGAGCAAAACGCGTTTCAAGCTGAATTGGCTGCGGCAGGGGTGGAGGTCCACTCGCTGGGCATGGAGCCGGGGCGGCCGGATCTGCGCGGCGCGGCGCGGCTGGCCGTGCTGCTGCGTCGGGCGAGGCCCGCGGTGCTCCACTGCCACATGTTTCACGCCAATCTGATGGGCAGGCTGGCGCGGCTGGCGTTTCCAATTCCGCGCGTGATCTCAACTCTGCACAGCATGGCGGAGAGCGGCCGGAGTTCGGCGGACACGCAGTGGCGCGACCGGCTGTACGGGATGACGAATTCGCTGGCGGATTGCACCGTGGCGGTCTGTGAAGCCGTGGCGGAGCGTCATGCGGAAGCCGGGGCGGTGCAGCGGAGCAGGTTGCGCGTGATCCCCAACGGCGTGGACACACGGAAGTTCCGCCCGGACGAAGATCGGCGCGCCGCCAGCGAATTTGTCTGGCTAGCGGCGGGGCGGCTGATGTGGAAGAAGGACTACCCGACCATGCTGCACGCGGCGGCCATGCTGCCGGGCTGTACCCTATGGATCGCCGGCGCCGGGCCGCTGGAGGAGGAGTTGCGGGCCCTGGCGGCGCAACTGGGCGTGATGGCCAGCTTTCTTGGCGCGCGGGAGGACCTGCCGGCGCTGATGAACGCGGCGGACGGGCTGGTGCTGTCTTCCGTGGTGGAAGGGCTGCCGATGGTCCTGCTGGAGGCTGCGGCCAGCGGGCTTCCTTGTGTGGCCACGGCCGCCGGCGGCGCGGGCGAGGTATTGACGGGCGCCCAGGCGGAGTTTCTGGTCCCCTGCGGCGACGCTGCGGCGCTGGCCGGCGCGATGGCACGGCTGGCCGCCCTACCCGCCGGGGCGCGGCTCAAACTGGGTCGGGCGGCGCGGACCGAAGTGTTGGCGCGTTTTGATCTGCCCGTGGTGGTATCCCGGTGGGAGGAGCTGTACCGCGAGGATTGACATGGATGTGACCAACCGCTACGTCCTTGATTTTGCGGTGCGGTACGCGCGCGAGCACGCCGCGGCGCGCGTGCTGGATTATGGCTGTGGCGCGGGCCGCCTGGTGGAGGCGGGACTGGCGGCCGGCTTGTCGATATCGGGCGCGGATGTCTACTACGGAGGCTCCACGACACGGGCAGAGGCCGAGCAATCGGGCTTGCTGGGCTCGGCCATCCGCGAGATGCGCAACGGGCGTCTGGACTTCGCGGACCAGACGTTTGATCTGGTGGTCAACAACCAGGTGATGGAGCATGTGGAGGATCTGGACGCTGTGCTCAGCGAGCTCCATCGCGTGCTTAGGCCGGGCGGGACGGTGCTCAGCGTGTTCCCCTCCCGCGACGTGTTTCGCGAGGGTCACATCGGCATACCGTTCGCCCACTGGATGAAGAAAGGCTCGCGGCTCCGATTTCTGTACACGTGGAGCCTGCGCATTTTGGGGCTGGGCACATGGAAACAGGAAGCGCCCACTTGCCGCCAGTGGGCGGTGGACAAGCTGGAATGGATCGATACCTATACGCGCTACCGCTCCCGGCAGGAGGTCCGCGCCTGCTACGACCGGTATTTTACGAATGAGCTGCGGGAGAGCGACTACATCCGGTACCGGATACTGGACCGGCCCGGGCGCAAGGCGCTGGCGCGGCTGGCCGGCCTGCCGGGCATCGCGCCTGTGGCCCGTGCGGTGTTCCGCAAGCTAGCCTTTCTGGTGATTGTGTCGAAAAAGGCTGCTGGATGAAGATCGTTTACATCATCACGCGGGCCGATGCGGTGGGTGGGGCCAGCATCCATGTCCGTGATATGGCCCGGGCGATGCGGGAACGAGGTCACGAAACGACGGTGCTGGTAGGCGGGCTCGGCCCGGTGACCCAGCAACTGGAAGCGGCGGGTGTGCCGTTTGAGAGTCTGCGCTGGCTGCGGCGGCAGGTGAATCCGCTACGGGATTCGCTTGCCGTGCTGGAACTCGTCCGGGTGCTGCGACGCTTGCAGCCGGACCTGGTATCCACGCACACGGCCAAGGCGGGCAGCGTGGGCCGGGCGGCGGCGCGGTGGCTGGGGATGCCGGTGATCTACACGCCGCATGGTTGGCCGGCCGGCGAGCGGATGGGGCGAAAGGCGCGGGCGGTGTTCGCACTGGTGGAGAGGGTCATGGCGCGGTGGTGCGACGCGATTATCTGCGTCTGCGACTACGAGCGGCGCCTGGCTCTGGACAAACGCATCGCCGAGGCAGAGAAGCTCTTCGTGGTGAGAAACGGGGTTCGGGACGTGAGCGCGGATTTGCACTGCAATCCGGAACAAACGCCCGTGCGGATCTGTTCGGTGGGGCGGTTCGACGATCCGAAGGACCACCGCACCCTGCTGGAGGCTCTGGCCACTTTGCGGGCGCTCAACTGGTCGCTCGATCTGGTGGGCGACGGTCCGCGGCAGCAGGAGATGCAAAGCCTGGCGCGGACATTGGGGCTAGGCGAGCGGGTGCAGTTTCACGGATACCTGGCGGATCCATCCGGCCTGCTGGCTCAGGCCCAGGTGTTTGCGCTCTCGTCGCGTTCCGAGGCGTTTCCGCGGAGCATTCTGGAGGCGATGCGCGCCGGGTTGCCGGTGGTAGCGACGGACGTGGGGGGCGTGGGCGAGGCGGTAACGCCCGAAGTGACAGGGCTGCTGGCGCCCGCGGGGGATGCGCCAGCGCTGGCTCCGGCCCTCCGCCGGCTGGTGGAATCCGCTCCGTTGCGGCGGAGCATGGGCGACGCGGCCAGGGCGGCTTATGAGCGCAGTTTCCGTTTTGAAATCATGGCCGATCTGACATGGATGGTCTATGCTACGGTACAAAGCAGGACCGCCAGATTGCGGCCGCCTGCCTAAATGGATCCCCGTAAGACCAGTCCCGGTTGCCCCCCTGAAGCAGCGCTTGCTGCCGGGCAGTTGAGCGCAGGACTGCGAAACTCCGGTGCGCTGCTGGTGAAGCGGATCCTGGATATCGTGGTGGCCACCATCCTGCTGTTGCCGGCCATTCCGTTCGCTGTTTTCATCGCGCTGGCCATTGTTCTGGACAGTCCGGGGTCGGTATTGTTCGCGCATCCGCGGATCGGGAAGGGCAACCGGGCGTTCCGATTGTTCAAGTTCCGCACCATGGTGAGCGATGCCGACACGGTGCTGGAGGCGTATCTGAACGCCCATCCGGACCTGCGGTCTGAATGGAACGAAACGCACAAGCTGAAGATCGACCCGCGGGTGACGCGGGTGGGCCGGTGGCTGAGGAGAATGAGTCTGGACGAGCTGCCGCAGTTGCTCAGCGTGCTGGGCGGCGAAATGAGCATGGTGGGGCCCAGGCCGATTGTAGTGGATGAGATTCAGAAATACGGTCCGTTGTTCAACCTGTACCTGCAGGCAAAGCCGGGGCTCACCGGGCTGTGGCAGGCCTCGGGCCGCAGGGATAACAGCTACCAGACGCGGCTGACGCTGGACCGCAGGTACCTCCAGGAGCGCACCCTGGGCATGGACCTGCTGGTATTGCTGAAAACGATCAGGGTGGTGTTGTTGGGACATGGCGCTTATTAACTACAAAATGCCGGCCAATTTGCTGGCGCTCACGCTTTTGACCTGCGGCTGGAGTGCCCAGGGTGCTGTAAAACTGGCCACGCTGGTGGCCGACCACATGGTGGTGCAGCGAGACGTGGCGGTGCATGTCTGGGGCAAGGCCGAGCCCGGCGAATCGGTGACGGTGCAATTTCGCGGTGAGACGGCTGCGGCGGCGGCGGACGATCTGGGGCAGTTCCACGTGTACCTGGCGCCGGGCAGTGCGGGCGGTCCGTTCGAGATGCGGGTGAAGGGCGCCAACGAGATTGTGCTGAAGGACATCCTGGTGGGAGATGTCTGGGTGGCTGCCGGACAATCCAACATGGAATGGCCCATCCGCTGGGCCGGCGCGCCGGAGGCGGAAATGGCCGGGTCGCGCCATCCCAGAATCCGGCTGTACCGGGCCATGCACCGTGTATCGGAATATGCGTTTGCCGATCTTTATGGAAAGACTTGGGCGGAGTGCGCGCCGGAAACGGTGGCGGATTTCTCGGCCGTGGGGTATCATTTCGGCCGGAACTTGCAGGAGAAGTTGGACGTACCCATCGGGCTGATCCAAATGGCGTGGGGCGGTACGCCGATCGATAGCTGGACGAGTTTTGGAGCGCTGACATCGAACGCGGCGCTGATGCCGGCGCTGGCCGAATGGGCGAGGATGATGCACGACCACCCGGAGGCGCTGCTGCAATACCAGCGGGCGGCCAAGCGATGGGAAGCGGAATCGGCGCGGGCCAAGGCGGCTGGGAAGCCGTTCCCGGAGCCGACGCCGGGGAAACCGAAGGGCCCGGAGGGTCCGTGGAAGCCGGGCGTGATCTTCAACGGGATGGTAGCGCCGGCGGCGCAGTTTCCGATCCGCGGCGTCATCTGGTATCAGGGCGAGAGCAACACGGCGGAGCAGCGGGCGCCCTACTACGAACTGTTGTTCCGGGCCATGATCGAGGACTGGCGGAGGGCGTGGGGGTTGGGCGACTTCCCCTTCCTGTTCGTTCAACTGTCGGCATTCGGCGCCGACTCGGAAAGCGACTGGCCCGTGGTGCGCGAGGCGCAACGCCGGACCCTGGCGGTGACGAACACGGCGATGGTGCAGGCGATCGACGTGGGAGAGCAGGACAATATCCACCCGAAGAACAAACGGGAAGTCGGTCGGAGATTGGCACTGGCGGCGCGTGCCACTGTGTACGGAGAACGGGTGGAGTATTCAGGCCCCCTGTTCCGCCGAATCACCCAGGATGCCGCGGCGTTGCGTGTGTGGTTCGATCACGCGGGCGGGCTCACCGGGCGGGGCGGCGATTTGCAGGGATTTGAAGTGGCCGGCAAGGACCGGGTGTGGTCGGCTGCGTCCGCGCGGATCGACGGCGCCACGGTGATTGTGTCCAGCCCGGCCGTGCCGAAGCCGCTCTATGTGCGGTATGGCTGGGCCAACTTCCCGGAGGGTAACCTCTTCAACGCCGATGGGTTGCCGGCCGCTCCGTTCCGCTCGGAGTAGGCGCGGCTGCTACTTGGCGGGCGGAGTCCACGGGCGCCATTCGATCTTGCGCACGCCAGCCACTGTGGCGTAGGTGGCGATGCCGAAGGGGATGGATCTATCGATCTCGCCCTCGCGCAACGAGATCCACTTCTTGCTGATGTCGACGTTGATAACGGATTCCTCGTCGATCCAGGCCAGGATCGCGTTTGGGGTCACACGCAGCCGCAGGGCATACCAGCGGTTCAGCTCGAACTTCCTGGCAAAGGACGTTTCGTTCCTGAGGGCGTCGGCGCCATCGATGTTCGACAGACCGACGACTTCACCACCCCATCCGCCGTTGATCCAGGTGCAGTAGGAGTCGCGCACGGGGAACGTGATCCCCGCGAAAAAGTCACTCCCTTTCATCCGTGCGGCCTCGATGCGAACTTCGTAGCCCGCGGCGGGAAACGGCGCCGAGGGAGACGCCCAGTTGATGCCAGTCAGAATTCCGGAGCCAATAGTGATGACGCCGTTTTCCACGGTCACTTTGCCGGCCCCGAGGAAATCGGATTGCTTCCAGCCCGCTAGAGATTTTCCGTCGAAGAGGGAGCGCCATTCGGCGGCGCCATCAGCGACGGGCTTCGCCTCCTGCGCTGCCAGGGGGCAGAGCGCGAGCATCGCGGAAAGGCAGACGGCCGCGGTCCTGTGATGTCTCATCAAATCCAACACCTCCTCAATAGAAAAGCGGGGCGCCATGCCACTAGCACGACGCCCCGCTGCGAACCAGTACTCCAAGCCGGTGACTTCGCCTTTAGCGGCCCCGTCCGAGGAATCCGCTCTTGTCAGCTTCGGCAGCCGCGCCTGTGGGAGGCGGATAGTCCTTTGCCCCGGCGGGCGCAGGTCCCGCGGCGTTGAGCACCCGGATGGCAGCCCTGCGGACGGGTTCCGGCATATTGGTTGCGCTCAACATGTTGTACATTTCCATCGCCCGCGGCTTGTTGCTGGCCAGAAGCGTCTCAGCACACAGCAGCGAGGCCCGGGCCACCACCGGAAACACCGGAGGCTGGGTCTTGCCAAGAGCCGCTTGCAGCGCTCTGGAGGCCTGCATTCCGCCGATCATGCCCACGGACGCCGTGGCGGCGCAGGCAGTCTCGGGATCTTTGTGATCAATCAGCTTGATCAGCGCGTCCAGGGCCTTGATGTCCTTGCGCACGCCGATGGTGTTGATGACGCCAATCTGCAGGTTGCCGGTCAATTTCGGAAGCGCTGCGCGCAGCACTTCGTCCACCAGCGGATCCGGGTTCGGCTCCAGGCCGAAGCGGGCGTAGCAACCCAGTTGCGGGTGGCTCAGCAGGGCAGCCATCGGATGGATGGCATCCTTTCCGCCAACGAATGCGAGTTTCTTGCAGGCGATGGCCTTTTGGAACAGGGTCGAGTTCGGATCCTTGACCATTGCGACGAGCTTTGCCGGGGGCAGGGTCCAGATCGGCAGGGCGTCGAACTCTGGCGGAACCGTCGGCGCCGGTGGGCGCGGCGGCTTAGCTGCGGCAGGCGCGGGCGGCGCGGTAGGCGCCTGCTGGGCGCCCGGTGCGGCCTGGGGAGCGGCTGGAGGTTGGGTTTGTCCTGGTGCTTGTGCCATTCAAGTAATCTCCTGTGTAGTTCCTGTCCCTTACATGCTTGTGGCCAGCGCTTCCATCCGCCAGGGCTCGCGATAGGCCCGGCTGCGCATGCGGTTGGCTTCTTCGTCGTTGATGAACATGCGCTTGGCCGGATCCCAGGTCAACTTGCGGTTGAGCTGGGCGGCGATCCAGGCAGCGTGCGATGTCACGTGGGTATGAGCGGTCACTTCGGCATTGGCTCGCGGCAGATGCCGGGAGCGGACGCACTGCAGGAAGTCCCGGATGTGCTCCGCAGTGGGATCGTACCGCTTGCCCTGGCGGGTAGGTAGCAGCGATTTCAGGTTGGGTGATACTTCGATGCGTCCGCTATCGCCCGTCTCCACCCAGCCTTCGGTTCCCTCAAAACGGTTGCTGCACGAGCCGAGCAGGCTCCAGCTGTGGTTGCGCAACACCAGCTTGACGCCATTGGCATAGCGGCAATTGATGGTGTATCTGCTGATCAGGCCGTCGCCGCGGAAGATGCCGCCCTCGGGCTCGTATTCCACCGGCTCGGTGTGCTCCATATCGGCAGCCCACTGCGCCGTGGCTACGGTGTGGGAGGCCCACTCCAACAGTCCGGCATGGAAATCCCAAAACTCTCCGCGGCCGCGATCGGCATAGTTGGAGTTGAAGGGCCGCCAGAGGCACGGGCCAAGCCACTTGTCCCAATCGAAGACCAGAGGATCCGGCACCGGCGAGGTTTCAGGCCACCAGCCGTGTCCGCCCGCGTCCACGGTGCCAAGCCCGATGGCGGTATCGGCATGAACGGCCAGCAGGCGCCCGAGTTTGCCGCTGCGCGCCAAGCCCACCGCAAACTCAAAGGCATACTGATTTCTGCGCTGAGCGCCGGACTGGTACACCACGCCGTAGCGGCGGACGTTATCGGCCATCGCGTAGCTTTCCGCGATCGACATGGCGCCGGGCTTTTCGATGTACATATCCTTGCCGGATTGCGCCGCCCACATGGCCATGGGGCCGTGCCAGCGATCGCTGGTGGCGATCAGCAGTGCGTCGATGTCGTTGCGGGCGAGGATCTCCGCCGGGTCCTTGTACATGACGCAGTCATTGGTCTTGTAGTAGCCATCGACGGCGCTCTTGACCATCTCCCGCGCGCTGTCGCGGATGTCGGCGATGCCGACGAACCGCACACGGTCGTCACCGAGCATCATGCGCAGATCCGCCATGCCGCGGCCGCGGATTCCAATGCCGCCCACCCGGATCTGGTCGACCATTGCATAGTTCCCGACCAGCACTGGTCCCACTTGACCGGGCGCGGGGCTTGCGATCTGAGCGGCCGCAGGCGCGGCTACGACGGCGGGCACTGCAACCGCGGCGCCGACCTGGGCTAATGCCTTCCCAAATCCCCTGCGAGTTGTACCTAACTTCTTTTTCACTATGTTCTTCTCCATCAACGGCCAAGTGGCTCTATGAATCCTGCAACCGACATCAGCAACTGACGTTATCACCTTGCGAGCTTGGGCTCAAGGCCAGGGGAGCGCCGCGCACGTGGAAGTCCCCTGTGAGGCAGACCCGATTCTCGCCAGGAGCCGCTGGGGCTCCCTGGCGATTCGATCGTACACCCACTGGCGGGCCTGCGGACGGCGGGCCGCTCCGCAAGCGGCTTACAGCTTCTTGAGCAGGATGTTGCGGAACTCCACTTTCATCGGCGGACCGACGTGGAGTTGCAGCCCGAGGAGCCCTTCCATGACTCTTCCTTTGGGATCCTCGTCGATGCACATGCTCATGATCCGGCCGTTGATGACGTGGACGATGGTGATGCCGCGCGCGATGATGTGGATCTGATTCCAGTCTTCCACCTTGATGACTGACTTGAGGGCATCGGCTTCGCCGGGGCTTCCGATCAGTTTCGGAGTGCCCGCATCGGACATGCGCACAAACTGGCCGCGCGGAGCCACAAAGCCGCGCCCGCGCTCTTCGTAGAGCATGCCGGTGAACATGCTCTTGCCGTCCATATCGGCCTGGTAGCCTTTCAGGACATACTTGCCCACATCGGGTAGTGCCGTGCTGCGGTACTGCACACCGCTATTGGCGCCCTCGGTGAGCCGGAACTCAGCTTTGAATTCGAAATCGGCCGTGGTGCCGCCACGCCAGATGATGAACGTGTTCAGCTTCAACTTGTTCTCGGCCGTGGTCTCGCCGGTGAGGACGCCGTCCTGCACGCGCCAGAAGCCGGGCTCGCCATCCCAGTTGTTGAGGGTCTTGCCGTCGAAGATGGGCACGAAGCCTGCATTGTCATCGGGTACGGCGGCGCGCGGGCCGCGGCCGGCCGGCCGCGGTTTCGGTGCATCGGCGGGTGGCTGGAACGCAAAAGCGGGAATCACGATTGCCGCGGCTAGTGCGGCCAATAAAGCGGTCCGGACGATTCTGGGTATCATGCAGTCTCCATTTGCTCAATTGCTCTCTTGGGCCCCGCAGCCACGGGCCGACAATTCGGCGGGAGAAGTGCTGGTGACTCGTCGGAGGCAATGCACAGATTCTATGCTCTGCACCGCGGTGCGCACAAGCTTTCCGCATCTGTTTCGCTTTTCGGGGCGCGATGCCGTGGCCTGCCCCGCGATCCGGTTCCCGCGTCCGCTGATGTAATATCACTCCATGAAAGCGCGAACCGGCCTGCTGCTTGCTTTCCTCCTGATCACCTGCGTGCTGTTGGCGCAGAACACCACACCCACTCTCGAACAGGGTTTCCAGAATCCCCCCGACAGCGCCAAACCGCGAGTCTGGTGGCACTGGATGAACGGCAACATCACGAAGGAAGGGATCCAGGCCGACCTGGAGTGGATGAAGCGGGTTGGTATCGGCGGATTCCAGAATTTCGACGCCTCGATGAACACGCCCAAGATCGTGGATAAGCGCCTGGTGTACATGACGCCCGAGTGGAAGGATGCCTTCCAGTTCACTGCAAAGCTTGCCGATCAGCTCGGCCTCGAGATGGCGATCGCCGGCTCACCCGGCTGGAGCGAGAGCGGCGGGCCGTGGGTTCCTCCCGCGCAGGGTATGAAGAAATACACGTGGAGCGAGACGCGCATCGAGGGCGGCAAACCGTTCACCGGCGCACTGCCAAAGCCGCCCGGAGTGACGGGCCCTTTCCAGAACGCGCCTGGCTCGGGCGGCCTGCTGGGAGGCGAGGGGCCCAAGGTGGAATACGCCGCGGATGTGGCAGTGGTGGCATTCCGCACGCCGGCAGCCGCCCCGCAGCCTAAGATCACGCCGAGCGCAGGCACGATCCAGGCATCGCTGCTTTCCGACGGCAACCTGCAAACCTCCGTCTCGCTGCCCGCCGCTCCTGTGGGTGAGCAGGCCTGGATCGACTTCGACTTCGGCACGCCGCAGGCCATCCGCTCGTACTCATACGCCACCGGCGGCCCCATCAACCGCATGGCGATCTTCTTCGGCGGCTCGCCCGGGCCCGAGCTTCTGGCCAGCGATGATGGCCGCCAGTTCCGGCCCGTGGCGCGCGTCTCCATCGGCGTAGTGCCGCAGAGCACAGTGAGCTTCCCCGAAGTGCGCGCCCGCTACTTCCGCGTGACGTTCGTGACGCCCAAGCCAATGACGGGTTTCCCCGGCATGGACATGGATCTGGGCGACGTAGTGGATGTCAACGCGATGTCCAAGCCCATCACCGAACATAAGGTCGCCGAACTCGTTCTCTCCGCCGCTCCGCGCATCAACCGCTTTGAAGACAAGGCCGCATTCGCGCCCACCATGGAACTCTTCGCGCTGGCGACGCCGCCGGCGGCGGGGATCGACAAGTCCGATGTGATCGACCTCACCGCGAAAATGCGCCCGGACGGAACGCTGGATTGGACACCCCCGCCGGGCCTTTGGACGGTCCTGCGCATGGGGCAATCCCTGCTTGGCATCCAGAACCATCCTGCCTCGCCGGAGGCCACCGGACTGGAAGTGGACAAGCTGAGCCGCCCGGCTGTGAGGGCGTACCTGGAGAACTACCTGAACCAGTACAAGAGCGCCACGGGCGGCCTGATGGGCAAGCGCGGCCTCGGCTACGTCATCACCGACAGTTGGGAGGCCGGCGCGCAAAACTGGACCGATGACATGATGGCCCAGTTCGCCAAGCGGCGCGGCTATGAGATGAAGCCCTGGCTGCCCGCGCTCGCCGGCTACATCGTAGTGAGCGCCGAGGCCAGCGACAAGTTCCTCTACGACTTCCGCAAGACCATCGCCGAGCTGACGGCCGAGAACCATTACGACCAGATGACCGAGATCCTGCACCCGCTCGGGATGGGCCGCTACAGCGAATCACACGAAACAAACCGCGCCCTCATCGCCGACGGCATGGCAGTGAAACGGACCGCCGATGTTCCGATGAGCGCCATGTGGACCGGCCGCCCCGGCCCTCTGGGCGTCAACCCGGGGAGCGCGGCCGACATCCGCGAATCCGCTTCGGTGGCGCATATCTACGGCCAGAACCTCGTGGCCGCCGAATCCCTGACCGCCGCCGGCGGCGCCTACACGTTCTCCCCGGAGACGCTGAAGCCCACGGCCGACGCAGAGCTATCGCAGGGATTGAACCGCTTTGTGATCCACACGTCGGTGCATCAGCCGGTGACTGAAAAGCGGCCTGGATTGAGCCTTGGGCCTTTTGGCCAGTGGTTTACCCGCCTGGAAACGTGGGGCGAACTCGCCAAGCCCTGGACCACCTACCTGGCGCGGAGCTGTTACCTGCTGCAGCAGGGTAAGTTCGTCGCCGACGTCGTTTACTACTACGGAGAAGACTCCAACGTCACGGCGCTCTTCGGAAATGCCGGGCCCGACATTCCGGCCAGCTACAACTTCGACTACGCCAATTCGGACGTGCTGCTGAACCGGCTCAGCGTGGCCAACGGCCGCCTGACGACCACGACGGGCATGAGCTACCGGGTTTTGGCGCTCGACGTCAACGCACGGCAAATGCCCCTGGCTGTGCTGCGCAAGATTCGTGATCTGGTCAATGCCGGCGCGGTTGTGGTGGGACCCAAGCCGGCGGGCAGCCCGAGCCTGAGCGATGATCAGGCCGAGGTCCGGCAGTTGGCCGATCAGCTATGGGACAGCGGCAAGGTGCGCTCCGGCAAAAAGATCGGCGAGGTGCTCGCTGAACTGCGGGTGGCGCCCGACTTCGAGTACACCAAGCCGCAGCCCGACACGGCCGTACTATTCGTACACCGCAAGCTGGCTGACGGAGACCTGTATTGGGTAAACAACCGCCAGAAGCGAGCCGAATCGTTCGAGGGCACCTTCCGTGTCACCGGGAAGGCCCCGGAAATCTGGCATCCCGATACGGGCCTGGTGGAGCCGGTGTCCTACCGCATCGCCGATGGGAAGACCATCGCGGCCTTGCGCATGGAGGCCAACGACGCCTACTTCGTGGTGTTCCGGAAGGCGTCGAATGCGACGTCGCGCACGGCGCCGTCCATGACCGAGACGCAGGTTGGGACACTCGACGGCGCATGGAACGTCGCGTTCCAGCCCGAGCGGGGCGCACCGGCGCGGATCACGCTCGACAAGCTGGCGTCGTGGAGCGAGAGCGCAGACAAGGGCGTGAAGTACTTCTCCGGGACGGCCACCTACACGAAGACCGTCGATGCGCCAGCGGACTGGTTTAAGACTGGCGCGCAGGTGTGGCTGGATCTCGGCGATGTGAAGAACCTGGCCGAGGTTTCGGTGAACGGCAAGCCGCTCGGGATTCTATGGAGAGCGCCCTTCCGGGCAAATGTCACTGGAACGCTGAAGGCGGGCGCGAACTCCCTTGAGATCAAAGTGACTAATCTGTGGGTCAACCGCATCATCGGTGACAAGCAACCCGGCGAGGAGAAGAAGTACGCCTATACGTCGCAGCGCTTCCACCGGCCGACCACGCCGCTGCTACCTTCGGGGTTGCTGGGGCCGGTGAAGGTGGTCCGACTCGCGCACTAGGGGGTGCCGGATGTTAAACGTCACGCGCAGGGCTTGCCTGCTGAGTTCGCTGGGCGGCCTGGCCCGGGCCGAGCCTATCACCGCCGAGACGTCCTGCGGCAAGGTGCGCGGGGCTTCGGTGAGGGGCGCGGCGGTTTTCCGCGGCATCCCTTATGGCGGTCCCACCGCGGGCACGGCGCGCTTTCTTCCGCCGTCCAAGCCGGAGAAGTGGAGTGGCGAGCGCGACGCTACAGGCAACGGCCCGCGCTGCGTGCAGGGCGCGGGCAACATTTTCACCAGCCCGCTGATCGGCGAGTACTTCTCCGGCGGACGCGCCGATCGGATTGAGCTCGCCACCCAGACCGACAGCGAGAATTGCCTGGTGCTGAACGTCTCGACGCCCGGTCTGCGCGGCAAACGCCCCGTCATGGTCTACATCCACGGCGGCGGCTACACCGGAGGCTCGGGCATCCTCACGTTGTTTGGAGACCGGCACGTCCGCGAGCAGGACGTCGTCCTGGTGGGCATCAACCACCGTCTCAACGTCTTCGGCTACACCTACCTGGGCGGTCTGAGCGAGAAGTACGCAACCGGCAATCCCGGCCAGCTCGACCTGATTGCGGCGCTGGAGTGGGTGCGCGACAACATCGCCAACTTCGGCGGCGATCCGGGCAACGTCACCATCTTCGGTGAGTCTGGCGGCGGCGCCAAGATTTGCACGCTCATGGCGATGCCCGGGGCCAAGGGTCTGTTCCATAAGGCGTGCGTTCAAAGCGGCACAGCCTTCCGCGCGGCGGAGCGCGAGGCCGCCACCAAATCAGCGCGGGCGCTTCTCGACAAGCTCGGGCTGGCCCGGCCGGAGGAGTTGCAGAAGATCCCCACGGCGGATCTCTTCAAGGCCGGCGTGGGCGGCGGCATCATGGGCGCGGGCCCCGTGGTGGACGGCCGCTCGCTGCCGCATCATCCCTGGGATCCGCAAGCGCCAGCCATGTCGGCCCACGTGCCGATGATCATCGGCAACTGCAAGGATGAATCCACGCTCTTTGCCCTGGGCAACGCGAGCCTCTATCAACTGGATGACGCGGGCCTGCGGGCGGGACTGCTCAAGGCTGGAGTACCCGATACGAAGGCCGATCCGCTGCTCGCCTTGTATCGCCGCGATCACCCCAAGGAGAGCCCGTCGGATCTCTACTTCCGCATCTCCACGGACCGCGGCGCGCGTTGGAATGCCACCAGACAGGCGGAACTTCAACTGGCCCAGGGCCGGGCCAACGTATTCGTCTATTACTTTCAATGGAACACGCCCCTGGCGGACGGCAAGCTGCGGGCGTTCCACACCGCGGATCTGCCGCTAACCATGCGTCTGGTGCGCTACCTGGAGACTGAAAAACTTTCCGAGCTTTTGAGCGGAGCCTGGGCGAGTTTTGCCCGCAGCAGCGACCCCAGCCAGAAGACTCTCGCCTGGCCGGCTTACACAACCGCGCAGCGCGCCACCATGGTATTTGACGTCCCCGAAAGCAAGGCCGTCCATGATCCCGACGGCGCCGAGCGCGAGATGTTGCGGGAAATTCCTAGCCGATCGCTGCTGTAAGCGCCATAATCGACGCATGACCGCGCGCCATCTCCTCATCCTCGCGTCCCTTTGCGTGATGCCGGCGTTCGCCGCCGACATCACCGGCAAATGGACCGCGTCCATCGACACCCCAATCGGGTTGCAGAACTACGTTTACGACTTCAAGGTGGACGGCGAGAAACTCACCGGCACCGCCAAGAACAGCATGGGCGAAACCGCCTCTCCCATCATGGAGGGCAAGATCTCCGGCGATACGGTGACATTCGTCGAAATGCTGAAACTCGAAGGCAACGAGATCAAGATCACCTACAAGGGCAAGATCGCCGGCGATGAGATCAAGTTCACGCGCCAGGTGGCCGAGTTTGCCACCGAGGAGTTTGCCGCCAAACGGGCCAAGTAGTTATTGCAGCGCTTTGCGGATGGCGGAGGCCGCCACGGGCGCCATCAGTTCGTATCCGCGTGGATTGGGGTGCAGCCCGTCGCCGGAGAAGCCGTCCTTCAGGAAGCCCTTGTCGTCCACCGTCGCGGCGTAGTAGTCCGCGATGATGGCGCCGTTGGCGGCGGCGTACTCCTTCAGCCAGGCATTCAACTTCAGGATGTCGGCCGGCGGGCGGCGCTCGGTCTGCTTGCGTGGCGTGTAGTCGCTCACCGGCATCACCGTGCACAGGATCACCTGGATGCCGTGCGCTTTCGCCAACTCCGCCATGGCCCGGAAATTGTCCGCGATCTGCGCGAGCGTCACTGGACCGGTGTTGCGCGAGATGTCATTGGTGCCGGCCAGGATAATCAGCGCCGCCGGCTTCAGGTTGATGACGTCGGGGTACATCCGCACCAGCATCTGCGCGGTGGTCTGTCCGCTGATGCCGCGGTTGACGTAGGATTGATCCGGGAACGTCTGCGCCAGCCTCCAGCCGTCCGTAATGGAATCGCCGAGAAAGACCACGCGCTTCGGCTCGGCCGGCAATGCCTTCAGGCGCTGATTATCGGCATGATAGCGGCCCAGTTGATTCCAGTCCTGCAACTGGTCGGCCAGATTCTGGGCCGTTGTTTGCAGGCAGCAGCCGGCTTTCGGTGGGGCGTACTCGTCCACCAATTGGGCCCATGCAGCCGTCGCCATAAAAAGAAGAAATGCCACTCGTCTCATGCCCGGCATTATCGCACCGCACGGCTTTGATAAGATGGCGGGCGCCATGAAACTCGCCCTCCCGCTGTTGCTGCTGCCCGCTCTTCTCTTTGCCCAACAGGGCACAGTGGATCACATCACGGTCCACGGCAAGAGCCTGGAAGGAAATCTCAGCAACGACCCGGCGGACCGCAGCGTCTCGGTGTACCTCCCGCCGAGCTACAAGAAGGAGACCAAGCGCCGCTACCCGGTGGTCTACTTCCTTCATGGTTTCACAGACAGTGACGAGCTCTGGTTCCGCGCTGAGAAGCACTGGATCAACCTGCCCAAGGTGCTGGACAAAGCGCTCGCCGGCGGTGGGGTGCAGGAGGCGATTGTTGTCATGCCCGACGCGCTGACGCGCTTCGGCGGCAGTATGTATTCGAGCTCGGTGACAACCGGCGACTGGGAGACGTTCGTTGCCAAGGAGCTTGTCGCTTACATCGACTCGCATTACCGGACGCTGGCGCGCGCCGAGAGCCGCGGCCTCACCGGCCACTCGATGGGCGGCTACGGGACCATCCGCATCGGCATGAAGTTCCCCGAGGTCTTTTCCAGCTTCTACGCGCTCAGCCCGTGTTGCCTGTCCGGTCCAAACCCCGCCCGGCCAGGCGCTCCGTCGCGCGCCGAATCCCTCAAGGCCGGCGACGACATCGCGAAACTGGATTTCGGCACGAAGGCGCAGATGGCCTCAGCCGCCGCGTGGAGCCCGAACCCGAAGAATCCGCCGTTCTTCCTGGACCTCACCACAGCGAATGGCGAGGCTCGTCCGGCCATAATCGCCAAGCAGGCTGCGAGCGCTCCGCTGGTGAATATCGATCAGTATGTCGCCAACCTGCACCGCCTGCGCGCCGTCGCCTTCGATGCCGGCGATAAGGACCTGCAAATTGCCGGGACGATCCGCGCGCTCGACAAGATACTGAACGACTATGAGGTGCCGCATCTGTTTGAGATCTACGACGGCAACCACGTGAACCACATCGCGGACCGGATTGAGCAGAAGGTGATGCCGTTCTTCTCGAAGAATCTGGATGCGACGCAGCAGCGGCGAAAGTAGAACTGTTTCCGAATCTGGTCCAACGCGGCGCCCTGCGGCGCGAGTGGAGGTTGGAACTGAATTCAAATTGATCAGGCGGGTCAGAAGGAGAACCGCGCGCTGAGCTGGATCTGCCGGCCTGGGGTGGAGGGTTCAGTGATGGTACCGAATTGGGCTGTGTTTACGAAGCGGTTTGGCGTGCCGAGGTTCACCTTGTTGAGCCCGTTGAAGGCTTCCATGCGGAGTTGGAAGCGGACCGATTCAGTTACTGCAAATGTGCGGGCGACAGCGAAATCGAGGGTCTGCATACCAGGACCGGTGACGATATTGCGACCGCTGTTGCCGAAGGTGTAAGGGGCAGGGGCAGAGAAGGCTTGCGGATTGAACCACTGGCCGGCGGTGTGGGAGTCCGGTCCGAAGACTGGCTGTCCGGTGTAGTTTGCGCGGACGGGATTCTCGCCAAGAACGGTGCCGCTATTGGCCGTGTCGCCGAAAACTGAGATGGTGAAGGGGAAGCCGCTCTGCGCTTGGTAGATCGTGGACGCCTGCCAGTGGCGCGTCAGCACATTGGACCAGCGCCAGTGCCGAAAGCCGGGCACGTCATAGACTGCGCTAATAACGAGACGGTGGCGGATGTCGCAGGCGGGCCCTTTTTCCGATCTGAGGTCGAGGTTGTTCTGGGGAATGGCGGATTCAAACATGGGTGAGCGGAAGTCGGGCGAGTCGCTCAGATTCTTGGCGAAGGTGTAGTTGGCGAGCAGGCTCAAGCCGGCCGAGTAGCGCCGCCGGAGGTTGACATAACCGGCGTCGTACCAGCTTCTCGCCGTATTCTCCAGCCAGTTCACGGTGCTGACCGGGATGGTGTTGCTGACGACCGTAACACCCTCCGGAAAGACAGTGCCGGGCAGGAAGGTAGCGCTGCCGTAGGGGCGGCGGGGCTGGACCAACCCAGGGCCCGGCAGCGCGTTGTTGATGAGGTGGGCGCGCTGGAGATGGAATCCGCGTGCGCCCAGGTAGCCGGCTTCCAGCGTGGTGGCCTGGCCGAGGCTCTTTTCGACGGATAACGACCACTGCTGAATGTATTGGGGTTTCTGGTAGGGATCGAAGGCGGTGAAGCTGGTGACGGTCCGGCCTACGACCGGCGCATTGAAGTTGAAGGTGGTGATGGAGGGCGTGAAGGCGTCGCTCTGGTTGGTCTCGGGGAAGATGATTGGCACGTTGTGCAGATTGTTGCACCAGGTATTCATGTCCACGGGTGTGTAGAAGATGCCGTACCCCCCGCGCACCACGAGCCCCAAGCGGGGGATCTGTTTGGCGAAGCCGACGCGTGGGGCAAAGCGGAACTTGTTGGTGTATAGGAGTCCTTCGGGGGTGCCCAACTGGCCACCGATGTAGGCTGTGAGCCTGGTGGGCGTGACATACAGGCCTGCCCACTGATTGGAGACGTCGGTGAGCGGGCTCATGTATTCGTAACGGAGGCCGAAGTTGAGGGTGGTGGTGGACGTGACGCGCCAGGTGTCCTGGACGTAGGCGTCGGCATACCACTGGCGGAGGTTCATGCGCGGTGAGCCGACCTGCCGCTGGCGCACCGCGGGGAGTCCGAGTTCCATGCTGGCGAGCGCGGAGCCAGTGCCATCGTTGGTGGAGGTCTGAGTGGTATAGCCGCTGGTGAACTGATAGTAGCCGCGGCTCAGGACGTAAGCCCACATCGGCCAGATGAAGCGGCGGTAGGCGCCGCCGAGGCGGATGCTGTGGTGGCCGCGCTGCCACGATAGCGTGTTGCGGCCCTCCAGGACGGTGTCCCAGCTCTGCATTGGGGTGGCCTGGTAGCTATCGCCGAAGACCGAGTAGCCCTGGACGTTGAAATACGGCGCGCCCCAGGCTCGGGATCCGCCGAAGCCGACGCCTTGAATCCCGAGCTGGCCGATGATGTCGTTTTTGAAGGCGTTCTCCTCAAAGTGGGTCATTGCCAATCGCGAGTAGCCGATGGTGGCGGTGTTGACGATGTTCGGGGTGAGGACGCGCGTCCATGTAATGTCGGCGTGCTGCGAGAGATTGTCGTGAAGGAGGCCGAAGCCAGTCAGGTTCTGCGGGGTGAAGCCGTTTTCCGCGGCGACGGAGTAGCGGGCGCTGAGGTTGCCGCTGGCGAAGACCCGATCGATACGAAGGGTGCCCTGACCGGTAATGCTGCTGAGGTTGCGCTGGTCCAGGAAATTGTTGGAATCGTTGCCGGCGCCTACGACGGAGGGTACGCCGTCCATGATCATCGCGCCCATGTCCATTGCGTTGGGCCGGGGAACGTACTGGTTGAGCATTGTCGTGGCGGCCGGGCTGAGCATATTCACGGGGATCACATTGTTCGGGAAGGGGTCGCGGAGATTAACTGGATTCGATTTGCTGACCGGTTGGCTGGGGCTGTAATTCGGGTTGGGGTGCTGACTGAACGGGTTGTAGATGTTCACGCCGGCGCCGCTGAAATCGCCGGACGCTTCTTCCGCTGTGGGCACGGTGCCAACGGAAGTGACTGCTTTAGAGCGGCGCAAGCCCTCGTAATTGGCAAAGAAGAACGTCTTGCTGCCTACCAGCGGTCCACCCAGCGCAGCGCCGAAGTTGTTCTGGACCAGGAACTTTCCGGAGGGATCCTCGTTGAAGCTGTGGGCGTCCATCGCGCCGTTGCGCAGGAATTCGTAGGCAGTGCCGTGGAACTTGGAGGTTCCGCTGCGGGTGATGATGTTGACCTGGCCACCGCCGCCGCCGCCGAGTTCGGCGGAGTAGCTGCCGGTCTGGACCTGGAACTCGCGGACGGCGTCTGGGGAGAGGGCGAGGTTCTGGGTGTTGAAGGTCGGATCGGTATTGGATGCACCGTCGATGAGGAAGTAGTTGGCATTGGGACGGTTGCCCCCAATGGTGAGCGAGGAGTTCTGGCTGGGTCTCCAGTAGAGGGGATTCATGTTTCCGGCCTGGGCGCCGTGGCCGGCATGAGAGCCCGGGACGGTGAGTGCAAGGTCCAGAAGCATTCGCCCATTGAGGGGGAGTTCTTGCACCGATTTGTTCTCGACGACTTCGCCAACGGCAGCGCTTTCGGTCTTTAGAATCGCCGCGGCGGAAGTGACTTCTACTGAGGTCTTCTCCTCGCCGAGGGTGAGGCCCAGGTCCAAGGCCATGTTCTGGCCCACCTCCAGGCGGACCGCCTGCGTGGCGGTCGCGAAGCCGACGGCCCGCACCTCGATAGTGTAGTCGCCAGGGGCAAGGCCTGGGATTTCAAAGCGGCCTGTGGCCCCTGTAATGGCGGTCCGGACGGCGCCAGTTTCGGCACTATGTGCGCGGATGACGGCGCTGGGTACCGACTGCATTGAAGGGTCGCTGACGAGGCCGCTGACAACCGCCAGGTTGCTTTGGGCGAACAGCGAAGAGAGACACGTAACGAGCAGAGGGACCCAGCGGAAGCACTTCATCATGGTTGAAATGAGTATAGGGCCGTCAAGATTACAATTCAATAATTTGAAAGCACTAACAGAAATGTAGCGGTAGTGAATGAGGGGGGTGGGAGCGGATTGGCTGGGAGACAGGGACTCGAACCCCGATACGCGGCTCCAGAGGCCGCAGTCTTACCATTAGACGATCTCCCAGCAACGAGAGCTCTCAGCCACAATATAGCACAACAAAGCCCATGTTTACACGCTATCCTCCGGTTTCGGATAGAGTAGGCGGAGAGGTTTTTTCATGGACTCCAACCGCCGTTCGTTTCTTACAGGCGCAGCCGCCGCCGCATCGTTTGCACGCCCTGTTCTGGCCGCTACTGACAAGCCCACGTTCGGCCTGATCGCCTCGGGTGGCCGTGGCCGTTACCTGGCCAAGACGTTCCAGCAGCTCGGCGCGCAGTGCGTCGCCGTCTGCGACGTGAACGAATCAAACATCGAGGCCGCTCTCAAGGATCATCCGGGCGCAAAATCCTACTACCATCACGAGGACCTGCTGGCTCAGAAAGGCATCGACTTCACAGTCAACGCCGGGCCGGATCACTGGCATTGCCCGCACCTGCTGGACGCGCTGAAGGCCGGCAAGGACGTCTACACGGAGAAGCCGCTCTCCAAGTCTCTGGCGGAAAGCGCCGTGATGGTGGACGCGGTGAAGAAGAGCGGCAAGATCGTGCAGGTGGGCATGCAGCGCCGCAGCGCGCCGATGCTCTACAAGGCGAAAAAACTGGTGGACGACGGCCTGCTGGGCCGGATCACGATGGTCAAGGCGAAGTGGCACTGGAACGTGGCCAAGCCGCTCAACAACAGCCCCTTCCCAGGCAAGGTGGATTGGGACCGCTTCCTCGGATCGGCGCCGAAACGCCCGATGGAGCCGATGCGGCTGCGGAGCTGGCGTCTATTCTGGGATTATGCCGGCGGGAACATGACCGACCAGGGCACCCACTTGATGGATGTGGTGCAGTGGTTCACCAACGCACCGCCGCCGAAATCCGCAATCGGCATGGGCTATATCGCCAAGAACATCGGCGCTGAGCACCCCGAGATCTTCAGCTCTACGCTGGACCATGGCAAGTTCCTGACTACGTGGGAGCTGAATTACTGCAATGACTTCGAGGACAGCTGGTCTATCCTTTTCATGGGCGATCAGGGCACGATGCGGCTGGACGACGGCGGCTTTGTGGTTTGGAAAGAGCAGTGGAAAGACAACCGCACGCCGGTGATCGAGGAGAAGGCGCCGGTACCGATTGAGCCGCATATCCAGAACTTCCTGGATTGCATCAAATCCCGCCAGCAGCCCAACTGCCCGGTGGAAATTGCGCAACGCGCCGTAGCCGGGCCGCATCTAGCAAATATAGCGATGTCGCTGGGCAGGCAGGTTCGCCTGGCGGACGACCTCGTCACGGTTTCCTGATGCGTCCACTGCTGATTGCCTTGTTTGTTTGCGCGCCGCTCTCCGCCCAGCTCATCGACTGGGGCGTCAAGGGCGGTGTGCCCTTTAACGACGCCGTGAAGGCGGCTGGGACCTTCAGCAGCAACTTCAGCCGTTGGACCGTGGGCCCGGTGGTGGAGGTCAATCTACCGGCGGGCCTGGGTCTGGAGTTCGACGCCCTGTACCGGCGCACGGGTTACACCTTCGCCAGCACCAACAATTCGGGCTCCCTCGAGTTTCCCCTGCTGGTCAAGTACAAGTTTCCTGGAACCTTTGCCCGCATGTACGTCGATGGCGGCTTTGCGTTCCGTCACATCGGGGACATTCCGCTGCTCCAGGATGCCAATTCCAAAGGCGTGGTCCTCGGCGCGGGCTTCCGCTACAACCTCAAGCTGATCAAGATCAGCCCGGAACTCCGCTATACACGCTGGGGCAACGAACCGTTCTCCTATACGGATCTGAAGTCGGCGCGCAACCAGATGGAGTTTCTGATCGGCATCACCTTCTAGCTCTACGACGTCGGCTTTTCCTTCGGCGGAGCGTAAGCCCAGAAATCGCGGGTGACACGCTCGGCCAACTCCGCCAGCTTGGTCTGCACAATGGCGTGGGAGGCGTTGCGAACGATGAAGCCCACGTGGCTGGGCTTATCGATGCGCCAAACGATGTCGGGGTCAGTGTATGTGCTGGTGTCGGGATGCTCCTGGCGCGCGAGCGATACCAGCAAGCCCGCGTAATCCTGGCGCGGCGCCAGCACATGGTAATCTGTCTTTCCGCCGGCCACTTCGATGCGCGCCCACTCGGCCCACAGGTTGATGCCGGTGGCCGCCTCCACTAGCTCCGCGATATGGGCGCCGCCGACGCGGGCAGCGGTTTCCAGGAAGTACACCTTGCCATCGTGTCCGATGATGAACTCGGAGTGGGACACACCGCGGACCAGGCCGAGGGCCGCCAGCAGGTGGCTGTTCATTTCGAGGAGTAACTGCTCGTGCTGGGAGCCGCGCTCCAGCAATGCCGTGGTGAAGACTCCACCGTGATGTGATACGTCGAGCGGTGGCCGCCCGTAGCCGCTGGCGACGGCGAAGCGGATCTCGCGCTCGTAGACGATGGAATCAACGTGGAAGATATCGCCGGGCACGTAGCGTTCCAGCAGGTAGTGGGGCTGCAAGTCGCCCAACTGCTCCAGCGCCTGCCAGAGCTGATCCGCATTTTCGATCTTCTGAATGCCGATGGCTCCGGCGTAGCTGCGCGGCTTCAGCACCCATGGCGCCGGGATCTTCTCGATGAAGCGGTGGATGCGCGCATGGTTCAGGATGTGGACAAACTCGGGCACCTCGATGGAGGCCTCATAGGCCGACATGCGCATGGCGAGTTTGTCGCGGAACCGCCGCACCGTGGTCTCACCCATGCCGGGGATCCGCAGATGCTCGCGGAGGGACGCCGCCAGCTCGAGATCGAAATCATCGAGGGGGACAATGCGATCCAGATGCTCCGTGCGGGCCAGATAGGCGACGGCCTTGAGCGTATCCGCCTTGTTCCACTCCCTATCGACGTCCGGCATATAGAAGAATTCGTCGATGGATTCGCGGGGCCAATTGGCGGTTTCTTTGAGGCTGAGAGACGTGAGCAGTAGCACTCGCGCGCCCTCCGCCTTGGCTTGGCGCAGGAACGCGTGGCCCTTCTCATAGCTCGCGATGGCGAGGATGGTGACGGGTCGGCTCATGATTGTGACTACTCCACGTTCAGTTTCGTACCCTTGGATTCGGCCTTGGACAGGTCCTCGATTCGCGCGTCGATCATGGCGCGGACGCCCTTCAGAAATTCGACGCGGGCTGCGTCGAAGTGACGCTTGGCGCCCTCGGGCGGCCCCATGCGCCGGACAAACTCACTTAGGAGCGGCCCAGCGCCGTGGCACAGACAGTTCTGACCGCTGCACGTATGTTGGGTTTTTTCTTCCGTTTCAGTCATGCGCCCTCCTCCATCTCTACTGTCAGGATGCCACCATTTAGTTTCGCGCGGACGGGCCGGAGTTGCGCCATGGAGACAGGCAGGCCGATGTGGCGGCGGATGGTGCCCACTTCCACAACAAGCTCGTCGCCTTTCTTGAACAGGCCCACCTCGGCCTTTTCGGTGAACGGCACGCGCAGGTGGACCTGGTAGCGTCCGTCGACCTTGGTGAACTCATAGGGCCGCTCGCGGCGGGTGATGGCAGCCGGATCCGAGCTATCGGCGAACAGGACCCGCGCCAATTCGCGAATCCGTTCCATCCCCAGGATCTCGTGCCGGAACAACGGTACGCGGCGCACTGGCACGGGCGCGAAGTACGCCTCGGTCTCGCCCAGGAATCTCTTTTGCGAGGCGCGCCACTCGGTGAAGAACTCGTCGGAGATGGTATCGGGCAGGACGCGATTCACGATCACTTCGTCGACAGTGAGGCCGTGTAAAGAGAAGTAGACAAATGCCCTCTGCGTCTCCCGCACCACCATCTTCTCCGCGTTGGTGACCAGACGGACGCTGGTGATTTCGGGATCTTCCATCAGCGTATCGATGCCCTCGATCTTCTCGAAGAGCTCCTTGATGTTGGCGAAGTAGCGATCCGGCGGGAGCTCCACGGGCGACACGCGGTTGGCCAGCGGGCGGACGGCTTTCAGAATGCCGCGTTGCATGGGGAAGACGTGCTTCATGTACCAATCCAGCGTGGTGGGCATGGAGACGAAGCGCAGGCTTTCGGCGGTGGGAGCGCAATCCAGAACGACGGCATCGTAGCTCTTCTGGCGGCGGTACTGATTGACGTACATCATGGCGCTGAGCTCTTCCATGCCAGGGAAGATGGCCATCTCCTCGGCCTCCACATCGCTGAGCCCGGAGGTGCGCAGGATGGTGGTGATGTAGCCCGAGATCTCGGCCCAGTGGCGTTTGATCTCCTTTTGAATGTTGACTTCGTGAATGGAGAGATTCGGCGCGATCTCCAATGGCGCCGACGTCTTGCCGTGGAACAGGCCCGATTCCAGATCGAAGGAATCTGCCAGAGAGTGGGCCGGATCCACGCTCATCACGAGGGTCCGGTAGCCCAGCTCGGCCAGGCGCATGCCACTGGCAGCCGCCAATGTGGTTTTGCCGACGCCGCCTTTGCCGCTATAGAGCAGGATTCTCATATCACTACTTGGATGCTAGCGCCGTCCGCTGCGAGTGAGAAGTTATCATAGGAGACTCATGGACAGACGCCAAATGATGCAGTTGGCGGCAATTCTCGCCGCCGCGCGCCCATCGGACGCCCAACCGGAACCCGCGCCGTCCGCTCCGAAGCTCTCGAAGGAACAGTTGGCGGCAGCGCTGGCCGTGATCGGTCTGCGATTTGACGACGCTCAATTGGAGCTGATGCTGCCGGATGTGGACCGCGCGCTGGGCCAATACGAGAAGCTGCGGAAGATTGATGTGCCGCTCGACACCGAGCCCGCGTACTCGTTCCATCCGGGTCTGCCGGGGCAGCAGCCGAAGGCGGGCGTGGCGCGGTTCCGGCCGACGCTCGCGTCCACGGCGGCGGCGCCTGCTTCCGAAGAGGAGCTGGCGTTTCTGCCGGTGACACGCCTGGCTGCACTGGTGAAAGCGCGCCGCGTGAGCTCGACGCAATTAACCAAACTCTATCTGGCGCGTTTGAAACAATATGCGCCGAAATTGAATTGTCTGGTGACGCTGACGGAAGAGCTTGCGTTGCGGCAGGCGCGGCAGGCGGATGCCGAGGTCGCCGCCGGCAAGTACCGCGGTCCGCTGCATGGCATCCCGTACGGCCTGAAGGATCTGTTTGCGACGAAGGGCATCAAGACCACGTGGGGGGCCGAACCTTTCCAGGAGCAGGTCATCGACACGGATTGCACGGTCTACACGCGTCTGACCGCGGCGGGCGCGGTATTGGTTGGCAAGATGTCGATGGGCGCGCTGGCGATGGGTGGACTCTGGTTTGGCGGCATGACGAAGACGCCGTGGAATCTGGAGCAGAGCTCTAGCGGCTCGTCGGCGGGTTCGGCGTCGGCCACCGCGGCGGGCTTGCTTGGATTCGCGATCGGCACAGAGACGCTGGGCTCGATTGTCTCGCCCAGCATCCGCTGCGGCGTGACGGGGCTGCGCCCGACGTACGGGCGCGTCTCGCGGTATGGCGCCATGGGCTTGAGCTGGACGATGGACAAGATCGGGCCCATCTGCCGCGGAGCGGAGGATTGTGCGCTGGTGCTGAACGCCATCTACGGACCGGACGGACGAGACCGCACGGTGACCGCGGCGCCGCTGCATTGGGAGCCCGCCACGCCGGTGGCGAAGCTGCGGATCGGCATCGCGCAGAAGGCGTTTGACCGGATGCAGGGCGAGGAAAAAGAGGTGTACGCGAAGGCGCTGGAAGATCTGAAGAAGGCGGGAGTCCAGATGACGCCGGTGGAGTTGCCGGACTCCATCGCGGGCACGCTGATGCTTCTGCTGAATGCCGAGGCCGCCTGCGCGTTTGACGACATCACGCGCGACGGCCGCGTGTCGCAACTCAAGGACCAGGGCCGCAACGCCTGGCCGAATTCGTTTCGCACGTCGCGTCTGATTCCGGCAGTGGAGTACATCCGGGCCCAGCGCGCGCGCACGCTGCTGTGCGAGCAGATGCACGCCGCGTTTGCGCCGTACGACGTGATCGTGTGCCCGCCGTATTCGCATCTCGGCTCCACCAACCTGAGCGGGAATCCGCAGGTGGTGGTGCCGTGCGGATTTGTGAAGGGTATGCCGCAGGGTTTGAGTTTTCTGGGCCGCCTGTGGGACGAGGGCTCGCCACTGCGGGTGGCGCTGGCGTATCAGAGCGTCACGGCGTGGCACGCACAGCGCCCGCCGCTGAAATAGCAATGCAGATTCTTTCAATCATCGTGCCGGTGTACAACGAGGAAGAGTTCCTCGGCGCGGTGCTGGACCGCGTGCTGGTGGCGCCGTTACCGGCGGGGCTGACGCGCGACATTGTGATCGTGGACGACGGCTCCGGTGATGGCTCGTGGGAGATTGCCACGCAGTACGCCACGGCGCACCCGAAGTTGATTCGCGCGGTGCGCCATCCGCTGAATCTGGGGAAGGGCGCGGCGATCCGAACTGGGCTGGAACGGGTGCGCGGCGAGTTTACGGTGATCCAGGATTCGGACCTCGAGTACGATCCGCGGGACTGGCCGAGCCTGCTGCAGCCGTTGCTGGAGGGCCAGGCGGACGCGGTATACGGCACGCGATTCGCGGTGGGTATCCAGCGCCGCGTACTCTACTTCTGGCACTCGCTGGCCAACATCCTGCTCACCACGTTCGTCAATCTGGTGAGCGATCTCAATCTCACCGACGTCTGGACGTGCTACAAGGCCTTTCGCACTTCGCTGCTGAAGAGCATCCCGCTGCGCAGCAACGGCTTTGGATTTGAGCCGGAGATCACGATCAAGCTGTCGCAGCGGCAGGTGCGGATCTACGAGACGCCGATCAGCTATCACGGGCGCACGTACGACGAGGGCAAGAAGATCGGCAAGCTGGACGCCGTGCTGGGTGCGCTCACCGTGCTGCGGTTTGCGTTCACACGGGACATCTATCTGGAATCCGGCCCGGAGATTCTCGATACGCTTTCCTCAGCGCATCGCTTCAACCACTGGATGGCCGACACGATCCGGCCTTACGTGGGAAGACGGGTGCTGGAGATCGGGGCCGGGATGGGGAACCTCTCGCATTGCCTTGCGCCGCGGCGGCAGTTGTATGTGGCCTCCGACATTGATGCCGAGCATCTGGCCCGGTTGCGGACGCGCCTCTCGCATCGCCCCAACTTTCGCGCGATCGAGTGTGACCTCAGCCGTGCCGCGGATTTTGAAACGGTCCGCGGCCGGATCGACACGATTGTCTGTCTCAACGTGCTGGAGCATGTGGAGGACGATGCCGCCGGCCTGCGCAACATGTTTGAGACGCTGGAGCCGGGCGGGCGGGCCATCGTGCTGGTGCCCGAGGGCATGTCGGTGTATGGAGAGCTGGATCGCGTACTGGGGCACTTCCGCCGCTACTCGGAAGGCGAGTTGAAGGCGAAGGCGCGCGCCGCCGGCTTTGAGGTGGAGCACTTCCTCGAGTTCAACCGGATCACGCGGCCGGGCTGGTATGTGAACGGCCGCATTTTGAAGAAGCGCACCTTCAGCCGGATTCAGTTGGCGGGCTTCGATGCGCTGGTGCCGCTATGGCGGCGGATCGACGGGCTGATCCCGTGGCGACCGGTCTCCATCATCATCGTGGCGCGCAAGCCGACCACCGCTTGCTGACGCGCGCGGCTCGGTTCCTGCTCCGGTCGGCCTACTGCTGAACGGGCATGGGGCCGAATACCGGCGCCGGCATGCCGGCCTCGTCGCGCAGGTTCAGGTACGGATCCCGCCCGGCGCCGTGCTGCAGCGTGACGCCCCCGGGTAGTTTGCCGCCGAAGAGCAACTCGACAACGTTGGGGTCCTGGGCGCTGACGCGCTGGCGGTAGATCATTGGCACGGGTGTGCCGTCCGGGGCATGAAGCGTGAACCCATTGAGGCGTCCTTTGTGGACGAGCCTGCCGTTCACTTCGGCAAACTCGACGACGATCATGGCGCCCTTCACCTTGGCCGACACCGGACGCGGGCCGCGCTTGGCTGAGGCCGTGGCGAGATTCGCGAGGCGCATGGCGAGCAGGCGGTGATCGTCGGTGCCGACGTGGATGCCGTCGTCCAGCTCGCAATCCGTGCAGCCGGTCATCAGGGCGTTGGGCAGTTGCGACTCCACTTTGAGCTGCGCGTTCTGCACCAGGTTCCAGTGCACGGCACTGGCGCTGGCGACGTGGCGGCCGATCTGCACATAGAGGAAGGGCAGCTCAGGCTGGGCGAAATCCTTGCGGACAGCCTGGATGAAGCTGCGGAACTTCTCTTCGAAGATCGGACCGGCGGTCGGGCTGGCGTCCGATTCACCCTGATACCAGAGGACGCCTTTGACGAGGCCGCCGGCGAGTTGGAAGCGCCGGACCATGCCGCCATAGAGCGAGTCGCCGCCCTTGTCTTTCAATGCCGGGTCCCATTGCGCCATGGACGTGCCGCCGTGCGCGCAGGGGATGAGGCCGACCGGCACGCCGGTGCGCCGGACCATTTCCAGTGCGAAAGGAAGGCCCACGCCCGCACCTTTTTTGCGGTTGGCGATGAAGGTGGCCAGGGCCGAACCTTCCAGCTTCTCGGGTTGACCCTGGGCGTTCCTGCGCCAGTTAACGCGGTTGTTGGAGTCCGGCAGGCGGTGCAGCGGGTCACTGGCGGCCAGCCAGGTATCCGTCATATCGAGGGAATTCACGAGGGCGCTGGGGAGGGGCAGATCCTCCAGATTGCCCACTCCTTCCATGTTGGATTGGCCGGCCAGCAGCCAGAGATCGCCCACCAGCAGGTTGGCCACGCTGGTGACGGCCGAGGCGCCGGCGACGCGCAGATCCAGGCGATAGGGGCCACCGGTGGGTACGTCGGCGAGTTGCGCGGTCCAAGCGGTGCCGTTCACCCGGCCGGCGGACTTCCAATCGAAGCCGGCCACGGTGCGCCCCGCGGCCACCAGCCGGGCCTCGACGCTCTTACCGGCGGCGGCCGACGCTGAGCCTTCCAGTTTCAGGGTGGCCGCATTGCCCGGCCCGCGCTGGAAGACCTGGTAATCGGTAGCGCCTTTGGTGACTTGAAGCGTCTGGGCGGACAGGGCTGTGGCGAATAGGGAGAAGGCGAGGATGGTACGCATGGAATGGACTCTCAGCGCACGATTGTATCGGGTTTTCACTCATCAGAGTGGCGCGACCTCCGCCCGATATCGGAGGAGGAGGATCTAACGTGGAACGGGGTGTCGCGCCTTCTGTACATTGAGTGGATCACCGGGCCGGAAGTTCTCACATATAATTCATTCATGCCTCAGACACAGCCCGCGCGCCGCGCGTTCCTCCGCACGACCGGCCATGCCGCACTGGCGTGGACCGCGGCATCGTATTCACGCATCCTCGGTGCGAACGACAAGGTGAACATGGGCCTGATTGGGGCCGGAGAACGGGGCCGCGGTGTGATGGGCCATTTCCGTGCGACGGGCCAGGTGAACTTGGCAGCGGTGTGCGACGTGTACGCCGAGATGATTGACAAAGTGAAGACGGTGGCGCCGGAGGCGAAGGGCTACGGGGACCACCGGAAGCTGCTGGAAGACAAGTCCATCGACGCAGTTCTGATCGCCACGCCGGACCACTGGCACGCTGTGACGGCGGTGGACGCGCTGAACGCCGGCAAGGATGTGTACGTCGAGAAGCCGTTGACGCTGCGGATGGAAGAGGGTCCGGTGATTGTCAAGGCGGCGCGGATCAACAACCGCGTCTGCCAGGTGGGCCTGCAGCAGCGCTCGGGCGCCCACTACATTGAGGCCAAGGCGAAGTACATGGATACGGGTGCGCTGGGCAAGATCACGCTGGTCCGCACATGGTGGCACGGCAATACGTATCACCTGCGCAAGGCTCCGGCGTCGCTGGCGAGCCGTCCCAGCAATCTGGACTGGGCGCGCTTCCTGGGTCCGGTGAAGTGGCGCGATTGGGATCCACAGCAGTTTTGGAACTGGCGCGCGTATCTGGATTTCGGCGGCGGGCAGGTGACCGATCTCTTCACCCACTGGATCGACGTGGTGCATATGTTCATGGGCAATGACGCCCCCACGTCGGGCGTTGCCGCAGGCGGGGTGTATCACTACAAGGACGGCCGGACCGCGCCGGATACGATCAATGTCCTGCTGGAATACGGCGGGCTGTATACGGCCACGTTCGAGGCTACGCTGGCGCCGGGCATTCGCGGAGAAGGCATCGAGTTCTGCGGAACTCAGGGCAAGCTCTATATCGATCGCGGCCGGTATGAGTACCTGCCGGCCGGCCGGGGCGCGAAGCCGGTCGAGGTGAAGGGGCCAGCGTACGATTTCACTCTGGACCATGTGAAGAACTTCCTGGAGTGCTGCCGGACCCGCAAGGCGCCCAACTGCGACGTCTACATCGGGCATCGTTCTGCCATGGCGTCGCACCTTGGCAACATCAGTTACGTGCAGAAGCGGCGTTTGAATTTCGATCCGGCGCGGGAAGAGATCCTCCCGCTCTAGGGCGGCTCAGCACGCACCGCCATCGGGCGGCGATTTCAGCAGTAGCGCGCGGGCGGCGGGGGGCATCTTCTCCGCCGCGTAGCGTAGAGTGAGACGCGAGGCCGTGGCGCGCTGGGCCATGAGAAAGGCTAGCGTCTCGTCCGGCCGCGCCGGATAGCTCTCCTTCAACATCCAGCCCACCCCCTTTTCCACCATGTCGTCGCGATCCGGCAGGAGGCGCGCTGCGATGTCGAAAAGGAAGCCGGTATGGCGTCCGCGCTTGGCCTCCTGAAGGAGGGAGACGGCCGCCGCGCGCCGCTTCCAACGGTTTGGCGATTCCGTCCAGGCGGCCAGTTGGTAGCGCAGTTCGGGTCGGTTGGCGATGCAAGCCGCCAGGAGCCAGGAGCTGACGCCGTCACAGTGGGCCCAGTTGCGAACGTAGCGCTCCAGCCACTTTTCGAAGAGATGGAATTCGCACTCGGTGCAGGTCTTGGCAAAACGGCGGTAGACGTGACAGGCGAGCGCGCCGCTCTCCAGCTTGCCGGTCTGCCAGAGTAGTTTCATCAGGGCGTTGCGCTGCGCCACCGGCCAGGGTTTCACGACGCGGGCCACATCGCGGATCAGCACGTTGAGATCAGCAGTGCGGACTCCGTAGGTATCCACCTCGTGCTGGAAGAAACGGCGCTGTCCGGCGGCGAAATCGGAGTCGGCATGTGCCAGCATCTGCTGGTGGATGTGGGCGGCGAGGTCATTAGGGGTCATGATGCTACACTCCGAGCATATGACGGGTGGAACTCCATTTCCGATTGTCGGCGACAGCTATTCCGGCGCGTCCATCTCCGGGCAGGCCCCGCGGATCACCTCGCTGTTGATCAAGCCGGCGTCGGCGGTGTGCAATCTGGATTGTACCTACTGCTTCTACCTGGACCGCGAGGCCGATCCGTATAAGGAACTGCCGGCGCGGCTAATGACGGACGACACGCTACAGCGGCTGGTGGATTCGTTCCTGTTCTACTCGTATCCGGCATCGACCTTCGCATTTCAGGGCGGCGAGCCGACTTTGGCCGGACTGCCGTATTTCACGAAGCTGGTGGAGTATCAGCAGAAGTACGGGCGCAACGGGCAATCGGTCTCGAACGCTCTGCAGACCAACGGCGTGCTGCTGGATAAGGATTGGTGCCAGCTCTTCCACACGTACAACTTCCTGATTGGCGTTTCGCTGGACGGGCCGGAGGAGGTCAACGATCTCTACCGCGTCAACAAGGGCGCGCAGGGCACGTGGCGGAAGGTGATGCAGGGCATCGAGGTGATGCAGCGGGAGAAGGTGGAGTTCAACATCCTGTGCGTGCTGAGCCAGGCGAACGTGCACAAGCCGAAAGAGACGTACAAGTACTTCCGGTCGCTGGGCATTCAGTATATGCAGTTCATTCCGCTAGCGGAGTTCAACGCGGACGGATCGCCGATGCCCTTCACGATCACGCCGGAGGAGTACGGGCGGTTTATGTGCGAGATCTTCGACCTTTGGTGGCCGGAGCGGCGCAAGGTGCGGGTGCGCTTCTTCGACAATCTGGCCGAGGCGCTGGCCGGGCAAAAGCCGGGCAGTTGCACGATGCACGAGACGTGCGACAGTTACGTGGTGGTGGAGTACAACGGCGACGTGTTTCCGTGCGACTTCTTCGTGGAGAAGGATTGGAAGCTGGGGAATGTGAATCTGGATTCGTTCCCGGAGCTCGCGCGGCGGCAGAAGCGGTATAGCTTTGCGGGCAAGAAGACGATTGCGCATCCGGAGTGCCAGGTTTGCGAGTATCAGGCGATCTGTCACGGGGGATGCCCGAAGACGCGGCACGGCCCACACAAGCAGTTTGGGGATCTGGATTACTTCTGCGGTGCGTACAAGATGATGTTCGCGAAAGCGGTTGGTCCGCTGCGCAAGGAAGTGGAGAAGCTGACAGGCCGGAGTGCGGAGTTGACGCCACATTCGATCAGCCCGTACTGAGGAGCGGCGCGGCAGTGGCGCTCCGGTGGGCGATGATAAATCTATGAGACTTGCGGCATTGATGGTATTGTGCGCGTCCGGCGCGGTGGCGCAGGATTCGTCTTTCCTGGACGCGACGCTGTGGGTGCAGACGTCGGTGGAGTACCGGGCGGTGGCGAAGCAGACATACCGCGCGGCTGGCGCGAACCTGTTGCGGGCGGTGCGGGATCCGCAGTGGACTGCCGCGCTGGAGCAGGAGGGCACGGCGATGGCGACGTTGCCGCCGGCGGTGGTGCTGGACCTGGATGAGACGGTGCTGGACAACTCCGCGTATCAGGCGCAGTTGATTGCGGTTGGAAAGACGTTCGCGGACGATACGTGGCAGGCGTGGGTGAAGGAGGGGCGCGCAGGGACCGTGCCGGGGGCGGTGGAGTTCCTGAAGACTGCCGCCGCGTTGGGCGTGGAGGCGGTGTTCATTACCAATCGCGTGTGCGACGCCGGGAGCGCGGACGATCCGACGGTGCGGGTGCTGCGGATACACGGCGTGCCGTTCGAGCCGTCAAATCTGATGTGCAAAGCGGGCAGCAGCGACAAGAGCGCGCGGCGCAAGGCGGCGGCGGCAAAGTACCGGCTGGTAATGCTGTTTGGCGACGACTTCCGCGATTTTGTGAGCTTGCCGAAGGAGCGGGATACGTTGGATGGCCGGCTGGAGATGGCGGTGGCGCGCGACTACTGGCTGGGCGAGCGCTGGTTTGTGCTGGCAAATCCGATGTACGGATCGTGGGAGAGCACGTTGAGCCGGTCTGGCCGCGCGAAGACGGAGTTTCTCAGGAAGTAGACGCGGCGGTCTTCGGTGGGGCGGCGCGGAGGGGCATGCGGGGCACGCTTAACGACTCGACCAGGTACTCGTGAATGTTCTCGTCCAGCAGGTAGTAGCGCTTGTCCTCTTCCTGCGCCAGCGTGGCTGCGCCTTTCGCGGCGAGCAGTAGGCAGAGTTGGAGTTCACCGGGCGTGAGGGCGGCGACATCGACTCTCGGCATGCCGGCGGCGCTGGGTTCAAGCTTCCTGAGCAGCGTGCGCACGAAGACCTGATTGTCAGCTCCGTCCACGGCCGCCGACGCGCGGGACCAGCGCTGCTCGCGGCCGCCTTGCAGGTAGGGGCCGGAGGCGTAGGCCAGCAGGAAGACAATGATGTCGATGAAGGCGGCCAGCATCAGCGCAAAGATGTGCCGGCCAGTGGGCGCGGTGACCAGTTCGGTGAAGCCTAACAGCAGGTCTTCCTGCCCGCTGGCGGTGCGGTCGAGATGCTCGGAGAGGTTGGGGACGGCGGGGCGCTCGAAGCGGGGCGCGTGGGCCTGTTGCTCCACATCATTCCAGGGAATGGAATCGTAGACTGCACGGTAGTTGCGGATCTGCAGATCGGACGCGTCCTGCGGTTTCAGGTTGGCGCGGAAGGCGGCGAGGGCGGTCTGTGCGCTGAGCATCTGATCCACTGAGCTCTTGGCGAGCTTGGTGTAGCGATCAAAGGCGGTGTAGCGCAACCCGGTGCCGGAACCCTCGGCGTAGGCGGCGCCGAGACTCCTAGCCTCAGCGGCGACCGATTCGCGAATTTTGGCGAGGTAGGGATCGGAGTCCTGGGATTTGGAGATGAAGCCGTGGGTCTTTTCAGCGGCTGTCATTTCGTCCAGCGCCAGAACGTGTTTGCGTCCTTCGGAGATGGCGGAAGAGAGCAGCTGATTGGTCTTGCCCGACGATTCCGTGATGGTGTCGTAGAGCTGGCGCTGCACCAGGGCCGGACGCTCCTTGGCGGAGAACCATGTATAGAGACTGACGTAGGAGAAGGCGACGGAGACCAGGGCCGTGATGGCATAGACGGCGATCAGGAGTGTGCGGCGGCTCCTGCTCTGAAAGCCGATCAGCCAGGCAACCAGGACTAATGCGGATTGGACGCCAAGCGAGGCCAAAAAGGCGAACCAGCTGGAGAGGTACAGGGCCATGCCCTGGTAGGTGGTGTACCAGGAGACGATTGAGAGCAGGCAGGTGGAGAGAAAGATCGCCACCACCATGGAACGGCTGCCGGCGCCGGGATTGTCGCCGTCAAGCGGGAGATAGGACATGGCACACTCCTGTGTAATAGGTACTACGCAGGGAGCTACCTAATGGTTCTCACTAATTCGTCGGGGACCGCCGGGGCGAGGTCCCGGAGCTTGAAGTAGGTGGCTTGTCCGTTGGGGTCGGCGAACTCGGTGAGGGTGAGAACCAGGTCGTGCTTGGGGGCGGTGCCGTAGCCGGGTCTCCAGGCGCCAGCGCGAATGGCGACGCCGTTGGGATGGATGGAGTGATCCGCAACTACGGCCAGGGATTTGGGATCCAGAGTGTAACGGCCGAGCTCGGCGGCGTCGACATTCGTCAAAGCCTGGTCCTGGGCAGGGTTCAGGCAGAACACCTGGGGCCCGCGCATGACGGCGACACGGCCGGCCTGGCGCTGACGGCCGAGTACCAGGCGCGGCTGCATGGGCATTGTGAGCTGGACCACATCGCCGCCCCTCCAATCGCGTTCGAGAATCAGGTACGTGCCGGGAACGGCCGCCGCTGGGTGGGGATTGCCGTTGATCTGGATGGTGGCGCCGTTGGCCCAGCCGGGGATGCGGAGGGACAAGGGGAAGCGCACGGGGCGCAGCGGCTCCAGGTGAATGGCGACGACGCCGGTGGCGGGATAGCTGGTCTCCTGGCGGATCTTGAGCGGCACGCCGCCGGATTCCAGCGTGGCCTCCGAGGCCGTGTAGAGGTTCACGGCGACTCCGGCGGCGGTCCGGTAATAGATCATCTCCGGAAGCTCGGAAACGATGCGGCGGTAGTTGCCGGGGCAGCAATAGGTGTCGCCGGGGTGATAGGCGCGCGGACCCTCGGTTGGTGAGTAGTAGCGGATCTGACGGCCATCGGGCGACTGTGCTGCGAACAGCGTGTTGTGGATGGTGCGCTCCATGAGATCGCCAAACGCGGCGTTACCCTGCAACCGGAGGAGGCTGTCGTAGAGACGGAGCTGGTAGGCGGTGGCGCAGGTTTCGGCAAGATTGCCCCGGCCATCCTGATCATCAGTGAAGATCTCCCACTGACCGGCGCCGCCGGTAATGGCCATGCCATCGTGGGCCGTAAAAAAATCAAGCGCTCTTTGGGATTGCGCCAACAGGCGCGGCTCGGGGCTCAGGCGGAATAGCTCCAACTGCGCGAGCGAGCGAGCCATGAAGGCGTAGATGTGGCCCTCGATGCCGGCGCGGCGTCCCACGACGGGTGGCAGGTCCCACTCGACCAGTGTGCGCTGGCGGCGCACGAAATCCAGATAGCGGGCGTCGCCGGTGATGCGGTGCAGTGCGAGGAAGGTCCGTTCGATTCCGGTGACGGCGACGTGGGGCGCCACGCCCGTTTGCTCCCCCCACTGGGCCGGGATCTTGCTCCAGTTGGCGATCAGATAATCGGCGGCCTTGCGAGCGGCGGCGAGGGAGGGCTGGCTCTGGAAGTACTCGTAGTCCGTGAGGAGGCCGGCGATGACGTAGCCGATCTCGTGGACATCCCAAAGCGAGGTTACGCGATTGGGCGGCGTGAACATGCCCACGTAGCCGTCGGATTCCTGGAGCGCGATGATGCTCTCGACGAGATGGTTCTTCAGGGCAAGCGACTGGGGGTCGTTGCTGTAGGCAGCGAGGCGCACCGTAGACATCAGCAGTTTGCCGAGGCCGATGTAGCCGCCCTTCTGATCCTTCCTCTGGAATGGAGCGAGGAAGTCCTTATCGGTTTGCAGGACGAGCGTGTTATTGCGGAGGGTGATGTCGATGCGGCGGCCGAGCTCACCGTCGACTTTGACTTGGCGAACCGTGAGAGGGAGAAGGCGATCTGCGGCAGGCGAAGGGAGTGCAGCGAGGAGGAGGGCGAAGGAGATGAGCTTCACAGCTACAGTCTATTCGCGAGGCCGCCCACGCCGCACGCGGCGCAGCAGGCGCTCCAGGGGTACGCCGGCGGAGGCGTCGGTGGCGGCGCGGAAGCGGAGCTCGGGCATACGGTAGAGATGGAGGCGCTGCATGAGCTGGGTGCGGAGATAGTGGCGGGCGGCCTCCAGACCGGCGAGCGCCGCCGTGCGCTCCTCGTCCTTGGGAGGCAGCATCACTAGCACGTCGGCGCGGCGCATATCCGGTGAGACAACGACTTCGCTGACTTCGACGGTGTGGATGCGGGGGTCGGCCGACTCAAAGCGGATGAGCTCGGAGAGCTCCTCTCGCATGGTTTCGGAGACGCGGCGGGTGCGAAGTTCGTCCATGGTATTCCTATTGCAGCCAGTCTATGGTGGCACTGGTTAAGGCGGGGCCGAGAAAGCCGGCGGCCACCCGTTCGGCTTCCTCCAGCACCCGTGCTGCGTTTTCGCGGGAGGAAGAGACAGTAACGGCGGCGACGACGCTGCGGTTCAGCAGGTCGTGATCTTCCGTTTCGGCCACGGCCAGATTGAAGCCGGCGCGGAGACGGTCCTTCAGCCCCCGGACCCAGTGGCGCTTGTCCTTGAGAGAGTGAGCGCCGTTGAGCTCGAGTTCGAGAATGAGCATGCCGACTGCCGGCATGAGATTACGCCGAGAGGTCCGGCGCCACCTTTTCCTTGATGAAGGCTTCGATGATGTCGCCGGGCTTGAGATCGTTGTAGCCGACTAGCGCAATGCCGCACTCGAAGCCGGCTTTGACTTCGCTGGCATCGTTCTTGAAGCGCTTGAGCGAATCGAGACGGCCGGTATGAACGACGATGTTGTCGCGCAGCAGGCGGACCTGCGCGTCGCGCGGGATGACGCCGTCGGTAACCTGGCAGCCGGCCACGGTGCCCACCTTGGTGATGCGGAACGTGGTGCGGACATCGGCGCGGCCCTTGTAGACCTCTTTGAAGACCGGATCCAGCATGCCCGTCATCGCCTTCTTGATCTCGTCGGTAAGCTCATAGATGATGGTGTGCAGCCGGATGTCCACCTTCTCCAGTTGGGCGGCATCGGAGGCTTTGCGTTCGGGGCGAACGTTAAAGCCGATGATGATGGCATTGGAGGCGGAGGCCAGATCGACGTCGGACTCGGTAATGGCGCCCACACCGGCCATGATGACGCGGATGTTGACCTTGTCCGTCGAGAGCTTTTGCAGCGTATCGGAGAGGACCTCGGAGGTGCCGCCGACGTCTGCCTTGATGATGATGTTGAGTTCCTTGGTCTCGCCCTCACGGAGCTGGGCGTGGAACTGATCGAGCGTGATGCGCGTCTTGGCCATGGCCACTTCGCGCGCCCTGATCTCGCGGAACTCGGCGATCTGCCGGGCTTTGCCCAGATCGGTAACGATCTGGAGCGTATCGCCGACATCGGGCATGGATTCCAGGCCAAGGAGCTCGACGGGCATGGACGGCCCGACTTCCTTCACCGGATTGCCGCGGTCATCGAAGAGCGCTCGGATCTTGCCGAATACAGTACCGCAGAGGTAGTGATCGCCCACATGCAGGGTGCCGTTGCGAACCAGCAGGGTGGCAACGGGACCGCGGCCCTTGTCGAGCTTGGCTTCGAGAACCGTGGCCAGACCGGGGCGGGCGGGGTTGCCCTTGATGTCGGTGACATCGGCAACCAGGAGGATGACTTCGAGGAGCAGGTCGAGGTTCTGCTTCTCCTTGGCGGAGACCATGACGAACGGCGTATCGCCGCCCCAGTCTTCCGGTTGGAGGCCGAGCTCGGTGAGCTGCTGCTTGACGCGTTCGGGCGTGGCGCCGGGCTTATCGATCTTGTTGACCGCCACGACGATGGGAACTTTAGCGGCGCGGGCGTGATCGATGGCTTCGCGGGTTTGCGGCATCACGCCGTCGTCGGCGGCGACGACCAGCACGACGATGTCGGTGACCTTGGAGCCACGGGCGCGCATCCGGGTGAAGGCTTCGTGGCCGGGCGTATCGATGAAGACGATCTTGCGGCCGCCGATTTCCACGTGATAGGCGCCGATGTGCTGGGTGATGCCGCCGGCTTCGCGGCCGGCCACATTGGTGGTGCGGATGGCATCGAGGAGCGAGGTTTTGCCGTGATCGACGTGGCCCATGATGGTGACGATCGGCGGCCGGACGGTGAGATCACCTTCGACCTCCGTGCTATCCACATCCTGGACAGCTTCCTGCTCGTAGCTCATCTTCGAGGTGGCGGCGCCGAATGCGCGGGAGATCTCCTCGGCGAGCTTGGTATCGAGAGTCTGGTTGATGGTGGCGAAGATCTTGCGATCCACCAACTGCTTGATGACGAGGCCGACCTTGACGCCGAGCTTCTCGGAGAGCTCCTTGACGGTGACGCCTTCGGAGATGGTGATTTCGCGATCGATGGGCGGAGGCGGAGCGATCTCCGACTTCCGGAACATCGGCTTGAGCTTACCCTCGGTATCGCGCTCGCGGTGATCGCGCTGCGGACCGCGCTTCTTGCCGTCATTGCGGCGGCTGGGATCACTGGTGGGCGGCGGCGGTTCGAGGACAGGCGAAGTGGGATGCGGGCCGCGGCCGCGCATGGGGCGGCTGGTGAGAGCGCCACCGATGACAGGCCGGCCCATGACATGGCCGCCGCCGGAGCCTACCGGACCACCGCCAGGACCCGTGGGGCCGCGGCGGGCGCCAGGGTAGATGGGCTGGCCGGGCGTGGGCATGCCGGGGCGTGGAGCAGTGGGCTGGCCGGGCATCACCCGGGCCGGCGTCTGCTGTTGAAGACGGGCGAGAATATCGGCGCGGGGCGGCACGACGGGGCGAGCCGAGGGCTGCCCGACGAGCGGGGGACGCGTGGGCTGGCCGGCCTGGTGCGGGGCCTGGGGGGGGCGTGGCGCAGCCGGAGCTACGACGTTCTGCGGCCTGGGCATGGCGGGCGCGGCGGGCGTACGGGGCACGCCAGGGGCCACGGCGGCGGCCTTCGGGGCTTCGCCTCCTGGCAGCGGCGTGCGCGGGCCTGAGATGATCTGGCCGGGGCGCGGAGTCGCCGGGGCGCCGGCACGCTGGGAGATGGGCGCGTTGCGCTGCAGCGGGGCCGAGGGCCCGGGGCGCGGCGCGGCAGGCTTGGGCGCATCGGGCTGGGCCGGGGCCGCTGCGCGGGGCGCTGCGGGCATCGCCGGAGCCGCGGGCGCCAGGGGCGCGCCAGGCATGGCCGGGGAGGCCGGCGCGGCGGGCGCAGTGACAACGGGCGGACGAGCCGGGACTGCCGGCTTGGCGGCAACCTTATGCGCGACGGCAGGCGGCGCCGGAATGGCAGGCGCGGCGGCCGCGGTAACTGTTTCAACCGGCGCACCGGGCACGGCGACCTTGGGCAGGGCAGGCGCCACTACCTTGGCCGGTTCCACGGGCTGGGCCGGAGCGGAATGCGCTGGAGGCGCTACGTGCGCCACCGGTGGGGTCGGAGGCGGGGCCGCATGCTCGGTCACTATGGGATGAGCCACGATGGTGCGAGTGGGAATCGGAATGGACGGTGCGTGCAGCGCACCCGGTCCGCGTCCAATGCCGCCCATGGCGAGCGGCGGGCGAATGGGCGCGCGCGGAGTCACCGGGGGAGCCGGATGGGCCGCCGGAGCGGCAATCGCGGCGGGCGCCGCGGCTTCATGAGTAATCTCTTTCACAGGCAGGTGAGCGGAGGCGGAGGAGGATGGAGGAGGAACAGGGGGAGCCGGCTCGAACAAGGTCGACTGGGCTGGAGTTGAGGCGATATCGGACATCCGGGGAGGAGCATGCTCCGGGGAGAACACCGATTCGACGTCGTCGCGGCGAGGTCGCGGGGTGGCGCCAACGAGGCGGTCCCGCACCTTGAGAGCCACGTCTTCGTCGATCGAACTGGAGTGAGTCTTCTTTTCAGAGACGCCGTATTCGGCCAGCAGGTCGATGATCGAACCTGGCTTCACTTCCAGCTCGCGAGCGAGCTCATTGATGCGAATCTTCTTCATACTAACGACGCTGCCCCACGCACAGGGCTAGCTCACATCACTCCTTGGTCCGCGCCTCCGTTGTCATTGGCCGGATGACTCTTCTACAGAAAGACCCGAGGTTTCTATCGTATCAGATTCATCTCATGACGGTTGGCTTTCCGGAGCCGCCTCCAGAGACGCGGTAATCTCCGCATCTCCAAAGGGCTCAACGGGAGCTTCGTCCAAGACTTCCGGCACGACGTTGCCGGCAGCGCCAGCCCGTGCAGGGGCGGCCTCCGGGCCTGGTGTACCCATCACGGCCGGTGGCGGCGCCGGGTTTTCCACGGCTGCCTCCGGGGCGGCTGGTCCATCCAATTGGGTGTAATAAGCGTTGACCGTTGCGCCAATTCCCTGGATCACTTCATCGTCAATTCCGTCGATCTGCTCCAACTCCTCGGGCGTCATGGAACCCAGTTTTTCCACCGTACCAACACCTGAGCCGAGCAGCGCTTCCAGTACCATTTCCTGCATGCCGTGATCCACCAGGACGCTAAGAGGCGTGCCGGCGGAAAGGGAGTCCATCTCGGCCTCCACCTCCTGGCGCTTCTCTTCCTCGGTCTTGATGTCGACACGCCATCCTAGCAATTTCGCGGCCAGACGAACGTTTTGCCCCTTCTTCCCGATGGCCAGGGAGAGTTGGGAGTCTTCCACGATCACTTCCATGTGCTTCTCGACGGTATCGATAATGGCGACTCGGGAGATCTTGGCGGGACTCAGGGCGTGTGTGGCAAACACCACGGGGTCTTCGCTGAATTCGATGATGTCGATCTTCTCGCCGCGCAGCTCGCGGATGATGGACTGCACGCGCATGCCCTTCATGCCGACACAGGCGCCTACGCAATCGACGTCGCGATCGCGGGAGAGCACGGCGATCTTGGTGCGTTCGCCGGCCTCGCGGGCGCAGCCGCGGATGACGACGGTGCCATCGTAGATTTCCGGCACTTCCTGCTCGAACAGGCGCATCACCAACTCCGGCGCGGAGCGGGAGACGATGACGCCCGAGTTTTTGCCGGTCTTGTCCACGGTGCGGATGACGCAACGGATGCGATCGCCAACGGAGAAGTTCTCCAGCCGGGACTGCTCCTTCTTGCCGAGGCGGGCTTCGGTTTTACCAAGATCAACAACCAGGTCCGGACCTTCCACTCGCTTGACGATACAGTTGACCAGCTCGCCGACGCGGCCCGAAAACTCGGCGAAGATGTTTTCGCGCTCTGCCTCGCGCACCTTCTGGAGAATGACCTGCTTGGCGGTTTGGGCGGAGATGCGGCCCAGCGATTCCGTCGGGCGGGAGAAGCGGATCACAGTGCCAAGCTCGGCGGCCTTATCGACGCGCAGAGCCTCTTCCAAACTGATTTCCTTGATGGGATCGGTGACCGGATCTGCCACGATGCGGATGGCGAAGAGGCCGATGCCGCCCTTTTCGTCGAAGTCCACCACCATTTCCTCATTGGTCTTGAACTGCTTCTTGGCGGCCACAAGCATGGCGTCCTTCACGGCGTCGAGCACGATCTGGGCGTCGATGCCCTTTTCTTTGCTCAGGATTTCAATGGACTGATAAATGGATGCCACGCTATTCGATCCCCTTCCTGCACTGGTTCGAGCCTCTGCGGCTCTCACCACTCGAACTTCAGATTTGCCTTTTCGATTTGATCCATCCGGATCCGGATGGTTTTGCCCGGCTCGGCTTCCAGAGTGACAACGTCTTCCATCACCCCGGCCAGCGTTCCTTCCCAGCGACGTTGATTGTCGACGGGCTCGCGCAGGGCGATGCGTGCCTTCTGGCCGGCAAAGCGCGTAAAGTGCTCAGGCCGGATGAGCTTGCGCTCGACGCCGGGAGAGCTGACTTCCAACTGGTACTCGCCGCCGGGCACGACGTCTTCCGCATCCAGAAGCGTACCCATATTCCCCGAAATGAGCTCACATTCCGTGTGGGTGACGCCTTCGGGCTTATCAATGAAGATGCGGAGAACCCGGTTCTGGCCGGAGCCGGAGAGCTCGACATCCCACACCTCGAGCCCCTCGCGCGCGGCGGCGCGATGGGCGATCTCGGTGACGCGGGCAAGCAGCGTCTCTCGGGCATTTGCAGCCATATTGTTGTAAATCCGATCCCGGGCAGACAGCAATAAAAAAGTGGGCTTTCGCCCACTGACATTGCTCGTCTACCGTCATTATACACAAGCGGAGGCCGCGCGGCTATGCCGGTAGCTGGGCCGGGGGCTGAGCCTCGTGTGCCGGTTGCGTCCGGGAGCGAACGGGGCGCACTGGAAAGACCCCGGCAATTGCGCCGGTTCCAGGCCGGCCTCCGGTGGAGATTGCGCCGCCGGTGGCGCGCGGAGGCGCTATTTCTGCTTGTGTTGCTCGCGGAGCACAGCCGGATCGTCCATGCGGGGGGCGGGTTTGGGATCGACAGGGTCCTTTGCATTCTCGGGAACGAAAATTTCCGGATCGGGCCGGATGGCTTCAAACGGGGTGAAGTCCGGCGCGGAGGTGAAGAGCTCCGAGAGGTCCGCGGCGGTGGCGTCGTAGAGGTTCAACGGAGGCAGCCCCAGCAGGCGGAACGTAGTTTTGAGGATGGCCGGAAAGCTGGCGTTGGTACGCGAGGCGTAGTTGCGGCGGGCAAAGGGGCTGGCCACCATCATCAGCGTGCGATGGGAATCGATGTGATCCACGCCGCCCTGCGCGTCGTCTTCCGTGATGAAAACGGCCATGGACTTCCACCATTTGGAGTGGGACAGATACTGCATGATGCGGCCCAGCGCGTAGTCGTTATCGGCCATGTAGGAGGCGCCGAAGGGGTAGCCATCTTCCGGCCGGGGCTTGGCGCCGTGATCGTTCGGCAGATGGATGAAGAGCAGGCGCGGCAGGTCGTGGCCGGGCTGGACATAGAGCTTGTCGATCTCTGTGATGAACTGCGTGGCGCGGTACTGATCCGGGATGTTTGTGTTGTATTGGGCGTATTCGCGCGAGGTATTGCGGAAGAGCGGATCGGGCATCGGCACGTTGGTGAGGTAGCGCCCGCCGGTGGGCATTTCGCCGGGCTCCTCGGCTACGCCGGCCAGCTCGTAGCCCTCGCCGAAGTTGCGGAAGGTGATCTGATTGCGATCCAGGTGGTGCCAGAGAGCGCCGGCTTCCAGTTGGTCCTCGGGGTGCACGCTGGAGTTGCTCTGGGCGACCGAGAGGCGGCCCGGCGCGGTGGTGGGAAGCCGGAAGTCCTTTTGTCCTCCATAGGAGGCCATGAGGGAAGATTCGGTCCAGGCGTTGGGATAAGACCCGACGATCCAGTGGTGGCCGTCCACGCTCACTTCGCTATCGGCGTAGAAGTTGTCGCTGGATGCATAGCGCTGCACCAGCGCGTGGTGGTTGGGGGTCAGGTTGTAGAACTTCTTTTCCAGGCGGCTGCGCAGGCTGCCGGCTTCCAGTTGCACCCAGCCGCGGCGGCCAAAGCGGGCCAGCTCCGGCGCGCCGCGCAGTTCGCCGGCCGAGTCTGATTCAACGTCGCCGAAGACCTCGTCGTAAGTGCGATTCTCCTTGACGATGATGACGACGTAGCGAATGTCGATGGGGAGTTGGCGGGGCTTCTCTTTGCTGGGGTGAAAGCCATTGAGGGTCATCACCTGGTCAGTGAGCATGGGCAGCAGGCGGTTCAAGGGAGAGGAGCCAACGCTGAGAGCACCACGCCGCAGTTCCGCTTGAAAGCTCTTTTCCAGCGGGCCGATGCGCGTGGCGTTAGGTCCGGTGCCCAGACCCTTTGCGCTTGCGACGATCAACTGGCCGCGATCGACCAGGGCCGCGGTGGGGAACCACGCCGCCGGAATGTGGCCGGCCAATTTGTTGGTACCCAGATCGACGACGCCGATGGCATTGATGCCTGCCTCGGCCACCAGCAGGCGGCCACTCGGGATGTCGAGCGAGAGACCGATGGGCAGGAGGCCACGAAATTCTTCCAGTCCGGGAATCCGCAATGGGATGTTGGCGCGCGGGATCAGGGTGAGCGCGTCGATGACGGTAATGGAATCCTGGTTTCCATTGGAGACGTAGATGGCGCCGGCCGTGGCGGCGACGCCCGAGGGGCTGGCGCCACCGAGAACATAGCCGCCGAAGGGCTCGCCGGTGCGGACGAACTTGAGCACCTTGGCGGCGGAGGGCTCGGCCACATCGATCACACAAAGGGAATTGGATTCGTCAACATTGGGATCGCCAAGCCCCGGCACATCAACGTCTCCGGCAGCCGTTGTGCGGCGCGCGCCCTGTTCGGCATCTCTGGAGGGAAAACCGAAGGCCGGAAACGGCAGGCCGGTGCGGGCGGCATCCTTGGCATCGGCGCCGGGGACGGCCTTGTATTCAAACATGCCGATGTTGGTGACGTAGAGCCGTTGGCGATCCGGCGAGAGGGCGAGCTTGAAGGGCAGGCGGCCGGTGCGCACGCTGGCGAGGAGCTTGCGGGAACGGGCGTCGAAAATGGCCACGCGGAAGTTGGCCTGATCCACGACGTAGAGGATGTGACGAGCGGAGTCGTACGCCAGATCGCCGGAGTAGCTGTCGCGGTATTGGCCCTGATTCAGATGGAACAGCTCGTGGACCCTGCCGGTGGGCACGCTGAGCGAGCGGACGCGGCCGGAGTTGCCCTCGGAGGCATAGATCCTGCGGTCATCGGCAAAGGCGAGCCCCATGAACACGCTGCGCCAGTCGTCCTCTTCGGATTCGGCCTTTTCGTCCTTAGTCTTGGTGAGAAGCTGCCGGATCTGCCACGGCTCCGCGGACATGTCCAGAACGCTGAGCGAGAAGCGGCCGGGGCCGCCGTTGGCGGTGACGGCGAACTTGCCATCGGGACTGACGGCGAGACCAAAGGCGCCGGCGCCCGTGATGAACTGCCGGCCCAGGGGAGAGACCATGCGGCCGCCGGGCAGGATGGATTCCGCGCCGGGGCGGCGTGCGGCGGTGCGCGTGCCGGCGGGAGGCCGGAAGTCGGCCGCGGCCAGGGTGACAACCAGGGTCGCTAAGAGGAGAATAGGGCGCATGCAGGGTACTACCTGATAGCCTGTCAGAGCGAAGAGGACATATGCAACGCCGATCGTTTATTGAGTTGATGGGAGCCACCACGATGACCGCATCCGCCGCCGCGCCAAAGGCGCCTGGGTTCTATCTGCTGGAGCAGTATTTCCTGAAGAACGGGACGCAGGGCCCGCGTCTGGCAACGTTCCTGCGAGAGGGAAGGATGGAGGCGGCGGCGCGGTTGAGCCTGCCCGGGCCGCGGATTGTGTTGGAGGCGTTGATCGCTCCGCATATGCCGCAGGTGGCCGTGGTGACGCCGTATGCGTCGCTGGAGGAGATGCGCGGTGCGCGCGCCCGGCTGGCGGCGGACAGCAAGTGCAGGGCGGCGCTGGCGCAGTGGGAGGCCGATGGCGAAGCTCCGTATGAGAGCTATGCGGAGACTCTATTGGAAGCAACCCCGTATGCCCCCGCGCTGGAAGTGGCCACGCCCGCCGACAAGCCGCCGCGCGTATTTGAGTTGCGGGTGTATCACTCACCGACAGAGCGGCAGTTGGTGGCGCTGCACGAACGCTTCGCCGGACCGGAGATCCAAATCTTCCACCGCAGCGGCATCCACCCCGTGCTGTATAGTTCGACCCTCATCGGACCAGCCAAACCGAACCTGGTGTACCTGACCCCGTTTGCCGATCTGGCCGCGAGGGAAAAGGCCTGGGCGGCCTTCGGCGCGGATCCGGAGTGGGTGAAGGTGCGGGCCGAATCCATCGCGAAGCACGGCCAGATTTCCAGCATCAGCCAGATTGCCCTGTACAAGGCTGCCGCGTATTCGCCGATCCGCTAACGTCAGCCCGGCAGCAGTTTGCTGATGTCGTTGTAGAGCACGAAGACGACGATCATCATCAGGAACACGAAGCCCAGCTTGAAGATCGTGTCTTTGAACGTCAGGCTCAAATCCCGGCGCATGAACATCTCGATCAGCAGCAGCAGGATCACGCCGCCATCGAGAATCGGGATGGGCAGCAGGTTGAAGATAGCGAGGTTGAGGCTCACGGTTGCCATCAGGTTGACGAAACTGGTGGGGCCCTCCCGCGCGGCCTGGCCGGAAAGCTGAGCGATCCGGATGGGACCCTCCAGCGACTTAGGTGAAGAGCGCCGCTCAATCATCGCCTGCAGGAACTGATAGATCAGGGTGGCGCCCTTCAGGTTCTGCCTGACGGACTCGCGCACGGCCTGCACCGGCCCAAGCTTGGTATAGACCACGCGCGGGGCGAGCTCCACCCCGATCAGCCACCTGCCGCCGCCGCCCAACTGATCGCTGTAGCTGGGCACGATGGTAACGGTGTTCTGCTGGCTGCCGCGGCGATAGGTCATGACGACGGGCTGGCCATTGGCCGTCTTCAACTCTTCGTGAATGCTGTATACCGTGTGGATCGGTTTGCCGTTGATGGTGAGAAGCTGGTCGCCCTTTTGCAGCCCCTTCTTCTGAGCGTCCATTCCGGCAACCAGGCCACCCACTTCAATATCGGTGCGCTCGGCCCAGCCGGCCAGGCCCACGCCCGCCTTGGGATCCAGCTCCGGCGTGATGGAGAGAGGCAGGCGCTGCCCGTTGCGCTCCAGGACGATGTTCATCGCCCGGCCGGGGCTCACCACTTCCTTCAGGATCACATCTTCCCAGGTGGGGTTCGGCTCGCTATCTACTTCCACGATGACGTCACCGGCCAGAACGCCGGCCTTGGCCGCTGGCGAATCCGCCTTGACGAAGCCAATGGCCGCGGGGCCGTCGGCACTAGCGAGCTTGGGAAACCGCACCATGAAGAGGCCGGCCAGCAGTGCGACGGCGAGAATCATGTTCATCGCCGGTCCGGCAAATACGACAATTAAACGCTGCCAGCGGGGCTTGGCGAGGAACCCTCGCGGGTCCATCTCGTCGGTGACCTGCTCGCCCGCCATCCGGACGTAACCACCGAAAGGAATCCAGGCGACGCGGAAATCCGTCTCGCCCTTCTTGAAGCCGAAGAGCCGGGGACCGAAGCCGACACTGAACGTGTCGACCCGGATATCGAACCAGCGGGCCGCCCAATAGTGTCCCAGCTCGTGGATGATGATCATCACCCCGATCAGGACCAGCAGCCACCAGAAATTTTCGAAAAATACCATTCCCCGTACCCTTTTACCTTCTGTCCAGCCTAAGCAACCACCCGCGAACCGGAACGCTCCCGGGCCACCTGTTTGGCGACCTCTCTTGCCTGGCGATCCGTCTCCAGCAGGGCGTCGATCGAATGTACCGGGCTCACCGGCACTCTCTCTAATGTCTCTTCGACCACTTCTGCGATGCCTGGGAACGAGATTCGATTCCCAAGAAACGCCTCCACCGCAATCTCATCCGCTGCGTTGAGCGTACATGTGGCCGTGCCACCTGTATTCTGCGCCTGATAGGCCAGCCGCAGCAACGGGAACTTTTCCCAATCCGGGGAGTGGAACTCCCAGGTCCGGGACTGCGCCCAATCCAAACGTGGCACCGGCGCCTCAGAGCGCTCCGGATACGTCAGCGCGTACTGGATGGGCATCCGCATATCGGTGGCACAAACCTGGGCGATCACACTGCCATCATTGTATTCCACCATGGCATGCACAGTGGATTGAGGATGTACTACTACCTCCACCTGCGACGTGGGGAAACCAAAGAGCCAGCACGCCTCGATCACCTCAAAGCCCTTGTTCATGAGGGTGGCGCAATCAATGGTGATCCGCGCGCCCATCTTCCAGGTGGGATGGTTCAGCGCCTGCTCCGGAGTGACGTGGATGAACTCTTCCGCCGGAGTCTTGCGGAACGGGCCGCCGGAGGCGGTGAGGATCAGTTTCGTGACCTCGTCGCGGCGGCCGGCGCGCAGGCACTGGTGGGCGCCGTTGTGTTCACTATCCACCGGAAGCAGATCCACTCCGTACTCCTGAACGGCAGCCATGACGAGGCTGCCGCCCGCCACGAGTGTCTCTTTATTGGCCAAGCCGATGCGCTTGCGCTGCCGGATTGCTTCGTACGTGGCTTCCATGCCCGCTACCCCTACGATGGCGGACATGACGAAATCGGTTTCCGCGCAGGTGCAGACTTCCGTGTAGGCGGCGGGGCCGGCAAGCAGGTGGGGCGCCGGAATTCCTGCCGACTTCAGCCTCTGGGCGAGAACCGCGACATCTTCCGGCCGGGCCACGACGGCCACCTGTGGCGCGAATTCGCGGATCTGCTCGATCAGCAGATCCAGGTTACGCCCGGCGACGAGCGCGAAGATCTGGTAGCGATGCGAATTGCGGCGGACGACGTCCAGCGTACTCTGGCCGATGCTGCCTGTGGAACCTAGTATTGTGAGTCGTTGCATGAGCAAACGCCCGCCATCATATCACCGCGCGCCTCTGCGTATCTGATGTGACATATTCCAACTGGATGCGGATGGTTTGTTGAGGGGGGGAAGGATTAACCCAGAGGGCGCCAGGGAGGTTAATGCTTCAGGGGTCTTTTGAGGTTAGTCTCGCTTTGGTGGGAGTTGCCTCCCTGGCTTGATTCCAATCTTAGTATACTGAATTCCGGATTGCAAGAACTTTCTACAATTTTTTGTAGGCCGATTTGACCTCGACCCCCGCCATCCGCTCTAACACCTTGATACTGCTACAGAAATCCTCATCCGCGTGGCCTTCTGCGATGGCGGCTCGATAGAGCTGCTGCGTCAGGGCGGTAAGTGGCAAGGGCACGTCGAGCTCGTTGGCGGATTCCAGCATCAGCCCGATGTCCTTGTGCACCCATCTCACTGAAAAATTGGTACTAAAATCCCGCCGGAAGACGAACGGGGCCTTGAAACTGATCAATCCGCTCCGGGCAGCCGAGTTCTCCAGAATATCGAGCATCAATTCGGGGTCCACACCACCCTTGGTGGATAGCACCAGACCCTCGTTGAACGCCTGTAACAGATTCGAAAGAATCAGGTTCTGAGTCAGCTTGGCCTGCAGGCCCAGGCCTGGGCCTCCGCAGTAGTAGAAGCGTTTGCCCATCAGTTCCATGAAGGGCTTCACTTTCTCATAGACGGATTGGTCGCCGCCTACCATGAAGGTGAGGGTGGCGCCCTCGGCGCCGGGTTTGGAACCGGTTACAGGTGCATCCAGGAAGCTGGCACCCTTCGCCGCCAGCGTCTCGCCAGCGCGCCGGGCGTAGGCGACGGAAACGGTGGAGCAATCCACGATGACGGCGCCTGCCGCCACGCCTTCGATGAGGCCATCCTCGCCAAGAGTGACCTTGGCGGACATATCCGTGTCGCCAACACAGAGGAAGATGATATCGGCGTTCGCGGCGACCTCTTTTGGCGTGGCACAGACCAGCCCGTCGCCCGCGGCTGCGAGCTCCACTGCCTTGGCCGCCGTGTTGGACCACAACGCGACTCGATGTCCGGCGGCGAGCAGGTGGCGGGCCATGGGGTAGCCCATGATGCCGAGTCCGAGAAAACCGAGATTTGCCATATGGGAGAGCTCCTGTGCGGGAATCCATCATTGTAAGCGTTGAGGCGGCTGTGCGACAATCGCGGCGAGTTTCCTCCTATGTCAAAAGCCAGGATATTGATCACCAAGCGCGTTTATCCGGAGGCGGTCGCGCTCCTCCAGGAGAATTTCGAGGTGGATTACGAGGGCACCGACGCCGGCCTCACTACCGCCCAACTCATTGAGCGGGCCAAGGGATGCCAGGCGGTCGTGAGCCAGTTGACGGACAAGCTCCCCGCCGAGGTAACGGCTCAATTGGAAGGCGTCAAGATCATCGCCAACGTGGCGGTGGGGTACGACAACATCGACGTGCCGGCGGCCACGGCCCGCGGCATCCTGGTGACGAACACGCCGGGCGTGCTGACGGAAACGACGGCCGATTTCGCCTTTTCCCTGCTGATGTCGGCGGCGAGGCGCATTCCGGAGGCACATGCGTTTGTGCACTCCGGCGAGTGGAAGACGTGGCTGATCGATCTTCTCGCCGGCCAGGACATCTTTGGGGCGACGTTGGGGATTTTCGGCATGGGCCGGATCGGCATGGCGGTGGCGCGGCGGGCGCGCGGCTTTGGTATGAGAATCCTCTACTGCGACGCGCAGGTAGCCCCGGCGGCGTTGGAAGCCGAACTGGGGCTGGAGCGCGTATCCAAGGCGGAACTGCTCGCCCTGGCGGATTTCGTGTCGCTGCATGTGCCGTTGACGCCCGAGACGCGTCACTTCATCGGCGCACCGGAGTTGGCGTTGATGAAGCCCACGGCGGTGCTGATCAACACCTCCCGCGGACCGGTAGTGGACGAGGCTGCTTTAGCGGACGCGCTGGAGCAGCGGCAGATCTGGGCGGCTGGCCTGGATGTCTTCGAGCAGGAGCCGGCCGTCTGCGCCAAGCTACTGACCTTGCAGAACGTGGTGCTGGCCCCGCACATCGCCAGCGCCAGTGTGGCCACGCGGCGGCGCATGTCGATGATGGCGGCGGAGAACGCCGCAGCCGCGCTGGACGGCCGGCGGCCGCCCAATGTGTTGAATCCGGAAGTGCTCGGCTGACGCCTACTTCTTAAAGAACCACAGCCAGAAATACTGTTCTCCGGCGCCATGGCGGTAGCGCGGCTCAAAGCCGCATTGCTCCGCCATCTCCACGGCCTGCGCATCCGAGAACGGTACTCCGAGCCACGTGTCGTCGGCGTCTGTCTGCAGCGACGGGTCGCCCTGCACCTGAAACTTGAACAGCGCGCCTGGCCGCAGCAGGCGGCTGACCTCGCGCACGTAATTGACGATCACTTCCCGGCTAGGGATGTGCTGGAAGACTATGGTGGAGAAGGCGAAATCAAAGTCCCGCACTGGGACGATGGAGAGATCCATGCCGTTGTTCTGATAAACAGTGGCGTTGGGGCGGGAACGCAATGCCTCCGTCGCCTGTGCGATCATCTCTCCGCTGACATCGACGGCGTGCACCTCGCCGAAAAGCCTGGCCAGCGCCCGCGTCACGCGGCCGGCGCCGCAGCCGATCTCCAGCACGCGCATCTGCTTGGGTTCCTTCCCCTGACAGATATTGGTCATGTCCGTTAGGATCTCTTCGGCCACGGTGCGTTCGCCGGAGGCAAAGAAATCGTCGTCGGTCCAATCGGTGCGTTCGGTGTTGACGTAGAAACGCGCGTTCTCTCTGGCGCGTTCATCCCAGTCGCGGCGCATTTTGTCGAGCGTGCGTTCGAGGTTTGAGGAATCCATGAGGCTAGACCTCTATTGTACCCTTGAGGCTGGAACGGGCCGAGGCGTGTTATATTCGAATAGAACCTAGTGGGCGGCTAGCTCAGTTGGGAGAGCACCGCGTTCGCAACGCGGGGGTCGCGGGTTCAAGTCCCGCGCCGTCCACCAATTCATCCTCAAAACAGGCTCAACTGGCGCTTTTTGAAGAAGTGCCGCGATGCTTCCCTACCCTTGCTGGGGGAATGATAGAGGATCACTCCATCGAGGCGCCGGATCATCTCGGAGGCCACCTCGCGCTCCGGATCCGCCGTGCCGATGGCCGGCTTTCCCGTTTCCACAATCCACGCTGCCGTCAAATCGTTCAGCCGCTGCTCCAGGGCAAGGTCGGCGCACCGCCACACACCTTCTCGCAAGAGCGCCTTCTGCTTCTCAATTCGGACGACGATTCCCATATTCAGTTTGGTCCGCTTTCAGAAGTATCACATTCCGCGATGCGGAGTGAGAGCAATCCGCCTTCGGCCCACTAAGTTTGCGGAGGCACGCGTTGCCATCGATCCACACCGCGGAATTTGGCCAGCTCACATATGAAGAGTCGCAGGTGTTTGTGTTCCCGGACGGGCTGCACGGCTTCGAAGGCAGCAAGGAGTTCCTACTGATTCAACGGGAAGGCCTCGCTCCGTTCTGTTTTCTGCAGAGCCTCGCCGAGGGCGCGCTCCGCTTCATCTGCCTGCCGGCGCGGGTGATTGACCCGGCTTACGCCGCGGCGGTGGACACGGAGGATGCCGGCGAGCTGCAGATTCCTGCCGGAAACTATGCCGCCGTTCGCCCTGACGTCGTGGTGCTGGCTATCCTGACCATCCCGGACGAAGGCCCGGCCACGGCCAATCTGTTTGCCCCGGTGCTGCTGGCCACGGCGACGCGGCGGGGGCGACAGTGCATTCAATTCGGCTCGTCAGCGCCGGCCGCCCACGCTGTCCCCTGGATGGTGGCCTGATGCTGGTGATCCGCAGGCGTGCCGGCGAAGCCATCGTTCTACCCGATGGCATAGAGATCCACGTACTCGATATCAGCGGCAGCCGGGTCAAGCTGGGGGTGGTGGCGCCCGCCCAGGTTGCGGTGGTGCGAAAGGAAGCGGTCGAGGCCCGGCGGCAGAACCTGGCCGCGGCGGCATCCCCACTCCCGAATGCGCTGACCGCATGGGCGCAGGCGTATCGGGACGGGTCGGAACAGGTGCGATCAGAGGACTAGGCGGTCACCACGGGACCGTGATCGTCACAGTGGCCGTCATGCGGATGATGCAGGTGGCCGTCCACCAGATAATCGACATGATCGCCGTGCGGCACAGCCTCGTGGCCACATTCCGGACCGTGCACATGACTCCCCTCATGGGCGCCGCAGCAGTGCTCCGGCGTACACACCACCGGGTTGCCCGCGTTCACGGCCAGCGAATGCTCATCCACGTGGTCGCCGTGCGGCGCGTGGAGATGCCCGTCGTGCAGATAATCCACGTGATCGTTGTGCACGATTGCCGTATGCCCACAGTCTTCGCTGTGCACGTGGGAATGGAAATCGTGGATTTTGTGGTGGCTCATGCTGGTACCTCCTTCATACTCGGACGCGCGGCGCGGTCAGTCAAGCCCCCTGCTCGTGGGGCAGCGCGGATGCTGCCGTCGCTATGCGGCGGCGATGGAAGCTATTCCGGCGTGGCATTCTATAGTCCATGAGCCGTGTGCTGATGGTGAGCTCGGAGGCCACTCCGTTTGCGAAAACGGGCGGATTGGCGGATGTGGTGGGGGCGCTGCCCGCCGCCTTGCAGAAGCTCGGTGACGAGGTGGCCGTGGTGATGCCCCGCTACCAGCAGATCCATTGGGATTCCACCGAGTCCGCCTACGACAACATGGTGGTGTTCGCCGGCGCCACGCCCTACCGTGTGGACATCCGCACCCGCGTGCACAACGGCGTGCGTTTCTACTTTGTAGAGGCGCCTTATATGTTTGACCGCCCGGGCCTCTACAACACTGCGGCCGGTGACTACTGGGACAATCACCGGCGTTTTGCCGTTCTATCCCTGGCATCGCTGGGCGTGGCCCAGATGCTGTTCCCCTGCGACATTCTCCACTGTCATGACTGGCAGGCCGCCCTGGCGCCGGTTTACCGGGCGGATCAGCAGCATGCCAACCCCCACTTCTTCGACGTCAAGACCCTGATGACCATCCACAACCTGGGCTACCAGGGCCGCTACGGAAAGTCGTCCTTCTGGGAGCTGGGTCTGAACGGCGGCTGGTTTTCGCCCGACAAGCTGGAATACCACGGCGACGTCAATCTGCTGAAGGGTGGCATCACAACGGCCGACTGGGTTTCCACCGTCAGCCCCACCTACGCGAAGGAGATCCAGACGGCGGAGGAGGGTTTTGGGCTGGACGGCGTTCTCCGCGGCCGCTCCGGACAGTTGAGCGGAATTCTCAATGGCGTGGACTACAGTGAGTGGAGCCCCGACGTGGATCCCCACATCGTCGCGCCCTATGCCGCCCAAGACCTGGGCGGTAAGCGGGCTTGCAAGAAGGCGTTGCTGGAAGAGTTCGGCCTGCCCGCCGGCAATCTGGACAAGCCGCTGTTCGGCATCGTGTCCCGTTTCGCCGATCAAAAGGGTTTCGACCTCATCGCCGGCATGGCCAGCCTCTTCGCCGAACAGGACGTGCAACTGGTGGTCTTGGGCAGCGGCGACTGGCGCTACGAAAAGATCTTTCAGGACTGGCATCACTGGCTGCCTCACAAGGTGGGTGTGCACATCGGATACAACAACGGACTGGCCCACCGCATCGAGGCCGGCGCCGATATGTTCCTCATGCCGAGCCAGTATGAACCGTGCGGGTTGAATCAGATTTACAGCCTGCGCTACGGCACCGTGCCCGTGGTTCGCGCCACTGGCGGCCTGGATGATACCATTCAGGAGGACACCGGATTCAAGTTCACCTCCTATTCGGTGGGCGCCTTTTATGATGTTCTGCGGACCGCTTTAGGCGCGTTTCAAAACAGGGAGTCCTGGACGGAGCGCATGAGGCGGGGCATGGCAAAGGACTTTTCCTGGGATGCGTCCGCCCGTGAGTATTCCGCCTTGTACGACCGTTTGAGCCGAGGTTGAATCCAGGCTGGCTCCCGCCGCATCCAAACGCCAAGAGAAGGATTTTTTAGCAACATGGCTGGTAAGAACACACTGGAATTGACCGACGCCAACTTCGATCAGGACGTGATCAACAGCGATGTCCCCGTTCTGGTGGACTTCTGGGCGGAGTGGTGCGGTCCCTGCAAGATGATCGGCCCCATCGTGGAGGCTTTCGCCGATGAGAACGTCGGCAAACTCAAGGTGGGCAAGGTGAACGTGGACTTCAACAACGGCACGGCCGCGCGTTTTATGATTCGCGGAATCCCCACGCTGCTTCTCTTCAAGGGCGGCAAAGTGGTGGATCAGCGCGTCGGCGCGGTTGGCAAAGCTGAGCTCGTGAAGATGGTGGAACCGCACGTCGGTTGAGCCCCGGCGGCGATTGTCACTTCAGCGGATTAGGGGCGGCCCCAGCGTGGGTCGCCCCTTTCTTATTGCGACGGAGGCAAGTCATGAATGTGGCGGCGAGATTCGAGACGGCCATCGCGGCGGCGGAGCAGGCGCTATCGGCCATCTCGGAAGGACAGGCCAGTCACCCGGCCCGGCCCGGCGGCTGGTTGCGCAAAGAAGAACTGGGGCATCTGCTGGATTCCGCCCAGAACAACCATCAACGGATTGCCCTGGCGGCCATCAACAGCGTATACACCGGACCGGAGTATGCGCAGAACGCCTGGGTGGATTTGCACGGCTATCGCAGCATGGAGTGGGCGGAGATTCTGGCGTTCTGGAAAATGCGAAACCAGATGCTCCATCGCGTCATCACCAACATTCCGGAAGAGCGGCTATCGGCATGGGTTCGAATCGGAGATAGTCCAGCCATGACACTCTCGGCGTGGATCGATGACTACCTGCAACACATGGCGCATCACGTCGCGCAGATGACAGATGCGCTCTAAAAGACGAGCACCCGCTCCGCTTCGCGTGTCCAGCGGTTGAGATCGTCCAGCGAGCCGCGCCGTACACCAGGGATCAGGTCTCCATCCCGAATCCCGCGGACGTCCATGCACGTCCGGCAAACGAGAATCTCGCGGCCTCCGGGCAGGAATCGCTGAATCAGCCATTCCACGTTATAGTGGCAATCCGCGGGCGGACTCTGGTTGGCGACGCTGCACCAGGCGCCGTCGCCAAGCAGGAAAAGCTGCACCGTGGTCTCGGAATCCCCCGCGAAGGATGTAGCCAGACGGAGCGCGTTGTACGCCCGCTCCGTCTGATACGGGGCATCGTTGATGACGAGAAGGATGTTCATCCGGCGTTAGAACACGTTCGAGGTGATCGCGCCCTCGGCCGCCGAGCCCACCAGCTTGATGTACTTCGCCATGACGCCCACCTTGAACGGCGGCGGCGGCGCGGTCCACTTGGCCTTCCGCTCGGCAATCACAGCCGCATCCACATCCAGAGCGATATTCCTGTGCTCGATGTCGATCGTGATGGGGTCACCCTCCTCGACAAACGCGATGGGCCCGCCCATGGTCGCCTCCGGCGCCACGTGGCCCACCATGAACCCGCGGGTCGCCCCGCTAAACCGCCCATCGGTCAGCAGTGCCACGGTGTCACCCATCCCGGCGCCGATGATGGCCCCGGTCACGCCGAGCATTTCGCGCATGCCCGGCCCACCCTTCGGCCCTTCATAGCGGATCACCACCACGTCGCCGTGCTGAATCTTCCCATGAGTCACGGCCGCCATGGCATCCTCTTCGCAATCGAAGACACGCGCCGGCCCCTGGTGGATCTTGCGGTCGATTCCCGTCACCTTGATCACGCAGCCCTCGGGCGCCAGCGACCCCTTGAGGATCACCAGGCCGCCCGACTTCTTGATGGGATCCGAGAGCGGATGTACCACCAGTTGCCCCGGAGTCTCCACGGCCACCGCCGCCTCTTCCGCCAGCGTCTTGCCGGTGCAGGTCAGCGCCGATCCGTCCACGTAGCCGCCCTCCAGCAGCCGCTTGGCCACTACGCCGATGCCGCCCGCCTTGTCCACGTCGGCCGCCACATACTGGCCCGCAGGCTTGAGGCTGAGCAGCAGCGGAGTCCGCTCGCTCACCGTTTGGAAATCGTCAATCTTCAGCTCGACGCCCGCCTCGCGCGCCATGGCCAGCAGATGCAGCACCGCGTTGGTGGATCCGCCCGTCGCCGCCACACTGGCAATGGCATTTTCAAACGCGGCCCGCGTGCAGATGGTCCGCGGCCGGCGATCGTTTTTCACCGCGTCCAGGATCACCCGGCCGCAATAGGCCGCCACAGCGTGCTTGCGATCGTCCACCTGCGGCACCATGGCCGTGTTCATCGGTGAGAGACCGATCATCTCCATGACGGTGGCCATCGTGTTCGCCGTGAACTGCCCGCCGCAGGCCCCGGGCCCGGGCGACGCCACGTTTTCGATATCCAGCAACTCCTGATCCGTGATCTTGCCAGCAGCGCACGCGCCCACCGCCTCAAACACTTCCTGAATGGTAATGTCCGCGCCTTTGTATTTGCCGGGCAGGATCGATCCGCCATACAGCACAACCCCCGGAATGTTGAGACGCAGCAGCGCCAGCGCCGATCCGGGGATGGTCTTGTCGCACGCCACCAGACACACCAGGCCATCGAACATATGCCCGCGCGTCACCAGCTCGATGGAATCCGCCACCACCTCGCGCGAGATCAGCGATGTCTTCATTCCCTGCGTGCCCATCGTGATGCCGTCGGAGATGGCGATGGTGTTGAACTCCATCGGAGTCCCGCCGGCCTCACGGATCCCGCGCGCCACATCCACTGCCAGATCGCGCAGCAGGAAGTTGCACGGCATCGTGCCGATCCACGTATTGGCAATGCCGATGATCGGCTTGCGCAGGTCCTCATCGGTGAAGCCGATGCCCTTCAACTGAGCGCGCGCCGGGGCGCGATCCCGACCCTGAGTGATCGTATGCGACTGAAGTTTCATGGGAATCCGAAGTGTATCAACCCTGGGAGCCTTGGTAGGCAGCCTTGACGTGTTTCTTCATGAATTCGAGATCCTTGCGGAGCGACGGCAGGTCGTCACCGCCCGGATACTCCAAGTGTAGCGAGAGCGGCCCGGCGTAGCCTGCCTTGGCAAAGGCGCCGAAAAACTCCGCCCACGGAACCATTCCCTCGCCCAGCGGGCACCATTGGTTTTTCCATTTACCGTCCACCTTGGCCCAGTAGAAATCCTTGATGGCCGCCATCTTCATTTGCGGCAGGACGATATCGAGCGAGACGCGCCATCCGAACAGGCCGCCTTCGATGACGGAGTGACCGGGATCGAAGTAGTATCCGGCCCGCTTGGGATCGGCGCCTGCGAGGATTTCACGATAGTCCCAGACGGAGCAGCCCACGTCGTTGCCGGAGTGATTGTGCAGCCCGGCGGTGAGGCCGTACTGGCTGGCCAGCGCCGTGATGCCCTGGAACTTGCGCTTGCACTCGGCGATGGTCGCCAGCACGTTCGGCTCCTTCTTGTACTGCCAGTAGCCGATCTTGAACAGCGGGATGCCCAGCTTCTGCATCGCCTCAAATGTCGGCTTGGCCGCCGGATCGGAGGCGTCTTTCAAATCCGTGGTGACCATCGGCACGCTGAGGCCGTGCTTGCGGATGATCTCCACCGCGCGCGGCAGGTCCTCCGTCACGCGCTCCGGCAGCACATGGCCCTTGGGACGCACGGTGAGGTCCACGCCCTCAAACCCGATCTCCTTCGCCTTGGCGGCCATCTCCTCCCACTGAAACTGCCCCATGTGCTTGGAGAAGATGCACAGCGTCGGGCGCCCGGCCGGCGGCGCGGCGGCGGCAAGTGGCAGCGCCGCCGCGGTCATTGCGAAATCACGTCTTGTCATGATGAGTTACCCCAGCTTGTAGGGCGCCCGGTACTGATAGCTCAGGTACTTGTTGGCCGCCGCGTTATTGGTGAACTTCTCGGTCTTGGTATCCCACTCCAGGTAGCTCTTGGTACGCAGAGCGATGTGCCCGATGATGGTGGCCGATGTGGAGAGGTGGCCTTCGAGAATGTCGCAATTGCACTTCTTGCGAGATTTCACGCAATCCAGGAAATTGCGCGTGTGCGGATACGTCTCGGCGAAGCCGCTGCCGTTGGACATCGCCTCCATCGCCGGCTTGCGCGACGGGCCCCATGCCTTCTCGGTGTTGCGGTCCAGCGGCGTGCGGTAGCCAAAGAGCGTCTCGGTGGTCTTCTCCGGCACCACCTCCCACTTGCCGCTTTGCAGGTACATGGTGCCCTTGGTGCCGCGGATTTCCAGCTCCGTGTTCTTGGCGTTGCCCGGCGCGGCGTTGGCGTTGTACTGCGAGAACACCACCATGGTCTCGCCGTAGTCCCACAGCACTTCGCAGGTGTCAGGAATCTCGCGGTTGTCTTTCACCACGTACCGGCCGCCCATGGCCGTCACCGCGCGAGGCGCTTCCTTGCCCAGCGCCATGCGGATGAAGTCCATGTAGTGGACGCCGAAGTTCGTGATCTGGCCGCCGGAGTAGTCGTAGAACCAGCGGAAGTTGTAGAACGTGCGATTCCGGTTGTACGGCACCTTCGGCGCCGGCCCGAGCCACGCATCCCACTCTGCATCGCTCGGCGGCGCGCCGTTGGCGACATTGCCGATCCCGTTCGGCCACTCGTTCTGCACGTGATATCCCTTGGCTACCGTCACGTGCCCGATGCCGCCGCCGCGGACAAACTCGGCCGCGTCCCGCAGAGACTGCACGCTGCGGCGGTGGATGCCCACCTGCGTCACGCGCTTTGTTTCGGCCGCCACCTGCACCATCCGCCGACCCTCCCAGATGGTGAGCGAGAGCGGCTTCTCCACATACACGTCCTTGCCCGCGCGGCAGGCATCCACAAACATCAGCGCGTGCCAGTGATCCGGCGTCGCAATCGCTACAGCGTCCACCTCCTTGTCGTCGAGCAGCTTCTTGTAGTCGTGATACTTCTTGGGCGTGGCGCGCGACTTGTTGATCGCAAAGTCCATGTAGTCTTCGCGCAGATCGCACACCGCCGCAGTCACCTGATCGCCGTGTTCGAGAAACGCATCGTGCACCTGGTCGCCGCGATTGCCCAGGCCGATGTAGCCCACGCGCACCCGGTCGTTCGCGCCAAGAATATTCGAGTAGCTGAGAGCTGTGGCGGCAATGGCCGCCTTGGAAAAGTGCCGTCTGGTTGATTCACTCATGGGATTCCTTATTTCACTGCAATCTGGTTGAGCAACTCACGCACCGCTGCATCGAGCTGCGAGTCCTTGTCCGTATACGTTTCGCCCACCGGACGCTGCACCGCGATATCCACCGGACGCGGATTGCGCTCCATCACAGTGCCGTCGCTGGCAAATACTTTCGTGGCCGGTGTCCGCAACATGCTGCCGTCCAGCAACTGCGCGCCGCCCGTGTAGATGATCCATCCCGCCGTCGGCTCGCCCACCACCTTGCCGAGCTTCAACGTGCGGTAGCCCTCGGTGAAGTCTTCCGCGTCGGAGAGCGAGAACTGATTGACCACCAGAATGGTGGGCAGCTCCAGCGCGCGCTGGCCGAGTATCGAGCGCGCCGGGCCCTGCGGCATCCCGCGCTGCTCCATGCGGAGATAGGGCCGCCGCGCGAAGACATCCAGCGCGTAGGCGTTGACGAACCCGCCGTTGTTGTTGCGAATGTCGATCACCACACCCTGCTTGGTCTGGTTGCTGGTGTCGAGATCGAGATAGAGTTGCCGCAGCGATGCGTCGCCCATATCCCGCATGTGGACGTAGCCGAGCTTGCCGCCGCTGACCTTCTCCACATATGCCCGGCGCCCCTCCACCCACGCGCGATAGCGCAGGTTGCCCTCGGCGGCGTTGTTGATGGGGCGCAGCGCCACCGCGCGGCCATCCACACTGAGCTCCACCCGCTTGTTCACCTTGCCGCGCAGCAGGTCGTCGAGATTCGCCGGTGGGACCAACGGTGCGCCGTCCACGGCGGTGAGCACTTCGCCCACCTTGATCTTCGCCACATCGGCCGGCGACAGCGGCACGACGGCAGTGATCTTGAGTTTGCCGCTGGCCTCGTATTCGGCACGGTCAAACCGCAGCCCGAGCCTGCCAACCGGCGCGACGGCCGCGCCGCCGGCCGGAGCCGAGATGCCGGAGTGCGAGGCGTTCAACTCACCCAGCATCAGCGAGATGACGCGGCGCAGTTCGTCGGAGGTCTTGGCGCCGGCGGCCTGCGGCTCGAACTTCTCCTTCACGGCATTCCAATCGGCGCCGTGGAACTTCTCATCGTAGAACGTATCCCGCATGATCCCCCACGCTTGGCGGAACACGGCCACCTTCTCCACGTCGAAGGGCACATCCATATCCGTGCTGAGGGTGATAACCCGGGTGGATCGATTATCGATAATGATGGCAGACACCTTGCCGCCCTCCACAAACCACACTTCCTTGGAGTCCGGCGACCACTGCGGATTGCTCTTGGCGCCGGCGGTGGAGGTGAGCTGCTTGGCCACGGGCGGTGTGGTGGCCAGCTCATCGAGCGGCCACAGATAGAGATTCTGCTGATCCGCCACGCTGGCGCTGAGCAGCAGCCACTTGCCATCCGGGCTGATGCCCGCTGCGGCGGCGCTGAGCCCCGTGGGGATCATCGAGATCCGCTGGCGCACGCCCTCAAACGTAATGGCCACGGGCGTCTTCTTCGCGTCGGGCTTGGCGGCATCAGGCTTGGCCGCGTCGGGCTTGGCCGCCTCCGTCTTCGGCGCGTCCTTGAACAGATCGCGGAAGACATCCTCGCGGAACTTGGGCGCATTGGGAGTCAGCTCCACGCGCGCCACCTGCAAGTCCTCGGTCCGCTGCGACGTGGTGACCAACAGGTACTTGCCATCTGGGCTCCACAGCGGATCGCTGGTGAAGGAGTTGCCGAGGAACGTCAACGGCTTGTTCTCGCCGCCCGCCGCCGGGACGACATGCACGTTGCGCAGCGCCTTCTCCCCGGCCGGCGTGTAGGCGATCCACTGGCCATCGGGCGACCACGACACGCGGCCGCCGAGAGAACCGGTGGCCAGCACTTTCTCCTGGCTGTTCTCCAGGGCCAGCACGCGCAGCTCTTTGCGGTCGCGGATGAACGCCACGCTCTTCCCGTCGGGGGAAACCCGTGGCGCGGCATCGTTCAGGGCGGCGCTGGTGAGCTGCTTTTCAGTCTGGCTAATGAAGTCGTAAAGGAAGAGGTTGGCGTGGCCGCTGCGCTCGGAGGCATAAACGATGCGCTTGCTGTCGGGCACCCACACCACGGAATCTTCCGCCGCCGCCGTGCGCGTCACGCGGGCCGGTTCACCGCCTTCTTTTGCCGGTGCGGCCCACACCTCGCCGCGCGCCGTCACCGCGATCTTCTTCCCGTCGGGCGAGAGCGCCAGCCCGCCAAAGGAATTGACAGTGGCGCGTGTGAGGCCGGCGCCCGCCGGCGCGCCCCGCAGGGTGAGCGGGATCTCAGCCGCGTTACCGGACTTCGTATCGAGCTGCCACACACGGAAGTCCCGTTCAAACACCAGCGTTTTGCCGTCGTAGCCGATGGACGCCCACAGTACGCGCCCGTCTTTGAACTTCGTGATCTGGCGCGTCTGCTTGTTGGCGTACACCCACACGTTTTCCGCGCCGCCGCGGTCGGAGACGAAGTAGAGGCTCTTGCCATCCGGCATCCACATCGGCCAGGCATTCCGCGCGCCCATCGGCACAAGCTTCGTATAGGCGCCATTGCTCCACTGCCAAATCTCGCTCTCGTCGATATGCGAGTGGCCGTGCCGCCACCACTGGCTGGCGCTCATGCCGCGCGCCACAAACGCCATCGATTGCCCGTCCGGCGCGGGCGCTGCCTGGAACTCGCTCATCATCACATCCGCGCTTACTTCCATCGGTGTGCCGCCCTCGGCGCTCACGCGGTAGATGTCCGTAAGTTGGACCTGTTTGCTGGCCGTGAAGTAGATCCAATTGCCGTCGCGCGACCAGTTGTCCAGCGCCTCGGCGCCATCGTCGAACGTCAATCGCTTGAGCTCGCCAGTCGCCAGCGTCAGAACGTAGATATCGCCATCGCCCGTGCGCGTCGAGACAAACGCCAGCTTCGCGCCATCCGGCGACCACAATGGACGCGATTCGGTTGCCGGATGCGACACCAGCAACTGCGCCTCGCCGCCCCTTAGCGGTGCGGTCCAGATGTCTCCGCCGGAGACAAACGCGATCTCCGGGCGGGTGGGACAGAGTGAAGGTTCGGCGAGCGAAGGAGACGGAGGCGCAGCCAGTGCGAGCGTGGCTGCCGCAAGAAATGTGGCGGCGTAGGTTGGGAGAGTCACAAGTCTGAAACCTCTCACACTATATCCTGAGTATGATGACCCTCACGATGTGTCTGCTGTTACTGGGCGCGGTCACGATGGCCGACGCCGCTCCGCGCATTCAGGTCCACGGCCATCGCGGCGCCCGCGCGATGCGCCCGGAGAATACGCTGCCCGCCTTTGAATACGCCATCTCCATCGGCGTGGACGTCCTGGAGCTGGACCTTGCCGTGACCAAGGACGGAGTGCTGGTGGTCTCGCACGACTCCACGATGAACCGCAAGATATGTCAGGGTCCTGAAGGCGAAACCGCGATTCACAAGCTGACCCTCGCACAGGTCCGCAAATGGGACTGCGGCGCGCTGAAGAACACAGAGTTTAGGAATCAGCAGCCTGTTCCGGGGACCAAAGTGCCCACCTTCGACGAGGTGCTCGCCTTGGCGCCGAAGGGCTCGTTTGAGTTCAATATTGAGACAAAAAGTGACCCAAAACGCCCCGATCTGCAGCCGGAACCGCGCATTTTTGCGCAGTTAGTGGCCGATGCGGTGCGCAAGCACAAACTCGAGAAACGGGTGATGATCCAGAGCTTTGACTTCCGCACCCTGCTCGCGCTGAAGGAGATTGCGCCGGAGCTTCGGCTGTCGGCGCTGTACGGCGGCATGCCCAAAGACCTGGTGGAGATCTCGAAGGAGGCCGGCGGCACGCCCATCGTCTCGCCGCACTATCTGCTGGTGACGAAGGGCAAGGTGGAGAAGGCGCATGCGGCCGGAATCCAGGTTGTGCCGTGGACAGTGAACTCCGCCGGCGGCTGGGACCGCATGATCGGCGACGGCGTGGACGCGATCATCACCGACGATCCGGCGGAGCTGATTGAGCACCTGAAGGCAAAAGGGCTACGCTAGTCAGGGTATTGCCGAGTCAACTGATCGTTCACGAGGACTTCCATTCCGAGGCGCTGGACTGCCAGCGGACCGTTGTCGTTTATCTGCCGGCCGGGTATGACCGCGACACACGGCGGCAGTATCCGGTGCTGTATCTGCACGACGGGCAAAACGTGTTTGATGGCCGCACGTCCTACGTGCCCGGCCAGTATTGGCGGATGGGTGAAGCGGCCGATGAATTGCTGCATCGCCGGCGCATTGAGCCGTTGATCATGGTGGCGGTTTATCACGGCGCGGAAAAGCGCATCAACGAATACACGCCCACCAAGACGCGCAAGCTGGGCGGCGGCAGCGCGGATCTGCACGTGTGGATGATGACGGAGGAGCTGCGCCCGTGGATCGGCCAGCGCTACCGCGTGCTGCCCCACGCGCGTCACACGGGCCTGGCGGGCTCATCGCTGGGCGGGCTGGCGACGATGTACCTGGGTCTGACCCAGCCGACTGTCTACGGCAAGCTCGCGGTGATGTCGCCCTCGGTGTGGTGGGATCATCGCGTCGTCCTCAAGATGCTGCAAGCCGCGCAGCATCCGCAGCGGCAGAAGCTGTGGCTCGATGTGGGCTCGGACGAGGGCAGCGCGCCCTTTAGTAGCACCCGCGATGTGCGGCTGTTGAAAGCCATGCTCGTCAGCAAGGGCTGGCGCGAAGGGCGGAACCTGCACTACGAGGAAGTGGATGGCGCGGACCACAGTGAGCGCTCGTGGGCCGAGCGCGCGCCGCGAATGCTGGAGTGGCTGTTCGCGCGCCCGCGGTAGCGGCTATAGCGGCAGCACTTCCAGGCGATCGGCGTCGAACTTGATGCGGCGCTTCTGCACGTAGGATTCGATGGCCAGCAGCGGGGGCAGGATCGAGATGGAGGCCACGCCCACGTCGCCGTTCGGCAGCTTGCGCGACTTGCAGCAATCCAGGAAGTTGCGGACGTGGTCCGTGGTGATATCGCCCGGCGTCTTTTTCTCCACCGGGACCGCGCCTTTTTCGGCCGAAGTGAACGTCCAGCGGTTGCGGTTCACAAAGAGCTTGCCCTTGTCGCCGTAGAACGTGATGCCATACTCCGTCGCATTGCCGTAGGCGTTGGATTGGAACAGCGTGGTGAAGCCATCGTACTCAAAGAGCGCGTTGCAGGTATCGGGCGCGGTGCGGCCGTCCTTGAAATCATAGAAGATGCCGCCGGCGAACACGGCGGAGTTGGGGGCGCGCTCGCCCATGTACATGTGGACCACGTCCATCCAGTGGTGGCCGAAATCAGTCATCTTGCCACCGTTGAAATCGAGAAACGCGCGGAAGTTGTTGTACTGGCCGGGCGCCCAGTCGCGGTACGAGACGGAGCCCAGGAAGCGGATCCAATCGAGGTTGGAGGGTTTCTCGGCGGGCGCGAGACGGATGGGGCGCGGCGGGCCGCCGTGCCAGATGGCGTCGATGTGGGCGATCTTTCCGAGCTTGCCTGTCCTGACGAATTCGTTGAGCGGATCGATGTAGATGGCGCCGGAGCGTTGCTGGATGCCCACCTGGCAGATGCGGCCGGTGACGCGCGCCGTCTTGACCATCACCGGCGCTTCGTCGCGGGTGCGGCACATGGGTTTTTCGGTATAGACGTCCTTGCCGGCGTTCATGGCGTCGCAGGCGTGGTCCTTGTGCCAGTGATCGGGCGAGCCGACGAGCACGGCATCCACCTCTTTGAGTTGGAGCAGCTCGCGGTGGTCGCCAAAGGTCTTGGCGTTGGGCGCCTTGCCCTTTGCTTCGTCGTAGCGCGCGGGATAGACGTCGCAGAGCGCCCGCACTTCCACGTCGTCGAACGTCTGGAACCGCGTCATCACGTAGGTGCCGCGGCCGCCGGTGCCGATCACGCCGAGCCCGATGCGGTCGTTTGCGCCGAGTACGCGCGAATACGAGAGTGCCGTTAGTGCCGCGCCCTTGGCGGCTGTGCGTCGCGTCATCATCTGGTGGAGCTCCCTACTTGAGTTCTTTGATCCCGATATTGCGGAAGCGGTGGAAGCCGCCGGCCACCCAACGGGTCTTGGGCGATTTGGGGTCCGACATATGCGCTTGAACAGCGATCATGCCGTCGGTGGCGCCGCCGATGAGGCGGTTTTCCGAATCGGTCCAATCGACGATCTGCGCGCCGTTCATCCAAACCTGGATGTGAGGCACGTCGCCCTCAATGCGGGCGCGGATGAGATTCCATTCGCCCTTCTTCCAGTGGTCCTTCCATGTCTTGGCGGATTTGTCACCCGTCCCGGTGTCGCGGCCCAGGCCTTTCAACCCCTCGCCATAGATGCCGCCCACGGTGCCGCCATCCAGATAATCGAGCATCACCTGGTAGGCCTCGCCCTTTTCGCTGGAACGGAGGAACAGCCCGCCGTCGCAGCCGTAGTCCGGATTGACTTCCAACGTGATTTCGAAGTTCTTATACTTCTTGTCGGTCAGCAGGATGCCGCCGTTGCCGGGCTTGTCCTGCGTCACCAGTAGGACTCCCTCCTTCACGGTGAAGCCCTTGGTGTTGCCGTGATGGTTCACCTCGCTGATGTGCCAGCCTTTGGTGTCCTTGCCGTTGAAGATGGCCTTGAAGCCTTTGGGGATGGACGTGGCCGCGCTGAGCACAGCCGCGATGAGAAATATGGCGAAACGTTTCATGGGACTCCGGTGTCGCTGACATTTTACATACTTGGACGGGCAAAGGCACGCCCTCCGGGCGTATACATAGTGAGCACCTATGCCTAACCTCGTGCAGGAAACACGTCTCGCGGCCCGTTCGCTGCGGCGCAGTCCCGGCTTTGCGGCGGCCGCGATCGCCTGCCTGGCGTTGGGCATCGGGGCCACCGCCGCCATCTTCAGCGTGGTCAATGCAGTGTTGCTGCGGCCCTTGGCCTACAACCAGCCGGAGCGTTTGGCGCGTGTGTATACGGAGTTTCCGAAGTTCCCGAACGGCGGCCTGCGCCGCTTCTGGACGTCCAGCCCGGAGTTCGTCGAGATGCGCCGGGATCTCAAGAGCTGGCGCACGCTGGACGTCTGGCAGACGGGCGGGGTGAACCTCGGGGGCGGCGGTGAGCCGGTGCGCACCAACGGCAGTTTCGTCAGCGGCACTCTGATGGGGACCCTGGGCGTGCAGCCCCGCCTGGGCAGGCTGCTGACGCCGGAAGACGATGTGCCGGGCGCGGCGCGCGCGGTTGTCATCAGCGCCGGGCTGTGGAGCCGCGTCTTTGGGAGCGATCCAAATATCCTGCGCCGCGATGTCTGGATGGACGGCCAGAAGGCCAACGTCGTGGGCGTGATGCCGGACGGATTTCAGTTCCCTCCTGGCGAAACGGAGCCGGCGGAACTGTGGTGGACCACACAGATCAACCCGGCGAGCCCCGGAGCGCGCAGCAGTCACCGCTGGCATCTGCTGGGGCGGCTGAACGACGGGGTTTCGCTGGAGCAGGCGCGGGCCGAGGCCGCGCAGTATGTCAACGCTCTGGGCGAGAAGGCCACGCCCGGCGGCAGTCACTCCTTCCATCCGGAGAGCCATCCGCTGGTGATGTTCTCCTTGCAGGAGGAGGTGACGGGCGCGGTTCGCCCGGCGCTGTGGGCGTTGTTTGCCGCGGTGGGGTTCGTGCTGCTGATCGGCTGCGGCAACGTGGCCAATCTGCTGCTAGCGCGGGCCGAGGCGCGGCAAAGAGAGATCGCGGTGCGGCGAGCGATGGGCGCGTCGCTGACGGAGCTGATCCGGCAGTTCATGATCGAGGGGACGCTGCTCTCGCTGAGCGGCGCGGCATTGGGCCTGGCCTTCGCGTGGGGCGCCCTGCGGCTGATCCTGAGCGCGGCGGCGGGCAGCCTGCCGCGGGCATCGGAGATCGGCCTGGATGGCCGCGTGTTGGGCTTTACGGTGCTGATCTCTCTCGCCACCGGTATCTTCTTCGGCCTGGCGCCGCTGGTGCAATCGATGCCTCGCGCGCTGGCTGAGACGCTCAAGGCGGCCGGCGGGCGCACCACCGCAACCAAGCAGGCGCACCTGCTGCGGCGCCTGCTGATCACGTCGGAGATCTCGCTGGCGCTGGTATTGCTGATCGGCGCCGGTCTGATGCTGAACGCGTTCTGGAAGCTGCAGGCGACGCAGACAGGATTCCGCCCGGCTAACATTCTGACGATGCGCGTGGCGCTGCCCAGACAGCTCTACAGCCAGCCGGCCGAGGTGCTCGCCTTTTGGAACAAGCTGGAGCAGAGGCTGGAGACGATCCCCGGCGCCGTGAGCGCTTCCTTGGTGGCCGGCCTGCCGCCGATGCGGCCGGTGAACGCCAGCGACACGCAGATTGAGGGCTGGGTGCAGAAGCCGGGCGGCCCGATCCAGAACATCGATTACTGGAACGGTGTGGGCACGCGCTACTTTGAAACGTTGGGCATTCCCCTGATTGAGGGCCGCACTTTCACGGCCAGCGATGGCGCCGACGCGCCACGCGTGCTGGTGGTAAACGAGACGCTGGCGCGGATCTACTGGCCCGGCCAGAGCGCCATCGGCAAGCGCATGAAGCCCGGATTCCAGGACCCCTGGCGGACGATTGTGGGCGTGGTGGCCGACGTCAGAAACAAAGGCCTGGATCAGCCGGCGGGCACCGAGCTGTACTACCCGGTGGCGCAATCCGAGGGTAGCTTCCGCTCATTCTATGTAGTGATCCGCGGGGCCACCGACCCCATGCGGCTGGCGGCGTCGGCACGGGCCACGGTGCGCGAACTGGATCCGGCGCTGCCGGTAGCCGCCGTACGCACGATGGACGACGTGATGGCCGAGGCGCAGGCGCGCCCGCGCTTCCTCAGCTTGCTGATTGGATTGTTTTCCGCCGTCGCACTGGGCTTGGCCGGGCTGGGCATCTACAGCGTGATGGCGTATTCGGTGGCGCAGCGCACCGGCGAGTTTGGCATCCGCATGGCGATGGGGGCGCAGCGGGCCGACGTGCTGCGGCTGGTTTTGCGGCAGGGCTTGCTGACCGGTATGGGCGGGGTGGTGGTGGGGGCGGCCGGCGCGGTGGCGCTGAACCGCTACCTGCGCGGGACGCTCTATGGCATTGGCGCCTTTGATCCCATGCCCTTCGTGGTGATGAGCGCTGTGCTGCTGTTGGTGTTGTTGCTGGCCTGCGCAGCGCCGGCTCTGCGCGCGACGCGAGTGAACCCCATCACGGCCCTGCGCTACGAATGATCCGGCCGCGTGGCGGCCTCCAAGAGAAGCAAGCCCTGCATGGCTTCCTCGGCACCGGCCCCGCACATTTCGGTGGAGGGCTCCAGGCCGGAGCAGCACGCAGGGCGCACCGGCAACCCGAAGACGGCGCAGCGCAGATCCGGTGTGAGCTGCGCACAACGAACCCCCGCCGGCTTGCCATACGGCATGCCGGGGATGGGACTGGAGATGGATGGCGCGATGCAGCACGCGCCGCAGCCGGAGCGGCATTCCACAGGCGGAGTTCCTCGTCATCACCATAATGCCGTAGAATCAGGAATTCCCGATGCTGTTCTACGCACTCACCATATTCCTGAGCGCATTTTTGCTCTTTCAGGTCCAGCCGATGATCGCCAAGATGATCCTGCCGTGGTTTGGCGGCACCGCCGCGGTGTGGGCAACCTGCCTGCTGTTCTTCCAGACGACGCTCCTGTTGGGCTACCTCTACTCGCACGGAATCGCCAAGCGGCTGAAGCCGAAGCAGCAGTGGATGCTGCATGCCGCGCTGCTGCTGCCGTGCCTGGCGCTGCTGCCCATCATGCCCAGCGCGAGCTGGAAGCCGCTGACGCCGGACGCGCCGACGCTGCGGATTCTCGGTCTGTTGGCCGCCTCCATCGGGTTGCCGTATTTCCTGCTCTCCACCACGGGCCCGCTGATCCAGGTTTGGTATGTGCAATCGAATCCCGGCGCGACGCCCTACCGTCTGTTTGCCCTCTCCAACCTGGGCTCCATGCTGGCGCTGCTCAGTTATCCACCGCTGGTGGAGCCTAACCTGACGCTGCGCCAGCAGGCCGTCACCTGGAGCGTGGCATTCGCGTTGTTCGCCGGGTTGTGCATCTACACTGGCTGGCGGAGCTGGCGCGGCTCCGTAGCGGCCGAGGAGCAACCGGCCGAGGAAGAGGCGCCGGCCGCCGCGTCCGCCCGCGGCCAGTACTTTCTTTGGATTGCACTGGCGGCTTGCCCCTCAATGCTGCTGCTGGCGCTCACCACCCACATGAGCATGGATCTGGCGCCGATCCCGTTTCTCTGGATTCTGCCGCTGGCGCTCTATCTGCTGTCATTTATCCTTTGCTTTGATGCCGCGGGCTGGTACCGGCGAACGTGGTTCCTGGGCGCCTTGCCGGTGGCGATCGGCGGACTCGGTTATCTGATGCACCTGGGCCCGGCGGACCGGCCGGACATGCGCATCATGATCGGGCTGTATGCCGCCGCGTTTTTCGTCGTCTGCATGGTGTGCCACGGCGAGCTCGCCCGGTTGAAGCCGCATCCGAAGTTCCTCACGGCTTTCTACCTGATGATCTCCATTGGCGGCGCAATTGGCGGGGTGTTCGTTGCCCTGGTTGCTCCGTATGTACTGAATGCCTACTACGAATTTCCCATCACACTGGGACTCTGCACGTTCCTGGGCTTGTTGATCATCTACCGTGAGCCGGAGTGGCCGTTCCGGCGCGAGTTGCTGGGCTGGCCCTCCATCGCGGCGCTCACCGCGGGCGCGCTCATCCTGGGTATGCTGGGCCGGGAGATGCGCCAGGAGACAGTCGGCAATCTCCTGGTGAAGCGGAACTTCTACGGCGAGTTGCGCGTGCGGCAGTATGAGAACGTGTATGAATGGGATGCCTACCGCTCCCTGGTGCATGGCTCCATCAACCATGGCGAGCAGTACACGCATCCCGCCCGGCGGCGTGAGGTGGCCACCTATTACTGCGAGAATTCAGGGCTGGGCCTGGTGATGGGCGCGCGCAAGATCGGCGACATCCAGCGCGTGGGCGTGGTGGGCCTGGGCACTGGCAACATCGCCGCCTATTCGCACATGGGCGATCTATACCGCTTCTACGAGATCAACCCCCAGGTGAAAGATATCGCCAACACGCTCTTCTGGTATCTGCAGAACGCCGAGGGCGCCATCGATATCGTGCTGGGCGACGCGCGGCTCTCCATGGAACGCGAACCGGTGCAGAACTACGACACCATCGCCGTGGACGCGTTCTCCTCGGATTCCATCCCGGTACACCTGTTGACGCGCGAGGCGATGCTGCTGTACTTCCACCATCTGCGCCCGGACGGAGTGCTGGCGGTGCATATTTCGAACCGGTTTATCGATCTCAAGCCAGTGCTGGAGCGGCAGGCCGCGGCGCTGGGGAAGCGCGTACTGGTCGTGGAGACCGACGACGACACCAATGGCCGGTGCTACGGCACGACGTGGGTGTTGATCTCCTCGAACTCGGCGATGTTCGATCAGGAGGCATTCCAAAAGGCCGGCCAGATCCCCCCGCCGGCCACATGGCTGCCACTGTGGACGGACGACTACTCCAATATCTTCCGGTTGCTCAGGTAGCGCCCATAGATCTCCACCGATTGCCCCTCGCGCTCCATGCGGGTGAGCAACTGCAGGCCGAAGGTGCGGCTCACTTCGCCGGATGACAGCGGAGACTCGACTGCCAGCAAATTGCGAAGCGCGGCCCTCGCGCTGCCGTGCTGCATGAGCGAATCCGGGGTCTCCCAGTAGGGCGAAAAGCGGACGTAGAAGTCTGGCGGAGTCTGAGCTGTGCAGGTGGACGTGACGTTCAACTGGCGTGTGACATAGCCCAGCTCCGGTCGGGAGAGCTCATCCAGCATCGGCGCCGCGGCGCAGATGGAATGGTTGCCGGCATGGCCCTCCAGATACACAGCCGCCCGTCGATGAAGATCGGCCGATTCGCCCAGCGCCAAGCTGTTCTCCAGGGGAAATGGCAGATTGAAGGGATGCCAGAAGAGCCCGGCCACCAGCGAGGCCAGCAGCAAGCCGCAGGCCGGATGCCGGTACTTCTGGGGGAGGGTGTGAAAGCCGGCCACGGCTGCGGTGAACAGCACCGGCAGGATCGGCAGCAGTTCCCTATCGCTCCTCGGCAAGCACAGCAGGCAGAGGACGAACCAGGCGGCACAGAAGGCGCCGGCGATGGCCCAGCGGCGGCGCCGCAGACGGCCTGAGCTCAGTGCGAGCATCAGGCCCGCGGTAGCGACAAGGTGGCCATCCGCCACAAACAGGACGAACAGACGCCGCGCCAGACCTGCGGCGAAGCTGCGATAGCCGGGCAGGCCGCCGCGGAAGTGAAAGAGAGGCGCGGTGAAGCCAATCAGAGCCGCCAGGACTGCCGCACAGACCGCCACCCCCAGCCAGCGCCGACGCACAGCGAACCACAACCCGAAGGTGGCACACAGGGTGGCCGGCATCGCCGGCAGGACCAGCACAGACTGCATGTAGAAGAGCGGCGAGGCAGCCAGCGCCGCGACAGCGAAGATGGCCGGGACGCCCGGCAGGGATCCGCACAGCTCGATGGCCAGCAGGAACGCGCCCAGGGTTGTAAGCGCTGCGGTTAACAGCACGGCCGTTCTCACCACCGGCACAGGCGGCCAGTTGCCCCAGGGCCAGGGCACCTCGTCCCATACCGGCGGCATCGTGAAGTAGCTGGCGTGGGCCAGCAGAACGACAACGGACAGAAGTATGGCGAATGTCAGGTAAGTGGAGGTCCGAACCGGGCGCGGCATCCCCCGGCTACTGGATCAGGCTAGCGTCGCCCTGCGGCTCCAGGCGGATCTCGCCGAAGGCAGATTCATACTGCTGCACGTTGGTTTGGAGCACGTTGAGAAGCGCTTTGGCCTGTTGTGGGCTCAGATAGACGCCCTGGAAGTTCTGAATGGTGACTGCCTCGGGGGACTGTTGGCGAAGGGTGCCGAACAGCAGCAGGAAGTCCCAGAGACTGGCCCGCAACTGCACGCTATTGGCGTAGTTTTCCCGATAGTCGGCGGAGTTTTCCAGATGAAGGGCAGGCTGGTTCTGCGGAGGAAGCATAAGAAGCCAGCGTATCAGATCGTGGGGGGGAAGAGGAGCAAATGGCGGGGACGACGGGGCTCGAACCCGCGACCTCCGACGTGACAGGCCGGCGCTCTAACCAACTGAGCTACGTCCCCGCGTTCACTTCGGACAACCCTTTTAATATATCACGGCGGGGTGACATTGCAAAAGTGGAGGGCCGGATTCGATGTCCAAATGAACGGGCGGCCCGAATTGGGCCGCTCACTCGTGTTTGGCTATCCTGTCGCGTACAGGACTGCCGATTTCAGGGCGAATTGGATTTGAGGCGGCTTCGCCGTGGTCGGGTTGACCGTAGCGAAGCCGTTTTTATTCGTGAGGCCCAGCGCCGAGGACCACACGGAGGCCCGGAGCAGGGAGATGGCTTGAGTCGTGGATACGCGCTGTTGTGGGCGTTTGGGTTTTCTGCGCTGCCAACGGGGAGTCGGCAAGGGTGTGTGCGCGAGTTGGCTCTGCTGCAGCGCGAGGAGCAGGATCGCGTAGACGAACACAAAGAAGGCGGCCGTGGTGCGGACGGCGGCCTCGATTCTGACCTGAGGCTCTCCGAATCCGAGCAGGGTCTTCTCGTCGCGGAAGTTGACCTCGATCTCCCATCGCCAGAGATAGGACTGTAGGATCTGCTGCGGGCTGAGAGCAGGGTCGGTGCAGATCAGGTAGGCAGGCTTGCGGTAGTTCAGATCGGCGCCTTGCTTGAGGCGATAGGCAACCGGCCGGATGATCAGCAACAGCAGTTGGCGGTCGCCACCGGCATGCTTCCAGCGCAGCGGCGTAACAGTCTTGATCTCGAAGTCGTAGGTATTGCCGGCGGCGCAGGCGCGAACGGTTTGCCATGGGATCGATTGGTCCTGCCGGTATTGCTCAGGTGTGGGTAGACGTTGGCCATAGGCTCGGCGACGACCACGTCCGTGATTGGCTTCTTCCGGTGTCGGTAACGCATACAGGCATCCTTGGTGAATGCCATCGTGAGCCCGTACGCAATGCCACCAAGCCCCTCAATCCAGCCTCCGGGCAGCGCCGCATCGAACATCAGCAAAGTGCCTGCCGCCATCACCACTCCGACCAGCCCGATATCGAGCCGCATGCGGCTGTTGATGACACCTTCGCCACGCGGCCGTGGTGGCCGGCTCATCAGATCCGGGGCGGGCGTGTCCACGCCCGGCGCCAGGGCTGGCGCACCGTCAGTCAAGAGGTTGATCCACAGGATCTGGGTTGCCAACAAAGGCAGCACCAGCATGCCCTGCGCGCCCAGACCCAACGGCGCCGCAAACAGAACCGAGAAGAACACCGTCAGTACCTCGCCTGCATTGGACGAGAGCAGATATCGCAAGAACTTCCGGATGTTGTCGAAGACGGCGCGTCCCTCTTCCACCGCGGCGACGATGGTGGCGAAGTTGTCGTCGGTCAGGACAAGGTCGGCTGCCTCTTTCGACACATCCGTCCCAGTGGTGCCCACGGCTACGCCAATGTCGGCGGATTTCAAAGCGGGCGCGTCGTTGACGCCGTCGCCCGTCATCGCCACAACCTCACCATTGCGCTGGAGAGCTTTCACGATGCGCAGCTTGTGGTTGGGGCTGACCCGCGCGTAGACCGCCACTTCGCGCGTGGCCGCCGCCAGATCCTCATCGGACATCAAATCGAGTTGCGCGCCGCTGACCACTCGATCGTCCGACGTCATGCCAAGTTCCCGCGCGATCGCCACTGCTGTACCCGGATGATCGCCCGTAATGAGGACGGACCGGATGCCGGCGGCGCGAGCACGTTCCACGGCGGCGCGCGCCTCGGGGCATGGCGGATCGAGCATGCAGCTCACGCCGAGAAACACAAGATCGTGCTCCAATTCCCTGGCTGAGTCCGGTGCGCTCTCGCCGGTTTTGCGGGGCCCCAGCGAGCGGAATGCAACTCCCAGAGTCCGCAACGCCTCCGCCGCAAGCATCTCGGTGTTCCGCAGGATCTCTGCCTGCCATTCCGTCGTCAGTGGACGAGACGCCTGTCCGGCTAACTCCTGCGTGCAGCGCTCCAACAGTATGCCGGGCGCGCCTTTCGTGAAGACCAACCGGTCACCCACTACCCCCTCGTCCTCATGCACGGTGCTCATCAATTTGCGGTCGGACGAAAACGGCGCTTCTGCCACACGTGGAAATCGAGTCATGATGGCCGATTGGTCGAGACCCGCTTTTCGCGCCGCGACCAGGAGTGCCGCTTCCGTCGGATCACCTTGGATACTCCGGATTCCGTCCCGCTCGAGCAACTGCGCATTGTTCGCCAGCGCAGCGGCGAGTAGCAGCTGCGCTGTCTCGTCCTCCACGTCACCCGTGAGCGCGTCACCGCCTTGCGTGCGCACATCACCGACGGGCGCGTAGCCGGTACCTGTCAAATTCACACTCCCGGCCGCCGTGACAATCACCCGCACCGTCATTTCGTTGCGCGTCAACGTGCCGGTCTTATCTGAAGCGATCACCGTACCTTTCTCTGAGCGTGTTGGCGCTGTACTTTGCGATTGAGCGCTTGTCAGGTGGAAGCGAACCGTCCCTGGCTCCCTGCTGCTTCCAGGTGTTGCTCGAAGTACCCTGATGTCAAATCAAAGGTCGGACAGGGTGAGCGCCGGCTCCTGCTCGACCTTGTTCAGCCAATACGGCGGCCGCCCATAGTGAACGTGGAGCAGGTTTTCGTACTCTCGGGAGATCGGCATGGCCTCGTCGTAAGCCGGGGCGCTCTGAATTGCTTCCCGCAAGAGGCCGACGTGGACTGTGGCATCGGGCCAACTGACCCGTTCGACCCATCCCGGTGAGAACAGGACCTTCTTGCCCGGCCACCAGTTGCGGGTAGCCACCTCAATGTAGCGGATCGCCCAGGCCTCATCGTCCACGACAAACCCGCACACATGACCGATCTCACCATCAGCGGCATCAATGCTATAGCCTGTAACCGCCTCCGCACTGCGCAGATGGGAATCCGCCGATGCGGTCCGAGTGCCGTCCTCAGCCGGATCCACGAAAGTCGGCGCTGTCACAGCCAAGCCCATCGGATAGTAGGAGGGGCCCCAGAGATAAGGGCCATCCCAGTAGTTGGGGTATCCGTAGTATCCGAGGTAAGTGGCTTCATGTTGCCGCGACACGGGCAGGTTTGTGTCGATGCTCGGGCTGTCCTCAACCTGCTTCTTCGTGAGAGCCACATCGAGGCACTTGCCTTGCCAGTCCGCTCCGAGAACGAACATCGGCGAGATCAGGACTCGCCGGCCACCGAGCCAACTTCCGGTGTCCACCGTGAAATAGCGGATGGCCCAGGTCTCGTCGTCGAAGTATGGCTCAACCACGGTACCGAGGTCGCCATCCGAGGCTCGGATCACAAATCCCTTTAGGATCGACGCGTTCACTAGCATTGCTTTGCCCTCCCGGGTAATAGTCCCGTGTTGTCTGCTCGAGATCCCTGATCGCTCCGCCAGCGGAACTACGCGTTGAGCGTGGTCGCGACGTCGGCCGAGTGAATTGTCACATTGATGGGTTTGGTGCCTTCAAGGACCTTTTTTGCCTTTTCGACCTCCGCGGCTGTGCTGTGCACCATCAGCAGGAAGTTGTCCGTCTTGAGTGCCGTTTCATACTGAAGAACGCTGTACTCAGGTATGCCGATGCCATAGAGCCCCGCTCCGATGGCACTCAGGCCGCCAACCACGGCCGCGCCTTCCAGCGCTCCAACGATCCACGCGACAATCGGGCCTGCCATCAGCACCGGACCTATTCCCGGGACGGCGAACGCAGCAGAGCCCAATAACAGGCCCCAGACTCCCCCCCAGAAGGCTCCGGTCTTGCCCCAGTACTTCATCCGGTCGCCGGTGTTGTAGTAGCCCACCACATGCTCTTCGGTGTGAGTGTCCTTACCGATGATCGACAAGGTCCGCATGTCGACTCCGGCCTGCTCCAGCGCCTTCACCGCCTCCTCTGCTTCGCCGTGAGTGCCATACACGGCCACCACTGCGTTTAATTCGGACATTCAATGCCTCCTGATCGTGCCTTCGGTGGGAGCGCGGCAGCGCTCGCCTTTTCTCGTGACCGCAGAAGTCCTACTGCACGTGCAGCGCCAACCTCTATCTCGCTACTAGGCACGCCGCCGCAGCCTTCCAGTTCTTCCCGCTCGTGGCGAAATACGATCACTTAACGACTTGGGGTCAGAGCGACCCGGGATTTGGAATCGAAGATTCGGCTGGGACCGGGCGCTCTTGCTGTCGCCAAGCGCGCCGCTGGCGGCTCGGATGGGTGACCATATGCGGTCATGTAACCGCATATGGTCACGATTTGGACTCCAAACCCCACTGCCGGATTGACAATCTTCACCAAAAAAGGCTGCAAATCAGCGTGAAAGGATACTTGGCCATGCGCGTGCTGGGACAGTGTATTGATCGAGGCCTGAGTGTTCTTTATAGCCAGACGGAGTGTGCTGCAAAATGTCAGATCGAGGCAATGCGCCCGATGTTCCCGGAGATGCCGATGGCCCGGGTGACGTCGTGACCGAAGTCGGGCGGGAAGCTGCCCTACTCAAAACGGGGGCGTTGCAGAATGCGATCCTCAGCAGCGCCAATTTCTCCAGCATCGCCACCGACGAGAAGGGAGTCATCCAGCTCTTCAACGTCGGCGCCGAGCGCATGCTCGGCTACACCGCCTTCGATGTCGTGGACAAGATCACGCCGGCCGACATTTCCGACCCGCAGGAAGTGATCGCGCGCGCGAGGGCACTGAGTCTGGAGTTGGCTACCCAAATTACGCCAGGCTTCGAGGCTCTGGTCTTCAAGGCCTCGCGCGGCATCGAGGACATTTACGAGCTGACCTACATTCGCAAGGACGGCACCCGCTTCCCGGCGGTTGTCTCGGTCACGGCCCTGCGTGACGACGTTGGCGCCATTATCGGCTACCTTCTCATCGGCACCGATAACACCGCCCGCAAACAGGCGGAAGAAGCGCTGCTCAAGGCCGGGGCGCTTCAAAATGCGATCTTCAATAGCGCCAACTTCTCCAGCATCGCCACCGACGCGAAGGGCGTGATCCAGATCTTCAACGTCGGCGCCGAGCGCATGCTGGGCTACACCGCTGTCGATGTCGTGGACAAGATCACGCCTGCCGACATCTCTGACCCGCTGGAGGTAGTCGCGCGCGCGAGGGCACTTAGTCTGGAGTTGGCGACCGCAATCACGCCAGGCTTCGAGGCTCTGGTCTTCAAGGCCTCGCGCGGCATCGAGGACATTTACGAACTGACCTATATCCGCAAGGACGGCACCCGCCTCCCAGCGGTTGTGTCGGTCACGGCCCTGCGCGACGACGTTGGCGCCATCATTGGCTACCTTCTCATCGGCACCGATAACACCGCCCGCAAACAGGTGGAAGCCGAGCAGAAGCTGCTGGATCAGCGCCTGCGGGACTTGCAGTTCTACACCCGGTCACTCATCGAATCTTCCATCGACGCACTGATGATCACCAATCCGGCCGGCATCCTCACGGATGTCAACCGGCAGATGGAGGCACTCACAGGTTGCACGCGCGATGAACTGATCGGCGCACCGGTCAAACACTACTTCACCGATCCGGAGCGGGCCGCGGCAGGCATCCGTCTGGTGCTGAGCGGCGGTAAGGTCACCGATTATGAGCTCACCGCGCGCGCCCGGGATGGCAAGGAGACAGTGGTCTCCTGGAACGCGTCCATCCTTCACGATCGCGACCGGAGATTGCAGGGCGTACTCGCCGCGGCGCGCGACATCACAGATCGCAAGCGCTCTGAAAGCGCGCTGCAAGGGACGAATGTGGAACTGGAGAGAGCCAAGGCCGCGGCGGAAAAGGCGAACCTCTCGAAATCGGATTTCCTTTCCAGCATGAGCCACGAGCTCCGCTCGCCGCTCAATGCGATCCTCGGCTTTGCGCAGCTCATCAATTCCGATTCCCCGCCGCCAACGGATTCTCAATCGGCCAGCATTGACCAGATTCTTCATGCGGGCTGGTACCTACTGGAATTGATCAACGAGATCCTGGACCTCTCGCAGATCGAATCCGGCCGGTTGGCGTTGTCCCTGGAGCCGACGTCGCTGACGGAAGTGATGTTGGAATGCCAGTCCATGATCGAGCCGCAGGGGCAAAAGCGCGGCATCAAAATGAGCTTCCCCTATTTCGACAAGCCGTGCTTCGTTTATGCTGACCGCACTCGGTTAAAGCAGGTACTCATCAATCTCCTGGCCAACGCAATCAAGTACGGCGAGGCGAATGGCACGGTGATCGTAGACTACGCCAGCAGTACCCCTGAGCGTGTACGCGTAAGTGTCAGGGACACCGGCGAAGGGTTATCTCAGGACAAGTTGATGCAGCTATTCCAGCCGTTCAACCGTCTCGGACAGGAGCGGAGCATCGAGCAGGGAACGGGTATCGGCCTGGTGATGAGTAAGCGGCTGGTGGAACTGATGGGTGGCGTAATCGGTGTGGAAAGCACCGTCGGTGTTGGAAGCATATTCTGGTTCGAGCTGAAAGCCACTGCTGATCCACAACTGACTGCGGACAAGGCGCACGCCGCGATGATTGCTCCGAAGCAGGCTCAGAACGGCGCGCCGCTGCGCACACTTCTCTATGTGGAGGACAACCCGGCGAATCTAAAGCTGGTCCAGCAGTTGATCGCACGCCGCCCCGATATCCGGCTGTTCAGCGCCATCGACGGAAGTCGGGGCGTCGAGCTCGCCCGCGCCCACCATCCGGATGTGATCCTGATGGACATCAATCTGCCCGGCATCAGCGGCATCGAAGCGCTCGGCATCCTCCGCAAGGACGCGGCAACCGCGCGGATCCCCGTGGTGGCCCTGAGTGCCAACGCCATGCCGCGTGACATCGAGAAGGGGCTGCGCGCTGGATTCTTCCGGTATCTGACAAAGCCGATCAAGCTCAATGTACTGATGGCCACACTGGAATTGGCACTCGAGTCGAACACCGCGGGCAGTCTCGGAGTAATCGACTGCTCACCCCAAGTAGGTCCGGACGAAATATCATGATCACCTCGAACGATATTCTGACCGCCAGAATCCTCATCGTCGATGACATGGAAGCCAATGTTGCGCTGTTAGAGGGAATGCTGCGTGTCGCCGGCTATACTTCCGTCCAATCCACAACCGATCCGAGCGAGGTCTGCGGACTGCACCGCAAGAACGGTTACGACCTGATTCTGCTGGATCTCCTGATGCCAGTGATGGACGGATTCCAGGTGATGGAAGGCTTGAGGGACATTGAAGCGAACGGCTACCTGCCGGTCCTCGTCATCACGGCGCAACCGAATCACAAACTGCGCGCGCTGGAGGCAGGCGCCAAGGACTTTGTCAGCAAGCCATTTGATCTGGCGGAACTCCGGGCACGCGTGCACAACATTCTGGAAGTCCGCCTGTTGCACCTCCAAACGAGAACCCACAGCAAAGTGCTGGAGGGGACTGTGCAGGCCCTAGAAGTCAGCCGTGAGGTCGTTCGCATCAAAACTCTGGCGGAACGAAAGACGGCCGTGCGCGAGCTGGCTTTGGCTCAGGAGACGCAGCGAAGCCTGCTCCCTCGTGTCCTGCCCCGGCCTGAGAAGTTCCACGTCCGTGCCTTCAATCATCCGACGAGTTACCTAGGTGGGAATTTCTACGATTTTCTGCAACTGAGTTCGCACGATTGGATCGGAGTTCTAGCCGATGTTTCCGGCAAGGGGATGCCGGCCGCGCTGCTGAGTGCCATGGTGCTCGGCGCTCTCAGTATGGAGTTCCGGTCTGGGGCTCAACTGGATGAGATCCTGAGCCGGGTCAACCGGCTCCTCTGCGAAAAGTCTCTTCCGGACCAGTTCGTGACGCTCTTCCTATTTCAACTGAACCCGGACGGCACCGGGCAGTTTATCAGCGCGGGGCATACTCCGGTATATCTGTTCCGCTCCGCCAGCGGAGCGATCGAAGAACTGGTCTCAGACGCCTATATGCTGGGAATGTTCGATTTTGCTACCTATCGTCCCCGCAAGTTCCATCTCGCCAAGGGGGACATTCTGGTGGTGTCGTCCGACGGCCTGACCAAAGCGGAAAACGCAACGGGTGAAGTCTTTGGCGAAGAGAGGCTGAGGGAGATTATCGAGCAGGCTGCCCGCGCGGGCAGCCAGGAGATTGAGCTGAGCTGTTTGAAGGCTGTTGCGGAGTTCACTCACGGCATGCCTCAAACCGACGACATCACGTTCATGGCCGTGGAGAAGTTCGAGTAAAACGGGGGCAGGCGCCCTCCCCTCGTCTACGGTTGCACGGCGAGGAAGAACTCGTTGCTGTAGTAGTACGGCGCTGCCGCCCCCAGCAACAGCAGGCCAAACGTGTACGAGCTCACGCCGGGCGCCAACCGGATCTTCACAATTGACCGGCCCGGCATGCTCACTGCCTTCTCGACCGATACCAGTGCCCCGATTGCGTGGACGTGCACTGGTAATGCCGGCTCCCCCAACCCCGTCACATATAGCGCCACCACCGAGCCGGGCGCTGCCGGGTTGGCCAGCGAATTCCATGTGCCATCCTCATTCTTCGCCACCGCGAAGCCAGTGCTGGGGCCGCCGGTTTGAAGTACCCCCGGAGCCGCCAACACCACTGGCAGGCTCACCACCGCACTCGGCTGATCCCTGACTTGCAGCTCCAGAGCCGTAACCCCGCCGGGTATAACCGTGGAAGGAACGACGACCTGGACCATTTGATCGGTCGCCGACATCACCCGGGTCTCTATTCCATCAAACAGTACTCTGGCTTGCTGCAATCCGGAGCCATAAACGTTGAGTAGCGCGCCCGGTGCGGCCGGCGCCAGATACTGTGAGATCGCTGTGGCGCTCTGAGTACAACCGAAAAACGGTCCGGTTGTGGCTAGTAGGCCGAGGTCCAACTGGAACAGTACATCGTACTGGTAACGGGTATCCGCACCATGCGGGCGGTCCCGGCCTGAGATTCGCGCGGCCCCATCGCCGCCAATGGCGATCGCCTGAGTGAAGTCCCCCAGATGGGTGCTGTACAGGAGCTCGCCAGCCGCCGTCAATCGCACCAGAAACCCCTGCTTCTCACAGTTGGCCAAGCCTCCGGCCGTATACGGGAAATCGTACGAAGCCGTCACGCCAGCTACGTAGAAGTCACCTTGAGGGTCAAGTGCGGCAGAGCGGGCATCATCGTACCGGCTGCCACCCAGGAACGTCGAGTAAACCAGGCGCCGCCCATCCGGATCCAACTTGGCCGCAAATGCGTCGCCCCGGTCGTAGAAGATTCCGTAGCGGTCCACATACCCGAAATGTAGTGTGGTTTGGAGAGCGTCGGGCCTGACCGGGAAATCAGATGATTGCGTTGAGCCGGCTACATGGGCGAACCCGGCGCCGTCGACGGCGATGGCTGAGATCGTGTCGGACTCGGAGCCGCCAAGGTAGGTGGAGTAAAGCAAATTCCCATCGGCATCCAGGCTGGTGACGAAACCATCCGGCCGGAAGACGTCGGGTATTCGCTTGCCCGATGTCTCCTGAATCACGCCAGGGGTGGTAGGCAGGTCGCGTGCCGCGGTGGTCCCTCCCACGAAGGTGCGGCCGTCCGGCATGACAGCGATAGAATTCACCTGCGATGACCCGGTTCCGCCCAGGATCTTTGCATATTGGATTGTGCTTCCATCGGGATTGATCTTCGCGGCGAAGGCGCTGGTGGCGCCCGGAAGCACCGCCCCGTGTGTTTGCGGAAAGTCCCGCGAATACGTGCGCCCCGCCACGTAGATGTTGCCGGCAGCATCCAGCGCCACGGAGCGGATCTGATCATCGTCGCTGCCGCCGAGAAACGTAGAGAACAACAGCTCGCCCGTGGGGCTCAGTTTCATCAGAAATCCGTCTCCGCCGCCCTCAAGCTCCGCGTCCAGGACCTTCCCGCCAAAGGCAGTTTGCAGGCTGCCCGCGGTTGTGGGGAAGTCCGGTGATCCCGTCCAGCCGGCGACATAGATGTTGCCCGCGGGGTCCACAGCCACACCAGAGGCGCGCTCATCGTACTCGCCGGCCATCGCTACAGAGAAGATGAACTCACCCTTCGGGTTCAGCTTGGAGATGAAGACGTGGTAGCAGGAATAGGGAGTGCGGCCCGACACTCCGCACTGCCGGTACGAGTAGGAACCCGCCACTACGGTATTGCCTTGCGGATCGACTGCGATCGCCGAGACCGGGTACTCGCTGAAGTCGATCGCTCTCAATTGCTGGCCGGTCGCAGTCCAGGCAACAAGGGTCAGAATCACACCGGCTGCGTGCCCCCACAGCGGGCTTTTCGAAATTCTCACTGGTTTCAACCGCGCCTAATTAATTGTAGTCAGCCTGGCATTGCGCCACGCAAGCGACGCGACGAACGGTAGAGCGCTGACCACTACCAGGTAGCGATGCCAGTCGCCCGAGAGACTAAACGCCGGCGCCACTGGGTTGTACAGCAGCGCCAGCCCTCCGAAAACTGCAGCAAAGGCGTAGCTCCGGGCACGAAATGCCTGGAACATTACGACAATTGAGCCACCAGCCAGGAGCCATCGGACCACGACCTCGTATGGGGGCAGGTGGGACCACAGTCCTGCCGCTGCCAGCAGCCCCGCTATTGAGGCCCACTTGACAGCTTTTGTGCGCGCGGCAGTTCTCCTCCGGGCCTGCACCCGCCCCCGAGCCACCCATGCGTGCCACAACGATGAATCGTTGAGTGGCTCCACCAGGGTCGGCACCAATACTGGCCGTGATCTCTGTAGGTTGGCTATGGTTGGCATTTCAGTTCCTCGTGGACGGCGCTCCTCCGAAAAGCGCCGTCCCTCTAGTTAATTGGCGGCGATGATCTTTCCGATCGTCGTGCCAATCACCTCGCCGGAGATCACGATCTCCACGCGTCTATTCTGCTGGCGGCCCGAAGCCGTGTCATTGGAAGCGATCGGCATTGTCTTGCCGAAGCCCTTCGTCGTGACCGAATTCCCAGGCATGCCCTGCTGGGTCAGGTAGTCGCGAACGGAGGCGCCACGCTGCTCAGAAAGCTGCTGATTGTAGTCCTCCGCGCCGACGCTGTCGGTATGGCCTTCCACATCCAGCCTCAGGCCCGGATGCCCGGACACGATGCCGGCCACCTTTGCCAGCTTCTCGCGAGCTTCCGGCCGCAAGGTCCACTTGGCAGTGTCGAACAGTACATCCGACATATTCACGATCAATCCTCGCGCGGTATCCCGCGTCTGAAGAATGTCGTTGAACTGCTTCAGCAGCAGGACGCGCAGTTCCACTTTATCCGCCTCCAACTGGGCCTTCTGCCTGGCGACGGCGTCAAGCTCTGCCTGGCTGGCGGCGCGTTGCGCGTCGTTGTCCCGCTTGAGACGATCCGCCTCGGCTCTGGCAGCCGCTGCGATGGCGTCGTTGTCAGCCCTGAGACGATCCGCCTCAGCTCTGGCAGTCGCCGCATTCGCTTCACTCAACTGTTTGATGCGATCGGCTTCCGCCAGGGCGGCAGTCGCCTGCGCGTTCTTTTCCCGCGTCAGTTGCTCAGAATCCGCCTGCGCCTTCAACCGGGCCGCTTCGGCATCCCGGCTGACACGAGCCGTTTCGGCCTCAGCCGCCGCCCGGTCGCTATTGGAGCGGGATTCACGATCCGCCGAGAGTTTCCTCTCCAGCATGAGCGCGTCCTCCTCCTGGCGCTTGACGGCAATTGCCCGCGAGTCTTCGGCTGTCTGCACCGCTTCCCGGGCAGTCATCGTGACGGGCTTCTTGCCGGCGTTGCGCGCCTGGTAGGCTTCCGCCGCCGCGAGGCTCTTCTCGGCCTTCTGGAAGGTCTCAGTGGCAAAGCGGTCCGCACCCATGGAGCGTGCGATCTGGACGGCATTGCGGGCTTCGTAGAGTTCCAGCGGCAGCTTGTGATCCAGCTTCAACGCCAGCGGATTCGACAGCCGTTCATACTGGCCACGCTGCAGCAGCTCGTACTTGGCGTCGATATCTTCGATCTTGCCCTTCGTATCGGCCCGTATCACGTTTTCCATCACAATCAGGTCGCTGGGCTGGGTGACCGCGAAGTACGGTTCGGCGGTGACTATCAACCCGAACACCTGCAACTCGGTGGTTACGTTCAGCTTGGCCCGTGAGCCATTCAATAGGACTTCACCGAGGTTGGACGTGCGGCCTTCCGGTGTGATGGCCCACATCACATAGGTGAGATACTCAGCTCCGTTTTTTGAGGCCGGCTGCAGTTCATCGAATTCGACCTCGATCTCGATGTAGCCCTGCTTGCTCTCGACCTTGGCCTCCCCATGGGCACTTGGAAGGAGCTCAGTTCCTTTGAAATCGATCTTCGTTGCACCGCCGCGGTGCTGGTAATTGACTGCCTTCGCGGTTCGCGTCGTGACGGTGACGCGATAGATGGGTGTGGCCCCATCGGCCATCCGGATCGCATTCTCGTTCTGAGCTTGCGCGCCCTGGGCCGATAGAGCGCCGCACATCATAAGGAGTGCGGCGCCGAGGTTCGTTTTTCGCATGGTGGTTGATTTCCGGCCTACTAGTTCGTCGCGCCAGTGGTACGTTTCGCGTTTTCACGCGGCGAGTACCGATTGAGCAAACCCATCAACCGGGCTGCCGCCTTGGGCGCACGGACGCCCGTCGTCACGATCTGCTTGTTCTCGATCTTCTTACCGTAGAGCGTGGCATTGTCGTCCAGATCCTGGCGCAGGGTGGCTCCTTCCAGAGCAAGTCCGGCAAACAGTCCCTGTGAGCGAGACCATGAAAGAATCTCGGCGTGCATCTGAGCGTCGGTCTGAGCGGTCGCCGTACGACCCACAGGACCGGCGGCAACTGAGCCTTCCGCACCCAGAGTGAACTTGCTGGCGAGTAGTTTTTCCACGCCGCGCTCGTTCATTACCAGCATGATCAAATCGGTCTCCGAACCGCCGATCTGGAAGCCGACGCTGCCGCCCTCAATGCGGACCGTGCCCGGCGCAGACCAACCGTTGTTTCCCTTGTTGCGGCAGGAGAGGTATCCCTTCCCATACTTGCCGCCGACGATGAACCCGGCGGTCTTCAGCCCAGGGACGATCACGATGCAGTGTGCATTCCCCAGCATGTCCTGCGGAATGCCCTTATCCGGCGCCGCCATGATCTCGGAAAATACTGCGGCCGCTTCGTTCAGCCGTTTTACCGGCTCGTTGTCCTTTGCCATCAGGGGCGCAAGTGCCAGCGCCACCACTAGAATCGTTCTCATTTTTGACCTCCTAGGTCGCCCCGGAATACCCCTGAGGGCGCCGGGCTCCACTCCCTTCCTTGTGCACACGACGTACCAACTACACATGCTGCTGAGCCCATTGGGATTTGCAGGGCGGCTGCCCGGTAAAAGCTACCTCCAACCGTTTCGCGAGTGACCGCCCTTGGTCAGTTGACGAGGCGCGGTCAGCTTGCTGCGCGGACTACCAGCGATATTGGTGATGCCCGCACGAAAAAATCCGGGAGTTGTTGGCTCCCGGTAGGATGGATGTCTGCGTCGGCCCATATCGCCTCTGTCGACGGTCAGGCCACTGTGTTTTGACTGGCAACTCCGGTGACAGCACCTAGTGCTGGCGCCGGCCTGCAAGCCGTCGGTGTGATTCTTCTGACGGGCCAAAATAGGAGGCCAGATGACTCCTCCGCTCCGCAGGATGCGGAGCCCTGACCATCTGACCTCGCGGGGGCACTGGATCATACGCTGAGACCAGGATCGATTCCGATTTGTCTCCAGCCTTGGCCGTTTTCACGATCGTCTGCGGTTCGCTACGCGTCATGATTCCTCCGGGCGTGCCCCACCTTAAGCCAGTAAGTTCACTGGCTAGAGGTCTTCTTGCGACCGAACATGCCGAGACCCACCAGGGTGGCCCCGACCAGACCAAGCGTTGCCGGCTCAGGGACCTGGCCGGAAGGGCCAAACCCGGAATCGACAAATCCTTGGATCGTCGTGTTTCCATTGAGCGTGCCGGAGATCGGACCGACGATCAATGTGGGGTTGAAGGTGGTAAAGGTGGTTGGGCCGAAACTGCCGCTGATCGCGCCATTTTGGCCTGGTCCGAGGACTAGAGGCGACCAGATGATCCTGATCGGGCTCACGTTATGGTAGACCAGCGCCGGGGAGGCGACTGGGAGGAACTGCGAGGTGCCGGTGATCCTCCCGGTGGCGCCGTCGGTCAGGTCCGTGATGTACAAGTCAAACGTGAAGGGCTGGAAGCCGGCGAACTTGGCACTTGGGGAATCGAAGGGTGTGCAGGTGGCGCACGTCAGGACGAATGTCCCAAAATTGGCATTGGTTGGCACGCCGCTGACGTTCCCGCCATTTGGCAGAAACTTCAGCGTCGCGGCTTCGCCTGACGTGCTGAACAGTGTCCAGTTAGTGGTGTGGTTAAAGCCGGAGCCCACTGCCGTGTCGAACGAGAGGGTGGCGGCGCTGGCGGCCATCATGAACATTGCTACCCCAGTGATGGAGATAGCTTGGACTAAACGATCAATTCGCATTCTTGTTTATCCTCCAAAGAATCGTTTTGCAATCGGCACAGCGATCATCAGCAGGTGTGAGGACCGTGTGTGGAAAGAGATGCACGTCCATCCCCAGACAACCTGTTGCCAGCGTTTCCTCGTGCCAACCTGCTGGTGAAGTTGGCTTTACCTCACTGCTGTCCAAGACCCGCGAAACGCGGCTTGACCAGTGCTGCAAAGAAACGACATAGGAAGCCCTTCCGGCCTCATCGGTGATTCGGGTTGGCCAGTACACCTTCGTCGGGTGAATCGGTCTGCTGTCCAAAATAC